>NZ_JBEAAJ010000007.1:0-669925 GCF_040446465.1 Streptomyces sp. RG80 | reverse complement strand
CGCCGTCGACACTCCGCCAACGGCCACCTCAGCCCCAACGAATACGAACACCGACACCACACGGCTAAGCTCACGCTCGCCGCGTGATCAACGAAGCGTGTCCACCATCACGGGGGAAGGCCCAACGGCTCCACCGCAGGCAGGCGGTCTTGCGGCTGTCGTTTCAACGCTCTGACAGTAAGGAGCAATAGGGGGCGGGCCGATGACCGTGAGGGGGCGATCTCGTGCGTGCTGGGATCGAAGGGATCGACGAACTGTTGCGGGACCGCCTACTGATCATGGTCAATGACCAGTCGGCGATCGACGTGCTCCCGCACGTCCCAACACGCACGGGTGGGCTGGTGGTGACGGGCGCTGCTGCATCGGTCAGGTGCAGGGAGATTCGCAATGCCCTGCCGGAGAAGGTCGTGGTCATGGACCACGGCAGTCACACCCGACAGGTTGCCACCACTGACGCGCCCTTCGGCCTCGAGACCAGCTACGGCTGGCGCGACCTGGACCTCGTCGGGCTCAACGAGATTCTGGACGGCCAGCGCGACAATAAGTCGTCCTACGCCGTCACGCCCACGTGTTTCATCCCGGCCGACCAGGTGGGAGACGCGTCGGTACTCAAGTCAGTGATCCGTCAGGCCAACCAATTACGCCGTAGGGACACGGTGGTGCTACTGCCGTGCAGCTGGCGATGGTTACAGCGCTCGTCCCTGCCACACCTCGCCGAGCAGATCCAGACCTGCCGGCATCCCGTGGCACTGATCATGCAGGCGGACGGTGACCCGCTCGAACGCAACCAGGCCCCCGAAGGGCTGCGGCAGTTGTGTCGAACCTGCCGCCGTCTCGTTCTGTGGCGCACTGATCTCGCGGCCTTTGATGCAATGGCACACGGAGCGCTGGGTGCGGCGGTCGGGGCCTCGGCCGTGCTCCGGCATGGTGTGGCTCCGCGGCCAGACAACGGGGGTGGTGGCCACAAGCCGTTTCCAGTGGTCTTGGTCCGGCGCCTGCTCCGTTACCACCGCGTGGCCACGCTCGATGACTGGTTCGCCCACGTCGACCCGTGGACCTGCGACTGCACGGTATGCAAGGGGGCCGCTCTCACCCACTTCACGGACAGCGACGCCGACGTCCTTGCGGCCCTGCAGCACACGGTCCGCGAACTCTATTCAATGCATGAGGAGTTGGATGCGACCTTGCCCGGCGACGAGCGCATCGGGTGGTGGCGTCAGCAACTCTCGGATGCCTGGGAATACCACCGCCTACTGGCGTCCCAGACGGACACGGAGGTCCCGTTTCCGAAGGTGCTTCAGGCCTGGCGCCGCCCGAGTCCGCGCGCGTTGCCCGTGACCGGGGAGCATCGGGCTCAGGGCCAGTCCGGGCCGAGTTGACGCCAGGCCTGCTCGTGGAAGAGCCACTGGGCAGCGGAGTGCCGTCGGGGGCGGTAAGTGGCAGGCTCCAGGAGCCACCGCAGGCCCGCAGGCTCTTGGGTGGCGACACCGACCCCGTAGAAGCGGGCCTTCAGGAGGAGCAGGTCCATGTCGGAGTCGTCAGTCGCTCCGGGGTTGTGCCGCCCTGGTTCTGGCAAAGGGTGCGATACGACGACCCCGCGGGCGCAGAACGGCGCGAACTGCGACGCGTCCCGAACCGCGGAGTCCCATTCGCAGGGTGAAATGCCTCGCTGTCCGTGAACGAGGACCAGCTCGACACGGACAGCGGGTACGAGTCTCCGTACGGCGATGCGCTGCCCGTCTACCAGGTCCACGGCACCGGGCGGCGCGGTGTGCAGCATCCGCAGGGCATGGGCGTCGAGCGAGGTCAGCGGTACAGGGAGGTCCACTGGAAGGTCATGCAGTGCGGTGAGCAACACCCGGCTGTCGACAGCGCCGAGACCGACTGCGGAGCGGCGGCGGGCCTCGTCGGCAAACACTGTGACGGCGGCCTGCACGCGCTCTCCACGCAGCCTCAGTCCGACGAACGTCTGCTCGGCCAGCAGCATGGCTTGTGTCCTCGTCCTGGTGGCTCGGGGGCGGTCTGTGGCGCGGTGGGCACCGTTCGCCTCCGTTGTCTATCAGCCCCGCACGCTCCGAGCACGTCCTCAGACGGATTGTGGCCGAGGGTTCGCCATGTCCCTTACCATGCGCCCGCTATGCGGCCCTCCGTACCGGTTCCGGCGCCGACTGAGGGTCAACCTGCGGGGAGGCCGATGCAGGGGCTGGAGATTGCGCGACGGTGTCAAACGCAGTCACCCCGAACCGACGCGCGAAGGGCAGGGTAGCCATGGCCAGCGCGACGAAGATCGGCTGGGTGAACTCCCCTGCAGCTCCTGTCAAGCCGAGCACCACGGCAATCGCGACGAGGGCGCACATGAAGAGTAGTGGGACGAGCACGCGGGCCTTCGGGGAGGGCAACGCACTCGCCTCTGGGACGGTGTCCGGCACGGCGGCGAGTCGATCGGCGTCGGCCACGCGGAAGTCGACGACATCGGCTCGTGAACGGCTGCTGTACTTGAGGATGTTGCAAATGAGCAGCCACAATTCGCGCTCCTGCGTTCGCCGCTCCTCGCTTTCGGCGCTGCCATGAACGAGTGCGGTGCGGTGACGCAGGGCCCGTACGACGCGTGCGGTGTCCTGCGCCATGGTCAGACGGCTGCCGGGGACGGCTCCGGCGGACTCCCTGTGGGCGCGGCGCACCAAAGCCATACACAGCTGGTCGATCAACTGGCTCTGCCAGGCCGCAGTGGTCGACTTGGCCGGAGCCTTCTCAGCACGTGTGGTGAAGGATTCCAGCACGCCGACGGCGGCGAGGGTGACGGTGCCTGCCGAGTCGGCGTTGCGTACGGCCCTGATGTCGACGCAGGTCAGGAAGGCTGACACGAAGACGAAGGTCAGGTAGACGCCGACAGCCCAGAGCGACGAGCTACGCCAGGTCCAGGGGCTGACGACGAGGGCCAACGCGGCAGATGCAAGCATGCCGGGTGCGGCCAGGAATATCCGGCTGAGCTGTGCCCAGGTGGCGTGCGCGTGCACCTGGCTTACGAGCGGCTCGCACGCCAGCACCTCGAAATCCGGACAGTCGCGCAGGTTTTCCGAGAGCCCTTCCCTGACTGCGTCGAGTCGGCTTCTTGCCTTGCGCCGCCTGAATTGCTTCAGCAGAGGCACGCGACCGAGACGCTTACCCGGCATGCGTGTTCCGGTCACCCATGGGATGTAGTAGATGATCAGCGTGCATGGCGTGACGGTTAACCAGAGGTAGAAGGTGAACCATAAGTAGGTCTGTCTCATGCTCATGCGAGCAGGGTGCCAGGAGGCACTGACAAAGCGGCCAGTCCGCACATCGCGGAGAATCAGTCCGAGCCGAGGCTGTAGCGACTACGGCCGCACAACCCTCTGTGGTATTCGACGCACCGTTCGTCGATCACGTGCTCGGGACGGCGTATCAGAGGGTTGATCAGTTCCCGGTCTCCGCTCCGCCGCACGTTCCAGTCCTCGTCGATGAAGAGGAAGAGCCTGTCGAACTGGACATGGTGGTTGGGGCAGAGACACAACAAGTTGGACAGTTTGTCCGGTCCGTCGTGCGGGGTCCCGAGCCCTTGGATGTGCGCAGCCTCGCTGTAATGACCGAAACGCGTCTCCAGCCGCACTCCGCATACCTGGCAACCGTGTTGATAGAGCCGCTTGATCTCCTCTACGAGGCGGGGGTCCCGAACGGGGCGCGCCGAAGTCACATGCCGACGCATTCCGCGCTCAGTGGTCTCATCCTCGCCGTCCCGGCCCTCGACCTCTTCTCCCGCGTTCCCGCTGGCATGGGCGTATCCGGCCAGGCCGAGGCGCATGAGCAGAGCCCCCTGGTCGACATCCTGGAAGTAGGTGGTGCAGAGCAGGCCGATCGCTTGGGCACGGGTGAGTGGCTGCTTGAGCAGCTTCGCCACCTCTGGCCGCAGCCCTGCCGCAATTCCGGACTCGGCCGAGGGCACCGCCGCCGACGCCGAGCCGAGGCCCTCGTCTTCTACACCTTCTGTCTCCCACAATCCGCTGCTCCGCAGGTGGCGAAACGGGTACTCAGGTGCCGCCGCGGCACCAGAGCCGCCGAACTCGACCAGGAGAGGACCAACCTCGGCCCTGAAGTCGTTCCATGGCACAAGTCGGCTCTGCCCCGACACAAGACGGCTGATGGACCACAACAGCGTCAGTGATCCGTGATGCGTCCGCGCCTCCTCCGGCACGCTGGTATCCAAGGTCGCGAGGGCACTTAGGAATTCCTGGCGCCCCAGCTTGGCTGCCGCGCCCGCAGCAGCTCCTCCGCTTGCAGGCCGACCTATGGCGGTCATCTTCCCGCCCACGAGACTGTCCAGCAGCGCCAGCTGGCGCCGTCGCTCAGCAGCCCGCACCAGCGTCAGGTAGCGCACCTCCGTGTGCAGGGCAAGCGCGGTCAAGATCGGTTCTGCCGGGATCTCGAACTCGAAGATGTCCCCCAGAGCCATGATGTGTTCCCAGGTTCGCCCATCCTCGAGCTCCCCCCAGATCGCTCGGGCCAACTCGGGATTGCGGAGCAACCCGAGAACGCGGGCTTTGGCGATGAACTTCTTGCCGGCGTAGAACAACACCTCGTCGCCGACCTTCTGCCCTCGCAGGGCGGCACCTTTGGGATGGGTTTCCTTCTTGACAGGAGTCGCCCCCCAAAGCCGGGCAACTCCGTCGGGAAAGAGTTCCTTGAGCTGCTCCGCATCCTCGCCCAGGGCGTGCTCGAACTCCGCGAGCCGGATGCCCTCACGGATCGAGCGGTCGAAGTTCTGAGGCCCTCGAAGTTGGGGTCCACCCCTGGGCTGCAGCAACCACTGCACCGAGGCATCAGCTTCTCTGACGGAGTCGGTACCGCCCCGAATGTCCGTTACTGCGCCGATCTCAAAGGCCGGTCGGCCGCCATACCCATTCCCCATGGTGATCAGATTTTCATACTAATGACAGCTGCTCGTCAGCCCCTTGGCCAAGCAGTCACAACCGGCTCTGCTCAAGAGGCAGCCCGGCACTCCCATACCCGAGGGCTGATCAGCGACGTAAGGCGGCACCTTCCGTGCCCCAGCCGCTACGATCTGAGCGGGGAATTTTGCTGCTTGAACAGCGGCAATCGGCACAGAGCGACACGAAGCGGGGATGGCACATGCGGGACGGCCGGTGGACTGCGGTCACCGACTCCGAGTTCCAGCATGAGCACCGGGGCCTGGAGGCCATCCGCGAGAAGCTCCCGGACAACGATCCGTGGCGGGCCTGGTCGAACTTCACCTTCACCGCGCACACTGGCCACGTCAGGGAAGTGGACCTACTGGTGATCGCCCCGGGCGGCGTCCACCTGATCGAGCTGAAGGACTGGCACGGCTCCGTCGAGTCCCGCAACGGCACCTGGTTGCAGACCCAGCCCAGCGGCCGGCAGATCCCCCACGGCAACCCGCTGCACCTGGCCAACAAGAAGGCCAAGGAGCTGGCCGCCCTGCTGCAGCAGAACGGCGAGAAGGTGTGGGTCTCGGAAGCCGTCTGCTTCACCGACTCCTCACTGCGCAACCGGCTGCCCGCCCACGACCGCAACGGCGTCTTCACTGTCCACCAGCTCACCGAGCTGCTAAAGGATCCGCCGAAGGACGAGTACCGCCGGATCGACGCCGCGCGCTCGCGCCGGATCAAGGCGGCCCTGGAACGCATCGGGATCGCGCGCAGCGACGCCGAGTACAAGGTGGGCCCGTATCTGCTCAGCCGGAAGGCGTTCGACTCGGGCCCGACCTGGGCCGACTATCTGGCCCAGCACAGTGAGCTGCCGGAAGCCGCGCGCGTCCGTGTCTATCTGCGCGAGCGCGGCTCCGACGCCGAGCTGCGGGCATCTGTGGAGCGTGCCGCGCGCCGCGAGGCCGCGGTGCTGCGCCACTTCCGGCACCCCGGTGTCGTCCAGCTCAAGCAGTACGACCCGTCCGGGCACTCGGCGGGCCCCGCGTTGATCTTCGACTTCGATCCGCGGACCCTGCGGCTGGACGAGTACCTGATCCAGTACGGCGAGAAGCTGGACATCCTCAGCCGGATGGCATTGGTGCGCCAGCTGGCCGAGACGGTGCGCTCGGCGCACGGCCGACGGATCTTCCACCGCACCCTGGCGGCCCGAGCGGTCCATGTCATCCCGCGCGGTCGTACCCGCCGGGCCGACTCCGAGAGCGAGACCGGCGCCTGGTCCAGCCCACACCTGCAGATCTCCGACTGGCAGGTCGCCGTCCAGCGCAGCTCCGAGCACGGTGTGGCCGGCAGCGGCGAGCGGTTCGCCCCCACGACCTTCTCGCGTGCGGGCGCGCATCTCGCCGAGGGCGCGGACCCGTATCTGGCCCCGGAGTTGACCGCACTCAGGCCCGACCCGGTCGCCCTGGACGTGTACGGACTCGGAGTACTGACCTACCTACTGGCCACCGGCAGGCCACCGGCTGCCAGCCAGGCCGAACTGGTGGCTCGCTACGAGGCTGGCGAGGGTCTGCGCCCCAGCTCAATGGTGGACGGCCTCTCCCCATACATCGACGAGCTGGTCCAGGCAGCCACCGCCTACGACGTCTCTGCCCGGCTGTCATCGGTCGACGACTTCCTGGAGATGCTGGAGGTCGTCGAGGCGGACCTGACCGACCCTCCGACGGCTGAGGCCCCGCGCCCGGCCGAACCCGAGAAGGACCCCCTGGACGCGGTCGCCGGCGACGTGCTGGCGGGCCGCTGGGAGGTCAGGCGCCGCCTCGGTACGGGTTCGACGAGCCGCGCGTTCCTGGTGCGGGACCTGACCGCCGGCCCGGATGTGCGCTTCTCCAAAACCCTGGCCGTGCTGAAGGTCGCGACGTCGGACAGCCGCGGCGTGGTGCTGCGTCGCGAGGCAGAGATCTTGGGACGGCTGCGCCCTGACTCCCGCGTGATCCGGCTGGTCGAGCCGGAGCCGCAGGAGATCGGACCCCGCACGGTCCTGGTCATGGAGTACGTCGGAGACGAGCGCGAGGAAAGCGGCGAGCCTTCCGCACCGGGTGCGAAGCGCCGACGCCGGGAGGAGACGGTCGCCCGGCAGCTGCGCGAGTTCGGCCGCCTGTCCGTGGACCAGCTCGAGGCGTACGGCGACTACCTGTTCGGCGCCGTGGACTTCCTCGAGGGCGAGGGCGTGTGGCACCGCGACATCAAGCCGGACAACATCGCGATCCGTATCCGCCCGAACCGCACCCGCGAACTGGTGCTGATCGACTTCTCGCTCGCTGGCTACCCGGTGAACGAGACCGCGGCGGGCACGGACGGCTACCTGGACCCGTTCATCGGCACGCTCACCGACCGCTCGGTCTACGACGCCCACGCCGAGCGGTATGCCCTGGCCGTCACCCTGCACGAGATGGCGTCCCGAGAGCTCCCCGTGTGGGGCGACGGCAAGGTCTCGCCGCGCCAGACCGCCCCGGAGAAGGAGCCGTACCCGAGGATCGCCGCCGACGCCTTTGACCCGGCCGTACGGGACAGCCTGGTCGCGTTGTTCCAGAAGGCCCTGCACCGGGACGCCTCCCAGCGTTTCCCGGACCTCAAGCCGATGCGGGACGCCTGGAAAAAGATCTTCCTCGCCATGGACGAGGCGAAGCCCTCGTCCCGCCGCCCGTCACGGCACACGGCGCCACGCGTGCAGGGCGAGGTGGCACAGCCCGCCCCGGACGCCGCCATTCCGGAGGCCGAGGAGGAGAGCGCCGAGCAGCAGCGCGAGCGGCTGGCGGACCGCGTCGACCGAGACACTCTGATTTCGTCGTCCGGTCTGAGCCCGGCCGCGGAGTCGTTCGTGTACGGCCTTGGCGTCAACACGGTCGGTGAGTTGCTCGACTACAGCCAGCGCCAGCTGGTCAACGCCCCCGGTCTCGGCGCCAAGACCCGCAAGGAAGTTCTGGGCCGCATCAAGCAGTGGCGGCTCAAGTTCGCGGAGAAGCCAGCCGCGCCGCTCACTCCCGAGGGCCGCAAGGCCGCAAAGGAGGAGTTGTCGGCCGCCGAGGCCGCAGCGGCCGGCGCGGTGGTGGCCAACGGCGGCGCCGGTGCGCATTCGCTGCCGGAGCGCGCGCTGCGCAGCGTCAGCCTCGACACGCTCGCCACGGTGTTCGTACCGCCGCTGCGCAAGGACGGTTCGAACCACAACGAGTGCGAGATGGTACGGCTGCTGCTGCGCCTGCCCAACGAGCAGGGCGTACTGCCGTCGGAAGTCGGGGTCTGGCCGACGCAGACGGATGTCGCGCACGCCCTCGGACTGTCGCGGGGCCGCATCCCTCAGATGCTGAAGAACCAGCGAACCCGCTGGAAGAAGCACCCGGCGGTACGAGCACTGCGCTCCGAGGTCCTGGACCTCCTGCACGACCTGGGCCGGGTCGCTTCGGCCGCGGAGATCGCGGACGCACTGACCGTGCGACGCGGCACCCAGCTCCAAGAGCGCGAGCAGCGCCGGGCACTGGCCCTGGCCGCCGTACGGGCCGTGGTGGAGGTCGAGCAACTCATCCCGGACGAGGCCGAGTTCGGGCACGCCCCGAACCGTGACGCGGCCGACGAGAGCATGGGCGCGGGGCTGCTGGCGCTGGAGGTGGGCGCGGACGACGCGCCGGACACGCCGTCCGCGCCGGGGCTGCTCCACTACGCACAGCGGCTCGGCCGTATCGCGGACACGCTGGCCGGGCTCGACACCCTGCCGACGGCGGCGACGGTGGTGGCCGAGCTGGGCGCCGTACCGCCGCCGAGTACAGCGGTGCAGTGGGACGACCGGCGCATGGTGGAGGTAGCGGTGGCCGCCTCCCGCCACGCCGCCGCGACGCCGCGCCTGGAGATCTATCCGCGCAAGTTGCCGCTGGTGCGGGCGCTGCGCCTCACCCAGGCCGGCCTGGTACCGCTCATCCCAGGGATGGCGGAGGCGGAGCAGCCGGGCCTGACTGGGGAAGACGTCCACGAGCGAGTACGGGCTCGCTTCCCGGAGCTGCTGAACGAGCGAGGCGGCCACGCCCTGCCCACGGGCGGCCCGCTGACGAAGGCCCTGCGGGCCGCCGGCTTCGACCTGGTGCTGTCGACGCGCAAGACCACGGGGACGCTGCGTTACCTGCCGAGCAACGCGGACGGCGTGTCCGCCTATCTGTCGTCCGACGCGCGGCGGCAGCCGACAGGCACCGTCTCCGCGCACCGCTACTCCGACGACCCGGATCTCGCGGCGGCGGGCACGGCGGAAGACCGGCTGAAGGCTTCGGCGCGGCGGGACGGTTTCCGGGTACTGACGGTGCCGACGGAGTGGGCACGGGATGCGATAGACGAGCTTGGACGTGACGACTTCGCGGGCGGGGCCGTCGTGGTGTCGGTGGCCGAGCTGTTCGTGCAGGCGCTGCACGAGTTGGTCGACCCTCGGCCCAAGCCGACGTGGGAGACGATCCTGCGCGCGGATGTGGCGAAGTCCGGGTCGCCGGGTGCGATGAAATTCGCTGAGTATGCGGGGACGGCGTGGGGGCTGGTGGAGCCTCGGATCGGTGAGCTGCTGGCGCCGGGGGGCATGGGTTCCGGGGGCGGGGCCGAGGTCGGTGTGGCGGCTCCGTTGCTGCTGACGGACGGCGGGGTCTTGGCTCGGTACGACGCGATGGGCGTGCTGGAGCGACTGGCCGAGCGGTCTCGGCGTGGTGGCCGCGCGCTGTGGCTGTTGTGCCCGCAGAGCGACCCGGCCCGGCCGCCGCGGTTGGGGACTGTGTCGGTGCCGTACCAGTCGGGGCTCGGTGAGTGGATCGTGCTGAACGAGTTCTGGGTGCAGAACGCGCACCGCGCGAAACCGGAGAGTGTCGTGGCCAGCGGCACACGGGGATGATGCGCTGAGCGTGTGCGCCGCACGCGGGGCGCTCGCGTGTGGGTGGGGATGACGACAGGAGATGTGACCAGGTGATCGACCGCAAGTCCAAGGCACTGCTGACGGACCTGATCAAGCAGGTGAAGGCGGTCGAGGTCGACCTCGGCCAGCAGGTACGGGACGGCGAGACCGTCCTGAAGCCGCTGCGCACGGAGTACGGCAAGCTGCAGAAGGCCGATCCCAAGGGGAGCCCCAAGTGGGAGGCCTGGCTGGAGGAGCGGCTGGCCGAGCTGCCGGAGGAGCGTGCCGAGCGGGTGCGGGCGGCGGAATCGGTTGCTGGGCGGCTGCGGGCCGAGTACGACCTGGCGTTCAAGCTCGGGCGTACGGGCGCGACTTGGAGCGCGTGGCTGGACGAGCGGGTCACTCAGGTCGCGGTGGCTTGGGTGCTGGGCACGGTGTTTGTGCGGTTCTGCGAGGACAACCTGCTGATCCCGGAGCCGTACCTCACGGGGCCGGATGCCGAGCGTCGGGATTTGGCGGAGGCCCGGTACGCGCAGTACGTGGAGGAGGACCCTGACCCGACGTACCGAGGGTGGCTGGAGCGGGCGTTCGCGGAGTTGGGCTCGGGGCAGGCCGGCAAGTTGCTGTTCGACGAGCGGCGGAATCCGCTGTATCAGATTCCGGTCTCACACGATGGGGCTCGGGCGCTGGTGGAGTTCTGGCGGGAGCGGCGGGAGGACGATGAGCTGATCCACGACTTTACCGACCCTCTGAACGAGGACGGGACGAAGGGGTGGGGCACGCGGTTCCTGGGTGACCTGTACCAGGATCTGTCGGAGGCAGCTCGGAAGACTTACGCGCTGCTTCAGACGCCGGAGTTCGTGGAGGAGTTCATTCTCGACCGGACGATGGATCCGGTGGTGCGGGAGTTGGGCGGGCGCTTCGGCGAGTTGAAGATGATCGACCCTACGTGTGGGTCGGGGCACTTTGTGCTGGGCGCGTTTCGGCGAATGGAGCGGCTTTGGGCGGACCGGGAGCCTGGGCGGGATGTACATGAGCGGGTGCGGGACGCCCTGAACTCCGTTCACGGGGTGGACATCAACCCGTTTGCGGTGGCCATCGCGCGCTTCCGGTTGCTGGTGGCGGCGATGGCGGTGTCGGGGGTGCGGACGCTGAAGGAGGCTGGACGGTACGACTGGCCAATCCATCTGGCGGTGGGTGACTCCCTCATCAAGGCTCGACAGCTGGAATTGACTCTGGGGGATGAGGAGTTCGGAGACCCGCTGGCAGATTTCACGTATGCCACCGAGGACGTCGACGAGTATCCGGGGATTCTTGAGCAGGGTCGATATGACGTAGTGGTAGGGAATCCGCCTTACATTACAGTCAAGGACAAGAAGCTCAACGCTTTGTATCGAGAGCTGTACGCGTCCTGCTCAGGCAAATACGCCCTCTCCGTCCCATTTGCCGAGCGCTTCTTCCAGCTTGCAAAGGTGGGAGAGCCTGCGGGGCACGGATACGGCATGGTGGGCCAGATCACCGCGAACTCCTTTATGAAGCGGGAGTTCGGGGCGAAGCTGATCGAGGAGTACTTCGGACATAAGGTCGAACTGACAGAGGTAATTGACACCTCCGGGGCCTACATCCCTGGACACGGAACACCTACGGTAATCCTGGTCGGTCGACGGCGGTCCAGCGGACGATCGACAACTGTCCGCACCGTACGAAGTATCCAAGGTGAGCCAAAAGCCCCGGAGACCGGAGAGGCCGGGCTTGTCTGGAATGCAATCGTCAATCAAATCGACGACTCATCTTTGCCGAGCCAATGGGTATCAGTTGACGATCTCGATAGAGATCGATACTTCGAAAAGCATCCCTGGATGCTTGCAAACGGCGGGCTCGAGTTCGTCGAGCAGATTAAATCGTCGAGCCCCTCACGGCTTTCAGGCTCGACCAGTCGCCTGGGCGTATTCGGTATGACTAATGCCGATGACATCATGCTCACGACCTGGCCTGAATGGTCTCGAAGGGGGTGCGAGTCAGACTTCGCTAAGGACCTTGCACTGGGTGACGAGCTGCGCGATTGGAACCGGACGGGCGACACGCTCAGCTTTTACCCATACACTTCCGACCTTGAACTTCGAGATCTTCCAACGGACTCTGGGGCCCATAAGTGGCTTTGGCCGGGGCGAACCACGATGGGAAATCGAGCGACTTTCTCTAAAGGTACTTACTTTTCAGATGGTCGTAGTTGGTACGAGTGGCATCAGGTGACACCGAGCCATGGCGCCCATGAGTGGACGATTACTTTCGCTTTCGTTGCAACACATAACCACTTCTCCCTGGATCGAAGCGGAATGCTTTTCAAGCAATCCGCTCCCATTATCAAGCTTCGCGCATCAGCAAGCGAAGAAGAGTACCTGCAGTTGCTAGGAATCCTCAATTCATCTCTAGTTTGCTGCTGGATGAAGCAGATGAACTATGGTGGCGGCGGCGATCCAATTGGGGGCGATGGTGCACGCGTCAGCGCTGAGCCTTGGTCTGAGCGATATCAATTTAATTCCGGCACTCTCCAAGATCTCACTCTCCCCTCTACCTTCCCAACCACCCTCGCCACTGCCATGGACACCCTTGCCCAGAAACTGGCAGCCGTTTCCCCCACCGCCCTGACCGCCCCCGACGTACCCGCCCCCACAGCGGCTTCCCTTCATGAAGCCCGCGCCAATTGGCACTCCACGCGTGCCCAGATGATCGCCCTCCAGGAGGAACTGGACTGGCAGGTCTACTCGCTCTACAACCTGCACTCCGACGATCTCCGTGCCCCCGAGCCCGAAGTTCCCGAACTCGCCCTCGGAGAGCGAGCCTTCGAGATCTTGCTGGCCCGGCGGGTCGAAAAGGGTGAAGCGTCCGACGAGTGGTTCAAGCGGCACGGGTCCACTCCTATCACCACGTTCCCCGATCACTGGTCGGACGTGTACAGCGCCACCGTCCAGAAGCGCATTGACGCCATTCTGTCGTCCCGCGCCATCGGCATGGTCGAGCGCCCCGAGTACAAGCGCCGCTGGGCGACAGAAGGTTGGGACGTACTCCAGGAGAAGGCCCTGCGCTCCTGGCTACTCGACCGCATCGAGGCCCGCGAACTCTGGTTCCAGGACGGCCAGCCAACGATCCTCACCCGCGCCCAGCTCACCTCCGCACTCACCCTCGACGAGGACTTCGTCTCCGTCGCCGAGTTGTACGCACCCCGCAAGGAGCTGGCGACCGTGGTCGCGGATCTGCTCGCCAACGAGCATGTCCCATTCCTCGCCGCCCTGCGTTACAAGCCCACCGGCATGAGGAAGCGAGCCGACTGGGAGCACGTCTGGGATCTCCAGCGTCAGGAAGATGCCGCCCCGGACGAACCCTCCAAGCGGAGGATCCGGGACTCGATCCCCGTACCGCCGAAGTACACGTCGGCCGACTTCCTCAAGCCGTCTTACTGGCGCGCCCGCGGGAAGCTGGACGTGCCGAAGGAGCGGTTCATCTCCTACGCCACCGGCGCGATCACCGGTACTCCGGACCTGTTCGGCTGGGCAGGCTGGGACCACCGTGAGCAGGCCCAGGCCCTCAGCACGTACTTCACGAACCACGACGAGCTGTCCGACGAGCAGATGACCCCGCTGCTCGCCGGCCTCCTCGAGCTTCAGCCCTGGCTCACCCAATGGCACGACGAGTTCGACCCGCTGTACGGCGGCTCCCCCGCAGCTTTCTTCGCTGGCTACCGGGCGACCAAGCAGGGCGAACACGGCCTGACCGACGACGACTTGCGCGCTTGGCGCCCCGGGAAGCCAACCAAGAGCTGATCACCCCGGCGTGCCCTCCCCGCCCTCACGCGCGGAGGGCACGCCCTCGTCTCGTACGGTCAACGGCTCGGCCGCGTGTACCCGTAGCGCCGGGCCCTCGTCCAGTCCAAGCACAACGGCGAGTCCACCAGCCGCGTACGGCTCAGTCCGCACCGTACGAATAGCGCGCCACTCGCCCCACACTCGCACTCGCTGGCCTGTCCGCACCATGACCGCCGCGACCTCCCGCCCATCTGGCTCAGCCACGATGTCCGGCGCTTTCAGCTCCGCCCAAACGGTCTTCCCGATCCCTCCCTCGCGCTCATCAACTCCCCAGCGGTGAGCCACCGCTCTCACGAGCAATAGCCCCCGCCCGCCGGTCTCGTCGTCTTCGGGCGCCCGCACTTCGGGCCTGCCAGAGCCCGCGTCGCTGACCTCCAGCCTCAGAAGCCCATCCTCAAGCGATCGCGCGATCCGTACGCCCACCTGTCGATCGCTCGGCACGCGTACTCGCAGCGCGTTGGTCACCAGCTCCGAGAGCACCAATTCCGCCGACTCCAGGACGTCTTGGCCCACGCCCCAGCCGCCGAGCACGGCATGTAACGCCGCCCGGGACCTCGGCACACTTCGTCGGCAACGGGACAGCCGGAACGTGACTTCGTTCGAGCTCAGACTCTCTGTCATGCCGCTCCCCGAGGGTCGATAGCTGATGGTCAAGTCCCCGCGAACCGAGGGAGGTTCCGACTCCCGCCAGGACGAGGGTGCCGCGAAACAGCAAGATGGCGCAACGTTGAAGGGAGAGACAGACCTCAATTCACCCTTTCGAGTAACCTGCGGGCAGCTCGGCAACAGCCCTGGTAGGGAGTTACGTATGCCAAATGTCAAACCATCCACCGTGCTTGGGCGCCAACTGGGCGATGAGCTGAGGCGCTTGCGTGAAGCCGCAGGCCTGACCACCACGCAAGCAGCTGATGCGCTCGACTGCACCAAGGGGAAGATCAGCCGCATCGAGAACGGCCATGTTCCCGTGCGCACCCCGGACCTGATCGCCCTGATGCAGACGTATGGAGTGGAGGACCTGGAGACACGCGAACGCCTCGGCTCCCTCGCTCGCAGAGCCAACCGGCGCCGCCGCGAAGGCTGGTGGCATCAGTACGGTGCCGTCCTCGCTGATACGTACCGGGACTACATCGAGATGGAGAACATCTGCGATGGCATCAAGACGTTCCAGGCTCAGCTGATCCCAGGACTCCTACAAACACCCGCATACGGACGAGCAATCACCGTTGCCTCTCGCGCATGGAAGACAGCGGAGGAGATCGACCAATTCGTGCAAGTGCGGATCGCCCGGCAGGAACGGCTCGCCGGCGAGGCACCGTTGGAGCTCTGGGCCGTACTCGCCGAAGGTGTTCTCCGCCAGCAGGTTGGAAGTCCCGCCGTGATGCGCGAGCAGCTTGAACACCTGGCGACCATGGCTGAACGGCCCAACATCACCGTCCAGGTACTGCCGTTCTCGCGCGGTGCACACTCAGGTATGTTCGGCCCATACCTACTGCTGAGCTTCCCGCGGGTGTCAGCACTGGACCTCGTCCTGACAGAGACCCCGATCGGCAACATCTGGATGGAGCAGGAGTCCGAGGTGGCCCACTACCGCGAACTCTTCGACGACGCTCGCACGTCGGCGCTGCCACCAACGGAATCACTCAGGCTGATCCGCCGTATCGCCAAGGAGCACACACAATGAGCTGGGACCACCTCTCATCGCCCGTCCTCGCGGAAGCGATATGGCGCGTCAGCAGCTACAGCGGCGGGCAAGGCGAGTGCGTTGAAGTCGCCAGCAACATCCCCACCCTCATCCCGGTCCGCGACAGCAAGCGCCCCACCGGCCCAGCGATCGCCTTCACCTCCCATGCCTGGCACACATTCATCGCCCACCTGAGCTGAACCCGCCCCCTCAAGCCAGCCCGCCCTTCACCACTCCACCGTCACGCAAAGCTATCAAGACGTTACTCTCATTCTCCATACTATGGTTCACTTGAGTATGTTCGATACGAGCAAGCTCGGAAGGTGACCCATGCCAGGCTTCGTAGGCCGCACATCCGAGCTGGCCACCCTGAACCGCCACCTCGCCTGGGTGCGCGACGGCCGAGGCGACCAGCGAGGCCGGGCCCTGCTCCTCCGCGGCCGACGTCGAGTGGGGAAGTCACGGCTCGTCGACCTCTTCTGTCAGCGCGCCCAGGTGCCCTACATCGTCCACCAGGCCACCCGAGGCGAGGACGCCCAGCGCGAACGGGCCCGCTTCCTCGCCGAGGTCCGGCACTCCTCGCTGCCCGACACCGCCCTCCTCGCCGGCGTCACGACCGTCGCCGAATGGGACACCGCCCTGCGCCAGCTCGCAGCCGTACTCCCGGACGACGCTCCCAGCATCGTCGTACTCGACGAACTGCCCTGGATGCTCGAAGGCGACCCGGTCCTGGAGGGAACCCTGCAGACCGTCTGGGACCGGGTGCTGAGCCGCAAACCCGTGCTGCTCATCCTCATCGGCAGCGATCTCGCGATGATGGAGCAGCTCTCCGCCTACGGCCGCCCCTTCCATCAGCGAGGGGTCGAGATGGTGCTCGCTCCTCTCTCACCCTCCGAGGTCATGGCGATGACCGGGCTCCCAGCCGCGGACGCCTTCGACGCCCATCTGATCACCGGCGGCCTGCCTCTCATCTGCCAGGAGTGGCAGGAAGGCGAGAGCCGCACCGACTTCCTCTCCCGCGCCCTCGACGACCCCACCTCCCCCCTCCTCGTCTCCGCCGAGCGAGCACTGGCCGCCGAGTTCCCGACCGCCCTCCAAGCCAGGCACGTCCTCTCCGTGATCGGCAGTGGTGAGCGGACCTTCGGGACCATCGCTGCGAAGGCCGGAGCAGCTGATCGACCGCTCCCGCCCGGTTCACTCAACCCCGCCCTGCGCACTCTCGCGGACAAACGGCTCGTCGCCGTCGACACCCCGCTCTCCACCCGCCCCGGAGACCGCGACCGCCGCTACCGCGTCGCCGATCCCTACCTCCGTTTCTGGCTGGCCTTCCTCGAGCAGGGGATACAGGAGATCGAGCGCGGGCGCAGCCGGATCGTGGTCGAGGCGGTCGAACGTGGATGGACCTCATGGCGCGGGCGAGCCATCGAACCCGTCGTGCGAGAGTCGCTGGCCCGGCTGCTCCCCGACGACACCTGGCCACAGGTACGGGAAGTGGGCGGCTGGTGGCCTCGTACGAACAATCCCGAGGTCGATCTTGTGGGGACAGACCGAGCACCCGCCCGCGAGATCGGCTTCGTCGGCTCGATCAAGTGGCACGAACGCAGCCCCTTCGACCACCGCGCCCTGGCCTCGCTGGCCCGGGACGCCCTCGCCGTGCCCGGTGCCGACGAGGACACTCCCCTGGTCGCGGTGTCCCGCTCCGGGTTCACGGTGGAAGGGCCTACGGCGACGTATGGGCCCGAGCAGCTGATGGAGGCCTGGGGGGCCGCAACGTGAGGTCTCTCCCCCATGTCATACGCGCCCGATACGATCGAAAGCCGTCCCCACTCGTGTGAACGGTGGCGGACGGTGCCTCCGAGGCGGCATGTGGTGCTGTGCGTCACTCGCCGTCCCGGATGACGGGGGAACGCGCCGCGCTGCCCTGCGGACGTAGACGTAGTACACGGAAAAACAGGAGACGCGAGACAGAGATGGCCCCGACCGCCGCCACGGCCCCCCTCCTCCGCGATGTCATCGACATCAAGACGTCCATCTCCACGTCCGACTTCGTACTGAAGCTGGCCGAGGCCGTCACGAAGGAGGGCGCTGAACGGGCGCTGCGGGACTACGTCGTCACCGAACGTCTTCTCGAGAACTTCGACGAAGCGCTGAGTCTGATCAAGACCGCACTGGACGGGCAGACGTCGAAGGCCGCGTATCTGCACGGCTCGTTCGGTTCCGGTAAGTCGCACTTCATGGCCGTGCTGCACGCCCTGCTCCGGGGTGACGAGGCCGCACGTGCCCGGACCGACTTCGATCCGGTGCTGGCCAAGCATGAATGGCTGAGCACCGACGGGAAGAAGTTCCTGCTCGTGCCGTACCACATGCTCGGGGCCAAGTCCCTGGAGCAGCGGGTGCTCGGCGGGTACGTCAGCCACGTCAAGGCACTGCATTCCGATGCGCCGACTCCGCAGGTCTACCGGACCGACTCCCTCTTCGCGGACATCCGCGCACTGAGGGATCGTATGGGCGACGACAAGTTCATCGAAGGGCTCGCCGGAGCAGCGTCCGACGAAGACGCCTCCGACACCGACGACGAGTGGGGCGATTCCTTCGCCTGGACCCCGACCCTCCTGAACACCGCTCTCACCGCCGAGGAACTGGACGGCGCCGAGGTCAACCTCAACCTGGTCAACCCGACGACTCCGGCCGAGCTTCGCGCCAAGCTGGTGCACGACGCGAGCACCAGCTGGTTCCCCGGCTTCGCGCAGAACGCCGCCGAGGACGAGCACGGATTCATCTCGCTCGACGCCGGCCTCGCCGTCATCGCCGAGCATGCGAAGTCGCTGAAGTATGACGGGCTCATCCTGTTCATGGACGAGCTGATCCTCTGGCTCGCCAACCGCATCCACGATCAGAAGTTCGTCTCCCGCGAAGCCGACAAGATCACCAACTTCGTGGAGGGCGCCGACTCTCGCCGCGCCATCCCGATCGTGTCGTTCATCGCACGTCAGCGCGATCTGCGGGAGCTGGTCGGCCAGGAGGTCTCCGGAGCAGCCGAGACCGCGATCCAGGACAGCCTGAACCTGGCTTCCGGGCGCTTCGACAAGATCACGCTGGAGGACCGCAACCTCCCACAGATCGCCCACGCCCGTCTCCTGAAGCCCAAGGACGCGGAGGCCGCCGCCAAGCTGGATACGGCCTTCTCGAAGATCAAGCGGGTCGGGCCGCAGGTGTGGGACGTGCTGCTGGGCTCTGACGAGGGGACGACCGGGGCTGACGAGGCGTCGTTCCGGCTGACGTATCCCTTCTCTCCCTCCTTCATGGACACCCTGGTCCACATCTCCTCGGCACTGCAGCGCTCCCGTACCGGTCTGAAGCTGATGGGCCAGCTGCTGGCCGACCATCGCGACGACGCGACGCTGGAACAGCTCATCCCTCTCGGCGACCTCTACCCGGTCATCGCCGACGGCGGTGACCGGCCATTCGTCGACAGTCTCAAGGTGGAGTTCCAGGCTGCGGACAAGCTGTACCGCACCAAGCTGCGGCCCTATCTCCTGGCGATGTACGACGTCACTGAGGAGGACATCGAGCGCTACCGCCACCGTCGCGAGACCGTCACGGAGCAGGGGCTCGTCCAGCGGTGCAAGGCGTTCGTGGGTGACGACCGGCTGATGTGCACGCTCCTGCTGTCCGCGCTGGCGCCCAGCGTGCCTGCGCTGCGGGACCTGACGATCCGGCGGCTCGCGGCCCTCAACCACGGCTCGGTCGTCTCCCCCATCCCCGGGGCGGAGGTCGGGGCGATCAAGTCGAAGATCGACGAGTGGGCATCGCGCTTCGCGGAGATCAAACCCACCGGCACCAAGGCCAACCCCGGCGTGCGGCTCGAGTTGGCCGGCGTGGACGTGGATTCGGTCATCGCGAACGCCAACGTCAACAACAACCGCTCCAATCGCCGCGCCCTCGCCAAGCGACTGCTCGCCGAGGAGCTGGGCATCGACCTCCAGGAGCGACTCACCGCGGACGAGCTGAAGTTCGTCTGGCGTGGTTCGAACCGCACGGTGGAGGTCATCTTCGGCAACATCGCCGACCACGACGACCTGCAGGACCACGACTTCGCCCCCAGCCAGGACGGGCTGTGGCGGATGATCATCGATCTGCCGTACGACGAGGGCGAGTACGGGTGGCGCGAAGACGTCAACCGTATGGCCGAGCTCCGTCGGCTTCCCGGAAATCGGCCACGGACAGTGGGGTGGATTCCCACGCATCTGTCCACCGGCCGCTTCCAGGACTTCCAACGGCTGGTGGTCATCCACTATGCGCTCGCCGACCAGCGGCGCTTCGACACCAGCTACGCGCAGCACCTGAACGCCGACAACCGGGCCCGTGCCAAGGCTCTGCTGGAAGACCAGCGCGAGACGCTGACCAAGACGGTGAAGGCCGCGTTCAAGCAGGCCTATGGTCTTGCGGCCAAGAAGCCCGGCGACGTCATTCCGGACTTCAATGAGCACCTGGAGCCGCTGCCTGACGTGCCAGATCTGCGTGTCTCCATCGGGCAGTCCCTGCATGACGCGGTCAGGCACGTTGCGGGCAAGCTGCTGGCCCATCAGTTCCCCGCGCATCCGGACTTCGACCCCGACGGCACGGGCACCGTCGTCAAACTCTCTGACGCGCGGGCCGTGTTCGGGTTTGTCCGCGCCGCCGCGGAGGCCGGTGACCGGCAGGCCGAGATCCCGGCCAACCAGCGTGCGCTCATGCGGCGCATCGCGGCCCCGCTGGGACTCGGCCAGCAGAAGGAGGCGTACTTCCGGCTCTCGACCCGCTGGCCGGAGCACTTCGCCCTCCAGGCGCGCGGCGAGGCGGGTCCCGGTGACCTGAGTGTCGTCCAGCTCGCCGAGTGGATCGACCGTCCCACGATGATGGGTCTGGAGCCGTTCCTCGCCCACCTGGTCATCGCGTCGTACGCGGAGATGGACGACCGGGTCTGGGTACGGGCCGGTGCGCTGCTCGATCCCTCTCCCGAACTCTCGGCGATCAAGCCGCAGGACGCGCTGCGTTCCCAGCCGCTGCCGGACGAACACGTCTGGGAGGAAGCCGGACGCCGCTACTGGGAAATCTTCGGGGAGGAGCCGCCCAGGCTGCGCCGCGGCCGCATGGTCGGGCAGTTCGCACGGCGGATCACAGAACGGGCCCGCACGTATCAGCCGCACGCGGCCGATCTGGTGGCGCAGTTGGAGAAGCACGCGACGCTGCTCGGCCTGGACGGCACCGACGAGTCCGGCCGGTTGGCGATCGCCCGCCGGGCTCGGGACCTGCTGGACGAGCTGCGCGGGCTGGATCAGGGTGCGGCCGGCGGTTCCGCTGCGGCCAAGCAGGTCATCTCCGCATTCGCCGGCTTCGATCTCGGCGACGTGCCGACGAGCCGCTACGGTGCGTCGATCAAGCAGGCCGAGGCCGTCGCGGCTGCCTTGGCCACCGCGGCTTGGGACATGCTCAAGCTCGCCTCCAACTACGGGCCGCAGGGCGAGGCGGTCCTGGAGGAGTTGCGTGGGGCGGCGCGTGTCGATCAGCGCACCAAGGACCTCAAGGAGGCACTGAAGGAGGCACGGCGGTCCATCGTCGCCGTCATCGAACGCAGCCAGGCGCGCACGGCCGACCCGCGCAGGGCGTACGCCGCGCCCACGCCGACCGAACCTCTCACCAAGCCCGACACGGTCAGCCTGAGCACCGACACCAGTCAACCGCCCGTGCCCTCCACCCACCCTGGCACCGACGGCGGACGACGTGCGGGACGCCGCTCGGGCGGTGGCCGGACCACGGCCTCCCGTGCGCTGGCCGAGTTGAGGGCCGAACTGGATGAACTGGCGGCCGCCGAGCCGGACGTAGAGATCGAGATCAGCTGGCGGGTCGTGGAATGAGCGGAAGGCAGCGGGCGAAGAAGGTGTGGGAGCAGTGAGTACGGCGGCCGTGACCACCACCAGCGCAGTGCGGCTCAACGCCGCGACCATCACCCAGTACCTGGCGTCGCAGCCCGGCCTCAAGCCGGACAAGCGCCGGGTCGTACTGCTGCGTGCCGCGCCTTCCTGGGACGGCCCGGACGAGTTGCCCTGGGGTGAGCAGCGGCGGGCCGTGGTCGCGGCGGCGCCCTCTCCCCTCGGCGTGTACGAGTTGCTCCTTGCGCACCAGAAGCCGTCGGCCACCGGGCCCGATGTGCTGGTGGTGCTCACCGACCGCGAGGAGGCAGAGCTCGGGCCCGATCTGCTGGCCAAGGTGCACCGGCAGCGGGTCAACGCCGTCGACACCTGGGACGTCGTACGGGAGGCGTTCGGTGCCAGCGCCTCCGACCACCGGCTGTTCGAGGAGAACTGGGCTGCCGAGGCGCTGCTGGACGCCGCTCCCCCGCACGGCGGATGGCCGAAGCTGGCGGGTGGTGTGCTGTCGCGGCGCGAGGCGCTGACCTCACTCGCCCTGCGCAGGCTGGGAATCGGCCGATACGACCCGGATGCCGAAACCTCCCGCTCTGTGGCAGGGGTTGGTGACGAACTGGACATCCACACCCTGCTGCGATGGTCTCTCGTGCATGGCAGTCCCGAGCGGCTTCTGGCGCTGCGCGCGCCCGAGCGGGCCGGGCTCGTTCAGTTCCTCGGCGAGGAGGAGCAGGGCGGGCGCGCGGGACAGGCCCTGCTCGCCCTCGTGACGGCGGAACACGGGCCGGACGCCGTCGCGTTCGGGCTGGTCTGCGCGGCGCTGTGGGGGCACGCCGACGCCGTGGCGGACGCGGAGGATTATCGGGCCCGGGGGCGTGCCGAGCGCTGGTTCGGAGAAGAGCCGCCCGCCCAGGGTGAGCACCTGGATGCGCTCGCCGCAGCCTTCGGACGGTCCTGCGAGGAGTTCGTCTCCGCCCTGCTGCTGACAGGATGGTCGGACAGTGACGAAACGGCAGCGGAAGCCCGGCGACTGACTGGCTCTGTGCTCGACCGAGCGGCGGCCCTTGCACGCCAGTTCGGAGCCGAACGGGCTGCGGGGACTAGTCCCGTACTGGCGGCAGGACTTGAAGCGCGCTTCAATGCTGCCGGCGAGGCGCTGTCGAGCGGCGTCCCCGAGCGGATCACACCCGCGGTGAAGGCCCTCAGCAACCACCGGCTCGCCCAGGACCCCGACTACGGCGTCCGTATCGGGCGAGTGCGCATGGCGCAGCGGCTGGCGCGTTGGCTCGCGACCGACCCACCGGTGGAGGCCAGATCGGTGGCGGATGCCATCGCCCGTCACGTCGTCGAGACGGGCTGGGTGGACCTGGCGCTGGAACACATCGAGTCCGGAGGCGATCCCGATCCGGCGCTCCGGTCGGCGTACGACGCTCTGTGTGCGTCGGCGCATGACCGTCGGCGCGAGATCGACCGGCACTTCGCCCAGGTACTTGCTGTTCGGACGGCGACCGACCGTGGTCCCGGCTCGATGCTGGCCGTGGAGACGTTCCTCCCCGAGGTCGTCGCCCCGGTGGTGAAGGCCGGAGAGCGGAGAGTGCTGCTCCTCGTGCTAGACGGGATGAGCGCCGCCATCGCCGCCGAAGTCGGTGAGCAACTACGTGACCACTGGGTCGAGTACGACCCGCTGCCGGGCGCGAAGGACACCCCGAGGCGGCGCGCGATGGCAGCCGCACTCCCCACCGTCACGGCTGTGTCGCGGACCTCGCTCTTCGCCGCGCGACTGATGAAGGGCACGCAGGCCGACGAGAAGAGGCTGGTTCCCGCTCACCGCTTCTGGGGTGGGGAGAACGTGGAGGTTTTCCACAAGGACGATCTGCGCGCCGAGAGCAGCGGTGAACCGTTCGGTCCCGAACTGCACGACGCACTTGTCGGCGACCGTACGCATGTTGCGGTGGTCCTCAACACTGTGGATGACCGGCTGGCTTCCGAGCAGAAACTCGGTGACGGGGCCTGGCGGCTGTCCGACATAGGGGGGCTGCGAGCGCTGCTTCGGTCCGCCGCGGCGCAGGGCAGAGCGGTGATCCTCACCAGCGACCACGGTCACGTCATCGACCGACGGTCGGCGCGGGTGAACTCCGAGGACGTGCGTTCCGCACGGCACCGCGGCACCGGAGGTCCGCTCGCCGAGCAGGAGATCGTGCTGACAGGCCCTCGGGTTCTCGATCCGGAACCGGGGAGCGAGATCGTCGCCCTCTGGGATGCCGACACTCGCTACACCTCTCGCAAGGCTGGCTATCACGGCGGCGCGTCCCTAGCCGAATTCGCCATCCCTGTGCTGGCCTTCCTGCCCTTCGGGGCGAAGCCGCCGAGCGGCTGGCGGGAGCTGGGGAACCAGCAGCCAAGCTGGTGGTCACTGACCCCGCAAGGGGAAAAGCAGACGCCGCGGGTGGCCCATACCGCCGCGGTCTCGGCACCGGTACCGAAGAAGTCGCCCAAGAAGGCCAAGAGCGAGGCGGAACTCGCCAAGAGCCACGAGGCACTGTTCGACGTGACGCTGGCTCCTTCGGGATCCGAGGACGGCGCCCTGTTGTCCGTAGCCCCTGTGCCTCCAGGTGATGCCTTGGTCGACGCTCTCTTGAAGTCCGAGGTCTTCACGGCACAGGTGCAGCTGCTCGCCCGTAAACCGGACCTTGCTCGGGTGGAAAGGGCCGTACATGCTCTGCTGGACGCGGGTGGCACCCTACCCATGACTGCTCTGGCCCAGCGCGTCGGCCTGCCCGCGAACCGGCCGGCGGACGGCTTCGCCGCCGTGCTACGGCAGCTGCTCAATCACGACGGTGTCCAGGTGCTGGAGACGCTGCCGGACGGGCGGACCCTGCGGCTGCACACCGGACTGCTGCGGGACCAGTTCGAGCTGAGTTGAGGAAAACAGTGTCGTCGGGTCCCGGGCGCCCCGGGACCCGACGACCCCACGCGTCAGGTGAGCTGACGCAGCAACCCCGCGAACTGGCGCAGCTCTTCGCTCCGCTGCGCCGACAGCGGCTCCGGGTCGAAGTGCGCGATCTGGTTGCGGATGCTGCGCACCCGGTCGAGCTGGTGCACGAACTGGACGCGGTTCACCCCGGTCCAGCCCAGGGTCTGCCAGTTCTGGTCGGCCGCGGCGCACAGCGCCTCTTTGCGATGTCCCTGCTTGTTGCGCTGATCTCCGTCGAGCAGCATGACGTACTGGCCGAACATGAGGTCCGCGATCTTTCCCGTCTTCCTGTCGTTGTGCTGCACGGCACGGATGGCGTCCTCGCTCATCTTCGCGCCGAGACACTTGCGGAGCCGGAATTCGATCTCGCCCACGACGAAGAACGGCCATGCGGTCGCGTCGAAGCGCTGGGTGATGTCCGCAGCGGTGACGATGCCACTGATGCGCCCGTTGTGAGCCCGGACCAGCACGTATCCGTGCTCGCAAACATTGGAGAGCATGGCGAAGAAGTCGTCGTGTGCGTGCGCGACCGGCGGGTCCTCCACGATCGCATTGGCCAGTGCCGCTTCCGCTCCGGTGGCGTACATCTTGGCCACCGAGCGCCAGGTGACAACACCGGCCACCGTGTACTGGTCCTCCAGGACCGGGACCTGGGCGTAGTTCTTCGTGTGCATGATGTACGTCGCCTCGGTGAGGTCCGAGGCAGGCGTGACCGAGTCGACTCCGGCGTGTGCGCACGGCAGGTCGCCGATCCGGAAGGGCTGCTGTGGCATGGCACCGGGCAGCAACCCCGCCTCATCCTCCTGCTCCCCGTCCGTTCCGTCGCTCTGGTCCCCTGTCGCGGATTCCTGGGCAACGATGTGGATCTCGGACTGACTGCTGCAGGTCGCGAAATACGGCAGGGTCGCCAGACCGACGTCCTTCAGCTTCTGCTCGATGTGCAGGATGGCCTGGTCGTTGCGGAACCGGGTGTTGAAACAAGTCAGGAGTTCCACAAGAGGAACGCGTCGGCCTTTGAATGCCAGCAGTTCTTCGTCGGAGGGTGTCCGGAGCACGGCCGCGTCACCCGGCCTTCACGTCGCGGAAGACGGTGCGCTTGCCCATGGCCGACATGACCAGCTCCAGCAGCTGCTTGGATCTGTTCTCGTAGAACCGCTCGAAATCGCCCGCGTGCAGCGCGGCAGGGTCGATCAGATGAGTACCGATGACGTCGTCGAACCATTCGGGACGCATTCCCGACTCGAGTGCGAGCGTCTTGAGGTAGCCGGCGGGCGATCCGGTCATGCTCTTGCTGGCCCGCAGCGACAGGGGTGTCTTGTTGATGATCGAATTCGCCCTGTTGCTGTAGGCCCGGTCGTTCTTGTCGATCCACGCCTTGGGGAAGATCTGGCGCACCTCCACGCTGTACTCGGCGAGGCGCGCGGCGTTCAGAGGTGCTTCCGTGAAGTACCAGTCCACCGCCCCCTGCTTGACCAGGAGGGCGTAAACCCCCTTGTACGCGGCGCTGTTGCGGGTACTGAGGGTGTCCAGCCTGTCGTCCAGGAAGGCGGCCTCAGCGATGGTGTCGGGAACTACTTCGGTGTTCCCCTGCAAGCGTTCGACGAGTTGCTCGACGTCGCGGGTGAAGCGGCTTTCCGTAGAACCGCCGTACATCTCTCCGAGCACACCGCACCAATACCACTGAGTGAACAGTTCGTCGGCTGCTACTGTCTCGGTCTCCTCGCCCAGGATCGTCCGTACGGCGGCCAGCGGTACGAGCTGGGTTCGGTACGGCAGGTCGGGGGCGCGCACAATGCACTGCCGCTCCAAGAAGGCCCCCACCCACTCGAAGGCCTCGGCCACGCGCGGAGCGAGCAGACTGAAGTCGGCGAGCGGCAGTTCCAGCAGGTCACGACGCTTGCAGGAGACCGCGGCGCGCGGCTCCTGGCGCTTGCGCTCCCAAGTTCGGACGAGCGCCACGGCCTGGAGGAAGTCACTGCTGCTGAGCCCGTCCTCGACGCCGGCTTCCATGCGCCCGAACACGGGGTATGACGAGGTCAGGCCCTTCTTGATGTCCAGCCAGACATCGGGGAGCTTGTAGTAGTCGCCGTGCTGGGCCACGTACTCCTGATTGCCCGCGTAGGTGGCCGTCAGCAGTTCGAAGACGTTGAGCGGCACACCACCGGTGTTCACCCGCTCGAACACGGCACAGACCGCGTCCATGGTCGTAGAGGCCGCGAGCTTGATCATCGGCACCTGGAACGACTGCATGCGGTTGAGCACGTGCATCTGGAACTGTCCCCACAGCCCCCAGTTCGTGACGTCGACCTTCACGTACTCCTGGTGCCAGTCATTCACTCGCTCGGTATCGAACACGAAGTGGAGGGGGAAATAGCCTGCCGCGCACTCACCTTCGACAGAGCTCAGGTCGACAAGGTCCCTGCGGTTGAAGCCGGTCTTGAGGATCTTGTCCTCAGGCACGGACACGATGGCCTCGTCGCGTTCGGCCGGTGGCCCGATGGCCTTGGCGATGTCGACGTAGTACCAGCGCCTCAGTTCCTTGCCGCGAGCATCCACCGTCTCCACCGGGCGATCCCGGTGCAGAGCCTGGAAGAGGGAGGTCAACCGTTGCTGGCCGTCGAGCAGTAGGAGATCAGGCACCCGGCCCTCCGCGTCCTCGGCACCCTTGAGTGTCCGGGTGCGGAACAGTGAGGTGCCATTGGTCTGCAACGCCATCACCACCCCGAGCGGATAGTCGAGTGTCACCGTCGCGATGAGTGCCCTGATGCGCTCGTCGTCCCACTTCCACTCACGTTGGAAGTCGGGGAGCTGTAAGGCGCCGGAAGCGACGTCCGCAAGGGCGTCGCTGAGTTTCAGACTGTCGAGTGCCACGCTGTGTCTTTCCGTCTGGGACCGAACGCTGCGCCACCGCCTCTCCCGACGGTGAACATGCCATTGCACCAAGGGGGTTGTCGGCAGTCAAGGCGTTCACCGATCCCGCTATCATGCGCCAGCAACAGCGCTCCGGAGCCGCCCGGAATGTCCATTCGCGCTACGGTCCAAACGCACTAGGGTGCCGCCCTTTTCGCCCTGCACCTCGTGGTCTCAAGCCGATGGGAGACTGTCGGGGTGAGTACAGACAGCCCTGGCCGAAACGGACCCGTCAGTGCCGCGCGGCGCCGTGACGTGATCGATGCGCTGCGCCGAGGAGCCGTCCCTGAGAGCGGGCTCGACCTGCTGGCCACCGGCCTGAACCGCTACGAAAGCGCCCTGGACGCTGAGCTAGACGCCGTGGCGTCGGGCGCGTCGGTATTCAAGGCCGTGCGCGGCGAGTACGGGTCGGGCAAGACCTTCTTCGCACGGTGGCTCGGGGAGCGGGCCAAGCGGCGCAATTTCGCCGTCGCCGAGATCCAGGTCTCGGAGACCGAGACTCCGCTGCACAAGCTGGAGACCGTCTACCGCCGCCTCACCGAGCGGCTGACCACGCCCGGTTTTCCCCCGAGCGCGCTTCGGCCCGTTGTTGACGCCTGGTTCTACGCCCTTGAAGAGGACTCCCTCGCCGCAGGTGCGTCCGAGGAGGACCTGCCCGCAGAGGTGGAGCGGCTGATGACCGCCCGACTTACCGAGGTGTCCCGGCACGCCCCGTCGTTCGCGACGGCGCTGCGGGGTTACCGTACGGCCCTCGAGTCGGGCGACGAGGCCACCGCCTCGGCAGTCATGGCGTGGCTGGGGGGGCAGCCGCATGTGGCCGCGGCGGCCCGTAGGTCCGCCGGGGTGCGCGGCGACCTCGACCATTTCGGCGCTCTCGGGTTCCTGCAGGGACTGCTCACGGTGCTGCGTGACTCCGGGCACGCGGGCCTGTTCGTTGTGCTGGACGAGGTGGAAACCCTGCAACGGGTTCGGTCCGATGCCCGTGACAAGGCGCTGAACGCGCTGCGCCAGCTCATCGACGAGGTGCACTCCGGACGCTTCCCCGGCCTCTATCTGCTGATCACCGGAACGCCGGCGTTCTACGACGGCCGACAGGGCGTGCAACGTCTGGCTCCGCTGGCCCAGCGGCTGGCAACCGACTTCACCACCGATCCGCGCTTCGACAACCCTCGTGCCGTGCAGCTCAGGCTGCCGGGCTTCACACTGGACTCGCTGGTCGGTCTCGGGCTGACCATCAGGGACCTGTATGCATCGGGATCTTCAGCGGCCGAGCGAGTCCGGGAGATCACCGACGACGCATATGTCGCCGACCTGGCCAAGGCCGTCGGTGGGGCGCTGGGAGGCAAGGTGGGGGTAGCGCCTCGTCTGTTCCTCAAGAAGCTCGTCGGCGACGTCCTGGACCGTGTGGAGCAGTTCGAGGACTTCGATCCGCGCAAGCACTACGCGCTCACGGTGAACGCCTCGGAGCTGACCGAGGTCGAGCGCAACGCCGCGGCGGTTGACAGTGCCGATGACGTCGAACTGGACCTCCCGTGAGCGACATGGCACCCGACCCGATGGACCTGCTTCACCCGGGGTTGGTCCACCACGTCGTGAACACCCTGGGGTGGCCCCGCCTGCGGCCCCTCCAGGAAGAGGCGATCACCCCCCTGACAGACGGGTCGGACGCCGTGCTGATCGCCCCCACCGCGGGGGGGAAGACCGAGGCCGCGTGTTTCCCCTTGCTGTCCCGGATGACGCAGGAGAAATGGGACGGTACCTCAGTCCTCTACGTATGTCCGCTGAAAGCGCTGCTCAACAACCTGTTGCCCCGGCTGGAGACATACACCTCCTGGCTCGGGCGTACAGCCGCGCTCTGGCACGGCGACGTCACGCACTCCCGCCGCAAGCGCATCCTGCGCGAACGGCCGGATGTGCTACTGACCACTCCCGAGTCCCTGGAGGCCATGCTGGTCAGCGCGAACGTCGACCACCGGGCGTTCTTCTCCGGGCTGCGGGCGATCGTCGTCGACGAGGTGCACGCTTTCGCGGGCGACGACCGGGGATGGCATCTACTGGCTGTGCTGGAACGGCTGGAGCGGGTAGCCAGGCGTCCGGTGCAGCGGGTCGGCTTGTCCGCGACCGTGGGTAACCCGGAGGAGTTGCTCACCTGGTTGCAGGGAGCAAAGGCCGGGCAGCACACAGCGCATGTCGTCGCCCCACACCTGAAGGAGAAGGTCCAGAAGCTGCCCCCGCCCGGAGATGTCCAGCTCGACTACGTGGGGTCCTTGGCCAATGCCGCGACGGTGATCGCGGCACTGCACCGGGGCGAGAAGCGGCTGGTCTTCTGCGAATCACGCAAGCAGGTCGAGGAACTCGGCGCGGCGTTGCGAGCGAAGGGCTTGACCACTTTTCTGTCCCACGCATCGCTGTCCGCAGACGAGCGGCGGCGGGCGGAGGAAGCTTTCGCGGAGGCTCGTGACTGTGTGATCGTCTCCACCAGCACCCTGGAACTGGGCATCGATGTCGGCGACCTCGACCGGGTCGTCCAGATCGATGCGCCAAGCACCGTCGCCTCATTCCTACAGCGACTGGGCCGCACCGGTCGACGACCCGGATCCAGCCGCAACTGCCTGCTCCTCGCCACCGACGACGCCGGCCTCCTGTCCGCAGCGGCACTTCTACTGCTCTGGTCGCGTGGCTGGGTGGAGCCGGTCATTGCTCCTCCCGAGCCCCGGCACATCGCCGCGCAACAGGTGCTGGCACTCTGCCTCCAGGAGCACCGGGTCGGTGACCGGTTGTGGCAGGAGTGGTGGGGAGGCCTCGGTCCGTTCGGCCCTTCCGCCGAGCCGATCGTGCGCCACCTGGTCGACGAGGGCTATCTGGACCGGGACGGCGAACTGCTGTTCATCGGTCCAGAGGCCGAAAAGCGGTTCGGCTACCGGCACTTCATGGACCTCACCGCGGTCTTCACCGCCGCTCCGGAGTTCACTGTGCTGTCAGGCCGCACCGAGATCGGCACCACAGACCCCGTGCTACTCACGGACGAGGTCGTCGGCCCGCGCCGACTTCTGCTCGCCGGACGCAGCTGGCAGGTGACGTACATCGACTGGTCGCGCCGCCGCTGCTTCGTCGAGCCTGTGGAGAGTGGCGGGCGGGCCCGCTGGGGCGGCGTCGGCCTGACCCGCACCGCGTCGTACGAGCTGACACAGGCGGCCCGCGAAATCCTGCTCGGTGCCACCCCGCCGGTCAGGCTCACCCGCCGTGCCGATAGCGCCCTCGCTCGCGTGCGCGATGAGAGCGCTGAGTTGGTGCACCGCGACGGCACGATCATCATGCGGGGAGGCCAGGACACGAACGTGCGGTGGTGGACGTGGGCGGGCTATCGCACCAACGCCACCCTGGCCGCGACCCTCTCAAGCGTCGCCGACCCCTTGCAGCGTCCTACGGACACCTATGTCCGGCTGCGCGAGGACATCACCCCCCAAGAATGGAGAAAGGCCACCGCACACGCCACCGACCACTTGTGCCTCCCGGCGGTGGATCCCCGTGCGCTGGCAGGACTGAAGTTCAGCGTGGCTCTTCCGCCGCGCCTCGCCGAGGCGACGCTCGCAGCCCGGCTGGCCGACCTGGACGGTGCGACAGCCTTGCTCCGGGGGGCTGCCAGGTTCACGATCAGATGATGGAAACGTGGACGCTTGCGCGCGAACTGCGGATAGAAGCGGGAAGTCCCCGAACACGCAAAAAAGACCCCCGCCCAGGCCACAAGACCAGGTCAGAGCCGAGATGGCAGACGAGTCGGGCTATACGCCGGGTTCTGTCACCCAACCGCCTCGCGGCGACCGGGGCGACGGCCATCCATCTAGGACCGGCGTTGCCACCGGCCTCGTGCGGTCTACCCGGGGACTCGGGCGGGCAGCCCTCGAACGTCCTCGCAGAGCCGCTTTTTACGGCGGCTCCTTTTGACCTTGCTCCGGGTGGGGTTTACCTAGCCGCCTGAGTCACCTCAAGCGCTGGTGGTCTCTTACACCACCGTTTCACCCTTACCGAGGACCGAGGTCCCCGGCGGTTTGTTTTCTGTGGCACTGTCCCGCGGGTCACCCCGGGTGGCCGTTAGCCACCACCCTGCCCTGTGGAGCCCGGACGTTCCTCGGGAAGGCCCCGTCAAGGGGACTCCACGCGGCCGTCCGCCCGGCTCGTCTGCCGTGTCGACCATGTTACCGGGCCCCCGTCCTTCGCTGGACCGGCCGCTGTCGCCAGTACCGAGCCCGCCAGGATCAAGGTGAAGGCCAACCCCATCCCCGGCGTCAGTTCCTCGCCCAGGAACAGCGCGCCCGCCGCCACCGCCACCGCCGGGTTGACGTATGTGATCACCGTCGACCTCGTCGGGCCCACCTCCTTGATCAGCTCCAGGAACGCGACGAACGCCACCGCCGTGCAGATCACCCCCAGGCCCGCCAGCGCCAGCACCACCGACGTCGAGGGCATCGCCGACGGCCAGGTCATCGCGGCCGGCGTTGCGTACACCAGTGCCGCCAGGCCCAGGCAGGACGCCGTGAGCTGCAAGGACGGGACATTCCGAAGGTGCCTCGCCGCTATCAGCGGGGCCGTCGCGTAGCCGACCACCGTGACCAGTACCTCCGCCAGTGACCTCGCGTCCCCTCCCGTCAGGTGCGGGATCGTCAGGACTGCCACCCCCGCCAGGCCCAGCCCCAGGCCCGTCACCCGCCTCGCGCCCAGCCTCTCCGTGTCCCCGAAGAAGCGGGCCAGTGTCACCCCCACGATCGGTACCCCGGCTATCAGCAGACCCGCCGTCGAGCTGGACAGGTGCCGTTCCGCGTCCGTGAGCGTGAACCACGGGCCGATGATCTCTATGCACGCGAACGCCAGCATCGGCTTCCAGGACTGCCGGACGGTCCGCGCGAGGCCCCTCGCCGCGAACGGCAGCAACAGCACCGCGCCCAGCGCGCAGCGCGTGAACACCACGAGGGACGGGGACAGCGGGGCCTCCACCGCCACCTTGATCATCAGGTAGGGGATGCCCCAGACCACTCCCATCAGGGAGAACAGGAACCAGCCGCGTGCAGTCATGCGCACACCTTCGGCCAGGTCAGGGCCCGCCGTCTTGAACGCTGTTGCGGTACGCCGCCGGGGTCACGCCCAGGACGCGGCGGAACCAGCGGGTGAGGTGGGCCTGGTCCGCGAAGCCGACGAGCGATGCCGCATCTGCGGGGCGGATGCCCGAGTCCAGCAGGTGGCGGGCGCGGTGCACCCGGTGCTGGGCCAGCCAGGCATACGGCGGTATCCCCATCGTCGTACGGAAGGCGCGCAACAACTGATAGCGGGACAGGCTCAGCTCCGTGGCCAGGTCGGCCAGGGACGGGGGGTCCAGGAGTTCGTCGGCCAGGCGGTCTCGTACGAGAAGAGCCAGGCGGTCCGCGCCACGGATCGTGTCCGGTGCGGCCCGGGCCGTGGAGTGGCGGCGGGCCAGGGTTGTGAGCAGCCAGGGGAGGCGGGACTCGGCCTCCAGGGGGTCGGGGTGGGCGCTCAGTTGCCGGTGGGTGGCGTGGAGGGCGGCGGCCAGTTCGGGGTCGTCTATCAGCGGCTCGCGGAAGTGCGGCAGGGCCGGTCCCAGCGTGCCGTCCGTGAGCAGCAACGTTTGCGCGTAGAGGGCTCGGTAGGCGTAGCCGTCCGTCGCGTTGCCCGGGCCGCCTGTGTGCACCTCTCCCGGCGCCAGTACGACGATGGAGCCCGGGCCCGTGCGGATGTGGCCGCCCCGGTAGTCGATGATCTCCGAGCCGCCTACGCAGACGCCGACCGTGAACTCGTCGTGGGCGTGGGGGGCGTAGACGTGCTTGTCGAAGCGGGCCGTCAGAAGGTCCAGGCGCGGCCCGCACCGGCCCAGCCTCGCCCTGGTCCACAGTGCCTGCTCCACACGCCGTCCCCTGTCCGTCGTCCTCAGGGTGCAACGCCGGGGTGCTCAGAGAAAGTCCGTTGTCTCAAGGTCGAAGGAGAACGGTTCGGGGAGCGCGAGCGGTTTCCCGAAGGCCACGGAGCCCAGTTTCCGGTAGTCGTCCCCCTCCGGGTCGCTGAACAGGGTGACCTGTGAGACGTCACGGTCTACGAGCAGGTAGAGGGGGACTCCTCCGCGGGCGTAGCAGCGACGCTTGGTCTCACGGTCGTTTCTGGGCTTGGTTGACGTCACTTCCAGCACCATGGCGACGCCGTCGCATGGCATCCAGGGGTCAGCGCCCCGGTAGAGGTCGCGTTGAGCAGGAGCGAATGTGCCGTCGGGGATCACATGGTCGTTCGGGCAGCCATCCGCCTTCTCCAGCTTCAGTCCCTTGTTTCCAGAGAAGTCCATATCGGTCCGCGGCTGTCTGAGCACCTGCTTCGCGATCCGGCTGATGTAGTGCTCGTGGTCCCCGTCCGGCGGCGGTGTCACGACGATCTCCCCCTCGATCAGTTCCGCCCGGAAACCCTCCGGAGCCTCCAGGGCGAGAAACCACTCCAGCAGGAGCTCCTGCGTGATCGGTTCGTGTGCCACGGCAGTCATGTCACGCCCCTCCTTCGGTCGCTCGCCAGCCTGGGACATCGGATGATCACCTGTCCGAGAGATCGGAAACCGTTCCCTCGATCGTGGCACACGATCGCGGTCACCGTCAGGCACGCCGACCCCGCCCCTTGACCCTCACGCAACGTCAACGTCTCTACTGATCCCATGCGGATCGGAGAACTCGCCGCCGCCGTCGGCGTCACCACGCGGACCGTGCGGCATTACCACCATCAGGGGCTGCTGCCGGAGCCGGAGCGGCTCGGCAACGGGTATCGGGACTACACGCTGCGGCACGCCGTCGTGCTCGCGCGGATTCGGCGGCTGACGGAGTTGGGGCTGGGCCTCGCCGAGGTGCGGGACGTGCTCGCGGACGACACGAAGAAGGAGCTGAGGGAGATCCTCGCCGAGCTGGACGAGGACCTCGCCCGGCAGGAGGCCGCCCTCCGTGAGCGGCGGCAGCGGTTGCGGGATCTGCTGGACGCTGCGGAACTGCCCGCCGAGGGGCCCGTCTCGCCCGAACTCGCCGCTCTGTTCAGCGCGATGGCACCGCTGTCCGACTCCCCCATGGCCGCCAAGGATCGCGAGGTCCTCGCGCTGATCGAGACCGCCGCGAACCCGGCGGAACGGGAGCGACTGCTCGGCGCCGTCAGCTCCGCGCTCGGGTCCCCCGAGGCCGTCGGCGCGGCCAACGAGGCGTACGCGCTGCTCGACGACCTCGCCGACGCGACGCCGGACGATCCCCGGGTCGCCGAGGCGGCCCGTACGCTCGCCGCCCTCATCCCGCCGGGACTGCTGCCCTCTACCGACATCGACGAGGACCACAGCTTCCTGCGCGCCTTCTACGCCGACTTCGCCCCGGCCCAGGCGGAGGCCATCCGCCGCGCCCTGCGCATCCTCATGGGGGACACATGAGAACGGCCCTCCTCGCACTCGTGCGGCACGAACTCCGGCTGCTCGTCAGCCTCGTCCTCTGGGTCGGTCGGCGGAGCCACCGGAGCGGCCGCGGGCGGGCGTTCCCCTACGCCCGTGGGGAAGGGCCGTTGATGTTCGGCTTCGCCTTCGTGTGCGTCATCGAATCGGTGACGATGGCCGTGCTGCTCCGGGACTTCCCGGCCGTGCACCGGGTCGTGCTCGCGCTCGACGTCTACACCGTCGTGCTCGTCGTCGGGATGCACGCGGCGAACGTCGTACGACCGCACGTGCTGGACGGCGACGAACTGCGCGTCCGTCGCGCCGCGCACGTCGATCTGCGGATACCGCTCGCCCATGTCGCCGCCGTACGACGGGAGTTGCGCACCACCCACCACCGCGCCGACGGTGAACTCGACCTCGCCGTCGGCGCGCGGACCACCCTCACCCTCGAACTGGCGCAGCCCGTCGACCACTTCACCTTCCTCGGGCGGCGCAGGCCGGTTCGTCTCGTCCGCCTGCACGCCGACGAACCCGGCGAGTTCTTACAGACGATCACGCAGGCGCGAAGCGCACCTTGGCCGGGCGAGAAGGATCTGCCTGTGTGAGGCGGACCCGCAGTCGCTCCCCGAGCGGCAGCGGTCCGGGGCCCTCGATCCGGCCGATGACCGCCGGGGACTCCAACTGGACGGTCCCCACGGCCGGTTTGCGCTCCTCGACCTCCACCACGCAGCCGTCGAACACCTCCCCCACCCGGTCCTTGAGCAGCGCCGCCTCGACGATGTCCACGCTCCCCCGTTCCACCGCGCCCGCGCGTCGGCCGCCCTCGGCCATCTCGCGCGGCAACGCGTCGAAAGCGGCCAGTACCCAGTCGGGGACCGGAGTGCCCGCGACCGCCGCCAGGCAGGTCTCCGACGCGTAGCGGTCGGCCAGGCGGCGCAGGGGGGCCGTGCAGTGGGCGTACGGTGCCGCCACCGCCGAGTGGGTGGTGATGTCCGGGAGGACGCCGTCGCGGAAGACCGTGTAGCCCGCGCCGCGCAGCAGGGTCGTGCACTCCTGGAGGAAGGCCGCGTGGTGCGGGACGTGCGGGTCCAGGGACCGGACCAGCGCCGCGTACGACACATGGTGCGGCCAGTCGATGTGCAGGGCGTGGGCGGTGCGGCGCAGGCGGCCGACCGCGCCGTCGGGGGCGGCGGGGAGAGTGCGCAGTACGCCGGTGCCGTGGGCAAGCATCAGGTCGGCGGCGGCCATGCCCGTGAGCAGGGAGATCTGGGCGTTCCAGCCGTCGGCGGGCACCCCTGCGCGGTACGTCAGTTCGTACGTGCCGTCCCGCTCCACGATCTCCTGCTCGGGGACCTTCAACGAGATTCCGCCCCGCTCCACCTCCAGCCGCTCCCGCAGCTCGCCGATCTCCTTCAGCAGGGCCAGCGGTTCCTCGGCTGTCCCCGAGTCGATCTCCTTCTGCACGCTCTCGTAGTCCAGCTTGGCCCGGCTGCGGACCAGGGCGCGGCGGACGTCGACGGAGGAAGTGCGACCCTCGGCGTCCAGGTCGATCGTCCAGAGGGCGGCCGGGCGCACCTGGTCCGGCAGCAGGCTCGCCGCGCCTTCGCTGAGGACGGCCGGGTGCAGGGGGACCTTCTCGTCCGGGAAGTACAGCGTCATCACGCGGCGGTGCGTCTCCGCGTCGAGCGCCGATCCGGGTACGACGAAGGCGGCGACGTCCGCGATGGCGTACCGGACGCGGTAGCCGCCGTCCCGGCGGGCGAGGTGCATCGCCTGGTCGAGGTCGGTGGAGGTGGGCGGGTCGATGGTGAACAGGGGGATGTCGGTGGCGTCGTACGCCGGGAGGACGGGTGGCCGTTCGGCCTCCGTCACCGCCTGGGGCGGATAGGCGTCCGACACGCCCAGTTCGGTGCGCAGTGCGGTGAGGGCGGCCCGGAGGGGGGCTTCTGGGGCGCCGGTCACGCGGATGTGGCGGCGAGGCATACAGCGAGGGTAAGCACATCGGGGCCCGTACGCTGTCCGGGAGCTCTACAGAAGGAGATCCACCCGTGCTTGTCCTGCTGCCGCCGTCCGAAGGCAAGGCCTCCTCCGGTCGTGGCGCCCCGCTGAAGCTGGAGTCGTTGTCGCTGCCGGGGCTGACCAAGGCCCGCGCGGCCGTGCTCGCCGAGCTCGTCGAACTGTGCGCCGGTGACGAGGACAAGGCGCGCGAGGTGCTCGGACTGAGCGAGGGACTGCGGGGCGAGGTCGGCAAGAACGCCGAGCTGCTGAACGCCGGGGCGCGACCCGCCGGCGAGATCTACACCGGGGTGCTCTACGACGCCCTGGAGCTGTCCACCCTCGACGCGGCCGCGAAGAGGCGGGCGGCCCGTCAACTGCTTGTCTTCTCCGGGCTGTGGGGCGCCGTCGGAGTCGCCGACAAGATCCCCTCGTACCGCTGCTCGATGGGTGTGAAGCTGCCGGGGATCGGGGCGCTGGGCGCGCACTGGCGTACGCCGATGGCGGCGGCGCTGCCCGAGGCCGCGGGTGGTGGGCTGGTGCTGGATCTGCGGTCCTCGGCGTACGCGGCGGCGTGGAAGCCGAAGGGCGAGGTCGCCTCGCGGACGGCGTCCGTGCGGGTGCTGCACGCGCCGACGCGGAAGGTGGTCAGCCACTTCAACAAGGCGACCAAGGGTCGGATCGTACGGTCGCTGCTGTCGGCCGGCGCGGCTCCGAAGGACCCCGCCGCGCTGGTGGAGGCGCTGCGGGACCTGGGGTACGTCGTGGAGGTGGAGGCTCCCAAGGGGGCCGGGAAGGCCTGGACGCTGGACGTTCTGGTGGACGAGATCCACTAGGCGTCACCTCGCGATTGCATCCTCTGCAACGCTCGTTGCGCACATCGCTCCTCCTGGGCACGATGAGGCCATGCCCTCGTCGCTGCCCTCATCCACGCATGCCTCCGTGCTGGACCTCGCCCCCGTCGTGCCCGTCGTCGTCGTCCGGGACCTCTCCGATGCCGTGCCGCTGGCGCGGGCGCTGGTGGCCGGAGGGCTCCCGGCGATAGAGGTGACCCTGCGGACGCCGGTCGCGGCGGCGGCGATCCGGGTGATCGCCGACGAGGTGCCGGACGCGGTGGTCGGAGCGGGGACCGTCATCACGCCGGCCCAGGTGACCGAGTGCGTCGCCGCCGGGGCCCGCTTCCTGGTCAGCCCGGGCTGGACGGACGTACTGCTGGAGGCGATGCGGGCGAGCGGGGTGCCGTTCCTGCCGGGGGTGTCGACCGCGTCGGAGGTCGTCGCGCTGCTGGAGCGCGGGGTGCGGGAGATGAAGTTCTTCCCTGCACAGGCCGCGGGCGGGACGGCGTATCTGAAGTCGCTGGCCGGGCCGTTGCCGCAGGCGCGGTTCTGCCCGACCGGGGGTATCGGTGCGGCGAACGCGCCGGAGTACCTCGCCCTCCCCAACGTCGGCTGCGTGGGCGGGACCTGGATGCTGCCGGACGACGCGATCGCCGCGCGGGACTGGGGCCGCGTCGAGGAGTTGGCCCGCGCCGCGTCCGGTCTCAGGCCCGCAGGTGGGACGTGTCGTTGAAGAGCCGGACGCTCGCGTTGCCGTCCGCGTAGTACGCCACGGCGGACAGGGACGCGGCCGACAGCTCCATCCGGAACAGGGACTCCGGCGGGGCTCCGAGCGCCAGTCGTACGAACGTCTTGATCGGCGTGACATGCGTGACCAGCAGGACCGTGCGCCCCGCGTACGCCGCGATCAGCTTGTCCCTGGTCGCCGCGATCCGGGTCGCCGTGGCCGCGAAGCTCTCACCGCCGCCGGTGGGTTCGGCCTCGGGGTCCGACAGCCACCGGGTGAGGTCGTCCGGGTACCGCTCCCGCACCTCGGCGAAGGTGAGCCCCTCCCACGCCCCGAAGTCGGTCTCGCGCAGCCCGTCGTCGACGGTGACGTCGATCCCGAGCCGCTCCGCCACGGCGGCCGCGGTCTGCCGGGTACGGGTGAGGGGCGACACGACGATGTCCTGGATCGTCCCGCGCCGGGCCAGCGCGGCGGCGACCCGCTCGGCCTGGTCCCGGCCCACGTCGGAGAGCGAGGGATCGGTGCCGCCGCTCCCGGAGAAGCGCTTCTGGGGAGTCAACGGCGTCTCCCCGTGCCGCAGCAGCACGAAGGTCGCGGGCGCGCCCATGTCGGCCGGCGCCCACCCGGGGCTCGCCACGGCCTTGGCGGCACGCACATCGGCCTCGGCCTTGACCGCGGAGGACGACGAAGAGGGAGAGGGAGCGGCATTGGCGGCGGAAGCCGAGGCCAGTGCCGCGCGTGCCCGCGCCGCGCCGGCGGCCGCGTCCCCCGGCGGGCCGGACGGCTCGGGCGCCGCGCCCTTCGCGCCCCGTTCCGCACCGCCCGCGGCCCTCGCGTCCAGCTCCGCCGTAGAAGCCGACGCCGACCACTGCTCGCCGCGCTTGCCCGCGTCCATCGCCTCGTTGGCCAGGCGGTCCGCGTGCTTGTTGCTCTCCCGGGGGATCCACTCGTAGGTGACCTGGTCCGCCGGGTACACCCGGCCGGCCTCCATCGCCAGCGGCTTCATGTCCGGGTGCTTGATCTTCCAGCGTCCCGACATCTGCTCGACGACGAGCTTGGAGTCCATGCGGACGTGGACCGACGCGGTGGGGTCCAGTTCGTGCGCGGCGCGCAGGCCCGCCACCAGGCCCCGGTACTCGGCGACGTTGTTGGTCGCGACGCCGATGTACTCGGCCCGCTCGACCAGCGTCTCGCCGGTCGCCGCGTCGATGACCACGGAGCCGTAGCCCGCGGGTCCGGGGTTGCCCCGGGACCCGCCGTCGGCCTCGACGATGAACTCCCGCACCGCACAGACTCCTAGAGGCCGGACTCGGACGTGCGCACCAGAATGCGGCGGCAGTTCTCGCAGCGCACCACCGTGTCCGGCGCGGCCGCGCGGATCTCGTTGATGTCGGTGATCGCCAGCTCCTGACGGCAGCCCTGGCAGGTCCGCTGGTACAGCTTCGCCGCGCCGATGCCGCCCTGCTGCTCGCGCAGCTTGTCGTAGAGCTTGAGCAGGTCCGCGGGGACCGTGCCGGCGATGACCTCGCGCTCCTTCGTCACCGTGGCGACCTCGCCGTCGATGACCTCGTACGCCGCGTCCCGGCGGGCGGTCGCGTCGTCGGTCTTGCCCTGCACCGCGCCGACCCGCTCGGTCAGCTCGGCGACCCGCTCCTGCGCGGACTCACGGCGCTCCATGACCTCCAGGACGACGTCCTCGAGGTCGCCCTGGCGCTTGGCGAGGGAGGCGATCTCGCGCTGGAGGTTCTCCAGGTCCTTCGGGGAGGTGATGGCACCGGAGTCCAGGCGCTGCTGGTCGCGGGCGGCGCGCTGGCGCACCTGGTCCACGTCCTGCTCGGCCTTGGTCTGCTCGCGGGCGGTGTCGCTCTCCTCGGTCTGCGCGGCCACGAGCAGGTCGCGCAGCTGGGCGTGGTCCTTGGTCAGCGACTCGATCTCGGCGTGCTCGGGCAGCGACCTGCGCTTGTGCGCGAGCTGCTGGAGGCGGACGTCGAGGGCCTGGACGTCGAGGAGGCGGATCTGGTCGGCGGGCGCGGCGTTCAGTTGGGGGCTCCCGTGGAATCGGTGGTGGTGGACGCCGCGTGGGCGGTCCAGGGGTCGGTGACCGTCTTGGAGACATGGACCCGCAGGTCCCATCCGTGGCGGTCGGAGATCTCGTCGAGCTGGGTGGCGGCCAGCTCGCACCAGGGCCATTCGGTGGCCCAGTGCGCGGCGTCGAGCAGCGCGAGAGGACTGTGGGCGCGGGCCTCGGACGCCGGGTGGTGGCGCAGGTCCGCGGTGAGGAAGGCGTCGACGCCGGCGGCGCGTACGACGTCGAAGAGGCTGTCGCCGGAGCCGCCGCTGACGGCGACCGTGCGGATCGTCGACTCCGGGTCGCCGGCCACGCGGATGCCCTGCGCGGTGGCGGGGAGGCGGGCCGCGGCCCGCGCCGCGAACTCCCTGAGCGGCAGCGGATGGTCCAGCTCGCAGATGCGGCCGAGGCCGCGGCGGCCGTCCTTGTCGGAGGGGTCCGGCACCAGCGGTCGTACGACACGAAGGTCCAGCGCGCCGGCGAGGGCGTCGGAGACACCCGGGTCGGCGGAGTCCGCGTTCGTGTGGGCCACGTGCAGGGCGATGTCGTTCTTGATGAGCGTGTGCACCGCCCGGCCCTTGAAGTGGGTCGCCGCGACCGTCGTCGTGCCGCGCAGATAGAGCGGGTGGTGGGTGACCAGCAGGTCGGCGCCCAGCTTCACGGCCTCGTCGACGATCTCCTGGACCGGGTCGACCGCGAACAGGACCCGGGAGACCTCCTGGTCCGGGTCGCCCACGACCGTGCCGACCGCGTCCCAGGACTCGGCCCGCTCGGCGGGCCACAGGTTCTCCAGCGCGGCGATGACTTCAGACAGACGGGGCACGGGGGAAAGGCTACCTGGCTGGTCTGTGCCGATGTACCGGTCCGGCTCCCGATGACCCCGCGCAGCACAATCGCCCCGGTTTCCTCAGGCGAATCGTTCCTGGGCCACCCCTTTGTGTGAAGCGATCGTCGGCCCGTCCCACGTCTGTGCGTGCGAAAACTAGCTTCGTGGCCGGAGGTGACCGAACGATGACGGCCTGTGCGATCGAGCCCACGGCGGCGGACGAGGACGGTACGCCGCAGGCTGGCTGCACGATCACCGCGGACGGCGCGTACGCCGCCCGCCTCACCCGGGACGGCGACTCCTGGTTCCCGGAGCGCTGGACGCTGGACGGCCCCGAGCCGTACGCGGTGCCGCTGCCGGGCAACCAGCCCGAGGAGCCCGGCACCGAGGTGCAGCCGATGGCCGACGGACGGGTTCTGATCAGGCGGTTCACGGACGGGCGGCACAACTTCTCGCTGCTCTACCCGACCGGCCCCGGCACCGGTGAGCTGCCGCTCGGGGCGGTCGAGTGCCCCGAGGAGGGCACCCGGCTGTGGCTGCTGCCGCCCCCGCCGGGGGGTGAGAAGGCGTACGCCCTCGCTGTCGGCCGGCATGCGAGCGCGGTGTGGCTGGTGGCGGGGGGCGCCTTCGGTCCCGAGCATCTCGCGGAGATCCCGGGGCGCTGCTCGGGCGGGGTGTGGCTGGACCGTACGGGACGGATGCTGGCGCTGGACCGGGAGGTCGGCGGGTGCACCAAGGCGATCGTGGTGGACCTGGAGCGCGGTGGCGAGGTCTCGCCGCTGCTTCAGATCGCGGCCGGCAGCGACGACCGGCTGTTGCTCGCCGACCCGGACAGCGGACTGCTGCTGATCCGCTCGGACGCGCCCGGTGCGGAGCGGCTCGGCTGGGGGGTGCTGGGCAGCACGCTGCCGGTGCGCTTCCCGGAGAGCCTGCGGATGCCCGAGTGCGTGGTGACGCCGTTCGCCGTTCAGCCGGGGCAGGTGCTGATGCCGGAGAGCTGTGCGGTGGCGCTGCGGATCGACGGACCGGTGGGCAGTTGGGTCGGGGTGTGGCGGCCGGACCGGCGGCGGGTGCACCATCTCGCGGCGCCCATGGGGTGGTTGACCGGCGCCGGGTTGTGGACGCGGGACGGGGTGCTGCGACTGCCGTACGCCACGGACGAAGTGCCGTGCGGGGTGGCGGAGTTGACGGTGCCCACGGGGGAACCGGGGGACGGGGGAAGGACGGGGGACGCGGGCCTGGAGGATCCGGTCCGGGACGGGACGGTCGACGAGTCGGCGCCGGGGAGGCCGCCGGGCTCGGACGGGCCGTCGGAACCGGATCCTCCGGAGCCTGTGGCGCTGAGACCGGTGCCGCTGGGGAAGGCGCCGTTGGAGGCACTCGGGAAAACGGCTCCGAAAAGCCTCGGGAAGACGGCGTTGGGTGGTCTTGTAACGAACTAGTGCCGGTTGGCGTGGCCGCCTGGATTCGCCCCGTGGTGTGCCGGTTAAACTCGCCCGGCTGTTAGAAAGATCATGTTGACGGGGTGAGTTCTTCCGATGAGCGACGCAAGCACGATTCAGCCGCCGCGCACCGATGTCCACGAGTCTGCCGGGCACGGCAGGCACCGGGGTTCGGTCTCGGCCCACGACGGTGAGACGGCCCCTCGCGGCCGGCACCGCAAGCCGGTCTCGGCCTCCTTGGAGGAGACCGAGACGGCGGCCTGAGGTCGTACGACGACGGCCCCGTTCACCCTGGCGGTGAGCGGGGCCTACTCCTTTTTCAGCCCCAGTACCTCGGTCGCCGCGAAGGTCTCTCCCGACGGCCGTCCCGCGTAGTGCGGGGTGAGCAGCGCGTCCAGTTCGTCGTAGGTGAAGGTCTCCTGCTTGCTGTCGAACTTGGCCTGCACACGCGGCCGTTCGACGACGGCGACCATCCCTCCGTGTACGACGAGCAGCTGGCCGTTGACGCGTGCGGCGGCCGGTGCCGCCAAGTAGCCGACGAGCGGGGCGACATGCTCGGGGGCGAGCGGGTCGAGCCCGGCGTCGGGTGGTTCGAAGCCCGCGAAGACGTCCTCGGTCATCCGGGTGCGGGCGCGCGGGCAGATGGCGTTCGCAGTGACGCCGTACTTGGCGAGGGCGAGGGCCGTGGAGGTGGTGAGGCCGACGATGCCGCCTTTCGCCGCCGCGTAGTTGGGCTGTCCGGCCGAGCCCGCGACGAAAGCCTCCGAGGAGGTGTTCACGATCCGCCCGTACACCGGCCCACCGACCGCCTTGGACCTCTCCCGCCAGTGCGCGGCGGCGAAGCGGGTGGTGTTGAAGTGCCCCTTGAGATGGACCCGGATCACCGCGTCCCACTCCTGCTCGGCCATGGAGAAGACCATGCGGTCGCGCAGGATGCCCGCGTTGTTGACGAGGATGTCGAGCTTGCCGAACTCCTCGACGGTCAACCGGACGAGCTGTTCGGCCTGTTGGAAGTCGGCGACGTCCCCGGTGTGGGCGAGCGCCTTGCCGCCCGCCGCGCGGATCTCGGCGGCGACCTCCTCCGCGGGACCCGCGGAGGCCGCGCCGGAGCCGTCCCGGCCGGGCTGGCCGTAGTCGTTGACGACGACGGCGGCGCCGAGCCGGGCGAGTTCGAGCGCCTCGGCCCGGCCGAGACCCCGACCGGCGCCGGTGACGATCGCGGAGAGCCCTTCAAGTGGCAGTGACATCCCCGGAGTTCTCCTCAGATCTCTATGCAGGTACGGAGCGAGGTGCCCGTCCGCATCTGGTCCAGGGCCTCGTTGATGTCGGCCAGCGGGACCCGGTGGGTGATCAGGCCCTCCAGGTCGACACGGCCGGCCCGCCACAGGGCGATGGTCCGCTCGTAGGAGGTCAGGACGTCGCCGCCGCCGTACATGGACGGCAGGATCCGCTTCTCGTCGAAGAACAGCTCGAACATGTTGAACTGGAGGTTGTCGTCCATGGCGCCCGCGCCGACGACGACGAGGGTGCCGCCGCGCCGGGTGTTGTCGTACGCGGTGCGGGCGGTGGCCGACTTGCCGACGACCTCGAAGACGTAGTCGAAGCCCTCACCGGCGGTGATCTGCTGCTTGGCGTCGGCCAGCTCGTCGGGGGAAACCGCCCTGGTGGCACCGAACTTGAGGGCGGACTCGCGACGGGAGAGCACCGGGTCGACGGCGACGATCTCCGCCGCGCCCTTGAGCCGGGCACCCTGGATGGCGGAGATGCCGACGCCGCCGCAGCCGATGACCGCGACCGACGAACCGGCGGCCACGTCGGCGGTGTTGAGGGCGGCGCCGAGTCCGGTGGTGACCCCGCAGCCGATGAGCGCGGCGATGTCGAAGGGCACGTCGTCGGGGATCGGCACCGCGCAGCCGGCGTCGACGACGACCTCCTCGGTGAAGGTGCCGGTGCCCGCCATGCCGAAGACGTCTCCGGCGGGGCGCCTGAAGTTGGGGGTGCCGGCGTTCATGAACCCGGCCAGACACAGCTCGGTCTGGCCGCGCTTGCAGGCGGAACAGGCACCGCAGGCGGGCAGCCAGCAGACGACGACCCGGTCACCGGCCTTCAAGTGGCTGACGCCCTCCCCGACTTCGAGGATCTCGCCCGCACCCTCGTGACCGGGCACGAAGGGCGCCGGCTGCGGCAGCACTCCGCTCATCCCGGACAGGTCGGAGTGACACAGCCCCGCGGCCCGCACCCTTATCCTCACCCGTCCGGGGCCGAACCCCACCGCCTCGACGTCGTCGAGGACCTCCAGCTTGTCCTGGCCGATCTCGTGCAGTACGGCTGCGCGCATGGTGCGGCTCCCCTCGACAGCGGGTGGAATCAGGTGTGTTGGACGACGGTGTCGGCGAGCACGGGCGCGTCGCCCCGCTCGACGGCGCTGACGGCGACCCGCACGGAGTCCGCGCCGGACCACATCCGGATGCGCAGGGTCTCCCCCGGGTACACGACCCCGGCGAACCGGGTGTCGTACGACCGCACCCGGGTCACGTCCCCGCCGAGCAGCGTGTCGACGACCGCCTTGAGCGTGATGCCGTAGGTGCACAGTCCGTGCAGGATGGGCCGCTCGAAGCCGGCGACCTTGGCGAACTCGGGGTCGGCGTGCAGGGGGTTCCAGTCGCCGGAGAGGCGGTAGAGCAGGGCCTGGTCCTCGCGGAGGCGCCGTTCGACGACCCGGTCGGGCTCTCCGGAGGGCGGGTCGAGACGGCCCGACGGTCCACGGTCGCCGCCCCATCCGCCCTCCCCCCGTACGAAGATCTGGGCGTCGTTGGTCCACAACGGGCCCTCGGCGTCGGCGACTTCGGTGCGCATCACGAGGACGGCGGCCTTGCCCTTGTCGTAGACCGCGGCGATCCGGCCGGTGGCGGTGGCGGTGCCCTCGGCGGGAAGGGGCCGGTGGATGGTCAGTGACTGGCCGCCGTGCAGGACCTTGGCGAGGTCGACCTCGATGCCCGGCATGGACAGTCCGCTGATGACCCCGGGCGAGCCGGAGCCGGCGACGGTGGCGAAGCTCGGCAGGACGTGCAGCCTGGACTCGAGGGTGTAGCGCAGTTCGTCGGGATCGGTCGCCGGGATGCCCGCTCCGATGCCGAGGTGGTAGAGCTGCACGTCCTTGGAGTTCCAGGCGATCTCGCCGGTCCGGGGTTCGGCGGCCACGGCCTTGGCGGCGTCGATGGGCATGGGGCTCCTGGGGGCTCGCTCGTGGGTTCGGAACCTCGGTGCGGCCGTCCGCACCGTCGGCCGCACCGAGGTCGTTCACGGGGCCGGGCCGGAGGCGTTCGTCGGTGCTCGTTCTAGAACGCGTTCCAGTACGGCGACCCCTGTATAGCCCAGCTCCCGACAGTTGTGAAGACTGCTGACGGCATGTCAGAAACCGGGGTCGGCGAGGGGTCGGTGACATTTGTACCGCCGGTTTCCGTACAAGCGCCTCTGCCGCGCAGGTGGGCGGGTTCGTAGCGTGGGAGTCATGACACAGGCGAACGGTCGACAGGGGGGTGGGCACATGTCCTGGCTACGGAAGGCGTCGTGCCGTATGGACGCCTGGCAGGTGGCGCGGGCGGGCTGGAAGTCGGACATGGAGCGGTTCAAGGCCGACCAGCGCGCCGCACGCCGCAACGGCAAGCCTCCCGAGAACCCGGGCCCGCCGCCCACCGGCTTCTCCCTCCTGCCCTGGCTGCTGATGGGCATGGGCGCCTTCTCCAACCTCTTCCAGGCCGGCACCGCACAACCATGGCTGGGCGCCCTGGGACTGCTCACCTTCAACTCCCTCTACATCTACGTTGTCTTCCGCGCCTTCGTGAAGGAGAAGCGCGAGGCCCGCTCCACCCGGGTGGCGCTGCTCCTGATGGGCCTGGTCACCTGCGCCCTGGCCGTCGGCTACGGCGGCAACTGGCTGTTCTTCTTCCCACTGCTCGGACTGGCCACCGGCGCGGTGACCCGGGGCCCGTGGCTCGGCCGGGTCGGCCTCGGCCTCACGGGGCTCGCCGTCGCCGTCTCCGCGGTCCGGGAGGGCTGGGACGCGGTGAACATCGGCTACGCCACGTTCCTGTCGACCATGGTGACCGCGGCGATCCTGTCCTTGGCCGAGGCGGTACGGGAACTGCGTGCCGCCCGCGAGGAGCTGGCCCGGCGCGCGGTGGAGAAGGAGCGCCTGCGGTTCTCCCGCGATCTGCACGACCTGCTCGGCCACACCCTGTCGGTGATCGTGGTGAAGTCGGAGGCGGCCCGGCGACTGGCCCCACGCGATGTGGACGCGGCCCTCGCCCAGATCACCGACATCGAGTCCGTCGGCCGCCAGGCGCTGACGGAGATCCGGGAGGCCGTGACGGGCTACCGCGAGGGAAGCCTCGGCACGGAGATGGACCGGGCCCGCTCGGCGCTTACGGCCGCGGGAATCGAGCCCGTCGTACGACACTCCGGGCCACCGCCGGCCGCCCAGACGGAGACACTGCTGAGCTGGGTGGTACGGGAGGCGGTGACCAACGCGGTACGGCACAGCGGGGCTTCACGGTGCGAGATCTCCGTCGACGGGGAGGTGGAGCGCGTGCGACTGCGAGTGGCGGACGACGGACGTGGCCCCACGGAGACGGCGGGAACCCAGGGCACCGGCCTGAAGGGGCTGACGGAACGCCTCGCGGCGGCGGGCGGTCGGCTGGAGGCGGGGGCGGGGCCGCGGGGCGGGTTCGTGGTGACGGCTGAGCTGCCGGTGGAGGGGGTGCAGGTGCCGGTGGAGAGGGTGGAGGCGCCGGTGGAAGGGGTGCAGGTGCTGGTGGAGAGGGTGGAGGCGCCGGTGGGGGGCGCGGGTTTGTCGGTGGGCGTCACGGATCGGTCCGTGGAGGGGACTGCCTGCCTCGCGGAGGATGCCGTCCTCCCGGCGGAAGGCGTGGCGCGGGTGGAGGCGTGAGCCTGCCCGTGGGCGTCGCGGACCTCTCCGTGGAGGGGACGGTCCTTCCCCTCGAGGCGCCCCTTCCCCTGGAGGCGGCCCTCCCCGCGGAAAGTGTGGAGCGGATGGGGCCGTGCGCCTCAGAAGTGGGTGGGGATTCCGAAGGCTCGGCGGATCTGGGCCATGTCGTGTCGGTCGCGTTCCGTCGGCTCGTATCCCTGGTGGAAGTGGACCTGCTGCTCGGCGGAGAGGCAGGGGACGGGGGTGCCCCCGATGGTGCCGGTCACGAAGGCGGAGGGCGGGTAGTCGAAGGGGCGGTCCGGTTCGAGGGAGGCCTGCGTCGCGGAGCCGTCCGCCGCGAAGACGAGCGGATGCAGGTCGATCTCCCGCCCGTCCGGCGCCGTGACCACGAACCGCACCGGCCGCCAGTCCAGGCTCTCCACGAACCCGGCATCGGCCAGCGCGGCGAGAACCGCGGGCTCCTGCTCCCGCCGATGCATCAGATCCAAATCCCGATGGTCCCGGGTCCGCTCACCGACCAGCGCGTCGATCCCCCAGCCCCCGCCGACCCAGACCTCCACCTCCGCCCGCCGCAGCAGCGCGAGCACGCTCAACACGTCATCGGATGTCATCACTTGAGGCAAGCTACCCGCGACCGAGGCGGCCACCGCGAGCCATATCGCCCCGGCGCCGCACCGGGCGCCCCCGGCCCCCGCGCCCTACCCTGAGGCCGTGAACGAGATGCCCCGGGATCACCGGCCCGCCAAGTCCATCAGGGTTCTGCTCGCCGAGGACCAGGGCATGATGCGGGGCGCGCTCGCGCTGCTGCTCGGGATGGAGCCGGACATCGAGGTCGTGGCCCAGGTGGGCACCGGCGACGTGATCGTGGACGCGGCGCTCACCCACCGCCCGGACGTCGCGCTCCTCGACATCGAGCTGCCCGGCAAGAGCGGCCTCGACGCCGCCGCCGAGCTCCGCGACGAGGCCCCCGACTGCCGGGTCCTGATCCTGACCACCTTCGGCCGTCCCGGCTATCTCCGCCGGGCCATGGAGGCGGGCGCCGCGGGCTTCCTGGTCAAGGACGGCCCGGTCGAGGAACTGGCCTCCTGCATCCGCCGTGTCCTGACCGGCGAGACGGTCATCGACCCGGCCCTGGCCGCGGCCGCCCTCAGCGCCGGCCCCAACCCGCTCACCGCCCGCGAGTGCGACGTACTGAGCGGCTCGGCGGACGGCGCGACGGTCGCGGACATCGCGTCCGCCCTCCACCTCTCCGAGTCCACGGTCCGCAACTACCTCTCCTCCGCCATCGGCAAGACCGGCACCCGCAACCGGATGGAGGCGCTGCGGGAGGCACGGCAGCGGGGGTGGCTGTAGACCGCCTGCACCCCCGAGACGCCGCACCGCCGCCCAGCTCACCGGCGACACCTGCGTTTCCTACGCCGGCGTCTTCACCAGCGTCACCCCCACCTCCTTGAACACCGTCCCCTCCGGTGCCCGGCACACGAACCAGTCCACCGGGGAGCCCTCCGCCGGGCGGATCGCGGGGTCGTCGCTGTTGACGTCCGAAGGCGCGGGGACCCTGTCGGCCTTGGTCGTCGTGCCGTTCTTCCAGGTGCAGCCGACCTGCTGGGCGTCATGGCCGACCATGCCGATGACCAGGCGCTCGGGGGCACCGTCGCGGTCGGCGAAGGGGATCGCGGCGGACTGGAGGTCCGTGCCCCGCATCGCCTCGCCCTTGGTGAACTCGTCCTCGAACACGCCGCGCCGCTTGTCGCCGTAGCTGAAGGAGACGACGTACGAAGTCCTGCCGATCAGCTGGGAGGCCTCGGTCACGCCTGTCGGGACGTCGCCGTACTCGCCCATCGCCTCGAACTGGCCCGCTGCCTGGACCTCGGTCCGCGGGGCCGCCCAGACGTCGATGTAGACCCGCCACTCCTTGCCGTTCTCCGTGCCGGTCGCGAGGGTCGTCCGGGCGGGGGTGAACAGGTCGGTTTCCGGCGTCGCCGACTGGGTCGCCGCCGGTGCCACCGTCCCGTCCCCGCCCGGCAGCCCCGCCACCGCAATCGTCGCCGAGGAGCCGGCGAGCACCAGGGCCGTGGCCGCGGCGACCGCCCAGCGGCGGGCCTTGCGACGGCGTCCACCCTGGATCACCGCCTGGTAGGGGGCTATACCGATCTCGACCTCGTCCGCGGCGCCGGCCAGCAGCTGGGTGATGTCGCCGTTCGTCATGTCGTGGTTCGTCTCCCGGTCCGCGCTCATCACTTCCGCCCTCCCTGCGTCGCCATGTCGGACAGCCCCGGTATGGCGCGGAGTTTCGCGATTCCCTTGGCCGCGTTGCTCTTGACCGAACCGACGGAACAGCCCATCGCCTCGGCGGTCTGTGTCTCGGTGAGGTCCTCCCAGTAGCGCAGGACGACCGCCTCGCGCTGCCGTGGCGGCAGTTGCGCCAACGCCTTCAGCAGGGCGTTGCGGTCCTCGGCCTGGGCGATGCGGTCACCGGTGTCGGCGACCTCGCGGACCAGGCCCGAGTCGTCCTTGGGCGCCAGGAACTCCCGGAGTTTCCGACGGTGTTTGCGTGCGTGCGCGTTGATCATCACGCGCCGTACATACGCCTCCGGGTCGTCGGCCGAGCCGACCCTGCGCCAGGCCACGTAGACCTGTTCCAGGGTCGACTGGACCAGGTCCTCCGCGGCGTGCTGCTCCCCCGTGAGGAGAAATGCCGTCCTCATCAACCGCGGCCAGCGGCCGATGACAAAGCTCTGGAACTCCTCGTCCCGAGCCTCCTTGCGATCCCCCATGGGCACCTCCTAGATGTCTAAAGGAGTCCATGGACCGCACAGACCGTTGCCTCTGTTCTACGACTTCGCGGAAATTCCTCGCGGCAGCCACACCAGCATCAGCACCACCCCGGCGACCAGCACGCCGGCCCCGGCCCGGAACACCAGCGCGTATCCCTCCGTCAGCGCCTCGGGGCTCGTACTCCCGGCCGTCCGCGCCGCCGCGATCGTCGACATCACCGCGAGCCCCAGCGAGCCGCCCATCGTGCGCGAGGTGTTGACCAGGCCCGACACCAGCCCCGCCTCCCCCGGCGCCGCCCCGGACGTGGCCAGCGCGGCCAGCGGTGTGGTCGCCAGGCCCGCGCCCAGCATCATCAGGATCCCGGGGCACATGACGGCCACCACGTACCCGCCGTCCACGGTCATCGTCGACTGCCAGCCGAACCCGGCCACCGCGACGCCGGTTCCCAGCACCGCCACCAGCCGCGCGTTCAGCGCCCGCATCAGCCGTGGCGCCGCCTTCGAGCCCAGGACCACGGCCAGGGAGCTCGGCACCAGGGCGAGGCCTGCCTCCAGCGGCGAGTAGCCGAGCACGTTCTGGGCGTACAGCGTCATGAAGAACCACATGCAGAACATCGCCGAGCCGGACAGGAACATGGCCACGTTCGCCGAGGCCACGGATCGCAGGCGCAGCAGTCCGAGCGGCATCAGCGGCGCCGCCGTACGCGACTCGACCAGCAGGAACGCCCCGATCAGCCCCAGTCCGAGGAGCAGCGGAAGGACCGTCTCCGAGGACGTCCACCCCTCGGCCTCGGTCTGGGAGATGCCGTAGGCCAGGGTGGCCAGTCCGGCCGTCACCAGCAGCGCGCCCGGCAGGTCGAGCCGCCGTCCGTCACCGGCCCGGCTCTCGGTCAGCCACCACAGGGAGCCGAGGAGTACGACGGCGCCGACCGGCACGTTGATCAGCAGGGTCCAGCGCCAGGACCACACGTCGACCAGCGCTCCGCCGACGAGTCCGCCGGCCGCGCCGCCACCGCCGCCGACCGCCGTCCAGGTGGCGATGGCACGCGCGCGTGCGGGCCCCTCGGGTACGGCGGACGTGACGATCGTGAGCGTCGAGGGCGCCAGCACCGCCGCGCCCAGCCCCTGCGCGGCCCGCGCGAGCAGCAGCTGCCAGCCGTCCTGGGCCAGTCCGCCGCCCAGCGAGGCCACGGTGAACAGGCCGAGCCCGACCAGGAACATCCGCTTGCGGCCGTAGAGGTCACCGGCCCGTCCGCCGAGCAGCATGAACCCGGCGAAGGCGATGGCGTACGCGTTGACGACCCATTGCAGGCCCTGCTCGCCGAGGCCCAGGTCGGCCCGTATCGACGGCAGCGCCACGTTGACGACGGACACGTCGAGGACGACGAGGAACTGCCCGGCGCAGGCGAGCGCGACGACGAGCCAGGCGGGCGGCGCGGGTCGGCGACGGGAGGGGGCGGAGACTTCGGCGGCTGCGGGCATGGGTGTCATGCTCTCAACCCCTCCACGCTCCTGGCATCGGGATATCGACGTAGGACCGCAGCCGCACAGGAGGCCGCAGGGAAGGCCGTGCGTCAAGAGAAGATAAAGAAATCGTTAGCTGTCCAAAACATCGGAATAGTTGCCCGGGCACACCGAGTTCCTTACGCACATGAGACCTACCCCGACCGACCAGCCCACCCGCGCGAGCAGCAGTGCCGTCGTCCCGGTGCTCGCCTTCGCGGGCATCGTCGTCGCGGTGATGCAGACCCTGCTCGTCCCGGTCATCAAGGACCTGCCGCAGCTCCTGGACACCGCCCCCAGCAACGCCACCTGGGTCCTGACCTCCACCCTCCTGTCGGGTGCCGTGGCCACGCCGATCATGGGCCGCCTCGGCGACCTGTACGGCAAGCGCAGGATGCTGATCGCGAGCCTCGCGGTGATGGTGGTCGGCGCGCTGATCAGCGCGCTCACCAGCGACCTGATCGTCATGGTCCTCGGCCGTAGCCTCCAGGGCTTCGCCATGGGTGCGATCCCGCTCGGCATCGGCCTGATGCGCGACATGCTGCCCCGCGAGAAGCTCGGCTCGGCGATGGCCCTGATGAGTTCCTCGATCGGCGTCGGCGGCGGTCTCGCCCTCCCCCTCGCGGCCCTGATCGCCCAGCACGCCGACTGGCACGCCCTCTTCTACGGTGCCGCCGGCCTCGGCGCCCTCGCCATCGTCCTCACCCTCCTCGTCGTACCGGAATCCGACATGCGCGCGGAGGGCTCCTTCGACCTGCTCGGCGCGTTCGGCCTCTCCACCGGCCTGGTCCTCTTCCTCCTGCCCATCACCAAGGGCAGCGACTGGGGCTGGACCTCAGGCACCACGCTCGGCCTGTTCGGCGCCTCCGCGGCCGTACTCCTCCTGTGGGGCGTGTACGAGCTGCGCACCAAGGCCCCCCTCGTCGACCTGCGCACCACGGCCCGCCCCGCCGTCCTCTTCACCAACCTCGCCTCGATCATGGTCGGCGTCAGCTTCTACGTCGTCTCGCTGGTCCTTCCCCAGCTGCTCCAGCTCCCGAAGGCCACCGGCTACGGCCTCGGCCAGTCGATGGTCGTCGCGGGTCTGCTGGTCGCCCCGCTGGGCCTGACGATGATGTTCACGGCACCCGTCTACGCCCGCCTGTCCGCGAAGTACGGCCCCAAGTTCACCCTCATCCTCGGCATGCTGATCATCGCGATCGGCTACGGCGCGGGGCTGGGGCTCATGAGCGCGGCCTGGCAGAGCCTGGTCATCGCGGTCGTGCTGGGCGCGGGCATCGGACTCGCCTACTCCTCCCTCCCCGCCCTGATCGTCGGCGCGGTCCCCGCCTCGGAGACGGGCGCGGCGAACGGCCTCAACACGCTGATGCGTTCGATCGGTACGTCGGTGTCGAGCGCCGTCATCGGCATGGTCCTGGCCAACACCGCGAACACCGTGAACGGCGTCGAGATCCCGACCATGCACGGCTTCCGCGTCTCCTTCCTCATCGCGACCGGCGCGGTGGCGATCGGCCTGCTGATGGCCCTGTTCCTGCCGAAGCCGAACCGCGCGCCGCAGCTGCGCGCGAGCAGCGAGGAGGACGCGAACCTGGAGCGTGCGGAGGAGGCGCTGCGGGGCTTCCGGGGTCGGGTCCTGGGTGCCGACGGCGAGCCCGTCGCCCGTGCCAAGGTCACGCTGATCGACCGCCGGGGTCGTCAGGCGGGGGCGACACTGTCCGGCGAGGACGGCAGTTACTCGCTAGCCGTTCCGGCGGAGGGGGCGTACGTGCTCGCGGCGAAGGCGTCCGGGCATGGGCCGCTTGCGTCTGCTGCCTCGCATGCGGGGGATGACAGTGCCGTGGACGTGGATCTTTCGTTGCCGGGGGAGGCTGTGACCGCGTAGGGGTCGGGGGTCGGCTGCGGGTGGTTCGTGGCCGGTCGCGCTCACGCGGTGGAGCCGCACATCGACACAGCCCCGCGCCCCTCAAGACGATTCGCGCACCCCCTGTCATCCAGGTGACGGGGGGTGTGGGGCACCATGGGGCCGCCCGCATCCTCGTACGACCGAAAGGCCCCCCATGACCGCGGCCCCCAAGCCCGAGATCCTCGCCGCCTTCGAGGCCGCGAAGGGGTTCATGCCCGTGGACGAGGGGCTCGCCCTGTACGCGGCGGCCGTCGAGGCCGGGCGGCTCGGGCTGCCGCTCCTGGAGGTGGGCACGTACTGCGGGCGCTCCGCGATCCTGCTCGCGGACGCGGCCCGTGCGGCCGGGGTCACCGCGCTGACCGTCGACCACCACCGCGGCAGCGAGGAGCAGCAGCCCGGCTGGGAGTACCACGACCCGGAGACGGTCGACCCCGAGCTCGGCCTGATGGACACCCTGCCGACCTTCCGCCGGACCCTGCACAAGGCCGGTCTGGAGGACCACGTCGTCGCCCTCGTCGGCCGTTCCCCGCAGGTCGCGAAGGTCTGGGGCACCCCCCTCGGCCTCGTCTTCATCGACGGCGGCCACACCGACGAGCACGCGAACGCCGACTACGAGGGCTGGGCGCCGCATGTGGCGGAGGGCGGGCTGCTGCTCATCCACGACGTCCACCCGGACCCGAAGGACGAGTTCACCGGCCAGGCCCCGTACCGGATCTATCTGCGGGCGCTGGAGTCGGGGGCCTTCACGGAGGTCTCCGTGACGGACACGCTGCGCGTGCTGCGGCGGGTGGGTACGGGGATCTGAGGCGCCGCGCGCCTCAGGGCTTCACGTTGAGGTCGATGTCGACCGGGGTCTGGATGACGTTGCCCGTACCGACGCCCGGCTGACCGTGGACGACGTCGACGGCACAGACGTCTTCCGGCGGGGTGCAGGGGAACGAGGCGGCCTGGGCCGCGGGCGCGACGAGGACGACCGTCGCGGCGACGGTGACGGTGATGAGCGCGCTTGCTATGCCACGCAGGTGTGATCTCATGGGCGATTCTCGGCATACCGCCCAGCCGTGAGCGACGCCGGTGTGCCGTTCGGATGAAACGACCCGTCCGGCCCCCACCACCCCGCCCCACCGTCGACCCGCCGCTAGGGTGGCTGTCGTGTCGTACGTAGGCCCGGACTTCGATCCTCCCCAGCCCCGCCGCCCCCGGCGCCGCCCCCTCACCGTCGCGGTCGCCGCACTGGTCCCGGGCGCGCTGCTCGGGTGGCTGGTGTACGAGACGGTGGGTGGATCCGGTGGAGGTTCCGAGGAGGCGGCGGGGACACCGACGTCGTCGAGCGCGCCCGTGACTGCCACGACGTCCCCGCTGTCCACACCCTCGAAGTCCGCCACGGACGACGACAAGCCGAGCCCCACCCCCACGACCTCCGCCCCGGCCGCCTCCGGCCCCCTCAAGGGCAAGGTCGTCGTCATCGACCCGGGTCACAACCCGAACAACTTCCAGCACACGGCCGAGATCAACAAGAAGGTGAACATCGGCACGACCTGGAAGGAGTGCGACACGACCGGCACGTCCACCAACGCCGGTTACACCGAGGCCAAGTTCACCCTCGACGTGGCCCACCGCCTGCGCACGCTGCTTCAGCAGCAGGGCGCCACGGTGAAGTTGACCCAGGACGGCGACCGGACGTTCGGCCCGTGCATCGACGAACGCGCGCAGATCGGCAACAAGGCGCACGCGGACGCCGTGGTGTCGGTCCACGCGGACGGCGCGGGCGCGGGCCAGCGCGGCTTCCACGTCATCCTTCCCGGCAAGGTCAAGGCGGGCAGCGCCGACACCGGCCCGATCGTCGCCTCCTCCGCCTCCCTCGGCGAACGCATCGCCGGCAACTTCGTCCGCGCCACCGGCAGCGCCCCCTCCAACTACGTCGGCGACGGCACCGGTCTCGTCACGCGTAAGGACCTCGGCGGTCTCAATCTGTCAACGGTTCCCAAGGTGTTCATCGAGTGCGGCAACATGCGCGATAGCAAGGACGCGGCATTGCTGACCAGCGGTACGTGGCGGCAGAAGGCGGCGCAGGGGATCTTCGATGGAGTGGCAAGTTTTTTGAGCTAGGCGGTTCGAGGCTTCACCGAACTCATCGTCTGCGCATCACTCGTGTCCGATCTTCGCGGGCGATGCATCGCCCGCGCCAAAGGCCTACCACAGGCACCGAGCCCAGAGACGCGGTACTACGGACCAGCGATAGCTGGCAGTAGAAGCGGCACAGGGGATCTGTCAACTGCCGTCGCTAAAGCGACCGGCTTGCACAACGGGCGCCACTGGATGTGACGCTGCGTTTGCGTTCAGCCCCACTGCCCCGCTGACGCGAGGGTGGAGCAGGGGCCATTGACTGGGCCCCGCGTCGCCACAACTCCCACGCACGTGCGCGGATGTTGCGGGAGCTGTTCCGGTCTGCGTGATCAACGAATCCGCAGTTCCGGCACGCGAACCAGGCCTGCGAGACCCGGTTCGCCTTGTCGATGTGCCCGCACTCGGCGCAGGTGCGGGAGGTGTACGCCGGATCGACGTACACCACCGGAACCCCCGCCCGGCGGGCCTTGTACGCGATGAACGACCCCAGCTGGGCAAAGCTCCAGCTGGAGTGGGTGGCCCGTTGGGGCTTGCGAAGCCGTACCCGTTCCCGGATGCCCCTGAGGTCCTCCAGGGCGATTCCGCGACCGGTGCGTTCAGCCTCGGCCACCATAACCTTCGCGATCTTGTGGTTGATGTCCCGAGCCCGCCGCGACTCCTTGCGCCTGCGCTTCTTCAGCCGGCGCTTGGCGGACGGGGTGTTCTTGCGCTGCAGCTTGGCCCGCAGGGTTCGCTCCCGCCCCCGAATCCGGTTGAGCTCGCGCCCGGCCATGATCTCTCCATCGCTGGTGGTAGCGATGTTGACGATGCCCAGGTCGACGCCTAGGAAGTCCACCGGGCCTGCGTTCAGCGGGGCTTCGGGGACCTCGCATGTGGCGCTCATGAACCACATGCCGTCCCGACACACCAGATCGGACTCCCCCTTGCGGTACAAGGCGAGGGTGACCAGCTGCTCGGGACTCGCCGTGAATGCCACGTTCTTGATCCGCCCGACCGTCGTCCAGATCGAGATGCAGCGCCGGTCGATCCGCCAGGACAGCATGCGGTCGTCGTAGGGCTGTGCGCCCTCTGCACGAAAGACGATCGACCTCCCTGTGGCCCTGTGGTATCGCCGCGAACCGGGTTTTCCGAAGTTCCCGGCCCTGAGATTCGCCTTGAGTGCCGCATAGGCGTCACAGGTCTTCTTGATCACGTGCTGGGCGGCCTGGGCACCGAGGTTCCACTGCGCCTTCACCGCGTCATAGGTGAGCTTGCGCAAGGCGAAGTTGTTCCTGACATCCTTCCGAAAAGCCACTTCGCTGACCCAGGTAGCCGCCTCGTTACAGGCACGCAGGGTCGCTTCAAGCGCCGCCGCCTGCACAGGCGTCGGTAGCAGCTTCACTTGCACGACCAGCTTCATGGCATCCGACCCTAAGAGCATGGGTGCACAAGCAGACGACTTCCGCACACCTGCCCTACTTCCCAGCTACAGGCCGCGCGAGTGTTCGGTTCCGTCTGACTTGACCGGGCGCCCCCCAAGCTGCCGCGATCCCGTCTCCCGAAGCGACTCTTCCTGGGGCTGAACCCGGGGTTCCTAGCGCGACCCTCTGAAGGAATCGTGAGTTTCCTGCACGTCTCATGTTTCGCGGGCTGATCCCTGCGGACAGCCCCTCCGGGCGGACGATAAGGTCGTCCCTACGATGAGGGGCCACCCCCGCGCTTCACACCGAGGCCTGACGGCGACATGGTGACAGCGACGCCTCCAGCGATGCCGACGATGAGACGACTGAACCGAAGGACTCCTTGAAGTGAATATCCGCTCCCTCACTCGGGGCGACGGCGTGGTGATCGGAGCAGCGGTGTTGCTCTTCATCGCGTCGTTCCTCGACACCTACGGCAACGGCGGTAGCAACGTCCCCAACGCCTGGGACAATCTCGGCCTCCTGATGAGCATGTACATCGGCGGCTTCGCCGGCGCGGCCTTGATCGTTGTCGCCCGCGCCCTGCCGCAGCCCCGCAAGGTCGTCGGGCTCGACCTCGGTCAGCTCGGCGTCGCGCTGTCGGTCTTCTCCGCGTGGACCGCGTTCTGGACGATCATCGACCCAGCAGGGTCGGTCGACACCGGCGGATTCGACGTCGAGTCGGGCGCCGGCCTGATCCTCGGCCTGATCGCCGCCCTCCTACTCGCCGCGGGGGCCATCGCCACCCCCCTCCTCCCCGCCCTCCAGGCCGCCCTCATCCCGGCCCCCCGCCCCGTCGCCCCCCAGCCCTACGGTGCCCAGCCTCCCGGTGGTTACGGCTACCCGGGTGCCGGTGCTCCGCAGCCGGGGCAGCCCTACGGTGGTCAGCCTCAGCCGGGGCAGCCCTACGGTGGTCAGCCTCAGCCCGGGCAGCCGCAGCCGGGGCAGCCGCAGGCGCCGCAGCCGGCTGGGGACTTCTCCCCGTTCTGGTTCGCCGTTCCGGTGGCGCGTCCGCTCTTCGCGGAGGACGGCTCGCAGTCGCCGATCGCCGAACTGGCACCGGGCACCTGGTACCTGGCCGTCGAGCAGCGCGGCGCCAACCTGGTCGCGCAGACGCAGGACGGCCGTCGTGGCGTACTGCAGGACACGTCGGGCATCCAGCGCGGCTGATCCCGAAGCGACATCAACGCACGGCCCCTCGCCCTTCCGGGCGGGGGGCCGTTGTCGTACAGTCGCCTCCCTCGACCAGCGAACTGACACACCGTCAGGAGGCGGCTATGCGGCTCGGTCTCGCGCTCGGCTACTGGGGGCGTGGCCCCAACCCCGATCATGTGCCGCTGGCGCGGGAGGCGGAGCGGCTCGGTTACGACTCTGTGTGGACGGCCGAGTCCTGGGGGGCGGACGTCTTCACGCCCCTCACCTGGATCGCCGCGCAGACCTCAAGGATCAGGCTGGGCACGGCGGTTGCCCAGATGGCAGCCAGGTCGCCGACCACCACCGCCATGCACGCCCTCACCCTCGACCATCTCTCCGGTGGGCGCGTGATGCTCGGTCTCGGGCTCTCCGGCCCGCAGGTGGTCGAGGGCTGGTACGGCCGCCCGTTCCCGAAGTCGCCGCTGACCGCGACACGGGAGTACGTCGATGTCGTACGCCAGGTCCTCAGGCGGGAGGCGCCGGTCGAGCTCGCCGGGCGCTTTCATTCGCACCCCTTCCGGGGCGAGGACGCCACCGGACTCGGCAAACCCCTCAAGCCCATCACCCACCCCCTGCGCCCCGACCTCCCGATCCTCCTGGGCGCCGAGGGTCCGAAGAACGTCGCCCAGACCACCCGTATCGCCGACGGCTGGCTCCCCCTGTACTGGTCCCCGACCCGCCCCGAGGTCTACGAGGCCTCCCTCACCGACGCCCCGGAGGGTTTCCTCGTCGCGCCCATGGCCCAGGTCCGGGTCTGTGACGACGTACGCGAGGGCCTGCTCCCCGTGAAGACCATGCTGGGCTTCTACATCGGCGGCATGGGGCACGCGGCCCGCAACTTCCACGCCGACCTGATGGCACGGATGGGGTACGAGGAGGAGGCGCGCAGGATCCAGCGGCTGTTCCTGGAGGGGCGTCGCGAGGAGGCCGTGCTGGCCGTGCCCGACGCCTTCGCCGACGAGATCTCCCTGGTCGGGCCGCGCGAACGCATCGCGGAGCGGTTGGAGTCGTGGCGGAAGGGGCCGGTGACGGATCTGCTGGCGCTGGCGCCGGACCGGGAGACCCTGCGGGTGCTGGCGGAGCTCAACTCGTAGTCGTACGGGTTTCATTCGGTCGAGTGCGGCAACCCGATGGTTATGTCCCCTCGATATCGCGGTGCCAACTCGGCCGGCACGGTCATAGCGATCGTCGCCGACATCATGGCCCTCATCCTGGGCCTCTGGATCCTGATGTACCTGCTGGACGCGAACCGCGCGAACGACTTCGTGCAGTTCATCCATGACGCGGCTCGCTGGCTGGCCGGCTGGAGCCACGACCTGTTCACGTTCGACGAGGCGTGGGCACGGGTCGTCGCCGGGTACGGGCTGGCGGCAGTGGTCTACCTGTTCGTCGGACACGCCATCGCCAACCGGGTGCACCGGCACTGAACCAGCCGCACGCTCAGCCGCAGCAGTCCGGGTCAAGGCCGCTCGGCAGGCGGTCGCCGCCGAAGACCGCGCATGTCGCCTCGTGGCCGCCCAGCGCGGCGACCGCGAGGAGCAGTGAACCCGCCGTCCAAGTGGTCAGCTCCTGGGGCCAGACGGCGCCGTCCTCGAAGACGTACCCGGTCCAGTACAACCCGCTCTCCGGATCCCGCAGATGCTGGATCGACTGGAGGATGTCCAGCGCACGGTCGGACTCGCCCGTCGCCCACAGCGCGAGAGCGAGTTCGGCCGACTCGCCGCCGGTGACCCAGGGGTTCGGGACCACGCAGCGCACCCCGAAGCCGGGGACGACGAAGCGGTCCCAGTCCGCCTCGATACGGGACTTGGCCTCCGTGCCGGTGAGCGCGCCGCCCAGCACCGGGTAGTACCAGTCCATCGAGTAGCGGTCCTTGTCGAGGAAACGCTCCGGGTGGCGGCGGATCGCGTGGCGGAGGGCCCCCACCGCCAACTCCCAGTCCGGCTGGGCCTCTTCGCGCTGCTCGGCGATGGCGAGCGCACAGCGAAGGGCGTGGTGGATCGACGAGGAGCCGGTCAGCAGCGCGTCGTTGGTGAACGTGCCGTCGTCCTCGCCCTTCCAGCCGATCTGGCCGCCGGGCTGCTGGAGCCGCAGGACGTACTCGATCGCCGAGTAGACGGACGGCCACATCCGGTCCAGGAAGGTGTCGTCGCCCGTGGAGAGGTAGTGGTGCCACACCCCGACCGCTATGTAGGCGACGAAGTTCGTCTCCCGGCCCCGGTCGGTGACCTCCGCGAAGTCCCCGTCCTGGTACGCCGCGTACCAGGACCCGTCCTCGTTCTGGTGCCGCGCCAGCCAGTCGTACGCCCGCTCGGCGGCCTCGTGCTCGCCCGCCGCGTCCAGGGCCATCGCGGCCTCGGTGTGGTCCCAGGGGTCGAGGTGGTGGCCGCGGAACCACGGGATCGCCCCGTCCTCCCGCTGCACGGCGAGAATGCCGGCGACGGTCGCGGCGGCCTCCTCGGCGTTCAACACCCCGGGCAGGACCAGGTGTTCGGTACGCGGAGTCGTCACCGAGCGTCCACCGCGGGCAGGTGCGGCTTGGTCGCGTAGGCCACGAAGCTCTTGCCGATCAGGGGGTTGAGGGCCTGCTCGGCGACCCTGGTCGCCAGCGGCTTCTTCATGATGTCCCAGACCAGCAGCTTGTGGTACGCCCGCACCGGCAGCGCCTTGTCGTTGTCGACGCCGAACGCGCACTTCAGCCACCAGTACGGCGAGTGCAGGGCGTGCGCGTGATGGGTGCCGTACGGCTTGAGGCCCGCCTCGCGGATCTTCGCGAGCAGTTCGTCCGCCTTGTAGATGCGGATGTGGCCGCCCTCGACCTCGTGGTAGGCGTCCGAGAGGGACCAGCAGACCTTCTCGGGGCCGTAGCGCGGGACGGTGATGGCGATCCGGCCGCCGGGCTTGAGCACCCGGACCATCTCGGCGAGTACGCCCTTGTCGTCCGGGATGTGCTCCATGACCTCGGAGATGATCACGACGTCGAAGGACTCGTCGGGGAAGGGGAGCGCGAGCGCGTCGCCCTCCATCGCGGTGGCGGTGGCACCCTCCGGCGCCTCGCCCGCCTCCTTCATCGCCGCGAACCACTTGGCGACCTCGCGGATTTCCTCCGCGTTCTGGTCCAGGGCCACGACCTGGGCACCCCGCCGGTAGCACTCGAACGCGTGCCGGCCGGCTCCGCAGCCGAGGTCCAGGACGCGGTCGCCCGGAGCTAGCGGGAACCGGGTGAAGTCGACGGTCAGCACGTGGCCCTGCTTTCGGAATAGGTGCTTGTGGCGGCTGCGGAGTGGTCGGTCGAGGTCAAGGTCGCGGTCCCGGGCCCGGCGATCGCCTCGCGGTACCTGGCCACCGTTCCCTCGGCGGCCCGGGCCCAGGTGAAGCGCTCCAGTACCCGCTCACGGCCGGCGCGGCCGAGCCGTGCCCTCAGCTCGGGGTCCCCCAGCAGTCGGCTCAGGCCGGCCGCCAGCGCCCCGGAATCCCCCGGCGGTACGGCCAGACACGTCTCCCCGTCCCGTCCGGCGACCTCCGGGATCGCTCCGCCGGTCGTCGCGACCAGAGGGGTCCCCGTGGCCATCGCCTCCGCCGCCGGGAGGGAGAAGCCCTCGTACAGGGACGGCACGCAGGCGACCTCGGCCGAGCGGACCAGGTCGACCAGTTCCGCGTCGGAGATGCCCTTGACGAAGCGGACGGCGCCTTCGAGGCCGTAGCGCTCGATGGCCTGGGCGACCGGGCCGTCCTCGGCGCGCTTGCCGACGACGACGAGGTGGGCGTCGGGGTGCTCGGTGCGGACCTTGGCGAGGGCCTCGACGAGGAAGACCAGGCCCTTGAGGGGGACGTCCGCGCTGGAGGTGGTGACGATACGACCGGGGATCACCGGGACCGAGGGGTCCGGCGAGAAGAGGTCCGAGTCGGCGCCGATGTGGACGACGTGGACCCGGTCGTCGCGGACGCCGAGGTGGTCGACTATCTCCTGGTGGGAGGTGCCGGAGACGGTGAGGACCGAGGGGAGCCTGCGGGCCACCCGCTTCTGCATGGTGGTGAAGGCGTACCAGCGCCTTTTGGCCCACCGCTGGCCCCAGCCCTCGGCCGCGTCCAGCTCCAACTGGCGGTCCACGGTGATGGGGTGGTGGATCGTGGTGACCAGGGGGGCGCCGATGTCGCCCAGGAGGCCGTATCCCAGCGTCTGGTTGTCGTGGACGACGTCGAACTCGCCGCGACGGGCGCGCAGATGGCGGCGGGCGCGCAGCGAGAAGGTGAGGGGCTCGGGGAAGCCGCCGGTCCACATGGTCGCGACTTCGAGCGCGTCGATCCAGTCGCGGTACTCGTCGCGCTTCGGGGTGCGGAAGGGGTCCGGGGAGCGGTAGAGGTCGAGGCTCGGCAGCTCGGTGAGGCTGAGCCGGCCGTCGATGTCGTCGCCCTCGTCGAGGACCGGGTAGGGCTGGGAGCCGATGACCTCGACGCGGTGGCCGAGGCGGGCCAGCTCGCGGGAGAGGTGGCGGACGTAGACGCCCTGGCCGCCGCAGAACGGGTTTCCCTTGTAGGTGAGGAGTGCGATGTTGAGCGGTCGCTCGCCGTCCGCGGCCGGGTCCTCCTGGGACCCCGTCCGACTGGCCTCAGCGGTCACTCCGGGCCCCCTTCTCCCTGCTGTTTCCCGCGAGATTACGCCGGGACGCTAATCTAGAACAAGTTTCAGACTTGATCGTTCAAGAGGCTCTGAATCTACCGGCAGGTAGGGGCGGTGTGAGCAGTGGATCAGGTGATTCACGCCACCACCGGCACCCCTGCCATGCTGTGTGATCACTCGCCCTCACCGACTGTCACGGACGGGACCCATGCCTGCCGAAGTCAGCACCCAGCGCCCCGCCTCCCCGCCTCTCACGGAGCGGCAGGAGGCCCGTCGTCGCCGCATCCTGCACGCGAGCGCGCAGCTGGCCAGCCGGGGCGGTTTCGACGCGGTGCAGATGCGCGAGGTCGCGGAGTCCTCGCAGGTGGCGCTGGGCACGCTGTACCGCTACTTCCCGTCCAAGGTGCATCTGCTGGTCGCCACCATGCAGGACCAGCTGGAGCACATGCACGGCACGCTGCGCAAGAAGCCGCCGCAGGGCGAGTCGGCGGCGGAGCGGGTGGCGGAGACGCTGATGCGGGCGTTCAGGGCGCTGCAGCGGGAGCCGCATCTGGCGGACGCGATGGTGCGCGCCCTGACCTTCGCCGACCGCAGCGTCTCCCCCGAGGTCGACCAGGTCTCCCGGCAGACCACGGTGATCATCCTGGACGCGATGGGCCTGGAGAACCCCACCCCGGACCAGCTCTCCGCCGTCCGGGTCATCGAGCACACCTGGCACTCGGCGCTGATCACCTGGCTGTCGGGCCGCGCCTCCATCGCCCAGGTCAAGATCGACATCGAGACGGTGTGCCGGCTGATCGACCTGACCGAGGTCAGGGAGACGCGGTAGCTCCGGCCTGCCCGCACTTCTGGCCGTACCCATAGAACGACAACCCCTTGAACACCTCGGCCTGGCCCTGTCCCCCGGCTGGGACCGCGGCGCCCACGCCCTCCTCGGACGCCACGCCGGCCAGGAAGCTCAGTTCCCAGCCCCCGCGGTTCAGCGCCCAGCCGACGCCGTCCCCGTACTCCATCGGTTCGGTCTTCCGCCAGCCGCGCTCGACCAGCTCGGCGACGGCCCGCTCGGTGGCCTTCCGATCCGGCGTGGGCATGCGCAGCTGCCCCATGACCTGACAGGGGCGCCGCTTCATCGCCGCGGACTGTTCGTCGACGAACGACGGCTGTCCGAATCCGCCCGCCTTCAGGGCGGCCCGGAGGTCCGCCCGTACGGCATCGGTGGTCACCACCCGACGGTCCGCGCCCGCCGCGGGCGCACCGTCGCCGCCCCCGTCACCGTCACCGCCGCATCCCGCCAAGGCCATGACTGCCACCCCGGCCATGGCCACGGCGCTCCCCGCCCGTCGCATCGCTCCCCCGCCTCACAGATCACTCACAGACGGTGGGAGTTTCGCACACGTGAGCTACTCCTCCGGCGGGAACACCGGCTCCCCGCTCCCCAGCAGCGTGATCATGATCGCCTCCACCGGGCAGCTCTCCGCCGCCGCGAGGATCTTCTCGTTGGCGTCGGTCTCCGGTTCGGCGGGGTGGGACTGGCGGGCGGTGTCGAGGTGGAAGCCGTCGGGGGCGTGGTGGACGCACTGGGCCGAGCCGATGCAGACGGAGCGGTCGACCTCGACCTGCCAGCGGTCGCCCATGACCCGTCAGCCCTCCCAGCCGGCCGGGAGGTGGATCATCTTGTGTTCGAGGTACTCGCCGAAGCCTTCCGGGCCGAACTCCCGGCCCAGGCCCGAGTTCTTGTAGCCGCCGAACGGGCCCAGCATGTCGAGGCTGAAGGTGTTGACGGAGTAGGTGCCGGTGCGGACCTGGCGTGCCACCTCGATGCCGTGGGCCACGTCGGCCGTCCAGACGCTGCCGGAAAGGCCGTAGTCCGAGTCGTTGGCGATCTTCAGGGCCTCGGACTCGTCGCCGTAGGGAAGGAGACAGATCACGGGGCCGAAGATCTCCTCCCGCGCGATCCGCATGGAGTTGTCGACGTCGCCGAAGAGGGTGGGCTCCACGTACCAGCCCCGGTCCAGGCCCGGCGGGCGGCCGCCGCCGGTGAGGATCTTCGCGCCTTCCTCCTGGCCGATGCGGATGTAGTCCAGGTTCCTGCGCTGCTGGCGCTGTGCGACCAGGGGGCCCACCTGGGTCGCCGGGTCCAGCGGGTCGCCGACCACCAGCGCGCTCGCCGCCGCCGCGAAGGCGTCCGCGAACTCGTCGTAGCGGGAGCGCGGCAGGAGGATACGGGTCTGGGCCACGCACGCCTGGCCGTTGTTCATCCAGGCCGCCGAGACGATCCCGGGGACGGAGGTCTCGATGTCCGCGTCCGGCAGGACGACCGCCGCCGACTTGCCGCCCAGTTCGAGGGTGACGCGCGTGAGGTTCCTCGACGCCACCTCCATCACACGCTTGCCCGCCGCGACCGACCCGGTGAAGGAGACCTTGTCCACGCCCGGGTGCCCGACCAGGTACTCGCTGACCTCGCGGTCGGCGGGGAGGATCGACAGCACGCCCTCCGGCAGCCCGGCCTCGCGTGTGATCTCGGCCAGCAGATACGCGTCCAGCGGCGACTCCGGTGACGGCTTCAGCACCACCGTGCAGCCGGTGAGCAGCGCGGGCGCGAGCTTGGCGGCGGCCACGAACTGCGGGACGTTCCACGGGGCCACGGCGGCCACGACGCCGACCGGTTCGCGCCGGACGAGGATCTTGCCGAGGACGCCGTCGCGCTGCTCCTCGTAGGTGAAGTTCCGTGCGACCGTGATCGCCGCGTCCCACACCATCATCGCGCCGAGCGCCTGCGCGAGGACGCTCCAGGAGTACGGGGAGCCGTTCTCGGAGGAGATGACGCGGGCCAACTCCTCGTGCCGGGTGAGGATCCCGTCCTTGATGCGGGAGACGACCTCGATGCGCTCGTCGAGCGTCATCCGTGGCCAGGGCCCTTCCTCGAACGCCCTGCGCGCCGCCGCGACCGCCCGGTCCACGTCCTCCCGGGAGGCGTGCGGGACCCGTCCGATGACCTCCTCGGTGTGCGGGGAGATCACCTCGATGACGTCCTTGCCCAGGGGGTCGGTCAACTCCCCGCCGATGAACAGCTGTCCGTGTTCCACGAGCTCGGTCATGGCGAGTGCCTCCCCGGGAGCTGGCTCTGACGGTTCATCAGATAACGGAACTGATACCAGCTCCTTTCGGAGGAGTCCACAGCGGGGAACGGACCGGAAGGGTGACTTGGGCTCCCATCGAAACCCGTTCTAGTTATAGTGGCCGGAACGCGGAGACGGGGGAGCCCATGACGCAGTCCGTGCCACAGCCCGAACCGGCGGTCGGCGACCACGGAGGCGGCGTCCGCTCCCTCCGGGTCCCCATCCCCGACAACCCCCTCGGCTTCACCCTCGTGTACGTCGTCGACACCGACCGCGGTCCGGTGCTGATCGACACGGGCTGGGACGACCCCGAGTCCTGGGACACCCTCACCGCGGGGCTGGCCGCGCTCGGGACGGCGGTCGGTGAGATCCACGGGGTGGTGATCACCCATCACCACCCGGACCACCACGGCCTGTCGGGCAAGGTACGTGAGGCCTCCGGCGCCTGGATCGCGATGCACGCGGCGGACTCGGCGATCGTCGCCCGGACCCGCGACACCGACTCCTCCCGCTGGCTGGCGTACATGTCGGCCAAGCTCACGGCGGCCGGCGCCCCCGAGGAACATGTGGCGCCTCTGCGCGGCGCCCGCCCCCGCCGGCTCCCCGGCTTCTCCCCCGCACTCCCCGACCGCGAGATCGTCCCCGGCGAACTCCTCGACCTCCCCGGCCGCCGCCTGCGCGCGATCTGGACGCCGGGCCACACCCCGGGCCATGTCTGCCTGCACCTGGAGGAGGAACACCCGGCCCGACTCCCGGGCCACGGGCGCCTGTTCTCCGGGGACCACGTGCTCCCCGAGATCACCCCGCACATCGGCCTCTACGAGGACCCCGACGACGCCACCGTCACCGACCCGCTCGGCGACTACCTCGACTCCCTCGAACGCGTCGGCCGTCTCGCCCCCGCGGAGATCCTCCCGGCCCATCAGCACACCTTCACCGACGCGGCCGCCCGGGTGAGGGAGTTGCTCGCACATCACGAGGAGCGGCTGACGGACCTGCTGGGCCTGCTCGCGTCGCCGCTGACCCCGTGGCAGCTCGCCGAGCGCATGGAGTGGAACCGGCCCTGGGACCAAATCCCTTACGGGTCAAGGAACATCGCCGTCTCGGAGGCCGAGGCCCATCTGCGGCGGCTGGTCAAGCTGGGGCGGGCGGAGGCGGTGGCGGGGAGCGAGCCGGTGACGTACGTGGCGGTGTAGCGGTCCGGCGGTCCAGCGGTGTAGATGTCCAGCCGTGTGGCGGTCCAGCCGTGTAATCGGTCGCCCCGGCCGTCCCATGGCTGCTACACAGGATCATGGACCCCATCGAGCGACTCCTCGCCGAGCGCGCCTGCGAGCGTCTCATCGTCGACTTCGTCCGCCGGCTCGACCTCGGCGAACCCGGCTCCGTCGCCGAGCTGTTCACCGCGGACGGCAGCTGGGAGTGGCCGGTGGACGGGCGGCGGTTCGCGGGGCGGGCGGCGCTGCGGGAGTACTTCGGCTCGCGTCCCGAGGACCGGCTCTCGCGGCGGGTGATGACGAACATCCTGGTCACCGTGGCGACTTCGGACACGGCGACCGCGACCTCGTACTTCACGACGTACCGCGTCGACGGCCACGACGGCGGCCCGACCCCGATCCCCTCGGGCCCGCCCGTCCAGGTCGGGCACTACGAGGACGCCTTCCGCAGATCGGCCGACGGGACCTGGCTGCTGGCGTCGCGGGTCCTGCATCTGCCGTTCGGTGGGCCCACACCGCAGGCGTCCGGGGCGAGCGCGTAGTCAAGGCACCACACGGCCCGCTCGGGTCACAGCAGGGAGCGGATCAACTCCTCGGCCTGTCCCAGGAGTTCGGTCTCGCGCCGGCTCATCGTCGGGTTCGCCGCCCGTCGTCGCCGTGCCTCCGACAGGCCCTCCTCCGTCATGGGGGAGGCGTCCGCGAGCAGCCCGGTCAGCATCGCCCTGGCCGGTTCGGCGATCGGTTCGTCGCCGACGGCGACCTGGGCGAGGATCACGGCCGACATGCCCCAGTCGAGACCCGGGTCGCCCTCCTCGGCGTTGGCCCAGTCGATGACGTAGGGGCCGTCGGGGGTCAGCATCACGTTGTCCGGATGCAGGTCCAGGTGCACCACTCGGCCCGGCACCGCGTGCAGCCGCCGCAGCAGCCCGGCGACCACCTCACCCGCCTCCCGCGCGCCGATCCGTCCGGCACCGAACGCCGCCAGCATCGTCGGCCCGTGCAGCCGTTCCATCACCAGCTCGGTCCGCGTGGAGTCCGCGATCCGCACCCGCGGCACCGGATACCCGTGCCCGCGCACCCGCTCCATGACGGCCGCCTCGGCGAGCGCGTCCCCGTACCCGTCCCGGGCCCGCCGCAGCACCCACGCCTCGTCGATCTCGTACACGTCGGACGCCCGCCCCGAGCCGATGAGTCTCCCCGTGATCTCCATGTGCCCGAAACTACCGCCGCTCACAGGCGGCCCTCAGCCGCTCCGCTACGGCCCGGTACAGTGGCCGGGTCGTCATCACACCCGTACGGGGGGAAGCCGGTGCAATTCCGGCGCTGACCCGCAACCGTGAGCCGTCTCCTCCGGGAGCCGGCGAGCCGGATCGCCCCGTGCGGACTCGTTGACCGGCTCACGCGCATCGGCAACCGGCCGGTGCGCGGCACCGTCGAGGTCTACGGAGCCGAGCCGCCCGGGGTCGTCCCGTGCTGCCCGGCTCCCCCCGCAGGGAGAGGCATCCGCCGATCATGAACGTCCGCCGCAGTGCCGCGGTCCTGGCCGCCAGCGTAGTGATCGGCACGGCCGCGCCGGCCGTGGCCGCGAGTCCCTCACCGTCGCCTTCGGTGGTGATCCCGGAGGGGTTGTACGGGAGCGGGGACCCCACGTACGACGGGGTGTGGCGGCAGTCGCAGACGCTGCTCGCGCAGCTGGAGCAGGACGTGGTCCCCGCCGACGAGGCCGTGGACTGGCTGGCCGGCCAGCAGTGCGCGAACGGGGCCTTCCCCGCCTTCCGCGCGGACACCACCAAGCCCTGTGACGCCAAGGTCGTCGTCGACACCAACAACACGGCCGCCGCCGTCCAGGCCCTCGAGGCGACCGGCGGCCACGAGGACGCGTCCGGCAAGGCGATCGCCTGGCTGAAGTCCGTGCAGAACAAGGACGGCGGCTGGGGCTACACGCCGGGCGGGCCGAGCGACGCGAACTCCACGTCCGTGGTGATCGGCGCGCTGACGGCCGCCGGTCAGAAGGTCACGGCGGTCGAGAAGAACGGCCGGACGCCGTACGACGCCCTGCTGAAGCTCGCGCTCCCCTGTACCGGGGACGGCGCGGGCGCCTTCGCCTTCCAGCCCGACAAGAAGGGCGGGCTCGCCGCCAACGCCGACGCGACGGCGGCCGCGGTGCTCGGCGCGCTCGGCGAGCAGCAGACGAACGTCCACGCCGACGACGACAAGGCCGCGGCCTCCTGCGAGAAGCCCGGCGACGCCGAGCAGGCCGCGCACAACGGCGCCTCCTACCTCGCCAGGACCATGGCGAAGGACAAGCACCTCACGTCGGCCATGCCCGGATCCGAGGACCAGCCCGACTACGGCAACACCGCGGACGCGGTCGTCGCCCTCGCGGCCACCGACTTCCACACCGAGGCCACCGCGTCCGGCCGCTGGCTGGCGGCCAACGCCCTGAAGTGGGCCGAGCAGAGCGGTCCGGCCGCCTACGCGCAGCTCGTCCTCGCCGCCCAGGCCGCCGGTCTGAACCCGCGCGACTTCGGCGGCCAGGACCTCGTGGCCCTCCTGAACGCCACCGGCCCGAAGCCGGAGCAGGTGCCAACCGCGAACGAGAGCCGGGCCCCGGAGGCGGACGACGAGGCGGCGGCGGAGAAGGACGACGAGGGCGTCAGCGTCTGGTGGATCGTCGGCGTCGGACTCGTGGCCGGCATCGGCGTCGGCTTCCTGATCAGCGGCCGCAACAAGAAGCGGCAGCCGTGATCCGCCGAGTCCTCGCACCGCTCCTGGCCGCGCTGGTCCTCCTGACCGGCGCCGCCCAGGGCGCCCAGGCCGCCGGCTACCGCTACTGGTCCTTCTGGGACCGCACCGGCGACACCTGGACGTACGCCACCCAGGGCCCCGCCACCGTCGTCCCCTCCGACGGCGACGTCCAAGGCTTCCGGTTCGCCGTCAGCGAGGACTCCTCGGACGCGACGAAGCCCCGCGGTACGGCGTCCTTCACGGCGATCTGCGCGAAGACCCCGGCCGAGGAGGGCCGCAAGCGGGTGGCGCTGGTCATCGACTTCGGTACGGCGACGGACGCGCCCTCCGGGGAGAGTCCGCCCGCGGCGCGTACGGCGTGCGCGGTGGTCGCCCGGGACGCCACGAGCGCGGAGGCGCTGGCGTCGGTCGCCAAGCCTCTTCGGTACGGCACCAACGCGCTGCTGTGCGCCATCGACGGGTATCCGCAGACGGGGTGCGGGGAGCCGGTGGCCTCGGGAAAGAAGCCGGAAACGGCCTCGCCCGAGAAGACGGCCTCCGCCGAGAAGAAGGGCGACGACGGGGGTCCGTCGGTGGGCCTGTTCGTCGGCGCCGCGGCGGTGGCCGCGCTGGGCGCGGCGGCGGTGTGGCAGGCCAGGCGGCGCGGGAATGCGCGCTGACCCCGCGCACCCGGCCGGCCGTCGCGCCTCTCGGCCCCGCCCCGCGCCGCACCCGGTCGGCGGTCGCGCCACGCAGCTCCACCCCGGCGCCTGGTGGGTCTGGGCCCTCTCCCTCGGTGTCGCGGCCACCCGCACCACCAACCCCCTCCTCCTCGCCCTCCTCATCGCCACCTCCGCCTATGTGGTGGCGGCCTGCCGTCCCGACGCGCCCTGGGCCCGGGCCTACTCCGCCTTCGTCAAGCTCGGCCTCGCCGTGCTCCTCATCCGCCTGGCCTTCGCCGTCACCCTCGGCTCCCCGCTCCCCGGCACGCATGTGATCGTCACCCTCCCCGAACTCCCGCTCCCCGACTGGGCGCAGGGCATCCGCCTGGGCGGCAGGGTCACCGTCGAGACACTGGTCTTCGCGCTCTACGACGGCCTGAAGATCGCCACGCTCCTCATCTGTGTCGGCGCCGCGAACTCCCTCGCCCACCCCGGCCGGCTTCTGAAGTCCCTGCCCGGCGCGCTCTACGAGATGGGCGTGGCCGTGGTCGTGGCGATGACCTTCGCCTCGAACCTCATCCTCGACGTCCAGCGGCTGCGCGCCGCCCGCCGGTTGCGTGGCCGTCCGGACCGTGGCGTCCGAGGTCTGCTGCAAGTGGCCCTCCCGGTGCTGGAGGGCGCCCTCGAACGCTCCGTCTCCCTCGCCGCCGCGATGGACGCGCGCGGCTACGGCCGCACCGCCGACGTCCCCGCCCCCGTCCGCCGTACGACCGCCGCCCTCACCCTCGGCGGGCTGCTCGGCATCTGCGCCGGAACGTACGGTCTGCTCACCGCCGAAGGCGGCACGTACGGGATGCCCGTCCTGCTCGCCGGGGTCGCGGCCGCCCTCGTCGGCCTGCGGCTGGGCGGCCGTCGTACGCCGCGCACCCGGTACCGTCCGGACCGTTGGGGCACGCGCGCGTGGCTGGTGGCGGGTTCCGGCGTGGCGGTGGCCGTGGGGATGTTCGTCGCGGCCGCCCGTGACCCGGTCGCCCTGCACCCCGGTGTGATCCCGTTGGTCGCGCCCACCCTGCCGCTCTGGCCCGCCGCCGCGGTCCTGCCTGGGCTGCTGCCCGCCTTCCTCGCCCCCGACAAGGAGCCGTCGTGATCCGCTTCGAGGACGTCTCCGTCAGCTACGAGGACGCGCCCGAACCCGCCGTCCAGGGCGTGGACTTCGAAGTGCCGGAGGGTGAACTCGTGCTGCTCGTGGGCCCGTCCGGCACCGGCAAGTCCACGATTCTCGGCACCGTGAGCGGTCTCGTCCCGCACTTCACCGGCGGCACCCTGCGCGGCCGCGTCACGGTCGCCGGCCGCGACACCCGCACCCACAAGCCGCGCGAACTGGCGGACGTCGTGGGCACGGTGGGCCAGGACCCGCTCGCCCACTTCGTGACGGACACCGTCGAGGACGAACTCGCGTACGGCATGGAGTCGTTGGGCCTGGCGCCCGAGGTGATGCGCCGCCGCGTCGAGGAGACCCTCGACCTGCTCGGCCTCACCGACCTGCGCGCCCGCCCCATCGCCACCCTCTCCGGCGGCCAGCGCCAGCGCGTCGCGATCGGCTCGGTCCTCACCCCGCACCCGAAGGTCCTGGTCCTCGACGAACCGACCTCGGCCCTCGACCCGGCCGCGGCGGAAGAGGTCCTGGCCGTCCTCCAGCGCCTCGTCCACGACCTCGGCACCACGGTCCTCATGGCCGAGCACCGCCTGGAACGCGTCATCCAGTACGCCGACCGGATCGCCCTCCTGCCCGGCCCGGGAGCGGCGCCCGTGCTCGGCACGCCGGCCGAGATCATGGCCGTGTCGCCGGTGTATCCGCCGGTGGTGGACCTGGGCCGGCTCGCGGGCTGGTCGCCGCTGCCCCTCACGGTGCGGGACGCGCGGCGCAGGGCGGTGGGCCTGCGGGAACGGCTCGAGAAGCGGGGGGTGAGCGCGGATGGGAGCTCGGACGGCAGCGCGGCCGTGAGCGCCCCGAAGGTGCGCGGGGCTGTGTCGGTCGGCGGCTCCGCCGCGGGGACCCGCTGGTTCCGGCGGCGCGCACAGGCCCCCGCCCCCTCCCCCCACACCGCGGAGGTCCGCGCCCTCACCGTCACCCGGTCCCGCGTCCAGGCCCTGCGCCACGTGGACCTCGCCATCGCCCCAGGCGAGACCATCGCCCTCATGGGCCGCAACGGCGCCGGGAAGTCCACCCTCCTCAACACTCTCGTAGGCCTGGTCCAGCCCACCTCCGGCACGGTCCGCACCGGCGGCGCCACCCCCCATCTCACCGCCCCCAGGGACCTGGTCCGCCGGGTGGGCCTGGTCCCCCAGGAGCCCCGCGACCTCCTGTACGCCGAGACGGTCGCCGCCGAGTGCGAGGCCGCCGACCGCGACGCGAGCACGGCGCCCGGCACCTGCCGTGCCCTCGTCTCCGAGCTGCTCCCCGGCGTGAGCGACGACATCCACCCCCGCGACCTCTCCGAGGGCCAGCGACTCGCGCTCGCCCTGGCCGTCGTCCTCACCGCCAGGCCGCCGCTCCTCCTCCTCGACGAACCGACCCGCGGTCTGGACTACGCGGCGAAGGCCAGGCTGGTCGCGGTCCTGCGGGGGCTGGCCGCCGAGGGGCACTCGATCGTGCTGGCCACGCACGACGTGGAGCTGGCCGCCGAGCTGGCCCACCGGGTGGTGCTCCTCGCCGACGGTGAGGTGATCGCGGACGGCCCGGCAGCGGACGTGGTCGTCGCCTCCCCCTCCTTCGCGCCGCAGGTCAGCAAGGTCCTGGCGCCGCAGAAGTGGCTCACGGTCGCGCAGGTGAGGGAGGCGCTGGGATGACGGCCGTCCGGCTGGGACCCCGTTCCGTCGCCGCTCTCGTGATCACCGGTGTGGTCGGTGCCGTGGCGTTCGGCTGGCCCTTCCTCGCCTCGCCCACCTCCGCGGTCGGCACCCACAGCCAGGACGCGCCGTGGCTCTTCGCGGGTCTGCTGCTCCTGCTGGTCGCCGTGGTGGCCGCGGCGATCTCGGAGGCGGGGCTGGGGCCGAAGGCGGTGGCGATGCTGGGCGTGCTGGCCGCCACCGGGGCGGCGCTGCGGCCCATCGGTGCCGGGACCGCCGGTATCGAGCCGATGTTCTTCCTGATGGTGCTGAGCGGCCGGGTCCTCGGTCCGGGCTTCGGGTTCGCGCTCGGGTCCACGACGATGTTCGCGTCGGCGCTGCTGACGGGCGGGGTGGGGCCGTGGATGCCGTTCCAGATGATGGCGATGGGCTGGTTCACGATGGGCGCGGGCCTGCTGCCGGGCCGGGTCCGGGGGCGGGCGGAGCCGCGGATGCTCGCCCTGTACGGGTTCCTGGCGGCCTTCGCGTACGGCACGGCGATGAACCTCGCGGGCTGGCCCTTCATGGGCGCGCTGGCCTCGAACATCGCCTTCGTCCCCGGGGACCCGGTGCCCGAGAACCTGGCCCGCTTCGTCGCCTACTGTCTGGCCACGTCCCTCGGCTGGGACCTGGGCCGGGCGGTGTGCACGGTGGTGCTGACCTTCCTGCTCGGCCCGGCCGTGCTCAGGGCGCTACGCAGAGCCACCCGGCGAGCGAGGTTCGAGACCGCGGTCACATTCGAGCCTCGTTGACCGGTGAACCGTCCCACATGACCCACATCACTCACTATCCGACCTAGTAGTGCATTTCGGACGCCATGCTCATGCCATAACAGCCTCTGACCTGCACATTGAGAGCCACGTCACACGAATCACCTTCACCCCAGATGCGACCACAACTAGTAAAAGGGGGCATTGCGGACGCCCTCCGAGCCTGTTTCTCTGGACAACGTCGCACGGCGCCGACCCGCCCCACGGGCCTCGGCGCCGACGCATGAACCCGGCCCTCCGGACACATGCAGGCGACGACCCTGTCCCCGAAGAAAAGGTTCTCCGTGTCCGTCTCCCGCATCGTTCGCCGCATCGCTTCTCCGAAGAAGGCCATCACCACCGTCGCGATGGCCGCCGCCACCGCCGGTCTGGTGATGACCGCGGCGCCCGCTCAGGCGGCCACCACCGACTCCACCGCCGAGGCCAAGTCCATCGCGCGCCAGATGATCCCGAACACCGCCCAGTACAACGCGTTCGCCAAGATCGTCGAGCACGAGAGCGGCTGGGACGTCGACGCCACCAACGCCTCCTCCGGCGCCTACGGCCTGGTCCAGGCCCTGCCCGGCTCCAAGATGGCCACCGCCGGCTCGGACTGGCAGACCAGCGCCGAGACCCAGATCGAGTGGGGCCTGAAGTACATGAACGAGCGCTACGGCAGCCCGACCGGCGCCTGGGCGTTCTGGCAGGCCAACGGCTGGTACTGAGCCGACCCGCGCAGCCGACCCGCGCGGCGCCCGGAACATCCGAAGGCGGCGGCCCCCTCCACAGGGGGCCGCCGCCTTCGTCGTTCATGGTCCACTGGGCCGGTGAGCACTGAGACCCCGACGCCCACCCCCGAGGACCGCGGACTGCGCCTGGTGCCGGTGCTGCTCGCACTGACGCTGGTCAGCGGTCTGATCGACGCCGTCAGCTATCTCGGCCTCGGCCATGTCTTCACCGCGAACATGACCGGCAACGTGGTGGTGCTGGGCTTCGCGGCGGCCGGGGCGCCCGGCTTCTCGGTCCCGCACACGCTGACGTCGCTGGGCGCGTTCGTCGTGGGCGCCACCGCGGGCGGTCGGGTCGCCGTACGCCTCGGCGGCGGCTCGCGTCGTACCTGGGCCCGCCTCGCCCTCGCCGTGGAGGCGGTCCTGCTCGGCGCGTCCGCGGTGATCGCCTTCGCCGCGCCGGACGCCACGGCCACCGTCTACGCCCTCATCGCGGTCACGGCCTTCGCGATGGGCCTGCGCAACGCCACGGTCCGGCGGCTCGGCGTCCGCGACCTCACCACCACGGTCCTGACCATGACCCTGACGGGCCTCGCCGCGGACTCGCCCGCGGGCGGCGGACCGGGCACCCGCTCCTTCCGCCGCTCGGCCGCGGTCCTCGCGATGGTCGCGGGCGCCGCGCTCGGGGCGTGGCTGATGCGCGACCACGGCCTGGGCGTCCCGCTGCTGGTCTCGGCCGTGCTGGTGGCAGGGCTGGCGGCGGTGGCGGCGGGGCGGGAGTAACGGCGGATCAGCGCCACCGCGGCGGGATGTTGGCCAGTTGCTCCAGCAGGTCCCAGCCCTCGCTCTTCCGCTTGCGTTCCTCCCGCGGGCTGCTCCACGGGGCGCCCTGTCCCACCCAGTAGCCGCGGTAGCCGCGCAGCCCCAGGACGCTGTCGTCCCCGACATCGGACTCGTTGCCGCAGCACGAGCAGATCTCCGCCGTGGGCCGGCCGCCCTCCCAGAACACCTCGACCGCAGCCTGACGACTTCACCGAACGCAGGTTCGATCAATTCGCTTGATGTGGGGACTGTAGGTGACAGAGCATTCCTACGATGCCCCGCGAACTCCTCCCCTTCGACCTCACCTGGCCCGAGGTCGACCCCCGGCGCCACCCCTTCGACAGCGCCGCCGCGCTCGATGTCGTCCGGGGTCTGGAAGCGGCGAGCCGGGTCCCGGTGCGGCCGGTCACCCAGCGCTCGTCCGATCCCGCCGAGCGGTCCGCGGAGTACGGCGTGCTCTGCCAGTGGTCCCACGACGAAGGCTGGCACTGGGCCCACGCCATGACCGAGGACCTCGCCGCGCGCTACGGCCGCTGGAGCACCGGCTGGCGCTGGGCGCACGACGAGGGCGACCTCGGCGGCGGGCCGGTGGGCGGCTGGTGCTGCACCCTGCACTCGATCGGCACGCCCGAGGAGACGCTCGCGCGGGTCGCCGCCTCGCTGTGCGAGTGGCGGGACTGGCTGGAGTACCTGAGCCGTCGGTTCGACGCCTATCCCCTGTCCACCTCGGACCCCGAGGACCGCCGGGACGCCTGGGAGCGCGCCACGCAGCACCTGATCCTCCAGGTCCTGGACCGCACCGGCTCCGGAGACGCCTGGTACAGCCACTGCCGGCAGGTCCTGAGCTGGTTCCTCACCCGCTGGGAGGTGCCCCCGCAGACCGCCGGGACGCTGGTCGAGGAGGCGATCGGCGGCCGCTTCGAGAGCTGGACCATGCCGGAGGGGAAGCTGGTGGACGACGTGGCGGAACAACTGGCCGCGTTCCTGGAACCCGGCACCGAGCCCCCGCCCGACGCCGGCGACTACCGCTACACCTCCGCACACCTCCAGTCGTACCTCGACGAATGACCACCGAGCCGACAAACAGCCGACACCCGACCGAGCCCCCGCCGGCCCGGCCCACGACCGACGCCGGAACAGCCCGGCAGCCGGCCAAGACCCCGCCAGTCCGGCACCAGGCCGAAGCCCCGACCCTCCCGCCCATGACAAGGGCTCGGGCAGCCCAGCCCACGGCCGACACCCCGGCACCCCAGCACCCGACCGAAACCCTGACAGCCCAGCCCACGGCCGGGGCGTTGACAGCCCCACGCCCGACCGACACCCCCACAGCCCAGCGCCCGGCCGAGGCCCCGCCGGCCCGGCCCACAGCCGGCACCCCAACCGGTCAGCCCGCCCCCGACCACCTCCGCGGCTGGCTGGACCTCCGCGCCCGCATCCGGTGGCACCGGGCGCGAACCGCCCCCGCCCCCGTCACCCCCACCCGTGACGGCGCCGCACACGACATCCGCGCCCACGACCACGCCCGGTCCCCGCAACGCGCGGCACGTCTGCTCGACGCGCTCGCGCTGGCCCGTGCCGACGCGGTCTCCGCCGTGCCCCTGACCTTCGGGCTGCTCGGCACCTGGCAGCGGCATGTCCTGGGCGGCGCCGAGGCTCCGCCGTTCCGTGGCGACCCCGCGTACGCCAAGTCCGGCCGCGAGCGCTACGGCACCGGGCCGGACCTGCCCGCCCGCCTGGACGCCTGTCTGGCCGAGGCCTGCGACCCCGCGCTGCCCCTGACCGCCCGGGCCGCCCGCGCCTACCTCGACGTGTGCTTCTTCCACCCCTTCGACGACGGCAACGCGCGCTCCGCGTTCCTCACTCTGACCTTCGTGCTGGCCCGGGAGGGCGTCGGTCTCGACCAGGTCGGCCCCGTGCGCCGGATCCGGCGCCGCGCCGACGACCCCGAGGGCGCGCTCGCGCTCGCGGACCTGCTGGCCGTGCTGATCACGGCCGCAGCGGGTCGACCGGCACCCGGTGGTCCGGGCTGCCGTCCTTCGCCAGCATGGAGTGGTCCTCGGCCACCGCGCGGTAGAGCCTGATGCCGGAGTCGCCGCGCACGTCGTCGAGGGTCCAGACCCGTCCGCCGTGCGCCACCGAACGCCGGGAGAAGACCTCCAGCGCGCGCTCGGCGGCTATGTCGTCCACGACCTCCTCGGCCACGCCGGCCATGTACACACCCTGACCGGTGCCGATCTCCACCGACGAGTCGAAGACCGAGATGCCCACCGCACGCCGTACCGCGATGTTCCGGGAATGGGTGACCTCCGGCGAGGACACCCAGAAGAACTCCCGATACCCCTCGTGGGCGAAGTAGACGGGCGAACTCCACGGCCGCCCGTCCGCGTCGGCCGTGGCCAGCACCAGGTACCGGTTCCCGTCGACGATCCCCCGCGCGACCTCGGCGCGGCTCATGAGCGGCTCCGCCGGAAGAGCAGCCCGAAGTCCCGCTCCCATGGCACCGATTCGTCCTTCGCCAGCTCCCAGGCGCCCCGGATGACATCGCCCTCGACCCGCCCGGTGAACCGCTGCCGGAAGGCCAGCGGCGAGAAGTCCGCCCGCTCGCGCGACAGCCGCCACTCCTCGCCGTCGAAGGTCATGGCGTACGTCCGTACGACCCCGCGCGTGTCGAAGTAGTGGTACGTGTACGCCCCCGACTCGGGGTCGACGGCGATGACCGCCATGCTGTCCGGCGCCCCGGGGACGGGGATCTCGGTGCGCTGCACCAGGAACCGCCCGTCCAGGTCCCACGCGAACACGCACCGCGCGGGAGGCCCGTCGGCCCCGGGCAGGTCGGCCTCGACGGACCACTCCCCGACCAGCACCCCGAGCCTGTCCAAGGCTTCCCGCTCCGCCGATCCGCCCATCGCGGACACCTCCCTCTCGCGTCTGACGCCGGTGATGACCGCGTCGGCGGAGGAAACTCATCGGTCGGTCCGCGACGACCCCTATACGGCCGCGTTCGCCGCCTTGGAGGCCTTCGCCGCCTGGTGGGCGATCCACTCCTTGCGGAACAGGAAGCCCCGCAGGGCCGCGATCGCCAGGAACAGCAGGCCGAAGCCGCCCCGGCCCAGGCCTCCTACCTGCACGAACCAGTAGAAGCACGCGCCGGCCATGGTGAGGCAGATGCCGATGACCAGGGGCTCGCGCAGATAGAAGGGCAGGACACGGAGGATGAGGTTGAGAAACACCGGCCAAGTTGAACAGAACGCGTCAACTCTGTCGAGCTAAATTCGCTGGATGATCGTGCCGGTGGCCAGCCCGCCCCCGGCGCACATCGTCACCAGGGCGAACTCCTTGTCCGCGCGCTCCAGTTCATGAAGCGCCGTGGCGATGAGCCGGGCCCCGGTGGCCCCCACCGGATGCCCGAGCGCGATCGCGCCGCCGTTGACGTTGACCTTCTCCAGGTCCTGTTCGAAGACCTGTGCCCAGCTCAGCACCACGGACGCGAAGGCCTCGTTGATCTCGACGAGGTCGATGTCCTTCAGGGACATCCCGGCCTTGCCCAGCACCGCCCTGGTCGCGTCGATCGGCCCGTCGAGGTGGAAGTGCGGGTCGGCGCCGACCAGTGCCTGGGCGACGATCCGGGCCCTGGGCCGCAGTTTCAGCGCTCGCGCCATCCGCTTCGAGGCCCACATGATCGCCGCCGCGCCGTCGCTGATCTGGGACGAGTTGCCCGCCGTGTGGATGGCGGTGGGCATGACGGACTTCAGGCCCGCCAGCGCCTCCATGGAGGTGTCGCGCAGACCCTCGTCCCGGTCCACCAGCCGCCACATGCCCTGCCCCGCGTGCTGCTCGTCCTCCGTCGTCGGCACCTGCACGGCGAACGTCTCGCGCTTGAAGCGTTCCTCGCTCCACGCGACAGCGGCCCGCTCCTGCGAGATGAGGCCCAGCGAGTCGACGTTCTCCCTCGTCAGCCCCCGATGGCGGGCGATCCGCTCGGCGGCCTCGAACTGGTTGGGCAGGTCCACGTTCCACTCGTCGGGGAACGGCTTGCCCGGCCCGTGCTTGGACCCGGAGCCGAGCGGCACCCGCGACATCGCCTCGACTCCGCAGGAGATGCCGACGTCGATGACGCCCGCCGCGATCAGGTTCGCCGTCATGTGCGAGGCCTGTTGCGAGGAGCCGCACTGGCAGTCGACCGTCGTCGCCGCCGTCTCGTAGGGCAGGCCCATCGTCAGCCAGGCCGTGCGCGCGGGGTTCATGGACTGTTCGCCGGCGTGGGTCACGGTGCCGCCGACGATCTGCTCGACGCAGTCGGCGGGGATGCCGGTGCGGCCGAGGAGTTCACGGTAGGTCTCGCCCAGCAGATAGGCGGGGTGGAGGTTGGCGAGCGCGCCGCCGCGCCTGCCGATGGGGGTGCGTACGGCTTCGACGATCACGGGTTCCGCGGCCATGAAAGGAGTTCCTCTCCTGCGTACCCGCGCGGCGCGGGGGCGTCCCGGCCCGGCCCGCCACGCGGAACTAGTACGTGTTCTAGTTCCATGTGCAGTCTGCTGACTACGCGTCCGCAACCGCAAGGGTCGTGCACGCAATTGGGCTCGCCGTACCTCTTGCCTCTTATAGAACCCGTTACTACCTTCACGGCAACCCGACCTGATGGACCGTCAGAAAACGACTGTCAGAGCCACGGCTGGAGTGAGTTGCCCATGCCCTGTCCAGCGCTGCCCGACGGGTTCGACTTCACCGACCCCGACCTGCTGCAACACCGTGTCCCGCTGCCGGAGTTCGCCGAGCTGCGCCGGGCGGAACCGGTCCACTGGATCCCCCAGGCGGACAACCTCGCCGGCTTCCAGGACGAGGGCTACTGGGCCGTCACCCGGCACGCCGACGTCAAACACGTCTCCACGCACCCCGAGATCTACTCCTCCATGCTCAACACGGCGATCATCCGCTTCAACGAGCACATCGAGCGCGACGCCATCGACGCCCAGCGGCTGATCATCCTCAACATGGACCCGCCGGAGCACACCCGGGTGCGCCAGATCGTGCAGCGCGGCTTCACGCCCCGCTCGATCCGCGCCCTGGAGGACACCCTCCGCGCCCGCGCCCACTCCATCGTCCGGACGGCCCTCGCCCACGAGGGCTCCTTCGACTTCGTCACCCAGGTCGCCTGCGAACTCCCCCTCCAGGCCATCGCCGAGCTGATCGGCATCCCGCAGGAGGACCGCCTCAAGATCTTCGAGTGGTCGAACCGGATGATCTCCTACGACGATCCCGAGTACGCGATCACCGAGGAGGTCGGCCAGGAAGCGGCGATGGAGGTCATCGCCTACGCCATGAACATGGCCGCCGAGCGCAAGAAGTGCCCGGCGAAGGACATCGTGACCACGCTGGTGGCGGCCGAGGACGAGGGCAACCTCGCCTCGGACGAGTTCGGCATGTTCGTGCTCGCCCTGGCGGTCGCCGGCAACGAGACCACCCGCAACGCCATCAGCCACGGCATGCACGCCTTCCTGACCCACCCCGACCAGTGGGAGCTGTTCAAACGCGAGCGCCCGGCGACCACGGCGGAGGAGATCGTCCGCTGGGCGACCCCGGTGGTCAGCTTCCAGCGCACCGCGACCCAGGACACCGAACTGGGCGGCAAGAAGATCAAGCAGGGCGACCGGGTGGGCATCTTCTACGCCTCGGCCAACCACGACCCGGAGGTCTTCGAGAACCCCGACACCTTCGACATCACCCGTGACCCCAACCCGCACCTCGGCTTCGGCGGCGGCGGCCCGCACTTCTGCCTCGGCAAGTCCCTGGCGGTCATGGAGATCAACCTGATCTTCAACGCCATCGCCGACGCCATGCCGGGCCTCCATCTGACCGGCGACCCGCGCCGGCTCCGCTCGGCCTGGATCAACGGCGTCAAGGAACTCCAGGTGAGCGTGGCCTGACCCGCGTGGCCCGACCCCCGACCCGGGCCGGTGGCTTCCCGGCGCCGCCGGCCCGTCCGGACCCCCGGGGGAGGCAGGAGCACCCCCATCCCTACGTCCCGCTCCCGCCTCCCCCGTGGCCCACGGCCCGTGGGTCCGTCCTCACCCGCCGGCGGTGCCCGACCGCCGCCCCGTCACCCGGCCTTCCTGAACAGCTCCGACATCCGGTCCCCCGCCTCCCGGCCCAGTACCGCCGAGTCCGTCCCGATCAGGCCGATCCGCTCGGCCAGTTCGCGGCCGTGGACGTCGACGGCGGCCTCGATCAGCCCGGCGAGCGCGTCCAATGCGTCACGGGCCCGGGAGCGGGCGACGGCCGCGCAGCCGACGGCGACCAGGGCGGCCGGCCACCACCAGCAGGCGAGCAGGGCGTAGCCGACGGCCCAGGCGGCGAGGCGGGCGGCGGCGCCGAAGGAGTCGTGGGCGGACTGGATCTGGCGTACGGCGGGCTCGGGGAGGATCAGCCACAGCCGTGGCCAGAGGGCGGCGAGGTCCACTCCGTAGGCGGCGTGGACCCGGTCCGCCGCCGCCTGGACGCGGTCGCCGTACCAGGTGGGGCGGGCCGGTCTGCGCAGCGCGACGCGGTCGCGGGCCTCGGCGAGGTCCTCGATGCGCGCCAGGATGTCCGAAGAGCCGTTGCCCGAAGAGCCGCTGCCCGAAGAGGTGATGGCCTCCTCGTACCGCGTGTCCAGGTCCTGCCATCTGCGGGCGCGGCGGGCGGTCAGGGTGCGGGACAGCCGGTCGCGGCCGAAGCGGAGCCAGTACCGCTCGATCACCCCGCCGAGGAACTGCGCGGCGAGCGAGGCGGCGGTCGCGGTGAGCAGGGCGAGGGCGACCAGGAGCGCGGCGGTACCGGTGCGGTCCAGGGCGGGGCGGGCCGCGAGCTCGTCCAGCGTGGTGCGCAGCCGGTCGATGTCGTGCCAGTGGCGGTGGCCCAGGGTGGTGCCGACCGCCGTGGCTGCCAGGAAGAGGGCACCGGGCAGGACCAGCAGGTTCAGCCAGCGTTCGGTGAGTTTGCCGCCCAGGGTGGCGAGGAGGGGGTTCATCCGGGCGGGGTCACCGGTCCGGGCCCAGCCGGCCCTTGCGCATCCGCGTGCCGTTGACGGCGCAGGGCGGGGCGGGGAGCAGGTCGCGGGCCCGTTCCACCCGGGTGCAGCGGGTCGGTCCGGGGCACACGGCCACCTTGATGTGTGGGGAGATGCCGGGGACCCGGCCCACGCGGGACTCGTTGACCAGGCCTCGCGCGTCCCCCGCCTGCCGCAGCGCCGTGTCCAGGGCGCGGTAGCAGGCGGCGAGTTCGGCGGCGCCCGTGCCCGATCGCACCATCTCCCGCGCCCGTTCGGCCAGTTCCCGGACGCCGGGCTGCCGCAGATCCGCGGCCGAGCCGAGCAGGGCACACAGGACCGCCGCGGCCCGCTGGTCAGCCTGGGGAGAGTCGGGGGAGGCGGTCATGGCTCAAGTGTGCCGTAGATCAAGCGGGGTTGAGCGAGTGTTGACATGCTGTCGGGAGCGACGGCTGGGGGGAGCTACGGCGTGCGGTACGACCGGGACGGGTTTCTTCAGGCGGTGCGCGTGCGTCTCGACCGGGCCCGGACGCCGGACGGGCGGGTCGACGCGGACGTGGTGTTCGGCCCCGCGGCGGATGCCGAGCTGCGGGGGCTGCTGCGGACCTGCGACACGAGGACCGACATGGAGGCCCGGCACGCGGCCGGCTGGCTCTGTATCGCCCGGGCGATGGCCGACCCCGACGAGCCCGTGCACGGGTGCATGGCGGGGACCCTGCTCTATCCGGTGTGGGTCGCCGATCCGGCGCTGGTGCCGCCGGAGTTGGGGGCGGGCTACGCGGGCAACGATCCCGCCGTCCACCCCGACCCGGCGAACGCGGACGGTCCCCATGAGTGGGCGGCCCAGGTCGCCGCGTTCGAGATCGTGGTGGCGGGGCGGCAGCACAATCCGCCGCCGGACGCCTCCGAGTCGGACCTCCGGCTCCACGAGATGGCGGTGCTGCTGGCCTCTGTGTCGCCCTCACGCGACGTCCAGGCAGCCACCGCGATCGGGCTCGCCAGTCTCGCCGTACTCGCGACACCGGAGTACGAGCCCTGGTTCCCCGGCCGGCTCCGGGGCGCGGCCGACATCGTGACCCTCGCGGGGACGACCTGGCCGCACGGGGACCTGGCGGACGGGGATCCGGTCCGGTTCGTCCGCGGTGCCCTGCGGCGGGTCCCGGCCGTCTCCCTCGAACGGCTCCTGGTCCTCGCCGGTCTGGGCCGTCTGCTCCTGGGCCGCTACCTGGAGTCGCACGACGCCGAGGACCTGCACGAGGCGGTGGGCATCGCACGGGACGTACTGGCCCAGCTGCCGCCCGGCGACCCGCATCTGCCGTACGCCTTCGAGGCGTTGGGGCAGGCGCTGCTGCTCTCGCGCCAGGCGGAGGGCGCGACGCCCGAGGAGTGCGACGAGGTGGTGGACGTGTGCCGGCGGGCCGCCGTCGGCCATCCGAGAGGCCCCGCGTCGGCGGGCCACGACCTGGGGATGGCCCTCGTCCTCAGGGCGCACCACACCGGCCGGGTGGCGGATCTGGACGAGGCGATCACCGTGTTCACGGCGGCGCTGCGGGCGGCGGGCAACCCGGGCGAGACCGCCGCCCTGCGCAACGCGCTGGGCAACGCCCTGCGCGCCCGCTCCGTCGCGACCGGCTCCCAGGCCGATCTGGACGCCGCGCTCGGCCTCACGGACCTCGCCGTGGGGTCCGCGGAGTCGGCGGACGCCCCTCAACTGCCGCTCATCGCGCCCGCGATGGCCCTGTACAACAACTACCTGCGCGACCCGAGGGCGAACCGGGCGGACCTCGACGAGGCGCTGCGCCAGCTGCGGCGCGCCGAGAAGCTCATGGCACCGGCCCACCCGGACCGCCCCGCGGCACTCGACGACCTCGGCCTGGTGCTGCTCGCCTGCTTCCAACGATCAGGAGAGCTAGGGGAGTTGAACGAGGCCGTGCTGGCCCACCGGGAGTCGGTAGCCCTCACTCCGCAGGGGCACGGTTCGCTCGGAATACGGCTGCTCAACCTCGGCGCCGCGTTGAGTCAGCGGTACCAGCTGACCGAGGACGGCGACGACCTGCGGGAGTCCGAGGACTGCCGGCGCCGGGCCGCCGAACTGCCCGGCATGGGCCCCGCGCACCGGGCGGCGCTGGCGAGTTCGACCGGGCTCGGTCTCATGGCGGGCTTCGAGCGTGCCCCCGACCCCGTCGCCCGGCTCGACGAGGCGGTACGGCTCTTGCGGCAGGCGCTCGCCCTCACCCCGGCGGGCGACCCGATGCTGCCCCGGCGCCGCCACAACCTCGCCGTCGCCCTGCTGCTCCGGATCGCCAAGACGCTGCGGATCGACGAGGCCCGCGAGGCGCGCGAGCTGGCCGACGCGGTGATCGCGGCGCTGCCCCCGAACTCCCCCGAGCTGCCCAGTGCCCTCACGGTGGCCGCCAACGCGCGAATACTGAGCCCTCGCACCCTGCTGTCGTCGGCCGCCCGGGACGAGGTGGTCGGGCTGTACCGCCGGGCGGTCGAGGCCACCGCGCCCGGCCATCCCACGCGTACCCAGCGCCTGGCGAACCTCGGCAACGCCCTGCGCGGCGTGGGGCTCCGCCGCAATCGGCGCCCGGCCGACCTGGTCGAGGCGGCGGAGCGGTTCCGGGAGGCGGCCCTGGAGCAGCAGTGCGCGCCCGCCCTGCGTCTGGACGCGGCCCGGTCCTGGGGCGAGGTCCGGGCGGAGCTGGGTGACTGGGCCGGCGCCCTGGACGGCTATGTCACGGCGGTCGACCTGCTGCACTCGGTCGCGCCCCGCCATCTCGTCCGCGACGACCAGGAGTTCCTGCTGAGCCGTACGGTCGGGCTGGGCGCCGCCGCCGCTGCCTGCGCGGTGCGCTGCGGCCGGCCCGGGCTCGCGGTGGGGCTGCTGGAACAGGCGAGGGGTGTGATCCTCTCCCACGCCTTCGACGCCGACAGCGATCTGACCCGGCTCCGGGAGAGCGCCCCCGGCCTCGCCGACCGTTTCGAGGAACTCCGGGAGGCTCTCGACACGGCGACCGACAGCCAGGGGTTCCTGGCGGAGGAGCCGTCCGGCGCCGCCGACGCCCGCGCGGATGTGCGCCAGCGGCTGGCCGCCGAGTGGCGCGACCTCACCGCCCGGATCCGCGCCGAGCATCCCGAACTGGGCCTGCTGCGGCCGGTGCGGGACTGGGACGAGGGCGAACTGCGCGCCACGGCGGCCGCGGGCCCGGTGATCCTGGTCAACGTCTCCCCGTACGGCAGCCACGCTCTGATCGTCACCGGGGAGGCGATCGTCGCCGTACCGCTGCCGGACCTCGACCCGGGGACGACGGCGACCCGTCGGCAGACCTTCCAGGACGCGCTGGTGCGCATCGAGGCACCGGGGACCTCGCGCCGGCAGTCGCAGCGCGCGCAGCAGGACGTACGGGAGACCCTCGCCTGGCTGTGGCGGGCGGTCACCGGCCCGGTCCTGGACCGGCTGCCCGGGGTGCGGCGGGTGTGGTGGTCGCCGGGCGGTCTCATGGGCACGCTGCCCCTGCACGCGGCGGGCACCGAGGCCGCCCCCGGCGCCCTGGACCGGGTGGTCTCCTCGTACACGCCGACCCTGCGGGCCCTGCACCACGCGCGTCGGCGTGCCGCTCGCCCGGCGGGCGGCGGGGCCCTCGTCGTCAGCGTCGCCGAGGCCGCCGGACAGGCTCCGCTCCCGGGCGCCCGCGACGAGGCGGACCGGCTGGCCCGTCGGCTTCCCGGGTCGGTGCTGCTGGCGGACGCGGCCGCCACCCGCTCCGCGGTCGTGTCGGCCCTGCACCATCACGCCTACGCCCACTTCGCCTGCCACGCCCTGGGTGACCTGGAGCGCGCTTCGGGCAGCCGGCTCGTCCTGCACGACCACACCGAACACCCGCTGACCGTCCGTGAGTTGGCCCGGCTGCGGCTGCCGTCGGTGCGGCTCGCCTACCTGTCCGCCTGTGACACCCTGCGCACCAGCCCCGAACTCGCCGACGAGGCCGTCCACATCGTCAGCGCCTTCCAGATGGCGGGCTTCCCGCATGTGGTCGGCTCCCTGTGGCACGTCGACGACATGATCGGGACCGAGGTCGCGCTCAGCGTGTACGAGGCCCTGGACCGGGGCGACGGCACGCTCGACGTGTCCCGCACGGCCGAGGCCCTGCACCACGCCGTACGCGCCCAGCGGGACACCTATCCCCGGACCCCGAGCCTGTGGGCCTGCCAGGTGCACGCGGGCCCGTGACGGACGGTCAGCCCGGCTGCCTGACCGGCTCGGGTCGGTTCTCGCCGGCGATCGAGGTGACCGTCCTGGCCCGCGGCCCCTGGAACAGATAGGCCAGCCCGAAGCCGCCGCCCACCACCATCGCGCCGCCCACCGCGTCCAGGACCCAGTGGTTGCCGGTCACGACGATCGCCGTGACCGTGAACAGCGGGTGCAGCAGGCCCAGGGCCTTCAGCCACCGCTTCGGGGCGACGATCGCGATGACCAGGCCGCACCACAGCGACCAGCCGAAGTGCAGGGACGGCATCGCGGCGTACTGGTTGGTCAGGGCGGTCAGGGTGCCGTACTCCGGCTGGGAGAAGTCCTGGACGCCGTGGACCGTGTCGATGACGCCCAGGCCGGGCATCAGGCGCGGCGGGGCCAGCGGGTAGAGCCAGAAGCCGACCAGGGCGAGGATCGTGGTGAAGCCGAGCGAGGCGCGGGCCCAGCGGTAGTCGACCGGACGGCGCCAGTACAGGACCGCGAGGACGGACAGCGGGACCGCGAAGTGGAACGACGTGTAGTAGAAGTCGAAGAAGTCGCGGAGCGCGCCGGCCTTGACGATCGCGTGGTTCGCCCAGCGCTCGATGTCGATGTGCAGCCATCGCTCCAGGTCGAGGATCTGCCGGCCGTGCGCCTCCGCCCGGGCCCGGCCCCCGGAGTTGGTGCCGCCCGTCGCCGCGAGGCGCACCTTCTGGTACGCCGCGTAGGTCACGCGGATCAGCAGCAGCTCCAGGAGCAGGTTCGGGCGGGTGAGCACCCGCTTGAGGGACGGCAGCAGCGGCACCCGCCGGAAGCGGGCCGGGACCGGCTCGGCGTACCGCGTCGGGACCGGGCTGCGGTAGTACGGGGACGTCCGGGTCAGGAACGGCACGGCCGTCGCCGCCGCGAGCGCCGCCAGGAGAACGACGTTGTCGCGCAGGGGGTCCAGCGCGGCCATGTTCGGTAGCAGTATTTTCGCGGGCAGGGTCATGACCAGGACCACTCCGACCGGCCACACATACCGGTCCGAGGCCCGCCTGCCGACCCGTCCGACCACCGCGAGCAGCACCCACAGCGACTGGTGCTGCCAGGTCATCGGCGAGACCAGGACCGCCGCACAGCCGGTGATCGCCACCGCGAGCAGCAGCTGCCCGTCGTGGGCGTAGCGCGCGGCCCGGCGCAGGGCCGGCACCGTGACGGCCGCGCCCAGCGCGAGGAACAGCGCGATCTCGGGCGGACCGGACAGGCCCGACCGCAGCAGCGCGCCGTGCAGCGACTGGTTGGCGAGGTCGTCCGCCGGCCCGCCGAGCCCGGTACCGGCCACGTGGTGGACCCAGTAGGTGTACGAGTCGTGCGGCATCGCCAGCCACGCGAGCACGGTGCACGCGGCGAAGGTCACCCCGCCCGACAGCGCGGCCGCGCGCCGGCCGGTGAACCACAGCAGCGCGGCGAAGAGCAGCACCGGCGGCTGGAGCGCGGCGGCCAGGCCGATCAGCAGGCCGCTCGTGCGTTGTCCGCGGACGACGAAGCAGCCGAGCAACACCAGCAGCACCGGCATGATGCTGGTCTGGCCCAGCCACAGCGTGTTGCGGACCGGCAGCGACAGCATCAGCAGGCTGACCGAGACCGGGGCGGCCAGCAGCGCCGTGAGCTTTCCCACCGGCTGCGGCAGGGCGTGCGCGACGACCAGACCGAGGGCGACGACCAGCAGCAGCGTGCCGAAGGTCCAGCCCCAGCCGAGGGCCTGCTCGGCGGCACGTGTCAACGGCTTCAGCACGAGCCCCCCGAAGGGCGTACCCGTGAACAGCGTCGAGTCGTACAGCGAGCCCGTCACATGCAGGACACCGTCGGGGCCGACCCAGGTCTCCAGGTCGGTCAGCCGCTCCCCCTCGGGGGTGCTCAGCACGACGGCCACCTGCCGGACGGCGAGTATCGCGGCGATCAGCCACAGTCCGAGGCGGGCGGCACGCAGACGTGCTCGCGCCGAGTCCACGGCCGTCGCTCCGAACGCCTGTGCCGGTCGTCCGCTGTGCTCCGGGTTCAACACGCCTCGTAGGCCTCCCGCCCCGTCTTCTTACGTTGCAGGCACCCCCCACTCCACCTGGCATACGTCCCGCTTTGCCCGAATGACGATAGTCCGCGTCTGTGGGCTCCGCCGCGTGGGACGCGACGTGGATCACTTACGGCACCGGGCGGAGCGGAACCGTATGCTCCCGCCGTACTACCGTCTGAAGCCGTCGACGGTACGGCGGAGGGGCTTGGGGACATGGTCGGTTTCCTGCGCGGGCGGGCGCGGCGGCGGGTGTTCGCGGTCGTCCTGGCGTTACTCGTCACCCAGATCGGCTCGCTCGTCGCCCCTGCCTACGCGTGTGGCTGCGGCGCTCTGATCCCGGACACCGCCCGGCGTGTCGGCGTGTCGCGCGAGGTGTCCGTCGTGCGCTGGGACGGCACCCAGGAGCAGATCGTCATGCGGCTGACGGTCGAGGGTGACAGCGACCGGGCCGCCTGGGTCATGCCGGTACCCCGTCGCGCGACGGTCAAGCTCGGCGATCCGGCCCTCTTCGACCAGCTGGACGCGGCCACCGCTCCCGTACACCGCACCCGGTACCACTTCTGGCCCGAGGACGGCGACTGGCCGCTCGTCTCCGGAGGCGGCCCCGACACCGGCGCACCCCCGCCGGGCGCAGGTGTCGGCGGCCGGCAGCCCGTCACCGTGGTCGGCCGCCAGAAACTCGGTCCGTTCGACGTGGCCCGGCTCACCGCGACCGACCCTGACGCCCTCGGCAGCTGGCTGGACACCAACGGCTTCGACCTCCCCACCCGGCTGAACACCGCCCTGGAGCCGTATGTGCGCGGCCGCTGGGAGTACGTGGCGGTCCGGCTGGCCCCGCAGACCTCCGGCACCGCCCTGCGCGGCGCCCTGGACCCGCTCCACCTCACCTTCTCGACGGACCGGCCCGTCTACCCGATGCGGCTGTCCCGGCTGGCGCGGACTCCGCAGTCCCTGGGTCTGTACGTCCTGGCTCCGCACCGCATGGAGCCGGCCTCCGCGATCGGCGGGTCACGACCGCGGGTGACCTTCGCCGGCCGGGTGACCGCGAAGTCCGGAGCGCTGGCCGAACTGGCGGCGGGCACACCGTTCCTGACCGCCGTGGGCCAGGAGTTCCCGACCCCGTCCCTGATCGACGGCGACCACATGCTGCGCCGGGCGGCGTCCGACACCGCGTTCCAGCAGGTGGTCTACGAGGACCGGCTGCGCACGGTCGCCGGGATCCCGGCGTGGCTGCTGACGGTCGTGGGCGGCCTCGCGCTGGTCGTCACGGCCGTGGCCCTGCGCGTCGTACGCCGCTCCCGGCGCCCGGTGATCCCGCCGAAGCCGGTGCGGCCGCCACCCCCGGTCGGCTGAGACCCCGTACCCATGTTCGTCAGGTGAGCTGGTCAGTGATGTGACCAGCCGTAGGAAAGGCACAGTTGTATGAGTGAGTCGCGGATCTGGCACGACGTGGACGACTACTTCGCCGCCCACCTCACACCCGACGACGAGGTGCTGACGGCCGCCCTGCGCGACAGCGAGGCGGCCGCGCTCCCACCGATCAGCGTCACCGCCACCCAGGGCAAGCTGCTCCAGCTGCTCGCCCAGGTCCAGGGCGCCCGGACCGTCCTGGAGATCGGCACCCTCGGCGGCTACAGCACCATCTGGCTGGCCCGCGCGCTGCCGGCCGACGGCCGGCTGATCTCGCTGGAGTACAGCCCGGTCCACGCCGAGGTCGCGACCCGCAACATCGCGCGGGCCGGCCTCGACCGGCTCGTCGAGATCCGCGTCGGCGCGGCTCTGGAGTCACTCCCGCGGCTGGCCGACGAGCACCCGGACCCCTTCGACCTCGTCTTCGTCGACGCCGACAAGAACAACAACCCGCACTACCTGGAATGGGCCCTGAAGCTCACCCGCCCGGGCAGCCTGATCATCGTCGACAACGTGGTCCGCGGCGGCCGTGTCGCCGTCCCGGACGGCGCGGACCCGGACGTCGCCGGCACCCGGGCCGCGATCGAACTGATCGGCTCCCACCCGAGGTTGAGCGGCACGGCGATCCAGACGGTGGGCGGCAAGGGCTACGACGGCTTCGCGCTGGCGCGGGTGCTGGCGTAGCCCGTCGCGGGCCGGTGCGGATCAGTCCTCGTGGTAGAAGCCGACGTTGACGGTACGGGGAGCGGTGCGGTCCCGGATGACGATCTCGCCGTTCCCGCCCCGGGGCAGCGGGATCGTCCCGCCGTAGACGAGGGGTTGCGCGTACTGGCCGACCACCAGATGCACCTCGGAGGACGGTTCGGGCTGCGAGCCCTGGAGCCAGGTCACCTGCCAGCCGCCCTCCGGGCCGCACAGGAACTCCAGGTGCACCCGGGAGACGAACAGCCAGTCGTCGGGCGTCGAGAGGCGGCACACGGACTGGTCCCGGCCCACTCGCAGCACGGCGCCCGGGTCACTGGGCGCGTCGGCCATCTGCATGCCGGCCGTGGCACCCTCCTCCGCCGCGGATACGGCGGCCATGGTGAGTTCGAGCACGTGCGCTCCCTTTGCAGTTCCTGAACCGTTCCTGAGCAAGTGTCCTTGCACAGCGGCCGCATGATAAATCGCCCGGCCACTGCGCGTCCGGCACAATGGACTCATGACCGAGCGAAAGCCACCTGGCGTCCCGTTCGAGTCCTGGGTCGACAAGCAGATCCAAGACGCTCAGGGTCGCGGCGACTTCGACCGACTCCCCGGCGTGGGCGAACCCCTGCCCGCCGATCTCGAAACCCCGTACGACGAACTGTGGTGGATCAGGCGGAAGATGGCCCGTGAGGGCCTGGCCGTGCTGCCGCCCGCGCTGGCCCTGCGCAGAGAGGCCGAGGACACGCTCGCCGCGGCCTACGCGGCGCCTTCGGAACGGATCGTCCGGAAGCTGATCACGGACGTCAACGTCAAGATCCGCGCCATGATGTTCAGGCCGCCGCCCGGCCCCCCGCTGGGCAAGAAGCCGTACGACGTCGAGGACGTCGTACGGCAGTGGCGGGAGCGCCGGGCGGCGGCGGGCGGGTCAGAGGTGCAGTAGCCGGTCCGCCATCTCGCGGTAGTCGCGCAGGGCGAGCCGGAGCTGCTCGGTGTCGCCGGAGTCGGCGTTCTTGTCGCCGTCCTGCTGCCAGGACATGCGCAGGGTGCGGCGGCGCTGTGTCAGGGCGTCCGTGACCCGGGCGGCGACCTCCTCCATCACGTGGTCGGCCTCCTCCACGGAGGTGCGGGGCCCGTCGACGAACCCGGCGACCGCGTGCTGGAGCCGCAGCGAGAGCTTGTCGCACTCGTCGTGCGGGAGCAGCCGGCCGCGGTGGGCGCCCTCGCCCTTGGCCGCCGTCTCGTGCCCGGCGGGACCGGCGACGAGGGGCGAGCGTGAGCCGTCGCCCTTCGCGGTCCGCTCGGCGCCGGAGCCGTCGCGGGTGTCGTGGCCCGTGTCGTGTCCGGTGTCGTGTCCGGCCACCAGGGGGGCGCTCTCCTCGCCCAGGGGGCCCTTGGTCCGGCCGCCCGTGCCGTAGGCGCGTCCCGCCGGGCCGGCGCCCGTGGTCTTCTCGTCGCGCCGCGCGCCTTCGGCGCCCGGGCCGGTCGTCGCGTCCGTCATGTCACTCAACTCCCCTTCGCGTGACGCCGGTTGAACGCCCACGGCAGATGGCCGCTGCCGTCGGTGCGGGCGGGACGGTTCCCGCCGTCGGACTTCTCGTGCCGCTCGGACCTCTCGGCCCGCTCGGCCGTCCTGGACGACTCACGGTGGCGTCCCTCGCCCACCAGGTCCTCGAACAGGGCCCGGGCCTCCACCATGGCCTCGCGCAGCTCCTCGGTGCCGGACCGGGCGCCGTCCTGCGACTCGTCCCCGCGCAGATGCGCGGCGCGGTGCACACGCCGGTAGCCGTGCACATGGTCGGCGTGGTGCACGGACAGCGCGGCGAGCTGCTCCTCGTACTGGCCGCCGTCCGGGAACCCCTTGGCCCCGGCGAGGTCGGCGAGCAGCCGGTCCGCCTCGGCCACGGCCTCCCGCGGCGAGTCGACGAAGCGCTCCTGGGCGGCCGTCCAGCGGGCCTCGTACTGCTCCCGCTGGGCCGGCTCCAGGGACCGCTCGCGCAGCGATCCGTGCCGCTCGACACGCTCGGCGAGTTCCCGCTCGGCAGCCTGCGGGTCCCCGTCGTGCCGGGCGACGGCGCGGTCGTACTCGGGCCCGAAGCGCCGCTTCAGGCTCCGGCCGCGCTGCGGCCCCCGGGCACGCCGGGCAAGAACGGCCGCCACCACAAGGACGGCCGCGACGATCACGATCAGAGCGATGATCAGGCCTGTTGACATGGCTACCGGGTAGCCCCGTCCGGGCACCTCAAACCGGCCGCGGAATTCCTCCGCCGGAGGTCCCGCATATCCGGTTGCGGCGGGCGGGGCGCGCCTCCCGAGAATGGACGCCATGACGACCTGGACCGTGGCCCCCGAGCCCTACGACTCCCCCGTCGCCGTCGCGCTCTGGCGGGCGTACTACACGGAGGTCAGCGACCGCTGGTACCTCCTGCACGAGGGCCGCCGCACCGACCCGGCCGAGCTGGAGCGGGAGACGGCCCGCGCGGACTGGTCCGAGCTCACGCCGCCGGGCGGGGAGCTGCTGGTGGGCCGCTACGGCGGTGAGCCGGCCGGCACCGCGGGCGTACGGCTGCTGGACGCGGACACCGCCGAGCTGAAGCGGGTGTTCGTCCGCGAGGAGCTGCGCGGCAGGGGCGGCGGCCCGGTGCTGGTGCGGGCCGCCGAGGACGCCGCCCGCGCGCTGGGCGCCGTACGGCTGGTCCTCGACACCCGGCACGACCTCGTCGAGGCACGCGCGCTGTACGCCCGTCTCGGGTACGAGGAGACCGAGCCGTACAACGACGGTCAGTACGCCGAGCACTGGTTCGGCAAGAAGCTGTAGCGGCTCAACCGGGCTGTGCCGCCGTCCCGTTGTGCGGCTGCTCGCGGTCCGAGCCGCACAGTTCGGTGTTGAGGTCCTTCACCAGCTGCGCCAGGTCCGTCGGGCGGTCCGGGCCCCACCAGTCGCCGAGGAGTTCGGCCAGGGACTCCTCGCGGGCGAGGGCGAGACGGTCGGCGACCTCGCGGCCGGCGTCGGTCAGGACGAGGTCGACGCCCTGCCGCGCCGCCAGGCGCCGTTCCTCGACCTGGCGGGCGGCGGCGATGACGACGTGCAGCGGCACGGCGGTGCGTTCGGCGAGAACCGCCGGCTCCACCCAGCCGTACTTCTTGATCCGCAGCAGCAGCCAGCTCGCCCCCGGCAGCAGGTCGTACCCGGCCCGTTCGGTGATCTCCCGGTAGATCTCACGGCGCCCCTCCCGGGTACCGAGCACCGACAGCGCCCGGCACACCTCGTCGTACGACGACCGCTCCACCGGGTTGCTGGCCAGCGTCTCGGTGAGATCCGGCGCCGTGACCGAGGCACGCAGCCGGTCCTCCTTGAGGAACCAGGCCAGCACGAAGCCGAGGAGGGCGACCGGGGCCGCGTACAGGAAGACGTCGGTGATGGACGAGGCGTACGCGTGCACCGCGGGCGGCTGGAGCGCGCCCGGCAGCTCGGTGATGCCGCGCGGATCGGACTCCAGGGCGTCCACCGAGGCGCCGGGCGGGAGTTCGGCGCCCTGGAAGGCGGCGGCGAGCTTGTCGCCGAGGCGGTTCGCGAACACTGTGCCGAAGATGGCGACGCCGAAGGACGCCCCGATCGAGCGGAAGAAGGTCGCGCCGGAGGTGGCGACGCCCAGATCCTCGTACGAGACCGCGTTCTGCACGATCAGGACCAGCACCTGCATGACCAGGCCGAGGCCCAGGCCGAAGACGAAGAAGTACGTGCTCATCTCCGCCGTCGAACTGTTCTCGTCGAGTCGGTGCAGGAGCAGCAGGCCGAGTGTGGTGACGCCGGTGCCGGCGACCGGGAACACCTTCCAGCGGCCGGTGCGGCTGACGATCTGTCCCGACGCGGTCGACGACAGCAGCATGCCGGCCACCATCGGCAGCATGTGCACTCCGGACATGGTCGGGCTGACGCCCTGAACGACCTGGAGGAACGTCGGCAGATAGGTCATCGCGCCGAACATCGCGAAGCCCACGATGAAGCTGATCACGGCGGACAGCGTGAAGGTGCGGACGCGGAAGAGCTTGAGCGGGAGGACGGGTTCGGCCGCCCTGCGTTCCACGGCGACGAAGGCCACGGCGAGGGCGACGCCGAGCACCGCCAGGCCGATGACCTGCGGCGAGCCCCAGCCCCAGGTGGTGCCGCCGAGGGACGCCACCAGCACCAGGCAGGTGGCGACCGCCGCGATGAGGAAGGTGCCCAGGTAGTCGATGACGTGCCGGGTCGCCTTGCGCGGGATGCGGAGCACGGTGGCGATCACGGCGAGGGCCACGACGCCGACGGGGAGGTTGATGTAGAAGACCCAGCGCCAGCTGAGATGTTCGGTGAACAGGCCGCCGAGAAGCGGGCCGAGGACGCTGGTCGCCCCGAAGACCGCGCCGAACAGGCCCTGGTAGCGGCCGCGTTCGCGGGGCGGGACGAGGTCGCCGACGATCGCCATCGACAGCACCATGAGGCCGCCGCCGCCGAGGCCCTGGAGGGCGCGGAAGGCGATCAGCTGGGGCATGTTCTGCGCCATGCCGCACAGCGCCGAGCCGATCAGGAAGATCACGATCGCGGTCTGGAACAGCTTCTTCCGGCCGTACTGGTCGCCCAGCTTGCCCCACAGCGGGGTCGCGGCGGTCGAGGCGAGCAGATACGCGGTGACCACCCATGACAGATGCTCCAGGCCGCCGAGGTCGCTGACGATCGTGGGCAGCGCGGTGGAGACGATGGTCTGGTCGAGGGCTGCGAGGAGCATCCCGAGGAGCAGCGCGCCGATGGAGACGAGGACGTTGCCGGACGGGTGCGGGTCGCGTGTCCGGCCGCGGGTCTGGGCTGGGGGCTGCACATCCCCCGTCATACCGTGCGCGTCCGCGGCCATGAAGACCTCCCGGGGGTCTCGTTACAACTCCATCGTGGTTGGTGTGACCGTTTATGGCCTGTTGAGTCCTGTTGGAATACGGCATTCCGGGGGCTTATGGGGCGAGGGTGTGGAGAGGGTCTGCATAATCTCTGGAGTTCGCGAGGGGAGGGACGAACACATGGCGGAATCCAACGGTCATCTGTGCCCGGAGTGCGGGGCGCCGAGAGCGGCCGACAACACGCCGTCGTGCGGGTGCACGCAGCGGGCGTCCGACGCCCTGCGCGAGACGCGTACGGCGGAGGCGGCCGCGGCGGAGGACTTCGACCCGCTGCGGATACGTCCCTATGTGGAGCTGGAGGGGGAGGCGCCGCCGGGTTCTGCTTCTGGGACCGACGTGACGATGCCGCTGCGGCCGGTGCAGCCTGTGCCTGCGGAGCTCCCCACGCCTCTGGCGCCGCCGCCGTCGCAGCCCAGCACGACGGACCTGAACCTGTTCGACGGAACCGTGCCGGCGGTCGCCGGGGACTTCGAGGCCGGGGCCCGGCGTCCTCGCCGTACGCTCCTGCTCGGCGCGGCCGGGGGGCTCGTCGCGGTGATCGCTGCAGCCGGCCTGGCGAGCGGGTTCTTCTCGTACGAGACCCCGACCCGGGACGGTGCCCTGCCGGAGGAGGTCCGGGCGAGCGTGCCGGACGCGGCGACGAGCTCGGCGTCCACGTCACCGTCGCCGAGCAAGACGTCGGCGCCCCCCGCGGCGGCGCCCCCGGCCGCCTCCAGCTCCGCGAGCCCCTCGGCCTCCCCCTCCCCGTCCCGCTCCAGCGCCTCCCCGAGCGCGTCCCGCTCCGCGGAACCTTCGGCGTCCCAGGCGAGCTCCGCCGCGACGACGGAAGCGGCCGACGAATCCGACAGCTCTCGCGAGATCGCCCCACCGGTGCTCCGCCGTGGCTCCCAGGGCGAGGAGGTGGTCGAGCTGGAACTCCGCCTGACCCAGCTCGGTCTGTACACCAGGAAGGCGAGCGGCCACTACAACGAGGGCGTCGAGGACGCGGTGTCTCGTTACCAGTGGGCCCGGGGTGTCCAGGTGTCCGAACACGGGGTGTACGACCTGGCGACACGGGAGCGCCTGGAGTCGGAGACACAGGAACCGTAGTGGGTGGATGCCTGCGGCGGCCCGTGGCCTGTGCGTGGGGGTTCGCGTCGCGCACTACGGTGCGTTGTGAGTCGGTGCCGCACCGGGGGGTGTCCGTCCTCGGTCGGGCGCCACTGTTTCGCCTGGGCTGTGCTGTCGGTCGGACGCCCGACGCTGCGGGCGGACACCCCCCGGTACGTCCCCTGCTCGCCGTTGCGCCGGTGCGAGTGCGTCCCGCCTGAGGACAGAGCGTCAACGCAGGGCTGCGCCTCGCCACCCACCCGCAGGAGGCCGCACTTCCCAATGCCGGTCCGTGTCGTGTTTTTCAGCCCGTCCGGCGTTTGAGGACGAAGGTTTGCCCTCCCGATCCCCCACCCACCCGCGTCTTGTTTTTCAGCCCGTCCGGCGTTTGAGGACAAGGCCCCTTCAGGGCCGTTGGGGGTCCAGGGGGCGGAGCCCCCTGGGGGCGGGGTCGAAGGGGCGGCAGCCCCTGGGGGATGGGAACGGGTAGGGGCGGCGGGGGCGAAAAACACTTGGGCCGGTCGTCAGCCGACGTACACCCGGACCGTTCCATCCGCAGCTCGCTCCACCCGTACCTGGGTCAGGTCCCGCACCACCACATCCGGTTCATGGAAGTCCGCCCGCGCCCCGACCCCCACGACCTGCATCCCCGCGGCCCGCCCCGCCGCGATCCCCGCCCCCGAGTCCTCGAAGACGATGCAGTCCTCCGGCGCCACACCGAGCTCCGCGGCGCCCTTGAGGAAGCCCTCCGGATGCGGCTTGCTCTCGCCCACGGACTCGGCGGTGACGCGGATGTCCGGAAGGGGCAGGCCGGCCGCGGCCATACGGGCCGTGGAGAGGGCGACGTCGGCCGAGGTGACGAGGGCGTGCGGCACCCTCGACAGGGACGCAAGGAAGGCGGCCGCGCCCGGTATCGGCAGCACGCCGTCCATGTCCGCGGTCTCCTCGGCGAGCATCCGCGCGTTGTCCGCGTGGTTCTGCTCCATCGGCCGCTCCGGCAGCAGCACCGCCATCGACGCGTACCCCTGCCGCCCATGGACGACCTTCATGACCTCGTCGCCGTCGAGACCGTGCCGCTCGGACCACCGCCGCCAGCAACGCTCGACGACGGCATCGGAGTTCACGAGGGTGCCGTCCATGTCGAGCAGGAGGGCACGGGCGGTCAGCACGGTCGGTACGGCGGTGGCCGTCATCGGCAGCTCCAGGACGAGGGAGAACCGGGGGTGACCCGGAGGGACAAGGCGGCCCCCGCCCGCCGGTCAGGGAGAACGGGCGGGGAGCCACTTTGTTTCTCTACGGTACAAAACCCGGACCGCTTTGCGCCAGCACCTCAGGGAACTGTTCACCGGCCGTTCAGCTCACCCGGCGACCGCCTCCCACAGGCTCCACACCCCGAGCCCCAGCATCAGCAGCGCCGCCACCTTCGTGATCAATCGCAACGGCACCCGCTTCATCAGCGCCTTTCCACCGACGATGCCCAGCCCCGCCACCGCCCACAGCGCGAGCACCGCGCCGAGGCCGACGGAGAGCGGGTCGTCGTAACGGGCAGCCAGATTCGCCGTCATGATCTGCGTCAGATCGCCGAACTCCGCGACCAGGATCAACATGAAGCCCGCGCCCGCGACCTTCCAGAACGACTGGTTCTCCGGACGCCTGATCTCCTCCTCGTCCTCGTCCTTCTTCAGCAGCAGCACCGCCGCGCCGCCCAGGAAGAGCACGCCCGTCAGCGCGTGCACGATCTGCTGCGGCAGGAGCGTGAGGACACTGCCCGCCGCCACGGCGAGCGCGACATGGAGCGCGAAGGCGGCCGCGACGCCCGCGAAGACGTACGAGGCGCGGTAGCGGGTGCCGAGGACGAGGCCGGCGAGCGCGGTCTTGTCCGGCAGTTCGGCAAGGAAGACGACGCCGAAGACCACGGCTGTCACGGTGAAGCTGATCAAGGTTCCTCAATCGGTAGGGCTGCCCCACCGAGAGTCTTGCTGCGCTACGACACCTCGGCACGGCAGCGCACGGATATACCTGTGCACCACTGGCCGAAGGTCTCGCTGGCCGGTCGCACGCGACCTGCCTCCGGGCGCCGGCTCAGACGAGCTGAGCAGTATGTCGACGGTCCGGCGAAGAGCTACTCCCCTTCAACTCCGACCATCATACGAGATCGTTTCGCCGTAAACCTTGTCGTGTCATGTACGCGTCACTAGCTTCTAACCCAACGCACACCTCCCCGCAACACGGCGGCGCGAGCATTCCATCGCTCGCGCTCCAACACCCCCACCCCCTCAAGGGAGTTCGCATGGCGAAGTTCTACGCGCGTCGACGGCTCAGCATACTCGCCGCGCTCACCGGTCTCATAGCCTCGGTCGGGCTCCTCAACGGTCCGACCGCCTCCGCCGCCCTGCCCACCCCGGTCAGCGCCGCCACCGCCCGCACCTACCTCGCCTCCCTCACCGTGGCCACCGAGGACCGCACCGGCTACGACCGCGACCTCTTCCCGCACTGGATCACCCAGTCCGGCACCTGCAACACCCGCGAGGTCGTCCTCAAGCGCGACGGCACGAACGTCGTCCAGGACTCCGCCTGTGCCGCGACCAGCGGCAGCTGGTACTCCGTGTACGACGGCGCCACCTGGACCGCCGCCTCCGACCTCGACATCGACCACCTGGTCCCGCTCGCCGAGGCCTGGGACTCCGGCGCCGACAGCTGGACCACCGCCCAGCGCCAGGCCTTCGCCAACGACCTGACCCGCCCGCAGCTCATCGCCGTCACGGACAACGTCAACCAGGCCAAGGGCGACCAGGACCCCGCCACCTGGATGCCGTCGCGGACCGCGTACCGCTGCACCTACGTCCGCGCCTGGGTCCAGGTGAAGTACTACTACGACCTGTCCGTGGACTCCGCGGAGAAGAGCGCGCTCACCAGCTATCTGTCCGCCTGCTGACGATTCGGCGCCGGACCCTCCCCACCGGCCTCCGTCGTTCCGTACCGTACGGGGCGACGGAGGAGGGTGATCGTGGCCGGACTGCGGCTGGGACCGCTGCTGAGGTACGCCGACGGCTCGACCGCGACCGTATGGGTCGAGGCGAGCCGTCCGTGCACCGCCGAGGTGCGCTGTGCGGGTGGGGCGGGCGGCTCGGCCCGTACCTTTCAGGTCTCGGGGCACCACTACGCCCTGGTCCAGGTCACGGGCCTGACACCGGGGAGCTCGACCCCGTACGAGGTCCTGCTGGACGGCGTACGCGTCTGGCCGCTGCCCGACTCCCCCTTCCCGGACCCGGCGATCCGCACCCCCGCCGAGGGCGACACCGTCCGGGTCGCCTTCGGCTCCTGCCGCTGGGCCGCTCCGCCGCACGGCGAGCCGGACCCGGTCGGAGCCGACGCCCTGGACACCCTGGCGGCCCGGATCGCGGCCGACCCGGACGGTGAACGGCCCGATGTGCTGGTCCTGTTGGGCGATCAGGTGTACGCCGACGAGACCTCCCCGGCGACCCGGCGCTGGCTCGCCGCGCGCCGGGATCTGAGCGATCCGCCGGGCAGCGAGGTCGCGGACTACGAGGAGTACACCCACCTCTACTACGAGTCCTGGCTCGACCCCGAGATCCGCTGGCTGCTCTCGACCGTGCCCAGCTGCATGATCTTCGACGACCACGACGTCATAGACGACTGGAACACTTCCGCCTCCTGGGTCGAGGACATGCGGGCCACGCCGTGGTGGCGCGAGCGGCTGCTGAGCGGGCTGATGTCGTACTGGGTGCACCAGCACCTCGGGAACCTGTCCCCGGCGGAGCTCGACTCCGACCCGCTCTACGCCGCCGTACGCGAAGCCCCGGACGGCACCGACGAGTTGCGTGCCTTCGCCTGCAAGGCCGACACCGATCCGGCCTCGGTGCGCTGGAGTTACCGGCGGGACTTCGGGCGGGTACGGCTGCTGATGGTCGACTCACGGGCGGCCCGGGTCCTCGACGAGGCGAACCGGTCGATGCTCGACCCGGGTGAGGCCGAGTGGTTGCGCGCGCAGGTGCTGGACGGGGAGCGGGCGTACGACCATCTCCTCCTCGGGACGTCGCTGCCCTGGCTGCTGCCGCATCTGGTGCATGACGCCGAGGCGTGGAACGCGGCGCTGTGCCGGGGTGAACGCGGGCCGCGCTGGGCGCGGTTCGGGGAGAAGCTGCGGCGGCGGGCGGACCTGGAGCACTGGGCGGCCTTCCCGGCGTCCTTCGACGCGCTGGCCGCCCTCATCGCGGAGGCGGGGTCCGGGCCGGGCGCGCCGGCGACGGTGTGTGTGCTGTCGGGGGACGTCCATCACGCGTACGTCGCCGAGCCGAGCTGGCCGGCGGGGGCCGGGCCGGACGCCCGTGTGGTGCAGCTGACCTGTTCCCCCGTCCACAACTCCATCCCGCTGTCGATACGGCTCGGGTTCCGCTTCGGCTGGAGCGCGGTGGGCCGTTTCCTCGGGCGCCGGTTCGCCGGGCACGGCGCCTGTCCGCAGCCGTCGGTGGACTGGCGGCGGACGGGCGGGCCCTGGTTCGGCAACCAGCTCATGACCCTGACGCTGCGGGGGCGTTCGGCCCGACTGCGCATGGAGCAGGCGCGGGCCGTACGGGGCGGGAAGGCGCGGCTGACGGTGGTGGCCGAGTCGGTCCTGAGCGAGAAGTGACCGGCCTCCTGTGCACAAGTGAGGCTCAGCGGCTCGGCATCGCCACCGGTAACGCCTGACGATGCCGGTGATTTGCGTGTGACGTCCGGCGGTTGCTGGGGTGAGCGGGACCGCCGTTGGCTTCCGTGGCGGCCGACGGCATGATGAGGCGGACCGTCCGCTTCCGCACGGGCGGTCCGCTGCCTTGCGCCCCCACGCCCGGGAGTCCCGCTCTTGCCCCCACCGACCACGACCTGCCCGCCCCTCTCCGTCGCCGTGGTCGGCGCCGGGCCACGCGGCACCAGCGTGCTGGAACGCCTCTGCGCCTCCGCCCCGGAACTGCTTCCGCCCGGCGCCCGGCTCACCGTTCACATGGTCGACCCGGCACCACCGGGAGCGGGCCGCGTCTGGCGCACCGCGCAGCCGGCGGGCCTCCTGATGAACACCGTGGCCTGTCAGGTGACCCTGTTCACCGACGACAGCGTGGACTGCTCCGGCCCGATCCGCCCCGGACCCAGCCTGCACGAGTGGGCGGACGGCGCGCTGGGCCCGGACGAGTATCCGACCCGCGCCCACTACGGCCGCTACCTGGAGTGGGTGTTCGCCCGTACGGTGCGCGAGGCGCCGCCCGGAGTTCGGATACGGACGCACACCGCCCGCGCGACCCGGCTCGACGACGCCCCCGACGGCCGGCAGACCCTCGCCCTCGACGACGGCCGTGAACTGACCGGCCTGTCCGCCGTCGTGCTCGCCCAGGGCCATCTGCCGACCGTCCCGGACGCGGCGCTGCGGACGGACTCCGCGTACGCCGACGCCCAGGGCCTGCTGCACATCCCGCCCGCCAACCCGGCCGACGTCGACCTCTCCGCCGTATCCCCGGGCGAACCGGTGCTGTTGCGCGGGCTGGGGCTCAACTTCTTCGACCACACGGCCCTGTTGACGACCGGGCGCGGCGGCCGTTTCGTATCCGATCCACACGGACTGCGGTACGTCCCCTCCGGCCGCGAGCCCCGGCTGTACGCAGGGTCCCGGCGCGGCGTCCCCTACCAGGCGCGCGGCGACAACGCGAAGGGGGCGTACGGCCGTCACATCCCTCGCGTCCTTACGCCGGAGGTCGTCTCGGGCTTCCGCAAGCGCGCCGACTCGGGCGAGGCGCCCGACTTCCTCGCCGAGATATGGCCGCTGGTGGCGAAGGAGGTGGAGACGGTCTACTACGAACTGCTCGTCGGGGAGCTTGAGTTCGGTAAGTCCGCGTTCAGAAAGCCCGAGTTCGGGAAATCCGGGTTCAGGCAGTCCGGGTTCAGGGAGCGGTTTCTCGCCGTCCCCCACGGAGACCCTCAAGAGGCGTTGGTCCTCGACGAGTTCGGGGTCCCGGGCGCCGACCGCTGGAGCTGGGACCGGATCGCCCGCCCGTACGCGGGGCGCGGGTTCGCCGATCCCGGCCGGTGGCGCGACTGGCTGCTGGCGCTGTTGCGCGAGGACGCCGCGCAGGCCGCCCTCGGCAACGTGGCCGGCCCGCTCAAGGCGGCCCTCGACGTACTGCGCGACCTGCGCAACGAGCTCCGGCTGATCGTCGATCACGGCGGTGTCGCCGGGGCCTCGCGCCGGGACCATCTGGACCGCTGGTACACCCCGCTCAACGCCTTCCTCTCCATAGGACCGCCCCGGCGCCGGATCGAGGAGCTGGTGGCGCTGATGGAGGCGGGCGTGGTCGAGGTGATCGGGCCGCGCCTGGAGGTCCGGGCGGCGGACGGGGCCTGGGTGGCGCACTCCCCGGAGGTGCCCGGCTCCGGCGTCCGCGTGACGACGCTCATAGAGGCCCGGCTCCCGGAACCGGATCTGCGGCACACCGCAGACGAGCTCCTCGCCCGGCTGCTGAGGAGCGGGCAGTGTCGGCCACACGCCGTCGACGGTCACGAAACGGGCGGACTGGACGTGACAGCCCGCCCTTATCACCTGATAGACCGTCAAGGTCGGGCACACGCAAGGCGGTTCGCGTTCGGGGTGCCGACGGAGGGGGTCCACTGGGTGACCGCCGCGGGCGCGCGGCCTGGTGTGGATTCGGTCACGCTTTCGGACGCCGACGCGGTGGCGAGAGCGGCTCTACGTGCGACTACAGCGGGAACAGAGGCCCAAGTGGAGGCAAAGCCATGGCCAAATGTTGAACTTGCAAGCATTGATTAGGTCTGCCTAACGTGGAGCGCTCGAACGGTTCTGTCCCCCGACCGGTCCACTCCACGGACCGGCCCCGACCGTAGGAGTACCCCCCACATGACCGGACGCCTCAACAGCGCCCAGCCGTACGTCCTCGGCCTCTTCCGTATCGTCGTCGGACTGCTCTTCACCTGCCACGGCGCCGTCGCGCTCTTCGGTGTGCTCGGCGGCGCGGACGGCAAGGGCGGCACCGTCGAGCTGGGCACCTGGCCCGGCTGGTACGCGGCGGTGATCGAACTGGTCGGCGGCTCGCTCGTGCTGATCGGCCTGGGCACGCGGATCGCCGCGTTCATCGCCTCGGGCGCGATGGCCTACGCGTACTTCAAGGTCCACCAGCCGGGCGGCCTGTGGCCGATCGAGAACAGCGGCGAGGGCGCGGCGATGTTCTGCTGGGCCTTCCTGCTGCTGGTCTTCACCGGCTCCGGCGCCTTCGGGCTCGATCGCCTGCTCGAGAAGCGCTCGAGCGCCGCTACGCGACCGGCCTCCGACCAGGCACCCGTGACCGTCTGAACCACCCCGCACCCGACGGCGCCCGTTCCCGCGCGGCTCACGCGGGAACGGGCGCCGCCTTGTCCCACGGACGATCCGAGGCGCGGATCGCGCTCAGGACGTGTCGGCCGGGTGAACATGCTGTGCCGAACACACGCGCCCCCCATGAACCCACTGTCACACCCCGGGCGTACGCTGTAGGGCTGTTACGGGGGAAAACGGGGAGTGACGGTGTTCGAGAGTCTCGGGAGTGTGGGCCTGCTGACCGGCAGCCCAGGAATCATCTACGCGTTGGTGGCCGCGTCGGTGCTGCTCGACGTGTTCGTGCCGGTCCTGCCGAGCGGCGTCCTCGTCATCACGGCCGCCACGGCCGCGGCGGCGGGCACCGGTGCGGCGACCGGCAAGGTGCCCGGCGAGGTCCCCGACCTTCTGATGCTCACGCTGATCGCCGCGACGGCCTCGGTGCTGGGCGATCTGGTGGCGTACCGGCTGGCCCGGCGTGGCGGCGCCCGGCTGGACCGGGCGATCGCCCGCTCCCGTCGTCTCACCTCCGCGCAGGAACGTCTCGGCTCGGCCCTGGCTCGCGGCGGCGGTCCCCTGGTGGTCCTCGCCCGCTTCGCCCCGGCCGGCCGCTCGGTCGTCTCCTTCGTCGCCGGCGCGGCCCACCGCCGCGTCCGCGAGTTCCTCCCCTGGTCCGCCCTGGCGGGCCTGACCTGGGCGGTGTACAGCGTCGCCCTCGGCTACTACGGCGCCCAGTGGCTGGGTACGACGTGGCTGGCGACCGGCGTGTCCGTGCTGGCGCTGTTCGGCGCCGGGGCCGGGGCGGCGTACGTGATGCGGCGCCAGCCCGCGTGAGCGGCGGCTAGCCGGCCTTCTGCGCGGCGCCCCGGACCTCCAGTCGGTCCAGCAGTTCAGCGGTGGCCTCGGCGACCGCGTCCACGGCCCGGTCGAAGGCCTCTTTGTTGTGGGCGGCGGGCGCCCGGAAGCCGGACACCTTCCGTACGTACTGGAGGGCGGCGGCGCGGATCTCGTCCTGTGTCGCCTCCTCGGGCAACACGGGCGGGCGAAGGGTCTTGATGCTGCGGCACATACCCCCAGTCTGGACTCCCACCGGGAATACCGCCGGGGGTCCGCACAATTGTGCGGACCATGACGACAGTGGAGATCACCTACCTCGGCGGCCCGACCGCCGTACTGACGCTCGGGGGCCTGCGTCTGCTCACCGACCCCACCTTCGACGCGCCCGGCGAGTACGCCATCGGCTCCCGCACGCTGGTGAAGACGACGGGCCCGGCGACCGGCCCCGCCGACCTCGGCCCGGTGGACGCCGTACTGCTCTCCCACGACCAGCACCCCGACAACCTCGACACCGCGGGCCGCGCCTACCTCGCCGGTGTCCCCCTCGTCCTGTCCACGGCCGCCGCCCACGAGCGCCTCGGCGCCCCCGTCCGCGCCCTGCCCGCCTGGGAGAGCGTCGAGGTGGACGGCGTACGCGTCACCGCGGTGCCCGCGCTGCACGGCCCCGAGGGCTCCGAACCGCTCGTCGGCGAGGTCACCGGCTTCGTCCTGTCCGGCGAGGGCCTGCCCAAGGTGTACGTCAGCGGCGACAACGCCTCGCTGGACCGGGTGCGGGAGATCGCCGACCGCGAGGGCCCCTTCGATGTGGCGGTGCTGTTCGCGGGGGCGGCGCGCACTCCGCTCGTACCGGACGCCACGCTGACCCTGACCAGCGAGCAGGCGGCCGAGGCGGCGGCGATTCTGGGCGCCCGGCATGTCGTACCGCTGCACTTCGAGCACTGGGGCCACTTCACGCAGGACGGTCCGACGCTGACGAAGGCCTTCGCGGAGGCCGGGCTGACGGACCGGCTGCACCTTCTGGCGCCGGGGGAGTCCGTACGGCTGTGAAGTCCGTGACGTCTGCGATGATCTCTTCCGAGGCGGCCACCGTTCAAGGGGCCGACCGACGAAGGGACTTCGTGTGATGACGCACGACGAGAAACTGACGCACGACGACAGGCTGACCGTGGCCGTACTGGGCCCGGGCGGCATCGGCGGCCTGCTCGCCGCACTGCTGGCCCGGGCCGGGCACCGGGTGATCTGCCTGGCCGGGGACGAGACGGCCGCGACCCTGCGGACCTCCGGGATCGAGGTCCGCAGTGGCCTGTTCGGCGACTTCACGGCCGAGGTCGAGGCGGACACCGTGCTGCGCGTGCCGGTGGACGCCTGTCTGGTGGCCGTCAAGCACACCGCGCTGGACGCGGCGCTGGACCGTGTCCCGCCGGCCGCGCTGGGCGACGCGCTCCTGGTGCCGTTCCTGAACGGCGTGGAGCACCCGGCGGTCCTGCGGGCCCGTTACCGCGAGGACGTGGTGGCCCCGGCGGTGATCCGGGTGGAGTCGACGCGGACGGCACCCGGGGAGATCACGCACGGCAGCCCGTTCGCGGAGATCGACCTGACCGGCGACAAGGTGGCCCGAGACCGCCTGGACACGCTGGCCGCGGTGCTCGGCGCGGTCGGCCCGACCACCCGCGTCCTGCCGGACGAGACGGCGGCGCTGTGGGCCAAGATGTCGTTCCTGGCCCCGTTCGCGCTGCTCACCACCCGGTACGCGCTGCCGCTGGGCGATGTCCGCACGCGCCACCGTGAGGAGTTGACGGCCCTGGTCGAGGAGACGGCCGCGGTCAGCCGCGCCTGTGGCGGCCCGGCGGACCCGGCCCAGGCACTGACCCGCTACGACGCGTTCCCGCCGCAGACCAAGTCGTCCATGCAGCGCGACGCGGAGGCGGCCCGCCCCCTCGAACTGGACGCGATCGGCGGGGCGTTGCTCCGTGCGGCGGACCGGCACGGGGTACCGGTACCGGTGGCGACGCGTCTGGTCGGGGAGTTGAGGGCCGCCGGTCACTGAGCCGAGCCCGAGCCGCCGGGCCCCAGGTCCACGCTCCAGTCGTTCGACGTGATCGGATTCCCCTCGGGGTACTCCAACTCGACGGCCCCGAGCAGCCGGAACCCGGCCCGGCGGCACACCCCGTTGGAAGCGACGTTCCCGACCTTCGGAAACGCATGCAGAAACCGATGCCCCTCGACAGCCCGCGCCGCCCCCACGCCCTTCCCGGTCTCGGCCGAAGCGACCCGGTACATGCAGCCGGGTTCGGGTGCGACGTGTCTCCAACTCTGGTCGAGTAGCCGCTCCTCGCCCTCCGGGCCGCCCAGGTGCACGGTCAGCGTCGGCAGCCAGGGCCTCGCGCTCGGCCTCGTGGACGACGTGGCGACGGACGCTCTCCCCGTGATGCGGGGCGACCTGGTGCTGCACCTGCTGTACCGGGTTCGCCGGAGGCGTTCCTAGTCGCCGTCGTCGGAGGACGAGCCCGACGAGCCTCCGCGCTTCTTGCCCGAGCTTCCGACCACCTTGCCCAGACCGATCGTCACGGTCGCCACGACACGCACCCACGGGGGTCCGCCGCGTTCCGCCCAGACCACGCACACGCACCCGAAGACGGCGAGCGCCACGAGGCCCACCAGCATCAGACTGACCATGTCCCCCACCCCTGCGTCCGTACGGTTCCGGTGATCTTCTCAGATCCCCTCCACCCGAACACACGAACTACCCCAAGAAACTCGCACCCCTAAATCGAACAGGCGTAGCATTGCGCCGTGGCTACGACCTATGACTTTCCGAGTGACCTCCTCGCCGGTCAGGAGGAGCTGCATCAGGTCCGGGCCGAGCTGTCGGCCCTGCTCAAGCGGCTGCCCTGGTCGGTCGAGCCCCTGGACGGATTCAGCGACACGGCAGGCTGGCGCAAGGTGGAACGCCCCGCCTCCCCCGGCTGGACGGCCGACGAACAGGCCGAGGTGGAGAAGCTCCGGCAGCGCGAGCACGAACTCGCCGTCTTCGTCAGCGGCCACCGCTTCTGGGCGGAGGTCACCGGCACGGACCGCGTGGACGCCCGCATGCAGCTGAAGCACGCGGACGTGGATGTGGATGTGGATGTGGATTCCTAGTGGATTCCGCGCACGGAAACGGCCCCCCGGAGATCCCTCCGAGGGGCCGTGCACATGGTGGGCGCGGACGGTTTCGAACCGCCGACATCCTGCTTGTAAGGCAGGCGCTCTACCCCTGAGCTACGCACCCGGGTCCCGAACAGCCACGCTCAGGACGAGTCGACAGCCTACATTGCCCGGGCCCCTGTCCTGCAAACCCGTATCGCGGAAGCCGTACAGGGCCGGATCTCAGGGTCGATCCGGGGGTTTTCCCCACCCCGGATCCGGGAGCGTCCCGGATCCCGCGGCGGCGCCCCGCTCCGTACGGTCGAAGAGCCTCATCGGTCTGTCTCAGGGGGAGATCCCAATGGCCCGTACCGTCACCGCCCGCGTCGCCCTTGCCGCCGGGGCCGTCGCTCTCATCGCGGGCGTCAGCGCCTGCGGGGCCTCGGCCGCGGACGACAAGGATCCGGAGCAGCGTTCGTTCGCGCTCCAGGGCAAGACCCTCACCATCGACTCCGACGACTCCGCCCTGGAGATCGTCGCCGCCGACGACCACGAGACGGGCCGGATCGAGGTCACCCGCTGGTTCCAGGGCACGGTCGCGATGGGCAAGGACCCGAAGGTCACCTGGTCGATGCGGGACGACACGCTGAAGCTGCGGATGCAGTGCTCCGGCGTCGTCGCCGACTGCGCGGCCAAGCACCGTATCGAGGTCCCGCGCGGTGTCACCGTGAAGGTCGAGGACGGCGACGGCAGCGTACGCGCGCGTGGCTTCGAGGACGCGCTGAGCATCCGTACCGGGGACGGCTCCGTGCATGTCACCGACTCCAGCGGGCCGCTCGACCTGAAGACCGGCGACGGGTCCGTGCGCGCCGAGGTCACCTCCCGCGAGGTCCGCTCCGAGACCGGCGACGGCTCGGTCCACCTCCAACTGGGCGCCGTACCGGACCGGGTGGAGTCCAGGAGCGGCGACGGGTCCGTGACCGTCGAGGTCCCCGAGGCGACGTACAGGGTGACGACCGAGACCGGTGACGGCGGGGTGGATGTGTCGGTGCCGCGGGCAGACTCCAGTTCCCATGTCATCACCGCCCGCACCGGCGACGGCAAAGTCACGGTCCGTACCGCGAACTAACGGGCCCGTGTGTTCGTCCTTAACCGGTGGGAGAATGACACCGGGCCAGGACGGACACAGCACGGGAGAGGGATGTGACGGCGACACCAGCGCAGCCGTACTCGCCGTCGAAGCCGCGCGCACGTGATGCGCTCCGCGACACGCTCACCCTCGTCGCACTGCCACTGGCCGTCGCCCTGGCGCTGCCGGCCGCGTTCGCCGGCGGCGGCACCCGGCGCTGGTTCGGGGGGCGCTCGGAGAGCCAGCGGGCCGAGGCGCAGGCCGCGAAGGACGCCGCCGCGGCCGCGTTCTACGAGCTCGACACCGCCCAGCGCGATCTGCGGATCTCGATCGAGACGATCATCGCGGTCGACGACTCCCCCGCCGCCCGGCGCGCGGTCGCCGACTTCGAGGCGATCGGCAGACGGATCGACGAGGCCAGCCACCGCTACATCGAGGCCGTCGACGCGCACGACCTGGACCGGGACGACCTGGAGGCGTCGGTCGCCGTCCACGCGCGGACCGAGCTCACGAAGGCCAAGGACGAGCTGGCCAACGTCAAGCGGGAGCTGGACCGGTTCGGCGACGGGCTCGGCCCGCTGCTCGGCAAGGCCGAGACCCAGCTGGCCCGGCTCGCCCCGGCCGTCGAGCGGGCCCGGCAGGGACTGCTGGCCGCCTCCAACGCCCTGGACGCCGTACGGCAGTCGGGGCTGAAGGCGGACGACCTCGCCGCCCGGCTCGCCGCCCTCGGTCCCGAGCTGACCAAGCTGAACCAGGGCGCCGGGCAGCACGGGGTCCCGCAGACCCTGGAGCGCGCCGAGCGCGTCGCGAGAGAGGCCGAGGCGGTCCGGGTCGAGTCCGAGCGGCTGCCCGAGAAGGCCGCCGAGATCGACCACCGGCTGGTCTCCCTGCGCACCCGCGCCCAGGCCCTGACCACCCGCGCCGGACAGGTCGACCCGGTCCTCAGCGAGCTGCGCCGCCGCTTCACGGCCGCCTGCTGGCAGGACCTCCAGCAGGTCCCGGACCAGGCCACGGAGAACGTCCGCCAGGCCGAGCGCAAGCTCACCGAGGCCCGCACCGCGCGCGACGAGCAGCGCTGGCCGGACGCCACCGCCCTGCTGTCGACCGTACGGGCCCTGCTGAACACCACCGACGAGTCCGTCTCGGCGGCCGGCGACCGGCTGCGGCGCCTGAACGCCGTACAGAAGGACCCCCAGCAGGAGATCGACCGCACCCGCTTCGCCATCCGGGACGCCCAGCGCCTCGCGATGACCGGCCGGAACACCCCCGACCCGCGCCACGCACGTCCGCTGGACGACTCCGTGGCCCGCCTGGAGCGCGCGATCGGCACCCTGGAGGGCCGGCACCCCGACTACTGGCACTTCCTCACCGAGACGGAGGCGGTACGGCAGACGGTGGCGCGAGTGGTCTCGCAGATCCGGGAGGAGCGCGGCGCCGGCCACTGAGGCGCGGTTAACCTGTGCGTATGCCTCGCTACGAATACCGGTGCCGGACCTGCGGTGACACCTTCGAACTGAGTCGTCCGATGGCCGAGTCGTCCGCCCCCGCCGACTGTCCGGCCGGTCACGACGACACGGTGAAGCTGCTGTCGACGGTGGCCGTCGGCGGCTCGGCGTCCGCGCCTGCCCAGGCGCCCCGCTCCGGCGGAGGCGGCGGTGGCGGTGGCTGCTGTGGCGGGGGTTGCTGCGGCTGACGGCTGCCTTCTTCAGGAATCCTTCAGCTGCGGTTTTCTACCGTGGGCGGCATGACAGCCGCACCGCAGTGGATCAACGGACTCATGGACACGCTCGGCGCGCCCGGCGCCGGGCTGGCCATCGCCCTGGAGAACCTGTTCCCTCCGCTGCCGAGCGAGGTGATCCTGCCGCTCGCGGGGTTCGCGGCCAGCACCGGCCAGATGAACCTGCTGGCAGCGCTGCTGTGGACGACGGCCGGTTCGGTGATCGGCGCACTCGCGCTGTACGGCGTCGGCGCGCTGCTCGGCCGGGACCGCACGGTCGCGATCGCGGCCCGGCTGCCGCTGGTGAAGGTCTCGGACATCGAGAAGACCGAGGCGTGGTTCCTGCGGCACGGCACCAAGGCGGTCTTCTTCGGCCGCATGATCCCCATCTTCCGCAGCCTGATCTCGGTACCGGCCGGCGTCGAACGCATGCCGCTGCCCGTCTTCCTCGGCCTGACCACGCTGGGCAGCGCGCTGTGGAACACCGTGTTCGTGATGGCGGGCTACATGCTGGGCGACAACTGGACCCAGGTCACCGACATCGTCTCCGCGTACTCGAAGGTGGTCCTCGCGGGGGCCGCGCTGGCGCTGGTCGCGTTCATCGTCGTACGACTGCTGCGGCGACCGGGATCCGGCCGCCGCAGGCGCTCTCGGGACGTGCGCGTCAACTCGTAGGAGCCGCCGGCGTTCCGCGCGTGGCGCGCAGGAACTCCCGCAGGATCCGCTCCCCCGCCAGCACGCCCCGCTCCGGCAGCGCGGTGATGCCCGGGGCGGTGAAGCCCTCGTCGGCGAGTTCGCCGTGGCCCGGGCGCCAGCCCCGGTCCGCGGCGAGCAGCAGGTCGGCGTCGAGGAGGGAGTCGCCGGCCGCCAGGTTCAGGTCCGCGCCGGTGCGGCGGGCGACCTCGCGCATGGCGGCGCTCTTGGTCAGCGGCTTCGGGACGGCGTAGATCTTGCGGCCCTGGAGCGAGACCGTCCAGCCGCGGTTCTCCGCCCACACCGCGAGCTCCTTCACCCAGTCCTCCGGCAGCAGTTCGCGCTCGACGACGAGGTAGGCGAAGAGGTCCTCGGCGACACGGTGCTTGCGCACCCAGACCGGGTCGGCGGTCCGCAGCAGGTGCTCGCGGACCTCGTCCAGGGGCGCGCACTCGTCGGCCAGCCGCGCCTGCACGCGCGCGTGCCAGTCGGCGTCCGTCACACCGTCCACCAGCAGATGCCCGCCGTTGGCGCAGATCGCGTACTTCGGGGCGGGGCCCGGCAGGTTGATCCGCTGGTACTGCTTGCGGGTCCGCGTGGTCGTCGGTACGAACACCGCCGCGTCACCGAGGTCGGCCAGCAGTCCGGCGGCCGTCTCGGTCATGTACGACAGCGGTCTGCTCTCGTGCACCTCGACGCAGAGCAGCCGGGGCGCCCGCGCGTCCGGCATGGTCAGCGCGAGGGCCGCCGCGGAGTAGATGAGGGTACGGTCCAGGTCGCTCGCCACCAGTACCTGCATCAGACGTTCACCGCCTTGCCGTCGGCGCCCGTCGCGCCCCGCGTGTACTTGGGGTGGATCAACCCCACGCAGGTGTACGGGAGTTCGTCGACCTCTTCCACGGGGACACCTCTCTGTTCGGCCAACAGGCGTACGTGGTCCAGGTCGGCGCCCGCGCCGGCCCGCGCCAGGATCTTCCAGGGCACCCGGCGCAGCAGCACCCGGGTGGTCTCGCCGACGCCGGGCTTGACGAGGTTCACGTCGTGGATGCCGTACTCCTCGCTGATCCGCTCGACGGCCGCCCAGCCCTCCCAGGTGGGCTCGCGGTCGCCGGACAGCAACTCCTTGACCTGCGCGTCCACCGACTCCACGACCTCCGGGAAGGCGGCGGCGACGGCGTCGAGGAAGTCCACGGAGACATCGGCGCCGGCGAGTTCGCGGTAGAACTTCGCGCCGTGGAAGTCGTTCGGGCCGACGAGGTCCGCGCGCAGGACGGTGCGTGAAATCAGGCCGGAGACTGTGGAGTTGAGGCACGCGGAGGGGATGAGGAAGTCCTCGCGGGTGCCGTACGTCTTCACGCACGAGCCCGGGTCGGCGAGCACCGCGATCTCCGGGTCGAAGCCGGTGATGCCGTCGGAGGCCTCGAACTCCTTGACGGCGTCCGCGAGTTCGCGGGTGATCGCGCCCTTGCCGGTCCAGCCGTCGACGAACACCACGTCGGCCGGGTCGTGATGGGCGGCCAGCCAGCGCAGCGCGTTGGCGTCAATGCCGCGGCCGCGGACGATCGACACGGCGTAGTGGGGCAGTTCGAGGCCGTGCCGGAACTGGGCCCAGCGGCGCATCAGGACGCCCACGGGGGTGCCGGCGCGGGCGAGGGACACCAGGACCGGGCGGGGCGAGCGCTCGGCGAGCACGATCTCGGTCACGGCGCCGACTGCCTGCGCGAGCCGGGCTGTCGCGCCGTCCAGGGCCGCGTGGAAGAGCCGCTGGTACTGCTCGCTCGGCTGGTACTCCACCGGCAGCGACTCCGCGTAGTGCGCGCCGCCGCTCTGGATGGCCTCCTCGCGCTCCTCGGTCGGTGCCTCCAGCGTCACGTCCGAGAGGTCCTGGAGCAGCCAGCCGACCTCTTCCGGGGCGTACGAGGAGAAGGCGGGGCCGCGGAGGGGCTCGGGCAGCATCGAGGGCCTTTCGGGGACGTACAGGGGCTCGGGGGTGTAGCTGGGGACGACCGCGAGGAGGACGTGCGGGGTGTGTTCGGCGAGCTGCGCCAGGAGGCCGTCGGGGGCGTGGAGTTCGGGGGTGTCGGCGGTGGAGTCGACCACGGCGACGATGGCGTCGAAGCCGGCGCCGGCGATGTTGTAGGCGTAGCGGTCGCCGGGGCCGTCGGCCGGGGTGTCGTGGGCCGGGAAGGTGAGGCGGGTGCGGATGGCGTAACCGGGGTCGTCGACGGCCAGCACCGGGGAGCGGGTGGTCGTGGAGTAGGTGACTGCGGCGTCCGTGACCTGCTCCAGCTCGCGGGCGAGGCGGAGGGGGGCGTACATCAGCTCTTCGAAGCCGAGGATGTGGACGCGGTGGGGGTTCTCTCCGAGGGATTCGGCGAGGCGGGCGGCCATTTCGGGGAGGGCGGCGTCGAGGCGTATTCGGTGTGTGGGGGTGAAGCCGTGGCGGCCGCCGTCGGGGAGGCCGTGGGGCCAGTGGAGGTCGACTCGGTTGTGTGTCGGCTGCGGGTCCGTGGGGGCTGGTCGCGCCCGCGCGGCGGTAGCCGCAGATTCAACACAGCCCCGCGCCCCTAGGGCGTTGGACTCGAACCTCGCCACCAAGTCCTGGCCCTTCTCCAGCACCCCCTCTGGCAGCCTTACGGTGCCCGTAGCCGCCGCCACCAGATCCACCCTCGCGCCTATCTCCCGCGCGAAGGCCTCCAGGCGGCCCGCGTCCGCGTCCGAGCGCATGTCGACCAGGGCCACTACCACGTACCGGCTCCTCGGGTACCGGTCGTGGAGGTCCCTGATCGTGTTCAGGACCGTGTTGCCCGTGGAGAACTCGTCGTCCACGAGGACCAGGGGGCCGTCGCCGACCAGGAGGGCCGGGTCCTCCGGGAGGAGCAGGTGGGAGGTGGCGTGGCTGTGGGACTCCTCGAAGCCGCCTGCCGGGGCGACGCCGGGGACCGGGCGGCGGGTGGAGTGGAGGTAGGGGGCGAGGCCGATGCCGTCGGCGACCGAGTGGCCGAGGCCGGTCGCCGTCTCCGCGTAGCCGAGGACGACCGCGCGGGCGGACTCCTCGGTGCCCAGCAGGTCGCGGACCCGGCGGCCGAGGGCGAAGCCCGAGCCGTAGACCACGGAGGGTGACTGCGGGACGTGCTTGCCGAGCACGTTGGAGACCAGCAGGTGGGCCCGCTTGGGGTTGCGGCGCAGGGCGAGGCCCAGCAGGTCCGTCAGCTTGTCGTCGCCCAGGAGTTCGACCCCGAGCCGCTCGGCGACCCAGGTTCCGGACCACGTCGCGTCCGGCACCCCGTTGTTCACTGCGTTGTTCATGCGTCCCTTGTGTCGACCCGGCTCAGTCCGGGATTCCGGCGGCCAGCAGCTCCACGAAGCCGATGTCCTCGTTGGCCACCCCGAACACCTCGGCGCGGAGCATGGTGCGCTCGGCCCAGGCCCGGTGCGGCTTCACCTCGTTCATCTTGTTCGTGTACTGCGAGCGCAGCACACCCCCGCCGCCGCGCTCCGGGCGCAGGATGTCCGCCGCGTCACTGAACTCTTCGTGACTGACCACCGACAGTGCGTGCACGGGCAGCACGTGCGAAGGGTGAATACAAGTCTTACCCATCAGACCGTTGGCCTGGTCGAGGGCGATCTCGCGGAGCAGCCCGTCCATGGCGTGCTCGATGAGCGCCTCGCGCAGTTCCTCGGCCTGGCCCTCCAGGAAGGGGCTGCGGCGCAGCTGTGGCTTGAACATGCGCTCCTGGACGCGGAAGTACTCCCAGACCGGTCCGGTGACCGTGAAGCCGGTGCCGTCGGCGCGGCCCAGCATGTTCACCACGTCGGCGATCACGGAGGCGACGATCTGGACGTCCCAGGCGGTCATGTCGGGGGCCCGGCGCAGGCCGTAGGAGGAGCAGAAGTCGGTCACGCCGAGGCGGAGCGCCAGGACCCGGTCGCGGTACTTGTCGACCGCGCGGGCGATGCCCTCGAGGGTCTCGACGCGGGACTCGCGGTACATGAGGTCCGGGGACTCCAGGACCGGCATGGCGAAGAGCCGCCGTCCGCTCGCCGCCTCGGCGCCGGACAGGGCCTCCAGGAAGGGGATGCCGCGTTCCTCGGTGAACTTCGGAAGCACGAATCCGGACAGCAGCCGGACCGCGGGGCCGAGCCGCTGGACGAGGTCGGGGATCTGCTCGGGATGGCGGACCCGGATGAAGAGCAGCGGCAGATCGGCACCCGCCCGCTCGGCGAGCTCCGTGAACTGTCGTACGAGGTTCTCCTCGGCGTCCACGACGTCCTCGTCGCCGATCGAGTCCTCCAGGCACAGCACCATCGAGACCACGCCACGCCCGACCTGTTTCAGGATGTCGTCGGCGAGCCGCGGCCGGGTGGCCGGGCTGTACAGGGTGGCGCCCAGGGCCGCGGAGAGCAGCCGGGCCGGGGAGTCCGTGGTGAACTCGCACGGCTCCTGGTGGAAGAGGCGCTGACGCACCTCAGGGGCGATGTGCCCGAAATGACGCATATGACTCCCCCGTGGCGGCTGGGCCTCCTGTGAACCATTCACAGGTGGCCGGTAATAGTACGTACAAACCCATGTCAGGGGTTCCCATCGGGCATGAATTCCAGGTAACGCGGCCGAGCACAGCCGGGTCGGATCCGACCCGCGGAAGCCGCACCCCGCGTTGTCGTGACCGCGACCGAGAGGGCAGGATGACCGTATGACGCACGCCATGCTGAAGGGGTCGAACGTCCCGCTCGAAGTCACCACGGTGCGCGCCGTGGTGCGCTGGACGCCCGGGCAGGGGGTCCCGGTCGTCGACGCCTCGGCGCTGCTCCTCGGCCCCGGCGGTCGCGTGCGCTCCGACGAGGACTTCGTCTTCTACAACCAGCCCCGGCACCCCTCCGGGAAGGTCTGGCGCCTCGGCCAGAAGCGTGTCGCCGAGGGTCTCACCGACACGATCCAGACAGATCTCTCCGGTGTCGAGTCCGAGATCGGTCAGATTCTTCTGGTCGCATCGGCGGAGGACGTCACCTTCGACCGCGTACAGGGCCTGCGCATCCTGCTGTACGACGCGGCGGTCGCCGACGGTGAGCCGCTGGCCTACTTCGACGTCAAGCCCGAGACCGGCCGGGAGACCGCGCTGATCTGCGGGGAGCTGTACCGCCGCGGGGAGGGCTGGAAGTTCCGCGCCCTGGGCGAGGGCTATTCGAACGGCCTCCAGGGCCTGGCCAGCGACTACGGGATCATGGTGGACGAGTCGGAGGCGGTGGAGGAGCCCACGCCGGTCCCCGAGGCCTCCCAGCCCCTCCCGCCCGAGCAGCCGACCGCGGTCCCGTCCCAGCCGTCCTACGGCTACCCCCAGACGCCCCCTACGACCCAGGCGCCCCCGCCGACCCAGCCGGCCTACGGCTACCCGCAGCCGACCAGCCGGCCCGGTTACGGCTACCCGCAGACCGCGCCCCCGGTCCCGGCGACCGCGGGGGACCGGTCGGGCTACGGCTATCCGCAGCCGGCGACGGCGTCCGCCCCGGACCCGGACTTCCGGCTGCCGCCTCAGGGACCCCAGTTCATCCGGCCGTAGGGGCCGCCCTGGGGCCACGGGCCGTCAGCGGTCCGCCTTGGTCTTGTAGCCCCGCCCCCACTGCAAACCCCACCCGTACAGCCGGTCCAGCTCGGCCTGGAACCCGTAGACGAACTTCACCTCGCGTCGGACGACGATCTCGCCCTTGACGTTCTCGATCATCACCACGGCGCAGGACCGGGCCTGCTGATGACGTTCGTCGAGGCCTATCTCGATCCGGGGCCCGTTGCTCGGGTACAGGGTCACGATCGCGTGGGTGCGGTCGAAGGCCGGGGTCTGGTCGTAGATGTAGACGAACACCAGGATCCGCTTGATGGCGTCCTTGTGGTCGAGGTTGACGTAGATCGTCTCGCCCGACGCCGAGCCGAACCGGTCGTCGCCGCTCAGCTTCACGTACGGCGCCGCGTTGACGTCCCCGAAGAAGCCGCCGAGCGGCTGTACGACGCCCTTGGTGCCGTCGGCCAGCTCGTACAGGCATCCCAGGTCGAGGTCGACGTTGACCATGCTCTGGCTGTGTCCCATGACCTCCGGCGGCTTGAGCGCCCGGAAGGGATGCCGGAAGAGGCTCTCCCGCTGGGAGCCGCCGATGTCGGACGTCCGCATCCGCCAGGCCAGGTTGATGCGCAGGTTGCCCGTCTCGGCGCCCTGCTCCTTGAGGGAGACCCGGTCGTGCCGTTTGGTCAGCACGATCGAGTTGGTCGCCGCGTTGCCCGAGTCGAACTCGGCCGCGCGTCCAGGCCACAGTCCGTCCAAGAAGCCCATGTTCCCGCCCCCACGTTCACTCAGGTGTGCCACACGATGTCCGGTCGAAGACCGGCGGGGCGGCGTCGAGGAGTCGACGCCGCCCCGCTCAGAGCGTTCCTCACCCGGAGCGTTGTCACACCCGGCCGAGACACGAGGTCCTAGACGGAGACCTCAGCCTTGTCGTCCGAGCCCGCCGCTTTTCCCTCTGCTTCCGCGAGGGCCTTGTTGCGGCGCACCGAGGACCAGAAGGACCAGCCGATCAGGACGACACCGACGAGACCGGTGATGACCTCGTGGATCTGGTACTGGATGGTGATCATGAGGATGACGGCCAGCGCACCGATCGCGTAGTGCGCGCCGTGCTCCAGGTAGACGTAGTCGTCGAGGGTGCCCTGGCGGACCAGGTACACGGTCAGCGAACGGACGTACATGGCGCCGATGCCCAGGCCCAGCGCCATCAGCACGATGTCGTTGGTGACGGCGAAGGCACCGATCACACCGTCGAAGGAGAAGGACGCGTCCAGGACCTCGAGGTAGAGGAACATGAAGAACGCCGCCTTGCCGGCGAGGGCGACGGCCGAGCGTGGCTTGCCGGTGCGTGCGGCCTCTTCCTCCTCCTCGTGCTCACGTTCCTCGTCCTCTTCGAGCTTGTCCTCGAAGTAGCCGGAGAGACCGCCGACGATCATGTAGGTGATCAGACCCGCGATACCGGAGAGGAGAACCGTCTCTGCCTTGTCGACATGCGCGCCGCCGTGCTGGTGGGCGTGGGTCGCGAAGGTCATCGAGGTGATGAGCAGGACGATGAGCGCGATGCAGACCGACAGCATGTCGACCTTGCCGAGCTTGGCGAGCGGGCGCTCCAGCCACGCGAGCCACTTGATGTCCCGGTCCTCGAAGATGAAGTCCAGGAAGATCATCAGCAGGAACATGCCACCGAACGCGGCGATCGCCGGGTGGGCGTCGGTGACCAGCTGCTGGTACTGGTCCTTGTCGTTGAGGGCGAGGTCGACCGCCTCGATCGGCCCCATCTGGGCGGTGACGGCCACGATCACGACCGGGAACACCAGCCGCATGCCGAACACGGCGATGAGCACACCGATGGTGAGGAAGATCTTCTGCCAGAAGGCATTCATCTTCTTCAGGATTCCGGCGTTGACCACCGCGTTGTCGAAGGACAGCGAGATCTCGAGGATGGAGAGGATCGCCACGATGCCGAACCCGGTCCACCCCCCGTAGAAGACCGCCGCTACGAGGCCGAGCGCGGTGACCGCGAACGACCAGCCGAAGGTTTTCAGAACCACTGGCTACCCAATCCTGTATGTACGGGTCTCCCCCGCTGCCCTACTCGGCTCTTTACCGAACTTTGAAGCGGAGTCTAGTCGGCCCCCCTCCGTACCCCACCGGGCCCCGGCTTTTGCTCATATCGCGTTACGAGACGTTGACCCCGAAGTCCAGGGCGATGCCCCGCAGCCCGGACGCGTACCCCTGCCCGACGGCTCGGAACTTCCATTCGCTCTGGTAGCGGTAGACCTCGCCGAAGATCATCGCCGTCTCGGTGGAGGCGTCCTCGCTGAGGTCGTAGCGGGCGAGTTCCTGGCCGTCGGCCTGGTTCACCACGCGGATGAAGGCGTTGCTGACCTGGCCGAAGGTCTGGCCCCGGTTGTCGGCGTCGTGGATCGAGACCGGAAAGACGATCTTGTCGCACTGGGCCGGCACCTTGGAGAGGTCGATCAGGAGCGACTCGTCGTCGCCGTCGCCCTCACCGGTGAGGTTGTCGCCGGTGTGCTCCACCGAGCCGTCCGGGCTCTTGAGCTGGTTGTAGAAGACGAACCACTCGTCCCCCATGACCCGTCCGTCCTTGCACATCAGTGCGCTGGCATCGAGGTCGAACGGGGCTCCGGTGGTGGAGCGTGCGTCCCAGCCCAGACCGACCATCACCTGCGTGAGGTTCGGCGCGGCCTTGGACAGGGAGACATTGCCTCCCTTGGCGAGCGTGACGCCCATGATGCTGGTCCCTCCCCGTGTGCTGCTGTTTCTCTGGTGGTCCTGCGCGTCCGGCGCCGCACGTAAACCGTGCGGCGCCGGACGGGTGGCTCACGTCTGGCTGACGCCTGACGGACGGCTCAGACGTTGACGCCGAAGTCCTGCGCGATGCCGCGCAGGCCCGAGGCGTAGCCCTGTCCGATGGCGCGGAACTTCCACTCCGCGCCGTGCCGGTACAGCTCGCCGAAGACCATCGCGGTCTCGGTGGAGGCGTCCTCGGAGAGGTCGTAGCGCGCGATCTCCGCCTCGCCGGCCTGGTTCACGACGCGGATGAACGCGTTGCGGACCTGGCCGAAGGACTGCTGGCGGTTCTCGGCGTCGTAGATCGAGACCGGGAAGACGATCTTCTCGATCTCGGCCGGGACGCCCGCGAGGTTGACCTTGATCTGCTCGTCGTCGCCCTCGCCCTCACCGGTGATGTTGTCGCCGGTGTGCTCGACCGAGCCGTCGGGGCTCTTGAGGTTGTTGAAGAAGACGAAGTTCGCGTCGCTGCTCACCTTGCCCGAGCCGTCCAGCAGCAGTGCGCTGGCGTCCAGGTCGAAGTCGGTGCCGGTCGTGGTGCGGACGTCCCAGCCCAGACCGATGATGACCGCGGTCAGGCCAGGGGCCTCCTTGGTCAGCGATACGTTGCCGCCCTTGCTGAGGCTGACTCCCACGAGTCCTCCATTGGTGTCCAGGGGCGGGGAGCCCCGCCATGCGTTTGATACCGGATCAACGAGTCGATCCTAGTGACGGGTTCCCGCCCTACGCAGGGCTTGGAACCTAACAATCACAGGGTGTCCCGACTCAGATGCTGTCGAGTGCCTTCACGTACTCGTTCAGGTCACGGGCGTCCGGCAGGGCGTTGACGACGGTCCAGCGGACCACGCCCTCCTTGTCGATGACGAAGGTGCCGCGCACCGCGCAGCCCTTGTCCTCGGCGAAGACGCCGTAGGCGCGGGAGACCTCGCCGTGCGGCCAGAAGTCGCTCAGCAGCGGGTACTCCAGGCCCTCCTGCTCGGCGAAGACGCGCAGGGTGTGGATGGAGTCGTTGGAGACGGCGAGCAGCTGGGTGTCGCGGTCGGAGAACTGCGGCAGGTTGTCGCGCAGCTCGCAGAGCTCGCCGGTGCACACCCCGGTGAAGGCGAAGGGGTAGAAGAGCAGGACGACGTTCTTGCTGCCGCGGAAGTCCGACAGCTTCACGGCCCTGCCGTGGTTGTCCTTGAGCTCGAAGTCGGGGGCCTTTTCGCCGACCTGGATCGCCATCGTCGTGAATCCCTCTCGGGTGGGACTGTTCGGGTGAGAACACCCTACGCAGCGATCACGACAGACTGACGGACGGGCCGAGCACATCCGGTGCCCGGCCCGTCCGGTACTGCTCAGCGGAGGGTCACCGCTTGGACTTGGCTGCCTTCGGCGTCACGAGCCGGCTGCCGCTCCAGTCCTTGCCGACGCTGACGCTCTTGGAGGCCGAGAGCCCCGCCGTCGTCGCGGCTTCGGAGATGTCGCTGGGCTCGACGTAGCCGTCGCGGCCGGTCTTCGGCGTCAGCAACAGGATCGAGCCGCCCTCCTCGATGTACGTGGTGGCGTCCACCAGTACGTCGGTGAGGTCGCCGTCGTCATCGCGGAACCACAGCACCACGGCGTCGGCGACGTCGTCGTACTCCTCGTCCATCAGCTCGCTGCCGATGACTTCCTCAATGGCCTCGCGGAGCTCCTGGTCGACGTCTTCGTCGTAGCCGATCTCCTGGACCACCTGCTCGGGCTGGAACCCCAGCCTTGCGGCAGGGTTCGTCCGCTCCTCCGCGTGGTCCGCGGTCGCGCTCACGGGTTGCCTCCTGATCATGTTTTGGGAATAACTCAGCCACGCGCGTGCGCGAAGCATTGGCCGTAGTCCACACGGGCGGGACGGATCGCGCAAGTACCCGGCCGTTCAGACCGCCGAAACGGTGACGTTCCTGGCCGTGTCACCGCAACTCCAGGCACACGATTGCCGCCATAAGTGACCTACACCACACCCTTCTGCCCCCTTTGTGGCTTTGGGAACCCCGAAGAGGCTCGATGCGGCCGTCAAGGGCCTTGGTTACCACTCGGTAGAGATGACGTTTGCTTTTCCGAGGTACACGATGGGGAGCGGTGCAGGCATCCCGTATACCCATGGAAAACAGCCCTCTGACAGCGAAGGAACAGCGTGGCTTCCGGATCCGATCGCAATCCGATCATCATTGGCGGCCTTCCGAGTCAGGTTCCTGACTTCGATCCCGAGGAAACCCAGGAGTGGCTCGACTCCCTCGACGCCGCCGTCGACGAGCGGGGCCGCGAGCGGGCCCGTTACCTGATGCTGCGGCTGATCGAGCGGGCCCGCGAGAAGCGCGTGGCCGTGCCCGAGATGCGCAGCACGGACTACGTCAACACGATCGCCACCAAGGACGAGCCGTTCTTCCCCGGCAACGAGGAGATCGAGCGCAAGATCCTGAACGCGACCCGCTGGAACGCCGCTGTCATGGTCTCCCGTGCCCAGCGGCCCGGCATCGGCGTCGGCGGCCACATCGCCACCTTCGCCTCCTCGGCCTCGCTGTACGACGTGGGCTTCAACCACTTCTTCCGCGGCAAGGACGAGGGCGACGGCGGTGACCAGGTCTTCTTCCAGGGCCACGCCTCCCCCGGCATCTACGCACGCGCGTACCTGCTGGACCGCCTGAGCGAGCAGAACCTCGACTCGTTCCGCCAGGAGAAGTCGAAGGCGCCGTACGGGCTGTCCAGCTACCCGCACCCGCGTCTGATGCCGGACTTCTGGGAGTTCCCGACCGTCTCCATGGGCCTCGGCCCGATCGGCGCCATCTACCAGGCGCGGATGAACCGCTACATGCACGCGCGCGGGATCGCCGACACCTCCAAGTCGCATGTGTGGGCCTTCCTCGGCGACGGCGAGATGGACGAGCCGGAGTCGCTCGGCCAGCTGACCATCGCCGCCCGTGAGGGCCTGGACAACCTGACCTTCGTCGTCAACTGCAACCTCCAGCGCCTCGACGGACCGGTGCGCGGCAACGGCAAGGTCATCCAGGAGCTGGAGTCGGTCTTCCGCGGCGCCGGCTGGAACGTCGTCAAGCTGGTCTGGGACCGCTCCTGGGACCCGCTGCTGGCCCAGGACCGCGACGGTCTGCTGGTCAACCGGATGAACACCACGCCGGACGGCCAGTACCAGACGTACGCCACCGAGACCGGGGCGTACATCCGCGACCACTTCTTCGGTGACGACCAGCGGCTGCGCGCGATGGTCGAGAACATGACCGACGACCAGATCCTGCACCTGGGCCGTGGCGGTCACGACCACAAGAAGATCTTCGCGGCGTTCTCGGCGGCCAAGGCGCACAAGGGCCAGCCCACGGTCATCCTCGCCAAGACCGTCAAGGGCTGGACGCTGGGTCCCAACTTCGAGGGCCGCAACGCCACGCACCAGATGAAGAAGCTGACGGTCGACGACCTCAAGGGCTTCCGCGACCGGCTGCACATCCCGATCACCGACCAGGAGCTGGAGTCCGGCGCGCCGCCGTACTACCACCCGGGCCGGGACTCGGAGGAGATCCAGTACATGCACGACCGCCGCAGCTCGCTCGGCGGTTATGTCCCGACCCGTGTCGTGCGCGCCGAGCCACTCGCGCTGCCGGACGACAAGACGTACGCGACCGTGAAGAAGGGCTCCGGTCAGCAGTCGATCGCCACCACCATGGCCTTCGTACGACTGCTCAAGGACCTCATGCGGGACAAGGAGATCGGCAAGCGGTTCGTGCTGATCGCGCCGGACGAGTACCGCACGTTCGGCATGGACTCGTTCTTCCCGAGCGCGAAGATCTACAACCCGCTGGGCCAGCAGTACGAGTCGGTCGACCGTGAACTGCTGCTCGCGTACAAGGAGTCGCCGACGGGCCAGATGCTGCACGACGGCATCTCGGAGGCGGGCTGCACGGCCTCGCTGATCGCGGCGGGTTCGGCGTACGCCACCCATGGCGAGCCGCTCATCCCGGTCTACGTCTTCTACTCGATGTTCGGTTTCCAGCGCACCGGCGACCAGTTCTGGCAGATGTCCGACCAGCTGGCGCGCGGTTTCGTACTGGGTGCGACCGCCGGACGTACGACGCTTACCGGTGAGGGGCTCCAGCACGCCGACGGCCACTCGCAGCTGCTGGCCTCGACCAACCCGGGCTGTGTCGCCTACGACCCGGCCTACGGGTTCGAGATCGCGCACATCGTGCAGGACGGTCTGCGCCGGATGTACGGCCCGGACGCCGAGGACGTCTTCTACTACCTCACCGTCTACAACGAGCCGATCCAGCACCCGGCCGAGCCTGAGAACGTGGACGTCGAGGGCATCCTCAAGGGCATCCACCGCTTCAGCGAGGGCACTTCGGGATCGATCCCGGCGCAGATCATCGCCTCGGGTGTCGCCGTGCCGTGGGCTGTGGAGGCGCAGAAGATCCTCGCCGAGGAGTGGAACGTCAAGGCGGACGTCTGGTCGGCGACCTCCTGGAACGAGCTGCGGCGCGACGCGGTCGACGTCGAGCGGCACAACCTGCTGCACCCGGAGGAGGAGCAGCGGGTGCCGTACGTGACGCGGAAGCTGTCCGGTGCGCAGGGTCCGTTCGTCGCCGTGTCCGACTGGATGCGTTCGGTGCCGGACCAGATCGCGCGCTGGGTGCCGGGCACCTACCAGTCGCTGGGCGCCGACGGGTTCGGCTTCGCCGACACCCGGGGTGCGGCGCGCCGCTTCTTCCACATCGACGCGCAGTCGATCGTGGTGGGCGTGCTGACCGAGCTGGCCAGGGAGGGCAAGGTCGACCGGTCCGTGCTGAAGCAGGCGATCGACCGGTACCAGCTGCTCGACGTGTCGGCGGCCGACCCGGGAGCGGCGGGCGGCGACGCGTAGCGCTCCGCGTGTGTGAAGGGCGGTGGGACCTGTGGTCCCACCGCCCTTACTACTTCTTTACGATGCGTCCATGAAGGAACAATCGGCGCAGGTCCGTTGGGAACACCTGACCCAGCGGCCTCTGATGGCGCTCGCGGTGCTGTTCGCGGTCGCCTATGCCGTGCCGATCGTGGACGAGGCGGCCGGCCGGTCGCTCACCACCGTCTGCACGGCGGTCGAGTGGACGGTGTGGGGCGCGTTCGCCGTCGACTACGTGGTGCGGCTGGCGCTCTCGCGGGACCGGCGGCGGTTTGTGCGCAGACACTGGCTGGACCTGTGCGCGGTGCTGCTGCCGCTGCTCCAGCCGCTGCGGCTGCTGCGGGTCGTCGCCACGCTGCTGCTGGTGCAGCGGCGGGCCCGGATGGCCTCGCAGATCCGGCTGACCACCTATGTCGCGGGGGCCGTGGTCGGGCTGCTGATGTTCGGCTCGCTGGCGGTGCTCTCGGCGGAGCGGGGCTCCCCGAACGGGAACATCCGCACACTGGGTGACGCGGTGTGGTGGTCGTTCACGACGATGACGACCGTGGGGTACGGGGACCACGCGCCGACCACCGGACTGGGCCGGATCATCGCGGTGGGGCTGATGCTGTCCGGCATCGCGCTGCTCGGTGTCGTCACCGCGAACATCGCGGCGTGGTTCATCGCCCGGTTCGAGAAGGACGACGTGGAGGAGCGGCGCCAGACGGAGGCGATCGTGGCGCTGACCGAGGAGGTCAAGGCGCTGCGGGCCCAGGTGACGGCGCTCCAGGAACAGCGGTCGGTCAGACACTGAGGTGGGGCCCCCGGCCCATCCACCGGGGGCCCTCCCCTCACTCCCCCCGGCTCAGAGAATCCCGGTCCCGGGGGACGCCGCTCCGGCCAGCCAGATGACGGCCAGGAGCGTGTCTATGGCGCCCAGTACGACGGCGACCAGGGCCGTCACCGGGCGGGAGCCTGTCCAGCTGCGGCCCATCGCGAGCCAGCCGGCGATGATCGCCACGGGGCCGAGGACGATCCCCAGTACGAAGAATCCCGCGACCGCGCAGATGACTCCGACGATTCCCAGCGTCGCGCGATCCGGCCCGGTCCGTGACCACGTCCGGCCACGTGAGCGAGGGTGCCTGCGCGTGCCGTGTCCGAAGCCCGCCATCATCAACAACTCCCCTGACCCCTAGGCAGTTTGGGGTCGAGGGGGCGAGTACCCCCGGTGCGGTCTTCAATCCTCCGGCCTTGCGGCGCGCCGCCCCCCTCCGGCAGCGCGCCGCAGCACCGGTCCACTCTCCGCGGCATATGCACTGCCGTGCGGAGGGCTTGACTAACTGTGACCTGCGGCGCGTACCGGGGGCGAGGAATCTTTAGCCTCTTCACCCTGATAGGGGAAGTCGCCTGAAATCCCGTCAGTTGTGGCCCGTGGCCCACGGGCCTGTCGGTCAGATGTGACCCACTCCCGCGCCCGCCTCCGCGTTCGCGCCGCGCTTGGTGAGCAGGGCGACGAGGACGGCGACGGCCGCGACCGCGGCGGCGACCAGGGACGCGAGGCTCATGCCGGAGATGAAGGTGTCGTGGGCGACGTCCGTGATCTTCGCGGCGATGGCCTCCGGGGTGCCCTTGGCGATCGGCGGCACCCCGACCTGGACGGCCTCGGAGGCCTGGGCCTCCTGGGCCGCGGTGAGCGGCGGCAGGCCCGCGTCCTTCCAGTTGCCGGCGAGGTCGCTGTCGACCTTGGAGGCCATCACGGCACCCAGGACGGCGGTGCCGAGGCTGCCGCCGATCTGCATCGCGGCCTGCTGGAGACCGCCGGCGACACCGGAGAGCTCCAGCGGCGCGTTGCCCACGATGACCTCGGTGGCGCCGACCATGACCGGGGCGAGGCCCAGGCCCAGCAGGGCGAACCAGAGGGACATCACGGCGCTGCCGGTGTCGGTCTCGAGCGTCGACATGCCGTACATGGCGATGGCGGTGGCCGCCATGCCGCCGGCCAGCGGGATGCGCGGGCCCAGCTTGGTGATCATCACGCCCGCGAGCGGGGAGCCGACGATCATCATGCCGGTGAGCGGGAGAAGGTGCAGGCCGGCGTCGATCGGGCTCATGCCGTGCACGTTCTGGAGGTAGAACGTCACGAAGAACAGGCCGCCCATGAACGCGATGGCCATCAGGACCATCAGGACCACACCGGCGGACAGCGCGACCGAGCGGAACAGGCCCAGCGGGATGAGCGGCTCGGCGACCTTGGTCTCCCAGAAGGCGAAGAGCCCGAAGCCCAGGAGCGACGCGGCGATGAAGGTCCACGTCTGTCCGGCGCCCCAGCCCCACTCCGGAGCCTTGATCAGGGCCCAGACCAGGCAGAACATCGCGCCCGACAGCAGGGCGATGCCCGGCAGGTCGAAGGAGCGCGGGGCGTTCTCGGCGCGGTGGTCCAGGAGGATCAGGATGCCGAGGACCAGGGCCAGGACACCTACCGGGACGTTGATGAAGAACACCGACTGCCAGTTGACGTGCTCGACCAGGACACCGCCGAGGATCGGGCCGCCCGCGGTGGAGGCGCCGATGACCATGCCCCAGATACCGATGGCCATGTTGAGCTTCTCGGCCGGGAAGGTCGCACGCAGCAGGCCGAGCGCGGCCGGCATCAGCAGGGCGCCGAACAGACCTTGCAGGACGCGGAAGGTCACGACGAACCCGATGCTGTGGGAGAGGCCGATCGCACCGGAGGCGGCCGCGAATCCGACCACGCCTATCAGGAAGGTCTGGCGGTGGCCGAAGCGGTCACCGAGCTTGCCCGCGGTGATCAGGGCGACCGCGAGGGCGAGGAAGTAGCCGTTGGTGATCCACTGCACCTCGGCGAAGGTGGCGCCGAGGTCCTGCTGGATGGCCGGGTTGGCGATGGCGACGATGGTGCCGTCGAGGGCGACCATCATGACGCCTACGGCGACGGTGATGAGGGTGAGCCAGGGGTGGCCGCGCAGCCCCGAGGCAAGGGCTCCGTCCGACGGGGCGGCCGGCCTGCCGTCCCCCGGCCCCGTCTTGTCGAGCGTGGTCTGACTAGTCATACGTCGAGGCTAGTGACAGCCTCTGACAGTTGACAATCCAATTCATAAGTCGGTAACTGACACAGCATGGAGAACCTGCGCGAACGCAAGAAACAGCGCACCCGCGAGGCGCTGCTTCGAGCCGCCCTCGAGCTGTTCACGACCCGGGGGTACGAGGGGACGACCGTCGACGACATCGCCGAAGCCGTCGAGGTCTCGCAGCGCACCTTCTTCCGTTACTTCGCGAACAAGGAGGAGGCCGCCCTCGCCGTGGAGGCGATGACGGTGGCGCACTTCGTCGAGGCGGTGCGCGGGCGCCCGGCGCACGAGGCACCGCTGGAGGCCTTGCGGCAGGCGGTCCTGGAGGGCTGGGACACGCTCAACGACGTGATCGAGTCCGTCGTACCGGTCGAGCTGTATCTGCGGATGTACCGGGTGGTGGAGTCGACGCCGGTGCTGCTGGCCGCGCATCTGCGCCGGTCCATGGAGGTCGAGGAGACGCTGGCGCGGGTGATCGCCGAGCGGGAGGGGCTCGACGTGGACGCCGATCCGCGGCCGCGGCTCGCGGTGGCCGTCTTCAGCGGGGTGATGCGGGTGACGGAACGGCAGTGGAACCTGGACGCGGACTTCAGTCTGGACGCGATGCGGACGCTCACGGTTTCGTATCTCGAACAGGTGGGTCCGGCATTGACGGAGAACTGGCGAACAAACTGAGGTCATCGTCACGGTGAACCGAAACGTGACCTCCGTCACTCGGTTAACGCGAGACCCTCTCGTTCTCCTAGTGTGTCCTTTCAGTGACTTCCTTCGACACCTCTCCCCAACTGAACGTCTGGCGCGCACTGCTCGCGCTGGCCGTGGTGTTCGTGATGCTGGCGACCACCGGCTGGACCGCCCTGCGCAACCAGAAGAACACCACCGCTCTCCAGACCTCGCTGAGCGCCTGGGAGGACGGCCGCATAGCGGGACAGCGGCTGCCGGACCCCGACGCGGCCCCCGCCACGCTCTCCCGCTTCTTCACCTCGCTGACCGCTCAACAGCGCGGTGCCCTCGCCCGCCGCTATCCCCTGGCGGTCGGCAACATGAACGGCGCCCCCGTCGAGCTGCGCTACCGCGCCAACCGCATCGCGCTCGTACAGGCCCGCAAGGTCGAGCTGAAACGCATGCACGACAGCCGGCTCTCGCCCGACGGTCAGCGTGCGGCGGGTCACCGTATGCACCGCTTCGAAGCACTGATGAGCGACAAGCGCAAGATCCTCGCCTTCGACCCGGAGGGCTCCGGGCGGGTCGCCGAGGTCTTCGGCAACCTGAACAAGGCCGAGCGGATCTCGATCGTCGTCCCCGGCGTCGACACCGATCTGCTCACCTTCCAGCGCACCTACCGCAAGTACTCGGCCCCGGTCGGCATGGCCAAGTCGCTGTACGCCGCGGAGAAGGCGGCGAGCCCCTCGACGCGTACGGCCGTCATCGCCTGGGCCGACTACACCGCCCCCGGCGGTCTCGGCCTCGACTCGGCGACCGCGATGCGCGCCGAGAGCGGTGCCGTCCGGCTGAACGCGCTGGTGCGCGCGCTGCCCGGCGTCTCGACCGTCTCCCTGTTCTGCCACAGCTACGGCTCGGTGGTGTGCGGGGTCGCCGCGCACGAACTGCCGGAGCGGGTGGCCGACATCGCGGTGGCCGGCAGTCCGGGGATGCGGGTCGCCAACGCCTCCCAGCTGCACACCACGGCCCAGGTGTGGGCGATGCGGGACGCCGACGACTGGATCCAGGACGTGCCGTACCTGGAACTGGGCGGGCTGGGCCATGGAGCCGACCCGGTGTCCTCCGCGTTCGGGGCACGGGTGCTGTCGGCGGCGGACGCGAAGGGGCACAGCGGCTATTTCGAGCCGGGCACCGAGAGCCTGCTGAACTTCGCCGAGATCGGCGTCGGCGCGTATCGCTCGGTGCACTGTGCGAAGGACGACGAAGCCTGCCGCGCCGGTTTGTCCGGCACCATGGCGGGCTGACGCGCGTAGAGGGCGCAGGAATTGCGGTCTCGCGGGGAGGCGACGGAGGAGCTCGTGCCGCATACGATGAGCCGCATGGGTGACGTACTGGCCGGATTTCATGCCGCCTGGGAGTTCGAGTCCGACTCCGTGCTCATCCGTTACGAACGGGGGATTCGAACACCCAAGCTCTTCCAGTCCCTGGGAGAGCGACGGATCCCCCTCTCGGCGCTGGCCGGTGTGACGCTGACGCCCGGCAAGCGCGGCACCGTGGTGCTGCGCGCCGAGCCCCGCCCCGGCGCCGATCCGCTGATGGAGGCGGCCGCGGGGCAGCTGAAGGAGGGGTGCGATCCCTACCGGCTGGTGCTGCCCGCCGAGCGGGAGGTGCTCGCCGAGTACTACGCCGACGAGCTGCGCGGCCTGGTGAGACAGGACGACGAGCCCGCCGAGCGCTTCCTGGTGCCGGCGCCCGAGGTGCCGCTGTCCTTCAAGGCGTACGACGGGAAGGCGTCCTTCGACGGGAAGACCGTGCGCTTCCGGTGGTTCTGGACCGGCGCCTCGTCGGCGAAGTGGAAGGCCGGCGACCAGAGTTTCCCGGTCACCGAACTCGGTGGCGTCGAGTGGCGTTCGCCGGAGGTGTTCGAGGGGCATCTGCGGTTGCTGCGGCGCGAGGGGGACACCCCGCCCGCGCAGGCCGACCAGGATCCCGCCGCCGTCGTGTTCGGGCTCGGATACGGGCCGGTGCACGAGTCGTTGCCGTTCGCCGCCGCCGTACTGGCCGCCGTCCGCGCGAGCGGGCCGACCGCGGCGGTGCCGGCCGGTGCGCCGAGGCGCGATCCGGCCGACATCGCCGAGCGCATCCGTCACCTGGGGGAACTGCACCAGGCTGGGCTGGTCACCGACGAGGAGTTCTCGGTGAAGAAGGCGGAACTGCTCGCGGAGCTCTGAGTCAGTCCCGCCCGGCGGAGGTGAACGTCATGTCCGCGTAGCGGTCGCCCGCCACCTTCCCGGCGATCGGCTCCAGCAGGGCCAGCTGCTCCTCGGTCAGTTCGATCCGCGTCGCGGCCACGTTCTCCGCCACCCGGCCCGGCTTGCTCGTGCCCGGGATCGGGACCACCGACAGACCGTGCACCCGCGCCTGCCGCTGCACCCAGGCCAGCGCGACCTGTGCCAGGGAGACGCCGTGGGCCTCGGCCACCGCGCGGACCGGTTCCAGCAGGGCCACGTTGGCGGCCGCGTTCTCGCCCGTGAACCGGGGCTGCTGACGGCGGAAGTCGTCGGCCGTCAGGTCCTGCTCGGCGTTGGCGAAGGAGCCCGTGAGGAAGCCGCGGCCCAGCGGGGAGTACGGGACGAGGGCCACGCCCAGCTCGCGGGCGGCCGGTACGACGCCCTCCTCGATGTCCCGGCTGAACAGGGACCACTCCGACTGCACGGCGGCGACGGGGTGGACGGCCTGGGCGGCCCGCAGTTCGGCGCCCGTGACCTCGCTGAGCCCCAGGTGCTTGACCTTGCCCTCGCGGACCAGCTCGGCCATGGTGCCGACGCTCTCCTCGATCGGCACGTTCACATCGCGCCGGTGCATGTAGTAGAGGTCGATCTCGTCGACGTCGAGCCGCTTCAGGCTCGCCTCGACGGCCTGGCGGATGTAGGGCGGGTCGTTGCGGATGATCCGCCGGGTCGGGTCGTCCGGCGGGATCGACAGGGCGAACTTGGTCGCGATCACGACCTCGTCGCGGTGGGCCTTGAAGAAGGGGGAGAGGAACTTCTCGTTCTCCCCCGCGCCGTAGGCGTCCGCCGTGTCGTACAAGGTGACGCCCAGTTCCAGCGCGCGCTCCAGGGCCGCCCGGGACTCCCCCGCGTCGGCGGGTCCGTAGGCGAAGCTCATGCCCATGCAGCCCAGGCCCTGTACCCCCACCTCGGGGCCGCCGGTGCCCAGTCGTGCGGTCGGGATCCTGCTGTCGGTCATCCGGCCTTCTCCGTTTCGTAGGCGTGGGGTTGTCCGGCTTCGGCGTAGAAACTGATCTTCCGGTCGAGCACGGCGAGGGTGTCCTGGAGCTCCGCGATGCGGGTCAGTACGTCCCGGCGGGTCGACTCGAGGAGTTCGAAGCGCTCGCCGAAGGTGTGGTCGCCCTCGCGGACCAGTTCCGCGTACCGCACCATGTCGGCGACCGGCATGCCGGTGAGCCGGAGCTTGCCGACGAAGTCGAGCCAGTCCAGGTCGCGGTTGCTGTAGCGGCGCTGGCCGGTGTGGGAGCGGTCGATGTGCGGCATCAGGCCGATGCGCTCGTACCAGCGCAGCGTGTGCGCCGACAGGCCGGTAAAGGCGACGACCTCGCTGATCGTGTAGCTGTCCTGGCCCAGGGGACGCCGGTGCGGGTGCGGCGGGGCACTGCAGCTGTCGGTCCTGGTACCCGTCGTGGTGGTCTCCATCACCGTCATGGCCTCAACGCTATGACCTTGGAGTGCACTCGAAGCAAGCGGAACCGGTAAGAATTCCACAGGACCCGGTGGTTAGCATCGGCGCATGTCGCTGAAGAGCCTCACCCTGATCGAGAACTGGCCGGTCCCGACCGCCGCCGTGGCCGTCGTACGGGCGGACGGAACCGTACTCGGTACGCACGGACCGGTCGGCCATCGCTTCCCGCTGGCCTCGGTCACCAAGCCGCTCGCGGCGTACGCGGCGCTCGTCGCCTACGAGGAGGGCGCGATCGAGCTCGACGAGCCCGCCGGTCCCGCGGGGTCGACGGTGCGGCATCTGCTGGCGCACACCTCGGGGCTCGCCTTCGACGAGCCCCGGGTGACGGCCCCGCCCGGTGAGCGGCGGCTGTACTCCAACGCCGGGTTCGAGCAGCTGGGCGACCACATCGCGAAGGCCACGGACATCCCGTTCGCCGAGTATCTGCGGCAGGCGGTGCTGGAGCCGCTGGGCATGACGGCGACCTCGCTGGAGGGCTCCCCGGCCAAGGACGGCGTCTCGACGGTCGAGGATCTGCTGCGGTTCGCGGCGGAGGTACAGGCGCCGCGGCTGCTGGACCCGCGCACGGTCGCGGACGCGATGACGGTCCAGTACCCCGGGACGAAGGGGGTTCTTCCCGGCTACGGCCACCAGAACCCCAACGACTGGGGTCTCGGCTTCGAGATCCGCGCCGCCAAGTCCCCGCACTGGACGGGCGCCTCGTCCTCGCCCCGCACCTTCGGTCACTTCGGCCAGTCCGGCACGTTCCTGTGGATCGACCCGGCCGCGGGGGCGGCCTGCGTGGCGCTGACCGACCGGGCCTTCGGACCGTGGGCGGTCGAGGCGTGGCCGGTGTTCACGGACGCGGTGCTGGGTGAGCTCTAGGACATCTCCCACACCAGCAGCTCGGCCCGGGTCACCGCCACCGCGTCCAGCCCCTCGGCGTCCGTGACGCGGGCCGCGTCGCCCGCGGCCAACTGCTCGCCGTCCAGGCGTACTTCACCGTGCACGACGTGGACGTACAGCCACCGGGCGTCCGGCATCGCCGTGCGCTCGCCCGCTCCGAGGCGTCGTACATGCAGCATCGCGGCGGCCTCGGGGACGGCGTACGGGGTGGAGTCGGCGATGCCGCGGACGATCTCGTACGACGGTTCGCCGCCCGGATCCAGGGGCGCCAGCCACATCTGTACGAAGGTCAGGGGCTTCTCGCCGTCGTTGCGCTCCACGTGGCGGACGCCCGCCGCCGAGCTGAGGCGCTGCACGTCGCCGGGGCGCACGACGGTCTCGTGCCCGGTGGAGTCCCGGTGGGTGAGCTCGCCCTCGACCACCCACGTCACGATCTCGGTGTGGCTGTGCGGATGCTCGTCGAAGCCGGCGCCGGGGGCGAGCCGCTCCTCGTTGCAGGCGATCACCGCGCCGAACCGGAGGTTGTCGGGGTCGTAGTGCGGCCCGAAGGAGAAGGCGTGCAGCGACTCGATCCCGGCCGCCGGATCGCCCCCTGGATAGCGCCCAGCGGCGCGCCGTACGTCCGTCACGGGCACCACCGTAGCCCTGACCCGGTACCCGGCGGAGCGCACTCACGTCCGGATAAGGCAGTCTTGTCCCGTGCCCGAACCCGAAGCCAGCAACACCGAAGCCGTCGCTCGTGAACCTCATCCCCACCCGGCGACCCTGAAGCGGCTGGAGAAGTCGTCGGGGTCCCTGGCCGCGCAGGCGATCGCGCGGATGGACGAGACGCTGTCGTGGTACCGGGCCATGCCCCCGGAGAACCGTTCCTGGATCGGGCTGGTCGCGCAGGCCGGTATCGCCGCGTTCACCGAGTGGTTCCGGCATCCCGACGCCCCGCAGGCGATCTCCACCGATGTCTTCGGGACCGCGCCGCGCGAGCTGACCCGCGCCATCACCCTGCGCCAGACCGTGGAGATGGTGCGCACCACCATCGAGGTCATGGAGTCCGCCATCGACGAGGTCGCCGCCCCCGGCGACGAGTCGGTGCTGCGCGAGGCCCTGCTCGTCTACGCCCGCGAGATCGCCTTCGCCACCGCCCAGGTGTACGCCCAGGCCGCCGAGGCACGCGGCGCCTGGGACGCCCGCCTGGAGTCCCTCGTCGTCAACGCCGTGCTCAGCGGCGAGGCCGACGAGGGGGCCGTCAGCCGGGCCGCCGCGCTCGGCTGGAACTCCCCCGAGCATGTGTGTGTCGTCCTCGGCACCGCCCCCGACGGTGACTCCGAGCTGACCGTCGAGGCGATCCGGCGGGCCGCCCGGCACGCCAAGCTCCAGGTGCTCACCGGGGTCCTCGGGGACCGGCTCGTCGTCATCGCCGGTGGCAGCGACAACCCGATCGCCGTCGCCAAGTCGCTGATCGGGCCCTATGCCGCGGGACCCGTGGTCGCCGGGCCCGTGGTACCCGATCTGCTGGCAGCCACGCGCTCCGCGCAGGCCGCCGCGGCCGGGCTCAAAGCCTGTTCCGCCTGGCAGGACGCCCCGCGCCCGGTACTGGCGGACGATCTGCTTCCGGAGCGCGCCATCGCGGGTGACCCGAGCGCGCGCGAGCAGCTGGTGGAGGAGATCTACAGACCACTGGAGGAAGCCGGTTCAGCTCTCCTCGAGACGCTCTCGGTCTATCTGGAACAGGCGAGCAGTCTCGAAGGCGCCGCCCGTATGCTCTTCGTCCATCCCAACACCGTGCGCTACCGGCTTCGACGTGTGACTGACGTCACCGGCTGGTCACCCTCCGATGTACGTTCCGCGTTCACGCTGCGTATCGCGCTCATCCTGGGACGTCTGGTCGACGGGGATCTCCAGCTCTAGGCTTTTGTCGGGGGCCCACAAAACCCCCTCGTGTTCTTCGTCCCTGTCCCCACGGGCGGCTTGGGCCGCCCTCAAGAGAGAGTGTGAGAGTGCTCGTACTCGTCGCTCCCGGCCAGGGCGCCCAGACGCCCGGCTTCCTGACCCCCTGGCTCGAACTCCCCGGTGCCGCCGACCGCGTCGCCGCGTGGTCGGACGCCATCGGCCTGGACCTCGCCCACTTCGGGACCCAGGCCGACGCGGACGAGATCCGTGACACCTCGGTGGCCCAGCCGCTGCTGGTCGCCGCCGGAATCCTGTCCGCCTCGGCACTCGGTGCCGTCACCCCGGGCGCCGTCGCGGGCCACAGCGTCGGCGAGATCACCGCCGCCGCCTTCGCCGGTGTCCTCGACGACACCGCCGCGCTGACCCTCGTACGCAAGCGCGGTCTGGCCATGGCCGAGGCCGCCGCGATCACCGCGACCGGCATGTCCGCGCTGCTCGGGGGCGACCCCGAGGTGAGCGTCGCGCACCTGGAGAAGCTCGGCCTGACCCCGGCGAACGTCAACGGGGCCGGCCAGATCGTGGCCGCCGGCACGCTGGAGCAGCTCGCCGTGCTGAACGAGGACAAGCCCGAGGGCGTCCGCAAGGTCGTCCCGCTGAAGGTGGCCGGCGCCTTCCACACGCACCACATGGCCCCCGCCGTCGACGCGCTCGCTAAGGCCGCCGCCGATCTGACACCGGGCGACCCGACGCTCACCTACGTCTCCAACAAGGACGGCCAGACCGTCGCCACCGGCGCCGAGGTGCTCGAGCGCCTGGTCGGCCAGGTCGCCAACCCGGTCCGCTGGGACCTGTGCATGGAGACATTCAAGGAGCTCGGTGTCACGGCGCTGATCGAGGTGTGCCCCGGCGGCACGCTCACCGGTCTCGCCAAGCGCGCGCTACCCGGCGTGAAGACGCTGGCGCTCAAGTCCCCCGACGACCTCGACGCCGCTCGCGAGCTCATCGCCGAGCAGAGCGCCTGAAAAGGAGCCCGAGAGCAATGTCGAAGATCAAGCCCAGCAAGGGCGCCCCGTACGCGCGCATCCTCGGTGTCGGCGGCTACCGTCCGACGAGGGTCGTGCCGAACGAGGTGATCCTCGAGACGATCGACTCGTCCGACGAGTGGATCCGCTCGCGCTCCGGCATCGAGACCCGGCACTGGGCGAGCGACGAGGAGACCGTCGCCGCGATGTCGATCGAGGCGTCCGGCAAGGCGATCGCCGACGCCGGGATCTCCGCCGAGCAGATCGGCGGCGTGATCGTCTCGACCGTCTCGCACTTCAAGCAGACCCCGGCCGTCGCGACCGAGATCGCCGACAAGCTGGGCACCGCGAAGGCCGCCGCCTTCGATATCTCGGCCGGCTGCGCGGGCTTCGGCTACGGCCTCACCCTCGCCAAGGGCATGATCGTCGAGGGCTCCGCGGAGTACGTCCTCGTCATCGGTGTCGAGCGGCTGTCCGACCTGACCGACCTGGAGGACCGTGCCACGGCCTTCCTGTTCGGTGACGGCGCGGGCGCGGTCGTGGTCGGCCCCTCCGAGGAGCCGCACATCGGCCCCACCGTGTGGGGTTCCGAGGGCGACAAGTCCGAGACGATCAAGCAGACCGTGGCGTGGGACCAGTACGACAGTTCCACGGACAAGTTCCCCGCCATCACGCAGGAGGGCCAGGCGGTGTTCCGCTGGGCCGTCTTCGAGATGGCGAAGGTCGCCAAGGAGGCGCTGGATGTCGCCGGCATCTCCGCGGCCGACCTGGACGTCTTCATTCCCCACCAGGCCAACGAGCGGATCATCGACTCGATGGTGAAGACACTCAAGCTGCCGGAGTCCGTCACGGTCGCGCGTGACGTTCGCACCACCGGCAACACCTCGGCCGCCTCGATCCCGCTCGCTATGGAGCGGCTCCTGGCGACCGGCGAGGCGAAGAGCGGCGACACCGCGCTCGTCATCGGCTTCGGGGCGGGTCTCGTCTACGCCGCGACTGTCGTTACCCTCCCCTAGGCACTCCGTGCCGGATCACCCGGTCCGGCACGGTGAACAGCCACACCCTCTGGATATCTACGAAGGAGCGCCTCACATGGCCGCCACTCAGGAAGAGATCGTCGCCGGTCTCGCCGACATCGTCAACGAGATCGCCGGCATCCCGGTCGAGGACGTCCAGCTGGACAAGTCCTTCACCGACGACCTGGACGTCGACTCGCTGTCCATGGTCGAGGTCGTCGTCGCCGCCGAAGAGCGCTTCGACGTCAAGATCCCGGACGAGGACGTCAAGAACCTCAAGACCGTCGGCGACGCGACCGACTACATCCTCAAGCACCAGGCCTGATCTCGGGCCAGGCTGCCGCCACCCGGCGGTGGCGCCGCTGAATCCTCGTAATCGTTGGAGAAAGATTTCCCGTGAGCCCGACCAATCGCACCGTGGTCGTCACCGGTATCGGCGCAACCACACCGCTGGGTGGCGACGCAGCCTCTACCTGGGAGGGTCTGATCGCCGGCAAGTCCGGTGTGAAGCCCCTCGAGCAGGAGTGGGCGGCCGACCAGGCCGTCCGCATCGCGGCGCCCGTCGCCGTGGAGCCGACCGAGGTCATCCCTCGGCCGCAGGCCCGCCGCCTGGACCGCTCGGCGCAGTTCGCGCTGGTCGCGGCTCAGGAAGCCTGGAAGGACGCGGGCTTCGAGGCCAAGGCCGGTGAGGACCAGAGCGTCGACCCCGACCGCCTCGGCGCCGTCATCGCCTCCGGCATCGGTGGTGTGACGACGCTGCTCGACCAGTACGACGTGCTGAAGGAGAAGGGCGTCCGCCGCGTCTCCCCGCACACCGTCCCCATGCTCATGCCGAACGGCCCGTCCGCCAACGTGGGTCTCCTCGTCGGCGCGCGCGCCGGTGTGCACACCCCGGTCTCCGCCTGCGCGTCGGGCGCCGAGGCCATCGGCTACGCCATCGAGATGATCCGCACCGGCCGCGCCGACGTGGTCATCGCGGGCGGTACGGAGGCGGCGATCCACCCGCTGCCGATCGCCGCGTTCGGCAACATGATGGCGATGTCCAAGAACAACGAGAACCCGCAGGGCGCCTCGCGTCCCTACGACACCGCGCGCGACGGCTTCGTCCTCGGCGAGGGTGCCGGCGTGATCGTCCTGGAGTCCGCGGAGCACGCGGCGAAGCGCGGTGCGCGCGTCTACGCCGAGGCCGTGGGCCAGGGTGTCTCCGCCGACAGCCACGACATCGTGCAGCCGGAGCCGGGTGGCCGGGGCATCGCCGCGGCCCTGCAGAACCTGCTCGACAGCACCGACCTGAACCCGGCGGAGATCGTGCACGTCAACGCGCACGCGACGTCGACGCCGGCCGGTGACGTGGCGGAACTGAAGGCGCTGCGCAAGGTGTTCGGTGACGATGCCGACCACATGGCCGTCTCCGGTACGAAGTCGATGACCGGTCACCTGCTGGGTGGCGCCGGTGGTGTGGAGTCCGTCGCGACGGTCCTCGCGCTGTACAACCGGATCGCTCCGCCGACCATCAACGTGGAGAACCTCGACCCGGAGGCGGAGGCGAATGCCGACGTGGTCCGCGGCGAGGCGCGCAAGCTGCCCGTGGAGGGCCGGATCGCCGCGCTGAACGACTCGTTCGGGTTCGGTGGGCACAACGTGGTGCTGGCGTTCCGTACGGTCTGACAGTCGCCGTTCAGCTGAAAAGTGGCCCGGTCTCCGTGGGGAGGTCGGGCCGTTTTCGTCATGCGGCTGCGTCGTGGCTGGTCGCGCAGTTCCCCGCGCCCCTGAGGCCGTTGCCCCTGAGGCCCTCTTACACGACCTGGTGAAGCCAGCGCACCGGCGCGCCCTCGCCCGCGTATCTGAACGGCTCCAACTCGTCGTCCCACGGCTTGCCCAGGAGTTTGGCGATCTCCGACTCCAGGTTGGTCTCGCCGTCCTGCGACCGCACCAGTGCCGCTCTGAGGCGGTCCTCGGGGATCAGGATGTCGCCGTGGATGCCTGTCACCGCGTGGAAGATGCCGAGGTCGGGGGTGCAGCTGTAGCGCTCGCCCTCGGCGGTGGGGCAGGGCTCGGCCGTCACCTCGAAGCGGAGCAGGTGCCAGCCGCGCAGCGCGGAGGCCAGCTTGGACGCCGTGCCCACCTCGCCCTTCCAGGAGAACTCCGAGCGCCAGGTGCCGGGGGCCGCGGGCTGCCGGATCCAGTCGAGGTTGACGCGCGTGCCGAGCACCCCGGCGACGGCCCACTCGACGTGCGGGCACAGCGCGCGCGGCGCCGAGTGCACGTACAGAACTCCACGTGTCGTCACCGGGACCTCCGGGCAGAGCGGGACCATTGTGCGAATGGGCGGAACGGTGGTGGCGGCAGCCACGTTGATGGCGAGGCTACCGTGCGGCGGCGCAAGGAGTGTGACGTACCGTCGGTCCCGGTGCCCCGAAACGCCCGCCATTCACCCGGCAGGACGCTAGTACGGGTGTGAGCCGTTGCATGCCGGAGGTTCGGGAACTCCCGTGCGTTGTCATGGAGGGGGACGAAGTTCGCAGGGGATGGCATGTCGACCGAGGGGATCACCAGGGGATGCGGAAGCGAAGGCAGCGTTCGCGCGCCGTTCTCGCCGTCGTGACGGCGACCGTGCTGGGCGCCGCCGGCTGTGACGCCGTCGGTGGCAACGAGTCGGGGCCGTCCGACTCCGGCACCGCGGCGCAGAGAACGAAGCCGAGCCCGACCGCACCGGTCTGGGACTCCAGTCCGGCCTCCCTCGCCGCCGTGGGCGACTCCATCACCCGCGCCTTCGACGCCTGTTCCGTCCTCCAGGACTGCCCGGAGGCCTCCTGGGCGACCGGCAGCAGCGCGGAGGTGGACAGTCTCGCCGTACGGCTGCTGGGGACGGCGAAGGCGGCCTCCAGCAGCTGGAACTACGCGGTCAGCGGGGCGCGGATGGCCGATCTCGCCGGGCAGATGGCACAGGCCGCGGCGAAGCGGCCCGGGCTGGTGACCGTCATGGCGGGGGCCAACGACGCCTGCCGGGACTCCACCGCGGCGATGACCTCGGTGGCCGACTTCCGGACGCAGTTCGAGGACGCGCTGCGCACCCTGCGGGACGCGGCGCCGAAGGCGCAGGTGTACGTGGCGAGCGTGCCGAACCTGAAGCGGCTGTGGTCCGAGGGGCGCACCAACCCGATGGGCAAGCAGGTGTGGAAGCTCGGGATATGCCCGTCGATGCTGGGTGACGCGGACGCCCTGGACGCGGCGGCGACGGAGCGGCGCGACACCGTGCAGAAGCGGGTGGAGGCGTACAACGAGGTGCTGGAGGAGGTCTGTGCCAAGGACGAGCGGTGCCGGTTCGACGGGGGCGCGGTGTACGAGTTCCGGTTCGGCACGGACCAGCTGAGCCACTGGGACTGGTTCCATCCGAGTGTGAACGGGCAGGCCAGGCTCGCGGAGATCGCCTACCGGAAGGTCACGGCCACAGGGACGTGACCTAGAGTTTTCAACATGAACGAACTCTTCGGCACACTTTCCGACGGCACCCCGGTCCACCGCTGGACCCTGGAGCGGGCCGGCGTGCGGATCGGTGTGCTGTCGTACGGCGGGATCGTGCAGTCCGTCGAGGTTCCCGACCGGGACGGGCACGCCGGGAACGTGGTGCTGGGGTTCGCCGACCTGGACGGCTATCTCACCCACACCGGGCCCTACTTCGGCGCGCTGATCGGCCGGTACGCGAACCGGATCGCCGGCGGCCGCTTCCCGCTGGACGGGGTGACGTACGCGCTGGCGCCCAACAACGCGCCGAACTCCCTGCACGGCGGCGAGCGCGGCTTCGACAAGCGGGTGTGGGACGTGGCGCCGGTGGAGCACGGCGTCCGGCTCTCCCGGGTCAGTCCGCACGGCGAGGAGGGCTTCCCCGGCGCCCTGGAGGTCTCGGCGACGTACACGCTGGACGCCGAGGGCGCGCTGCGGATCGCGTACGAGGCGGTGACGGACGCGCCGACGGTGGTGGCGCTGACCAACCACAGCTACTTCAACCTGGCCGGCTCCGGGAACGCGGGCGGTCATGAACTGCGGATCGCGGCCTCCCGGTTCACCCCGGTCGACGCCGACCTGATCCCGACCGGGGTCCTTCAGGACGTGAGCGGTGGGCGTTTCGACTTCCGGGAGGGCCGGAAGGTGGGGTCGGGTTACGACCACAACTTCGTGCTCGACAAGGGGGTGACGGACACCGCCGTCGAGGTCGCCGAGCTGCACGATCCCTCCTCCGGGCGGGTGCTGACCGTCTCGACCACCGAGCCCGGCCTCCAGCTGTACACCGCCGACCACCTGGCCGAGCCCTTCGCGCCCTGCGACGGCGTCGCGCTGGAGACGCAGCACTTCCCCGACTCCCCGAACCGGCCGGAGTTCCCGAGCACGGTGCTGCGGCCGGGCGAGGTGTTCCGCTCGGAGACGGTCTACGCCTTCTCCACGCGCTAGCACCGCTCGCACCGCTGAGCATGTACAAGCCCCGGTCCGGGTGTCAGGTCCCGGACCGGGGCTGGTCTGTGGGGAGGTCTGTCCCGGATCAGACGTTAATCGTGGCGGTGAGTCGACGGTCCGTGATCGAGCGGCCGATCTGGATCTCGTACGAACCCTTCACAAACGACCACGAGCCCTCCGCGCCCTCCTCCTCGGTCCAGCGTTCGAAGGCGCGGCGCGGGATCTCGACGGTCGCCTCGACGCTCTCACCGGGGGCGGCCTCGACGCCGGCGAAGCCCGCCAGTTGGCGCTCCGGGCGGCCGCCGGGCTCGGCCGGCGCGAGGTAGACCTGGACGACCTCGCGTCCTGCGCGCTCGCCGGAGTTGCGGAGGCGGACGCGGACCGTGGCGCCCTCGACCTCGACGGACTCGTAGGTCCAGTCGGTGTAGCCGAGGCCGTGGCCGAAGGGGTACGAGGGAGTGCGGCCCTCCTTCGCCCAGGCTCGGTAGCCGATGAAGACGTCCTCGGTGTACGGGAGTTCGCCGTCGACGGGGATCACCCGGGTGACCGGGGCGGCGTCCAGGGAGCCCCAGGTGGTGGGCAGGCGGCCGCCGGGCTCGTGGGCGCCGGTGAGGACGTCGGCGAGGGCGGCGCCGCCCTCCTGGCCGGGGAACCAGCTGAGCAGGATCGCGGCGACGTCGTCACGCCAGGGCAGTTCGACCGGGGAGCCGGAGTTGACGACGACCACGGTGTCGGGGTTGGCGGCGGCTACGGCCCGGACCAGGTCGTCCTGGCGGCCGGGGAGGTTCATGTCCTTGCGGTCGTAGCCCTCGGACTCGACACGGTCGGTGGTGGCGACCACGACGACGGCGGTGTCGGCGTTCCGGGCGGCCTCGACGGCCTCGGCGATCAGTTCGTCGGCGTCGCGCCGCGGCTCCTGGTGGGCGAGGGCGAAGGCGATGACCATGAACGGGATGCCTTCGGGGAGCTGGAAGACATAGGTGAGGGAGACCTCGACCGGCTCTCCCGCGGTCAGTTCGACCTCGCCTCGGGGTACCGGGGAGCCGAAGAAGGCCTCGAAGGGGTCGCTGGTGTCGGCGGGCGACTGGAGGCCGTCGTGGTACGTGGTGCCGTCGACGGTGAGGGTGAAGGTGCCGACGCCCTTGATGCCGAAGGTGTGGGTGCCGCTGTCGCGCGGGGTGAAGGTGCCCGTCAGCTCGATGGTGTGGAGGGTGTCGTGGGTGACGCCCTCGGGGAGGTCGTTGCCCATCCACTGGATCTGGCCGTTGGGCGCGGAGCCGGTGCCGATGACGTTGCCGTCGGCGTCGCGGCAGACGGCGCGCAGGGTGAATCCCTTGTCGGCGACGGCGAGTTCGGTGTTGGGGTCGGCGCCGACGGCGTAGGTCAGGTCGGGCAGGGCCGCGGTGAGGCCGTCGAGCGGGGAGACGATCCGGGGCGGGAAGACGGTGGCGGAGCCGCCGCCGAGGACGCGGGCGTCGCGAGCGGCGGCGCCGATCAGGGCGACGCTGCCCGGCTTCAGGGGCAGGGCGCCTTGATTGCGCACCAGGACGAAGGCGCGGCGGGCGATCTCGCGGGCCAGGGCCTCGCCGTCGACGGGGTCGGGCAGTTCGGTGACGACCGGTTCGGCGTTCTCCAGGGCGCCGACGCGGGCGGCGAGCCGGAGGACGTTGCGCACCGCCTCGTCGACCTTGGCCTCCTCGACCTCGCCGGCGCGGACGGCCTGGGCGAGGGCCTCGCCGTAGACGGTCCGCGGTCCCGGCATGGCGACGTCGAGGCCGCCCTCGATGGCGGCCTTCGTGGAGCGGGCGGCCATCCAGTCGGAGACGTTGTAGCCGTCGAAGCCCCATTCGCCGCGCGCGATCTCGTTGACGAGGTGGTGGTGCTCGGTCATCGTCACGCCGTTGACCTGGTTGTAGGCGGTCATGATGCCCCAGGGGTGGGCGTTCTCGACGATGAGCTCGAAGGGGCGCAGATACAGCTCGCGCAGGGCGCGCGCGGAGACGACGTTGTTGACGGTGAAGCGGTCGGTCTCGGCGTCGTTGGCGACGAAGTGCTTGACGGTGGTGCCGACGCCGCCGGACTGGACGCCGTTCACATAGCCCGCGCCGATGAGCCCGGTGAGGTACGGGTCCTCGCTGTAGGCCTCGAAGTGGCGGCCGCCGAGCGGGGAGCGGTGCAGGTTGACGGTCGGGGCGAGCAGCACGTGGACGCCCTTGCGGCGGGCCTCCTGGGCGAGCAGGACGCCTGCGCGGCGGGCGAGTTCGGGGTCCCAGGTGGCGCCGAGTGCGGTCGGGGAGGGCAGCGCGACGGAGGGGTCGTCGGCGGTCCAGCGCACGCCTCGGACGCCGATCGGTCCGTCGGACATGACGAGGGAGTCCAGGCCGATCTCGGGCAGGGCGGGCAGTGTCCACATGTCCTGGCCGGACAGCAGCCGGGCCTTCGCGTCCAGGTCGAGCTTGCCGAGAGCGGCCTCGACGGCGACCTCGCGCGCCTGGTCCGCCGGGGTGGTGGAGCGAGTGCCCGCCATGGGGTCCTCCTGGGTTGGGTCCGTGCAGTTCCCCCATCGTGCACCCGTTACCTGTAGACCGGTAGGTTTCGTTATCTTGCCGTTATATTGAGCTTACGGTCATGCCGTACGGTGACCCCATGAACGCCAGGGTCAGGAGCGAGGAGCGGCGCGCGGAGATCGTCCGGGCGGCCCTGGAGGTCATCGCCGAGCGCGGCTACCGCGCGGCGAGCCTCGCCGCGGTCGCGGAGCGCGTCGGGCTGACCCAGCAGGGGCTGCTGCACCACTTCCCGACCAAGGAGGCGCTGCTGGTCGCCGTGCTCGAGGAGCGCGACCAGTGGGACGCGGTGCCGGACACCCGGTGGCGGGTCGATCTGCTCGCCTCGCTCGTCGAGTACAACGCGATGCGGCCGAACATCATCCAGACCTTCTCGGCGCTGCTCGGCGAGAGCGTGACCGAGGGGCATCCGGCGCGCGCGTACTTCACCGAGCGCTATGCCCAGGTGCGCAGGAACATGGCGGCGGTGCTGCGGGCCGAGTACGGGGAGCGGCTGCCGAACGGGCTGACGCCCGAGCGCACGGCGCCGCTGCTGGTGGCGGTGATGGACGGGCTCCAGTACCAGTGGCTCCTTGACCCCGAGTCGGTGGACATGCCGGGGGCGTTCCGGGACTTCCTCAGGCTGCTGGGCGAGAACCCCGAGAACCCGGACTGACCGCGGCGACGACCTCGACCTCGATCCGCGCCTGAGGCCGGAACAGCTTCGGCACCTCGAAGGTCATGCTGGTGGGCGGGGTGCCGGTGAGGAACTCCTGTCGCACGGCGCCGTATTCGTGCAGTTCGTCGATGTCGGTGAGGTACGTGCGGATGTTGATGACGTCGGCCAGCGTGCCGCCGTGGGCCTTCAGCAGGGCGTCGATCGTCTCGAAGACACCGCGGCTCTGCTCGGCGAGGGTCGCGCCCTCGGCTATCTGGCCCGAGACGAACAACAGGGCGCTGCCGTCGGCCTGTTCGACGCGGGCGACCTGGGAGTAGTAGGGGCTCAGGGGCTGGGGTGCGGAGGCGGGGTTGTCGATGGTGACCTTCATGGGGTTCCTTGTCGTCCGGGTTCAGCTGGTGCGGATGCGGGCGGCGGCCGCGGCGATGTCCTCGCCGGGTGCGGCGACCCGGCGGTAGTGCGCCAACGCGGCTTCGATGGCGGGCAGTCGGGTGGTCCGCGCGGCCAGGTCGAGGTCCTTCACCGCGAGGGTCGCGTCGAAGTGCACGCCCTCGGCGAAGGCACGGGCGACGACTCCGGCGAGGGGGCCGTTCGCCAGGGCGGTGCGGGCGGTGTCGCCGTCCAGGCCGAGGGCGTCGGCGAGCCGCAGAGCTTCGGCGACCACGGCGATCCCGCTGATGACGGCCGAGTTGAGGACCAGCTTGAGGGCGGCGCCGGAGCCGACGGGGCCGGTGCGGGTGACGTGGCCGAGGTGGGCCAGGACGTGCTCGACGCCGGACGTGTCACCGCCCGCGAGGATGCCGAGCGTGCCCGCGGCCGCCTTGTCGGTGCTGCCCATGACAGGCGCGTCGACGAGGGTGACGTCCTTGGGGAGCCGTGCGGCCAGCTTGTGCACCGCGTCCGGGCCGACGGTGGACATCTCGATCCAGTGGACACCGGGGCGCAGGGCCGGCGTGGCGGCGTCCGCGACCGCGTCGAGGGCGTCCGGACCGGCGAGCATGGTGATGACGACGTCGGCGTCCCGGACCGCCTCGGCCGGTGCGGCGGCCGCGCGGGCGCCCTCGGCGACCAGCGGGTCCGCCTTCGCGGCGGTGCGGTTCCAGACGGTCAACGGATGGCCTGCCGCGAGGAGTTGACGGGCCATCGGAGTGCCCATGTGTCCCAGACCGAGGAATGCGATGTGCTCCATGACGTCGACGCTAGATCCACCCACGGAATGCGACAAGCGAATGTCTAGCATGGTCGCCATGCCGAATCCGCATCCCATGGCCGATGTCTCCACCGTCTGGTTGCGGGCGTTCCTGGAGGTCGCCCGCCAGGGTTCCTTCACGCTCGCCGCCCGGACCCTCGGCTGGACCCAGTCCGCGGTGTCCCGGCAGATCTCCGCCCTGGAGTCCGCCCTCGGCGGGGCCCCGCTCTTCGACCGGCTGCCGCGGGGCGTACGGCTCACCGAGGCGGGCCGGGTCCTCGTACCGCACGCGCAGACCGTGACCGAGGCGCTGCACGGGGCCGGGCGGGAGCTGGCGGCGTTGCGTGAAGTGGCGGGCGGGCGGCTGCGGTTCGGGGCGTTCGCCACGGCCGACGCGGCGCTGGTGCCGCACGCCCTCGCCGCGTTCCGCGCCCGGCACCCTCGGGTGCGGCTGGCCCGCGAGGAGGGGTTCACGCCGGCGCTCCTGGACCGGCTGACCGCCGGCCACCTCGACCTGGCGGTGGTCTCCACGACCGGCCGCGCGCCCCTGGAGTCGTACGACCTCCATCACCTCCTCGACGAGTCCCTGTACGTCGCCGTCCCCACCACGCACGAACTGGCGGGCGGCGGCCCGGTGCGGCTCGGCCGGCTCGCCGACGCCGACTGGATCTCCGGCAGCGCCCGCCCGGAGGGGACGCTGCTGGACGCGGCCCTGCGGCAGGGCTTCCGGCCGCGCGTCGCGCACGTCGTCGCCGAGTGGACCGCCAAGCAGGGGTACGTCGCCGCCGGCCTCGGGGTGACGCTGGTCCCGGCGCTGGCCGCCGAGTCCGTACGGCCGGACATCGCCCTGCTGCCGGTACTGGACGAGGGCGCGCCGGCCCGCGCGGTGTACGCGGCGACGGCACGGGGACGGACCGCGGCACCGGCGGCGGAGGCGTTCGTGCGGGCGCTGCGGGAGGCGGCGGAGCGGATCCCCGGCCAGATCCCCGGCTAGGTACGGATACTCAGGCGGTCGCCGCCCTGCCCGGCGAGGATGGCCGTCATGAGGGGAAAGAACACCATCGCGGCATGCGCTCTCCTGCCGGTCAACTTCCTTGTCGTCGCCTACGGTTGGTGGGCGGCCGGGTGGACCTCGTGGGCGGCGAACTGGAACGAGGAGCCGTACGCGCCGCCGATGGCGGAGCTGGGCACGGCGTGCGCGGTGGTGGCGGCCATCTGTGTCGCGCTGCTGGCCGCCCGGCTGTGGGGAGCCGCCCTCTTCCAGATGGTGCCCGTGGTCGCGCTGCTCGCGCTGATGACCCCCTCCTGAGTCCCGCACCATGGCGTAGACCACTTCCGTCACGCGATACTTCAGCCCACTCCCCCACACCAGACGGAGGCTGAACTCCCGTGACCGCTCTACGCGTTCGGACAGTCGTCCTCGGATTCGCCCTGCTGGCCGGGCTCACGGCCACCCCGCACCCGGCAGGGGCCGCCACCGCCGCGCCCACCGCCACCGTCGAGGAACAGCGGCTCGACCAGGCCGTGCCGCAGGAGATCCTCCGGCGGTCCGGATTCGACTCCGTGGCACCGGAGTTCGCCCGCGCGCTCGGCTCGGCGCACAGCTACGAGCAGGCCCGCCGGATCGTCGGACGCGAAGGATCCGCGCTGTGGCGGCGGGCTGTGGAGCGGGCGCAGGGGCGGGGGCCGGCCGGGGGTGATCTGAGCCGGGACGACGATCGGCCGTTGTACTGGGCGCGGTTGGGAATGACCAGGCAGGTGCGGGCGTGGGAGCCGGGGTTCGGGTTGAGCGAGACGCGACGGGCCGCGCTGCTCGACGAGCTGGAGCGGACCTCGCGGGGACAGACGGCCATCCGGTATCCGGCCGGGAAGGGGATCAAGCGGATTCTCGTCACCGGGTTCGACCCGTTCACGCTCGACCGGGACATCCGGATCTCCAATCCGTCGGGGGCTACCGCGCTGGCGCTCGACGGCACGGTGATCGAGACGGCGGACGGGCCGGCGCGGGTGGAGACGGCCGTGTTCCCGGTGCGGTGGCGGGACTTCGCGGACGGGACGGTCGAGCGGACGCTGCGGCCGTATCTGAAGAAGGTCGATCTCTTCACCACGGTGAGCCAGGGGCGGGTCGGGCGGTTCGACGTCGAGCGGACCAACGGGGCCTGGCGGGGCGGGTTCCCGGACAACGAGAACATCGGGCTGACCGAGACCGTACCCGTCACCGATCCGGCCTCGCAGCCGCAGTGGACGACGACGACCCTGCCGTACCGGGAGATCGTGGCCGCGAGCACGGGCCGCTTCCCCGTCTACGACAACACCGCCGTGACCGAGATCCCGGCGGGAGGCACAGAGGCGGTCGTGCGGCCGGACGGGCCGACGGAGGGGTCGACCGCGCGGGCCGGGGGCGGCGGGAACTACCTGTCCAACGAGATCGCGTACCGCGCGACGCTGCTGCGCGACCGGCTGGGGCTGCGGGACACGCTTCCCGGCGGGCATGTGCACACGCCGGTCCTTCAGTTCGGGGCCGGGAACACCACCGAGGTCAGCGATCCCGAGTTCGTGCGCAACCGGCTCGACATCATCGCGCAGGTGCGGGCGATCGTGGGCGTCGCGCTCAGTGCGACGGAGCGAACGCGAGGCTGACGCCGAGCCCGGCCAGGACGGATCCGATCACCTTGTTGAGGATCTTCTGGCCGCGGAGCATCAGGGTGCGCATGCGGTCGTGGGAGAAGAAGACGGCGACGACACCGAACCACAGCAGGTGGGCCAGCGACATGAACAGGCCGTAGCCCACCTGCTGGTAGACGGGGGTGCCGGGGCTGACGACCTGGGCGAAGGTGGAGACGACGAACAGGGTCGTCTTGGGGTTGAGGACGTTGGTGAGGAACCCGGAGCGCAGGGCCTTCAGCGGGGTCAGGTCCGACTGGGTCTCCAGGTCGACCCGGACCTCGCCGCGGGTGCGGAAGGTGCGGACGCCTATGTAGACGAGGTAGGCGGCGCCGACCAGCTTGATGACCGTGAACAGGAAGGTGGACGAGGCGATCAGCAGGCCCACGCCGAGCATCGTGTACGTGACGTGCACGAGGACGCCGGCGGCGACGCCGGTCGCGGCGAGCAGGCCGGTGCGACGGCCGTGCAGATAGCTGTTGCGGACGACCATGGCGAAGTCGGCGCCGGGGGCTATGACGGCCAGGACGGTGATGACGGCAACGGCGATGATCTCGGTCATGCGGTGACTCCCTCCACGTCCTCGGAGTCCTCCGCGTCCTCGCGGGTCTCTTCGCCGAGCAGCTCACGGGCCATGAGGGTGGCGCCCGCGACCGCGCCCGGCATCAGGAACACCGCGACGAACGGCACCAGGAAGGCCACGCCCAGCGGGGTGCCGAAGCCCCAGACCAGGGTCCTGCGGGAGCGGAGCAGGGCGAGCCGGTCCCGCAGCTCGACCCCTCTGCGCTGCATGGCGACCGCGACGAGCTCCTCGGTGAGGAAGAACCCGGTGACGAAGAAGCCGATCACCGGGACGACGGTCTGGCCGAGGAACGGGATGAACCCGAGCCCGAAGAGCAGCACACCCCACAGCAGGGCGCGCGCCAGGATCCGCAGGCTGTCCCGCGCCGAGATCAGCAGCTCGCGCCAGAGGGGGAGGCCCGACTCGGGGGCGGTGCCGTCCGGGGAGACGTCCCGGTCGACCTTCTCGGAGAGGCTCTCGTAGAACGGCTGGCCGACCAGGAGCGTGACGGCGGTGAAGGTGAGGACGGCGAGGAGCAGGGCGAGGGCCCACAGCACGACGGTCAGGAAGCCGCGGAACAGTCCGAGCCAGGGGCTGGACCAGTCGTCGGCGAACGGCGTGGCCCAGGTGACGAAGTCCTCGCCCCACAGCGCGAGCGAGACCAGCGCCGCCGCGTAGAGGACCAGGGTGATGAGCCCCGGGATCAGTCCGAACCCGTACTGCTTGCCGTGCCGGGCCACCCATCGCTGGCCCTTCAGGAGATAACCGAAACCCGCCCCGAGATCGCGCATGGCCGAACTCTATCGGTCACCACTGACACACCCTTTCGACCTCACCTCACCTTGCCTTTCGGGCTCGCCCCGCCATCGCTCACCCTGCCGAAACCGCCACCACGACCCCCGGTTCCGCGGCCGGGCTCACCGCCGCCGACACCCGGACCGCCGCCGCTCGCGCCACGCGGCCCGCTCGGGAGGCGGTGGCCAACAGCAGGGGCTGGAGTTGTTCGAGGCCCGCCACCACCAGTTCCTCCCCGGCGATGAGCACGGGGCCCGCCGCCCTGGTGGTCGCCGCGGCCGCCTCGGTGAGGTCGGCGAGCGGCTGGAGGGAGGCCCGGACCACGCCGGCCCCGGCGGCCGCCGCGCGTTCCGCGAGGGCCACCTGGAGCGGCATCAGCGGGGCCAGCGCCGCCGTCAACGCGTCCGCGATCCGCCGGAGTTCGGGCGAGGAGTCGCGCAGGACGTCCGCGGCGGCCCGGAGCAGCGGGGTGAGGGCGAGCAGCACGCCCGCCGCCAGTCCCGCCCCGGCGGGCAGCAGCGGTGTCATCGCCTCGACCAGTTCCCCGACGGCGGTCGCGAACTCCTCCACGGCCGGCTCGACCGCGTCCAGCACCGGCAGCAGGCTGTCGCCGAGCACCCTCAGCAAGGCCTGCGCCGGTTCGCTGACGGGGTGGACGGCCAGTGGGGCGCCGCTCGTGCCGAGACGGGTGAGCGTGTCCACGATCCGGTAGAACGCCTCCTGCGCCTGCGGTGACGCGCTCGCCTCCGCCAGCTCGGCCGTCGTCTCCCGCAGCACCCGCAGCACCTCCTGACCCGAACCGTCCCTCGGGTCGAAGGTGTTGATCGCGATCTTCGTGAGGTTCCCGGCCGTGTCCAGGAGTTGGCCGGTGATGTCGGTGGTGCTGCGCGCCACGCGCAGTACGTCTTCCCTGCTGGGAAGCGGAGGGATCGGTGCCATGAGGAGCTCTCCCCGGGTCGCCTGACAAGCCGTTGTCGCCGTCTGTCCCGACCTCAGCATGCCCCCTCTCCACCTCGTGGGATGCGCCATCCGGGGCATCCGTGACACGAACTCCCTCTTGTTCCGGTTGAGTCGAACAGGTACATGTCGCCGTACCGATCTCAGGAAGCTCCCGGAGGAGGTACGACGCGTGCGCACCACGAGAACCGCACCTGCGAGACCCGTACTGATCGCCGCCCTCGCCCTCACCACCGCAGGCTCACTGCTGCTCACCCCGCAGCCGGCCGGCGCCGACCCCAAGCCCGTCACCCGGGACGAGTCCCCCCTTGACCGGCGGGCCGCGCAGGCCCCCGCGAGCGCGGCGAAAAGGGCCCTCACCGCCGAAGGCACCCTCGGTTCCGCTTTCGGTGGAGCCGTCCGCGGCTATCCCCGTGAGCAGGTCCTCTCCCCCGACCCGGAGAACCCGGCCGACAAGTCCATCAAGCTCGGCCTCACCCCGTACCACGCGATCGCCCCGAAGCTGAACGCTCTGCAGGCCCTGGGCGACCGGGTCAGCGTCGAGGTCGCCGGACGGTCGGCCGGCGGCCATCGCCTCTACCTCGTCACCGTCACCGCGCCCGAGACGGCCCGCCAGGCCAGGGCCCAGGAACGGATGCGCGACCTCATCGAGAACTCCCCCGCGCAGGCCGCCAAGTCGCCGGAGATCAAGGCGGGTTACAAGGCACCCGTCTTCTTCAACAACAACATCCACGGCAACGAGTGGGAGGGCACCGACGCCTCCCTGAAGCTCATCGAGCAGCTCGCCACCGCCACGGACGCCAGGACCCGCGACCTCCTCGGCCGCTCCCGCCTGTACTTCAACGTCACCGCCAACCCGGACGGCCGGATCGCGGGCACCCGCGCCAACGCCAACGGCTTCGACATGAACCGGGACTTCGTCACCGCCTCCCAGCCCGAGACCCGCGCCATGCGGCAGATCGAGATCGACAAGCAGCCGGCCGTCATGCTCGACCTGCACGGCTATGTCAACGGCACGCTCATCGAGCCCACCACTCCTCCGCACGGCGAGAACTACGAGTACGACCTGTTCCTGAAGAACACCTACGCCAACGCCCTCGGCATGGAGGCGGCGGTCAACGGCCTCGGACACACCCCCGAGAAGGACGGCGTCGAGCCCGCCCAGATCCCCTTCCGGGACCAGGAAGAGGGCTGGGACGACTGGCCGCCCATCTTCACCCCGCAGTACGCGGCCTTCCACGGCACGGTCGCCGCGCACACGGTCGAGATCCCGTTGCAGGTCAACAACGCGGCCTACAACAACCTGCCGGTCGCGGAGCTGCGGCGCCGGTCGGCCGTCAACGTCGACGTCGCGGGCGCGGCGATCCGCGCGACCCTCGACTTCGTACGGGCCAACCGGACCTCTCTGGTGAAGGACCAGATCGAGGTGTTCCGGCGCGGAGCCACGGGCGCGGCACAGGTGCCGGTCTCCGCCGAGACCGTCCCCGGCGTACCCGGCATCGGCCCCGAGGACGTCTACACGACCACCTTCCCGCGCGCCTACGTACTCCCCGCCTCCGCCACAGGCGCGACCGCCACCGCCCGTCTGGTGGACCACCTCCTCGCCAACGACGTCCGAGTGACCCGCGCGAGCCACGCCTTCCGCCTCGGCGGAAAGACGTACGCGAAGGGCTCCTACGTCGTCGACCTGCGCCAGCCCAAGCGCGGTCTCGCCAATGTGCTGCTCGCCGACGGGCGGGACATCAGCGACAAGGTCTCGGTGATGTACGACATCTCGGGCTGGAGTCTGGGACGGCTGTGGGGCGCCGAGGTGACGGCGGTACCCACGGGCACCCTCACCGGCCTCCCCCTGCGCGCGGTGCGCGAGGCCACGCCCGTCGGTCACGTGGCTCCGCGCGGCGCCTTGCGACTGCGCCTGAACGACCCGCAGGCGATCGCGGCCGCCAACTCCCTTGTCCAAAAAGGCATTCCGGTACGCCAGACCGCGGACGGCGGCAGTGCGATCGTGCCGGCGTCGGCGCGTGCGAAGGCGGCCGAACTGGCCCGTACGTACGACGTCGTCTTCGAGGCCACGACCCTCACCGGCACCCGGGCGCTCCCCCGCACCCGCGTCGCCGCGGCGGTGACACCCGGCGAGCTCTTCGCGCTGCGTGAGATGAACTTCGAGGTCACACCGGTCTCGACGGCCGTGCTCAACGCGGGCTTCGACTGGTCGACGGTCGACGTCCTGTTCGTGTCGGCGGGCCTGGACCACGCCGCCCTGACCCCGGCCGCCCGGACGGCCCTGGACGCCTTCCTGGCGGACGGCCACGGTGTGGTCGGTCGCGGGCTCACGGGAGCCGAACTCGGCGCCGCCACGCACCTGTCGACGGTGAAGCCGGTCGAGGGCAACGGGGACGCCAACGGCGTGGTGCGGGTCGTGAACTCGGGGCAGCTGACGGCCGATGCCCCCGACCACGGTTTCGTGTACGCACCCGTCTGGTTCACGGACCTCGGCCCGGAGGTCCGCGTGGAGCAGTCGTACGCGACCGGGAACCCCCTTGTCTCCGGGCACTGGCGGCCGTTGGCGGACGGCGGTGGCGGACCCTCCGCCGCGGCCGGACAGCCCTCGGTGGTCAGCGGTCCGCAGTCGGTCCTCTTCGGCACCGAACCCCTCTTCCGGGATCATCCGAAGGGGGAACTCCCGCAGGTCGCGAAGGCGTTGTTCCGCATGGCAGACGCCGGCCGGCGGTAAGAGCAGTCAAGGAGAGCGGATGACCCAGGAGATCCACGGCACCGTCGCCGACGGTTTCGAGGCGGTGCGCGAGGAGTTCGCCGCGTTCGTGGCCGGTGAACGCCCCGACTACGAGGGCCAGTTGTGCGCGTATGTGCACGGCCGCAGGGTCGTCGACCTGTGGACGGGCGACGGCAACGAGGCCGACTCCCTGCACGCCGTGTTCTCGTCGACGAAGGGTGCCGCGCATCTCGTGGTCGCTCTCCTCGTCCAGGACGGAACGCTCGAACTGGACCGCAAGGTGACCTACTACTGGCCGGAGTTCGCGGCCGAGGGCAAGGGCGCGCTGACCCTGCGCGACCTGATCACACACCGGGCCGGGCTGGTCGGCCTGGACGCCGGGTTCAGCCGGGACGAGCTGGCCGACGACCGGGTGATAGCCGAACGCCTCGCCGACCAGCGGCCGTTCTGGCGGCCCGGCACGGCGTTCGGCTACCACGCCCTGGTCATCGGGGCGCTCACCGGCGAGGTGGTACGCCGGGCCACGGGCCGCACCCTCCAGGAGCTGTGGGAGGAGCGGGTCCGGGCGCCGTACGGCCTGGACTTCCACCTGGGTCTGCCGGCGGCCCTGGAACCACGGTTCCGCTCCGCGCAGCCGATGCTGCCCACCCCCACCCAGCAGGCCCAGATCGACGCCACCCCCACCGGCCCGCACACCCTGGCCTCGATCGCGTTCAACCAGCACGTGCCGGACCCGGGCGACCTGGTGGAGTACGCCAACTCCCGTACCGTGCGCGCCAAGGGCCCGGCGTCGGCGGGCGGGGTGGCGGCCGCGCGCGGCCTGGCCGGGATGTACGCGGCGGCGATCAGCGACATGGGCGACCGCCCGCCGCTGCTCAAGCCGGACACGATCGCCGAGGTCGGCCAGATCCACTCCAGCGGCTACGACCTGGTGGTCCGCGACCACCGCTCCTTCGGCCTGGGCTTCCAGGCGATCGCCGACACCCGGCACCCGTTCCTGGGCGCCGGCACCTTCGGCCACAGCGGCGCGGGCGGCTCCCAGGCCTTCGCCGACGCCCGCAGCGGCCTGGCCTACGGCTACACCCGGCGCCGGCTCGCCTTCCCTGGCGGGGCGGCACCGGAGAACGACCGCTTCACGTGGGCGGTGCACAGCGCGGCGCTGAACTCGGGCGCGTGACACGGACGGAGGCCGCACCCCACGTCCAGGGGTGCGGCCTCCGTCGTACGCAACGAGCGGCGTCAGACCAGCGTCACGCTGATGTTGCCGCGGGTCGCCTTGGAGTACGGGCAGACCTGGTGGGCCTTCTCGAGCAGCCCCTTGGCGGTCTCGGCGTCCACGGCCGGGATCGAGGCCGAGATCTCGACGATGATCCCGAACCCGTCGTCGTTCTTGCCGATCCCCACCTTCGCGGTGACCGTGGAGCCGGTGATGTCGGCCTTCTCCTGGCGCGCCACGACGCCGAGCGCGCCCTGGAAGCAGGCGCTGTAGCCGGCGGCGAACAGCTGCTCCGGGTTGGTGCCCTCGCCGCTGCCGCCCATCTCCTTGGGCGGGTTCACGACGACGTCGAGCCTGCCGTCCTCGGTGGCGACGCGGCCGTCGCGGCCGTTCTCGGCGGTGGCGACGGCGGTGTACAGGACGTCGGACTGCTGGATGGACATGCGGTGTCTTCCTCCTAGGTCCGCCGCGACTCGCGCCCACGATCGTCGACGGTTCCGGAAAGAAGTTACCGCATGCCGGAAATCCAGTGAAGGCCCGCCGGGGAGGTCAGAGCTTGACGATCATCTTCCCGGTGTTGTCGCCGCGCAGGACGCCGAGGAAGGCCTCCAGGTTGTTCTCGATGCCCTCGACGACGGTCTCGCGGTACTTCAGCGCACCGGAGGCGACCCAGGGGCCGACCTCGCTCACGAACTGCGGCTGGAGGTCGTAGTGGTCGCCGACGAGCAGACCCTCCATGCGGCCGCGGGTCTGGATGAGACGGGCGAGGTTGCGCGGGCCGGGGGCGGGCTCGGTGTTGTTGTAGACCGAGATCATGCCGCAGATCGCGATCCGGCCACCCTGGTTCAGCGAACCGATGGCAGCCTCCAGGTGGTCCCCGCCGACGTTGTCGAAGTAGACGTCGATCCCGTCCGGGGCGGCGGCGCGCAGCTGCTCGCTCACCGGGCCGTTCTTGTAGTTGAAGGCCGCGTCGAAGCCGTACTCCTCGACGAGGAGCTTGACCTTGTCGTCGGAACCGGCCGAGCCGATGACCCGGGAGGCACCCTTGAGCTTGGCGATCTGCCCGACCTGGCTGCCGACGGCACCGGCGGCACCCGACACGAAGACGGAGTCGCCCTCCTTGAAGACGGCGGTACGCAGGAGGCCGGCGTAGGCGGTGAGGCCGGTCATGCCGAGGACGCCGAGGTAGGTCGACAGGGGCGCGGCGTCGGGGTCGACCTTGACGGCCTGCTTGGCGTCGAAGGTGGCGTACTCGCGCCAGCCGCCGAAGTGCAGGACGTGGTCGCCGGGCGCGATGCCCTCGGCACCGGACGCCACGACCTCGCCGACTGCGCCGCCCTGCATGGCCTTGCCCAGCTCGAAGGGGGCCGTGTAGGACTTGGCGGCGCTCATCCGGCCGCGCATGTACGGGTCGACCGACAGGTACTTGTTCCGTACGAGGACCTCACCCTCGCCCGGCTGCCGGACCTCCGCCTCGACCAGGGCGAAGTCCTCGGGCTTGGGCCAGCCGACGGGGCGGGAGAGGAGGTGCCACTCGCGGTTGATCATGACGGAGCCTTTCGGATTTACTTCAGTACCTGAAACAACCATGCTCCTGAATATTTCATGTTGTCAAGTAATGGGGGTATCCTTGGCTCATGGCCACACCACAGCAGACCGCTCGCCCCGATGCGCTGACCCTCGAGGTCGTCGAGCTGATCGGTGACGTCGTGGCGCGTTTCTACGCGGACTTCGAGGAGGCGGCGGCGGAGCATGCGCTGACCGGGGCGCAGGGGCGGTTGCTGAGTCTGCTGTCCCTGGAGCCGCTGCCGATGCGGAAGCTGGCGCACAAGCTGCGGTGCGAGCCGTCCAATGTCACCGGGATCGTGGATCGGCTGGAGTCCCGGGGTCTGGTGGAACGGCGGCCTGACCCCTCGGACCGGCGGGTGAAGCTGGCGGCGGTGACGGAGGAGGGGCGGGCTGTGGCTCGTAGTCTGCGGGAGTCTCTGCGGTTCGCGCGGGAGCCGTTGGCCGGGCTGTCGGACTCGGAGCGGACGGTCTTCCGGGACTTCCTGCGGCGCATGCTGGACGCCTGACCAGACCTTTTTCTCGCCCCCGCCGCCCCTACCCGTCCCATCCTCCAGGGGCTGCCGCCCTTTCGACCCCGCACCCAGGGGGCTCCGCCCCCTGGACCCCCGACGGCCCTTAAGGGGCCTTGTCCTCAAACGCCGGACGGGCTGAAAAACGCGGGTGGGTGGGGGATCGGGACGGCGTGCTCTCGTCCTCAAACGCCGAACGGGCTGAAAAACACGACCCGGACCGGCGTCGAAAGGCGCAGCCCCCTGCGGGTGGGTGGGGGATCGGGACGGCAAGGCCTCGACCCCAGGCGCCGAACGGGCTGAAGGACCAGACACAGGCCGGCGTTGAAAGGCGTAACCCGCTCCGGGCCGCTGGGATGGTTGGGCCTCAGGTGGGACGCGCCCGCACCGGCGCAACGGCGAGCAGGGGACGTACCGGGGGGTGTCCGCCCGCAGCGTCGGGCGTCCGACCGACGGGACAGCCCAGACGAGACAGTTGCGCCCGACCGAGGACGGACACCCCCCGGTGCGGCACCGACTCACAACGCACCGTAGTGCGCAACGCGAACCCCCACCGGACCGCAACAGGCCACCGCAGGTATCGCCGGACGACTACGTGCACCACCACAGGAAGCGTTCGCAGGTTTCCGTCGGGGACGGGGAGGGGGCCGGGTCCGAGGCGGTCGGGGCCGCCGTGGGGGACGAGGCCGGAGGCGTTGGCGCGGGAGTCGACGGGGAGAGGTTCGGGGCCGTGGCCGATGCCGACTGGGCGTCCTTCTCGCGGTCCTTCTCGTCCTTGGACTCCGACGCCGACGGCGACGGTGACTCCGAGGCGTCCGGTGACGCGGAGGACGAAGGGGCCGTGCCGTTCTCGTCGTTCAGGGGCTCCGCCGTCCCGCTCGCCTCGGCAGACGCCGCCCCCTCCGCCGACTCCCCGCCCGCCGCAGCCGGCGTAGACGACGACCCAGGCGCGTCGAGGCCGAGTTCGGCCAGGCTCAGGCCACCCGCGGCGAGTATGAAACCGGCGGTGATCAGCAACGTACGGCGGCGTCTACGGCGGTGCGCCGCTGCCTTGCGGTCACGGCGGCTCGCACCACCGCGACCGTCGAGGTTCTCCTCGTTCCCCTCGACCTCGCCGCGCCTCCGCGCCGCCCGCCCGCCACCCACCGGCACGGGCGCGGTCTCGGGAACCTCAGCCCCGGCGCCACCGTCCTGCGGCGGTTCCTGGTCCGTGTACGCGCGTAGCTGTTCGGCGGAAGTGCCGCACCCCGGGCAGGCGAGGGCGCCGTTGAGGTGCCTTCGGCACGAGAGGCAGTAGTCCATGACGCGGGAAGATTAAGTTCCGAACCGGTAGCGTTCCTAGAGCCAGCTGTGAATGTTGTGTGGGGAACCGCCCGTTCCGGCGTGGCGAGTTGAGGATGATCCACTCCCATCTCCACTCCCATGCCGTCGAATCCGACATCACGCCGGAACGAGGCCGCTTCCCCTCCGCTCAGGTTTCCTTACGGGTCGTCATGACGCGCTGGATCAGGATGAACACACCGAGCAGCACACCGGTGGCGATCTTCGTCCACCAGGAGCTCAGCGTGCCCTCGAACTGGATGATGCTCTTGATCAGGCCGAGGACGAGGACGCCGAACAGCGTGCCCAGGACATAGCCCGAGCCACCCGTCAGCAGCGTGCCGCCGATGACGACGGCGGCGATCGCGTCGAGCTCCATGCCCACCGCGTGCAGCGGGTCGCCGGACTGGATGTAGAGCATGAAGAGCAGGCCGGCCAGCGCGGAGCAGAAGCCGCTCATCGTGTAGACCGCGATCTTCGTGCCGCCCAGCGGCAGACCCATCAGCAGCGCCGACTGCTCGTTGCCGCCGATGGCGTAGATCCGGCGCCCGAAGCGCGTGTAGTGCAGGACGTAGAACGCGGCCGCCAGGACGGCCAGCGACACGAGGGCGCCGATCGACAGGTCCCCGAGCCCGAGCGACACCCGCGTCTCCGCGAGGCTGCTCACCGCGGAGTCGTTGATGGCGATCGACTCCTTGCTGATGACCAGGCACAGGCCCCGGAAGAGGAAGAGCCCGGCGAGGGTCACGATGAACGGCTGGATCTCGAAGTTGTGGATCACGTAGCCCATCAGGAAGCCGCCGAAGGCTCCCACTCCCAGGGAGATGGGGATGACCACCAGCAGCGGCAGGCCCACGTCCTGCACCAGCCACGCCGTGAGCATCGTGGTGAAGCCGATCACCGAGCCCACGGACAGGTCGATGCCGCCGGAGAGGATGACGAAGGTGGCGCCGACCGCGGCGACCAGCAGATAGCTGTTGTCGATGAACAGGTTGAGGAAGACCTGCGAGTCGCCGAAGCCGTAGTTCTGGTAGCGGCTGAGGCCGGTGATGTACATCGCGAGGAAGAGCCCGGCGGTGACCAGGACGGGCAGCCGCCGGTCGCCCAGCAGGCTCGCGGCCCTGGACGTCGTACGACTGTCGGGTGTCGCGGGAGTCTTGGTGGTCGTACTCATCACGACACCTCCATCTTGGGAGCGGAGTCGGCGGGCTCGGCGACCACCGCGGGCGCCGCCGGAGGCGTGGCCTTCGCGCGGGCGCCGAAGACCTTGGCGCGGAACTTCGGGGACTGGAGCAGGCAGACGACGATGACGACGGCGGCCTTGAAGACCAGGTTGGTCTGGGTCGGAACGCCGATGGTGTAGATCGTCGTGGTGAGGGTCTGGATGACCAGAGCGCCGACCACCGTACCGCCGATGGAGAACCGGCCGCCCAGCAGCGACGTACCGCCGATGACCACCGCGAGGATCGCGTCGAGCTCGATCCACAGGCCGGCGTTGTTGCCGTCCGCCGCCGAGGTGTTGGAGCTGATCATGAGGCCCGCGATGCCCGCACACAGGGCGCAGAAGACGTACACCATGATCTTGATGCGCATGGACCGGATGCCGACCAGACGGCTGGCCTCGGCGTTGCCGCCGACCGACTCGACGAGCAGGCCGAGGGCCGTGCGGCGGGTCAGTGCCACCGTGACGGCGACGACCGCGGCGACCACGAAGATGGAGAAGGGCAGGGTCAGCCAGTAGCCGCCGCCGATCAGCTTGTACGGCTCGCTGTTGATGGTGATGATCTGGCCGTCGGTGATCAGCTGGGCGACGCCTCGGCCGGCGACCATGATGATGAGGGTCGCGATGATCGGCTGGATGCCCATGCGGGCGACCAGGAAGCCGTTCCACAGACCGCAGACGACCGCCGCGATCAGGCCGAGGCCCATCGCGAGCAGCACTCCGGCCAGGGCGTCCTGGTCCTTCTGGTCACTGATGTACGAGCAGGTCAGCGCGCCGGTGATGGCGACCACCGCGCCGACCGAGAGGTCGATGCCGCCGGTGGCGATGACGAGGGTCATGCCGACCGCCACCAGGATCAGCGGCGAGCCGAACAGCACGATCGAGACGAGGCTGCCGTAGAGGTGGCCGTCCGTCATGTGAATCGCGAAGAAGTCGGGGGTGAAGGGGACGTTGACGAGCAGCAGGGCCACCAGGACCGCGACCGGCCAGAAGAGGTTGTGGCGTGTCAGTGCTCGCCAGCGGGAGGTGGTGGTCACTGCTGTTCTCCGCTCGCGATGGTCTCGAGGATCTTGCTGGTGGTGATCTCCGGCCCGTTGGTGAGCTGCGCCACCAGCTTGCGGTCGCGCAGCACCCCGATGGTGTGGCTGAGTCGGAGGACCTCCTCCAGCTCGGCCGCGATGTAGAGGACGGACATACCGTCCTCGGAGAGGGAGACCACCAGCTTCTGGATCTCCGTCTTGGCGCCGATGTCGATACCGCGCGTCGGCTCGTCCAGGATCAGCAGCTTGGGCTGGGTGATCAGCCAGCGGGCGAGGAGCACCTTCTGCTGGTTGCCGCCGCTCAACTGGCCTACGCGGGCTTCGGGGTTGGCCGGGCGGATGTCGAGGGCCTTGATGTACTTGGCGACCAGTTCGTCGCGCTGGGCCGTGGGGATGGGCCGGGTCCAGCCGCGGGACGCCTGGAGGGCGAGGATGATGTTCTCGCGGACCGTGAGGTCGGGGACCAGGCCCTCGGTCTTGCGGTTCTCCGAGCAGAACGCGACGCCGGCGCCGATGGCGTCGTTGGGGGCGCTCATGGAGACCTGCTTGCCGGCGATCGTCACCTTGCCGCTGTCGGGCTGGTCGGCGCCGAAGAGCAGCCGGGCGAGTTCGGTGCGCCCGGAGCCCAACAGGCCCGCGAGGCCCATGACTTCGCCCTTCTTGATGTCCAGGTCGAAGGGAGCGATGCCGCCGGTCCTGCCGAGGCCGTCCGCCTTCAGCAGCGACTCGCCGACGTCCGCGTGGAGTTGCTGGTCGTGGAGCTCCTCGAGCTGGTCCAGGGCCTTGCCGATCATCAGCTCGATCAGCCCGACCTGGTCGAGGTCGCGGACCAGGTGCTCGCCGACCAGGGTGCCGTTGCGCAGCACGGTCATGCGGTCGCAGATCTCGTAGATCTGGTCGAGGAAGTGGGAGACGAAGAGGATGGCGACACCCTCGTCCCGCAACTGCCGCATGAGGCGGAAGAGTTCGAGGACCTCGTCGCGGTCGAGGCTGGAGGTCGGCTCGTCCAGGACCAGCACCTTGGTGCCGGAGCCCTCGCCGTCGCTGTCGCCGTGGCCCACCGACCGTACGATCGCGACCAGTTGCTGCACGGCGAGCGGGTACGAGGACAGCGGGGCGGTCACGTCGATGTCGAGGCCGAGCCGGTCGACCATCTCGGCGGCCTGCTTGCGCATCTGCTTCCACTGGATGCGGCCCGCGCGGGTGGGTTCGCGTCCGATGAAGATGTTCTCCGCCACCGAGAGGTTGGGGCAGAGGTTGACCTCCTGGTAGACCGTGCTGATACCGGCGTGCTGCGCCTGCAGCGGGCTGCCGATCCGCACGGACTTCCCGTCGAGGGTGACGGTTCCGCCGTCCAGGGTGTAGACCCCGGTCAGCACCTTGATCAGGGTGGACTTGCCGGCCCCGTTCTCCCCCATCAGGGCGTGGATCTCGCCGGGGAAGAGCCGGAAGTCGACGCCCGACAGAGCCCTTACCCCCGGAAATTCTTTGACTATGCCCGTCATCTCCAGGACGGGCTGCGGCTCTGCCATGGCAGCGCTCCTCTTGGCCTGGTGCAATCGGTTCGGGCCCGGACCCGTGGAATCGGTTCAGGCCCGCGGGGAGCCTTCGTGAGCCGAGGTGTGCTCGGCCGGCCGAAGGCTCCCCGAAGGTGGGTGCGGTGGGTCAGTACCGCGGTCGGTCAACTACCTCTGACCGGTCAGTACTTGCGGTCGGGGAGCGCGGCCTTGGCCTGGTCCTGCATGAAGTCGCTCTCCTTGGTCTTGATCCAGCGCTCGACCGTGCCGCCCTCGTGGACCGTCTTGACGACCTCCATCAGCTGGGGGCCGAGCAGCGGGTTGCACTCGACGATGGCGTTGATCTTGCCCTCGGACATCGCGACGAAGCCGTCCTTCACGCCGTCGACCGAGACGATCAGGATGTCCTTGCCGGGCTTCTTGCCGGCCGCCTCGATGGACTGGATGGCGCCGATGGCCATGTCGTCGTTGTGGGCGTAGAGGACGTTGATGTCCGGGTTGGACTGGAGGAAGGCGGCCATGACCTGCTTGCCGCCGGCGCGGGTGAAGTCACCGGTCTGCGTGACGACGATCTTCCAGTCGTCGGCGTGGTCGGCGTCCATGACCTCCTTGAAGCCCTTGGCGCGCTCGATGGCGGGGGCGGCACCGGTGGTGCCCTCCAGCTGGGCGATCTTCACGTCGCCCTTGAGGCCGGCCTTCTCGATGACCTTCTCGAGGATCTTGGCGGCGCGGCGGCCCTCGTCGGTGAAGTCGGAGCCGACCAGGGTGACGTAGAGGGACTCGTCGGAGGTCTCCACCGAGCGGTCGGTGAGGACGACCGGGATCTTCGCGGCCTTGGCCTCCTTGAGCACCGCGTCCCAGCCGGTGACGACCACCGGGGAGAAGGCGATGACGTCGACCTTCTGCGAGATGTAGCTGCGGATGGCCGAGATCTGGTTCTCCTGCTTCTGCTGGGCGTCGGAGAACTGCAGCTTGTAACCCGCCTCCTTGGCCGCGGACTTCACCGAGTCGCTGTTGGCCGTGCGCCAGCCGCTCTCGGAGCCGACCTGGGAGAAGCCGAGGGTGATCGTCTTGCTGCCGCCGCCGGAGGAGGCACCGGTGGAGCTGTCGTCCTCCTTGGCACAGGCCGCGAGGGTGCCCGCCGCCGCCACGCCGATCGCCGCAGTGAGGAAGTTCCTTCTGTTGAGCATGTTTCTTCTCCTTTGAAGAGCCGGCCCGGGAGGACCGCTGTACTCGAGGGGACCGACTGCACTGCGTCCAGCCTGTCGATCATTATTCGAAATATCGGTCATACTGGTGTGCGAATTGACTGGTCGGTCAGTGGTGGCGTGTCAGTCGGGAGCGGTGCTGGCACGGACGACGAGGTGAGGTTCGATGGCGACCCCGGGCGTCCCGGACGGGGCCCGGCCCTCGATGAGGTCCAGCAGCAGGGCGATGCTCCGCTGGCCCACCGTCGCGAAGTCCTGGCGGACGGTGGTGAGCGGTGGAGCGAAGAACTCCGATTCCGGGATGTCGTCGAAGCCGACCACCGCGACGTCCTGGGGAGTGCGCACGCCCGCTTCCCGCAGGGCCCGCAACACCCCCAGTGCCATCTGGTCGTTGGCGACGAAGACGGCGGTCAGTCCACGGCCCACCCAGCCGGCCAGTTCCTGGCCCGCACGATAGCCCGACAGCGGACTCCAGTCCCCCCGAAGCGGCTGCGGCGGCTCGATGCCCGCCCCTTCGAGAGTGGCCCGCCAGCCGGCCTCACGGTCGGCCGCCTCCTGCCAGTCCTCGGGCCCGGCGAGATGCCAGACCCCGCGGTGTCCCGCGGCCAGCAGATGCCCGGTCGCCAGCCGTGCGCCCAGCTGCTGGTCCACGTTGACGCTGGGGATCTCCGCGCCGGACCCGGTTCCGACGGCCACCACCGGGAAGGGGTGGCGGAGTTCGGCGAGCGCCTCGACCGCCGAGCGCTGCGGGGCGAGGGCGATCACCCCCTCCACACCGCCCTCGCTGAGATGGTCGAGCGCCTCGGAGAGTGTCTCCACCGCCAGTCTGCGCAGACTGACCGTCGAGACGGTGTACCCCGCGGCGCGGGCCGCGTCCTCCAGGGCGAACAGCGTGCTGGCCGGCCCGTAGAGCGTGGTGTTGGAGGCGACCACACCCAGGGTTCGGGTGCGTCGAGTGACCAGGGCCCGTGCGGAGGAGTTGCGGCGGTAGCCCATCTCCTCGATCGCACGCAGCACCCGGGCCCGGGTCTCGTCCCGCACGTTGGGGTGATCCCCCAGAACGCGGGACACGGTCTGATGGGACACCCCGGCAAGGCGTGCCACATCGGCCATGGTGGGCGGCCGCAGCTGTAAGTGGTTCACGGTCGCACCTCCTGGCGTCGGCGATCGGTGAATGCGGTGCACATTGTGAGCGCTAACAATTCATGGCGGTCAAGAGGGGTGCAGCAGGGAAGTCGTCACGGTTGAATAACGCCGCAGGCTGCGGGAGTTGAAATACCGGACGGTTGTGCACGTCACCAAGACCGTTACGCCGTTCGACCATCCGACCCATTGACACCCCGGCCGAGACGTCCTTACCGTCAGGCCAGCATTTCGAACGTGAGCCGAAATTTCGAACAAGCCGGAAAGTCTAGGGAGTAGCTGACGTGCGCATCACGGGAATCAGCACGCACGTGGTCGGGACGCCATGGCGGAACCTGACCTACGTCCAGGTGCACACCGACGAGGGACTCACCGGCGTCGGCGAGACCCGCATGCTGGGCCACACCGACGCCCTGCTCGGCTATCTGCACGAGGCGAAGACCAACCACATTCTCGGGTCGGACCCGTTCGCTGTCGAGGATCTCGTCAAGCGGATGAAGTACGGCGACTACGGTCGGGCCGGCGAGATCGTGATGTCCGGTATCGCCGTGATCGAGATGGCCTGCTGGGACATCAAGGGCAAGGCCCTGGGCGTGCCGGTCTGGCAGCTGCTGGGCGGCAAGGTCACCGACAAGGTCAAGGCGTACGCCAACGGCTGGTACACCACCGAGCGGACCCCGGAGGCCTACCACAAGGCCGCCCAGGGGGTCATGGAGCGCGGGTACAAGGCGCTCAAGATCGACCCCTTCGGCACCGGGCACTTCGAGCTCGACCACGAGCAGAGCATGTACGCCGTCTCGCTCATCGAGGCCGTCCGGGACGCCATCGGCCCCGACGCCGAGCTGATGCTGGAGATGCACGGCCGGTTCTCCCCCGCCACCGCCGTGCGGCTGGCCAAGGACCTCGCCCCCTTCAAGCCCGCCTGGCTGGAGGAGCCGGTCCCGCCGGAGAACCTCAAGGCGCTGGAGAAGGTCGCCGCCAAGGTGGAGATGCCGGTCGCCACCGGTGAGCGGATCCACGACCGCATCGAGTTCCGCGAGCTCTTCGAGAGCCAGGCCGTGGACATCATCCAGCCCGACGTCGGTCACATCGGCGGCATCTGGGAGACCCGGAAGCTGGCCGCGACCGCCGAGACCCACTACATGCTGGTGGCCCCGCACAACGTGGGCGGCCCGGTGCTGACCGCCGCCTCGCTCCAGGTCGGCTTCACCGCGCCGAACTTCAAGATCCTCGAGCACTTCAACGATTTCGCCGACGCGGACATCAAGAAGGTGATCAAGGGCGCCCCGCAGGTCGTGGACGGCTACTTCGAGCTGTCGCACGAGCCGGGCCTCGGGGTCGAGCTGGACGTCGACGCCGCCGCCGAGTTCCCGCAGCAGCAGGCCCGCTTCGACCTGTGGGCCGACGGCTGGGAGCAGCGCAAGCCGAAGGGCACCCAGGAGTGAGTACCGCCGTCGTCATCGAGGCGCCCGGGGAGCACAGGCTCGTCGAGCACACCCCTCGTGAGCCCGCCGCCGGGGAGGCGCTGGTCCGCGTCCACGCGGTCGGCATCTGCGGCAGCGACCGCGAGGTGTACCAGGGCAACCGGCCCGAGGGGTACGTCCGTTACCCGCTGACCCCCGGCCACGAGTGGTCCGGCACGGTCGAGCGGGTGGGCTCGGGGGTCCCCGAGTCCCTGGTCGGCCGCAAGGTGGTGGGCGAGGGCTTCCGCAACTGCCAGGTCTGCGACCGCTGCCACGAGGGCGAGACCACGCTGTGCTCGGCGGGCTACGAGGAGACGGGCTTCACCGAGCCCGGCGCCATGGCCCCGACGCTCACCCTGCCGGCCCGGCTGCTGCACGCCCTCCCGGACGACGCCGACCTGACGGCGGCGGCGCTCCTGGAACCGGCCGCGTGCATCGCGGCCGCCGCTCTGAAGGCGAACGCGCGGCCCGGTGAGCGGGTCGCGGTCGTGGGCACGGGGACGCTCGGGATGTTCGCCGTGCAGTTCCTCAAGGCGGGCTCGCCCTCGGAGCTGCTCGTGGTGGGCACCCGCCCGGACCGCGCGGAGCTCTCGAAGAGGTTCGGTGCCACCGACTTCCGCACCCGGGACCAGGAGCTGCCGGACGACTTCGACGTGGTCATCGAGACCGCCGGGTCGGCGTCCGCCGCGAACACCGCGTCCGCGCTGCTCAGACGCGGCGGCCGGCTCGTCCTGACCGGTATCCCGGCCGCGGGCGCCGATGGTCTCGACCCCACCGACCTGGTCGTACGGCAGCTGGAGGTGCACACCGTCTTCGGTGCGCCGCCGGACGCCTGGGCGCACACGGTGCGGGTCTTCGGGGCCGGGCTGCTCGACCCGCTGCCGCTGGTCACGCACGAGCTGCCGCTGGACGAGTTCCCCGAGGCCATCGAGCTGGTGGGGTCCGGCGACCCGAAGGTCGGAAAGGTCCTGCTACGGCCGTGACCCACCCCTGAGCCGTACGCCGGTACGGAGTACCTGACGACTCCGTACCGGCGTACACCCAAAGCCTTGCGCATCCAGAGCCGCGACCCTCGTCCGATATATCGAACCTGAAGGACAGCTTGTGACCGAGACCACCGCCAGTGCGGCCCGACGACCCGGTGAGCAGGCGCTCGCCGCGCTCGGCCTGAACGCGCCGGCCCTCGACCCGTCCGACGCGTCCCCGCACACCTTCCCCGGTGGCGGACGCTGGCGCACCGAAGTGCCCTCCGTCGAGGGTCCCGAGGCCCTCGCCGTGGTCCTCAAGGAGTCCTCGCGGCTCGATGTGCCGGTCCACCGGATCAGCCAGGGCTCGGGCATCTGGATGCTCACCGACGCCGAGATCACCGAGATGGTGGAGGCGACCGCCGAGCGTGACATCGAGCTCTGCCTGTTCACCGGCCCCCGCGGCACCTGGGACATCGGCGGCTCCACCCGGACCGACTCCAAGGGCGGCGGGCTGCGCGCCCGGGGTCACGACGCGGTCGCCGGGTGCGTCGAGGACGCCGTACGCGCCACCGAGCTGGGTGTGAAGTGCCTGCTGGTCGCCGACGAGGGCGTGCTGTGGACGCTGCACCGGGCGCGGGTCGCCGGGATCATCCCGGCCGACACCACGCTGAAGGTGTCGGCGCTGATCGGACCGGTGAACCCGACCGCGTACGCCGTCTACGAGAACCTCGGCGGCGACTCGATCAACGTGCCCAGCGACCTGACGCTCGATCACCTCACCGAGATACGCCGGGTGTCGAGCGCTCCCATGGACATGTACATCGAGGCCCCCGACGATCTCGGCGGCTACATCCGGATGTACGAGGTCGCCGAGCTGATCCGGCGCGGCGCACCGCTCTATCTGAAGTTCGGCCTGTCGAAGGCCCCCGGGATCTACCCGTACGGGCACCACATGCGCGAGCTCACGCTGTCCACCGCCAAGGAAAGAGTGCGGCGTGGACGGCTCGCCCTGGACCTGCTCGCACGACACGGGGCGGACGGCGACATGGCGCCGCTCGGCTCTCGTCTGCCGGGCGAACTGAAGCGGTTCGAAACGCCTGCATAACGTTCCGGGCAACGTCTTCACAAAACTCGACGCAGTCACACAGACTCCGACACAACTTCGCCAGACCGCTTCGCTCCGAACATCAAGGAAGATGATCATGATCAACCGTAGAGCCGCTCTCTCCGCCATAGCCACCTCGGCCGTCCTGACCCTCACCCTCTCGGCCTGTGGCCAGGACAGCGAGGGCGGCAGCGCGGAGGAGACCGGCAGCGCCAAGGGCGGCACCATCGGCATCTCGATGCCGACCAAGTCCTCCGAGCGCTGGATCGCCGACGGCAAGAACGTCGTCGCGGACCTGGAGGCCAAGGGCTACAAGACCAGCCTGGTCTACGGCGAGGACGACCCGGAGAACCAGGTCTCGCAGATCGAGAACCTGATCACCAAGGGCGTCAAGGCGATCATCGTCGCGGCGATCGACAACAAGTCCCTCAACGGCGTGCTCCAGCAGGCCAAGGACGCGAACATCCCGGTCATCGCCTACGACCGCCTCATCCTGGGCTCCGCGAACGTCGACTACTACGCGTCGTTCGACAACACCAAGGTCGGCGAGCTCCAGGCCAACTACATCGTCGAGAAGCTCGGCCTGAAGGAGGGCAAGGGCCCCTTCAACCTCGAGCTCTTCGCCGGCTCCAACGACGACAACAACACCAAGTACTTCTTCAACGGTGCGATGAGCGTCCTGAAGCCGTACATCGACAGCAAGAAGCTGGTCGTCCAGTCCGGCCAGACGGGCCTCACCCAGGTCACCACGCTGCGCTGGGACGGTGCCACGGCGCAGAAGCGCATGGACGACATCCTCACCAAGTCGTACTCCAGCAAGAAGGTCGACGCGGTCCTCTCGCCCTACGACGGCATCTCCATCGGCATCCTGTCGGCGCTGAAGTCGGACGGCTACGGCACCAAGAGCAAGCCGCTGCCGGTCCTCACCGGCCAGGACGCCGAGCTCGCCTCGGTGAAGTCGATCATCGCGGGCCAGCAGACGCAGACCGTCTACAAGGACACGCGTGAACTGGCCAAGGTCGCGGGCAGCATGGTGGACGCGGTCCTCAACGGCAAGAAGCCGGAGACCAACGACACCAAGACCTACGACAACGGCGCGAAGGTCGTCCCCGCCTACCTGCTGAAGCCGGTCAGCGTGGACAAGACCAACTACAAGCAGGTCCTGGTCGACGGTGGCTACTACACCGAGGGCGACCTCAAGTAGTCCTTCGCCGCCTGTAGTCAGAACAGAGATTGGAAGGCACGACCATGGCGGGACCCGTCCTGGAAATGCGCTCGATCGTCAAGACCTTTCCCGGTGTCAAAGCGCTCTCGGACGTCACGCTGACCGTCCGGCAGGGCGAGGTCCACGCCATCTGCGGTGAGAACGGCGCCGGCAAGTCCACCTTGATGAAGGTGCTCTCCGGCGTCCATCCGCACGGCACGTACGAGGGCGAGATCCTCTTCGAGTCAGAGAGCTGCGCGTTCAAGGACATCCGCGCGAGCGAGGATCGCGGCATCGTGATCATCCACCAGGAACTCGCGCTGGTGCCCTACCTCTCCCTCGCGGAGAACATCTTCCTCGGAAACGAGCACGCCAAGAGCGGGCTCATCGACTGGCGCGAGACCCTGCGGCACGCCAGTGAGCTGCTGCGCCGCGTCGGTCTCAGCGACCACCCGGAGACCCGCGTCGCCGACATCGGCGTGGGCAAGCAGCAGCTCGTGGAGATCGCCAAGGCGCTCTCGAAGAAGGTGAAGCTGCTCATCCTCGACGAGCCGACCGCGGCGCTCAACGACGAGGACTCCGACAAACTCCTGGACCTGATCCTGGAGTTGAAGAAGCAGGGCATCACCTCGATCATCATCTCCCACAAGCTCAACGAGATCCGCAAGGTCGCCGACTCGGTGACGATCCTGCGCGACGGGCAGACGATCGAGACGCTCGACGTGAAGGCCGAGGGCACCACCGAGGACCGGATCATCTCCGGCATGGTGGGCCGCGACCTGGACCACCGCTTCCCCGAACGCACCGCGTACGAGGGCGAGTTGGAGTCGGCTCCGGCCCTGGAGATCCGCGACTGGACCGTGCACCACCCGATCGACCAGCAGCGCAAGGTGGTCGACGACGTGTCGATCAGCGTCAAGCGCGGGGAGATCGTCGGCATCGCGGGCCTGATGGGCGCGGGGCGCACCGAACTCGCGATGAGCGTCTTCGGCCGCACCTACGGCCGGCACGCGGGCGGCACGGTCCTCAAGGACGGAAAGGAGATCCGTACGAAGACCGTCTCCGAGGCGGTCAAGCACGGCATCGCGTACGTCACCGAGGACCGCAAGCACTACGGTCTCAACCTCATCGACACCATCAACCGCAACATCTCGCTCAGCGCGCTGGGCAAGGTGTCCAAGGGCGGGATCGTCGACGAGCACGCGGAGCGAAAGGTCGCCGAGGGCTTCCGCAAGTCCATGAACATCAAGGCGCCGACCGTCTTCGAGCCGGTGGGCAAGCTGTCCGGCGGCAACCAGCAGAAGGTCGTCCTCAGCAAGTGGATCTTCGCCGGTCCCGATGTGCTGATCCTGGACGAGCCCACCCGAGGCATCGACGTGGGCGCCAAGTACGAGATCTACACCGTCATCGACCAGTTGGCCGCCGAGGGCAAGGCAGTTGTCTTCATCTCCTCCGAGCTGCCGGAACTGCTCGGTATGTGCGACCGCATCTACACGATGGCCGCGGGACGGCTGACCGGTGAGTTCTCACGCGAAGAGGCCTCGCAGGAATCGCTGATGCGACAGATGACCAAGGACAAAGAGGTAACCCGATGAGCACCAACGTGACCAAGAGCCCGGCGGTGGCTCCGCCCGGGAAGAGCGGGGGACCGTCCTCCGGCAACGGGTTGCTGCAACTGATGCTGGACGGCCTGCGCCGCAACATGCGCCAGTACGGGATGCTGATCGCCCTCGGTCTGATCGTCGCGCTGTTCGCCGTGTGGACCGACGGTGTCCTGATCGAGCCGCGCAACGTCTCCAACCTGGTCCTCCAGAACGCCTACGTCCTGATCCTCGCGATCGGCATGATGCTGGTCATCATCTCGGGCCATATCGACCTGTCGGTCGGCTCGTTGACGGCGTTCGTGGGCGCGTTCGCGGCCATCCTGACCGTGCAGCACGACGTGGCGTGGCCGGTCGCCCTGGTGCTGTGCCTGGTGTGCGGCGCGGTGGCCGGCGGCATACAAGGGTTCCTCATCGCGTATCTCGGCATACCGTCGTTCATCGTGACCCTCGCCGGCATGCTGATCTTCCGCGGCTTCACCGAGATCCTGCTGGACGGCCAGACCCTCAGCCCGTTCCCCTCGGGCCTGGAGAAGATGGGCAACGGCTTCCTGCCGGAGACCGGCCCGGACACCAACTACCACAACATCACGCTGCTGCTGGGCATCGCCCTGATCGTCTTCGTGGTGCTCCAGGAGGTCCGGGACCGCAAGCGCCAGCAGGAGTTCGCGCTCGAGGTGCTGCCGCGGAACATCTTCCTGCTCAAGCTCACCTCGATCGTCGCCGCGGTCCTCACCGTCACGCTGCTGCTCGCCAGCTACAAGGGCGCGCCGATCATCCTGCTGATCCTCGGCGGGCTGCTCGTCGGCTACGGCTACCTGATGCGCAACGCCGTCTTCGGCCGCCACATCTACGCGATCGGCGGCAACCTGCCGGCCGCGAAGCTGTCCGGCGTCAAGGACAAGAAGGTCGTCTTCCTCGTCTTCCTGAACATGGGCGCACTCGCGGCCCTCGCGGGTCTGGCGATCGCGGCCCGACTGAACGCGGCCTCCCCGAAGGCGGGTCTGAACTACGAACTCGAGGCGATCGCCTCGGCGTTCATCGGTGGCGCGTCCATGAGCGGCGGTGTCGGCACCGTCCTCGGCGCGATCATCGGTGGTCTCGTCCTCGGTGTCCTGAACAACGGCATGAACCTCCTCAGCGTCGGCTCCGACTGGCAGCAGGTCATCAAGGGCCTCGCCCTGCTGGCCGCGGTCGGGTTCGACGTGTGGAACAAGCGCAAGTCCGGCTCGTAGACCTGATCGACCGGAACGGATCGGGCCCCGCCGCGAGGCGGGGCCCTTCCCATAGGAGGAACCGGTGAATGACGCGGAGGAACCGTTGAAGACCCTCTTCGGCACGCTCGCCGACGGGACGGAGATCCACCGCTGGTCGCTGGAGAACGGCGGCACCCGGCTGAAGGTCCTGTCCTACGGCGGGATCGTGCAGTCCCTGGAGACCCCCGACCGGCACGGCGAGTACGCGAACATCTCCCTCGGCTTCGACCGGATCGAGGACTACGTCGACTCCAGCCCGTACTTCGGCGCGCTGATCGGCCGGTACGGCAACCGCATCGGCAAGGGCCGGTTCACGCTGGACGGCGAGACACACCAACTCTCCGTGGACGACGGCGAGAACAGCCTGCACGGCGGCGCGGACGGCTTCGACCGACGGGTGTGGGACGTGGAGCCGTTCACCGACGGCACCGACGTCGGCCTGCGCCTGTCCCACACCTCACCCGACGGCGAGATGGGCTACCCGGGCACGCTCACGGCTCAGGTGACGTACACGCTCACCGACCGGGGCGACTGGCGCATCGACTACGAGGCCACCACCGACCGGGCCACGGTCGTCAACCTCACCAACCACGTCTACTGGAACCTCACCGGCGAGGGCGGCGGCACCGTCGAGGCCCACGAACTCCGGCTCGCCGCCTCCCACTTCACCCCCACGGACCCGGGACTGATCCCGACCGGTGAACTGGCGCCCGTCGACGGCACCCCCTTCGACTTCCGCGTGTCCAAGCCGATCGGCCGGGACCTGCGCACCGGACATCCCCAGTTGCTCGCCGCCAAGGGCTACGACCACAACTGGGTGCTGGACAAGGGGATCACGGCCGCCCCGGAGCCGGTCGCGACCCTGCACGACCCGGCCTCCGGCCGCACCCTGGAGATCGCCACCAACGAGCCCGGCGTGCAGTTCTACTCGGGCAACTTCCTGGACGGCACTCTGGTCGGCCCGAGCGGGCGCACCTACCGCCAGGGCGATGCCCTGTGCCTGGAGACGCAGCACTATCCTGACTCCCCGAACCACCCGTCGTTCCCTTCGACCGTGCTGCGACCGGGCGAGACGTACCGGACGACGACGATTCACTCGTTCCACGCGTGATGCCGCGCCTCCTGTGAAACTTCTTCACAGGTGACACACAAGTTCTTACCGATTTCTCAGCGGCTGAACAGTGCCACCCCAGCCTCCGTATGTAAGGGCGGCCCGTGCTCCCCCGCGCGGGCCACCCAAAGACGACGGGCCCGGACGTCCCCACCGGGCCCGCCCCATACGGAGGTTCCATGGGCGAGAACGTCACGTCGCTGTTCCGAGCCACCGCGGCACACAGCCCGTCGATGGCGGCGCTGACGCGGGCGGCCGGTGACGGTGGCGGACCCATCGACTTCTGTATCCCGGTCAATCCCTACTTCCCCACCCCGGGGATGTGGGACGAGATGTCGAGCCGGCTGCGCGACATCATCACGTACTACCCGAGCAGCGCCGACACCATCACCTCCGAGCTCTGCAACCTCCTCCAACTCCCCCCGCAGGCCGTGGCGATGGGCAACGGCTCCACCGAACTCATCACCTGGATCGACCATCTGCTGGTCCGGGAGTCCCTCGCCATCCCCGTCCCCACCTTCGGCCGCTGGACCGACCAGCCGATGGAGACCGGCAAGCGGGTCGACATGTTCCCGCTCCAGGAGTCCAGCGGATTCGCCCTCGACCTCGCGCAGTACGCCGAGTTCATCCGCGCCCGGGGGACGCGGGCGGCCGTCATCTGCAACCCGAACAATCCCGACGGCGGCTTCCTCCACAAGCACGCCATCGTGCAGTTCATGGACGCGATGGCGGACCTGGACCTGGTGGTCATCGACGAAAGCTTCCTGGAGTTCGCCGACGCGGAGGCCGAGCCGAGCGTGGTCCAGGAGGCCATGCTGCGGCCCAACGTGATCGTGCTGCGGTCGCTCGGCAAGAACTTCGGTCTGCACGGCATACGGTTCGGCTACATGGTCGCCAACCCCGCCCTCGCGGGCCGGGTCCGCTCGATGCTGCCGAAGTGGAACCTCAACGCCTTTGCCGAGTACGTGGTGTTCATGCTCAAGGAGCACGGCGCCGAGTACGCGCAGAGCCTCCAGCAGGTGTACCGGGACCGCCTCGACATGTCGAGCCAGCTCTCCGCGCTGCCCGGCCTCACCGTCTACCCCTCCCAGGGCAACTTCCTCTTCGTGCGCCTCCCCGTGGGCGCCGAGGGCACCGTGGTCCGGGACCGACTGCTCACCGAGCACCGGATCCTGGTCCGCGAGTGCGGCAACAAGATCGGCTCGTCCAGCCGCTTCCTGAGACTCGTGGTGCGCCCCCAGACGGACGTGCGTCGCCTGGTGTCCGGCCTGGAACAGGTGCTCTACGGGACCAGGAGGGGAGCCGCCGTACCCGAGCTGGCTACCGGGACCAGTTACAGCTCGGGTACGGCGGCCGTGGACCGGCTCGTCGGCGCGTCCAACGGGGCGGGGATGCCGGGGCTCGCCGCCCAGGCGATGGCGGCGGCGCCGTCGTACGGGGGTGGGGTGCCGATGCCTCAGCCGCAGCCGATGCCTGTGCCGGTGCCTGTACCGGCGGCGGCGCAGATGCCTCAGCCGGTTGCTCCGCAGGTGCCGCAGGTTCCTCAGTTCCCGCAGATGCCTCAGCCGGTTGCTCCGCAGGCGCCTCAGCCGATGGCTCCGGCCGCGGCGGCTCCGTCGCCGTTCGCCGCGCCTTCCGGGCCCACGCCGCCCGGGGTGCCGGCTCGGGGTGGGCTTACGGCGGCGCAGGTTCGGGGGACGAATGGGCTGGCGCCCGCGCCGGCTTCGGGGTGGCCGAACTCCGGGAGCTGGCCCAACGCTGCGGGGGCGTGAGTTCGCCTATTCGCCGTAGTGGCTGGTGACGCGGGGCGACTGCGGGTCCGTTGTGGCTGGTCGCGCAGTTCCCCGCGCCCCTGAGTGGGTGCAGTTACACCGGATTCAGCTTCCACTGTTGGCAGTTGTTGCCCAACCACGACCACTGCCGTACGTCCGCCGCGTCCGCTGTTGAGCAGTTCGCTACGTCCGCAACCTTCCCTGTGGCCTGGTTGACGATCCTCACCCAGCTGTTGTCGGTCACCACGAACCTGAACTTCTGGCAGGTGTTGTTCAGCCAGGTCCATTGGCGCAGGTCGGCGCCGTCGGCGCTTGAGCAGTCGGCCGTGTCCAGGACCTTGCCGGTCGCCACGTTGACCAGGCGGCTGGTGTCGTCGCCCTGGTCCTCGATGCGCCATTTCTGGTTGTTGCCGCCGTTGCAGGTGTACTGCTGGACGTTGGCGCCGTCGGCGGTCGAACTTCCGGCCACGTCAAGGCACTTGCCGCTGTTGCGGTTGGTGAGGGTGTACGTCGTGGAGGTGGCGGAGGGTTCTCCGGAGGGGCCGGTCATGCCGCCGCCCAGGGCGACCGGGGTGCCGAAGTTGGGGGTGCCGTCGGAGTTCCAGGTGAACTTCTGGGCGCGGGTGGTGCGGCCGTTGTCGCAGCCGTCGGAGGCGGAGTCGTTGGCGTGGTAGACGATCCAGTTCTCGGTGCCGTCGGGGGACGTGAAGAAGCCGTTGTGGCCGGGACCGTAGACGCCGGCGGAGTCGTTGCGCTGGAAGACGGGCGTCGACTTCTTGGTCCAGGAGGAGGCCGCCAGCGGATCGGAGCCGGTCAGGGTCAGCTGGCCGAGCTTGTAGTCCGGGGTCCAGCAGCCGCTGCCCGAGTAGATCAGGAAGGTCCGGCCGTTGCGCTGGAGGATCTCGGGGCCCTCGTTGACCGTGCCGCCGGACGTCTCCCAGGAGTACGTGGGCGTGGAAATCGTCGAGAAGCCGGTGGCCAGGGTGTACGGGTTGGACATGCGGGCCGCGACGAGGTTCTGGGTGCCGCCGCTCGCGCTGCCGAAGAGATAGAGCTGACCGTTGATGGTGGCGACCGTCGGGTCCAGCATCCAGGCGGAGTTGAGCTGGTTCTTGTAGGTGTACGGGCCCGTGGGGTCCGTGCCCGCGCTCTCCAGGACGTGGGTGCGCTGGGTCGCGTTGTAGTCGGTGATGTTCTGCCCGGCGACGTAGTACAGGTACCACTTGCCGTTGAGGAAGTGCAGCTCGGGCGCCCAGATGTTGCAGCAGCGCGAGGCGTTGTCGCCGGTCCACACCTGGATGTTGGGGGCGGTGGCGAGGCCGGCGAGCGTGGCCGACTTCCTCATGGTGATGACGTTGGTCCAACTCGTCGTCACCAGGTAGTAGTTGCCGTCGTAGTACGAGATCCAGGGGTCGGCGCCCTTCTGCGCCTTGATGGGATTGGTGAAGGAGGCCGCGCTCGCCGAGGACTGCCCGAAGGAGAGGGCGAGGACCAGTGCGGCCAGCAGGGTCAGTAGGCGACGGGCCATCCGCTGCTCCAGTTCAGTAGGTTGACGCCCAGCTTGGGCGTGCCGTTGTCGTTGCCGTCGTAGTAGTGGTAGACGATCAGGTCGCCGTCGGAGTCGTTCATGATCGACTGACCGCCGGGCCCGATGTACCGCCCGTGCGACTCGAGCACCGGCGTCCCGCCGTTGTTCATCAGCGAGACGCCGTTCTTGTCGTAGTACGGCCCGGTGACGCTGGTGGCGCGGCCGACCTTGACCTTGTACGTCGAACTGGTGCCGGCGCAGCAGGTGTCGTACGAGGCGAACAGGTAGTAGTAGCCGTTGCGCTTGACGATGTACGGGGCTTCGACGGCCTTGGTCCCGGTGGGGCGGGAGGCGATCGAGTACCGGGTGGTGTTGGAGGAGAGCTGCTTCCCGGTGGAGGGGTTGATCTGGATCATCTTCAGCCCCGTCCACCAACTGCCGAAGGAGAGCCACCACTTGCCGTCGCCGTCGACGAAGAGGTTGGGGTCGATGGCGTTGTAGTCGCTGGAGGTGGTGGAGGTGTAGACGGTGCCCTGATCGGTCCAGGAGCCCGGCAGACCGGTCGATGAACTGGCCAGTCCTATAGCTGACTTGTTGGATCCGAAGGTCGAGACGGCGTAGTACATCACGTACTTGCCGCCCTGGTACGAGATGTCGGGCGCCCATGCCTCGGTGGCGTACGAGGACCACCAGCCCGGCTTGGCGGTGAAGGCGTCGCTCCCGGCCGTGAACGCGATCCGGTCGGTCGAGGTCCGGTAACCGAGCCCGCCGCCGGTGCCGTACAGCAGATAGCGGCCGGCGGAGGTGCGGATCATCGTGGGGTCGTGGATGACGGTGGCGCCGGTGACCGTCCCGGGGTTGGGATACGCGGACGCGGTGGAGGGGACCAGGGCCAGCAGCAGGGCTGCGGGGACGGCGAGAAGTGCGGTCCTGCGGGAGGTGAGGCTCACGCTGACGTTCCTTCCGTTCGATATTCCGATCACTGATCAGAGCTTCGGACGGAAGGTAGAATCGAACCTCTTGCGCGTCAATGGCCCGGACATTCACAGGGGTTCGCAACCGGCGAGATCTTGTACGCAGATCAACTATTGGGCATAGTCCGTTCACAGCGTGAGGTTCGCGTGAAGAGCCCTCGTGTCATCCGCCTTTGCCCAGCAAGGAGATCACGGCATGCCCAAGATCAGACACCTGGCCATAACCGCCGCCGCGGCGGTGATCACCGTCGCGACGGCCACCTCGGCCTTCGCCGCCACCATCGACGACCAGGCCACCACCAAGGGCGCCCGCGGACTTGTGGGCTTCACCCGGGACGGCGACGTCTTCCGGATCCTCGACGTCGATGTCGACGGCAAGGGCGTACGGCTCCAGTACACGAACCCCACGACGGGCACGCCCTCCACGAGCGACACCAAGGTCAACGTGAACTACACGGGTGGCTACACCGGTTGGGACTACGACAACGCGTTCGTCTACAACACGAACTTCGACGAGGATGCCTGCTTCTACTTCCGGGCCGGCCTCGTCGACAACGGAACCTACGTCGATGACTCGTACGGCTCCTGGATCCTGGCCTGCGCCGCGAACTGACACCGGACGCGCCCGTAGATCAGCGGAACCTGTGAACCGGCAGGTCGACCTCGGCCCGGACCGTCTTCGCGGGCGGCTCCCGGTCCAGCACCTCCCACCGGTCCGCGAGCGCGTCGACGATCACGAGGCCGCGGCCGCCGTCATCAAGGGGACGCGGGTTTGGTACGACGCCGGGGGCGGGCGGTCTCAGTTCCGCACGGGTGTCGGTGACCTCCACACGGACACTGCCGGTGACCAGGCTGATCCGCAGCTCGAAGTCCCGCCCCGGCACGCGACCGTGGGTCACGGCGTTGGCGGCGAGCTCGGCGACGATCAGGGCGACCGCGTCGGAGGTGTCACTGCCGTGCGGGATACCCCAGTCGTGCAGCGTGGCCTGAGCGAGCCGACGGGCGAGGCGGGCGCCGCGCGGGGTGGGGCTGAGGCGCTGGGTGAACGCACGTACGGTAATCCGAAGGTGGGGGGCGACGGGTCCGGTCATGGGCCCAATCTGACGGCCGCGCAGGCCAATTCACCAGGTCCGACGCGCGTACGCTGCGGCAGCGTACGCGGTCACGGGGTGGACAGTACGCGTCACAGTCCGTGACTCTGGGCTCGGGAGGTGACCGACTGTGGTCGATGAGCCGGAGGCGTCGGACAGTTTGAGGACGTTCGGGGCGGTGCTCCAGGCACTGCGGGAGCACGCGGGGCTACCCCGGGAGGAGTTCGCCGATCGCGTGCGGTTCTCCAAACACACGGTGGCCTCCGTGGAGTTGGGACGGCGGATGCCGGATCCGGCGTTCGTGGAACGGGCGGAGGAGGCACTGGGCAATACGGGGGCGCTGCGCAAGGCGTTGCCGACACTGGCCCGACAGTCCGGGTTGGCGGCGTGGTTCCGGCGGTGGGCGCGGCTGGAGGCGACCGCGATCACGCTGTACACGTACGAATGCCGGCTGATTCCGGGGCTGTTGCAGACAGAGGCCTACGCGCGAACCCTGTTCACGAACCAGCTTCCGCCCCTGGACGACGAGCAGATCGAGGCGCAGTGGACAGCACGGGCCGCCCGACAACGCCTGCTGCGGGAGCGGCCGAACACTGCGTTCAGCTTCCTCTTGGAGGAGCACCTGTTCCGGCGGCGCACGGGTGGCGTCGACGTCACGCGCGAACTCATCGACCACGTGCTGGCGATCTCCGAGCTACGGAACGTGGAGATCCAGATCATGCCGACCGTGCAGGAGACGCATGCCGGGTTGGACGGCCCCGTGCAGTTGCTGGAAACCCCGGAGAACCAGTGGTTCGCCTACTGCGAGGGGCAGCGAGGCGGACTGCTCATCTCCGACGCGAAAGAGATCAGCGTCCTCCAACGGCGATATGCCACGATGCGGTCACAGGCTCTCACTCCCACCGACTCGATGAGCCTGTTGCGGCGGATACGAGGAGAGCTATGACTGCCGACGAACTTTCCTGGTTCAAGTCGAGCTACAGCAGCGGCGGCGACGGCGATTGTGTCGAGGTCGCCTTTTCGTGGCGTAAGTCCAGCTACAGCAGCAGCGGCTCCGGCGACTGCGTGGAAGTGGCCAACTGCCCCGCCACCATCCACATCCGCGACTCCAAGAACCGGCAGGGTCCCCAACTCGCCGTCTCCCGCGCCGCATGGGCCGACTTCCTCACCAGCACCACCGGTCACTGAAGCCGTCCCGCGACTCCCCCGCCACCCCGAAGCAGTCCCTCCACCGTCTCGGCGTCCTTCTCCGTGAGCAGCATTCGGACATCTCCCTGGCCGGACACGGCGTACCGCAGGTTCACCAGGCCGGTGCGCCAGCTGGGCTCGCAATGGACGGTCCCGCCCCGCGGGAGGGGGACCGCGGCGCCGCCCCGGCGGGAGAACGCCGGCCCCTCCGCCGCGCCGGCGACGACCTTTCCGTACACGAAGGCCTTTTTGCCCGTGCCCGCGGGCCACGAGACCCGGCACGGGATGCTCACCGTGCCGGAGGCAGCCAGGGCGGTGGCGCGGCGTGCGGCACGTCTGCGGTTGGCCGCGCGGACGGCGGTGCCGGTGCCGCCGGCGACCAGGGCGAGTAGCAGGAGCTCCAGCAAGAACGTCGGCATCAGGTCTCCCACCCCAGGTCAGCACATCGATCGGTGCATCGAACCACACCCGTCGACCCCCTGTCGGCATCCTGTCCCGCAAGAAACTTGACGCCCTCTCACTTTGCCGAACTGACAGCCCACCGACAGCAACCCTTCCTACGGTGCCGTGTTCATGACAGACACTTCGGAAGCAACCCCCACCCCGATCGGGCGACGCACCGTACTGATCGCCACCGGCGCCACCGCCGCGGCGGTCGCCGTGGGCGCCGCCGCGCCCGAAGCCTCCACGACCGACGCGACCAACACCGCTCCCGTCGCCGCCGCGGCCGTCTGCACGCTCACGAAGGAGATGACCGAAGGGCCCTACTACCTGGACGGCGCGCTCGTCCGTACCGACATCCGCGAGGACAAGACCGGGTTCCGGCTCAACCTCGCGCTCACCGTCGTCGACGACGACACCTGCGCCGTGATCCCCAACGCGCTGGTGGAGATCTGGCACTCCGACGCCCTCGGCGAGTACTCCGGCTACGTCGGCAACAACGGCCACAACGAGCCCGACAACGGCACCTTCCTGCGTGGCGGCGTCCTCACCAACGCAAGCGGCGTCGCCAACATCACCACCGTCTACCCCGGTTGGTACCGCGGCCGGTGCGTCCACATCCACGTCAAGGTCCACACCGGCGTCACGCTCACCTCCGACGGCTCCTTCACCGGCGGCGCCGAACTCCACACCGGGCAGCTCTTCTTCGACGAGACGGTCACCGCGAGAGTCGGCGCGCTCTCGCCCTACTCGGCGAACACCGTCACCCGCACCACCCTCGCCCAGGACTCCATCTACGACGACGCGGGCGCCTCCTCCGGCCTGCTGACCCTCACCGCCCTGGGCAGCAGCCCCTCCGCCGGTTACACCGGCACGCTCACCCTCGGCGTCGAACGCTGACGCCCGCCCGGACCTGAGCCTCTCCGGGTCCCGCCGCCGGCAGCGGGGCCCGGAGAGCGCGCTCCCTACGACTCCGGACACTCCTTCCACGCCATGTGGTAGATCGTGCTGATGTCACCGTCCGTCGAGTCCATGGTCATGAAGCTCACCTTGTTCGCGGACGTCGTCCCCGCGTTGACCCGGATCTCGGTGTTGATGTTGAAGTTGCGCTGAACACCGCAGGGCGCCCAGACCAGTTGAGCCCATTCGGTGCTGTCGGTGGCCTGCCAGTTGTCGTTGAGCGGGCCGCTGAAGGGGTGGCTCTTGAACGCGGTCTGCGACGAGCCCTGGAAGTAGTACGAGGCTCTCTGGGTGGCGCTCGCTCCAGGCTGGAGCGCGGCGAAGCCCCGGTAGTCCGCGTCGGCGATGGCGTACGTGAAGCCCTGCGGGACATGGACGACCAGGTTGAGCTGGCAGTTCTTGCGGAAGGCGGTCGGGTCCGAGCCGCCGCCCGCCTGGGCGAGGTAGTCGCTGTACGTCACCGTGAACGCCGTGTTGTCCTCGGAGACGGCGACCGCGGTCGTTCCGGCCGGGCATCCCGAGCCGTTCACCGTGGCGACCTTGATGATGATCTTGTCCGGCGGCGGGTCGTCGAACGCGTCGGACGGGCCCTGTGCGGGCAGTGCGGTGGTGAGCAGAGCGGCGAGCGCGCCGCCCAGCAGGAGTCCACCAGCCATGGTCTCTCCCTGATGAATTGGGGGGTGGATGTTGCACCCCGGACCGTAGGGAGAGACACACCTCGCGGTCAGGATGAACTCAAGCCATTCACAGGTGCGGTTTTCACAGGTTCTTCACAGTGTCTGAACTCTCGTGAAATAGGCGGCCGTTGACGAATCCGTCCCCAGGTCATTCACAGCCGCACATCAAGGAGTTCTTCAGATACGTCTCTAACTTCGCTCGGCATGACGGGAAACAACGAGCACCACAGCGAGCACGACGAGCAGCAGGAAACCGGTCGGCACCGCCTGGACAAGAGCGTCAAGCGGCGTCGCGTACTCATCGGCGGCAGCGGTGTCGCCGTGGCCGGCGGTCTCGCGGTCGCGGGCATCGCCTCCGCCGACCCCGGCAAGGGCGGCAAACCCACGAACGCAGCCACCACCACCGCCACCACCACCGCCTCCACCGCGGCCTCCACCTCGGCGAGCAGCGGCGTCTGCGTGCTGAACGCCGAGGTCACCGAGGGTCCGTACTCCTTGGAAGGCGCCCTCGTCCGCGAGGACATCCGGGAGGACAAGGAGGGCTTCGAGGTCCGGTACACCTTCACGGTCGTCGACCTGGCGAACGACTGTGCCCCGCTGGCCGACGCCCTCGTCGAGATCTGGCACTGCGACCACCTCGGCGAGTACTCCGGCTTCGTGGGCGGCAACGGCCACGACGAGGAGGACAACGGCACCTTCCTGCGCGGCGGTCAGATGACCGACGCGAACGGCGAGTGCGACATCGTCTCCATCTGGCCGGGGCACTACGTCTCCCGCGCCGTGCACGTCCATATGCGGGTGCACACGGACGTCACGCTCACCGACGACTCGTACACCGGCGGCGAGATCATCCACACCGGTCAGCTCTTCTTCGACCCCGACATCAACACCGAGATCCAGGCGACCTCGCCCTACTCGGCGAACACCACCCAGGAGACCCTGCTGGAGAACGACTCCATCTACGACGACGGCGGCGCCTCCTCGGGCCTGCTCACCCTGACCGCGCTGGGCTCCAGCGTGTCCGACGGCTACACGGCGACCCTGACCGTGGGCGTCAACAGCGACTGACCCACGGGTGATCAGGCGCTGACGGGCTGCCGCTCGGCGTGCTCGGTCTCCGCGGCCCTCTCCTGACGGTAGGCGCAGATCGAGTACGCCAGGGCGGCGGCCCACACCGCGTAGAGGACGACGTACACCACAGCGCTCACTCCACCGCCCGCCCCGATCCAGTCGCTCTTCAGCAGCGTACGGACGTTGGTGACGATGATGACGCCGCCGACCGCGGAGCCCAGGACACGCGGCGGCACCAGTCGGACCAGCCAGGCCGCGATCGGGGCGGCGACCAGGCCGCCGAGCAGGAAGGCGAGGACCCAGGTCCAGTCGAGGCCCTGGGAGCCGAGGGAGAGCAGGAAGCCGAGGCTGGCGGCGACGGCTACCAGGAACTCGCTGGTGTCGATCGAGCCGATCACCTTGCGCGGCTCCAGCCGACCACTGGCCAGCAGCGCGGGCGTGCCGACCGGCCCCCAGCCGCCCCCGCCGGTCGCGTCGAGGAACCCGGCGACCAGCCCGAGCGGGGACAGGAACCGCTTGCGCAGCGGCTTGCCGAGCCGGCCCTCGGGCAGGCCCCGGAAGGTGAAGCGGGACATGACGTACAGGCCGAGGCCGAGCAGGATCAGGGACATCACCGGCTCGGCGAGCTCCGTCGACAGCGACGACAGGACCGTCGCGCCGAGGAACGAGCCGATCGCGCCGGGGACGCCGATCCTGACGACGACCTTCCAGTCGACGTTGCCGAAGCGCCAGTGGGAGGCGCCGGACATCAGCGTCGTACCGATCTCGGCGAGATGGACGGTCGCGGAGGCCGCGGCCGGATTCGTACCCATGGCCAGCAGCAGGGTCGTGGAAGTGACGCCGTAGGCCATGCCGAGGCTGCCGTCCACGAGCTGGGCGCCCAGGCCCGCGAGGGCGAGCAGTGTCAGCGTGCGCATGCAGGAGGTCCCGTCCGTCGTCTCCGGGTTTTCCCACCGGGAAGGTAGGGATGAACGGGAGGTGACGGTAGGGCGTCAAGCTGAGCGGAGTCTTAGACCCGAATGAGGACGTTCACAGACAGCCTTGCAGGGCGTCGCTAGCGGATCGTCTAGGGGTTCTGCCACGCGGCCGGTTCCGCGGCCAGTGCCTGGACCGGTTCCGGAAGGGCGTCCGCCGCGATGTCGGCGATGGTCACGCCCTCGAGGATGCGGCGGACGTTGGCGCGCAGCGCGATCCACAGGGGCAGCAACGGCTCGGCCGAGCCGGTGTAGGAGAGCTGGTTGGGGCGTTCGCCCCGGACCGAGACGATCGGGCCGTCCACGGCCCTGATCACGTCGGCGACCGTGATCTCGGCCGCGTCGCGGGCCAGCCGGTAACCGCCGTTGCCACCGCGCCGGCTGTCGACGACACCGCCGCGCCGCAGGTCGCCGAGGATCCCTTCCAGGAACTTGTGCGGGATGTCCTGGGCGGCGGCGATGGCCTCCGCCTTGACCGAGCCCTCACCCTGTCGCACGGCGAGCTCCAGTACCGCTCTCACCGCGTAGTCCGCCCGTGCCGAGATCCTCATGCATCCCATTGTGAGGTGTGTCCCGTACGGCGTGGAGAATGGTCCCTCACTCGCGTCCCGGGAAACGCAGGCACAACAGGAGGCGACGCTCGCGTGGAGCTCAGCAGACGTACATTCAGCGCCCTGGCCGGCACGACCGCGCTCGGCCTGGCGCTGACCGGCAGTGGCGGCGCCCTGCCGTCCTCCGCCGCGCCCGGGCTCACGCCCACGGGGCCTCCGCCGAGCCCGCCCGCCGCGGACGGCGAGGCGCACACCGTCGGCTTCGACCGCTACTCGCTGCTGGTCGACGGCCGCCGACTGGTCCTGTGGTCCGGCGAGATGCACCCGTTCCGGCTGCCGAGCCCGTCGCTGTGGCGGGACGTGCTGCAGAAGATGCGCGCGCACGGCTACAACGCGGTGAGCGCCTCCGTCGCCTGGAACGTCCACTCCCCCGCGCCCGGCAGCTACGACTTCACCGGTGTCCGCGACCTGGACCTGTTCCTGCGCACGGCCGCCGAGACCGGCCTGTACGTGATCCTGCGCCCGGGCCCGTACCTCGACGCCGAGCTCGACGCGGGCGGTCTCCCCGGCTGGCTGACGGCGACCGAGGGCCGGGCCCGCACGACCGACCCGACCTATCTGTCGCACGCCGACGAGTGGCTGACGCGGGTGAACACGATCGCCGCCCGCCACCAGTACACCAAGGGCACCGGCACCGTCCTGCTCTACCAGCTCGAGAGCGGCGTCGACGGCGCCTACCTGTCCCATCTGCGCGCCAGGGCACGGGCGGACGGCATCGTCGTCCCGCTCCTCCCGCACGGCCGGGGGCGGGCCGGCCGCCTGGTGGCGGACTCCTTCACGGCCGCGGACACCGCGGGGATCCCGTGGGGCGGGGCGCCGTTCGACGGCAAGGGGTACGAGGAGGTGCGGCGGACCCGGGACGCGGCGTACGAGCGGAGCCTCCACCTCGCCGACCTGGCCGCCGGGATCACGCTGCACGACGACCGCATGGCGTTCGGCGGCACCTCCTGGGGCTGGCTGCCCGCGCCGCAGGTCTACACGTCCTACGACTACGGGGCGGCCTTCGACGAGGGGCGCCGGCAGACGGCCGGGCTCGCCCCGATGCAGCTCGGTCATCTGCTGCGGCAGATCCCGGACTTCGCGAAGCTGGACCGGGCCAAGGACGTGCCGTCGCCCGACGACCGGCTCCAGGTCCACCACCTGACCAACCGCGACACCGGCTCGCATGTCTACGTCGTGCGCAACGACTCCACCGAGGACGTCTCCACCCCGCTGCCGGCCGCCGGCATCGAGGTGCCCGTGACCGTCCCGGCCGGAGACACGCGGCTGCTCACCACCGAACTGAAGCTCGGTGGCCGGAAGTTGCGGTACGCCACCGCCCAGCTCGCGATGTTCGTCTCCGCCGGGCGGCAGGACATCGCCGTCTTCTCCGGGCGGTACGGCGACATGGCCCAGGTCGTCCTGGAGTGCCCGGAGGAGCCGACCGCGACCCGCCTCGACATGGAACCGGCGTGGATCTACGACCGTGGCCTGCTGCGGGTGACCTGTCCGCTCGGCGTCGGCGAACTGGCCCGGGTGAAGGTCGAGAACGGCGGCTCCGGCCGCCCGCTGATGCTGCTGTTCGCCGACGACGCGACCGCGCTGCGGCTGTGGCCGCACGAGACGCCGTCCGGGACGGTCCTGGTGTACGGCCCCTCGCTGGTGCGGGACGTCACCCTGGAGGGCTCCGCGGTCCATGTCACCGGCGACACGACCAAGGTGACCGGTCTGGAGGTGTGGGGCCCGCGCGGTATCGGTCAGGTCACGTGGAACGGACGCCCGGTGCCCTCCCGGATCAGCGCCACCAACAGCCTCCTCGCGCTCGCGCCGCTGGCCGGGCAGGGCCCGGTACCGCTGCCCGCGCTGGACAAGGGCTGGCGTCGACGCACCGGGAACCCCGAGTCCGCACCGGACTTCGACGACTCGGCATGGCAACGGGCCGACAAGAAGCGCTCGTTCAGCACCACCCCGGTCCCCAGGAAGCAGCCCGTGCTCTTCGCGGACGACTACGGCTTCCACTACGGCGACGTCTGGTACCGCGCCCGCCTGACGGACCTGGAGGGCGCCGAGTCGGTGTCCCTCGCCTACAGCACCGGCACCCAGGGCCTGCTGATGGCCTGGCTGGACGGGAAGCCGCTGGGCACCCACCGGATGCCGGTGCCGGACAAGGAGACGGCCCGGCAGGGCACTTGGACGGACACGGCGGTCCTCGACATCCCGGACAAGCTCCGCGAGAAGTGGGCGGAGGAGTCGCAGGACGAGTCGGAGGCCAGCGCGGAGAAGGCGGACCCGCACGTGCTGTCCGTCCTCGTCCGGCGGATGGCGCACGACCAGGACGGTGAGGCCCGCGACACCCACAAGGCGGCTCGTGGTCTGACCGGGGTCACCTTCAAGGGGGCGTCCCCGAAGGCGAGTTGGCGGATCCAGGGCGCGGCGGAGCCCGATCCGGTGCGCGGCGCGCTGAACAACGGTGGCCTGCACGGGGAGCGGGAGGGCTGGCATCTGCCCGGCTTCGACGACGGCGACTGGGAGTCCGTGGAATCGCCGCGTGGGGACCGCCGCCAGGGGGTGACGTGGTACCGCACCACGTTCCGGCTGTCCGTCGATCCCGGCACCGACGCCTCGATCGCCCTCACCCTCGACGACGATCCGGAACGCGCCTACCGGGTGGACATCTTCCTCAACGGCTGGAACATGGGGCAGTACGTCAACGACGTCGGCCCGCAGCACGCCTTCGTCCTGCCGAACGGCATCCTGCGCACGCGGGGTGCCAACACCCTTGCCCTGGCGGTCCTTTCGGACGGCACCACGGAAGCGGGCCCGAAGGACGTACGACTGACGCTGCTGGGTGCGGCGACGGGCGGGGTGACCGTGCGCAACCTGTGAGGAGGGGAAACCTGTGCGAAGACGGCGTTTCATAGGCGGGTTACTCGGCGCCGGGGCGGCGATGAGCATCGCCCCGGAGAGCAGCGGAGCCACGCGGGCCGCACCACCGGTCGTGGGCCCGCGGGTCGCCGGCCCGCACGACTGGCAGACCGTCCCCGCCCCGGCGTGCGGCCCGGCCGCCCAGCTCCTCGGCGTCGCGGCCGCGGGACCCGACCTCGCCTGGGCCGTGGGCGAGGAGGGCCGCAACGGCAGCACCCGCGGCACACCGCTGGCCCTGGTCTGGGACGGCGCCGCATGGAACCGGCTGGATCTCACCCACCTCGGCTGGAGCGGCGGGTACCTGCGCTCGGTGGCCGGTTCGCAGGGCGCCGCGTGGGCCGTGGGCACCGACAAGGCGGGCGTCGCACGTCTGTTGCGCTGGGACGGGGTGACCTGGCAGGAGTCCGACTTCGCCGGACGGATGGCGTACGGCACGTCCCTCACCGGCGTGGCACTGGACGCCGACGGCCGCGTCTGGCTGTCGGGCCGCAACAGCGACGGCTGCGTACTGCTGAGCGGCGACGGCACGGACGACGGCTGGGACTGGCCGACCCCGCCCCCGACTCCGCCCACGAGCGCACCGGCGGGCCTGTGCGTCGCCCCCGACGGCAAGGTCTGGGTGTACGACGCCGCGCTCGTGGCCCGCTGGGACGGCGAGACCTGGACCGAGCTGCCCGCACCGGCGGGCCTGCGCCCGTACGTCACCGGGCTGCTCCCGGTCGCCGACGACGACGTCTGGCTGACCGGCTACGACTACGGTGTCGGCGGCCCGCCGGGCAAGCCGCCGAGCGTCACCCTGCGGCACTGGGACGGCGGCGCGTGGAGCTACGCCACCACCCCGTTCACCGTCGGCATGCTCACCGCGATCGTCGGAGACGGCCAGGGCGCGCCCGACCGCATCGCGGGCTGGGACTTCTGGGACCAGACCCGCGCGCACCACCTCCGCTGGTCGGACGGGAGTTGGGTGAGCGAACGGGGCCCGCTCTCCACAACTCCCGTCCTGATCAGCGCACTCGCGGCGGTTCCCGGTGCGGCGGGCGGCTACTGGGCCGTCGGTACGGACTCCTCGTCCCCGTATCCGCCCGCACAGGTGCGCATCGAGCGCTGAGGTCCCGCTACGCCAGCCGGATCACGTTCCACGACAGCGGTTCCAGTACGGCGGTCAGGGCGCCGTCGGTCAAGGCGGTGCCCTCGACCGCGTGCGGGGCGACCCGCTCGGGCTCGGCGAGGGTGTTGCGGGCGTCCGGGTCGGCGTCGGCGAGGGCGCTGTGCTCGACGACGGACGTCAGATCCAGGCCGTTCAGGGCGACTTCGAGGGGCAGTTGCTCGGTCCGGCTGCGGTTGACCGCGAAGACCGTGACCGAGCCGTCCTCGCCGCGCACCGCGGTGGCGTGCAGCAGGTCGGCCTCGCCGTACTTCTTCGTCTCGTACGTCGGGGAGTCGACCCGGACGTCCAGGACCTCGCCGCGGCCGTACCGGGAGGCCTGGGCGAACGGGAAGAAGGTCGTCTGCCGCCAGGCCGGGCCGCCCGGCTCGGTCATGATCGGCGCGATGACGTTGACGAGCTGGGCGAGACAGGCGACGGTGACGCGGTCGGCGTGCCGCAGCAGCGCGATGAGCAGCGAGCCGAAGACGACCGCGTCCATGACGCTGTAGTTGTCCTCCAGCAGACGGGGGGCCTCGGCCCAGTCCCGCGCGCCGGAGTTCTCGATCTCGTGCCACTCCGAGATGTACCAGACGTTCCACTCGTCGAAGGAGAGGTTGATCTTCTTCTTCGACTTGAGCTTCGCGCCGATGTGGTCGGCGGTGGCGACCACGTTCTCGATGAACGACTCCATGTCGACCGCGGAGGCGAGGAAGGAGTCGAGGTCGCCGTTCACGGGCTGGTAGTAGGCGTGCAGGGAGATGTAGTCGACGAGGTCGTACGTCTCCTCCAGGACCGTCGCCTCCCAGGCGGCGAAGGTCGGCATGGACTGGCTGGAGGAACCGCAGGCGACGAGTTCGACGCCCGGGTCGATCTGGCGCATCGCGCGGGCCGTCTCGGCGGCGATCCGGCCGTACTCCGTCGCCGTCTTGTGGCCGGTCTGCCAGGGGCCGTCCATCTCGTTGCCGAGGCACCAGACGTTGATGCCGAAGGGGTCCTTGTCGCCGTGGGCGGCGCGGAGGTCGGAGAGCGCGGTGCCCTCCGGGTGGTTGGCGTACTCCTGGAGTTCGAGGGCCTCGGCGACGCCCCGGGTGCCGAGGTTGAGGGCCATCATCGGCTCGGCCTGGGGGCCGATCTTCTTCAGGAAGGCGATGTACTCGGAGAGGCCGAACTGGTTGGTCTCGGTGGAGCGCCAAGCGAGGTCGAGGCGTCGAGGGCGGTCGTCCTTCGGGCCTACCGAGTCCTCCCACTTGTACCCCGATACGAAGTTGCCGCCCGGGTAGCGGATGGCGGTGGCGCCGAGTTCGCGGACGAGCTCCAGGACGTCGGTTCGGATGCCGTCCTCGTCCGCGGTGGGGTGGCCCGGTTCGAAGATGCCGGTGTAGACGCAGCGGCCGAGGTGTTCTACGAACGATCCGAAGAGGCGGGGGTTGACTTCGCCGACGGTGAAGGCCGGGTCCAGGGTGAAGCGGGCAGTGCTCATTTTTGCCTTCCCAAGAGGGTGGTTCTGACTCATTGGCGGCTGCGGGCTCGTTGTGGCTGGTCGCGCAGTTCCCCGCGCCCCTAAAAGACTCTCGGCCAGCCGTTCTTTGTCCAGCTGAGCCTGTTCAGGCCCAGCTTTGGGGTGCCGCTGTCCTTCGTGTCGTAGTAGTGGTACGCCAGCCAATCTTGGCCCCGGTCCCTGAAGACCGACTGGCCGCCCGTGCCCACATACCTGCCGTGGCCCTCCAGCAAGAGGTCGCCGCCGCCCTCCAGCAGCGGCTTGCCCGTGCTGTCGATGTAGGGGCCGGTGATCGTTGTGGATCTGCCTACCTTGATCTTGTACGTGGAGTTCACGCCGGAGCAGCAGGCGTCGTACGACGCGAAGAGGTAGTAGTGGCGGCCGTGCTTGACGATGTACGGGCCTTCGACCGCGTACGGGGCGTCCGGGCGGGTCGCCAGGTGGTGGACGGTGGCGCCCTCCTTCGCCTTGCCCGTTCTCGTGTCCAGCTCGACCATGCGGATGCCGGTCCAGTAGGAGCCGAAGGACATCCAGAGCTTGCCGTCGGCCTTGACGATGGCGGGGTCGATGGCGTTCCAGGTGTCGGTGCGTTCGGAGGTGAAGACCTTGCCGTGGTCGGTCCAGGTGCCGGGGAGGCCGGAGGGGGAGGTGGCCACGCCGATCGCGGAGTGGTTGGTGCCCCAGGACGAGACGGCGTAGTAGAGCCAGTACCGGCCCGAGCGGTAGGAGATGTCGGGGGCCCAGGGGTCGCCGGTGTCGTTGTACTCGTACCACCAACTCGGGGGCGTCGCGAAGGCGTTGCCCGCGTCGTCCCACTGCTTGCCGTCCTTGGAGAGGCGGGCGCCGATGATGCCGCCGGTCGAGTAGGCGGCGTAGCGGCCGGACTTGAGGTGGATGACGGTCGGGTCGTGGATGATCTGCTGGCCGGTGATCGGGCGGGGGTCGGGGTAAGTCCCGGCTGCCTGGGCCGAGTTGGGGAGCAGGGTCAGGACGGCCGTGGCGGCCAGGGCGGTGAGGGTTCTGCGCAGGGTCACTGTCCCGCCAATCCCGTGTGGGCGACGCCCGCCACGATCTGCCGTTGGAAGAAGACGAAGACGACGATCAGGGGCAGGCCCGCCATCAGGCCGCCGGCCATGAGCTGGGCCCACTGGATGCCGTAGGAGTTCATGACGGTCGCGATGCCGTTGGGCATGGTCATCAGGTCGGGGTTGTTGGTCACCATGTACGGCCACAGGAAGTTGTTCCACGAGGCGATGAAGGTGAAGATGCCGACGGCCGCGAGGGAGGGGCGCGCGAGGGGGACGACGATCGTGAAGAAGACCCGCCAGCGGCCGGCGCCGTCGATGAACGCGGCCTCCTCCAGCTCGCGCGGGATGCCCTGGAAGAACTTGTAGAGGATGTAGACCATCGCGGAGGGGGCGCACTGCGGCAGGATCATGCCCCAGTACGTGTCGACCATCCCCATCTGCTGGACCGTGGTGAACAGCGGGACGCCGAGCACCGCCGGGGAGATCATCAGGCCCGCCATCACGACGCCCATCAGGACGCTCTTGCCCCGGAACTCGGTGCGGGCGAAGCCGTATCCGGCGAGGGCCGCCACGGTGAGCACGACGGCGGTGACGCAGATGGACACCACGAGGGAGTTGACGAACCAGTTGGTGACGTTGCCGGTCTCCCACAGCGACTTCCACGCCTGGACCGTCCAGAGCTCCGGCAGCCAGTGCGGCGGGATCTCGGCCGCCTCGGCCTCGGACTTGAACGAGGTGAACAGGGCGGCGGCGATGGGCGCCACGAAGACGGCGGAGACGGCCACGCCGATCAGGGTGAGCACGATCTGGCTGGGGGTCCAGGAACTGCGGGGCTTGAGCCTTACCGGTGTGCCGCTCATCGGGCGCCCTCCTCACGGGTGCGCAGCAGCCACATCCGCGCGAGGGCGACGACTGCGATGATCACGAAGAAGATGACGGACATCGCGGAGGCGTAGCCCACGCGGTAGCTGGTGAAGCCCTGTTCGAGGGTGTACTGGACGAACGAGCGGGTCGAGAGCTCCGGTCCGGGGCTGAAGTCCATCATCACGACGGCCTGGTCGAAGAGTTGGAGCGAGGCGAGGATCTGGAGCGCGATCACCAGGCCGGTGATGTTGCGCAGCATCGGCAGGGTGATGTGGACCATGCGGTGCCAGGCGTTCGCGCCGTCGAGCTTGGCGGCCTCGTAGAGGTGGCCGGGGATGCCCTGGAGGGCGGCGAGATAGAGCAGGAAGCTGAAGCCGACCGTCCACCACAGGGTCTGGATGACGATGGCGAGCATGGCGTACGACTTGTCGGTCAGCCAGGGGGTGTCGAGGCCGAAGGTCTCGTTGAACAGGCCGATGCCCTGGGTGAACAGCCACTGCCACATGTTGGCGGCGACGGTCGAGGGGAGCAGGAAGGGGGCGAAGAAGCACAGCCGCCACAGCCACTTCCCGTGCTCGATGTGGTGGGCGAGCATCGCCAGGAGGAAGGCCAGGACCGTGATGCAGGGCACGACGAGCAGGGTGAAGTACGCGCTGTGGCCGAGCGCGTCCCACATCATCTGGTCGTGGAAGGCCTCGCGGTAGTTGTCGAAGCCGATGAAACTCGCGCCCTCGCCGGAGATGTTGGCGTCGGTGAAGCTGAGGTAGACGCCGCGCAGCAGCGGCCAGATCACGAACAGGGCGAAGAGCAGGAGGAAGGGGGCCACGAACCAGCCGCCGTGCTGGAAGCCCTGCTTGCGGCGGACGGTCGCGACCGCGGTGGCGGTCCTGGCGCGCGCCGGTGCGGCGACGGTGTGGGCACTGGTCGTCATGCGACGGCACCTCCCTGCGCGGCGGTCCTGCCGTCCATCGGGTTCTTGGAGGCGAGGAGCTTGGTGAGACGGCTCTTCATCGTCCGCGCCACGGAGGCGGGCTTCGCGGAGCCCATCGTGGAGGAGACGACGACCGGGCCGAGGTCCTGGGCGAGGACGCCGGTGGAGCCCGCGAACCACACCTTCGGCTCGGTGGCCTGGTGGTCCATGGCGCTGACGTACTCGTTCTGCGGGGTGAGCTTCCGGTACGCGGGGGTGGAGAGGGTCGGTGTGTAGGCGGGGATGTGGCCGCCGGCCGCCCACTGCTGGGCGTGCTTGACGACGTATGCCGCCAGTTCGTGCGCGCCCTCGTTCGTCGCGCCGCCGCGGCCGGACTGGTGGGGCAGGACGAAGGCGTGCGACTCGGCGTGGGTGGCGGGCTCGCCGAAGACGGGCGGCAGCGGGGTCGCGCCGTAGTCCAGCTTCGCGCCGGAGAAGACCGGCACCGACCAGTTGCCCTCCCAGGTGAAGGGGGCGCCGTTGATGAACTGCTCGCCGGTCGGGGCGCCGGGGATGACGTATCCGTCGGTGACGTGCTGCCGGAGGAACTCCAGGACCTGGGTGGCCTTGTCCTCGTCGAAGAGGACCTCGGTGTCTTTGTCGTCGAACCAGCGGCCGCCGAGCTGGGTGTAGAAGGCGACGAAGAACCACCACTGGAAGTTCTGGTCGTTGGTCCACAGACCGATGGTCTGGAGCCCCTTCTTCTGGACCGCCCTGGCCTTCTTCAGGACGTCGAACCACTCGGTGGTGGAGGAGACCGGGATCAGCCGGCCGTCGTCGCCGAGGAGGTCCGCCTTCTTCAGGACGTCCTTGCGGTAGAAGCAGAGCTGGACGTGGATGTCGAGGGGGAGGGCGTAGAGCTTGCCGTCGATGACGCCGCGCCGCCACAGGGCGGGGTTGAAGTCCGCCTCCCGTACGCCGTACCGGGCGAGCAGGTCGACGTCCCAGGGGTCGAGGAGGCGGCCGGGTGAGAAGCCGGTGACCCGGCCCATGTGCATCACGCCGAGTTCGGGGGCGCGGTTGCCCGCGGCGGCCATGGCGAGCTTGGTGTAGAAGGGGTTGCCCCACTGGAGCGTGGAGTCCTTGACGGCGATGTCGGGGTGTTCGGCGCGGAAGGCGTCCAGCATCGCGATCATGTTGGCGCCGTCGCCGCCGCTGAAGAGGTTCCAGTAACGCACTCTGGTGTCCGCGCCGGCGGCGAGCGCGTCGGCGCCGGTCCCGAGCGCGGCGAAGCCGAAGCTGCCGGCCACGGCCAACCCGCCCGCGGCGGCGAGCAGTTGCCTGCGATTCAGGTCAGGTCGTCCCATTGCCTGCCCTTACAGTCGGAGAAGAGGTTCGGTTGGTTCGATATTTCGAAAGACGCCCGTATCTTCGAACGGGACCGTAGATAGGAAGCGCTTTCTAGTCAATGGTCCGGACAGGATTCCCGGAACCGCGAGCACCCGCTCCCACTTGTACGAAGTTGTACGAACGGTCACCGGATCGCATGACGTGGACACTTCCGGCCGCGTACGCTCGGACGGGCCGCCGGGCGGCGGCGAGAGGGGGGTTCGATGGACATCGCGCGCCAGAGGGCGGGGCGGGTCGCCGCGGCGCTGCGGCGCGCGAGAACCGGCTCCGCGATGCGCCGCCTCGCCGCCGAACTCGACACCGCGCTGCACACCAGACCCACTCCCCCGACCGGGGTGCGCGAGGTGTGCCGGGCGCTGTGCGAGGAGATGAGCGCGCGCCGCGCCGGCCGCCCCGTCGAGCTGCGCTTCGAGCGGTTCCCCGACGAGATCGAGGTGACCGGACTGTGGGTGGAGTTCCAGGACTTCGACCTGGTCATCGTCGAGGAGCGGGCCGAGGCGGTGCAGCAACTGGTCATCCTCGGCCATGAGCTGTGGCACCTGAACGCCGGGCACCGGCACCACCACGGCATCGGCACGGCCGCCGCGCACGCCTTCGCCGGGCGCCCCGGCTGGGACGACGTGGCCCTCACGGTGGCGGCACGCGACGGCTCCCGGCAGACGGACGAGGCCGAGGCCGACGACTTCGGGCACCGGCTGGCGGCCGCGTTCCGGACCCTGGTGTCCCCAGAGCCCGGCGGCGCCTCCCACGACCCGGTCCACCGGTCCCTGGGCTATCGCGGACGCGGAGGCAGAACGCGGTGACACACCCGCAACTGGCCGAAGGACCGGTCGAGTTCCTCTCCGGCCTGTACATCTCCTTCTGGCTCCCGGGCCTCGTCCTCGGCGCGGCCCTGGCGATCAAGCTGCCCAGCATCGTCAAGCTGTGGCGGGACCCGCTGCTGCGCGCCGTGGGCGGGCTGCTGCTGCTCGCCTGCTCGGTGTTCGTCTTCGCGGCCCCGGGCACCATCGCCTGGACCAACCGCGTCACCGGCGTCCCGAACATCGCCGCCCCCTGGGTCTACTCCCTGATCACCGCGCTCTCCGCGTCCTGGCTGCTGCTGGTCGTGCACTGGCGCGACGGCCACACCGAACGCCGGGAGCAGACCCGGCGCGCGACCCGCTGGGTGGTCTCCGTCTACGCGACCGTGGTGGTCGCGCTGTGGGTGCTGTTCGCCCTCGCCGACGTACCGGTCGAGCAGATCCAGGACCTGGACACCTACTACGCCACCACGCCGTTCATGCGGGAGGAGATCCTCCTCTACCTGGTCGTGCACACGGTGGCCTGTCTGATCACCGCCCGGCTCATCTGGACCTGGATCCGCACCGACGGCCTCGACGGCTGGCTGCGCTGGGGACTGCGGTTCCTGACCGTCGGCTACGTCACCAACCTGCTGTTCAGCGCCGCCAAGTTCACCGCCATCGTGGCCCGCTGGACCGGGCACGACCTGGACTGGCTCAACACCAACATCGCGCCCTCCGCCGCCTGTATCGGCGCCACCATGGTCGCGGTCGGCGTGATCGTGCCGCACGCCGGCCAGTACCTCCAGGAGCGCCTGCTGGTCCGCCGCAGGCGCCGGAGCCTGAAGCCGCTGGCGCGGCTGCTGCGGACCGTCGCGGGCCGCCGCGAGCCGTTCGTGCTGCGGGCGGCGCCCGAGATCCGGCTGATCCGCCGCGAGACCTACATCCGCGACGCGCTCCTCCAGCTCTCCCGCCATCTCGACGACGACCTGCGCCGCCGCTCCCACGACGCCGCCCTCGACCTCGGCACCGAGCCCGGCCGGGCGCAGGCCCTCGCCGTCGCCGCGACCATCGTCGACGCCGTCGAGACCGGGCGGCGCGTCCCGGACGGCGACGGCACCGGGGCCCCCGACACCACCTACCTGCTGCAGGAGATCCACGCCGTCTCCGGCGCCCTGCGCAGTCCCGACGAGATCACGGCGGTACGCGCCCGCGCGGCCGTCCCGGCAGAGAGCATGTCCACGCATGACTGAACGTCCCTCCCCCGCCAGAGTCGCCATCGTCCTCGGGGGGTCCCACACCGGCATGCTCGCGGCAGCCGCCCTCGCCCCGCTCGCCGACCGGGTGGTCGTCGTGGAGCGCGACGAGCTGCCCGCCGGGCCCGCCCCCCGCAAGGGCCTGCCGCAGGCCCGCCACGTCCATCTGCTGTGGTCGGGCGGGGTGCTGGCCATGGAGGAACTGCTGCCCGGCATCACCGAGGAACTGCGCGCCGCCGGGGCGCGCCGGGCGCCGATCACGACGGACATGGTCGCCCTGTCGGCGCGCGGCTGGTTCCGCCGCTGGCCCGAGTCGCACCACATCGTCCTGGCCGGACGGGACCTGCTGGACGCCACGGTCCGTACGCGCGTCCTCGCCGACGAGCGGATCGAGGTCCTCGACGGTACGGAGGCGCTGGGGCTGCTCGGCGACGCCGACGCGGTCACCGGGGTCCGGCTGCGCGGGCCCGACGGCCACGAACGCACCCTCGACGCCGGCCTCGTGGTGGACTGCACCGGCCGGGGCTCCTCGACGCCCCGCCGGCTGACCGAGCTCGGGCTGCCCGCGCCGGTGCGGCGCGAGGTCGACGCGGGTCTGGCGTACGCGAGCCGGCTCTTCCTCGCGCCCGAACCGGCGCGTGGCGGCTTCCCGGTGGTCAACGTGCAGATCGACCCACGCGCGGGCGGTCCCGGCCGGGCGGGCGTCCTGCTGCCGATCGAGGACGGGCGCTGGCTCGTGACGCTCAGCGGCACGAAGGGCGGCGAACCCCCGGCGTCCGACTCTTCCGGCTCCTCCGGGGGCGACTTCGTCCGGTTCGCCCGGGAGGAGCTGCGGCATCCGATCATCGGTGACCTGATCGAGCGGGCCGAGCCGCTGTCGGAGGTGGTGTTCACCCGCACCACCGCCAACCGGCGCCACTTCTACGAGCGGATGCCGGCCTGGCCCGAGAACCTCATGGTCCTGGGCGACGCGCTGGCCGCGTACAACCCGGTGTACGGGCACGGCCTGGCCGTCGGGGCGCAGAGCGCGCTGATCCTGCGCGAGGTGACCCGGCGCCACGGCTGGGGCGCGGCCGGGCTGTCCCGTCGGGTGCAGAAGGCCGTGGCCCGGCCGGTCGGGGCGGCCTGGGACCTGGCGATCGGCCAGGACGTGTTCTACCCGGGCGCCACAGAGGACGGGCCGACGCTGCGGGACCGTCTGGTGGCGGGGTACGTGGACCGGCTGATGTACACCGCCACCGGGAACGGACGGATCGCCCGCCGCGTGACCGACGTGACGTCGCTGGAGCGGCGGGCGGAGGTGCTGCTGGGTCCGTCGGTGCTGCTGGCGGCGGCGGTGGGGCCGTTGAAGCCCCCGTTGAGCGAACCGCCGCTGACCGCCGAGGAGTTGAAGAAGGCGGGTCTGCGGTAGCTGCCTACCCGGCGAACGCGGGCTGCGCCAAGCCCTTCCCCGCGCCCGGTACCACCAGCAGCGACCCTGCCACCGGGTGCGGGGCGTCCAGGCCGACCCGTGCCGTCGTGATGTACAGGTCGGTCAGGTCGGCGCCGCCGAAGGCGCAGGCCGTGATCCTCGGCGTGGGCAGGCTGATCACCCGGTCCAGCGCACCGTCCGGGGTGTACCGCCGTACCGCCGCGCCGTCCCACAGCGCCACCCACACACAGCCGTCGGCGTCGACGGTGAGGCCGTCGGGGAAGCCGGCGCCCTCCTCGATCTCGGCGAAGACCCGTCGACCGGTGACGTGCCGGCCGTCGTGGTCGAAGACGTCGATACGACGGGTGGGCGAGTCGATGTAGTACATGAGCCGCCCGTCCGGGCTCCAGCCGGTGCCGTTGCTGACCGCGACGTCGTCGAGGACGGTCTCGGCCGAGCCGTCGCCGGTGAACCGGGACAGGGTGCCGCCGCCGGGGGCCTCGTCGTAGCGCATGGTGCCGGCCCACAGGGAGCCGTCGGGGGCGACGGCGGCGTCGTTGGCACGGCGGCCGGGGACCGGCTCGTGGTGCAGCCAGCGGAAGGAGTCGTCCGCGTCGAGCAGCGCCACCCCGTCGCGCAGGTTGAGCACAAGACCGCCGCCGGCGCGCGGCTTGGCGGCGCCGACGTGCTGGTCGGTGACGCGAACCGTGCGGTGCCCGGAGACGGGGTCGTAGGTGTTGACGCGGGCGCCGAGGATGTCGAGCCAGATCAGCCGGCCGGCGGCGGCGTCCCAGGTGGGCCCTTCACCGAGAACGGCTTCGGCGCGCACGGCGACCTCGTACGCGTACGTCTTCGAGGTCATGCCACGCTCCGGTGACCGAGGCGCTCGGAGAGCTCGGCGGCGCCCTTGGCGGCGAGCTGCTCCAGCTCCTCGCGGCGGTCGTCGCTCCAGCGGATCATCGGCACGGAGATCGAGAGCGCGGCCACCACCCGGCCGGTGCGGTCGCGGACCGGGGCGGCGACACAGGAGACGTCCGGGTTGGACTCGCGGCGCTCCACGGCGAGGCCGCGCTCACGGATCTCGGCGAGGGCCTCGCGCAGGGCGACCGGGTCGGTGATGCTGTTCGGTGTCATCGCGACCAGCTCGGCGCCGTCCGGGACCCGGGAGGAGAGCTCCGGCTCGGGGAGCGAGGCCAGCAGCATCTTGCCGACGGAGGTGCAGTGAGCGGGGAGCCGGCGACCGGCGGCGGACACCATGCGCACCGCGTGCGTCGAGTCCACCTTGGCGATGTAGATGACGTCGGTACCCTCGAGGATGGCCACGTGCACCGTCTCGTCGCAGGTCTCGGCGACGGACCGCGCGACCTGCTGCCCCTCGGCGGCGAGGTCGAGCTGCTCCGCGTACCGGCTCCCGAGCTGGTACGGCCGCACCCCGAGCCGGTAACGTCCCGGCTGACCGGGCACGGGCACGATGTACGACCGCGCCGCCAGCGTGGTCACCAGCTCGTGCACGGTCGTGCGCGGCAGCTGGAGCTTGCGCACGATGTCGGGGGCGGAGAGCGTGCCGTCCCCGTCGAGGAAGAGCTCGAGAATGTCGAGAGCCCGGGTCACGGCAGGTACGAGACGTCCCACGTCCGGCCCCCTCCCTTGAATGTCTTTGAGGCTGTGTTCGAAATTTCAACAGCCGATCGGAATAACGAACACAGGCTACTCAACTCGGCTTTCCCCGGGCAATGGTCTGCGCATACCCGGTGTGACAGGGTGAATCAAAAGCGTTGGGGGGAGTAGCTGTGCCTGAGCTTCTCAAGGGCGGGAACACCGTGGTGGGGCCCGGGGTTCTGAGTGCCGAGCTGCATGCTGTCGGGGATTCCGTCGATCTGAGTGCGCTGCTGGTGGGGGCGGACGGGCGGGTGCGGTCCGATGGGGATCTGGTGTTCTACAACCAGCCGGTCGCCGAGGGTGGGGCCGTGCGGCATGTGGGGGCGGACGGGGCCGGGCCGGAGCGGGTCGTCGTGGAGCCGGGTGGGTTGCCGGCCGACGTGGACCGGGTCGTTCTGGTCGCCAGCTGCGATCCCGACAACGCCGCCCGTACCTTCCGTGACGTCAAGGACGTCACCGTGCGGGCCCATCAGGCCGGTGGCGAGCCCGTCGTCTTCCACGCGCCCGCACTGACCGACGGCGAGCGCGCGGTGCTCCTCATGGAGCTGTACCGGCGGGGCGACGGCTGGAAGCTGCGGGCCATCGGGCAGGGGTACGCGGAGGGGCTGGCGGGGCTGGCCACGGATTTCGGGATCGACGTTTCCGAGCCGGAGACCGAGACTCCGCCCGCACAGGCACCGGCACCCGCACCCGCACCCGCACCCGCACCCGCACCCGCACCCGCACCCGCACCGACCAGTCTCGTCAAGCCCCCGCTCGGCAAGGTCAGCCTGGACAAGGGCGGCCAGGTGTCGATCAGTCTGGACAAGTCGGACCGCGAGCTGGTCGTCACCGTGACCCTGGAGTGGGACGGCGGCAGCGACAAGCGGCGCCGCCAGGGCGCCGACCTGGACCTGTACGCCTTGTTCGTACCCGCCTCGAAGGCCCAGCGCGGACCGCTGGATCCGGGCACTTTCATCAAGAAGGGTCCCGTCACCAAGGACTCGGACGCCGTCTACTACAAGAACCTCGGCTCCCTGAAGGAGCCGCCCTACGTGCAACTCGACGGCGACTCCCGTACCCCCGGCCGCGAGACGGTCCGTATCGTCCGACCCGACGAGCAGGGCTATGTCCTGCTGTGCGCCTACTCCGCCGTCAGCAACGGCTTCGGTTCCTTCAAGAGCTTCGGCGCCAAGGTCGTCGTGGACGACGGACGCGGGTCCAACGTCACCGTGCCGCTCTTCGAGAACACCTCGACCCGTTTCTGGGTGGCGATCGCCCTCGTCGACTTCACCGCTCCCGACGGTGCGGCGATCCGCCACGTCGAGGCGTACAGCAGCCGCATGACCGAACGCCGCCCGTTCCTGCACATGGACGGGACGATCCAGATGAACGCCGGCCCCGTGGAGTTCAAGCGCCGCTCCTAGCCCACTCCTGGCCCGCTCCTAGCCAGGCGTCTCGCCCAGCACCCCCCTCAACCGCTGTGCCCTGAGCACCAGTTCCAGCTCGAAGCGGCGGTCCGGGTCGTCGATCTCGGCGCCCCAGAGTTCGCGGATCTGGCGCAGGCGGTAGCGGACCGTCTGGGGGTGGACGCCCAGGCGCGCGGCCACCTCCGGGGCGCCGCCGCGGGTCTCCAGCCAGGCCAGTAACGTCTCGGCGAGGCGGCGACCGTGGGTGGGGCCGCAGTGCGCCAGGGGGGCCAGGCAGCGCAGCGCCAGGTCGTCGATCAGTTCCTCCGGTTGCAGGAGGACCAGGGCCTCGGTGTGTTCCGTGCAGTGCAGGACCTCTCCCGACGGCAGCAGCCGGCGCTCCATCAGCCGTACCGCGGCCTCGGCCCAGCGCAGTGACTTCGCCGCGTCGACCAGCGGCACCGGCGGTCCGATCGCACCGGCCCAGCCGGTGAGGGCGCGGTGGAGCAGCTCGGGGCGACCCGCCGCGTCCGGCTCCGGGACGACCATCCGGGGCTGCTCGTACTCCATGTCGAGGAGCACCCCCTGGCCGACCGCGGGCGGTACCGCCTCCCGTGCCGGGCGCAGCAGGACGCCGACGGCGACCCGCTCGGGGAGCGGCCAGCCGATGCGGGCGGCGCGTTCGGTGAGGGCCTCGGCGGGGTCGCCGTGCCGGTGGCGTTCGGCCAACAGCAGTTCCATCAGGCGGCGTTGGAGTCGCAGGCGTTCGCCGGCCTGGCGGGCCGCCGCCTCCGCGTAGCCGCGGACCGACTGGTCGACGAGGCCGTCGAGGTACTCGTAGCCCGCGTCGACGAGTTCGTACATCGCGGGCGGCGGGATCTCGACGCGCTGGCCGATGTCGGCGAAACGGCGCCAGGCCAGCCGTACGCCCATGCGGTAGATGGCCTGTAACGAGTCCAGGCTGCGGCCGCCCAGGCCCTCGCCCCGGCCGAACTCCTGGAAGACGCCGGGCGGGACCGAGGGGCGGCCCTCGGCGGTCTCCAGGTGCTGGACGAAGACCTCGATGGCGCGGCGGATACCGACGAGGGCCATCGGCTCGCCCGACTCCTCGAGGACGACGGGCAGATGGGGGTACTCGCGGCGGATCTCGCGCAGGATCTCCTCGGCCAGGGCGGGCGCCTCCGCCATCGCGATCTCGGCGAATTGGCGCACCTGAGGGCGCGGTACGTCGAGCCAGGCCGAGCGGGAAGTCACCGCCGTCACGGGTCAACTCCCCTGACCTGCTTGCTCGTACGTGATCAAGGGCGTGTTCGGCTGGTCGGGCGTCGCTTCGAGCAACGCGACGATCCCGAACGCGGCGCCCACGGCGAGCAGCGCGGCGGCCACGACGGTCAGCGCGGCGGCGATCAGTCTGGACATCGCAGGGTCAGCCTTTCGGTGGCTCTTGCCGGCGGTCGTCCCCACCCCGGTGTTCCACCCTGTCTGTCCGCCCCAGTGTCAGCAAGACATTGACACTGCGTCAAGGGAGCCATACGGTTCCCGGCCCATAGAGCGGCCCGAACTCCGTACCCTCACGCCCCAGGAGTGCCCGGATGCGCCGTACAGCCTCTCCTTTCTCTCTGATTCTGCTGGGACTTGGCACGTTCTTGCTGGTCCTGGCGCCGATGCTGGCGTGGTACGTGACTCCACGGGCCGCGGTGAACCCGATCGACATCGACCAGACCGCCGTCTACAAGGGCACCGGCCGGGTCTTCGACACCGAGCAGGTCAAGACCGTGTCCGGGCAGACGATCACCGTCACCCAGCGGGTGCGCGGCAACGTCGCGGACAGCGAACGCAGCGGTGACGCCGTGTGGGACGTGACGACCACCGTCGACACCGACAAGACCCTGCCGGCCGCCGATCCGCATGACGCGCTGGACTTCGTACCGCATCGCTGGGTCATGGACCGCAAGACCACCAAGCCCGTGCACTGCTGCGGCGAGAAGCCGTACATCGAGGGCGAGGCGTATCTGAAGTTCCCCTTCGACGTGCAAAAACGCGCCTACCAGTGGTGGGACAACACCCTCGGCAACACGATCGTGCTGACCTACCGGGATACCAAGAAGGTCCAGGGGTACACGGGTTACCGGTTCACCGGCACGGTCGCCTCGACGCGGGTCGGCAGCCGGATGGTGCCCGGCACTCTCGTCGGCCGGCCCGACAGCCCGCAGGTGCTGGCCGAGGAGTGGTACTCCAACCACGGCTTCGAGCTGGTCGTCGACCAGCGCACCGGCCGCGTGATCTACGCCCAGACCGGCCCGAAGCGCACCCTGCGGGCACCCGGTGCCAAGAAGGACGCGGTGGTGCTGCTGGACAGCCAGAAGATCGCCTTCACCACCGACACGCAGAAGGACGCGGTGAAGAAGGCCGAGCAGGACAGCGGTCAGCTGCGCGCGATCGGCGAGACGGTACCGATCGGTGCGGCTGTGTTGGGGTTCGTCCTGGTGGTGGCCGGTTCCGTTTTGGTGGTACGAGGGAGGCGGCATCCCGGTTCATCCGATACGCCCGATTCCCCGCGCACGATGTGATTGGACGTCAGATCTAATAACGCCGGAAATTGTCACCTCGGTGAGTAGCCACGGCGAACGGGTGGGCGAAAACTGTCCACCCCCACCCGAGCACAGTCCACCCACAACACCCTCGCAGCAAGCACCCAAACCCCCCACAGGAACATAAAGCCCTCCCCCACGCTCGAAGTTCCGCACCCTGAGACGAGTTGGAGCGCACATGCCCCAGCACGTGCCACCCTCGCTGCGCACCCCGCACGCCCGGGCGTCGCAGCACCCCTCGGCGCTCCCCCCACCTCCGCGCCGAATCGTTTTCCTTGCCCATCGAGACCTGGACAACCCGGCCGCCGGGGGCTCCGAGCTCCTGGTCGACCGGCTCGCCGACGGCCTCACCCAGCTCGGCCACCAGGTCACCCTGCTGTGCGGCGGTCCCGCGTCGTACCGCGACTACCGGGTCGTCTCCGCGGGCGGCGAACTCGGTCACTTCCTGCGCGCCCGCTCGGCCTTCTCCCGTCAGGTCGGCGACTGCGACCTGCTGGTCGAGGTCTGCAACGGGATGCCCTACTTCGCGCCCGTCTGGCACCGCGGTCCCACGCTGTGTCTGGTCAACCATGTGCACACCGATCTGTGGAAGATGCGGTTCGGCGGGCCGATGGCCCCCGCCGCGCGCCTCGGCCGAAGACTCGAACACTGGGCGCTGACCGGTGCGCAGCACCGGAGTCTGCTGGTCGCCGTCTCCCCCTCGACGGCGCACGCGCTGCGCGGCATCGGTGTGGAGCGGGACCGTATCCGGGTCGTCCACAACGGGGTCGAGGAGCCCGGTCCGCGTGCCGACCGGTCGCCGGAGCCGCTGTTCGTGGCGGTCGGCAGACTCGTCGAGTACAAGCGGATCGACCTGCTGCTCCGGCTGTGGGAGCGGGTACGTCCTGTGACCGGCGGCCGGCTCGTCATCATCGGCGACGGCCCCGAACGTGAGCGGTTGGAGCAACTCGCCGGTCCCGGCGTCCAGTTCACCGGGCATGTCTCCGAGGCCGAGAAGCACCGGCTGCTGTGCGAGGCCTGGCTGCTGCTGCATCCCTCCGCGGTGGAGGGCTGGGGCCTGGTCGTCACCGAGGCGGCCGCCCGTGAGACGCCGACCATCGCCTTCGACGTACCCGGTCTGCGGGACTCCGTCGTGGACGGGGAGACGGGTGTCCTCGCGCGCGGTGAGTCCACCTTCGCGGCGGCCTGGTGCACGCTCGCCCTGTCGGGTGAGCGCCGGGAGCTGATGGGCAAGGCGGCGCTCGACCACGCGGCGCGTTACCGCTGGCACCGGACGGTCAGACAGTTCCGCGCCGTGGCAGCCGAGGCGGTGAGGGGCTGGGCGCCATGACGGGCCTCAAGGACCCTTCGATACGCAGGTCGGTCGCCCTCTTCCGGGCCTTTCTCCACGAGCAGGACGACCCCGACGCCTGCTACTCGCTCCTCGCCCGCGACTCCGTCGACCAGGTCGAGGCCTACGACGGTCCGGTCGACGGGCGGGTCGTCGTGGACGTCGGCGGGGGCAGCGGGTGCTTCACCGAGGAGTTCCGCAGACGCGGAGCCCACGCCTATCTCTTCGAACCCGACCTGAGCGAACTCGGCCCCAAGCCGCCCGACGGGGCCGTCGTCGCCGACGGGTATCTGCTGCCCCTGTACAGCGGGGTCGCGGACGTCACGTTCTCGTCCAACGTGCTGGAGCACGTGGCCGATCCGCAGACCTTCGTCAGTGAGCTGGTGCGCGTGACGCGGCCCGGCGGGCTGATCTATCTGTCGTTCACCAACTGGCTGTCCCCGTGGGGCGGCCACGAGTGGGCGCCCTGGCACTACCTGGGTGCCGAGCGGGCGCGGGCCCGCTACCGGCGCCGTACCGGAAAGGCCGCCAAGCACACCCTCGGCGAGAACCTGTTCGCCGTGCACATCGGCCCGACCCTGCGGCAGGTGCGCGCCCGCGACGACGTGCGGGTGGTCTCGGCGCGCTCCCGCTACTGGCCGTTCCTCGCGGAGACCGTCGTCAAGGCGCCCGGCATCCGCGAGATCGCCACCTGGAACCTCCTCCTCATCCTCCGGCGGTGTCCACCATGACGACGTCCACGGTCCAGGCCCCTCCCCCGGCCGCCGTACCCTCCACCGCGCGTATGTCGGGCCCGCCGGAGGGCCCGCGTTCGCGGCGCTGGCTGCTGGGGTTCTGGGCCGTGGTGTTCGTCCTGTTCCTGGCGGTGCACCCGGGGCGGCAGACCTTCGACACCAAGCTCGGGGTCACGGTCGACCCGGGCCGGTTCTTCTCCGACCTCGGCCAGCTCTGGCAGGACCAGGGCGGCTTCGGCGGGATCTCGGACCAGTACACCGGCTATCTGTGGCCGATGCTGCCGTTCTACTGGCTGGCCGACCTGGTGCGGCTGCCGGTGTGGCTCGCGGAGCGGCTGTGGATGTCGCTCATCGTGTCGGTCGCCTTCTGGGGCGCGCTGCGGCTGGCCGAGCGGCTGCGGATCGGCAGCGGCGCCTCGCGGCTGCTGGCCGCCCTCGCGTACGCGCTGTGGCCGGTGTTCACCATCGTCATCGGCTCCACGTCGGCGGCCGCGCTGCCCGGCGCCTTCCTGCCCTGGGTGCTGCTGCCGCTGGTCGACGAGCGGTACAGCGCCCGGGTCGCCGCCCTGCGCTCGGCGGTGCTCATCCCGTTCATGGGCGGCGTGAACGCGGCCTCGACCCTCGCGTCGCTGCTCCCGGTCGGGCTCTATCTGCTGTCCCGGCCGCCGGGCCCACGGCAGCGCAAGCTGATCGCCTGGTGGCTGCCGGGTCTGGTGCTCGCGACGGCCTGGTGGTGGATCCCGCTGCTGCTGCTCGGCTTCTACGGCGAGAACTTCCTTCCCTACGTGGAGAGTTCGCAGACCACGACCGAGACCATGGCGGCGACCGAGGCGCTGCGCGGCGCCGGGAACTGGGTGGCGTATCTGCACTTCGGGGAGGCCTGGCTGCCGGCCGGCTGGACCGTCGTCTCCTCGGTGATCGTCATCGTCTGCTCCGCCCTCGCGGCCGGACTCGGGCTCGCGGGGCTCGCCCGGCGGGACATGCCGGAGCGGCGCTGGCTGACGCTGACGGTGATCGTGATCGCGCCGATCCTGCTCGCCGGGTACGGCGGCGCCTTCGGGGCGCCCTTCCACGGGGTGGTGCAGGACTGGCTGAACGGCGGTCTGGTGCCGTTCCGGAACATCTACAAGTTCCAGACGGGGCTGGCCCTGGCGCTGGTGCTGGGCCTCGCCCATCTGGCGGGGGTCGCGGCCGAGGCGCGGGGGGCCCGGCCGGTGCGGGGGCGCCGGTTCGCCCCGCTGATCGCGGCGGTGCTGATCCTGCCGGGTCTGATGTGGCCGTATCTCAACGGCTCGATCCTGAACCCGGGTTCCTTCCAGGAGATCCCCAAGTACTGGAAGGCAACGGCCAGTTGGCTGAAGGAGGCCTCGCCGGACGCCCGCGCCCTGGTCGTCCCGGCGACCGCGCACGGCATCTACACCTGGGGTTCCCCCATCGACCAGCCGCTGGACGTGGTCGCCGAGTCCCGCTGGGCGCAGCGCGACTACGTCCCCTTCGGCACGGCCGGCAACCGGCGCGCGATGGACGCCGTCGAGCAGGCCCTGACGACCGGCGGTGAAGTACCGGGCCTGGCGGACTACTTGAGCCGCTCCGGGATCTACTACGTCGTCGTCCGCAACGACCTCGACCCCGACCAGATCGGCTATGTGCCGACGACCACGGTCAAGCGGACCCTGGAACAGTCCGGGTACGTCCGGATGAAGGGCCTCGGCCCGATCATGACCGGCGGCCGGATCATCCAGGACGCCCCGCTCGCCGTCGAGGGCCTGTATCCGAGGCAGCGGGCGGTGGAGATCTACAAGCCCGCCGACAACATCCCCAACCCCCGGCACGCGGGCCTGCTCCCGGTCGCCGACACCGCCGTGGTCTCCGGCGGCCCCGAGTCGCTGCTGCCGCTCGCCTCCGAGCTGCGAGGCCGGCCGACCGTCCTGACCGGCGACAACCACCCCGGTGTGGGCAGCCCGCCGCTCCAGGTGGTCGGCGACGGACTGCGCCGCGCGGACACCCGGTTCGGCCTGGTCAACGCCAACACCTCGTACACGTACACCAGCGATGAGCGGAACGCCGAGGACGCCGCCGAGGACGCTGGCGAGAAACCGCACCAGATCCTGCCGACCAAGGGCCTCGACCATCAGACGGTGGCCCAACTGCGGGGCGCCCGCTCGGTGTCGGCGTCCAGTTACGGCAACTGGCTGTTCCATCTGCCGCAGTACGACCCGGTGAACGCCTTCGACGGCAACCCCGACACCGCCTGGGCGGAGGGCGCGCTGGGCTCGGCGGACGGGCAGTGGCTGCGGATCGGGTTCTCCGACGACGCCTACGACATGCCGTCGTCGTTCAAGGTGACACCGCTGCCGCAGGACAGCGTGCGGTCGGCGGCGACGAAGGTGCGGGTGGAGACGGAGAAGGGGTCCGAGACCACCATCGTGCGCTCCGACGGCAGCACACAGACCATCAAGTCGCCGCCCGGTGAGACGAGTTGGATGAAGCTGACGATCCTCGACTCGGTGGAGCGCCGCAGCGGTCTGCTGGGCGCCGGGTTCTCCGAGATCACGCTGCCGGACGTCCAGGTGACCCGGCTGCTGCGGCTGCCGACCGACGCCGAGGAGAGCGGTGCCGCCGCCGAGCTGATCTCCCTGCACCGCGCCGCCAACCCGACGGGCCTGTCCGCCACGGGCACCGAGGCCGGCCTGCACCGGCGGTTCTCGACGGCCACGGGAGGGACGTACGCGATCCGGGCGAGCGCGACCGCCGTGCCGGGCGAGGAACTCGACCGGATGCTGTACGAGGTCGCGCCCACCCAGGACAACCGGGTGACCGCCACCGCCGACTCCACGGCCGCCCTCGGCGTCGGGCTGTCCGCGCGCAACCTCACCGACGGCGATCTGACGACGGCGTGGATCGCGGGCGACCGGCCCACGATCCATCTGCGCTGGGACGGCAAGCAGCCGGTGAGCGAGCTGGTGCTGGCCCCGGCGGGCGGTCTCTCCACCCGTCCCACCGAGGTGAACATCAGCTCCCCGGACGGCGCCACCATCGCCGGGGTCGACGAGAACGGCTGGGTGCGCTTCCCGGCGATCACCACCGACCGACTCGACATCACGATCACCCAGACGGCACCGCTGACCCTCTACAACCCCATGGTCGACGAGGATCTGCGGCTGCCGGTGGGCCTGACCGAGGCCTACATCCCCTCGCTGGAGACCCCCGACGCCTCCTACCGGACGCCCCAGCCGGACGCCGACCGCGCGTTCTCGCTGCCGTGCGGCGAGGGCCCGGTGGTGTCGGTGGACCGCGAGCTCTACCAGACCGGCGTGAAGGGAACCGTGGGTGACCTCACCGAGCGCCGGCCCGTCGAGGTGACGCTCTGCCAGGAGGGCCGCGAGGACGCCGAGTTGGAGCTCGGGGCGGGCACGCACCAGGTCGAGGCCGGGGACTCCGGCCCGCTGCCCCTCACCGACCTCACCCTGACCCGGGGCACGGTCGCCGAGCCCACCGCCACCGGCCGCGAACTGCGGATACAGGACTGGCTCGGCGACCGCCGCGAGGTGACGGTCGGCTCCGGCGCGGCCATGTACCTGACGACGTACGAGAACTACAACGACGGCTGGAAGGCCACCCTCGGCGGCAAGGAACTGTCGTCGGTGCGGCTCGACGGCTGGCAGCAGGGCTGGCGGGTCCCGGCCGGGGCGGGCGGCACGGTCAAGCTGTCGTACGAACCGGCGACGACCTACGACGGCGCGCTGATCGGCAGTGGCGTCGCGGTGCTGGTCCTGGTGGGCCTGGTGCTGTGGCGGCGGCACGAGCCCAACCCCGACGAACTCCAGCCGGCGCCCCCGCCGCCGGGCCTCTGGCTGGGCACGGTCGCGCTCACGGTGGTGGGTGTGGTGATCGCCGGGTGGTTCGCGCTGCTGGTGCCGGCGCTCGCCCTGCTGGCGCACCGCAGGCACGAGTGGCTCGTCCCGATCGCCCTCGTGGCGCTGGCCGGAGCGGGCATCGCGACCGCGACGGGGGCGGGCGAGCCGGTGTCGGCGGGCCATGGCGCCTTCGGTCATACGGCCCAACTGCTGGCGCTGATCGGCCTGTTCGCGGCGGTGGTGAGCGTACGGGAGCCCACGGCCGAGAGCACGAGGAGCGCCCCACCCGAATCCGAGGCGCCGACCCGGCAGTTGCCCAAAGTCGAAGGGGGCGGGCCCGTATGACCACCGCATCCGAGCGCATCCCGTTCCCCGTGGTGGACGAGGTCTCCCGGCACTGCCTCCAGGAGGAGGAGCCGGAGACGGTCCACATCGAGGTCCATCTGCCGGGGCGACTGGACCCGGCGGGGCTGCGCAAGGCGTTCCACGAGGCGCTGCTGCGGCATCCGCGCATCCTCATGCGGGAGGCGCGCGGGCCCTGGTACCGGCGCCGCTACGAGTGGGAGCTGACCGAGCGGCCGGACGTGGAGGTGGTCACCTTTCCGGCGCCGGGCCGGGACGCGCTGCGGGACGCCCGGACCCGGGCACTGACGACGGCACCGCCACTGACGGACTCACCGCCGATCAGGCTGGAGGTGGTGGAGGGGGCGGGGCGAGCGGAGGGCAGCGAGGCCTCCGACGGCGTGGGACTGACGGCGAGCCGCCGCGCCGACACGGCTGTGGGCGGTCGGGCCGACATGGCGGTAGGCGGTCGAGCCGACACGGCTGCGGGCGGTCGTGCCGCTGGTTCTGTTCCCGCCCCGAAGAGCGCGGCACCCGCGCAACTCGGCCGAGCAATCCCCACCCCCGCCCGGCCCCAGGGCACGGTCCTGTTCCTCACCATCAACCACACCGCCCTCGACGGCCCCGCCTGTCTCCGTGTCCTTGCCACCGCCGCCGAGCTCTACAGCGGCCGGGACAACTCCCCCGCCGCACCCCCCGTCCGCACGGCCGAGATCCAGCAGGACCCCGCGGACACCCCCTCCAACTGGTCACCCCCCGCCCGGGTCGCCCCCGGCACCCCCGAGCCCTCCCCCGGCAACGGCATGCTCGTCACCGAACTCCCGCTCCCGCACCGCCCCAAGGGCGCCCCCTACACGGTGAACGACCAGCTCATGGTCGCCACCGCCCTCACCATCGCCCACTGGAACCGCGAGCACGGTGCCCCACCGCGCCCCCTGCGCATCACGATGCCCGTGGACGACCGCCCCCGGGACACCACCATGCCGATCGGCAACGGCACCCGGCTCGTCGAAGTCCCCTTCTCCCCACAGGAGTTGACCACCGCCGACCTGCCCGGACTGCTCGAGCGCACCGCGTCCCGCACCCGCGCCCTCAAGTCCCTGCCGCGCCCCCAGCTCGGCCACGGCGCCGCCCTGCTCACCGCCCCGGTCACCCCCGTGGCCTGGCGGGCCGCCCTCACGCGGGGTCTGCGCAGGGCCGCGGCGCCCTGGACGTCCACCACGCTCCTGAGCAACATCGGCCGCATCCCGTACCCGCTGGACTTCGGCGAGGAGGCGGGCCGCGCGCACGCCGTGTGGTTCTCGGCACCGGCCCGGATGCCCCGCGGTCTCACCGTCACCACCGCCTCCACCGCCGGCCGTCTCCATCTCGCCCTGCGCTGGTCGCGCGCCCTGCTCAGCCATGGCGACGGCGCCCATCTGCGCGACCTGTTCGAGCACTATCTGCACACCACGGACGTGGAGCAGCGATGACGACCGCCCCCGCGAAACCCCGCGAGCTGCGCGACTTCTACGAGGACCCGGCGGTCCCCGTGGCGTCCGGCGCCCCCCGCAGCCTCCGCCAGGCCCGCATGCTGGCCGAGGCTCTCCCCGCGGAGCCCCCGAAGACCATCCTCGACATCGGCTGCGGCGACGGAACCGCGGCCGCCGTCGCCGCCCCCCTGCTCCCCGGCCACCGCCTCATCGGCGTCGACTGGTCCCAGGACGCCCTGCGCCGCGCCCGCACCCGGCTCCCGTACGCCGTCCGAGGTGAACTCACCGGTGGAGGACTGCCGTTCGCGAGCGAGTCCATCGACGCCGTGCTGTTCAGCGAGGTGATCGAGCATCTCGTCGACCCGGACTCGGCGATGGACGAGATCCGGCGGGTACTGCGTCCTGGAGGCCATCTCATGCTCTCCACACCGAACTTGGCGGCCTGGTACAACCGCGCCCTCCTGCTGGCGGGTGTGCAGCCGGTGTTCTCCGAGGTCAGTCTCAGGGCCATCCACGGCCGTCCCGGCCGCGAGGTCGTGGGGCATCTGCGGCTCTACACCGCCCGCGCGCTGCGGGAGTTCGTCGCGGCCGCCGGCTTCACGGTCGTACGGCTGGAGGGGGCGCCCTTCCACGGCGTACCTCGGCCGCTGCGGCCGCTCGACCGGCTGGCGTGTCACAGACCGTCCCTCGCCTCGATCCTGTTGTTGCACGCGCGGAAGACTTAAGGGGCGTGGACCATGTGGTGGGGAGTGGCCGCGGCGCTGCTGGCGAACACCCTGTACAGCCTCGGTTTCGTCCTGGAGAAACGGGCGCTCGGCTCCCTGCCCGAGGTGTCGATCCGGCAACCCGCCCGGCTGCTGCGGCTGGTGCTCGGCAGCCCGCTGTGGATCGGGGGGTCGCTCGCGCTGGCCGCCGGGTTCGGCGCGCAGCTGATCGTCTACCGCACGCTGCCGATCGCCGCCGCGCAGGGCATCTTCGTCTCAGGGCTGGTGCTGCTGGTCCTGCTGTCGGCGCGGCTGCTGGGCGAGGAGACGACCGGGCGGGAGCGGTACGCCCTCGCGGCGATCCTCGGGGCGCTGCTGATGGTGGTGCTGTCGCTGGACGAACGCGCGGACACCGTCAGCCAGGCGGCCCCGTACCCGCTGATCCTGCTGGTGTGCGTGCCGTCGCTGGCGGCGGGCGTGTGGCTGTACGGGGCCGCCGAGCGGCGGGCCCGGCACCGGCACCGGATGCCGACGACCGGCGTCGAGTACGGCGTGGCGGTGGGCCTGCTCTACGGCGTCAGCTCGCTCGCCATCAAGGGTGTGTCCAGCTACCTGACGTCGAGCGGACTGGGCGGGGCGGTCGTGGACCTGCTCCGGTCGCCGTATCCGTATCTGCTGCTGTTCACCGGCGCGTTCGGGCTGGTCATGTCGCAGGCCGCGCTCCAGCGCTGCCGGGCGTCGCTGATCGTGCCGGTGTGCACGACGGTGACCTGCCTCTACACCGCGGTCCTCGGCACGTTGTCGTTCGGCGAGGCGCTGCCGCACGACCCGCTGCGGCTGGCTCTGCGACTGGCCGGGACGGCGCTGGCCGTCTCGGTACTGCTGTCCATGCCCAAACACGACCCGCGTCCCGAGCAACCTCCCGTCGGGGCCAAGGAGTTGACACCACCGTGAAAGCCGACGACCCACTGCTCCAGATCCTGGCGTGCCCGCTCGACAAGGGGCCGCTGCACCTCGTCGTGCCGGACGGCCCGACGGCCCCGGACGAGTCCCTCTACAACCCGCGGCTGCGCCGCCGCTACCCCGTCCTGGACGGCATCCCGCAGCTGCTGCCGTCCTCCGGGGAGCAGGTCTCGGACGACGAGCACGAGGAACTCCTCAAGCGGATGACCCCATGACACTGGCCGCGAGAGTCGCCCAACTGCTGCCCACCCGGCTGGTCGCCGCCGTCGCCCGGGCCGTGTACCCGCGCTTCGAACCGGAGTTGGCGCGGCTGGCCGAGCTGTGCCCGGCGGGGTGCGGAACGGCCGTGGACGTCGGTGGCTGGTACGGCCCGTGGACGCGGCGCCTGTCGAGACGGGCCCGCCGGGTGGTGACCGTGGAGCCGGTCCCGCACCTCGCGCGGCTGCTCGCGGCGACTGCCCCGGCCAACGTCCGGGTCGTCCAGGCCGCCGCCGCCGAGCGCCCCGGTCAGGCCCGGCTCTGGCTTCCGGCGCGCGACGCGGGCGACCGGGGTGTCTCCTCGCTGGTCCGCCGCGACATCCACGCCCAGGCGGTCCCGGTCGGCTGTGTGACCCTCGACGAACTCGGCCTGAAGGACGTCGGTTTCATGAAGGTCGACGTCGACGGCAGCGAGCTCGCGGTGCTGCGCGGCGCGACGGGCATCCTGGCCCGTGACCGGCCGGCGCTCTTCATCGAGCTGGAGTCCCGTATCCAGCCGATCGGCCCGGTGGTGACGTATCTGTCGCTGCTCGGCTACGACGGCTGGGTGCTGCCCGGCCGGGACTGGATACCGCTGAGCGCCTTCCCGTTGGAGGCCCACCAGGCGGAGGCCGCGTACGTCGTGAGCCACGGTCTGCTCCGCCGTGTCCTGCCCTTCCGTGGGCCCCGGTACGTCAATTCGGTGCTCTTCCTGCCGGACGGCCGCCACCCGCACGGAGCCGAAGGACGCGTCGGGGACCATGGTTCCCATGCCCTCCGCGAAACCCCCCGCTAGCCCGTTCACGCACCGCGACTTCCAGTTGGTCCTGCTGCGCCGGATGGCCGACCACAACCCGGACCTGGTCGAGGACGCCCGCCGCGAACTGGGCGCCTCCCTGGCCGACATGCGCGAGGCGAACAAGCGCTGGCAGGCGATGCTCCGCTCGCCGCGCGCCCGCGCCGCCGCCTCCCGGTACCGCTCGGTGCTGGGCGCGCCCGAGTCGGTGCTGACCCGCAAGGTGGGCGACCTGGACTGCGAGGCCTGGCTGTGGCCGCTCCCTCTCTGGCCGGACCTGCGCTTCGAGGTACTGCTGGCGCCGAACGGCGGGGTGTGGAACGAGTGGCTGGTCCGCGCACCGGGGGCACCCGGCCCGGAGCTGCGGACCCTCGACGACCTCGTGCCCTGGTCGTGCACGGTCGACGAGGCGGCCCGCGCCTTCGCCCCGGTCCGCCCTCTGGAGGGCACGGCGCCCACCCGCTGGGGGCTGGCGTTCACGGCACCGGACGGGGACGGGGTGCGGCGCGAGTGCGCGGCCGAGTTCACCTGGGGTCTGCTGCAACGGGTCGCTGTGCGCTGAGCCGGGAGAATGCCGAGCGGCGGGAAAGCCGAGCTGCGGTAAAGCCGAGCCGTGCGAATACGGCCGTATCCGATCAGCCCTGGTCGTCAACCGCTCCGATTGCTCGCCTTCTTCTCCGGAGAACGGAAAATGCCGGTCGTCCGGCGGGTACCGGGCCCTGTGGATCTACGGTCCGAAGGTGTGCTCCGACCTCGCCCGTCCCGACCCGAGGCATCCACCCGACCCGAGGCATCCATGGGAGGCGTCCCGATGACCGAGATGACCGAACGCGCGGAAGACGGTCATCGGACCGTGCCCGTCGAGCGGCTCAAGCTGGGCGATCACGCCTGTATGAGCGTGCGCGGCGGCGAGTCGCCGTGGAAGGTCTTCACGGCGTACACCCGGACCAGCCTGGCCCGCCGGGAGAAGGTCCTGCTCGTCATGACCCCGGACGACATGAACGACGACGACGTGGTCGCCTTCCTGGACGACGGCAGCGGTCGGGTCGCCGAGGCCCGGGACAGCGGCCAGCTCTCCCTCAAGCGGACCACGGAGATGTACCTCCCCGACGGCCGCTTCGACAAGGACCGCACGATCGACCTGTACACCGCGGAGGTCGACCGCGCCGCCGGCGAGGGCTGGGCGGCGCTGCGGCTGACGGCCGACATGAGCTGGGCCCCGGAGATCGGGCTCGACCACGAACGGCTGCTGGACTACGAGGCCTCCGTGGCCCCGTTGTTCGCCGACCCGCTGTTCACCGCCATCTGCTGGTACGACCACGCGCGCTTCGGCGACCGGCTCCTCGACGACATGCACAAGGTCCATCCGCTGCGGGTGATGGAGAACCTCGACGCGCTCGACGTCACCGGGACACCGGACGGCAGCCGGATCGCCGGCTCCGCGGGGCTCGACACCCGCGTGGAGTTCGTGGAGGCCCTGCGCGAGGCGCTGAGCCGCCGGAACGCGCCCGGGCCCGCCCGCCGGCTCCTCGACCTCAGGGACCTGTGCTTCATGGAGGCGCACTGCGCCTGGCAGCTGATCAGCCTCGCCGGATCGCTGCCGGAGGGCAGCGAGGTCACCGTGCGGTGCGGGGAACTCCTGGCGCTGGTGCTGCGCCAGCTCGGCGCCGACGACGTGCCCCAACTGGTGCTCAGCGTCGAGGAAGACGAGGTGGCGGTGTGAGCGCGGAGCCGCTGCTGCCCCGCAGGGCGTTCGAGCGGGCCGACCTGCCGGCGCTGCGCCACCTGGTGGCCGCGGGCGCGACGAGAGCGGGGCTCGACGGCACGGCGAACGGGGCGTTCGTCCAGGCCGCGTTGGAGATCGCCACGAACGCGGTGGTGCACGGCGGGGGCCACGGAACCATCGAACTGCGGGTCGTGGGCCAGGAGTTGCGGTGCGAGGTCAGAGACGGCGGCCCCGGGATGCCGGACCGCGCCGACACCGCCGACACCGCCGACGGGCGGGGACTACGACTGGCGGAAGCGCTGACCGAGCGACTCGACGTGAGCGGCGGACCTGGCCTGCGCGGGACGACGGTGACACTGAGGGTACGGGTACCGGAATCCCTCAACTGACCGCCTGCACAAGGCAGTCGTACGACCGACGCGGTACGGCTGCCTAGTCCTTCACCTGGCCCCGTGCGCTGAACCACGCCGCGACCTGGCTCCGGTTGGTGAACCCCAGTTTCACGAGTATCCGCTCGACGTGCCCCTCCGCCGTCCGCTGGGCGATGACCAGGGTGTCGGCGATCTGCCGGTTGGTGCGCCCCTGCGCGATCAGTGCGGCGACCTGTGCCTCCCGGCGAGTCAGCGGCACCTCCTCCGGCACGCTCCCGGTGGTGCGCGCCGGTGCGGCCGGCTCCCGCGTCTCCCGCAGCGCGTACGCGACGACCGCGTCCGTGGAGAGCCGCCCGCCCCGCCGATGGGCCCGCTCGTACGCCTCGTCGCCCAGTACCTGCCGCGCGTGGTGCTCGGGCGTCCGCGGCCGGCCCGGTCGCCGTGGCTCCACCGGGTTGCCGCCGATGTCACGCCAGATCCGGTCGACCGCCCCGCGCAGCACCCCGGCCCGCTCGGCCGCCCCCGCCAACGCCTCCGCGGCGGCCAGCACTTCGAGGGTGCGGGCCAGACTTTGGCGCTGGTGCACGGTGTACGGCAACCGCAGACACGCGCGGGCCTGCTCGGCGGCGCTCTCGTACTCCCCCGCCGCCCACCGGGCCAGCGCGAGGGTGCGCAGCGCCCAGGACCGCGCCCACTGTTCGCCGTACGCCTCGCACAGCGCGACCGCCTCGGCGCACAGCGGCACCGCCTCCTCGGGCCGGCCCCGGCTGACGAGGGTGCAGGCCAGCTCGATCCGGGTGAGGACGACGAAACCGGCCGTCGCGGAGCGGACCCGGCCCGGTCCGAGGGCCGCGGGCGGCACCGGCGCCGGGGTGGGGAGCGGTGGCTCCTCGTCGGCCGCCGGACGGGGCGGCTCGGCGCCCGCCAGGACGGCGGCCGAGCGGGTGTGCACCAGCGACATCAGCGCGCCGCCCCACATCGCCCTGGTCAGCGCCTCCTCCGGACGTGCCCCGGCGCGCAGCGCACCGTCCATCCAGTGCCGGCCCTGGCCCCAGACCCCGCCGGCGACCCAGTGGAACCAGAGGGAGGCGGCGAGTCGCAGCCCGCTCTGCGCCTCGCCCGGTGTGGTGAGGCAGAAGTCCAGCGCGGCATGGAGGTTGTCCCGGTCGGTCCGCAGCCGTTCGATGATCTCCAGCTGGTGCGGGCCGAACCAGGTCCGCTCGTACTCGACGGCCAGCCGCGCGAAGTGGTCCCGGTGCCGCCGCCGCACCTCGGCCACCGCGCCGAGGCTCTCCAGTCTCTCCAGCCCGTAGTCGCGCAGGGAGACGAGCAGCCGGTAGCGCACCTGCCCGCCGCCCTCCTCGCGGACCAGCACCGACTTGTCGACCAGCCCCGCGACGGCGTCCAGGACGTCCACGGGGTCGAGGTCCCGCCCCGCGCACACGGCCTCCGCGGCGGCCAGGTCGAAGCCGCCCACGAACACCGACAGACACGCCCACACCAACTGCTCCTGCGCCGTGCACAGTTCGTGGCTCCAGTCGACGGCGGAGCGCAGGGTGCGGTGCCGGGGCGCGGAGGAGGGGCTGCCGCCGGTGAGCAGCCGGTAGCGGTCGTCGAGCCGTTCGACGAGCTGGTCCACGCCGAGCGCCCGGACCCGTACCGCCGCGAGTTCGATGGCGAGCGGCAGTCCGTCGAGGCGGCGGCACAGCCGGGCCACGGCCCGCTGGTTGGCCTCGCCGACGGTGAAGCCGGGCACCACGGCGGCCGCCCGGTCGGCGAACAGCCTGAGCGCCGGGAACCGTTCGGCGGCGAACGCGCCCGCGATGATCTCCTCCGGCGTGGGCGCGGGCAGCGGCGGCACCTCGTAGAGCTGCTCGCCGGCCAGTCCGAGCCGGTGCCGGCTGGTGGCGAGGATCCGCACGCCCTCCGTCGCCGACAGCAGGGCCGCCGCGAGGAGCGCGCAACTGCGCGGCAGATGCTCGCAGTTGTCCAGCACGATCAGCAGCTGCCGCTCCCGCAGGTACTCCACGAGCACGTCCAGCGGCGGCCGGACGCTCTCGCTGCGCACGCCGAGCGCGTCGATCACGGCGTGCGGGACGAACGCCTCGTCCCGCAGCGCGGCGAGCGGGACCAGCCACACCCCGTCCGGGAAGACCCGCGCCACCTGCTGTGCCACATGCCCGGCGAGCCGGGTCTTGCCCACCCCGCCGGGCCCCGTCAGGGTCAGCAGTCTGCCCGCCGACAGGAGCCGTCTGACCTCCGCCGCCTCGTCCCTGCGCCCCACGAAGCTCGTCAGCTCCACAGGAAAGCCCGAAGTGCGCCGCGACTCTGATCCGCCCACGACCGGTCACGCCCTCTGTAGTGGTCCCCGTTACGTGCTGTCGTTCCCCGCAGGGTAGGCACCGGGTGGGCGCGGCAGGCCGGGTTCGCGCAATTGCCGCCTCTACGGGTGACCGGAGCTTGCGCGGGCCGCCTCGGCCGCCTCCAGGATCGCCGCCACGACGAGCGGCAGGGACCGTGGATGCAGGTCGAGGAAGAGGTTCGGCTCGACGAGTTCCAGCTCCATCAGCCGCGGCTGCCCGTCGTCCCCGTCGACGAGGTCCACGCGCGCGTACAGCAGCTCGGGGGCGTCCGGTACGGCGGCCAGGGCGCGCTCGGCGACGGCGAGTTCGGCCGGGGTCGCGGTCCACGGCTCCAGGCCGGGGTGGGCGACCTTGTCCGCGTCGAAGGCGGTGCCGGGCGCGAGTACGGCCCGTTTGCGGCTGGCGTGCAGGAACCGGCCGCCGAAGAACAGCAGCGCCCGCTCACCGCCGGTGTCGATGGCCCGCATGTACGGCTGCACCATCGCGGTGAACCCTTCCGCGTGCATCCGCGCGAGCTGCCGTACGGCGGTGTCGTGCCGGTCGGGGGTGTACCGGGCGGCGTAGCGGGCGCCCGCCCCGGAGGTCGGTTTGACGACGTACTCCCCCTCGTCCGGGAGGTCGGCCGGGTCGCCGGGCGCGAGGTACCGGGTGGGCACGGTGGGTACGCCGGCCGCCGCCAGCTCCCCGAGGTAGCGCTTGTCGGTGTTCCACCGCACGACCTCGGGCGGGTTGGCGAGCCGGGTGGCCTTGCCGCACCGCTCGGCCCACGCCACGAACTCGCCGACCCGCCGGCTGTAGTCCCAGGTGGACCGGATGAGGGCCAGGTCGTAGCCGCCCCAGTCGACGTCGGCGTCGTCCCAGAACACGGCGTCCGCCTCGGCCCCGGCCGCGCGCAGGGCGGCCAGCAGCACGGGCAGGTCGCGGTCGTGGCTGGGCTCGGGCCGGGGGTCGTAGGTGACGAGGGCGACTCGGGGCACGGCGGGGGTCCTTCCGGTACGGCGTTGACCTTCGCAGGCTAGGGCCTGTCCGGCGGATCATGCCGCGGACGCGGGGCTGGCTACGCACTCCCCCAGAGGGGGAACCCCCATCGCGTCGCCGCCCTCCTCCGCCTTGCAGCTGCACGCACCCAGCCCCGCTCACCGGCACGGATGAAGCACCGCTGCTGTTCCGCGGCCTGATCCGCCGGACAGGCCCTGGACACGTCCCCCGGAACCGCGGCAACCCGTTTGACCTTCCCCTTCGGGGAAGGCCCACCATCGGGGCGGGGAACCGGACGGGGAGGACGGCGCATGCTGACGATCGGCGCCTTCGCGAAGGCGTGCCGGCTCTCGCCGAAGGCGCTGCGGCTGTACGACGAGCTGGACCTGCTGCGTCCCGCACGCGTGGACCCGGACACCGGGTACCGGTACTACGCGCCCGAGCAGCTGGAGCGGGCGCGGCTGGTGGCGTGGCTGCGGCGGATCGGGATGCCGCTGGCCCGGATCCGCGAGGTGTGCGCCCTGGACGCCTCGGCGGCCGCCGAGGAGATCCGCGCCTACTGGGCGCGGGTCGAGACGGAGACGGCCCGTCGGCGCGAGCTCGCCGGGTTCCTGGTCGACCACCTGACCTCCGCCGCACGCAGCGACCCGCCCGCGCTCGAACTCCGCTACGCCGCCCGCTCGGACCCCGGCCGGGTCCGTCCCGGCAACCAGGACACCGCCCACGCGGGCCCCCGGCTGCTCGCGGTCGCCGACGGCTGGGGTCCCGCGGGGCTGCCCGCGAGCAGCGCGGCCGTGGCGGCGCTGACCTTCCTGGACACCGCGGACGTGTCGGGGGGCGCGGTGATCGACCTGCTTCAGGAGGCGGTGCGGGGCGCGGCGGAGGCAGCCCGGGACGCGGCCGACTCGGGTACGACGCTGACGGCACTGTTGTGGACGGGGTCCCGGCTGGCCCTGGTCCACATCGGCGACTCGCGCGCGTATCTGCTCCGCGACGGCGGCCTGTTCCGCGTCACCCACGACCACACCCTGGTCCAGTCCCTGATCGACGAGGGCCGGCTGACGCCCGAGGAGGCGGGCTCCCATCCCCGGCGTGCCCTGCTCCTGGAGTCCCTCGGCAGCACGGCACCGGACCTCGGCCTCCACGACGCCCGCCCCGGCGACCGCTACCTGCTGTGCTCCGACGGTCTGTCCTCGGTCGTGGCGGAGGATCTGATCCGCCGCACGCTCGCCTCGGCCGCCGGCCCGGACGCGGCGGTGGACGCCCTGATCGCCGCGGCCAACACCGCGGGCGGCCCGGACAACGTGAGCTGCGCGGTGGCGGATCTGGTGGCGGCGGACCAGGTGGCGCCGGGGGCCGTGGACCCGACCTGATCGGGCACAGGATGTCGGGTCCGGCAGGGTGGGTCCTTCCTAACGTGGTGCTCGAAAGGGAAGGAGACCGGGGTGCTGGAAGGGCTGAACGCGGCCATGGACCACGTCGAGCAGCGGCTCGACCGGCCGATCGAGGCGGCCGAACTGGCCCGGATCGCGATGACGTCGGAGTACCACTTCCGGCGGCTGTTCTCCGCGCTGGCGGGGATGCCGCTGTCGGAGTACATCCGGCGCAGACGGCTCACGGTCGCCGGCGCGGAGGTACTGGCCGGCGACCGGACGCTGCTGGAGATCGCGGTGCGCTACGGCTACACCTCGGGGGAGGCGTTCGCGCGGGCGTTCCGCGCCCTGCACGGCGTCGGTCCCGGCGAGGCCAGACGGTCCGGTGCGGCACTGCGCTCCCAGCAGCGGCTCTCCTTCCGCCTCACCGTCGAAGGGAACAGCAGCATGCGATACCGGATCGTGGAGAAGGACGAGTTCCGGGTGGTCGGCAGGAAGGCACGGGTCCCGCTCGTGCACGAGGGAATGAACCCGGCGATCGCCGACTTCATCCGGGGCATCGACCGGGAGACACTGCGGCGCATGGAGAGCCTGGCCGACCAGGAGCCGCAGGGGATCCTCGGGGTGAGCGACGGACTCGACCCGAGCCGGGCGGAGGGCACCGAACTCGACTACTGGCACGGGGTGGTGACCGGGGCGCCCACGCCCGAGGACATGGACGCGCTGACCGTTCCGGCCGGGACCTGGGCCGTCTTCGAGAACTCCGGTCCCTTCCCGCAGGCGCTCCAGTACCTGTGGCGGGACGTGTTCACCCAGTGGTTCCCGTCCAACCCGTATCGCAGCCGCCCGGGCCCCGAACTGCTGCGCACCCGGCTGACACCGGACGCGGCACAGGCGGACGCGGAACTGTGGATCCCCGTGGAGCGCAACCCCGCCTGACCCCCGGGGACGGGAGGCGGGTGCCCCGGCACAATCGGCGCATGACCCGCCTCCCTCCCCTCGTGGAACGCGCCCTCACCGCATCCAGCACCCACGACCTCCCCCTCTCCGTCCGCCCCGAACAGGGCCGTCTGCTGTACGCCCTGGCGGGCGGCGCCGCGCGGAGTGTCGGTGTGACGGGCACGGGTTGCGGGGTGGGTCTGGCCTGGCTGGCGTCGGGGGCGCGGGAGGGCGTACGGCTCGTCGGTGTCGAACGGGACCCGGAACGCGCCCGCGTCGCCGCCGAGGTCTTCGCCGACCGGCCGGAGGTGGAGATCCTCGACGGCGACTGGCGGCGGATCGGCGAGCGCGGGCCGTACGACCTCCTCGTCCTCGACGGCGCGGGCACGGGCGGGTCCCCGGACGACACCCCGGCCGACCCGGCCCGTCTGCTGACTCGGGACGGCACGATCGTGATCACCGCCCTCGCGCCGCCGTCCGAGGACGGGCCGGTGGACCACCACCGGCGGTACTGGCTGGAGCACATCGCCCTGGACACGGTCGAACTCCCCCTCGCCCCGGGCCTGACCGCCCTCGTGGGCACCCGGCGCCGCCTCGCCGGCACCGAGACGACCTGGCGGGGCTTCGAGTACGGCCAGGTCGTACGGGGTGTCGTCACCCGTATCGAGAGCTTCGGCGTGTTCGTGGACCTCGACGGCAGCGAGGGCTTCATCACCGCCCCCGAGCTCTCCCGGCGCCACTTCGACTCCTACGACGAACTGGTCCACGTCGGCCAGGAGGTGACCGCGCAGGTCCTCGCCTTCGAGCTGTTCCGGCCGCAGGTCCGGATCTCGACGGCGGCCCTGGAACCCGACCCCCTGGGCGAGTTCGCCCGGACCGCCCTCGGCCGTCCTTTGACGGGGCCGGTCACCAGGGTCGTCCCGTTCGGTGTCTTCGTACGCGTCGCCGACGGCATCGAGGGCCTCGTCCACCGCGACGACCTCGCGGCCCCGGAGCTGCCGGACGTCGGCACCGAGCTCGTCGTCGAGGTCGCCGACATCAATCTCGTACGCCGCCGGGTCCGGCTGCGCCCCGCGCGCTGAGAGCCTGTGTCATATCCCCGGTCGGATCAGCGCGCGGCGTCTGGTGCTCCCCCAGAGGGGGTACCCCCAGATCGCAAGGCGCCGGAGCGCCCGCGATGGGGGTCCCCCCGCTCGAGCGAAGTCGAGAGTGGGGGAGGAGTCACGTGGGTGTTTCGGCAACGCGGCTGGGGTCCCCCCACGCCTTCCGGGCAGTGGGGGAGTGCGTGCCAGGCGTCGTGCGCCCGGCCGGGGATATGACACAGGCTCTGAGGGTCAGCGCGCGTCGTCCTCCGGCTCCCAGTCCAGCAGCCGCACCTTGGCGACGGTACGGACATGGCGGCGCATCGCGGTGGCCGCCTGGGCGGGACGCCCATCGGCGATCGCGTCGAGGATGGCGTGATGCTGGGCCAACGAGCGGTCGGGGCGATGCGGTTGGCGCAGGGACTCGGTGCGGCTCTCGGCGATCTGGTCGGCGATGGAGCGCATGAACTCGGCGAGCAGCGCGCTGTGCGCGGCCGCCGTCACCGCCGCGTGGAAGAGCCGGTCGCCCTCGATGCCATGACCGCCGTCCTCGATCTCCCCGGCCATGTGTTCCAGGGCCGACCGCATCGCGTCCAGGTCCTCGTCGGTACGGCGTTCCGCGGCGAGCTCGGCGAGCTTGGTCTCCAGCGCCTCGCGGGCGTCCAGGACGTCGGGCAGCCGGCGCCGGCGTTCCACCATCTTCTCGACCGGTTCCACGTCGAGGCTGTCCCGGACGAGATACGTCCCTCCGCCGTGCCGCGCCTCGACCAGCCCCTGCACCTCCAGGACCACGATCGCCTGCTTCACCGAGGCCCGGCTGACCCCGAGCCGGGTGGCCAGGTCGCGCTCCGGCGGCAGCCGGTCGCCGGCCCGCAGCCCGGTCTCGGCGACGTACTGCCGCAGCCGGTCGAGCACCTGCTCGTAGAGGCGCTGCTTGGTCATGGGGCGCAGGGCGTCGGTCACGGGGTCCCCTCCTCGTCCATCGGGAGGGTAACACCGGACGTATGGGTCAATTGGCCAATTGGCTGAGCCAATTTCGCGCAACCCCTTGACGCCCCGGGCCCGCCCCACCACGCTGACGAACCACCCCCAGTGGCCAAGTGGCTGAGCCAATTTCCCCCTCCGCTCCGGGACCCAGAGACGGGAGCCCGTATGTCCCCCGAACTCATCTCGATCCTCGTCCTCGTCGTGGTGTTCGTCATCGCCACCACCCGCTCCGTGAACATGGGCGCGCTGGCCTTCGCCGCCGCCTTCGCGGTGGGCGAGCTGGTCGCCGACCTCGACGCGGACGGCATCTTCGCCGGCTTCCCCGGCGACCTCTTCGTCGTCCTCGTCGGCGTCACCTATCTCTTCGCGATCGCCCGCGCCAACGGCACCACCGACTGGCTGGTGCACGCCTCGATCCGGCTGGTGCGGGGGCGGGTGGCGCTGATCCCCTGGGTGATGTTCTTCCTCACCGGCGCGCTCACGGCGATCGGCGCGGTCAGTCCGGCCGCGGTCGCGATCGTCGCGCCGATCGCGCTGAGCTTCGCCGCCCGCTACGGGATCAGCCCGCTGCTGATGGGCGCGATGGTGGTGCACGGCGCCCAGGGCGGCGGCTTCTCGCCGATCAGCATCTACGGCACGATCGTCAACGGCATCGTGGAGCGCGAGAAGCTCCCGGGCAACGAACTCTTCCTGTTCCTGGCCTCCCTGCTGGCCAACCTCGTCATCGCGGCGGTGGTGTTCGTCCTGTTCGGCGGACCGAAGCTGTGGGCGCGGGGAGCGGTCACGGCGGAGGACGGCACGGGGTCGGGCGGCGGCGGCACGGAGACAGGTACGAGTGCGGGTACGGGTACGGGTACGGGCACGGGTACGGGTACGGGATCCGGCGGCGGCACGTCCGCAACCGGCACCCGGCCCGCCCCCACCGCCGTGGCCGTACGCCCCGACGCCCCCGAGGACACCCGCCTCACCCCCGCCCGTATCGCCACCCTCACCGCGCTGGTCGCCCTCGTCGTCGCCGTCCTGGTGTTCGACCTGGACGCGGGGCTCACCGCCATCACCCTCGCGGTCGTCCTGAGCACCCTGTGGCCGGAGGACAGCCGTACGGCCGTCGGCCAGATCGCCTGGTCGACGGTGCTGCTGATCTGCGGTGTCCTGACCTACGTCGGCGTCCTGGACGAGATGGGCACCATCAAGTGGGCCGGCGAGGGCGTCAGCGGCATCGGCGTCCCGCTGCTGGCGGCCGTACTGCTCTGCTACATCGGCGCGATCGTCTCGGCGTTCGCCTCCTCCGTGGGGATCATGGGCGCGCTGATCCCGCTGGCGGTGCCGTTCCTGGCACAGGGCGAGATCGGGGCGGTCGGCATGGTGGCGGCGCTGGCGGTGTCGGCGACGGTGGTGGACGTGAGCCCGTTCTCGACGAACGGCGCCCTGGTCCTGGCGGCGGCACCGGACGTGGACCGCGAGCGTTTCTTCCGGCAGTTGATGGTCTACGGAGGCATCGTGGTCGCGGTGGTGCCCGCGGTGGTGTGGCTGGTGCTGGTCGTACCGGGCATCGGGTAGGACCAGGACCGACAGGCGACGACAGATCAGGAGTTGTGCAGCGTGACCTCTCTCTTCCCGGCCCTCAGGGGCACCACGGCGAACCGTCCGGCCCTGCGGTTCGGCGACCGTTCACTCACCTACGCGCAACTGGCCGCCACCACCGGCGCCCTGGCGGCCCGGCTGGCACGGCACCAGCGGGTGGCGGTCTGGGCGACATCCGAGCTGGAGACCGCGGTGGCCGTGGTGGCGGCGCTGGAGGCCGGGGTCGCCGCGGTGCCGCTCAACCCGAAGTCCGGCGAGAAGGAACTCGGGCACATCCTGACCGACAGCGCGCCGACACTGCTGCTGGCGGCACCGGGCGCCGAACTCCCGGCGGCAGCACGGGAGTTGGAGCGCGCAGAAGTCGACGTGCACGACACGTCCGCCCCTGCTCCCACCGGCCGCGCCCAGGAGGGCGATCCCGCGCTGGTCGTCTACACGTCCGGTACGACCGGCCCGCCCAAGGGCGCCGTCATCCCCCGCCGCGCCGTCGCCACCACCCTGGACGCACTCGCGGACGCCTGGCGGTGGACCGGCGAGGACGTCCTGGTGCACGGCCTGCCCCTCTTCCACGTCCACGGCCTGGTGCTGGGCATCCTCGGCCCCCTGCGCCGCGGCGGCTCGGTCCGCCACCTCGGCCGGTTCAGCACCGAGGGCGTGGCGCGTGAACTGAACGACGGCGCGACCATGCTGTTCGGCGTCCCGACGATGTACCACCGGATCGCCGAAACCCTGGCCACCGAACCGGAGTTGGCGAAGGCCCTGAGCGGGGCCCGGCTGCTGGTCTCGGGCTCGGCCGCGCTGCCCGTGCACGACCACGAGCGGATCGCCGCCGCGACCGGCCGCCGCGTCATCGAGCGCTACGGCATGACGGAGACCCTCATGAACACGAGCGTCCGCGCCGACGGCGAGGCCCGCGCGGGGACGGTCGGCGTGCCGCTGCCCGGGGTGGAGCTGCGGCTGGTGGAGGAGGACGGGGCGCCGATCACGTCGTACGACGGGGAGACCGTGGGCGAGATCCAGGTGCGCGGGCCGAACCTGTTCACCGAGTACCTCAACCGGCCCGACGCCACGGCGGCCGCGTTCACTGAGGACGGCTGGTTCCGCACGGGGGACATGGCGGTGCGCGAGTCCGACGGATACGTCCGGATCGTCGGCCGCAAGGCCACCGACCTGATCAAGAGCGGGGGTTACAAGATCGGGGCGGGCGAGATCGAGAACGCGCTCCTCGAACACCCGGGGGTGCGGGAGGCGGCGGTCACCGGGGAGCCGGACGCCGACCTGGGCGAGCGGATCGTAGCCTGGATCGTGCCGACGGATCCGCAATCACCTCCCTCCGCAGAGGAGTTGGCCGATCACGTGGCCCGAAGGCTCGCCCCGCACAAGCGCCCGCGCATCGTCCACTACCTGGACTCTCTCCCCCGCAACGACATGGGGAAGATCATGAAGCGGGCGCTGACCCGTGACTGAGCCCACCGATCGCCGCTCGGCCCGCGAGATCCTCGCCCTGATCACGGACGACTTCACCGAACTCCCCGCACCCGACGGCAAGTTCGGCCCCGACGGCCCGCTCGCCTGGGAGGGCTACGAGGCCGCACGCGCCCGAGCGGCCGAGCGCACCGGCGAGCAGGAGTCGGTGGTGTGCGGGACGGGACATGTCGGGGGCGTGCGCGCGGTCCTGCTCGCCTTCGAGTTCGGCTACCTCGGCGGCTCGCTGGGCGTACGCACCGGCGACCGCCTGGAGGCGGCGTACACCTACGCCCGCGCCCACCGCCTCCCGGTCGTGCCACTGGTCGCCACGGGCGGCAGCCGCATGCAGGAGGGCATGCTCGCCCTCACCCAACTCCAGCGCGTGGCCCGCCAGTCGGTCCTCACCCGCGAGGCGGGCCTACCGCAGATCGCGGTCCTGCGGGACCCGACCACAGGCGGCGGCTGGGCCACCCTGGGCGCGGGCGCCGACATCATCCTCACCCTCCCCGGCGCCCAGATCGGCTTCGCGGGCTCCAGGGTCCGCCCCCCGGACGCGGACCCGGCGGCGTACACGGCGGAGGCGCAGCTCGCGGCGGGGGCGGTGGACGCACTCGTACGACCGGAAGACCTGAGGCAGACCCTGTCCCACTGGCTCCACCTACTGACCTCCCCGGCCCTGGAGGCGCCGCTACCACGCCACCCCGGCCCGTCCCCCGCACCGGACCTCCCCCGCACCGGCTGGGAAGCCGTCCAGCGGGCCCGCTCCCCGCAGCGCCCCCGCGCCGACCGCTACCTGGACTCCTACTTCACCCACCGGCTCGCCCTCTCCGGCGACCGCTGCGGCGGCACGGACCCGGGGATGCTGTGCGGATTCGGGGAACACGCGGGCCGGACGGTCGCCTACGCCGCCCAGACCGGCACCCCGACCCGCCCGGCCGGCTACCGCACCGCCGCCCGCCTGATCCGCCTCGCGGACCGCCTCGGTATCCCGGTGCTGACCCTCGTGGACACCCCGGGCGCCGCCAACGACGCGGAGGCGGAACGCCAGGGCGCGGGAGCGGCCATCGCCGAACTGTTCACCACGGTGGCCTCCGCCCGCACCCCGATCACCACCCTCCTCATCGGCGAGGGCGGCTCCGGCGGCGCCCTGGCCCTCGCCGCCCCCGACAACACCTGGGCCGCCCCCGACAGCTACTTCTCCGTCATCGCCCCGGAGTCGGCAGCGGCCATCCTGAAACGCCCACCGGAGGACACGGCGGCGACGGCCGACCAACTCCGCGTGCGACCGCAGGACCTGGCCGAGCTGGGCGTGATCCGGACAGAGGGCTCATCGCTCCCCTGAACTGGCGGGCATCGGCCGACTCCTCCGCTGACCCCACATCAGAATCTTTACGCCAGATTTATATGGGACATAAGCCGCAAAACCCCCCATTCAGTCGCTCCCCACCCGGCCCCCTCCAGAAGGCGCCCCACCCCCGCCCCCCGGACGATGCCAATGAGCCCCGCCGCCCGGCGCGGCCACGGTCTGTGCTCTCGGGAGGCCCGCCCATGACCGCCACCGCCAGTCTGGAGCAGCTGCGTCGCTGCCACTTCGCCGTCGATCTGGGTGCGGCGAGGACGCGGGTGTACGTGAAGGGCGCCGGGCTCGTCGTCGACCAGCCGTCCGTCGCCGCCGTGAACACCCGGACCGGCGCGCTGATCGCGGTGGGCGAGTTCGCGGAGAAGATGACGGGCCGGACGCCGGACTACATCCGGGTCGTACGGCCCGTCTCCGGCGGGACCGTCGTCGACATCGAGATGGCGCAGCGCATGCTGCGGCACCTGCTCGGCGACAAGATCCGCCGTTCGCTGCGCCGCAAGCCGATCCTGCGGGCCGCCGCCTGCACCCCGCACGACGCCGACCCTCTCGCCCAGCGCGCCTGCATCGAGACGATGGTCGGGCTGGGCGCCCGCCGGGTGGAGCTGGTCGACACGCTGATCGCTGCGGCCGTCGGCTGCGGGCTGCCCGTGGAGCGCCCCGAGGCGACCATGGTGCTGGTCTGCGGTGCCGCGGCCACCCAGGTCGCCGTGCTCTCCCTCGGCTCGATCGTCAACGCCGTACGCATCCCCGTCGGCGGTGAGGCCGTGGACCACGCGATCGTGCAGCACCTGCGCCACCAGCACGAGCTGATGCTGCCGAGCCAGTCCGTACGCCCGCTCCAGCTCGCCCTGTCCGGCAACGGTCTGACCGCCTCGGGCCCCGCCTCAACCGAGATCCACGGCCGTGACGTCGCCACCGGTCTCGCCCGCTCGGTCCAGGTCGACACCGCCGCCGTCCGCGACGCGATCCAGACGCCGCTCACCGCCGTGCTCGACGGCATCGGCAAGGTGCTGCGGGACTGCCCGCCCGACCTGGTGGCCGACCTCGCCGACCGCGGGATCATGATGGTCGGCGGCAGCGCCCTGCTCCCCGGCTTCGACCAGATGCTGCGGCACGCGACCGGTATGCCGGTGCACATCGCCGAACGGCCCGAGGTGTGCGCGGTGGAGGGACTCGGCGCGATGCTGGAGGGCCGTATCGAACCGCTGGCCCTGAGCCCGCTGACCGACTGACGCCGGTCCCGGATCCGAGCCCGGCCCCAGCACCGACGGTATGTCCCACGACCCCCTCCCCCCACTCCTCGAAGCCGTCCTCGGCGTCGGCACCGACCTCGAACTGCGCACCACCCTCCAGCACATCGTGGACGCCGCCGCCGACCTCACCGGCGCCCGGTACGCCGCGCTCGGCACGACCGACCCGGGGCAGGACGGGCTCAGCGAGATCCGCACCCCGGGTGCCGTACCGCCCGCCACGGGCGCGCTCACCGTGCCGATCCACGTCCGGGACGAGGAGTTCGGCAGGCTCCACCTCGCCGGCAAGGACCGGTTCACCGCCGAGGACGAGACGCTCCTGCACGTCCTCGCCGCCCAGGCCGGCATCGCCATCGGCAACGCCCGGCTCTACGAGGCGGCCCGGCAGCGCGAACGGTGGATCGAGGGCGCGGCAGCCGTCACGACCGCGCTGCTCGGCGAGGGGTCCGCGGCCGACGCGCTCACCACGGTCGCCGAACGCGCCCGGCTCCTCGCCGACGCCGCCGCGGGTGTCATCCTCCAGCCCACCGAGGAGGGCGGCATGGAGATCGTGACCGCCTCGACGTACGGCGATCCGGGCGACATCGTCGGCACGACCATCGCGCCCGGCAGCCCGGTCCTCGAGCAACTCCTCGGCGGTGAACCGGTGTTCGTCGACGACTCGGCGACCGACCCGCGCATGACGACGCCGGTGCGCCACCGGTTCGGGCCCAGCATGATGCTGCCGCTCCAGGCCGACGGCCGGCTGATCGGCACCCTCGCGCTGCCGCGCCGGCGCGGCGACCGCCCGTACACCTCCGTGGAACGCCTCCTCGCGGTCCAGTTCGCCTCGCAGGCCGCGCTCGCTCTGGTGCTCGCCGACGCCCAGCACAGCCGTGAGCTCCTCGCCGTCTTCGAGGACCGCGACCGTATCGCCCGCGACCTGCACGACCTCGTGGTCCAGCGGCTGTTCGCCACCGGCATGATGCTGGAGTCCACCCGGCGCCGCAGCGAGGAGGGCGACGTCCACGAGACGCTGGGGCGGGCGGTCGACGAGCTCCAGTCGACCGTCCAGGAGGTCCGTACGACGATCTTCGCGCTGCAACAGCCGCCCGCGGACGCCCCGACCACCTTCCGGGGCAAGGTGCTCCGGGAGACGGCGGGGGCGGCGGCCCTACTGGGCTTCGCCCCGTCCACGCGGTTCACCGGCGCCGTCGAGAACCGGGTCCGCGAGCGGACCGCCGGCCATCTCCTGACCGCCCTGCGCCGCGCCCTCGCCACCGCCTCCCGCCGGCCCGGCGTCTCCCGCATCGAGGTCACGGTCGACGCGACGGCGACCCTGCCGGACGGCCGGGAGGGCGTACGGCTGACGGTGTACGACGACGGGGACACCGACGACGACAGCCGCGGCGACGGTACGGGGACGACGGTGACCTGGCAGGCGCCGCTCTGAGCGACGCGACGCCCATGCCGTCAGCGCGCGAACCAGCAGCGCACCGTCGTGCCTTCCTCGCCGGTGTGCATCCGTACGAGGTCCGCGACCAGGTTGACCAGCAGCAGCCCGCGCCCGCCGCGCTGGTCCCGTGCCGCGGGCCGGCGTCCCGCCAGCGGATCGGCGAGCCGACCCTTGTCCCGTACCTCGCACACCGCGTACTCGTCCTCGGCCCACACCCGCAGGGTTCCCGAGCCGCCGCCGTGCACCACGCTGTTGGTGGTCAGCTCGGCCGCCACCAGGGTGAGGTTCTCCAGCGCGACCCCGGTCAGCCCGAGCCGCGCGCCCTCGGCGGTCGCCAGATGGCGGACCTCGGACAGCGATCCGGCGTCGAAGGAGAGGGACAGCACGTCCGCGACGGCCGGCAGCGGCTCGTTGTAGCGGGCCACGACGGCGTCGGGGGCGTAGCCGCCGCTCTCCCGTTCAGGAGCACCGCCGGAGGGGATGACGGTGGGGTGGGTGGCGTAGGCGTCGGCGAGCACCTGCTCGTCGAGACGCCGGATGTCGTAGGGGCACAGGATGGTGGCGTGCCGGCCCTCGAAGGCGGCGTTGATCAGCGCCTCGTGCTGGACGCACGCGGGGTACTCGCCGGTGCTGCGGCCGGCCCAGATCGGTTCGCCGATGATCCGCACCCGGCGGCCGGCCGGCTGGGCGTCGGCGAAGGCGCGCAGCACGCCGGGGATGATCCGGCCGGGGTTGCGGCCGGCCTCCCGCATGTCCAGGAGCCGTACGGCGTCGGCGGCGTCGCCGAGCGCGTCGCGGATGAGCCGGAGGTTGTCGCCCGGTACGGCGACCGCGACCGGTTCGCCCGCCGCGAGTCCCTCCCGGACGAAGGGGACCGTGCCGGCGAGGTAGTCCCCGGCGTCGGTGTAGAACAGCGCGGGGTGCAGGAACGTGGCGGTCATGACAGCGACACCTCGATCCCCGACAGCCCGGGCCAGAACATCTCCAGCGTCCGGCTCAGCGTGGGCGGCGGACGGTACAGCTCCAACAAGCGGCCCTCCTCCAGTCGCCGCGCGGCGGCCGCGAGCGCGTCGGCGCCCGCCACGTCGACGAAGGTCACGGCGGACAGCTCCAGACGGTAGACGTCGGCACGCGCGTACACGGCCCGGTCCAGCGCGTGCTTCCAGATCCCGTGGGTGGCCAGACCCACCTCGCCCACGGCGCGCATACCGGTGCGCCCCGGCAGCACGGACACCGCGAGCCGCGGCGGGGCCCCGGTCGCGTCGAGGGGCGGTCGGTGATGAAGATGCACTCCGTCTCCCGCTGCTCTCATGGACGAAAACGCGCATACCCCCGACCCAAGCCGGTCAATCCACCCGACCGCGGGTGTAGCCCGTGCCGGGTCGGGCATGCGCATCGTCGGCACCGCCGGGTCCCCGCGGCACCGAGGCCCATGGCTCCGTCCGGAACCCGGCGGCACGAAGGAGGCCCAACAGCGTGACGACGGTCGGGGACCGACGAGGCGGGGACATGATCTCAGCGGCACACACACCGCTCGCGAGGCGGTTGAACACCCTGGTCATCGATGGCGGTACGGACGCCGGCCGGGCCGAGCTACGGCCGCGCGGCGAGCTGGTGCACGGCTCGGCGGCCGTCCTGGACGAGACCCTGTCGGCGCTGCCGGAGGGGGTCCGCCGGGTCGAGCTGGACATGACGGGTGTGGTGTTCATGGACACGGCCGGGCTCCAGTTCCTGGAGTTCCTGGACGCCTACCGGCAACGGCGGCGCATACCGGTGGCCGCCACCCGCTGGACCGGCCAGCCGCGCCGGATCCTGGAGCTCGCCGGCCTGGACACCGCCGATCCACTGCGGACGGCACCGCGCCCGAACGGCCCCGAGCCCGCTCCCCCGGCCTCCTCCGCGGTGGCGCTGGAGCGCGCGGAACAGCTCCATCTGCTGCGCGAGGAGGTCGGGCAGCTCCGCCGGGCGATCGTCTCCCGGCCCGTCATCGACCAGGCCCGCGGCATCCTGATGGCCGCCCACTCGTGCACGTCAGAGGAGGCCTGGGCCATCCTGCGGACGACGTCCCAGCTCTCCAACACCAAGCTGCGCACCGTCGCCGCGGTCCTCACCGCGGGCACGGAGTCCGACGGCCCGCCGCCGCCACAGGAGGTCCGCACGGCGTTGCGTACGGCGGTCAAAAGCTGTCTGAACTGAGGCGGCGGCGCCCGCGCGCAGGCCGAAAGCCGACCCCGTACCGGCAAAGCCGTTGATCACTTCCTCGGCCTGACCGTAGGTTCCGACGCATGACGAATCTTCGGATCGGTGTGATGTACGACCGCGACTGGGCCCCCGAGGGGCTGCCCGAGTTCGCGCGGCGGGCCGAGGCGCTCGGCGCGGACGACCTGTGGGTGGTCGAGGACCTGAGCTGGAACGGCGGGGTGTCCGCGGCGGCCGTGGCTCTCGGCGCGACCGAGCGGCTGCGGGTGGGCATCGGGATCGCACCGGCGCCGTTGCGCAGCCCAGCCCTTCTCGCGATGGAACTGGCCACGCTGGCACGGGTGTTCCCGGGCCGGCTGGTGGCCGGGATCGGTCATGGCGTACGGGAGTGGATGGAGCAGGTGGGGGTCGCGCCGCGCTCTCCGCTGTCCCTGCTGGAGGAGACGATCACCGCTGTGGGCGCGCTGCTGCGTGGGGAGCGGGTCACGTTGGAGGGGCGGGAGGTGCGGATCGACGGCGTGAAGCTCGTGCATCCGCCCGCCGAGCCGCCGCCGCTGGTTGCGGGGGTGGTGCGGCCGCGCTCGCTGGAGCTGTCCGGTCGGGTCGCGGACGGCACGCTGATCGCCGAGGGGCACGGTCCTGGGGACCTGGAGAACATCCGGGCGCTGCTCGCCAAGGGCGGCGCGGGTGAGGGCCACTCGCTGAACGTGTTCGCCTTCGCCTGTGTGGGCGAGGACCCGCAGGAAGTGGCGCGGACCCTGCATCCGCACACCGAGGGCCACGGCGCCTGGCTGGGCCGCCCGCAGGAGGAGGTCTTCACCGTCTCCGGGGACGCCGCCGGGGCCGCCGAGAGGATCGGTGCGCTGCGGGCGTCCGGGGCCGACACCGTCGTACTCCGCTTCGTCGGCTCCGAGCCGTTGCGGCAGCTGGAAGCCGTCCTGGGGGCCGTCGAACGCTGACCGGTTCCACAGCAAACGCACAGGTCAGCGGGGTCATAGAGGGATAACCCTCGAATGACTCCCGACCGAATGGCATGCCACCGTCAACTCTGCCACTCTTCCTCCACCCCGCGCACAGGCGCCCCACGCCGTGCACGGAGGTTCGGTTCCGCACCGCCCTGCTCAGCGCGACCCGGACAGCACATCCCGTCTGCCCGGTCTGTCACCGGCCGCCGACGCGCGGCCGTCGCAGGAGGAGCAAGAGTGAGACGTACCCCCCGCCCGGCGACCACCGCCGCAGCCCTGGCGGCCACCGCCGCGCTGCTGGCGCTCGGCACCCAGACGGTCCCCGCGGCCGCCGAGACCGCCCCCCACGCGAGTCCCCTGCGCACCGGCGGCCTCCCGGCCGACCTCACCCCGGCCCAGCACGCGGCGCTGCTGAAGAAGGCATCCAGGCAGACCGCGGCCACGGCCGACTCCCTAGGCCTCGGCGCCAAGGAGAAGCTGCTCGTCAAGGACGTCGTCAAGGACAACAACGGCACCCTGCACACCCGTTACGAACGCACCTACGCCGGCCTGCCGGTCCTCGGCGGCGACCTGGTCGTGCACACCCCGCCGGCCTCCGTGGCCGCCGGCACGGTGCGCACCACCTTCAACAACAAGAGGACCGTGAAGGTCGCCTCCACCACCGCGGCCTTCGCCAAGTCGTCCGCCGAGACCAAGGCCCTGCGGGCCGCCAAGGCGCACGACGCGAAGTCGCCCGCCGCCGACAGCGCCCGCAAGGTGATCTGGGCCGGCGCCGGCAACCCGAAGCTCGCCTGGGAGACCGTCGTCAGCGGCCTCCAGCACGACGGCACCCCGAGCCGACTGCACGTCGTCACCGACGCCGCCACCGGCAAGGAGCTCTACCAGTACGAGGACATCAAGACCGGCACCGGCAACAGCCAGTACAGCGGCACGGTCACCATCGGCACCACGCTGTCGGGCTCGACGTACCAGCTGTACGACACCACGCGCGGCGGTCACAAGACGTACAGCCTCAACAACGGCACATCCGGCACCGGCACGTTGATGACCGACACGGACGACGTCTGGGGCACCGGCTCCGGCTCCAACACCCAGACCGCCGGTGTGGACGCCCACTTCGGCGCGCAGACCACCTGGGACTTCTACAAGAACACCTTCGGCCGCAGCGGCATCAAGAACGACGGCGTCGCCGCCTACAGCCGCGTCCACTACAGCTCGGCGTACGTCAACGCCTTCTGGGACGACGACTGCTTCTGCATGACCTACGGCGACGGCACCGGCGGCACCCACGCGCTGACCTCGCTGGACGTGGCCGGCCACGAGATGACGCACGGCGTCACCTCCAACACCGCCGATCTCAACTACACAGGTGAGTCAGGCGGGTTGAACGAGGCGACCTCCGATATCTTCGGCACCGGCGTGGAGTTCTACGCGGCCAACTCCACCGATGTCGGCGACTACCTCATCGGCGAGAAGATCGACATCAACGGTGACGGCACACCGCTGCGTTACATGGACGAGCCCGACAAGGACGGCTCCTCCGCGGACAGTTGGTACTCCGGTATCGGCAACCTCGACGTCCACTACTCCTCGGGCCCGGCGAACCACATGTTCTACCTGCTCTCCGAGGGCAGCGGCAGCAAGACCATCAACGGGGTCACCTACAACAGCCCCACCTCCGACGGCGTCGCGGTCGCCGGCATCGGCCGGGCCGCGGCCCTCCAGATCTGGTACCGGGCCCTGACCACGTACATGACGTCCAGCACCTCGTACTCGGGCGCCCGCACCGCCGCCCTGAGCGCCGCGGCCGACCTGTACGGCACCGGCTCCACCCAGTACGCCGGGGTCGGCAACGCCTTCGCGGGCATCAACGTCGGCAGCCACATCACGGTCCCGACGACCGGCGTCACCGTCACCAACCCGGGCAGCCAGTCCTCGACCGTCGGCACCGCGGTGAGCCTCCAGATCAGCGCGAGCAGCACCAGCAGCGGCTCCCTGACCTACGCGGCGAGCGGCCTGCCGACCGGCCTGTCGATCAGCGGCTCCACGGGCGCGATCTCCGGCACCCCGACGACGGCGGGCACCTACAGCACGACCGTCACGGTGACCGACAGCACGGGCGCCACCGGCACCGCCGCCTTCACCTGGACGGTCAGCGCGAGCGGCGGCGGCACCTGCACCTCGGCCCAGCTCCTGGGCAACCAGGGCTTCGAGTCGGGCAACACCACCTGGACCGCCAGCAGCGGCGTCATCACCAGCTCCAGCAGCCAGGCGGCCCGGACCGGCTCCTACAAGGCCTGGCTGGACGGCTACGGCTCCACCCACACCGACACGCTCTCGCAGTCGGTGACCATCCCGAGCGGCTGCAAGGCCACCTTCACCTTCTACCTGCACATCGACACGGCGGAGACGACCACGAGCACCCAGTACGACAAGCTCACGGTCACCGCCGGTTCGACGACGCTGGCGACGTACTCGAACCTCAACGCCGCCTCCGGCTACACCCAGAAGACCTTCGACCTGTCGTCCCTCGCGGGCTCGACGGTCACCCTCAAGTTCACGGGTGTCGAGGACTCCTCGCTCCAGACCAGCTTCGTCGTGGACGACACCGCCCTGACGACCGGCTGACACTCCCCGCACACCGCGACGCGGGTCCCGTCCGGGGGCCCGCGTCGTCGCGCGTGGCCCCGGCCGCTCACGCCTCTTCGGCGGCCGCCCCGACGCGGGACATGCCCTCGTGGTGACCGTCCACCTGGACGAGCAGGGCGAGCAGGGAGGCCACCGTAAGCCCGGCCTCGGCGGGATGACGCAGGATCTTCCCCTCCTCGATCCGGTACGTATTGCTGCGCCCCTCGCGTGTGTGGGACAGGTATCCGCTCTGCTCGAGATCCGAGATGATCTTCTGGACGGCGCGCTCCGTGAGCCGGCAGTGGGCGGCGATGTCGCGGACCCGCGCGCTCTGGTTCTCGGCGATGGCGGCCAGTACCCGCGCGTGGTTGGTGATGAAGGTCCACCCGTTGTGCGGTTCCGTCGCTGCACTCATGAGCGCATCGTACGCCCAGAGATTCACGCATGAAAATACATGAAGCCAATTTCACGTATCTCTTGACGTGAGTTAGCGTGCGGGTGAATCTGGTGACGTCGGAAAACACGGGTGTTCCAGCCCTGGGGAGTGGACCATGCCCAAGTCGGCACGCTGCTGTGCCGGGCCAGCCAACGGATGCACGAGCCTCGCCGGTGACGACGGCCTGGCACGGCTCACGGTCTGCGCCCGTCTCGACGGCGACCGGACGGTGGTCACGGTGAGCGGCGATCTCGACCTCGCCGCCGACCAGCGGCTTCAGCGGGCCCTGCGCTCGGCGCTCACCGATTCCGGCAAGGGCGTCGACCTGGACCTCTCGGGCGTCGAGTTCTGCGACTGCTCCGGGCTCAACGCCCTGCTGGCGATCCGGCAGCAAGCCCTGGACCAGTCCAAGACGGCCACGATCCGCAGCATCAGCCCTGCCGCCGAGCGCGTGTTCGCGCTCACCGGCACCCTTTCCCTGTTCGAACCGGAGGGTGATGTGGACCAGCAGGACGACGCCTCGCACTCCGAGGCCGCCGCGGTGGGCTCCGACCAGCCCCGGCCGGACCCGCGGATCGAGGTCGCGCAGCTGCGGCGGGCCATGCAGACCCGCGGGCTCATCGACCTGGCCCGCGGCATCCTGATGGCCACCTTCTCGCTCAGCGCGGAGGAGGCCTGGAACGTCCTGGTGATGACCTCGCAGAACACCAACACCAAGCTGCACCGCGGCGCACAGCAGCTGGTCGACTCCGTCCGCGGCGACGCCCTGCCCGAGCCGGTCCGCCAACAGCTCTCCACCGCCGTGGCCCACATCACCGCCGAGCGCGACGGGGCGGCGAGCTGACGACCGGTTCGCTTCCGGACGCTCCGCGGATGGTCACCGGTTCCGCGCCGCACGCGGCGTTTCCCAGCGCGGCCGCTCGGGGACTCGGGCAGGTGACGGACCGGGGAGCGCGCTGCCGGGCACCCCGACCCGTCCCGGCCACCGGGCACCCCGGACGCGCCGTACGCGACGGGACACGCCGCCCGCGCGAACGAAGTCCCGCCGATGGGGCAAGATCGGATCGACGGCGACGGATGCCCCCGTGGGGAGGTGAGTGAGCTGGCCGACGACGGGTCCGGCGGCGAGGAGACCGAGGACGAGGCGCTCCTCCAGAGAGCCCAGATCGCCCGCGAGATCATCGGCACGGTACGCGACGTGCCTCCCACCGACGCTCCCCGGGCCCTGTGCCGGGCCTGCGTGGCACTGCTCCCGCACGTCTCCGGACTGTCGGTGTCGGTCATCGGCGAGACCGGCGAGGCCGGAGTCCTGCTCTGCGCGAGCGACGACGTGGCGACCCGCCTGTCGGAGATCCAGTACACGCTCGGCGAGGGCCCGTGCACGAAGGCCGTCCGGTTGCTGGCCCCGGTGTTCGCGGCCGACCTGACGAGCGTCCCCGACGTCCGCCGCTGGCCGGTGTTCTCCGTCCAGGCGACCAGGGCGGGCGCGGGAGCCGTCTTCTCGTTCCCCCTCACGGGCGCCGGACGGGCCCTGGGCACCCTCGACCTGTACCGCCGCACCGCCGGCTCGCTGAGCAGCGATCACATCCGTACGGCACTGCTGGTCGCCGACGCCCTCACGCTGGCCGTCGCCGCCCTGGACCACACTTCTGCGAACCCCGAAGGAGTCGTAACGTGGCTGGAGGGAGTCGAATCCAACCGGGAGGAGATCCACCAGGCCACCGGAATGATCATGGTGCAGTTGGATGTGAGCGCCGAGGAAGCCCTCCTGCGGTTGCGCGCCCGGGCCTTCGCACAGGGCCGCACCACGTCCGAGGTCGCGCGCGACGTCGTGAACCGCACGATGGACATGCGCCATGACTGAGCCACCAGCCGCACCTGTGACGACATCGCCCGGGAGGCGATCATGAACCGCGAGCGACAGCTGGCGAAGGCGTTCGTCGAGCTGTCGGACACCTACGCACCGGAATTCGACCCGCTCCACCTCTTCAACCGTCTGGTCCACGCCTGCCGGGGCCTGCTGGAGGTGGACGCGGCGGCCGTGATGATCGCCGACGCCCGGGGCAGCCTGAAGACCATGGCCGCCACCGACGACGGAGCGGCGTTCGTCGAGCTGCTCCAGATGCAGAGCGGACGCGGCCCCTGCATGGACTGCTTCCGCACCGGGGAGGCCCGCGACGTCCCCGACATCCGGACCGAGCGGGCCCGCTGGCCGAAGCTGGCCGTCGCCATGTCCGAGGCGGGTTACCGGTCCCTGCACACCGTCGCGGTCCGTCTCCACGAACGTCCGCTGGGCGCCGTCACCCTGTTGAACGCCGACGTCGGGGCACTGCCCGACGACGACATGCACCTCGCCCAGGCCCTCGCGGACTCCTCCGCCCTGGCCCTGATGCACTGGTCCACCGAACCGACCCGCGGCGACGACGTCATCACCCGCGTGCAGAGCGCCATCGCCGCCAAGGCCGCTCTCGACATCGCCAAGGGCATCATCGCCGAGAACGCGGGCGTCTCGATCGGCGACGCCGGACGCCTCCTGACCGCCTACGCCGCCCGCCACCGGGTCTCCCTCGCCACGACGATACGCAACCTGGTCAACCGCACCATGCCACCGGACGCGGTCGTCGGCACCCGAGCCCCGGACTGAGCACCGCCCCCAAGATTGCTGAAGGAGCTCGCCAGTCAGAGGGAACGGAGTTGGGCAAGTGTCCGCCTCAGTTCCTCCCCGAGCGCGCGCCCGGCCCCCTCCGCGTCCCCTCGCGCCACGGCGTCCACGAGCGCCGCGTGCCCGTCGTCGCCGTGGTTCGGATCACCCGCGCGCAGATCGAGCAACTCCACCAGGTCTCCGAGCCGTTGTCGCAGCACGGGCACGAACTCGGTGAACAGGCCCGTGAGTACGGGGTTGTGCGCGGCGGCGACCACTGCCGCGTGCAGCGCGATGTCGGCGTCGACGAACGCGGCGTCGCTCGCGTTCGCGGCGTCCCGGCGCCTGGCCAGGGCCACGTCGAGGGCACGAAGGTCCTCGTCGGTGCGGCGTCGGGCGGCCAGCTGCGCGGCCTCGACCTCGACGAGCATGCGCACTTCGTAGACGTCGGTGATGGCGGCCCGGCGCAGCCGAGTGGACCAGTCCTCCTTGGGGCTGGTGGCGATGACGAAGACACCGGAGCCCTGGCGCGGCTGCACCAGTCCGGCCCCGGCGAGCGCCCGGAGCGCTTCGCGGACCGTGGAGCGTCCCACGCCCAGCGACTTGGCCAGCGAGGTCTCGCCGGGAAGCTTCGTCCCGACGACCCAGTCACCGCCGGTGATCTGTTCACGCAACCGCTCTGTCGCCTGCTCGACCAACGGGGACGGCCGCAAGGCACCTAGTGACATGTGACGCTCACCTATCTACACCTCTCAGGTTGTCTGAGGAGTTCGACTGCCGTTACTGTACCCGGCATGCCGCTGCGCGAGCTTCTTCTCCTTGCCTGCCGCTGCGGGGCCTGACACGACCGGCCCCCCGCAGCGGGTTTCGGGCTGCGCCGGTCCTCGATGGCCGACCGAAAGAAGCTCCGCATCATGGCCGCATCGTCCACAGCACGTTCCTCGGTGGAAACCACGGCGTTCCCCACCCTGCGCACCCCGTCCGGCGACCTTCCGGCGGACGCGCCGGGCTGGAACCCCCAGCGCCCGAGCGCGATGCCGCACCACCGCTACCAGCCCGCACACACCCGGGTCGCCCTGCCCGTGACGGACCGGACCTGGCCGTCGCGCCGGCTCCGGCAGGCCCCGCTGTGGGTTCCGGTCGACCTGCGGGACGGCAACCAGGCGCTGGCCGAGCCGATGGACACCGAGCGCAAGCGCCGTATGTTCGACCTGATGGTCACGATGGGCTTCAAGGAGATCGAGGTCGGCTACCCCTCCGCCAGCCAGACCGACTTCGACTTCGTACGACACCTGGCACGCAGCGGCGCGGTGCCCGAGGACGTGACCATCTCGGTCTTCACGGCGGCCCGCCCGGACCTGATCGACCGGACCGTCGCCTCCGTCGAAGGACTCGACCACGTTGTCGTGCACCTCTACACCGCCACCGCGCCCACCTGGCGGAACGTGGTCCTGGGGCGGTCCCGCGCCGAAGTCCACGAGCTGATCCGGGACGCCGCCGCCCACCTGATGCGGCGGGCCGAGGAGCACCCCGAGGCCGACATCCGGTTCGAGTTCTCCCCCGAGGTCTTCAACCTCACGGAGCCGGATTTCGTCCTGGAGGTGTGCAACGGCCTGACCGAGCTGTGGGACGCGAGCCCGGACCGGCCGGTGATCCACAATCTGCCGGCCACGGTGGAGATCGCCACCCCGAACGTGTACGCGGACCAGATCGAGTACATGGACCGCCATCTCGCACGCCGTGAGTCCGTGATCCTCTCCGTCCATCCGCACAACGACCGCGGCACCGGCGTCGCCTGCGCCGAACTCGCCGTCCTGACCGGGGCACAGCGCGTGGAGGGCTGCCTGTTCGGCAACGGCGAGCGCACCGGGAACGTCGACCTGGTCACCCTGGCCCTCAACCTGTACACGCAGGGCGTGAACCCGATGATCGACTTCTCCGACATCGACACGGTGCGCGAGGTGGTGGAGCACTGCAACCGACTGCCGGTGCACCCGCGCCACCCCTACGTCGGCGACCTCGTCCACACAGCCTTCTCCGGCACCCACCAGGACGCCATCGCCAAGGGCATGGCCCAGCACGCCAAGACATCCGCCGAACTGGGGATCCCCGCCGGTCAGGCCCCATGGACGGTGCCGTACCTGCCCATCGACCCCGCCGACATCGGCCGCACGTACGAGGAAGTCATCCGCATCAACTCCCAGTCCGGCAAGGGAGGCATCGCCCACCTGCTCCACACCCACCACGGCATGGACCTGCCCCAGGGCATGCGCCCGGACTTCTCCCGCACGGTGCAGCAGGTCACCGACGCGACCGGGCGGGAGCTCACGCCCAAGGAGCTGTGGGAGCTCTTCCGCGGCACCTACACCGCCCCGGCCCAGGACGGTCCGGTCACGCTGGAGTCGTGGAGCACCGAGGAGACCGGCCCCGGTGAGCACAGGTTCACCTGTGCGCTGCGCGCCGACGGGCAGGTGCGCTCCTGCCTGGGGACCGGCAACGGGCCACTGTCCGCCCTCACCGACGCGCTGCGTACCGCGGGCATCTCGGTCGACATCCTCGGTTACAGCGAGCACTCCACCACCACCGGCCCCGGCAGCCCGGCCGTCGCCTACGCCGAGTGCCGGGTGGACGGCACCACGCACTGGGGAGCGGGCTGGGACACCTCGGTCCTGACCGCGTCGGTGCACGCGGTCATGGCGGCCGTCAACCGGGCCGGGCGAGCCTGACCATGAACGAGACTCCGGTGCTCCACGCGCATGACGTGGACCTCGTCCGCGAGGGCAATCCGATTCTCCGCGAGGTGTCACTGACCGTCCGGGCCGGCGAGCACTGGGCGCTGCTCGGCGCCAACGGCGCGGGAAAGACGAACCTCCTCGGTCTCCTCGGAGCACTCACCCACCCGACCCGCGGCACGGTGCGGGTACTGGGCCACGAGCTGGGACGGGTCGACCTGCGAGAGCTGCGCTCCTACGTCGGTCACGTCAATCCCAGGCATCCGCTCCGCTCACCGCTGACGGTTCGGGACGTCGTACTGACCGGACTGACCAACACCACCGAACCGGTCCCCCGCCGGCGCCCGACGGCCGAGCAGGTCGCGACGGCCGACCGCCTCATTGCCCTGCTCGGCTTGAGTGAGCGTCACTCGGCACGGTGGCCGACGCTGTCCCAGGGAGAGCGCGGCCGTACGCTCATCGCCCGCGCCCTGATGCCCAGTCCACGCTTGCTGCTGCTCGACGAACCCGCGACCGGGCTGGACGTGGCCGGCCGCGAGCAGCTCATCGAGCGGCTCGACAGCCTTCAGCGCACCTACCCGGATCTCGCGTCGGTGCTGGTCACCCATCACCTGGAGGAACTCCCCACGGGCACCACCCACGTGATGCTCCTACGAGATGGACGCTGCCTCGCCTCCGGCCCCGCCGAAGCCGTCCTGACCAGCGATCAGGTCAGCAAGTGCTTCGACCACCCGATCCACCTGTCCCGCACCGACGGCCGCTGGAGCGTGCGCACCGGCCGCCCGCCCGGAACGCGGCTCGACTGAAGGGCCGACACCTGCTCTCGAGAACAGCATATTTGCAGGTCAGACCCCTTATCGGATGCGCTTCGCGGGCTTGGTGGCGGCGTTGAGCAGGTACTCCAGGGGGCCGCGGCGGAAGAAGCGGGACCAGATCGTGGCGAACAGGATGGCTGCGAGGATGTACATGATCACGGGCAGCCAGGACTGCTGGGTGCCGGTTCCGGCGGGCGTGGACAGTGCGGTCTGTGCGAGGAAGTGGCCGACGTAGGCGGTCAGGGACATGGTGCCCACGGCGATGACCGGCTTGGCCAGGCGGCGCAGTCGCGGCAGGCGGTCCATCGCCACCGTCGCGCCCACGATCACGAGGATCGCGATGCCGACGCTGCCGATGATGTCGAACGTGGTGCCGCTGTGCGGGCCGGCCGTCAGGAGCATCGACGACGACATGTCGGGGAACGACCCGCCGTCGAGGGGCATCGACCCGGAGCCGCCGGACGACGACCCGTCCTCCGCGAGGCTCCGCAACGCGCCCTTGCCGGCGAGCAGCAGGGACATGCCGTAGGCGGCCGCGGTGAGGGTGGCGCCGAGCGCGGCCAGGCGCTTCTGGACGGTGCCGCGGGAGAGGTCGAGGCGGCCCAGCGCCATGCCCGCGATGACGAACGACAGCCAGGTGAGCGCCGGGTAGAAGCCGGTGAGCAGCAGATCGAGGACGCCGACCTCGCTGAGGTGGCGGAGCGGGTCGTAGGTGTTGATGCTCTGCTGGACCGACGGGGTCAGGAGCGAGTTGAGGACGAACGCCAGCTGCGGTGTGACGACGGCGAACGCGGCCGCGATGATCGCGAGGGTCCTGGCGCTCAGGCGGACCAGGGGCAGGGCGAGAAGGAAGTAGACGCCGTAGAAGCCGAGGATGATCACGCCCCCGTACTCCATCGCCAGCACGGTGCCCAGCGCCAGCAGGATCACGGCGCGGATCGCGATGCGGGCCCTCGCCTGCCGCCCCGCCTGGCCGGTCTTGGGCTCGCGGCGGCCGGCGAGCAGCATCAGTGAGAACCCGGCGAGGGTGGCGAACAGGACCGACGAGTGGCCGTCCGACATGTATCGGATCCAGCCGGCGACGCCGGTCGTGGCGGACAGCGGGGGGCCGATGTGCACGATGTACATGCCGAACACCGCCAGCGCGCGAGCCAGGTCCACCCCGACGAGGCGCCCCGTCGAGGGACCGGACGAGGCCGGGGAGTCGGGGGAGGTCCGGGGCGGCGGAGGCGAGTTCTCCTGCGGAGCTGACGTCTCCTGCGGCGGCTGTGTCTGTGTCATACGAAGAACCTCGCGTGGGCGTCCCGGGACGGACCATCCGGCAGTCTTCGGGCTCTCCCCCGCCGATCGGCGGGTACCGCCCTGCCGACCGGCGGACGGGCGGTGTTGTTCAGCCACTTGGCGGGGGTGGACCCGACGGTTGCCGGATGGGCGCGTAGCGGCCGGGCTTGAAGGCTGGAGGCACGACGAGGCGACCTCGCAACTCGACGCCGTCGGGCAGGTCAGTCCGCGCTGAGGGGAACCCTCAGCCGCACCCGGTAGCCGCCCTGCGCGGTCGGGCCTGCGTCCAGGGTGCCGTGCAGGATCTCGGCCCGTTCGCGCAGACCGACCAGGCCCTGCTGGGATCCGGGCAGGGAGAGGGAAGGGCGCGTGGGAGGGGTGTTGGTGACGGTCACTCCGATACCGTCCGCGTCCTGCCACAGCTCCACGCGAGCGTCGGCGCCGGGGGCGTGCTTGCGGACGTTGGTCAGCGCCTCCTGAACCGTGCGGTAGAAGGCGCGTTGGGCGGGGGTGCCCACGGTGGCCGGCAGCTCACCCGTCAGCTCTGTGTGAGTGCCGCTGGATTCCACCAGTTTGCGCAGGTCGGCCAAGGTGGGCTGCGGCGTCAGCTCGGTGGACTCGCCGCCGGAGGCGCGCAGCAGCGTGACCATGGTGCGCAGCTCGTCGAGGGTGGTGACGCTCAGCGAACGGATCGTGCGGGCGGCCTCCTTGGCGTCCGCGTCCTTGGCGGCGACCTGCAACGCCCCGGCCCGTACGGCGATCAGGCTGACCTGGTGGGAGACCACGTCGTGCATCTCGCGGGCCAGCTGGGCGCGTTCACGGGCGAGCACGGCCTGGGCGTGCAGGGTCCGCTCGTGCTCCCTGGCCTCCTCGACCTCGACCAGCCGCCGCGCCAGGTCCCGTCGTGCCTGGAGAAGCTGGCCGAACAGGACGGGGGCGACGCTGGTTGCCAGGCCGTACACGAAGAAGACCAGCGCCATGGTCCGGTCCGCATCGGCCAGGGGCCACGGCGTACTGCTCGCGACGGCAGCCAGGACGACGCACACCGTGAGGAGACGGCGGTCGCGGGAGCGTTCGGCCAGCGTGAACAGCGCCGCGAGCACAGCGACAGCGACATCCTGCATCAGCGCGACGGGCAGGGTGAGCAGGAAGACGCCGAGCGGGAACCTGCGCCGGGACGCCAACGCGGCGCAGCCGACCGCGGCCAGCGCGGCCTCGGGGCGGGTGTGGTCCCACATGTCCACCACCAGCACGTCCACGGCCGCCACCGCCACCAGGACGAGGTCGACGACCGGCGCGGGAACCCGCTGCCACCCGGTACGGGCACGGCTCATCGGCCGGCCTCCGACCGCGTGCGCTCGTCGAGCAGCCCGGCCCGCTGCGCGAGCAGCGCGGCCTGCACCCGGCTCGTCACCCGCAGCTTCGTGAGGATCGCGCTGACGTGGTCCTTCACCGTGCCCGCCCCCAGATGGATGCGCGCCCCGATGTCGGCGTTCGACAGCCCCTTGGCCACCAGGACGAGGACGTCGCGCTCCCGCGTGGTGAGCAGCCGGACCCGCGCGGCCTCCTCGTCGACGGCAGCCTCGGTGCCGGGGTGGCTGTGCAGCAGCGCCCGCGACGCCTTGGGCGACAGCACCACACCGCCCGCGACCAGGGTCCGCACCAGGTGGGCCAGTTGTTCCGGCTCCGTGTCCTTGAGCAGGAAACCGGCCGCACCGGAGTGCAGCGCGGTCAGGATGTACTCGTCGGCGTCGAACGTCGTCAGCATCGCCACCACCGGCGGATCCGGCAACGTCCGCACCTCGCGCAGAACGGTGAGCCCGTCGACGTCCGGCATCCGGATGTCCAGCAGCACCACGTCCGGCCGCTCCCGACGGACGGTTGCCACCGCGTCGCCGCCGCTCGTGGTCGCGACAACATCGATGTCCTCGGACGCGCCCAGAATGAGTTCGAAGCCCGAGCGGACGAGCGCCTCGTCGTCGACCACCACTACCCGGATCACGCGCTCCGCCTCACCCTCGTTCACGCCCACGGCCCATGCCGACTCGACCCTAAAGTCACGTGGAGCCCTGGCGACCCGGTGAGCGGCAGCTCCAGCCACACGGCGGGGTAGCACCCGCCACTCGGCAGGTCAGAGCGGTCTGGGCCAACGGTGACCGCCGCGGAGCCGAACTCACGCGCAGCGGATTCCGCCCGTTCAGGCGAAATTGACGATCCGACACCTAGAAAAATGAACGTTTCCGCAGGTCAGACGCCTGCACAGGTGGGGCGGGTGGGACTCGAACCCACAGCCGGCGGATTATGAGTCCTTTGAGGATCTTGGCGACCCTTGTAGATCGATGCTCATCCTGGCCGTTTTACCAACTTCCGAGGCGATAGCTCCAGCTCGACAACGGGCCTTGAACGCGCGAGCAGCGGATTCGCCTTCCCCGGCGCACAACCCCGCGCCGGCCCGAAGGGATCCCCCAAGCCCGGATCCACAGAGGCTCATGGCCCCATCCCCCAGCGAAGGTCAGCCGCTCACTGCCCGCAGGGCCCCCGGCCTGCGGCCGTTGAGGCGGTCCAGCGCGGTGGCCGTGGCCTGGTCGGCCGGCAGGTGCACCACCAGCCGACGGCCCTCCTCCGCAAGCACGAGCGTCTCGAACGACAGACGCAGGCGACCTGCCTCGGGATGCTCGACCACCTCAAGCCCAAAACGGGAAAGCAGGGACGGAACAGCGGCAAGCCGGTCGCTGAACGCCGCCCCGGCCGCCGCCGTCAGCTCGTCGGCCAGGACGGCGACATGAGGGTCGTACAGCGAGGACTCGTTGCGCAGATGGGCGACCTGCTCGTCGGCCACCCGGTCCCAGCCGGGGAACACGGCGCGGGACCGGTCGTCGGTGAACAGGTACCGCATCATGTTGGGAGGGTCCCCGTCGAGCAGGCCGAGGGGACGGGCGTACCGCTCGTAGCCCTGTGTCCAGGCCACGATGTCTCCCATGCGGTCGAGCAGGACGGCCGGCGCGGGCTCCAGACTCCCCAGGAGTGCCCGCAAGGTCGGGCGCACCGTCCGCTCCGGCGGTGCGGCGACCGCCTTGCACAAGTCCTTGTCCTCACCGTGTTCCCTGACCAGCCGGTGCAACAGCACACGGTCCGCCGTCGACAACTGGAGGATGTCGCCGAGGGCGGCGAGGACCTTGGGCGAGGGGTTACGGTCACGGCCCTGTTCGAGCCGGGTGAGGTATTCGACGCTGATGCCGGCGAGGGTGGCGAGCTCGGCGCGGCGCAGCCCCGGCGTGCGACGGCGAAAACCCGCGGGCAGGCCCGCCTCGGCCGGGGTGAGGGCTTCGCGGCGGGTACGCAGGAAAGTGCCCAACTCGTTGTCGTTCACCTCTCGAACGTACAACGTGCCCCGGCGCAAAGGGTGGCCCTGCCACTACTACCCTTCGGCCGGTCTCCCCTACCCCGCAGCAGGGCCCAGACGATGAGGGCATGAGCAACGACACCCCTGCGAAAACCGCTGTCACGTCCGTCACCGCGCTGCCGCTCGCCCCCGGCGAGTGGGAACTCGACCCCCACCACTCATCGGTCGACTTCACCATCCGCCACCTCGGGATCAGCAAGGTCCGCGGCCGGTTCACCGAGTTCACGACCGGGCTGTACGTCGGTGAGACCCTCGACGACGTGCGGGTGACCGCCGAGATCGCCCTGGCCTCCGTCGACACCGGCAACGCCGACCGCGACGCGCACACCCGCTCGGCCGAACTGCTCGATGTGGAGAAGCGCCCGACGATGACGTTCCGCTCGACACGGATCTCCGGGGACGGAGAGGACTGGACGTTGGCGGGGGACCTGACCATCGGGGACATCACCCACCCGGTCACACTCGCTGTCGAGTTCGGCGGGGTGGTGGACTCCCCTCTGGACAACCGGAAGCACGCCGGGTTCGAGGCGACGGGCGAGATCCGGCGCGGCGACTTCGGGTTGGACTTCTTCCCCGGGCTCCTGGGCGAGGTCATCAAGATTCGCCTGGACATGCAGTTCGCCGGCCCGCAGACCCAGGACGCCTGACCGCGACGAGGGGCGCCCCGCGGGGCGTTTCCGCGGGCGTGACGATCGACGCACCCACCACCTTTGCCTTTGACGCGCGGGCCGCCGACCTGCGGCCCCGCGTCGTGAGGAGGACCTCACATGAGCAGTGCCCTTGTACGCAATCCGGGCGACGGCCCCACCTTCAGCTACCACACGAGCGTGGTCGAACAGGTGGTGAGCAACGCCGAGACGAGCGGATTGATCAGCGTCACGCGGCAGTTCGCGCGCCCCGAGCATGCGCCGCCCCTGCACACCCACACCCGAGAGGACGAGAGCTGGGTCGTCCTGTCCGGCCGCGTCCGGTTCTGGGTCGGATCGACCTCGTTCGACGAGTGCGAGGTGTACGAGGCCGAGCCGGGCGCTTTCATCTGGGGGCCCCGATCAGTCCCCCACAGCTACCAGGCCATCACATCGACCGCGGAACTCCTCGTCGTGTGCAGCCCCGGAGCCATGGAAGGCTACGTCCGCGAGGCCGGAGCCACCGACTCGCGCAGCGACGCCCCGCACCACCTCATGGAGGAGTACGGCTTCGTGATCCACGGCAACCCGCCCCCTGTCCCCGAGACCTACTGATCACGAGTGTCGTCGACGCTCGCCGGGCTCGATCATGGCGACGACATCCGGTGTGGTGGAACCGCCTGTACTGCACCACGTGAAGGTCTACGTGTCCCCAAGGCGATGCCCGGCTGACCGTTCACGGCAGGTCTACGCCACCCTCGCCGAGGCCATCGCGGCAGCTCAGTGCCGCCCTCGGCACCGGAACCGCGTCAACTGCGGGGGCGCGCCCCAGGGCAAGAGGCAGTCCTTGGCCGGGCGCCACGAGCATGGCCGACCCCAACGCCCAGATCCTGGCAACCGCCGCCTACCCGCTGGAGCAGGCCGCGGAGGCGTTCGCCGCTTCCGTGCCGGCGCCCCGGGCAAGATCGCCGTCCCCTGCTCCTGACCACTCCCGACCAAAAGAGGTACGACCATGCCCGCCAGGGAGCCCGCCCATGTCGCCTGACCAGCTGATGATGCGTGCCGTCCGGTACGACCGTTACGGAGGCCCCGAAGTGCTCTCCGTCGGTGACGTTCCGCGTCCGTCCCCCGGACCGGGCCAGGTGCTCGTCCGGGTCCACGCATCCAGCGTCAACCCGATGGACGTGAAGATCCGCTCCGGCGGGCTGCGTCTGATATCCGGGCGGCGCTTTCCCAAAGGCACCGGAGGCGACTTCGCCGGGGAGGTGGTCGCACTCGGCAGCACGGTCACCGACGTCACGATGGGCGAACACGTGTGGGGCATCCTCAGCGACATCTCCGGACGGACGGGCGCGGCCGGCGAATACATCCTGGCCAAACCCCAAGCCATCAGCACCGCCCCCAGCAGCACGGACCTGGTGACAGCCGCCGCCCTGCCCGCGGTCGGCATCACCGCACTGCAAGCCCTACGGGACACCCTGCGCCTGCGCTCCGGCCAACGGCTGCTCGTGGTCGGCGCGAGCGGCGGCGTCGGCAGTACGGCGGTCCAGCTGGCCCACGCCTGGGGCGCCCACGTCACCACCATCGCCGGCGCCGCCAACGCCGCGTTCTGCCGCGAACTCGGCGCCGACGTGGCCCTGGACTACGCCACCACCCCACCAACCGCCCTCAAAAGGCAGTTCGACGCCATCCTCGACTGCCACGGCTCCTCTGTCCGCGACTACCGACGCGCCCTCCGCCCCGGCGGTCGCATCGCCTCGCCCACCGCCGGCGCCATACCCTTCGCCCTGCTGTCCACCGTCCTGCCCGGTCCGCGCGTACGCCTGATCATGGCCGGCCCCCGACGCGCGGACCTGAAAACCCTCGCCGATCACGTCGACAAGCAAGACCTGCGTCCGGTCATCGAGCGCGTGTATCCCCTGGACGAAATCCAGGACGCCCACCGAGCCACCGAAACCGGCCATGCCCGCGGCAAGCGCGTCATCCGCCTCGTTTAGCGCCGGTACTACAGGGCTGGATCTGGATCATCTGGAGTGGCCGCCTTCAGAAATGGTGCCGTCACGCTTACGCCTGATGAGCGCGTCCCACCGCCATCGACCGGTGAAGTCCATGGTCGATGGCGGTGGGAGTCGAGCCGATCAGGTTGAACAGGCGGGACGTCGGCGACGGTCAGGGCCGCGAGCCGCCGCGTTCGTGGCCCGTGGCCACCGCCCACGCCCGCGGGCCCCCTTTTTTTTGCGGGGTCCGGGCAATCACGGCCAGGATCGCCAGCGCCAGCATGGCCATGGCGATATGGCGATGTCAGGCGCCGTATGCGCGTACCTGGCAGTGGTCCAGTCCGGCCTGCTGCTTGGCTGCCTCGAAACACTCCTCGACCGGCCAGCGCAATCCGATTGACCGCCACCAGTTCCGGCAGTGATTCCCAGCGCGGGTTGTAGCAGTGGAAGTAGGCGGTCTCGCCGTCCGCGATGCTGCGGCGGACTTCGACAGCTGCGTAACACCGAGGGACTCGGCGAGTTTCCCGACCCTGCGGGTGGAGACACCCAGCAGGTAGGCGGTGGCGACGACCGAGACGTGGGCCTATTCGGCCCGCCGCCTGCGTTCCAGGAGCCAGTGCGGGAAGTAACTGCCCTGCCTCAGCTCGGGTACGGCGAGCTCGACGGGCGGTAGCCATCGCGGTGGTTGACCCGCTCGTCACTGACCTGCCCGTACTCGGCGCCGCACAGGGCGTCGGCCTTCTCGGACATGAGCGCGTCGGCGAACGTCTTCACCATCACGCGCAGCAGATCGGTACTCGCCGCGGCGAGGTTGTCCTCCGCGAGGACGTGCAGGGGCACACTGTCTGGTTGCGGTCAGGCGACTCCGTGGTGCGATCTGGAGCCGTTTTCAGTACGAGCCGTTTCCCAAGTTCAACCGCCGCGAACTGGAACATCCGTGCAGGTCAGGGGCGCTCACTCCACCGACACCGGCAACGAGGCCGAACTCACGAGCCGCGGATTCAGTCCGTTCAGGCAAAGTTGACGATCCGACAGGACAAAATGAACGTTTCCGCAGGTCAGAGACGTGCACAGTGGGGCGGGTGGGACTCGAACCCACGGCCGGCGGATTATGAGTCCGCTGCTCTAACCGGCTGAGCTACCGCCCCATAGCGGCGTGTCGCGTACATGTGTGCGCGCCGTCTGCCGCAGCATAGCCGCTCATACGATCTCCTGCTTCGTATGGTCGACTTCGCATGCCCTGAAGGACTCCGCCGTGACCTGCGCGGTTCCCGGGTCAGGGGTGATCACATGAAAAAGGACCCCTTCAGGGGTCCTCGTTCAGTGCGCTCTCCCGACTGGACTCGAACCAGTAACCTGCCGGTTAACAGCCGGCTGCTCTGCCAATTGAGCTACGGAAGATCGAAGCTCCCCCGACTGGACTCGAACCAGTAACCTGCCGGTTAACAGCCGGCTGCTCTGCCAATTGAGCTACGGAGGAATGCCTCGTTGCATCGAACGTACCTCCCTGGGTATTCGCCAGAGGGCGGGCGTTCGCTGCGACACATACATTAGCGCAAGCAGGGGGGTGCTCCGCCAATCGGTTCCCCCCGGCAGCGACCTACACGAGGGAAGGGTGGCCTCCATGCGCTACAAGGTCACGTTCGTCGCCGGGCTGGCACTGGGTTACGTGCTCGGCACCCGCGCCGGACGGGAACGCTACGAACAGCTGAAGAAGTCGGCACGTCAGGTCTCCCAGAACCCCGCGGTCCGCAACACCGCCGAGTCGGCCGCCCAGCAGGGCCGCCACTTCGCGGGCAAGGCGTACCACGTGGTGAGCGAGAAGGTGGGCGACCGGGTTCCGGAGTCGGTGACCCAGCGGGTGCGATCCCTGCGGGACCGGAACACGAACGGGGCGGCGGAGGACGACTGGGGCACCAGCAACACGTGACAACGGACTCATAATCCGTCGGCCGTACCTTCACCGGTACGGCCACCCCCCGCGGTGCGGCAGAATTTTGGCCATGGGGATAGTCGCCGGGTTGGACAGTTCGCCCGATTTCACTCGTATCGTCGTCTGCGACGCGGACACGGGCGCCGTGCTCAAACAGGGCTACGCGCCGCATCCGGTCGAAGGGCGTCCTTCCGACGTCGATCCCCAGGCCTGGCTGCTCTCCCTCGGTGAGGCGGCGGGCGGTGGACTTCTCGAGGGTGTGCAGGCCATCGGCGTGTCGGCCCAGCAGAACGCCGTCGTGCCGCTGGACGCCCAGGGCAACACCGTGCGCCCGGCCCTCGTCGGCAGCGACAAGCGCGCCCAGGTCGCGGCGGCCGACCTCGTCGACGCGCTCGGCGGACGCGAGGCGTGGGCCCAGGCCGTCGGATGTGTCCCGCAGGCCGCGCAGCCCGTCACCAAGCTGCGCTGGCTCGTGAAGAACGAACCCGACGCCGCCCTGCGCACCGCGGTCCTCCTCCAGGCCCACGACTGGCTGGTGTGGCAGCTCCTCGGGCGCCCGGTCCGCCGGACCACCGACCGCGGCGGCGCCTCCGGCACCGGCTACTGGTCCGCCGCCACCGGCGGCTACCGGACCGACCTCGTGGAGCTGGCGCTCGGCCATCAGGCGATGCTGCCCGAGGTGATCGGCCCCTCGGACGCGGCCGGTACGACGCCGGAGGGGCTGCTGATCTCCGCCGGGACCGGCGAGACCATGGCCGCCGCCTTCGGGCTCGGCATCGGGCTCGGCGACGCCGTCGTGTCGCTCGGCGCGTCCGGCTCCGTCACGGCCGTGCACCCCGAGGCGCTCGTCGACAACACCGGGATGATCACCTCCCTGGCCGACGCCACCGGCATGCATCTGCCGGTCGTCACCACGCTGAACGCCGTACGGACCCTGCGCGGTGCCGCCGAGCTGCTCGGGCTGTCCGACCTGGAGAGCCTGTCCGAGCTGGCGATGAAGTCGACGCCGGGCTCGCACGGCCTGGTGCTGCTGCCCTATCTGGAGGGCGAGCGGACGCCGCATCTGCCGCACACCGCCGGGACGCTCGCCGGGCTGCGGCGGGAGTCGATGAAGGCGGAGCATCTCGCGCGGGCCGCGTTCGAGGGCATGCTGTGCGGGCTCGCCGACGCGCTCGACGTGCTGCGCGGGCGGGGCGTGGAGGTGCGGCGGGTCTTCCTGCTGGGCGCGGCGGCCGAGCTGGCGGCCGTGCAGTCGGCGGCACCGGCCATCTTCGGGGCCCAGGTCGTCGTACCGCAGCCCGCGGACTACGCGGCGCTCGGTGCCGCCCGGCAGGCCGCCTGGGCGCTCGGTGTGTCGCAGGGCGCGCTCGACCCGCGGACCCCGCCGGCCTGGCAGGGGGCGGCCGCGCAGATCCTGGAGCCCGGCGAGGAGCTGGCGGTCGGGCAGGCGGTGCGCCAGCAGTTCGTGTCGGTGCGGGAGCAGACGCACCCCGGGGCCTTCCGGGCGTAGGAAAGAGAAGCGGAACGTAAGGGACCGGTAGGAACCGGCCGTCCTCGGCACCCGTAAGGCCGTACGAAGCACTGCTGTCGGCTTAATCGGTTGAGGTAACGCGGGTGGAGTGTCCGACGATAGGGGCCAGGGGCAACCACCTCCGGCCCCTGTCGCCGACTCCGAGAGACGTAGCGTGCTCATACGACTTCTGCGGACCTATCTCAGGCCCTACCGAAAACCCATCACCCTGCTGGTGGTGCTCCAGTTCCTCCAGACCTGCGCCACCCTCTACCTGCCCACGCTGAACGCGGACATCATCGACAGCGGCGTCGTGAAGGGCGACACCGGGTACATCCTGTCCTTCGGCGCCCTGATGATCGGCATCTCGCTGATCCAGGTCGTGTGCAACATCGGTGCCGTGTACTACGGCGCCCGGACGGCCTCGGCGCTGGGCCGGGACGTGCGGGCCGCCGTGTTCGACCGGGTGCAGTCCTTCTCCTCCCGCGAGGTGGGCCACTTCGGCGCGCCCTCGTTGATCACCCGGACGACGAACGACGTCCAGCAGGTCCAGATGCTGGCCCTGATGACGTTCACGCTGATGGTGTCCGCGCCGATCATGTGCGTGGGCGGCATCGTGCTGGCGCTCGGCCTGGACGTGCCGTTGTCGACGGTGCTGGTGGCGGTCGTGCCCGTGCTCGGCATCAGCGTGACGCTGATCGTGCGGCGGCTGCGGCCGCTGTTCCGGACCATGCAGGAGCGCCTCGACACGGTGAACCGGGTGCTGCGCGAGCAGATCACCGGCAACCGGGTTATCCGCGCCTTCGTGCGCGACGAGTACGAGAAGGACCGCTTCCGGGGCGCGAACGCCGAGCTCACCGAGATGTCGCTGGGCACCGGCAAGTACCTCGCGCTGATGTTCCCGATGGTCATGACAGTGGTGAACCTGTCGTCCATCGCGGTGGTGTGGTTCGGCGCCCACCGGATCGACGGCGGCGACATGCAGATCGGCGACCTCACCGCGTTCCTCGCCTATCTGATGCAGATCGTCATGTCCGTGATGATGGCCACCTTCATGTTCATGATGGTGCCGCGCGCGGAGGTGTGCGCCGAGCGGATCCAGGAGGTGCTGGAGACCTCCTCCAGCGTGATCCCGCCCAAGGCTCCGGTGCTGGAGCTGCGGCGGCACGGGCATCTGGAGATCCGGGGGGCGGGGTTCCGCTACCCGGGCGCCGAGGAGCCGGTGCTCAGGGAGGTCGACCTGGTCGCCCGGCCCGGTGAGGTGACCGCCGTCATCGGCTCGACCGGCAGCGGCAAGTCCACACTCCTCGGACTGGTGCCCCGGCTGTTCGACGCGACCGACGGCGAGGTGCTCGTCGACGGGGAGAGCGTGGCGGGCATCGATCCGGCGCTGCTGGCGAAGACCGTCGGAATGGTGCCGCAGAAGCCGTACCTGTTCGCGGGGACCGTGGCGACCAACCTGCGCTACGGCAACCCGGACGCCACCGACGAGGAGCTGTGGCACGCGCTGGAGGTGGCGCAGGCCAAGGAGTTCGTGGAGCGCCTGGAGAACGGGCTCGACTCCCCCATCGCGCAGGGCGGGACCAACGTCTCGGGCGGTCAGCGCCAGCGGCTCGCCATCGCCCGTACGCTCGTGCAGCGCCCGGAGATCTACCTGTTCGACGACTCCTTCTCGGCCCTCGACTACGCCACCGACGCGGCCCTGCGCGCGGCGCTGTCCCGGGAGACCGCCGAGGCGACCGTCGTGATCGTCGCCCAGCGGGTGTCGACCATCAGGGACGCCGACCGGATCGTCGTCCTCGACGAGGGCCGGGTCGTCGGCACCGGCCGGCATCACGAGCTGATGGCGGACAACGAGACGTACCGGGAGATCGTCCTCTCCCAGCTCACGGAAGCGGAGGCTGCCTGATGGCCGGGCCCATGGGGCGCATGATGGCCGGGACCGGCCCGGACCACCGTTCGCTGGACTTCAAGGTGTCCGGGCGGCGGCTCGTCGCCCGGTTCCGGCCGGAGCGGTTCACGGTCTACGCGCTGATCTGCTGCGTGTTCGTCAGCGTGGGGCTGTCGGTCATCGGGCCGAAGATCCTCGGTGAGGCCACCGACCTGGTCTTCGCCGGCATCGTCGGACGGCAGATGGAACCCGGCGCCTCGAAGGAACAGGTCCTCCAGGGGATGCGGGAGCGCGGCGACGGCGAGATCGCCGACATGCTGCGCAGCACGGACTTCACCCCGGGCGAGGGCATCGACTTCGACGCCGTCGGGCACGTCCTGCTGCTCGCGCTCGGTGTGTTCCTCGTCGCCGGGCTGCTGATGCTGGTCGCGACGCGGCTGGTGAACCGGGTCGTCAACCGGACCATGTTCCGGATGCGCGAGGACGTGCAGACGAAGATGTCGCGGCTGCCGCTGTCGTACTTCGACAAGGCGCAGCGCGGCGAGGTGCTGAGCCGGGCCACGAACGACATCGACAACATCGGCCAGACCCTCAACCAGTCGATGGGCCAGCTGATCAACTCGCTGCTCACGATCATCGGTGTGCTCGTGATGATGTTCTGGGTGTCGTGGCTGCTGGCGCTGGTCGCGCTGGTGACCGTGCCGCTGTCGTTCGTCATCGCCACCCGCGTCGGCAAGCGCTCGCAGCCGCACTTCGTGCAGCAGTGGCGCACGACCGGCAAGCTCAACGCGCACGTCGAGGAGATGTACACCGGCCACACCCTGGTCAAGGTGTTCGGGCGGCAGGAGGAGTCGGCACGGCAGTTCGCCGAGCAGAACGAGGCACTGTACGAGGCCGGGTTCAAGGCGCAGTTCAACAGCGGGGTCATGCAGCCGCTGATGATGTTCGTGTCGAACCTGAACTATGTGCTGGTCGCGGTGGTGGGTGGCCTGCGGGTCGCCTCCGGCACGCTGTCCATCGGTGATGTGCAGGCCTTCATCCAGTACTCGCGCCAGTTCTCGATGCCGCTGACGCAGGTCGCGTCCATGGCGAACCTGGTGCAGTCCGGGGTCGCCTCGGCCGAGCGGATCTTCGAACTTCTCGACGCCGAGGAACAGGAGGCCGACCCGGTGCCGGGCGAGCGGCCCGCCGAGCTTCGGGGGCGGGTGGCGCTGGAGGGCGTGTCCTTCCGGTACGACCCGGAGAAGCCGCTCATCGAGGATCTGTCGCTCAAGGTGGAGCCGGGGCACACGGTCGCGATCGTGGGTCCGACGGGCGCGGGCAAGACCACGCTGGTCAACCTGCTGATGCGGTTCTACGACGTCTCCGGCGGCCGTATCACCCTCGACGGGGTCGACATCGCGAGGATGTCCCGGGACGAACTGCGGGCCGGCATCGGCATGGTGCTCCAGGACACCTGGCTGTTCGGCGGCACGATCGCGGAGAACATCGCGTACGGGGCCTCGCGCGAGGTCACCCGGGGCGAGATCGAGGAGGCCGCGCGGGCCGCGCACGCCGACCGGTTCGTGCGGACGCTGCCCGACGGGTACGACACCGTGATCGACGACGAGGGCACGGGGGTCAGCGCCGGTGAGAAGCAGCTCATCACCATCGCGCGGGCGTTCCTGTCCGACCCGGTGATCCTCGTCCTCGACGAGGCGACGTCCTCGGTGGACACCCGTACCGAGGTGCTGATCCAGAAGGCGATGGCGAAACTCGCGCACGGGCGCACGTCGTTCGTGATCGCGCACCGGCTGTCGACGATCCGGGACGCGGACACGATCCTGGTGATGGAGAACGGCTCGATCGTGGAACAGGGCGCGCACGCCGACCTGTTGGCGGCGGACGGGGCGTACGCGCGGCTGTACAAGGCGCAGTTCGCGCAGGCGGTGGCCGAGGTGGACTGAGAGGACGGATCGGCGGTCGACTGCGGGTGTGTGGGGGCTGGTCGCGCAGTTCCCCGCGCCCCTAAAGAAGGTGGGGCCGGTGCACCCACCTCAGGGGCGCGGGGCTGTGTCGATCTGCGGCTACCGCCGCGCGGGCGCGACCGGCCACAACTCACCCGCACCCGGCGTCAGTCCAGGTAACCCCTCAGCTGATCCGCGAATGCGTGGTCCCGGAGCTTGTTGAGGGTCTTGGACTCGATCTGCCTGATCCGCTCCCTCGTCACGCCGAAGATGCGGCCGATCTCCTCCAGCGTGCGCGGGCGGCCGTCGGCCAGGCCGTACCTGAGCTGTACGACCTTCCGCTCCCGCTCGCCCAGGGTGGACAGCACCGCCTCCAGGTGCTCCCTGAGCAGCAGGAACGCCGCCGACTCCACCGGTGACGCGGCGTCGCCGTCCTCGATGAGGTCGCCGAGGGCCACGTCGTCCTCCTCGCCCACCGGGGCGTGCAGGGAGACCGGTTCCTGGGCCAGGCGCAGGACCTCGCTGACGCGTTCCGGGGCGAGGTCGAGATGGGCGGCGACCTCTTCCGGGGTCGGCTCGTAGCCGCGTTCCTGGAGCATGCGGCGCTGGACGCGGACGACACGGTTGATCAGCTCGACGACGTGGACGGGGACCCGGATGGTGCGGGCCTGGTCGGCCAGGGCCCGGGACATCGCCTGCCGGATCCACCAGGTCGCGTATGTCGAGAACTTGTAGCCGCGGGCGTAGTCGAACTTCTCGACCGCCCTGATCAGGCCCAGGTTTCCCTCCTGGACCAGGTCGAGCATGGTCAGGCCGCGCCCGACGTACCGCTTGGCGACGGACACGACGAGCCGCAGGTTCGCCTCGATGAGGCGGCGCTTGGCCATCCGGCCGAGGACCACCAGCCGGTCCAGGTCGAGCGCCAACTGGCTGTCCAGGTCAGGGGTGTTGAGCAGCTTCTCCTCGGCGAACAGGCCGGCCTCGACGCGGCGCGCGAGGTCGACCTCCTCGGCCGCCGTGAGCAGCGGGATGCGGCCGATCTCACGGAGGTACTGGCGGAACAGGTCGGAGGAGGGGCTGCCGGTGTCGGCGCGGCTGCGGCTCGTCGGCTCGGGAGCCTCGACCGGCTCCGCGGGCTCAGCGCCCTCAAGGGCGCCGGCGGGCGGCTCTTCCGGCTCCGCCTCGGGGTGATGCGCGACACGGCTCTGCGGAGGTACGGCGGTGAGGACGTCGGTCTCCGTATCCGCTTCCGCGCCGTCGGTACTGGCGTCGGTCTTGTTGAGGGTCTGGGTCTGCACGGGGGCGACCTCCAGGATGATCGCTGCAGAGTTGAGCGGCAGCGCTGTTTCGGGGGCGGAGTCGGCGGCCTCGCCGCTGTCCGTCCCGCACGCGATGAGCGGAACCGCGGGGGTCTGGGACCCGCTGGGGACGGATCGGCCGCGCTCCGAGGACTCAGGCACCGGAACCCAGTGTGGAGTACGACACATCGCCGCCACGAGGGGCGTGCGGGGACTTTTTGAGTCCGGTCCGTGACCGCGTGGTTACCCTGCCGTACGCCAACCCTCAGAGAGCTGCGGCTCCTTGCCCGCGCAGCGCCTGGTCGTACTGCTGGAGCACCCACAATTCGTTCTGTACGGCGGCCAGCTGAGCCGGGTCTCCGTGCGTTCCGAGGCGGGTGAGGGTGGACTGGATGTCGCGGATACGGCGTTCGACGGCGCGGCGGCGGACCGCGACGAGCTGTACGCCGGCGTAGATCTCGTCGACCGTCTTGCGCATGATCGCCTCGACGGCGAGCTCCGTGACCATCGCGCGGACCGCGTCGTCGGGCGCGGCCTCGCGGACCCGGACGAGGTAGTCCTGGGAGTCCTGCACGCCGTACTCGGCGCCGCCCGCCTCCATGATCGCCTGGCGTACGGCGGCGTAGGGCGCGGCGGTGAACTCGTCGATGCCGTACGCGTCGAAGGCCGGGGAGACCAGTTCGGGGCGCTGGAGGGCGAGTTTGAGGAGTTCGCGTTCGGTGGCGTAGACGGGGTTGCGGAGGTTGAGGGCCGGGCCGGATGCGGCGGGGCGGGGGGCGGAGTCGTACTGCTGCTGGCCGCGCGCGGCGGGGGCCGGGCCCTTGCCGCCGCGGTCGCGCGCCCAGCGGGCCAGCTGGGCGACCCGCTTGACGACGAACTGGGTGTCGAGGATGCCGAGCATGCCGGCGAGCTGGACCGCGACCTCGTGCTGGGCGCCGCTGTTCTTGATGCGGGCGACGATGGGCGCGGCCTCGTCCAGCGCGGCCGCGCGGCCCGCCGGGGTGTCCAGGTCGTAGCGGACGACGATCTGGCGGAGCGCGAACTCGAAGAGCGGGGTGCGGGGTTCGACCAGGTCGGAGACCGCCTCGTCGCCCTTGGCGAGGCGCAGCTCGCAGGGGTCCATGCCGTCGGGGGCGATGGCGATGTAGGTCTCGGCGGCGAACTTCTGGTCGTCCTCGAAGGCGCGCAGGGCCGCCTTCTGGCCGGCCGCGTCGCCGTCGAAGGTGAAGATCACTCGGGCCGAGCCGTTGTCCATGAGGAGCCGGCGGAGGATCTTGATGTGGTCGCCGCCGAAGGCGGTGCCGCAGGTCGCGATCGCCGTCGTGACACCCGCGAGGTGGCAGGCCATGACGTCGGTGTAGCCCTCGACGACGACCGCGCGGGAGGCCTTGGCGATGTCCTTCTTGGCGAGGTCGATGCCGTAGAGGACCTGGGACTTCTTGTAGATCGGCGTGTCGGGCGTGTTGAGGTACTTGGGGCCGGTGTCCGCCTCGTACAGCTTGCGGGCGCCGAAGCCGACGACCTCGCCGCCGATGTCGCGGATGGGCCACATCAGTCGGCCGCGGAAGCGGTCGATCGGGCCGCGGCGGCCTTCCTGGGAGAGGCCGGAGAGGAAGAGCTCCTTGTCGGTGAAGCCCTTGCCGCGCAGGAAGCGGGTGAGGTGGTCCCAGCCCTGGGGGCTGTAGCCGACGGAGAAGTGCTCGGCGGCGGACTGGTCGAAGCCGCGCTCGGCGAGGAACTTGCGGCCGGTGTCGGCCTCCGGGCTGGTGGCGAGCTGTTCCACGTACCACTCGGCGGCGATCTTGTGGGCCTCGACCAGGCGGATGCGCTCACCGCGCTGGTGGGAGGGGTTGTACCCGCCCTCCTCGTACCGCAGCGTGATGCCCGCCTGGCCGGCGAGGCGCTCGACCGCCTCCGAGAAGGTGAGGTGGTCGACCTTCATCACGAACGTGATGGTGTCGCCGCCCTCCTGGCAGCCGAAGCAGTGGAAGAGACCCTTGCTGGGGCTGACCTGGAAGGACGGCGACTTCTCGTCGTGGAAGGGGCACAGGCCCTTGAGGTTGCCACCGCCCGCGTTGCGCAGCTGGAGGTACTCCGAGACCACGGCGTCGATCGGGACCGCGTCCCGTACCGCCTTCACGTCCTCGTCGTTGATCCGTCCTGCCACGAGGTGAGTCTACGGGGCAGAACTGACATCTAAGGGACGAGGTTTTCGAGCGGAACGTGCGGGTCCGCCAGTGCCTCCGTGTCCACCTGTGTCTTCGAGCGAATCAGCTGTTGGACCGGCTCTGTGACGTCCCACACGTTCACGTTCATCCCGGCGAGCACCCGGCGTTCCTTCACCCAGAACGCGATGAACTCACGCTTTCCTGCGTCCCCTCGAATCACCACTTCGTCGTAGGACCCCGGGGGCGCCCACCCGCTGTACTCCATCCCCAGGTCGTACTGATCGGAGAAGAAATAGGGCACACGGTCGTAGGCGAGGTCGCGGCCGAGCATCGCGCGGGCCGCCGCGGGGCCGCCGTTGAGAGCGTTGGCCCAGTGCTCGACGCGCAGCCGGGTGTCGAAGAGGGCGTGGTGGAAGGAGGCCACGTCACCTGCGGCGTAGATGTCCGGGTCGGAGGTGCGCAGCTGCTGGTCGACCACGATCCCGCCGCCGTGGGCGCGCTCGGCGATCCGCAGTCCCGCGGCCTCCGCGAGGGCGGTCCGCGGGGCGGCGCCGATCGCGGCGAGGACGTCGTGTGCCGGGTGCTCCTCGCCGTCGTCGGTGCGGGCGGCCAGCACCATGCCGTCCTGGCCGACGATCTCGGTGAGCTTCGCGCCGAAGTGGAAGCGCACCCCGCGCTCGCGGTGCAGGTCGGCGAAGAGCCCGCCGAGCTCGGGGCCGAGGACGGAGTGCAGCGGGGTCGGCTCGGGCTCGACGACGGTGACCTCCGCGCCGTACTCCCGGGCCGCCGCGGCGACCTCCAGGCCGATCCAGCCGGCGCCGGCGATCACGATGTGGCCGTTGTCCCGGCCGAGCGCGGCCAGGACGCCCTTGAGCCGCTCGGCGTGGGCGAGGCGGCGCAGATGGTGGACGCCCGCGAGGCCCGTGCCGGGGATGTCGAGGCGGCGGGGCTCGGCGCCGGTGGCGATGAGGAGCTTGTCGTAGTGGACCAGCGTGCCGTCGTCGCCGAAGCGGACGGTCTTCGCGGTGCGGTCGATCGCGTCGACGGTCTGGCCGAGGTGCAGCTCGATGTCGTTGCGCGCGTACCAGGCCGGCTCGTGCACGAAGACGCTGTCGCGTTCCTCCTTGCCGAGCAGATAGCCCTTGGACAGGGGAGGGCGCTCGTAGGGGTGATCGCGTTCGTCGCAGATCAGTATCACGCGGCCCGTGAAGCCCTCCGTGCGGAGCGTCTCGGCCGCCTTGGCGCCGGCGAGACCGCCTCCGACGATGACGAATGTCTGATCCGCGTCGACCACTTGATGCCTCCTCGTGAACGTGCCGCCACATGGGAGCGTCCCGCACGGAGCGTGATGGGGGAAGAGGGAGTGGCCCGATCAGGCCACGGAGGGTCACATTCGGGCGCGTTTCACGTCACCCGTGACACGTATGTCTTATGAGTTCCCCGTCAGCCGGGAGTGAAGCGAGCGGGCCGAGGCGTCGGTGAGGGAGGCGATCTGGTCGACGATCACGCGCTTGCGGGCGCGGTCGTCGGGGGCCTGGTCGAAGAGCGCGCGGAACTGGGGTTCCAGGCCGTCCGGGGCGCGGACGGTGAGCGCCTCGGCGAGTTCGGCGACCACGATCCGCTGGTCCGCCCGCAGCCGCTCCTGTTCGGCGCGCTGCATGACGTACCGGTCGGCGACGGCCTTGAGGACCGCGCACTCCAGCCGGGTCTCGTGCGGTACGACGAGTTCGGCGGTGTAGCGGGTCAGACGCCCGGTGCCGTACTCCGCGCGGGTGGCGCCCTCGGCGGCGAGGCAGAAGCGGCCGATGAGCTGGCTGGTGGCGTCCTTCAGGCGGGCCTGGGAGACGGCTGTGCCGTCGTAGCCGTGCGGCCACCAGGGCTGGTCCTGGAGCCGGTCGAGGGCTTCCGCGAGTTCCGCGGGGTCGGTGTCCTCGGATACGTACCGGCCGAGGGCGACCGCGAAGACCGCCTGGCGTTCGGGTTCGGCGTGCAGGCTGTTGGGGTCGATGTGGCCGGCGTGCAGGCCGTCCTCGACGTCGTGCACCGAGTACGCCACGTCGTCGGCCCAGTCCATGACCTGGGCCTCGAAGGTGGTGCGGGTGCCGGGGGCCTCCTTGCGGACCCAGTCGAAGACGGGGCGGTCGTCCTCGTAGACCCCGAACTTCGGGGACTCGGGGTCCGTGGGGTGGGCGCCTCTGGGCCACGGGTACTTGGTGGCGGCGTCCAGGGCGGCCCGGGTGAGGTTGAGTCCTACGGAGCCCTCGGGGGTGAACCGCTTGGGCTCGATGCGGGTGAGGAGCCTGAGGGACTGGGCGTTGCCCTCGAAGCCGCCGCAGTCCTCGGCGAACTCGTTGAGCGCCTGTTCGCCGTTGTGCCCGAACGGGGGGTGGCCGAGGTCGTGGGAGAGGCAGGCGGCCTCCACGAGGTCGGGGTCGCAGCCGAGGGCGGCGCCGAGTTCACGGCCGACCTGGGCGCACTCCAGGGAGTGCGTCAGACGGGTGCGGGGGCTGGCGTCCCAGGCCTGGCTGCGGGTTCCCGGGGTGACGACCTGGGTCTTGCCGGCGAGCCTTCTGAGCGCGGCCGAGTGCAGGATGCGGGCGCGGTCGCGTTGGAAGGCGGTACGGCCTGGGCGTTTGTCGTGTTCGGTGGCCCATCGTTCGACTGACGCCGGGTCATAGCCCGCGGGTGGGATGTGGTTTTCGCCTTCCATGTCTCGACAGTAAGGGCAGGTACTGACAATTGGGGTGCGCCTTTACGCCGAGGCCAGTGCCCGTTCCGTGGTGAGCGGGGTCGCCAGTGTCTGGTCGTAGCGGTGCAGGAGAAGACGGGCCATCGCCGGGTGGGTGCCGAGCGGGGCCGACGCGATCCAGGGGGCCGCCTGTGCGCACTCGGTGGCGAAGCGGCCGGGGGCGGTGAAGTAGGAGGCGATGGCGATCCGGTCGCGGCCGCTCGCCGCGAGCGCCTCGATGGCGTCCGGGACCCTGGGGGCGGCGGTGGTGGCGTAGGCGGGGACGACCGGGACGCCGAGGCGGTCGGAGAGGAGCTGGGCGGTGCGGCCGGTGTCGACCTTGGACTCCGGGTCGCGGGAGCCGGCCGCGGCCAGGACCACCGCGCTGCGGGCGCGGGTCGCCTCGTCCATACGGGTGCGCCAGCCGGCCTCGACCAGGCGCGAGTACAGGGTCTCCACCAGGAGGGGGTGCGGGCCGAGCGGGGCGGCCACGCGTGCGCGTACCCGGGTCTCGGCGGCCATCTCGGGGATGTCGCGCTTGACGTGGTAGCCGCGGCTCAGCAGGAGCGGGACGAGGATCGCCTCGCGGTCGCCGAGGGCGGTGAGGGTGTCGGTGAGCAGAGGCTCGTTCAGCTCGATGTGGCCGAGGTGGACGGACAGGCCGGGGCGCAGGGCCCGGACCTTGTCGAGGAGCGTGGTCACGGTGCTCAGGGCGCGCGGGTCGCGGCTGCCGTGGGCCACGACGACGAGCGCGGGCGGTTCGGGGCGCCGCCTGCCGTCGAGGGACACGAGGCTGAGCTGGCTGGCGAGCTGGCTGCTGATCCGGTTCATGAGGTGCGCCGTACTGTCGAGGTGGACCGTCTTGGACTCTTCGCGAGGAGCCGTCGAGTTCTTCGTCGCCTTACTCGTCGCCGTCATGAACCGATGGTGGCGGCGGGAGGTTGCCACCCCGTTGCGCGAAGATAACGGGTATTTTCCGTGGGTTCACCGTGGGGTGGTAGGGCACTGTGAGCCGCTCCGACCTGCGGTTTCACCGGGTGGGTGAGGCTGGTCACGTGCGTGAGCGCGAACCGTGGAGGCTTACATCACGTCCCTGACTGTCGAAGGACGACCAGGGAGGGACCCCCGTGAGACTGCGCAGACCCCGGCTGCCGCGCACCCGTACCGGGCAGCGGCGGCTCGTGCAGGCCGTGATGCTCGGGTGCGTGCTCGCCCTCCTTCCGGCGACCTGGATGTACGTCGTGACGGGCGACCGGCTGCGGACGACCGCGGACGTGCCGCGCACCGAGGTCGCGGTGGTCTTCGGCGCCGGACTGTGGGACGACGAGCCGTCGCCGTATCTCGCGCACCGGCTGGACGCGGCGGCGAAGCTGTACCGCGAGGGCCGGATCGAGGTCGTCCTGGTCACCGGGGACAACAGCCGCGAGGACTACGACGAGCCGGACGCCATGCGCGCCTATCTGACCCGGCACGGGGTGCCCGACCGGCGCATCGTCAGCGACTACGCCGGGTTCGACACCTGGGACTCCTGTGTCCGCGCCAAGAAGATCTTCGGCGTCGACAAGGCCGTGCTGATCAGCCAGGGGTTCCACATCCGGCGGGCGGTCGCGCTGTGCGAGCAGGCCGGTGTCACGTCGTACGGCGTCGGGGTCGAGGCGAAGCACGACGTCACCTGGTACTACGGCGGTGCCCGGGAGATCCTCGCCGCGGGCAAGGCGGCGCTCGACGCGGTCTTCGAGCCGGACCCCCGGTTCCTCGGGCCGACGGAACCGGGAGTGGGCCGGGCACTGGCTACGCGGGCCGGGTGAAGTCCCGCGGTTCGGCAGCGCCCGAAGGGGCGCGGGGCCGTGTCCATGTGCGGCTGCCGCCGCGTGGGCTCGGCCGGCCACGACGGCCGTGGCCGGTCACGACGGCGCCGCAGACGAACGACAACCCGTCCGCCGACCCGCGGCGGAGCCGCATATCGGCACAGCCCGCGGAGCGCTCAGCGGCCGGTGAATCGCGGCGGGCGTTTCTCCAGGAAGGCGGTCATGCCCTCCTTCTGGTCGGCGGTGGCGAACAGGGCGTGGAAGACGCGGCGTTCGTAGCGGATGCCGTCCCGCAGGCCCGTTTCGAGGGACCGGTCGACGCAGTCGCGGGCGGCCCTGACCGCCGTACGGCCGTAGGAGGCGATCGTCTCCGCCGCCGCCAGGGACTCCGCGAGGACCCGTTCGTCGGGTACGACACGGGAGACCAGGCCCGCGCTCTCGGCCTCCCTCGCGTCCATCGTGCGGCCGGTGAGGACCAGGTCCATCGCCTTGGCGCGGCCCACCAGCCGGGTCAGGCGCTGGGTGCCGCCGATGCCGGGGATCACGCCGAGCCTGATCTCGGGCTGGCCGAAGACCGCCGACTCCCCCGCGACGACGAGGTCGCACATCATCGCCAGTTCGCAACCGCCGCCCAGCGCGAGGCCGTTGACGGCGGCGATCTTCGGGGTACGGAGGTCGGCGAACTCCTCCCAGGCGGCGAAGTAGTCCTCGGCCGCCATCTCGACGGCCGTCCGCCCGGCCATCTCCTTGATGTCGGCGCCCGCCGCGAAGGCCCGCTCGGAGCCGGTCACGACGTAGCAGCCGATGTCGGGGTCTGCGTCCAACGGGCGCAGGGCGGCCAGGAGTTCGGTGAGGAGTTCGCCGCTCAGCGCGTTCAGGACGTGGGGGCGGTGCAGGCGTACGAGCACGACACGGTCGTGGCGCTCGAGCTTGATGGTGTCCATCTTCCCTCCAGGGGGCTACGAGGTGTCACGAGTCCCAGATCGCGCCGTACGCCGGGATGCCGCGCTGCTCCAGGCCGTGCACCACCTGCCAGGTCAGCTTCTTGTTGCTGATGCAGATCACCGCCTCGGCCCCGAAGTCGCGGTAGGCGGCGTAGGCGAGGCGGACCATGTCGGGTTTGCCGTCGCGGGAGGTGTCCCAGACGACGGCGTGCGGCTGGACGGCGAGGATCTCGTCGACGAGGGCGTCTCCGTAGGTGGCGCGGGGGTCGCGGGTGGCCCAGACAAGGCGGGAGGGGACCTCGGCGGCGAGCAGGTGGGGCAGACAGGGGCCGATGCCGCTGCCGGTCGCCACGTAGACGACCTTCTCGAAGAGGGTCTCGATGTTGGCGACGCCGGCCGTGGTGATGCCCTTCACCCAGACCCGCTTCGGCAGGTCGTCGATGAAGCCGCCCGTCCAGTCGCCGGCCCGGGAGATGGTCAGGCGGAAGCCGGGCTCGCCGGGGGCCGGGACGTTGGCGAAGGAGTGCCATTCCTTCAGCGGGCTGCGGCTGATCGCGGTGGAGGAGCCCGCGAAGGGGGTCTCGCCGTGGTCGAAGCGGGCCAACGCCACGTGCGGGGAGGGGCGTTCGAGGTGTACGTCGACCTTGCGCAGCCTCAGCCAGGGCAGGGCGACGCTGAATGTCACGACCGTCAGGACGGTGATCTCCACGGGGCCCGGCGCGGCCAGGAGGGTGTGGGTCCAGAAGAGGGCGAGGGCGGTCCAGCCGCCGAAGCGGTGGATCTTCTCGAAGTGGTCGTGGTGGCGGGAGCGGAAGGGAGGCAGGGCGGTGGCGATGATGACCGTCAGGAGGGACATCAGGGTCCAGCCCACCGCCCTGAGCGGGCCGTCGGTCGTGCTGATCGTGCCGGCCAGGAACCAGCCCGCCCCGGCCAGCGCTCCGCCGACGTGCAGTCCGCCGAAGTGGTACACCTTCCCCAGCGTCCAGCGGACCTTCAGCGGCCAGCTCGTCGGCGGTGAAGTGGCCAGCCTGAAGAGGAGGTTGATGACGTACTGCTGGCGGATGAGGATCGCGAGGGCGAGGTTGGCGAGCGCCGCGTGGCCCATGGTGCGGGTCGACGGGGTCCAACTCGCGTACAGGAAGACGAGGTTGGCGGTCAGCACCAGGGCCGCCAGGCGGTTGTAGTGCATCAGGCGCGGGTGCTTGAGGAGTCGGCGCGGAACCGGGGTCCGCGGGGGCAGCTCCAGGGACAGGCGCTCCAGTGAGGTCGTCATCGGGCCACCACCGTGCGCTCCTCCGCCAGCCGCAGCAGGGCCGCCTTGTCGATCTTTCCGCGGTCCGTCTCCGGTAGATGTGTCAGGGGCATGACACTCTCGGGCACGCAGTAGTACGGCAGCGCGTCCGCCACCGCGCGCCGGGCCGTGTCGGGGTCGACGTCGGCCGGGGTGACGAAGGAGACCAGGGTGCGGGCGTCCTGCTTCAGGGTCACCGCGCGCCGGCAGCCCGCCACCGACTCCAGCACCGAGGAGACGGAGTCGAGCTCGACGCGGAAGCCGCGCACCTTGACCTGGTCGTCGGTGCGGCCGAGGTGCTCCAGCTCGCCGTCCGGGGTCCAGCGGCCGAGGTCGCGGGTGCGGAACATGCGGTGCTCGCCGCCGAGGAAGGGGTCGGGGGCGTAGCGCTCCGCGTTGAGGCGGTCGTTGTCCAGGTAACCCGCCGAGACACAGGCGCCGCCCGCCCACATCTCGCCGACCTCGCCGATCGGCAGCGGACGCAGGCCCGCGTCGAGGACGTAGACCGTGTTGTTGGGGGTGGGGCGGCCGATGGTGAGGCTCCCGGACGTCGGGTCGTGGCGGCGCATGGTGTTGACGATGGTCGTCTCGGTCGGGCCGCAGCAGTTGTAGAAGCTCGCCTGGCGGGCCCAGCGGTCGGCCAGCGGGCGCGGGCAGGGCTCGCCCGCCACGGCCACCGTGCGGACGCGCGGGCAGGTCGCCGGGTCGATGCCCGACAGGACGGTCGGGGTGGCGATGACGACATCCGCCGTGCGGGCCGCCGCCGCGATGTCCTGGCCGCGGATGACCAGGGTGCCGCCGTGGGCGAGGCAGCCGAGGATCTCCCAGGCGGCCATGTCGAAGGCGATGTTGAGGAGTTGGGCGACCCGGTCGCCGGGGCGGATGCCGAGGTCGCCCGGCGGGGTGAGAAGGATGTTCGCGACGTTGCGGTGGGTGACCTTCACGCCGTTGGGGCAGCCGGTGGTGCCCGAGGTGAACAGGACGTAGCAGCCGTCGTCGGGCCCGACCCGGCGGGCGGGTGCGGTCGGCGGGGTCGGTGCGGTCGGTAGGGCGTACGACAGCGGTTCGTCGAGGGTGAGGACGTGCGGGCCGCTCGGGACCCGGGCCGCGTGCTCGGCGACGGTCAGGACGATCCGGGTGCGGGCGGTGCGGACGACGTGGGCCAGCTGGGCGGCGGGGGCGAGGCCGATGTCCTGGGGGACGTAGGCGGCGCCCGCCTTGAGGATGCCGAGCAGGCCGATGAGCATCGGGACGGAACGGCGGACGAAGAGACCGACGTGGTCGCCGGGGCCGACGCCCTCGTGGAGCAGACGGGCGGCGACGGCGTCGGCGTAGCGGTCGAGCTCGCCGTAGGTGATCCGGGCGCCGAGGTGTTCGGCGGCGACGGCGTGCGGGCGGGCCGTGGCCTGTCGTTCGACGGCGCGGTGGATCAGCGGGTCCGGGACGGGGACGGCGGGGCCGTAGCCGTACTGGTGGAAGAGGTGCTGGTCGCGGGGGGTTAGATGGCGCACGGACATGATCGGGAGACCCTCCAGGCTGCTTCGAAGGACGGTGTGCCGAGTCGAACGCCGTTCGGAGTTGCGCGCGAAGCCAGACTGTAGTCGGGGTTTTTCAAGTCTCAACTAGGCGTGATCGGCCAACTACGATACGGAACGAGCCACATGTGACCTCTTTCACATCAGAGGCAACGTTCGTCCCGCTCGGCGGCGACTCAGGGGTGGGCAGCCATGCGCCTCACGACGGCCGGCGTCCGGCGGGGAGGTCGCCGTCCCGCCCGCGTAACAGGGAGCCGCCGCGCACGTAACACGGCCGAAGCACGCTGAGGAGCATGCAGAACTCCGCGACGCCCACGCACTGCCCCTACTGCGCCCTGCAGTGCGGGATGAACCTCACGCCCGCCCCGGACGGGGGCGTCGAGGTCACCGAGCGCGCGGACTTCCCGGTGAACCGGGGGGCGCTGTGCGGCAAGGGCCGAACCGCTCCCCAGGTGCTCTCGTCCCGGGTGCGCCTGACCTCCCCGTTGGTGCGCTCCGAGGGCAAGCTGGTGCCCGCCACCTGGGACGAGGCACTGGACCGGATCGCCGAGGGACTGCGGCGTACGCGTACGGAACATGGCCCGGACGCGTGCGGGGTGTTCGGCGGGGGCGGCCTGACGAACGAGAAGGCGTACACACTGGGCAAGTTCGCCCGGGTCGTCCTCGGCACCTCGCAGATCGACTACAACGGCCGCTTCTGCATGTCCTCCGCGGCGGCCGGCGGCATCAAGGCGTTCGGCCTGGACCGCGGGCTGCCGTTCCCGCTGGAGGACATCCCGAAGACCGGGTGCGTGATCCTCGTCGGCTCCAACCTCGCCGAGACCATGCCGCCGTCGCTGCGCTTCTTCAACGAGCTGAAGGAGAACGGCGGCACACTGATCGTCATCGACCCGCGCCGGACGAAGACGGCCGAGCAGGCCGATCTGCATCTGATGCCCCGCCCGGGCACGGACCTCGCCCTCGCACTCGGTCTGCTGCACCTGGTCGTCGCCGAGGGCCGGGTCGACGAGGAGTACGTCGACGAGCGCACCGCCGGCTGGGAGGACGCCCGCGCCGCGGCGATGGCGCACTGGCCGGAGTACGTGGAGCGGATCACGGGCGTGCCCGTGCCCCAACTCCGGGAGACCGTACGCATGTTCTGCGAGCCCGAGTCGGCGATGGTGCTGACCGCGCGCGGGCCCGAGCAGCAGTCCAAGGGCACCGACACCGTGGGCGCCTGGATCAACCTGTGCCTGGCGACGGGCCGGGCGGGCAGGCCGTACTCCGGGTACGGGTGTCTGACCGGGCAGGGCAACGGACAGGGCGGGCGCGAACACGGCCAGAAGGCCGACCAGTTGCCCGGCTACCGCAAGCTGGACGACCCGGCGGCGCGCCGGCATGTGGCCGAGGTGTGGGGCGTGGACCCCGACTCGCTGCCCGGACCGGGGCGCAGCGCCTACGAGTTGCTGGACGCACTGGGCGGGGACATCAAGTCGCTGCTGCTGATGGCGTCCAACCCGGTGGTGTCGGCGCCGCGTGCCGCGCACATCGAGGAGCGCATCAAGTCCCTTGATTTCCTGGCCGTCTGCGATGTCGTGCTGTCCGAGACCGCGGAACTCGCGGACGTGGTCCTGCCGGTCACCCAGTGGGCGGAGGAGACGGGCACGACGACGAACCTGGAGGGCCGGGTGCTGTTGCGCCGCCAGGCCATCACCCCGCCCGAGGGCGTCCGCAGCGACCTGGAGGTCATGCACGAGCTGGCCGACCGGCTCGGCGTGGAGAAGGGCTTCCCGACCGACCCCGAGGAGGTCTTCGAGGAGCTGCGGCGGGCCAGCGCGGGCGGCCCCGCGGACTACTCCGGGATCACCTACCGGCGGCTGGCGGAGGAGAACGGGGTGTTCTGGCCGTGCCCGGCGGGCGCCTCGACCGAGACCTCCGGTTCCCCGACCGCGGAGCCCCACCCCGGCACCCCCCGCCTCTTCCTCGACCGTTTCGCCACGGCGGACGGCCGCGCCAACTTTGTGCCCGTATCGCACCGGGCGGCCGCGGAGGAGCCGGACGAGGAGTACCCGGTGCTGCTGACCACCGGGCGGGTCGTCGCCCAGTACCAGTCCGGCGCCCAGACCCGCCGCGTGGCCGAGCTGAACGCCGCCGCACCCGGCCCGTTCGTCGAACTGCACCCCCGGCTCGCGGCGCGGCTCGGCGCGGCCGAGGGCGACCCGGTGGCGGTCGTCTCCCGGCGCGGCCGGGCCGTGGCACCGGCCCGCATCACCACCGGCATCCGCCCCGACACCGTCTTCATGCCCTTCCACTGGCCGGGCGAGGGCCGCGCGAACACGCTGACCAACCCGGCGCTGGACCCGACATCACGGATGCCGGAGTTCAAGACGTGCGCGGTGCGGGTGGAGGCGGTGAAGTAACGCCGGGCGCTCCGCCGGAAGTGGGGTGGACGGGTTGTCGTTCGTCTGCGGCGACGTCGTGGCTGGTCGCGCCCCGCGGCGGAGCCGCTGATCGATACAGCCCCGCGCCCCTTCAGGGCGCTACCGAACCGCCGTCGGCTTCGCCCCGCCCGTTCAGAAGCGGGCCGCCCAGTCGCCGCTCTCTATGCGTTCGCCGTGGGTCCGTAGGCGGGCCGCCACTGTGGGCGCGGCGATGTATACCCACGCCAGGACTGTGCTCCCGTCGGCGACCCTGACCACCTTGCGTGTGACTCGTTCGTAGAGGTTGCGCGGGTCGCCGGGGGCGTACTCCTCCAACCGGTCGAGGGCGACGAGGAGTTCGGCGTAGTCACCGGGGCGGGCGGTGACCAGGTCGCCGTGGATGGTGCCGGGGTCGGCCACCGCGTAGGGGTAGCCCGGGCCGTCGTACAGCACCGCGCCGTCGAGTCGGGCGGGTTCCTCCGCCGCCGTGCGGCCGAGGAGGAAGGCGTCGTGGTTGACCTCTCCGGGGCGGAGGGTGCCGTAGACGAAGAACGGAAGGCTCACAGAAACGATTCTCTCTCCTCACATACCCCCACCGAGGCGCTATGGACATGACATGTCGGGGGCCCTTGAATCTCAGGGACCACTCGAGCCTCCCCCACAAGGAGACAGATGAGCCCGATACGCCCTGTCCGAGGTTCCCGTCTCGCCACGGCCGGTCTGGCCGCAACGGCCGCCACCCTGCTCGCCGCCGCCCTCTCCCCCACCGCCGGCGCGGCCGACCGGCCGACCCGGGCGACAGCCGTCGACAACGCGGCGTCCGCGCTGGTGACTCAGGCGAAGAGCCTCGGGCTGACGTCCGCGCAGGACACCCGGGTCCGGGATGTCGTCGTCGACAAGAACGGCGCACAGCACGTCCGTTACGACCGCGCCTACCGCGGACTGCCCGTCCTGGGCGGCGACTTCGTGGTCCACCTCGACTCGGACGGCGCCTACCGGAGCGCCGACAGGGCCACCCGGCGGGCGATCTCACTGTCGTCCGTCACCCCCGCGCTCTCCGCCCCGAAAGCCGCCGACCTGGCGACCGACGCGCTTCGCGCCGCCAACCTCGGCGAGACGCTCAAGAAGCTGACCGCCAAACCGCAGTTGGTCGTGGACGCCCTGCACGGCGCCCCGAAGCTGGCCTGGCGGACGGACGTCGTCGCCCAGGACTCGCTCGGCAACCCGGTCGCGCGGACGGTGCTGACCGACGCGGGGACGGGCGCGCAGATCGACGCGTGGGACTCGATCGAGACGGCTTCCGGTGACGGCAAGTCGCTGTACGGCGGGACGGTTCCGCTGGAGACGACCCTGTCGGGATCGTCGTACCAGCTCAAGGACGCGACGCGCGGGAACACGTACACCGGTGACGCGGCGAACAAGACCGACCTGTGCATCCTGGGGATCTGCTTCAGCCGCGCCCCCGCGACGGTCTTCACGGACGCCGACAACCACTGGGGCACGGGGGCGACTTCGGACCGGGCGACGGCCGCCGTGGACGCCCAGTACGGCACGGACGTGACCTGGGACTACTACAAGAACGTCCATGGGCGCAGTGGTATCGCCGGGGACGGCAAGGGGTCCTTCAACCGGGTCCACTACGGCAACAACTACAACAACGCCTTCTGGGACGACAGTTGCTTCTGCATGACCTACGGCGACGGTGACGGGACGCAACTCGGTCCGCTGGTGTCGCTGGACGTGGCGGGTCACGAGATGTCGCACGGGGTCACGTCGAAGACGGCGGCGCTGACGTACTCCGGCGAGTCGGGCGGGCTGAACGAGGCCACCTCCGACATCTTCGGGACGCTGGTGGAGTTCTACGCGGGCAACTCCTCCGACTCCGGGGACTATCTGATCGGCGAGAAGATCGTGCGGTCGGGCTTCGGGCGGGACGCGCTGCGGTACATGGACAAGCCGTCGAAGGACGCCAACTCGGCGGACTGCTGGAGCTCGACCGTCGGCAACCTCGACGTGCACTACTCCTCCGGCGTGGCGAACCACTTCGCCTTCCTGCTCGCGGAGGGCAGCGGCGCGCGGACGGTGAACGGCGTCAACTACAACTCGCCCACCTGCAACGGCTCTTCGGTCACGGGCATCGGCCGGGACAAGCTGGGCGCGATCTGGTACCGGGCGCTGACGGTCTACATGACGTCCTCGACGAACTACGCGGGGGCACGTACGGCGACGCTGAACGCGGCGAAGGACCTGTACGGAACCGGGAGCGCGGAGTACGACGCGGTGGCCGCGGCCTGGAGCGCGGTGAACGTGAGCTGACCCGCGGGGCCAGTGGTGAGAGGCCGGCGTCTCCTTCCGGGAGGGGGCGCCGGCCTCGTCCGCTCCTGCCGACGGCGGGTGTCGTGCGGTCAGGTCCCGTACGGCCGTTTCTCCCTCGCCTCCTTCAGGCCCCTCCCCCACCACACCAACTGGTCGAGCATCCCCTTGGCCGCCGCCTCCGGGCCCGACGGATCTTTCGGTTGCCCGGTGTCGTCGAAGGAGCCGCCGGCGTTGTGGAAGGAGACCGTGTCCCTGACGGTGACCGCGTGGAGTTCCGCGAAGACCTGCCGCAGGTGTTCCACCGCGCGCAGGCCGCCCGAGACGCCGCCGTAGGAGACGAACGCGACGGGCTTGGCCTGCCACTCGGTGTAGTGCCAGTCGATCAGGTTCTTCAGACCGGCCGGGTAGGAGTGGTTGTACTCGGGGGTGAGGACGACGAAGGCGTCCGCGGCGGCCAGCTTCGGGGTGACCTCCGCGCGTGCCGTCGCCGTGTCCGCCGTGGGGGCGAAGGACATGGGCAGGTCGGTCTCGGCGACGTCCACGACCTCGGGGAGCAGGTCGTCGTGGGCGCGCAGCCGGTCGAGGAGCCAGTCGGCGACGACGGGGCCGAAGCGGCCGTGGCGGTTGCTGCCGATGACGAGGGCGACCTTCAACGGGGTGTCTGTGATCTGCATGCGGAACAGCGTGATACCTCAAGGAAGCTTGAGGTCAAGCCCCGGCCGCCGGCCGCGGGTCACCCGGTCGCACCCCCGCCCGGCACCCTTCGGATTATCTTCCGCAGCGGCCCTGCCTCACCCCGGTGACCTGCCCAAACGCCGCCGGGAAAGCCCCGGTGCACACTGATCTGACACCCATTCACCGTATTTCTGACACACCCTCAGGGAGCGCGCTCGGCCCGCTGCCACTTACCTCGGAAGGGCAGGGACACCGAAGAGCTCCAGGGAGCACCGATGCGCCGTACCGCCCGCATGCTGACCGGCACCGCGCTCGCCGTGGCCACCGCCGGTCTTGTCGCCGCGCCGGCGGTCGGCGCGGACGCGGGCGGCCTGGAGGTGTACCCGTCATCGGTCGTGCCCGGCGAGCAGGTCACCGTGAACACGACGGTGTGCGGGGACGGCGGTACGGCGGCGGGTGACGCGAGCGCGGTGGGCGCCGGCTCGTTCACACTCGCGCCCAGTACCCATGAGCAGGACGCGATCGGGCAGTTCGAGGTGCCCGAGAGCGCGCAACCGGGGACGTACGAGATCGTCGCGACGTGCGCGGAGGGGGGCCGGCGGGTCACGGGCGACCTCATGGTCACGCTCACCTCCGTCCGTCAGCAGGTGCATCCCCGGGGAAGTGTGAAGACGGGGGTCGGTGGCGCTCTGGGCCCCGATCCCGTGCAGACCGCGGCCGGCGTGGCGGCTCTCGCCGTCGCCGCCGCGGGCGGTACCTGGCTCCTGCATCGCCGGGCGAGAGGCGACGGGATCTGACGGACACCCTCCGCTGTCCGTCCGCCGGTACCGCATGTCCCTCCCCCTCCGGGTCCGACGCCCCTCGCGGCCCGGAGGGGGGCGGGTCCACCCGCTCCACCGGGCAGGAGGCTCGCGTGCGCAGACTCAGCAGCAACACGTTCGGCAACTCCGTCATAGCGGCCGTCACCCTCGTGGCCCTGGCCTGCGGTGCCTGGCTGCTGCGCAGTGGCGCCGCGACCCACGCACCGCCGCAGCCGTCCGCCGCCGAGGCCCGGGGCGGGCCCGCGGACCCGCGCTCGGCGCCCGCGCTGCCGCCCTCCCCGCCGGACCGCGTCCGCATCCCGTCGATCCGCGTCGACGCGCCCCTGACGGGCCTCGGCCTGACCCCGACCGGCAGCCTCGACGTCCCGCCCGCCGAGCGGGAGAACCTCGCCGGCTGGTACGAGGCCGGCACCACCCCCGGTGAGCGCGGCACCGCGATCGTCGCCGGCCATGTCGACAACGCCGACGGCCCTTCCGTCTTCTACCGTCTCGGCGCCCTCAAGAAGGGCAGCACCGTCGAGGTGGACCGGCGCGACGGCGGCACGGCCGTCTTCTCGGTCGACTCCGTCGAGGTGTACGACGCGAAGGACTTCCCCGACGAGAAGGTGTACGGCGCGGCGAAGCGGCCCGAGCTACGGGTGATCACCTGCGGCGGGAGCTACTCACGGGCGACCGGCTATCAGGGCAACGTCGTCGTCTTCGCGCATCTGACCGACAGCCGCTGAGGCACCGGCAGCCGCCGACGCTCCGCCGAGCATGTTCTCCTTGCCCCAGTCCCCCAGCGGTCCCAGTGCCTCGTTGAGTGTCTCGCCCCGTTCGGTCAGGGAGTACTCGACCCTCGGCGGCACCTCGTCGTACGCCTCCCGGTGCACGATCCCGTCCGCCTCCAGCTCCCGCAGATGGGCCGCGAGGACCTTCTCCGTCACCCCCGGCAGCTCGCGGCGCAGTTCGCCGAAGCGGCACGGCTTCTCGTGCAGCGCCCAGAGGATGAGCACCTTCCACTTGCCGCCGATCACATCCATCGCCGCGTCGATCCCGCAGACATACGTACCCGGCCGCCGTGCCCTCGCCATGCCGCCCCCTCTTTCTGCCCGGGCTCTTCCTGCCTGGACTCTTTCCCGGCGGTAACCACCCACTCTCAAGTACGTACTTGAGCAGGCGCTTCCCCACGAACAACCCTAAACGGCATGACTGACAACGCCCTGAACACGAAGACCCCCCTCACCCTCCTCGGCGCCGGTGCCATGGGCACCGCCCTCGCCCGCACCTGGCTCGCCGCCGGCCATCCCGTGACCGTCTGGAACCGCACCCCCGCCCGCGCCGAGGCCCTGGCCGCCGAGGGCGCGACGGTCGCCGCGAGCGCCGCCGAGGCGGTGGCCGCGAGCCGGCTGGTGATGGCCTGTCTGCTGGACGACGCGTCGGTCGGCGAGGCTCTGGAAGGGGCCGATCTCCAGGGGCGGGACCTGGTGAACCTCACCACCGGGACGCCGGGCCAGGGACGTGCGAGGGCCGCCTGGGCCGAGGCCCGCGGCGCCCGTTTCCTGGACGGCGGGATCATGGGCACCCCGCCGATGATCGAGGTGCCCGGCTCCGGCGCGTACGTCTTCTACAGCGGTTCCGGCGACCTCTTCGAGGAGCACCGCGACACCCTTGCCGTGCCGGCCGCGACCACGTATGTCGGCGCGGACCCGGGGTTCGCCGCGCTGCACGACGTGGCGCTGCTGAGCGCGATGGACGGCATGTTCGCGGGCCTCACCCACGCCTTCGCGCTGATCCACCGCGAGGACATCGCGCCGAAGGACTTCGCCCGGCTGCTGGCGGAGTGGCTGACCGCGATGACGTTCATGGTGCACAAGGCCGCCGACCAGTTGGAGAGCGGTGACTACGGCAAGGACGTGGTCTCCAACCTGGCCATGCAGTCCGCCGCCAACGCCACGCTGCTGCGCACGGCCGAGGAGCAGGGCGTGAGCACCGAGCTGCTGACGCCGTACGCGGATCTGATGGCGCGGCGGGTCGCGGACGGGCACGGCGGCGAGGACATCACGGGGGTGATCGAGCTGCTCCTGCGGAAGCAGTCCTAGCGCACGTGCGCGGCGATCGTCCGCGCGCACTCCAGGGACTCGGTCGCCGCGGTGTCCACCTCGACGTCGTACGCCACCCCCTGGTGGACGATCTCCGCCTGCTTCTCCGCCATCCCGCGCACCCGGTCGCCCCGGGCGATCTCCCGCCCGGCGGCCACCGCGGCCTCGCAGCGGACGCCGACCCAGAGCACGTCCAGGCCCTCGAGGACCCGGCGCCAGCGCTCCTGGGTCGAGGAGCCGCCGAGGAAGACGTCGTCGATGATCACCCGGGCGCCCGCGTGGGCCATCGCGGCGATCCCCTTGGCCCAGGCCGCTTCCAGGGTCATGAACTCCGGGCCGACGCTCACCCCGCCGTCCGCCTCGAAGGAGATGCCCGCGCCCGATCCCGGCATCGCCTCGATCAGCGAGTCCACCCCGAAGGCCAGCCACGGCTCCGGCAGCACCGCCTGGAGACACCGCACGATCCCGGACTTGCCGGAGCTGGAGCCGCCGTTGACCACGATCACCTGGGTCGCCATGGGGTCACCGTAGGTCAGGCGAGCCACTGCTCGTACGCCATTTTCGCCACCAGCGAGAACACCACCGTCAGCAGTACGACCCGTACGAAACCGCTGCCCTTCTTCAGTGCCGTGTGGGCGCCCAGCGTGCCGCCGGCCAGGTTGAACACCGCCATCAGCGCCGCCGGCTGCCACAGGACCGTGCCCTGCCAGGCGAAGGTGGCCAGCGCGCCGGCGTTGGTGCAGCAGTTGACGATCTTCGCGGTGGCGGAGGCGGTGACGAGGTCGAGGTGGAGGACGGCGGTGAGGGCGAGGACCAGGAAAGTGCCGGTGCCGGGGCCGATCAGACCGTCGTAGAAGCCGATGCCGAGGCCCGCGAGGCCGATCGCGGCGAGGATCCGGCGGCGGGTGGCGGGGCCGGTCGCGGGGGCGGTGCCGAAGGCGGGGCGCAGGATCACGAAGGCGGCGACGGCCAGGAGCACCACCATGATCACGGGCTTCAGCACTTCCGTGCTCATCCCGGCCGCGAAGAACGCCCCCGCCGAGGAGCCCGCGAGGGCCGCGAGGCCGATGCGGACCGCGAGGCGTACGTCGACGGGGGCCTTGCGGGCGTAGGTCACCGCCGCGCCCGAGGTGCCGACGATGGCGACCGCCTTGTTGGTGCCGAGGGCGTGCGCGGCCGAGGTCCCGGGCGGCAGGCCGAGCAGCAGGGCCGGGAGCAGGAGCAGGCCGCCACCGCCGACCACGGCGTCGATCCAGCCGGCCGCGAGTGCGGCGAGGCACAGGACGACGAGGGTGGTCAGGGATATGTCGGGCATGATCGGGACCCTAGGCGGGAGATAGGTGCCCAGTCCATCGAGATGAGCCTCCGCTGAGGCTCGTAGACGATGTCACCTGCACGGATTCCGGGGATCCGGCCACCTCACAGCCCGTCCCCGGCGCGCTCCCGGAACCCTCACACTCGCCCTCCGCCCCCGCTGAGGGCAGCGTTCCTCGCGGGAAACAGACGTGATGCGGTCGGGAAACACCGGCAACGCACGCTCCTTGGCATGACCTCGAATACGCGTGTGGTGGTGATCGGCGCCGGCCTCGCGGGCGTCCGTCTCGCCCGGCGGCTCGGCGAGCTCGGCACGCCCGTGACGCTGATCGGCGAGGAGGAGCACCGGCCCTACAACCGGGTGCTGCTCGCCGAAGTGCTGGCCGGACGGTACAGCCCCGACGTCATCGCCCTGCCCGCGCCCGCGGAGCTCACCCGCACCCGGGTCACCGGCATCGACCGCCAGGCACGGACCGTCGAGTGCGCGGACGGTTCGAAGATCGCATACGACCGGCTGGTCCTGGCCACCGGCTCGAACCCGGTGCTGCCGGCCCTGCGCGGTCTGTTCACCCCCGACCACGTCCTGCCGGAGGGCGTCCACGCCTTCCGGACCATGGACGACTGCCTGGGCCTGTCCAAGGCGGTCCGGGCGGGTGCGAAGGCGGTCGTGATCGGCGGCGGGCTCCTCGGGGTCTCCGCCGCCCGGGCGCTCGCCCAGCGCGGCGCCCAGGTGATCCTCGCCCAGCAGTCCGAGCGGCTCATGGAGCGCCAGCTCGACCCGAACGCCTCGAAGCTGGTGCAGCGCCACCTCAAGGACCTCGGCGTCGAGGTCCACACCGACCTGCGGGTGCGTGACGTGCGCTGCGTCAACGGCGCGGTCCGCTCGGTGGAGATGGCCGACGGATACGCCCTCGACGCCGACCTGGTGGTCCTGGCCTGCGGGGTCCGGCCGCGCGCGGGCCTCGCCTGGGACGCGGGGCTGGAGGTCCGCAAGGGCATCGTCGTCGACGACGAGCTGCGCACCTCCGACCCGTACATCCACGCCATCGGCGACTGCGCCCAGCACGACGGCACCGTCTACGGGCTGGCCACTCCGGCCCTGGAACAGGCCGAGGTGCTCGCCGAGCTGCTGGCCGGACGGGCGACCGCCCGCTACACCGGCACCCGATCGCTGACCCGGCTCACGCTGCCCGGTCAGACCGCCTTCGACCTCGCCGCGTTCGGCGAGACGGAGGCACTTCCCGGCGACGACGTCGTACAGCTCACCGACGCCACCCGAGGCACCTACCGCAAGGTCGTCGTCCGCGACGACCGGCTGGTCGGCGGGGTCCTCGTCGGCGAACTCGGCACCGTCGGCGCGCTCGCGCGTGCCTGGGAGGGAGCAGAGCCGCTCCCCGACGAAGGCCCTCTGCTCCACCTGCTCACCAACGATGGAGGCTCCTGATGACCGCCACCCCGGAGGCCACGGAGGCCACCCCCACGATCGTGCTCGTCGGCCACGGCATGGTCGGCCAGCGCTTCCTCGAAGCGCTCGCCGAGCGCGGCCTGACCGCCACGCACCGCGTGGTCGTGCTCTGTGAGGAGCCGCGCCCGGCCTACGACCGCGTCGCGCTCACCTCGTACTTCTCGGGCAAGACGCCCGAGGACCTCTCGATGACCGACATGGCGTTCATCGAGAAGGAGGGCATCGAGCTCCACGTCGGCGACCCGGCGGAGACCGTCGACCGCGACGCCCGCAAGGTGACCGCCCGCTCCGGCCAGGTCTTCGACTACGACATCCTCGTCCTCGCCACCGGCTCGTACCCCTTCGTGCCGCCGGTGCCCAACAAGGACGCCAAGGGCTGCTTCGTCTACCGCACGATCGAGGACCTCCTCGCCATCGAGGAGTACGCCAGCACGCGCACCACCGGTGCCGTGGTCGGCGGCGGTCTGCTCGGTCTGGAGGCGGCGGGCGCGCTGAAGGGGCTCGGACTCACCTCCCACATCGTGGAGTTCGCGCCACGGTTGATGCCGGTGCAGGTCGACGAGGGCGGTGGCGCGGCGCTGCTGCGCACCATCGAGGACATGGGCCTGAGCGTCCACACGGGCGTCGGCACGCAGGAGATCGTGGTCGACGCCGAGGGCGCCGTCACCGGTATGAAGCTCTCCGACGGTTCCGAACTCGCCACCGACCTGGTGGTGTTCTCCGCCGGTGTCCGCCCCCGCGACCAGCTGGCCCGCGACTGCGGCCTCACGGTCGGCGAGCGCGGCGGCATCACCGTCGACGAGCAGTGCCGCACGGTCGCCGACCCGCACGTCTTCGCGATCGGCGAGTGCGCGCTGGCCGCCGACGGCCGCGTCTACGGTCTGGTGGCCCCGGGTTACGAGCAGGCCGAGACCGCGGCGGCGACCATCGCCGCCGACGAGGCCGCCTTCCTCGGCGCCGACCTCTCCACCAAGCTGAAGCTGCTCGGCGTGGACGTGGCCTCCTTCGGCGACGCGCACGGCGCGACCGAGGACTGCCTGGACGTCGTCTACTCCGACTCCCGCTCGGGCCTGTACAAGAAGCTGGTCATCGGCCGCGACGGGACGCTGCTCGGCGGCATCCTGGTCGGCGACGCGGAGGCCTACGGCACGCTGAAGGCGTTCACCGGTTCGGTGCCGCCGGTCTCCCCCGAGTCGCTGGTGCTGCCCGCCGGTGCCGGCGAGTCCGTCCAGCTCGGCCCGACCGCGCTGCCGGACGACGCGATCATCTGCTCCTGCAACAACGTCCGCAAGGGCACGATCCGCGGAGCGGTCACCGAGCACAACTGCACCACCGTGCCCGAGGTGAAGAAGTGCACCAAGGCCGGTACGACCTGCGGCAGTTGCGTCAAGGTGCTCGGCCAGCTGGTCACCGCCGAGCTGGAGGCGTCCGGCGTCGAGGTCGACAAGGGCCTGTGCGGCTGCTTCTCGCAGACCCGCGAGGAGCTCTACGAGATCGTCCTCGCCCTGCGCATCAACACCTACCAGGACCTGCTGGACCGCTACGGCCGCGACGACGCCCGGGGCGGTGACGGCTGCGAGGTCTGCAAGCCGGCCGTCGGCTCGATCATCGCCTCCCTCGCCCCGGCCATCGGCGCCGACGTCTACGTGCTGGACGGCGAGCAGGCCGCGCTCCAGGACACCAACGACCACTTCCTGGCCAACCTCCAGAAGAACGGCTCGTACTCGGTCGTCCCGCGGATCCCCGGCGGTGAGATCACTCCCGAGGGTCTGATCGTCATCGGCGAGATCGCCCGAGACTTCGGCCTCTACACGAAGATCACCGGCGGTCAGCGGATCGACATGTTCGGCGCCCGCGTCGAGCAACTCCCCCTGATCTGGACGAGGTTGGTGGACGCCGGCTTCGAGTCGGGACACGCCTACGGCAAGTCCCTGCGTACGGTGAAGTCCTGCGTCGGCCAGACCTGGTGCCGCTACGGCGTCCAGGACTCGGTGCGGATGGCGATCGACCTGGAGCTGCGCTACCGGGGTCTGCGCTCCCCGCACAAGCTGAAGTCGGCGGTGTCGGGCTGCGCCCGCGAGTGCGCGGAGGCCCAGTCCAAGGACTTCGGCATCATCGCCACCTCGGCCGGCTGGAACCTGTACGTGGGCGGCAACGGCGGCGCGACCCCGCGCCACGCGGACCTGCTGGCCCAGGACCTCTCGGACGCCGAACTGATCAAGCTGATCGACCGGTTCCTGATGTTCTACATCCGCACCGCCGACCGCCTGGAGCGCACCTCGACCTGGCTGGAGCGGATCCCCGGCGGCCTGGACCACGTCCGGGACGTGGTGGTGGAGGACTCCCTCGGCATCTGCGAGGAGCTGGAGTCGCTGATGACCAAGCATGTCGCGCACTACCGCGACGAGTGGTCCGACACCATCAACGACCCCGAGAAGCTCGCCCGGTTCGTGTCCTTCGTGAACGCCCCGGACACCCCCGACCCGGTCGTCGGCTTCGTCCCCGAGCGCGACCAGATCAAGCCCGACCTGCCGCTGCTGTCCATCGGCATGCGCCCCGCCGAAGACGTCCTGGAAGGAAGCGCCCAGCGATGACCCTCGCTCCCGAGACGACCACCCTCAAGATCCAACTGCGCCTCGACGACAGCTGGTTCACGGTCTGCGACCTCAACGTCCTGCTGCCGGGCCGCGGTGTGGCGGCCCTGCTGCCGGACGGCCGGCAGGCGGCCATCTTCCGCGACCGCGCGGGCGAGCTGTACGCCATCGACAACCGCGACCCCTTCGGTGGCGCGGCGGTCCTCTCCCGCGGCCTCACCGGCACCCACCAGGGCCGCCCGTTCGTCGCCTCCCCCCTGCTGAAGCAGCGCTTCGACCTGCTGTCGGGGCAGTGCCTGGACGACGAGACGGTGCGGATCCCCACGTATCAGGTGCGGGTGTCGTAGGTCCGGAAGCGAATTTCTTGACCGATCGTTCTCATTGGATCTAGGCTCCTCCCCATGGCCAGGACCAAGGAGTTCGACCCCGAGGCCGCGCTGCAGGCAGCTCTGGAGCTGTTCTGGCGGCGCGGCTACGAGGCGACGTCCATGTCCGACCTGGTCGAGCACCTCGGCATCGGCCGCGCCAGCATCTACGCGACCTTCGGCAACAAGCACGAGCTGTATCTGAAGGCGCTGGAGCGCTACCAGGAGCAGCTCCCGGACCTGCTCGGGGAGCTGTCCCGGCCGGGTCCGGTACTGCCCGCGGTGCGCGCGCTCGTCCGGCGGTACGCGGCCGAGGCCACCGCCGAGAACCTGCGCCTGAACGGCTGTTTCATCACCAACACGGCGGCCGAGCTCGCCCCGCACGACCCGGCCGCCGCACGGCAGGTCGAGCGGAACTGGGACCACATGGAGACGGTGCTGCACTCGGCGCTGGTCCGCGCCGGGGCCCAGGGCGAGCTCGACGCGGGCCGTGATCCGCTCGCCCTCGCCCGGATGCTGCTGGTGTTGCTCCAGGGCCTGAAGGTGGTGGGCAAGGCGTCCCCGGACCCGGCGCGGGCGCGGGACGCGGCGGAACAGGCGCTGGCGCTGCTGGACTGAGGGCAGCCGCCGACTGAGGGCAGCCGTATGCCGGGGGCCGCCGTTTTTTATTTGGCGCCATACTGAACCGATCGGTCTAGAATAAGGGGAGATCATGACCAGCACTCGATTCCACGACAGGACCGTCCTCGTGACCGGTGCCGGCTCCGGCATCGGCCGTTCCCTCGCGCTGGCGTTCGCCGCCGAGGGCGCGCAGGTCGTCGTGGCCGGACGACGTCAGGAACCGCTCGACGAGACGGTGAGGCTGATCGAGGAGGTGGGCGGCAAGGCGCTGGCCCTCACCGCCGACGTGTCCCGTGCCGCCGACGTCCAGGCCGTCGTGGCCGCCGCCGTCGACCGCTTCGGCTCCCTCGACGTGGCGGTCAACAACGCGGGCGTCTTCCGGGGCGGGCAGCCGCTGGCCGACCTGTCGGAGTCCGACTGGGCCGAACAGCTCGACATCAACGTCACCGGCGTCTTCCACGCCCTCCAGGCCGAGGTCCGCCAGATGCGGACCCAGCCCTCCGGCGGCGCGATCGTCAACATCGCCTCCATCTTCGGCGTCCACGCCCGCCACCCGGGCGCCACCGCGTACGCCGCCACCAAGGCCGCCGTCTCCGTCCTCACCCGGGGCGCCGCACGCGACCACATCGGCGACGGGGTCCGCATCAACGCGGTCAGCCCCGGCCCCGTGGAGACCGAGATGTCCCGGCTCCCCGGCGAGACCGAGGCCGAGCGCGCCGAGCGCATGGAGAACTCGGTGCCGCTCGGCCGCGCCTCCGCCACGGCCGAGATCGCCGCCGCGGTCCTGTATCTGGCCTCGGACGACGCCGCGTCCGTGGTGGGCACGGACCTGGTGGTGGACAGCGGCAAGACGGCGTGAACGCTCCGCCAAAAGGGCCGTGGCTCGTCCGCGGCGCCATCGTGGCCGGTCGCGCGGTTCCCCGCGCCCCTTCGGGCGCGGCCGGCGCCAGGACATCGACGGTCCACCATCCGTGACCGGTGAGCTCGGGGACCGGCCGACGGCCCTCTGTCCCTAGGCCTTCAGAACGTCGTACGACACCCCGGTGAGCCGCTCGGAAGCGGCCCAAAGAAGCTCTCCCGCGCGGTCGTTGCGGGTCCACGGCGCCCGCCAGGCCGGGCCCGGGGTGCCGCGCCAGGCCGTGAGGGACGGGCCGATGTAGGAGTCGGGGGGCAGGTCGGGGGCGGTGGCGGCGTGCAGGGTGGGGAGAGCGCCGGTTTCCGACGACTGGGCGAAGTACCTGTTGCCGACCGCCATGAAGCGCTCGGTGAAGCGGCGGCCCGCCATGCGGGGACCGGCCGTCTGGAGGTTGGTGGCCGCGTATCCCGGGTGCGCGGCCGCCGCGATCACGTCCGAGCCGTGGGCCACGAGCCTGCGGGCCAGCTCGTGGGTGAAGAGCAGGTTCGCGGTCTTGGAGCGGGCGTAGGCGACCCAACGGCGGTACCGCCGCTCGCTGTTGAGGTCGTCCATGTCGATGTTGGCCAGCGCGTGCGTCGAGCTGGAGACGGTCACCACGCGCGCGCCCGGCGTATCTAGCAGCGCGGGCAGCAGCAGTCCGGTCAGCGCGAAGTGGCCGAGGTGGTTCACGCCGAACTGCGTCTCGAAGCCGTCCACGGTCGTCCCGTACGGCAGCGCCATCACGCCCGCGTTGTTGATCAGCAGATCGAGCCGGTCGTACGGGAGGTGCCGCGCGAACTCCCGTACGGAGCCCAGGTCTCCGAGGTCGAGGCGGGCGAACTCCGCGTCGGCGCCCGGAACTTCGGCGGCCAGTCGTCCCGCCGCCTCGGTCCCCCGCGCCTCGCTCCGGCAGGCGAGCACCACCCGGGCACCCCTGCGGGCCAGTTCGCGTGCGGTGACGTAGCCGATGCCGCTGTTGGCTCCGGTGACGACAGCGGTGCGGCCGTGCTGGTCGGGGACGCTCTGCTCGTTCCAGCCGGACATGGCCGGGCTCCTTCCCGCCGGTTTCGGCGCCTGCCGCCAGCCTGCCCGCGATGCGCCCCGCCGTCGACCGGCCGCACACGACCCAGTCCGAAGTCGTCGAGTTCACGAGGCGGTCATGACATGTCCATTCCCTTCGCCTAGGTTCCCACCCGCACGCCCCCCGCCCCCGACCGGTGGCGGGACGGTCACGGCACCTCTTGGAGCGACAGTGGAACGTCGTACCTTCCTCCGTGCGACCGCCATCGGCGGCACCTCCGCCGTCTTCGGCGGCACCCTGTGGCGCGGCGCCGCGTACGCCGCGCCGGCCCAGCCCGGCACGGGCCCCTACGGGGCGCTCGGCTCGCCGGACGCCAACGGCATCAGACTCCCCTCGGGCTTCACCAGCCGGGTCGTCGCCCGCTCGGGCCAGACGGTCGGCGGGACGTCGTACACCTGGCACAACGCCCCGGATGGCGGGGCCTGTTACGCGGACGGCACGGGCTGGATCTACGTCTCCAACTCGGAGATCAATCCCTCCGGCGGCGCGAGCGCGGTGCGGTTCTCGTCGAGCGGCACGATCACGTCGGCGTATCGGGTGCTGTCCGGCACCCGGCAGAACTGCGCGGGCGGCAGGACGCCCTGGAACACCTGGCTGTCCTGCGAGGAGGTCGACCGGGGCTATGTCTACGAGACCGACCCCTGGGGTGTGAACGCGGCGGTGCAGCGGGCGGCGATGGGCCGCTTCAAGCACGAGGCGGCGGCCGCCGACCCGGTCCGCCAGGTGGTCTATCTGACCGAGGACGAGACGAACGGCCGCTTCTACCGCTTCGTACCGACGACTTGGGGCAACCTGTCCGCCGGAACCCTCCAGGTGATGGTCGCGGGCTCCGCCACCTCGGGCTCCTACAGCTGGGCGAACGTCCCCGACCCGGACGGCTCCCCGACCTCGACCCGCACCCAGGTCTCCGGCTCCAAGTCCTTCAACGGCGGCGAGGGTTGCTACTACGCCGACGACAAGGTCTGGTTCACCACCAAGGGCGACAACCGCGTCTGGCAGCTCAACCTGACGTCCAGCACGTACGAGTTGGCCTACGACGACTCCCTGGTCACCTCGGGGACGGCCCCGCTGACCGGCGTCGACAACATCACCGGCACCGCCTCCGGCGACCTCTTCGTCGCGGAGGACGGCGGCAACATGGAGATCTGCCTGATCACCCCGGACGACGTGGTCGCCCCCTTCCTGCGCATCGACGGCCAGTCGTCCTCGGAGATCACCGGCCCGGCGTTCTCCCCGAACGGCACGCGGCTGTACTTCTCCAGCCAGCGGGGGACGACGGGGAGTTCGTCGGGCGGGATCACCTACGAGGTGACGGGACCGTTCCGCTCGTAATCTTCGCCGGGCGCCTCACAACGGGGCGCCCGGCGACCGCGGTTGACCGAATACGGCGAGCAATCGTCCGATCACGTCACGTTCGCATCACGGCTCCTTCACACCGCCTCCATGACTGCGGTCCCCCACTACGTTCGGCACCTCATCGCACCACGAACGTGGAAGGACCCGCCGTGAACCTGCTCCGCAAGCCCGGCGCCATCGTCGTCGCCGCGCTGGCCCTCGCCGTCCTGCCCGCAGCCGCCGAGGCGCACGACGGCGACCACCCCTTCGCCAACTGCACCGAGGCGTACGAGAACGGCTACGCCGACATCCCGGAGGGCGACGAGCACTACGGCACCCATCTCGACCGCGACGGCGACGGCATCGGCTGCGACCAGCCGCCGGCAGGCTTCGAACCCGCCCCGGACGACGCCGAACAGGCGGGCACCGCGGACCGGAGCGGCACCGACCTGGCCGAGACCGGCGGCGACGACACCACGCCCTACTTCGCGATCGCCGGCATGTCCGTGATGCTCGCCGGGGCCGGCGCACTGGTGGTCGCGAACAGGCGGCGCGGCATGCAATGACAGGCCAGGCACCCAATAGTCACGAATTCAACACTTCACGTTCACAATTGGAGTCACGGCAATACAGTCATCCCTCACGTAACACCTCTGGGGGGACGACATGAACAGCCCGTACACCACGCCTACCGCCGGCAGCCCCGCTCCCAAGTGGGCTCGCAAGCGATACGTCCTGCCCGCCCTCGCGCTCGCCCTCTTCGTCGGCGTCGGCATAGGGGGCGGCGACCAGGACACGAGCGACGCCAAGCCGGTCAGCGCCAAGCCCCGGCCGACAGCCACCGTGACGGCGACCGCGACGGTCACCGCCGAGCCCGAGCCCGCCGCGACGGTCACCGCCACGGAGACGGTGAGGGTCAAGGTCACCAAAACGGTCACGGCACAGGCAGAGGCGGACAGCGACTCCGGATCCGATTCCGGCTCCGGCAGCGTGTACTACGGCAACTGCGCCGAGGCCCGCGCCGCCGGCGCCGCTCCCGTCCACCGCGGGGAGCCCGGCTACGGCTCCCACCTGGACCGCGACAACGACGGCGTCGGCTGCGACAGCTGAGCCGCCGGCGGCACCGGACACGAAGGGGCGCCACCCCCGCACAGGGTGACGCCCCTTCGTGGTGATCCGGAACCGACGCCCATCGGTACTGAGGGTCGGGGACAGACGTCGGTCCCGGGGTCTGGTGGCCGTCAGGCCCTAGCGGTGGTCGCTGCCCGCCGACTCCGACGCCGCGCGCCCCGCCTCCAGGCGGGCCACCGGGATCCGGAAGGGGGAGCAGGAGACGTAGTCCAGGCCGACCTCGTGGAAGAAGTGGACGGACTCCGGGTCGCCGCCGTGCTCGCCGCAGACGCCGAGCTTGAGGTCGGGGCGGGTCTTGCGGCCCGCCTCGGCGGCCAGCTTCACCAGGGAGCCGACGCCGTCCTTGTCGATCGTCTCGAACGGGCTGACGCCGAAGATGCCCTTCTCCAGGTACGCGGTGAAGAACGAGGCCTCCACGTCGTCCCGGCTGAAGCCCCACACCGTCTGGGTGAGGTCGTTCGTGCCGAAGCTGAAGAACTCCGCCGCCTCCGCGATCTGACCGGCGGTCAGGGCGGCGCGCGGCAGCTCGATCATCGTGCCGATCGAGAGCTTGAGCGAGGTACCGGTCGCGGCCTCGACCTCCGCGATGACCTGGTCGGCCTCCTCGCGGACGATCTCCAGCTCCTGGACGGTGCCGACGAGCGGGATCATGATCTCGGCGCGCGGGTCGCCCTTGGCGTTCTTGCGCTCGGCGGCCGCTTCCGCGATCGCCCGTACCTGCATGGTGAACAGGCCCGGGATCACCAGGCCCAGGCGTACCCCGCGCAGGCCCAGCATCGGGTTCTGCTCGTGCAGACGGTGTACGGCCTGGAGGAGCCGGAGCTCGTTCTCGTGCGGCTCCTGGCGGGACTCGGCGAGTGCCACGCGGACCGACAGCTCGGTGATGTCGGGGAGGAACTCGTGCAGCGGCGGGTCCAGGAGGCGGACCGTGACCGGCAGGCCGTCCATCGCCGAGAACAGCTCGACGAAGTCCTTCTTCTGGAGCGGCAGCAGCTCCGCAAGGGCGGCCTCGCGCACCTCCTCGGTGTCGGCGAGGATCAGCTTCTCGACCATCTCGCGGCGCTCACCGAGGAACATGTGCTCGGTGCGGCACAGGCCGATGCCCTGGGCGCCGAAGCGACGGGCGCGCAGCGCGTCCTCGGCGTTGTCGGCGTTGGCCCGCACCCGCAGCCGGCGCTTGCGGTCGGCGAACGCCATGATCCGGTGCACGGCCTCGACCAGCTCGTCCGCGTCCTGCGCACCGGCGTGCATCCGGCCCTCGAAGTACTCCACGACCGGGGAGGGGACGACGGGCACCTCGCCGAGGTACACCTTGCCGCTCGAACCGTCGATGGAGATGAGGTCGCCCTCCTCCACCACATGCCCGCCCGGCACCGTCATCCGGCGTCGCTTGGTGTCGACCTCCAGCTCCTCGGCGCCGCAGACACAGGTCTTGCCCATGCCGCGCGCGACCACGGCCGCGTGCGAGGTCTTGCCGCCGCGCGAGGTCAGGATGCCCTCGGCGGCGATCATGCCGTCCAGGTCGTCGGGGTTGGTCTCCCGGCGGACCAGGATGACCTTCTCGCCGGAACGCGACCACTTGACGGCCGTGTACGAGTCGAAGACCGCCTTGCCGACCGCGGCGCCCGGCGAGGCCGCGATGCCCCGCCCGACCTGCTGGACCTTGGCGTCCTCGTCGAAGCGCGGGAACATCAGCTGGGCGAGCTGCGCGCCGCTGACGCGCTGGAGCGCCTCGGCCTCGTCGATCAGGCCCTGGTCCACGAGCTGCGTGGCGATGCGGAAGGCGGCGCCCGCCGTGCGCTTGCCGACGCGGGTCTGGAGCATCCAGAGCTGGCCGCGCTCGATGGTGAACTCGATGTCGCAGAGATCCTTGTAGTGGTTCTCCAGGGTCTCCATGATCTGCATCAGCTGGTCGTACGACTTCTTGTCGATCGACTCCAGCTCGGCCAGCGGGACCGTGTTGCGGATACCGGCCACGACGTCCTCGCCCTGGGCGTTCTGGAGGTAGTCGCCGTAGACGCCCTGGTGGCCGGAGGCGGGGTCACGGGTGAAGGCGACGCCGGTGCCGGAGTCGGGGCCGAGGTTGCCGAAGACCATCGAGCAGACATTGACCGCCGTGCCGAGGTCGCCGGGGATGCGCTCCTGGCGGCGGTAGAGCTTGGCGCGGTCGGTGTTCCAGGAGTTGAAGACCGCCTCGATGGCGAGGTCCATCTGCTCGCGCGGGTCCTGCGGGAAGTCCCGGCCGGCCTCCTTCTTGACGATCTTCTTGAAGGCGGTGACCAGCTTCTTGAGGTCGGCGGCCTCCAGGTCGGTGTCGACCGTGACCTTCTTGGCCTCCTTGGCCTTGTCGAGGGCCTCCTCGAAGAGCTCGCCCTCGACGCCGAGGACCGTCTTGCCGAACATCTGGATGAGCCGGCGGTAGGAGTCCCAGGCGAACCGCTCGTCGCCCGCCTGCTCGGTGAGGCCCTTCACGGACTTGTCCGAGAGGCCGATGTTCAGGACCGTGTCCATCATGCCGGGCATGGAGAACTTGGCGCCGGAGCGGACCGAGACGAGGAGCGGGTCGTCGGCCTGGCCGAGCTTCTTGCCCATCCGGGTCTCGAGAGCGTCGAGGTGCGCACTCACCTCGTCACGCAGTGCCGCCGGCTCCTCGCCGGACTCCAGGTAGACCTTGCAGGCTTCCGTCGTGATGGTGAAACCGGGGGGAACAGGGAGTCCCAGGTTGGTCATCTCGGCGAGGTTGGCGCCCTTGCCACCCAGGAGGTCCTTGAGGTCCTTGTTTCCCTCGGTGAAGTCGTAAACGAACTTCGCTACCTGAGGATCTTTGTTTTCCGACACGGGTCTCGACTCCCTCGAGGACGCGGTGGCTGCCCTGACGACGGGGAACATACCCAGATCGAAGGCGTCTGGGGAGGTCCACCTGCGCGTCATGCGCCTGTAACCACCCGGCTGCCAGTGGATCGAAAGTCAAAGCTTGGCAAGTGAGCGGGCGCTTGTGTTTTCACTTCTTGAACGCATCATCCCTCGAACGCCGAGGATTTCGCTCATCTGAGCGGCATTCGACACGTCTGATTTCGATCGATGAACGATCAAGGGGTGGCACTGAGTGCCACCCCTTGGAGAAGTGCAGTCGACCTTGAAATGCTCATCTGAGCGCTACCCCTATCAAGGGTGGCGAGAATCACGCTGCCACAGCCGACCGGATTTCACCATGCGGACGGGTCTTCGGACCGAAACACGCCGGTCACACACCCAGCGCGGCCAGCCGTTCCTCCACCCGCTCAGGGGCGTACAGGTGCTCCACCACCAGCGCGCCGGCCCCCACCAGCCCCGCCCGCTCGCCGAGCCGGGACGTCACGACCTCCAGATGAGCGGTGGAGCGAGGCAGCGCCCGCTGGTAGAGCAGTTCCCGCACGCCCGTGAGGAAGGGGGTTCCGGCCAAATCGCCCGCGATCATCAGAACCCCGGGGTTCAGCAGCGTCACGACGGTCGCGAGGACGTCCCCGACCTGCCGTCCCGCCTCCCGGGCGAGCGCGGCCGCCTCCGGATGCCCGGCGGTCAGCAGGTCCCGCACATCCGAACCGGAGGCCGCGCGCACCCCCGCCTCGGCCAGCCTGCGGGCCACGGCGCCACCACTGGCGACGGCGGCCAGACAGCCGTAGGAGCCACAGCGGCACAGCGCGTCCGCGCCCACCCGGATGTGGCCGATGTCCCCGGCGCCCCCGTCGATGCCCCGGTAGACCGAGCCGTCGACGACGACCCCGGCGCCGATGCCGGTGGAGACCTTGACCAGCACGAACGCCGAGCAGTCGGGGTAGGACGTGCGCTGTTCGCCGTACGCCATGAGGTTGGCGTCGTTGTCGACGAGGACCGGGACCGCGGGTGCCCCCGTGTGCTCGGTGAAGGATCTGGCGAGGCGGCCTCTTATGTCGTAGCCGTCCCAGCCCGGCATCATCGGCGGCTGGACGACCCGGCCGCTCTCGCTGTCCACCGGCCCCGGCATCGCGAGCCCGATGCCGCAGACCTCGTCCGCGCGATGGCCCGCCTTCTCCAGCAGTTCGGCGAACCAGCGGCCCAGCTCCCCCAGCACCGCGTCCGGCCCGTCCTCGACGACGAGGGTGCCGCCGTGCTCGGCGAGGAGCTCGCCGGTGAGCGACAGGACGGCGGCGCGGGCGTGCCGGGTGTCGAGGTCGGCGGCGAGGACTACGGCATGGGAGTCGTCGAACTCCAGCGTGATCGAGGGGCGCCCGCCGAGCGGGGAGTCCACCGGACCGCCGGCGCCCTCGCGCAGCCAGCCCGCGCGGAAGAGCCGGTCCAGGCGCTGGCCGACGGTGGCACGGGAGAGGCCGGTGGCCTGCTGGAGCGCGCCGCGCGTGATCGCGCGCCCGCTTCGTACCAGTTCGAGCAGATCGCCGGCGCTTCCCTGACCCCGTCCGGTCATGCGCACCCCCTTGTGTTTCTCAACTCTGCATTACATATTGAGTTTTGCGTGTTAAATAGACGTAACTCTACGGTGGCCATGACCGAACCGGTCGGCCGGACGTCTTTCGGGGAGCCCCGAGTGGATCGCACTGCCCAGCTCACCACCCGCCGCACGGCACGCGCCTTCGCATACGATCCACCCCCGCCCCCGGACTCGCTGCACCACCGGGCCGCGCGCGTGCTGGAGGACAACTGGACCGGCACCTCCACGGTGCCCTCGCGCAGCCTGTATCCGCACCAGTGGTCATGGGACTCGGCGTTCATCGCGATCGGGCTGAGGCATCTGTCGCCGCTGCGGGCGCAGACGGAGCTGGAGACACTGCTCGACGCACAGTGGGGCGACGGGCGCATCCCGCACATCGTGTTCAACCCCTCCGTACCGCTCGACGCGTACTTCCCGAGCCCCGACTTCTGGCGCTCCTCGACCGCGGGAAGCGCGGCGGGCGCCCCGCGCACCGTACAGACCTCGGGCATCGTGCAGCCACCGGTGCACGCGCTGGCCGCGTGGCTGGTGCACCGCGCGGACCCGGGGCTGTCCCGGGCGCGCGGCTTCCTCACCCGGGTGTACCCCCGGCTGGCGGCCTGGCACCGCTATCTGCTGCACCGCCGGGACCTGGGCGGGGCCGGGCTCGTCTCCGTCGTGCACCCGTGGGAGCAGGGCATGGACAACAGCCCCTGCTGGGACGAGCCGCTGAGCCGCATCACGCCCGCCCCGGCCCGCTCCTTCCGGCGCGCCGACCTCGCCCACGGGGCTCCGGAGGACCGGCCGACGGACCTGGACTACGGGCGGTACGTCCGGCTGGCGACGGAGTACCGGGACGGCGGGTACGCGGACGGCGGGGGCGACTTCGCGGTCGAGGACCCCTCCTTCAACGCCCTGCTCATCGCCTCCGAGCACGCCCTCGCCCGGATCGCCGGGGAACTCGGCGCGCCCGGCACGGCCCGCCACGCGCGCGCGGAACGCCTGACGGCGACACTGATCGACCGGCTGTGGGACCCGGCGGAGGGCATGTTCCTCTCCCGCGACGTGCGCGGCGGGACCTTGATCGCCGAGCGGTCCGTCTCCGGCCTCGTCCCGCTCCTGTTGCCGACGCTCCCCCGGGACGTCGTCGAGGCCCTCGTCCGTACGACCGCCTCCAAGCACTTCGGCCTCGGCGGCACCACCCGCCTCGTCCCCAGCTACGACCTCCTCGGCGAGGCCTTCGACCCGCACCGCTACTGGCGCGGCCCGGCCTGGTTCAACACCGCCTGGCTGCTGGAGCGGGGACTGAGAACCCACGGCGAGCGAGGCCGCGCCGACGCGCTGCGCCGGGCCGTCCTCGACCTCGCGGACACCACCGACTTCGCCGAGTACGTCGACCCGTACACCGGCGAGGCCTGCGGGGCGACCGGCTTCGGCTGGACCGCCGCGCTCACGCTCGACCTGCTGCACACCGGCATCTTCCAGGGAGGGGAACGGGAATGACGGACCGGCATCATCTGCTCGTGCGCGGCGGGACGTTCGCGGCCGTGGGCGACAACGGGGACATCAGCGGCGTCCGCGGCGCCAACACCCCTTCCCCGGAAGGGCTGTTCGTACGCGACGCCCGGCATCTGAGCCGCTGGCAGCTCACTCTCGACGGCGCCGTGCCCGAGGCCCTCACCCCCGTCGCCGACGGCGACACCGCCCGCTGTGTCCTGGTCCCGCGCGGCGGCCGCCAGGAACCACCGGCGTACACGGTCTTCCGTGAACAGGCGGTGGGCGACGGCTCGTTCGTCGAGTCGCTGCGCCTCACCAGCAACCGCCCGGTGCCGACCACGGTCCGCCTCGCGCTCACCGTCGACGCCGACTTCACGGACCAGTTCGAACTCCGCTCCGACCACCGCACCTACGCGAAGACCGGAGCCACCCGCTCCCGCGAGGTCCTCGACACGGGCGTGGAGTTCACCTACCAGCGCGGCGAATGGCGCTCCCGTACGACGGTGACGGCCGAGCCCGCTCCGGACGGCGTCGAGGAGACCGGTACCGGAGCCCGGCGCCTGGTCTGGACGCTGGAGCTGGAGCCGCACGGCACGGCGGAACTGACCCTGCGCGTCATCGCACGGCCGCACGGCGACAAGCGGGCGCTGCGGGTGCCGAAGTCACCGGCCGCGCTGAACGCCCAACTCCTGGCACTGGAAGGCGAGTTCGTGGAGGGCGTGGCCTTCCCGACCGGCTGGCCCGAACTGGCCGCCGCCTGTGCCCGCGGCCTCGCCGACCTCGCCTCGCTCCAGGTCCCGGCGACCGGCCCGGACGGCGAGGAACTGCGCGTCCCGGCCGCCGGCGCGCCCTGGTTCCTGACCCTGCTGGGCCGCGACGCGCTGCTCACCTCGCTGTTCGCCCTCCCCTACCGCCCCCAGCTGGCCGCCGCCACCCTCCCCGCGCTCGCCGCGACCCAGGCGACCGAGACCGGCACCGACGCGGTGGCCCAGCCCGGCAAGATCGTGCACGAGGTACGGCACGGCGAGCTCGCGCACTTCGGGCAGGTGCCGTACGGGCGTTACTACGGCTCGGTGGACGCGACGCCGCTGTTCCTGGTGCTGCTGGGCGCGTACGTGGAGCGGACCGGGGACGCCGACCTGGCCCGCCGGCTGGAGCCGCACGCCCGGGCCGCGGTCGGCTGGATGCTGGACCACGGCGGGCTGACCTCGCGCGGATACCTCGTGTACCGCGCCGACCAGGGCGGCCTCGCCAACCAGAACTGGAAGGACTCCCCCGGGGCGATCTGCTCCGCCGACGGCAGCCGGGCCGCCGGCCCGGTCATGGCCGCGGGAGCGCAGGGCTACGCCTACGACGCGCTGCGCCGCACGGCGTGGGTCGCGCGCACGGCGTGGTCGGACGAGACGTACGCGGCGCTCCTGGAGCAGGCCGCGGCCGATCTGCGGGACCGTTTCCAGCGGGACTTCTGGATGCGGGACCTCGGGTTCCCGGCGCTGGCGCTGGACGGCGAGGGCCGCCAGGTGGACGCGCTGGCGTCCGACGCCGGGCATCTGCTGTGGTCGGGGCTGCTGGACAAGGAGTACGGGGAGGCGGTCGGGCGGCGGCTGCTGGAGCCGGACTTCTTCTCCGGGTGGGGGGTGCGGACGCTGGCGGCCGGGCAGTCGGCGTACCACCCGCTCTCGTACCATCGCGGCTCGGTGTGGCCGCACGACAACGCGCTGATCACGCTGGGGCTGGCGCGGTACGGGCTGCACGACGAGGCCCGCACGGTCGCCCACGCGCTGGTGGACGCGGCGACGGCGACCGGGCACCGGCTGCCGGAGGTCATCGCGGGGTACGGGCGGGAGACGCACGGGGAGCCGGTGCCGTATCCGCACGCGTGTGTACGGGAGTCACGGTCCGCGGCGGCGCCGCTCGCGTTGCTGACCGCGGTCGGGGGCGCCTAGAAAACCAACCGTTTGCCCGGTGTTTGCCCGAACCCGTGAACAGGCGGGGGCGGGGTGCCGTACGGGACAGCGGCGGGTCCGAGACCCCATGTCGGACCCGCCGTCTCACCAGGTCTCGTACGGAAGGGCCTTCGGGTGTCTGCCTCCACACACACGCCGCAACTGCCGGACGCGACCGACGACGACGTCGTCCCCGAGGCGCCCGCTGCCCGCCGCCCGCCGATCCTGCGCTGGACGATCACCGTACTCGCCGCCGTGCTCGTCGTCGGGGCGTTGTTGCTGCCGAACGCGGTCGGGGCGCTGCAACCGGACCGGTTCACGCGGATTCCCGTCGAGGCGATTCTCGGGGCGGCCGCGGCGTTGTGGCTGCCGCGGCGGCCGCGGGTGGTCGTGGCGGTGGTGTCCGGGGTGGGGCTCGGGCTGCTGACCGTGCTGAACGTGCTCGACATGGGGTTCCGGGAGTATCTGGGGCGGGGCTTCAACCTGGTCCTTGACTGGGAGTTGCTGGACGACGCGCAGTCCTATGTCGCGGACTCGATGGGCGGGACGTTCGCGGTGCTGGCCGCCGTGGGGGCGGTCGTGCTGGTGCTGGTGCTGGTCGGGGTGATGGCGCTGGCGATGGTCCGGCTGAGCAACGTCCTGGTGGCGAGCAGACCGGTCGCCGCCCGCGGCACGCTCATCGCGGCGATGGCGTGGATCACCTGCTACGCGCTCGGACTCCAGATCGCCGGTACGCCCATCGCCTCGGACCGGGCCGCCGACGCGCTGAAGATCCAGGCGCGACGGGTGGCGGACACGGTGCGGGACGAGGCGGCGTTCGCGAAGGAGGCGAAGGCGGACACGTTCGGGGCGACGCCGGGTGCGGAGCTGGTGCCCGATCTGCGGGGCAAGGACGTGATCTTCACGTTCATCGAGAGCTACGGGCGCAGTGCGATCGAGGACCCGATCATGGCGCCGGGGGTGGACTCGACGCTTCAGACGCGTACCAAGGCGCTGGCGAAGGCGGGGTTCCATGCCAAGAGCGGCTGGCTGACGTCGGCGACGTACGGGGGCAGCAGCTGGCTGGGCCACTCGACGTTCCTGTCCGGGCTGTGGATCGACAACCAGCAGCGGTATCGCACGGTGACGTCGGGGGACCATCTCACCCTCACCGAGGCGTTCCGGAAGACGGGCGCCTGGGACACGGTCGGGGTGATGCCGGGTATCCAGAAGGGCTGGCCGGAGGCGAAGTACTACGGTCTGGAGAAGGTCTACAACGCCTTCCAACTCGGCTATCAGGGACCGAAGTTCAGCTGGTCGACAATGCCGGACCAGTACGCCCTGGAGGCCTTCCAGCGGCTCGTGCACGGCAAGAAGCGCGACAAGCCGCTGATGTCGGAGGTCATCCTGACGTCGAGCCACCAGCCGTGGGCGCCGATCCCGAAGCTGGTCGACTGGGACGACCTGGGCGACGGTTCGGTCTTCGACGCGATCCAGAAGGCCGGCAAAAAGCCCGGCGACATCGTCACCGACTCGACCAAGTCCCGTGAGGAGTACGGCAAGTCGATCCAGTACTCGGTGACGGCCCTGACCCAGTGGCTGGAGCGCTACGGCACCGACGACACCGTCCTCGTCTTCCTCGGCGACCACCAGCCCATCGCCCGCGTGAGCGGCGACCACGCCAGCCGGGACGTCCCCGTGTCGATCGTGGCGAAGGACCCGAAGGTCCTGGACAAGGTGGCGAACTGGAACTGGACCGACGGCCTGAAGCCGGACCGCGACGCCCCGGTCTGGAAGATGAGTTCCTTCCGCGACCGCTTCTTGACGGCGTACGGCTCGACCCCGCACCCGTCGAAGGACTGACGGTCACGGGGACTGCATCGCCTCCCGCGCCACCCCGACGAAGTGCTCCAGGCGCTCGGTGAAGTCCTGTTGTCCCGCGGCGAAGCGGGCTCGCGCCTCCGGCTCGCCGAGCGAGATCCGCCACAGCGTGCGGTTGGTGTCCGCGACCGCCCGCAGTACGGCTTCGGCAGCCTCGGCGGCGTCGCCGGGGCCCTCGAGGACCACGACCCGGGCACTGCGCATCAGCGGGTCGTAGGCGCTCCGCAGCTCCGCGCGCAGGTCGTGGAGGCGCACCGCGAGCCGCTCCGCGTCGGTGAGCACTTCCAGGTCGAAGCCGACCTGCCAGTACAACTCGCCGGTGACATGGGCCTGTTCCATGAAGTCCAGGTAGGCCGCCCGGCGCACCTCACGGACCCGGCCGCGCAGTTGGGCCCGCGCCGACGCCTCCGCCTGCGCTCTCGCGGCACGCACGTTCCCGAGGTTGGTCACCCAGCTCGCCAGCACCGCCGTAGCGCCGGTGAAGGCCGCGACCCACACCGCGCTGTCCCCCATGCCGCCCAGTGTCGGGTCGGCCCGTGGCGCTGTCGAGGGTGCCTCAGCCGCCCGACGTGTCGAGTTCCGCGTCCTCGCTGATGCCGGCGCAGTCGTAGGGGTCCTTCAGCCAGCCGTCCGGCAGGACGACCCTGTTGTTGCCGGAGGTGCGGCCGCGGGGGCCGTCCGCGCCGGTCGGCCAGGGCTGGTCGAGGTCCAGCTCGTCGAGACCGGAGCGGAGTTCGGCCAGGGACGAGGTGATCGCGAGGCGCTTGCGCATCTCCGAGCCGACGGCGAAGCCCTTGAGGTACCAGGCCACGTGCTTGCGGAAGTCGATGACGCCGCGGGCCTCGTCGCCGATCCACTCGCCGAGGAGGGTCGCGTGGCGGACCATGACGTCGGCGACCTCGCGGAGGGAGGGCCGGGCGATGTCCTCGGTGCGGCCCTCGAACGCCGCGACCAGGTCCGCGAACAGCCACGGGCGGCCCAGGCAGCCACGGCCCACGACGACCCCGTCGCACCCGGTCTCGCGCACCATCCGCAGCGCGTCCTCGGCCGACCAGATGTCACCGTTGCCGAGCACGGGGATCTCCGGGACGTGCTCCTTGAGGCGGGCGATCGCGTCCCAGTCCGCCGTGCCGCCGTAGTGCTGGGCGGCCGTACGGCCGTGCAGGGCGATCGCCGTGACGCCCTCCTCGACCGCGATCCGGCCCGCGTCGAGGAACGTGATGTGGTCGTCGTCGATGCCCTTGCGCATCTTCATCGTGACGGGGAGGTCCCCGGCGCCGCTCACCGCCTCGCGCAGGATCGCCCGCAGCAGGTTCCGCTTGTACGGCAGCGCCGAGCCGCCGCCCTTGCGCGTCACCTTCGGCACGGGGCAGCCGAAGTTGAGGTCGATGTGGTCGGCGAGGTCCTCCTCCGCGATCATGCGGACGGCCTTGCCGACGGTCGCCGGGTCGACGCCGTACAGCTGGATCGAGCGCGGCTTCTCGGTCGCGTCGAAGTGGATCAGCTGCATGGTCTTCTCGTTGCGCTCGACCAGCGCCCGGGTCGTGATCATCTCGCTCACGAACAGCCCCTTGCCCCCGCTGAACTCCCGGCACAGGGTGCGGAAGGGCGCGTTGGTGATCCCGGCCATCGGGGCCAGGACGACGGGCGGCTGCACGGTGTGCGGGCCGATCCGGAGGGTCGTGTTCGAGGTGGGCGCGGTCGTGGGCATTCCCCCATTGTGGCGTACGGCGACCGATGCCCCGCCGACTGATCTTGTAGCTACCATTAGTTAGACGCACTATCGATACCGGCGTACGATGACGCCATGCCCGAGCTCAGCTTCCGCCGGCGCCTGCTGGTCCTCGCGATCTGCTGCATGAGCCTGCTGATCGTCAGCCTCGACAACACCGTCCTGAACGTCGCCCTGCCGTCCATGCAGCACGACCTCCACGCCAGTACCTCGGGCATGCAGTGGACCATCGACGCGTACACCCTGGTGCTCGCCTCGCTGCTGATGCTGGCCGGCTCCACGGCCGACCGGCTCGGCCGCAAGCGGGTCTTCGTCGCGGGCCTGATCGTCTTCACCATCGGCTCGGTGCTGTGCTCGCTCGCCCCGAACCTGGACGCGCTGATCGCCTTCCGCATGGTCCAGGCGGTGGGCGGCTCGATGCTCAACCCGGTCGCCATGTCGATCATCACCAACACCTTCACGGACCCCCGCGAGCGGGCCAGCGCCATCGGGGCGTGGGGCGCGGTCGTCGGCATCTCCATGGCGGCGGGCCCGGTCGTGGGCGGTCTGCTCGTGGACTCCGTCGGCTGGCGCTCGATCTTCTGGATCAACCTCCCGGTCGGCCTCGCCGCCCTCCTGCTCACCCTCCGCTTCGTCCCCGAGTCCCGCGCCCCCAAGGCCCGCCGCCCCGACCCGGTCGGCCAGCTCCTGGTGATCGCGCTGTTCGGCTCACTGACGTACGCGATCATCGAGGCCCCGAACACCGGCTTCGGCTCGGTCCTGCCGTACGCCGTGCTGGCGCTGGCCGCGCTGATCGGGCTGCTGGTGTACGAGCCCCGGCGCACCGAACCGCTGATCGATCTGCGGTTCTTCCGGTCGGCGCCGTTCAGCGGGGCCACGGTGATCGCGGTCAGCGCGTTCGCGGCGCTGGGCGGCTTCCTGTTCCTGTCGACGCTGTACCTCCAGAACGTCCGCGGGCTGGACGCGCTGCACGCCGGTCTGTGGATGCTGCCGATCGCGGCGCCGACGTTCCTGTGCGCCCCGCTCTCCGGGCGGCTGGTCGGCCGGCACGGGCCGCGGCTGCCGCTGCTGGTGGCCGGGGTGTCGATCACCGCGAGCGGGGTGCTGTTCGCCGCGTTCGACGCGGAGACCTCCGATGTCACGCTGCTGATCGGGTACGTGCTGTTCGGCATCGGGTTCGGGTTCGTGAACGCGCCGATCACCAACACAGCGGTGTCGGGGATGCCCCGGGCGCAGGCGGGGGTCGCGGCCGCGGTCGCCTCCACCAGCCGGCAGCTGGGGCAGACCCTCGGGGTCGCGGTGATCGGCGCGGTGCTGGTGGCAGGTGTGGGCTCGGCCTCGTACGCCGACACGTTCGTCTCCGCCTCGGTACCGGCCTGGTGGATCATCGCCGGGTGCGGGTTCGCGGTACTGGTGCTGGGGGCTGTGACGAGCGGGGCTTGGGCCCGCCGGACCGCGCTGCGCACCGCCGAACGGCTGGAGTCGGCCGAGGTGCGCGAGGCTGCCGAGGTCGGGGCTTAGTCCGGCGGCGCCGGTGCGTCAGAGGTCGTGTCCCGTGTCGTGGTGCAGGGGATCAAGCGTTACGCGTCTCGGTACGAGGGCCCTGACGATCTTCGGAGCCGCGCCGTCCACGAGTCTTCCCGCCGGGGAGAGTCGGACGCCGTCTGCCGGAACCACCGTCCCCGACCCGCGGATTCCGGCGCTCTGATCGGCTGCACCACCCGGCGGGACGCCATCGCGTCACTCGGACCGTGCGACCGCGATCGCGTGCAGCTTCTCCAGGCGTTCCCGGGACTCCTCGTCCGCCGGGGTGTACGTCACCATGCGGGGGCCCAGGTCCGGGCCGAGCCACAGGTCGGTGTGGATGACCGAGACGCGGCCGACGTAGGGGTTGAGGAACTCCTTGCGCTTGGTGCGGTGGGCGACCACCTCGTGCCGGTCCCAGGCCTCGCAGAACTCCGGGGACTCCGCGCGCAGCCGCTTCAGCAGCATCTTCCAGGCCGGCTCGGCGAGATGGTTCGCCATGGCGGCGCGCAGCCGGGCGGCCATGAGCCGGCGGGTCTCCTCCAGGTGCACGATCGACCGGGCCCAGTCCTCGTTGGTGTAGCACAGGACCATGCAGTTGAGGTCCTCGGGCGGCACCGCGTCCAGGTCGCACAGGAGCAGGCCGTAGGTGCGGTTGTGGGCGAGGATGTCGTAGCGGCTGTTCTGCACACAGGCCGGGATCGGCTCCAGCTGCCGGAGCATCTCGCGCAGCGCGGGCGTGATCGACGGGCAGCTGGTGGCCGGTGTGGGGTCAGCCGCCCCGGCGAGCTGGAAGAGGTGGGCCCGCTCGCTCGGGTCGAGCAGCAGGGTGCGGGCGAGGGCGTCCAGGACCTGTACGGAGACCTGGATGTCCCGGGCCTGCTCCAGCCAGGTGTACCAGGTGACGCCGACCGCGGAGAGGTGGGCGACCTCCTCGCGGCGCAGTCCGGGGGTGCGGCGCCTGCGGCCGCGGGGCAGGCCGACCTGCTCGGGGGTGATGTGCTCGCGGCGGTGCCGCAGAAAGGCGGCGAGCTCGTGCCGCCGGATGTCCGCGGGGGCCGCCGTCGTCTCCTGGACCATCGTCGTCATGCCTCCAGCGTGCCGCCCATCGGACCCTGTTGCCAGGTACTCCTACTACCAGGATGAACACACTCTGGTACCCGTCTGAGGGTAGGCGGAAGCTGGTTCGTGTGACCACCGACATCACCACCTCACGCCAGGTCCGCACCGCGAGCGCGCCACCCGTGCTCGGCGCTCTCGGACTCTTCACCGTGCTGCTCGGCGCGGCACTGCCCCTCATCGACTTCTTCATCGTGAACGTCGCCCTGCCCACCATCGGCCGGGACCTCGCGGCGAGCGAATCGGTCCTCGAACTCGTCGTCTCCGGCTACGGGTTGGCGTACGCCGTCCTCCTCGTCCTCGGCGGCCGGCTCGGCGATCTCTTCGGCCGCCGCCGGCTCTTCCTCGGCGGTATGGCGGCCTTCGGCCTGACCTCGCTGGCCTGCGGGCTCGCACCCACCGCGTGGACCCTGGTCGCGGCCCGGATCGCCCAGGGCGCGGCGTCCGCGGCGATGCTGCCGCAGGTACTGGCCACGATCCAGGCGGCGACCTCGGGCCAGCGGCGCGCGAAGGCGATGGGCCTGTACGGCGCGACGGCCGGCCTGTCGATGGTGGCGGGCCAGATCCTGGGCGGGGTGCTGGTCGCCGCCGACATCGCGGGTACGGGCTGGCGCTCGGTGTTCCTGGTGAACGTCCCGGTCGTCCTCGTGGGCCTGTTCCTGGCCGCCCGCGCGGTGCCCGAGACCCGCTCCCAGCACCCGGAGCCGGTGGACGGCCCGGGCACGGTCCTGCTGGGCCTTTCCCTGCTGACCCTGCTGGCCCCTCTGACCGAGGGCCGCTCGGCGGGCTGGCCGCTGTGGACGTGGCTGTCGCTGGCGGCGTTCCCGTTCGTGGCGGCGGCGTTCTGGGCGGTGGAGCGCGGCGCGGACCGGCGGGGCCGTACGCCGCTGGTGCCGCCGAGCCTGTTCCGGCTGGTGTCGCTGCGGCGCGGGCTGGTGATGATCGTGCCGTTCTCCATCGGCTTCAGCGGCTTCATGTTCGTGATCGCGGTGGCGTTGCAGCGGGGTGCGGGCCTCGGCCCGGTCCGGGCGGGGCTCGCGCTGGCGCCGATGGCGGTGACGTTCTTCTTCGTCTCGCTCGCGGGACCGCGGCTGGTGGCGAAGTACGGGACACGGGTGGTCACGGTGGGCGCCGGGATCCAGGCGGTCGGCGTGGGGCTGATGGCACTGGCGGCGTGGCGGTCCTGGCCGGACCTCGGTCTGCTGGAACTGCTGCCGGGAGCGGCGATCGCCGGTGCCGGGCAGGCCCTCCAACTCCCGGTGATCTTCCGGATCGTGCTCTCCGAGATACCGACCGCGCGGGCCGGGGTGGGCAGCGGGGTCATGGTGACCACCCAGCAGTCCGCCCTGGCCCTGGGTGTGGCCACCCTCGGCACCCTGTTCCTGTCCCTGATCCCGGGGTTGGGCATGCGGGACGCGCTGGTGACGACGCTGCTGGTGCAGTTGGCGGGCGTGGCCCTCACGGGGCTGCTGAGCCTGCGGTTGCCCCGGACGGTCGGCTGAGGCAGTTCAAGGAACGACGAACGTGCCGTGAAGATACCCCTGTTGATGTTGGTCTTGCTGCACACTCCTAGCCGGAGGCGAGGCCATGTTGCAGATCAACACGAGCAAGGTGAGCCGCTGGGACCAGCACGGACGCGAACACGTCGTCCAGGTGCAGCGCAAGGGCGCCCAGCGCACGATCAGATGCGACACCTGCGGCTGGCGCAAGAACGCGCAGTTCCTGCCGTGGTTGAAGGCGGAGGAACACCTGGCGGAGGAACACCAGGCGACGGTGGACCCCGGTCCGGCGTGACGAAAACCCGTACCGGGGCCGGGTTCCGCGGGGCTACGGTGCGGCCGTGCCGAAGAAGAGGGAGCCCCGGGAGCTCGTGGTCGACCTGCGCGGCCGGCTGATCGAGACGGTCGACGACTTCGTCGAGGCGATCACCGGCCCCTGCGGGCTGCCCGACTTCGTGGGCCGCAGCGGTCACGCCCTGGGCGACGTCTTCCACAACGGCGGTCTCTCCGAGGTCGTCGACTCCTACGACCGCCTCGTCTTCCACGTCGACAAGCGCGGCCTCTTCGCGCGGCGCGACATCGACGCGCGGGAGTTCAGGACCGCCTTCGCGGGCAGCCGGACGAAGCTCGTGACGCACCCGCCGGTCGATCGTTCCTCGGCCGTCACGCCTGGGTCGTAGCCAGCTTCGCCCCGAGCAGGACGAACGACCCCGCGAAGCTCCGCCGCAGCCATGCCATCACCCGCGGGCGTGAGATCACCTGCCGGCGGACCGACGCCGCGAGCACCCCGTACGCGGCGAAGACCACGAAGGTCGCCAGCATGAACACCCCGCTCAGCACCAGCATCCGAGGCACCGCGCCCGACTGTCCCGACGGCACGAACTGCGGCAGGAACGCGAAGAAGAAGATCGTCAGCTTGGGGTTGAGGACATTGATCAGCACGGCCCGCACGATGACCCGCCCCGCGGACACGGGGGCGGTGTCCCCCTCGACGGCTATCGCCTCACGGTCCCGCAGTGTCGCCCACGCCATCCACAGCAGATAGGCGACACCGGCGTACTTCAGGACCTGGAACGCCGTCGCGCTCGTGTGGAGCAGCGCCGCCGCTCCGGTGATCGCCGCCACCATGTGCGGCACGATCCCGAGGGTGCAGCCGAACGCCGCGACGACACTCGCCCGCCGCCCCCGCGACAGGCCCGCCGCGAGGGTGTAGACGACACCGGTACCGGGAGTGGCGACCACGACGAGGGTGGTCAGCAGGAACGCGAGGCTCATGCCGTTCACCCTGCCGTGGCCGCACCACCGGTTACAGGGCCAATCGACCGGCCGGCACGGGGACCACTCAGCCCTGCTTCAGCGGAAGCGCCAGGTCGACCACCTGCCATCCCTTCGGGAAGGAGCCGGTGGCCGTGGCCCGGCCGCTCAGCAGGTCGACCCGGAAGGCACGTGAACCCGTCACCGCGTAGGCGGAGTTGGTGCCGGTGTTCGCCGAACTGTAGATGTCGAAGCCGGAGTCGGCCGGCAGGTCGGCCCCCAGCTGCCCGGTCGGGGCGAGGTTGCCCGCGTTGGCCGGGGACTGCACGGAGACCCGGTCCTGGGCGGTGTCGAGGTCGAACAGGGTGGTGGCCGTCCCGGCGTTCAGGTCGTTGTTCGTGTACGCCGCCCCGGTCACGCCCGTCGCGGTGGCGCCGGTGGTCGCGGGCGGGACCGGCGGGTTGGTGAGCGTGCCGTCGGTGGCGGTCGTGCCCGCCGCGGGAGCGCCGGCCGGGTCGTCGATGTTGTGGCGGAGGTTCTGGCCGGTGTCGCTGATGACGCGGAGCCGGTTGGCGGCCGGGTTGAAGTCGACGCCGAAGCTCTTGCCCTGAAGGGCCACGCTCAGCTGCGAGACCTTGGTGGCCTTGGCGCCGATCTCGCGGATCGTGTAGATGCCGCCCCGGTCGCCGACGCCGTACAACTTGCCGTTCTGGACGCGGTAGTCGATGCCGATCAGGCTGCTGTCGCCCTTGAGGCCGCTGACCTTGCCGAGCGGGAGGGTGCGGCCCGGGCGGTCGACGCGGAAGCTGACGAGACGCTGACCGCCGGTGAGGCCGATCGCGTTGAGGCGGTCGCCCGCGGCGCCGGGCAGCCCGCCCGCGACACCGGACTGGGTGGAGATCCCCGAGGGGGACTCGCCCTGGTCGTTCGCCGCCACATAGCCGACCGTGCCGACGGCCAGAGCGAGCGTGGCCACACCGATGACTGCTTGCTTGCGCATGAATGCCCCCGTGAGAGACCGCACGACCCCCTGCGGGCCGCGCATGTCCACCTCTTCGGAGGCGATTGCGCCCTGGATGGGCGAAACCCCGGTTCCGTTACGTCTGTTACGGAACCGGGGTTTTCGTGAACCCTTGGTGACTAGCAGCCGATGAGGCGGCTGGCGAGGTAGCCCTCGATCTGGTCCAGGGAGACGCGCTCCTGCTTCATCGAGTCGCGCTCGCGGACCGTGACCGCGTTGTCCTCGAGGGTGTCGAAGTCGACGGTCACACAGAACGGCGTACCGATCTCGTCCTGGCGGCGGTAGCGGCGGCCGATGGCACCGGCGTCGTCGAACTCGATGTTCCAGTGCTGGCGCAGCGCCTGGGCGAGGCCCTTGGCCTTCGGGGACAGCTCCGGGTTGCGGGAGAGCGGGAGGACCGCGACCTTCACCGGGGACAGTCGCGGGTCGAGGCGCAGCACTGTGCGCTTCTCCAGCTTGCCCTTGGCGTTGGGGGCCTCGTCCTCGACGTAGGCGTCGAGCAGGAAGGCCAGCATCGCGCGGCCGACACCGGCGGCCGGCTCGATGACGTACGGCGTCCAGCGCTCCTGGGCCTCCTGGTCGAAGTAGGAGAGGTCCTGGCCGGAGGCCTTGGAGTGGGCGCCGAGGTCGTAGTCGGTGCGGTTGGCCACGCCCTCGAGCTCGCCCCACTCGTTGCCGCCGAACTGGAAGCGGTACTCGATGTCAGCGGTGCGCTTGGAGTAGTGGGAGAGCTTCTCCTTCGGGTGCTCGTACCACCGCATGTTCTCCTCGCGCAGGCCCAGGCCGGTGTACCAGTTCCAGCGCTGCTCCATCCAGTACTCCTGCCACTTCTCGTCCTCGCCCGGCTTGACGAAGAACTCCATCTCCATCTGCTCGAACTCACGGGTGCGGAAGATGAAGTTGCCGGGCGTGATCTCGTTGCGGAACGACTTGCCCATCTGGGCGATGCCGAACGGCGGCTTGCGGCGCGAAGTGGTCTGCACCTGCGAGAAGTTGGTGAAGATTCCCTGTGCGGTCTCCGGGCGCAGGTACGCGATCGAGCCGGAGTCCTGCGTCGGGCCGAGGTGCGTCGACAGCAGACCCGAGAACTGCTTGGGCTCGGTGAACTGGCCCTTGTTGCCGCAGTTGGGGCAGTTGATGTCCGCCAGGCCGTTCTCCGGGAGGCGGTTGTGCTTGGCCTCGTAGGCCTCCTCCAAGTGGTCGGCGCGGTACCGCTTGTGGCAGGAGGTGCACTCGGTGAGCGGGTCCGAGAAGGTGGCGACGTGGCCGGAGGCGACCCAGACCTCGGGGGCCAGGATCACGGACGAGTCGATACCGACGACGTCCTCGCGCGAGGTCACCATGTAGCGCCACCACTGGCGCTTGAGGTTCTCCTTGAGCTCGACACCCAGCGGTCCGTAGTCCCAGGCGGCCTTCTGGCCGCCGTAGATCTCACTGCACGGGAATACGAAGCCACGGCGCTTGCTCAGGCTGACGATGGTGTCGATCTTGTCGGCGGCCACGGTGCTCTCTTCATTACGACGACGGGCGACGAAGCATCTCTGCGATCGAGCGGTGCGATCGAGCAGTGCTTCAGAGCGAATGCCTCAGATTACCGGCGGTGCCTGCCCCTCAATCAAATCGGTTCGGTCTATGGGCCCCCAGGGGCCTCCCACCACGGTTTGTTGACAACGGTTTCCATATTTGTTGAAAATGAGTGTCATGAACGTACGACGACACCACATATCCGGGATCGCGATCGCGGCGGCCACCGCTCTCGGCCTCGGCACCCTGTCCGCCTGCTCGACCGACAGCGCCGCGGCCGGCAACACGGACAAGTTCGACGTCGTCGCGTCGTTCTACCCGATGCAGTACCTCGCCGAGCAGATAGGCGGGGACCATGTGAACGTCACCACGCTCACCGAGCCCGGTCAGGAACCGCACGACCTGGAGCTCAGCACCAAGCAGACCGCCGAGCTGGGCGAGATGGACGCGGTGCTCTACCTCAAGAACCTCCAGCCGGCCGTCGACAAGGCCGTCTCCCAGTCCGAGGTCAAGACCAAGATCGACGCGGCCTCGCTGACCAAGCTCGAGGACCACGGCGACGTCGAGCACGAGCACGGCGCCGAGGAGGAGCACTCCGACGAGGAGGAGCACGCCCTCGACCCGCACATCTGGCTCGACCCGGTGAAGTACCGCGAGGTCGCCGAGGGCGTCGCCAAGGCCTTCGAGAAGGCCGACCCGGACCACGCGGCCGACTACAAGAAGAACGCCGCCGCCCTGACGAAGAAGCTCGACGGCCTGAACACGCGGTTCGCGGACGGGCTCGAGAACACCTCCACCAAGGTCTTCTTCACCAACCACGCCGCCTTCGGCTACCTCGCCGAGCGCTACGGCCTCACCCAGGAGGCCATCTCCGGCCTGGACCCGGACAGCGAGCCGAGCCCCGCCCGGATCAAGGAGCTCCAGACCGAGGCCAAGGCCGACGGTGTGACCACCGTGTTCTACGAGACACTGGTGTCCGACAAGACCGCGAAGACCCTCGCCTCGGACGCGGGACTGAAGACGGACGTCCTCGACCCGCTCGAGGGCATCACCGACAAGTCCAAGGGCGACGACTACTTCCAGGTCATGGAGTCCAACCTCGCGGCGCTCAAGACAGCACTGGGCGCCAAATGACCGATCCGGAGGCCCTGGTGAGCGAGCCCGTCATATCGATGCGCGGTGTCCGCGCCGACCTGGGCTCGCGGCCCGTCCTGCGCGGCATCGACCTCACCGTGGACCGCGGTGAGGTCGTCGCGCTGCTCGGCGCCAACGGCTCGGGCAAGTCGACGGCCGTGCGCAGCGTCATCGGCCAGGTGCCGGTCGCGGCCGGCGAGATCGAGTTGTTCGGCACCTCCAGGCGCCGGTTCCGCGACTGGCGGCGGGTGGGGTACGTCCCGCAGCGCACCACGGCCGCGGGCGGCGTGCCCGCCACGGTGACCGAGATCGTCTCCTCCGGGCGGCTCTCCCAGGCCCGCTTCGGTGTGCTGCGCAAGGCCGACCACGCGGCCGTACGGCACGCCCTGGAGCTGGTCGGCATGGCGGACCGCGCCAAGGACTCCGTGAACGCCCTCTCCGGCGGCCAGCACCAGCGTGTGCTGATCGCCCGCGCGCTGGCCTCCGCCCCCGAACTGCTGATCATGGACGAGCCGATGGCCGGCGTCGACCTCGCCAGCCAGGAGGTGCTCGCCCAGACCCTGCGCGAGCAGGTCGCGCACGGCACGACCGTGCTGCTGGTCCTCCACGAGCTGGGCCCCCTGGAGCCGCTCATCGACCGCGCGGTGGTGCTCCGCGACGGCTGCGTCCTGCACGACGGGCCGCCCCCGAAGGCCGTCGGCCAGCACGCGCTGCCCGGCCACGACCACGTACACCCGCACGCGGCTCACGACGCCGAACCGATCCGGACGGGACTGCTGAGCTGATGGAATTCCTGAACTACGCCTTCATGCAGCGGGCCCTGCTCGCCGCCGTCCTCGTCGGCATCACGGCCCCCGCGATCGGCATCTACCTGGTCCAGCGCCGCCAGGCCCTGATGGGCGACGGCATCGGCCATGTCGCGATGACCGGCGTCGGCCTCGGCTTCCTGCTGAACTGGTCGCCGGTGTGGATGGCGACGATCGTCTCCATCCTCGGCGCGGTCCTCATGGAACTGATCCGCTGGTTCGGCCGCACCCGCGGCGACATCGCCCTCGCCATGCTCTTCTACGGCGGTATGGCCGGCGGCGTGATGTTCATCAACCTCGCGCCGACGGGCTCCAACGCGAACCTCACCTCGTACCTCTTCGGATCGCTCTCCACGGTCTCGCAGGACGACGTGACGGCGATCTGTGTGCTCGCGGCCTTCGTGGTGTTGGTCACGCTCGGGCTGCGCCGGCAGCTCTTCGCGGTCAGCCAGGACGAGGAGTTCGCGCGCGTGACCGGGCTGCCGGTGCGCGCCCTGAACCTGCTCACCGCGATCACGGCGGCCGTGACGGTGACGGTGGCCATGCGGGTCGTGGGCCTGCTGCTGGTGTCGGCGCTGATGGTGGTGCCGGTGGCGGCGGCGCAGCAGCTCAGCCGGAGTTTCGCGGCGACCTTCGCGATCGCCGTGGCGATCGGTGTCGCGGTGACCATCGGCGGCACGGTGACCTCGTACTACCAGGACGTCCCGCCCGGCGCGACGATCGTGCTGCTGACCATCGGCGCGTTCATCGTTCTCACCGCGCTGGCGACCCCGCTGGCCCGGCGCCGGGCCCGTCAGGCGGCCGCCGCGCAGCCCGGCGGCGACCCGGCGGAGTGCACGATTCCGGCCAGCCGGGAGTCGACCGGGAAGGTCGGCGTCTGACTCGGCACAGGCCGGACTGGCACAATGGCCCGGCAAGTGCAGACGTGAGGCGCGAGAGAGCCGCAGGGGCGCGCCGGAGGCGAGCCGCGAGCGCGCGGAGGCCCGAAGGGCTGAGCACGGTCGTGGACTCGACACCGGCACAAGGCGTCCCGGAGGCGATCGAGCCATAGAAGGAGGAACGGTGACGACCGCTGGACCGCCCGTGAAGGGCCGCTCGACCCGGCAGCGGGCCGCCGTGGCGGCGGCGCTCGACGAGGTCGACGAGTTCCGCAGTGCGCAGGACCTCCACGACATGCTCAAGCACAAGGGCGACTCGGTCGGCCTGACCACGGTGTACCGCACGCTTCAGTCCCTCGCCGACGCCGGCGAGGTCGACGTCCTGCGTACCTCCGACGGCGAGTCCGTCTACCGCCGCTGCTCCACCGGCGACCACCACCATCACCTCGTCTGCCGCGTCTGCGGCAAGGCCGTCGAGGTGGAGGGCCCCGCGGTGGAGAAGTGGGCCGAGGCGATCGCGGCGGAGCACGGGTTCGTCAACGTGGCGCACACGGTGGAGATCTTCGGCACCTGCGCGGACTGCGCGACGGCGACGAAGTAGCTACGCCCGCCCGAAGCAGCGCTCCAGTTCGTCCAGGTCGTAGAACTTGCTGCCCTTCTCGATCGGGTGGCAGGCGGCCTTGAAGGCCGTCTCCTTCTCGTTGTAGAGCATGCGGACCAGGTAGCGGCCGTTCTTCTCGTAGACGTCCCACTGGATGTTGGAGCCGAGCGGGGCGACGGACGCGCCGCGCCAGGGGTTGTCGGCGTAGGTGTACGGCTCGGCCTCGGTCACGCCCCGGGTGCTGCCGGGCAGGCCCATCAGGGCGGCCAGCGGGATGATCTCCTCGGCGTGGGTGAAGCGGAGTTCGGCGCCGAGGGTGCTGGTGCCGGCCTTCTTGGCCTCGACCTGCCGGAAGAAGTCGTCCAGCAGGACGTCCGCCATCTTGTACGTGATGTCGCTGCCGGCGAAGCCGGGGCCCTTCTCGTAGAAGTCCTCGGCGTCACCGAGGTACCCGAACCAGGCGGCGTCGGAGCGCGAGATGTACCGCTCCATGCCCCAGCCCCTGCCGTCGGGGCTCTCCTCGCTCATCGCGGGGGCGATGGCGTACAGGTTGTAGACGGCGGTCGCGGCGGCGATCCGGTCGCTGGCACCGATCCCGGCCACGAAGTCGGTCTTGAAGAGCCGGCGCAGCACACTGGTGGCGGCCTGGTGGGTCTTCGGCTGGTCGGTGATCGACGCGAGGGTGCTCGCCAGGCGCTGGTCGTTCGCGATGTAGTCACGGTACGCGGCGCCGCCGGCCGCCTTGTGGAAGTAGAGGAGGTCCTTGTCGGTGCGGGTCGCGCCGACGAGGGGCTTGAGCGCCGGGTCGGTGTCGGTGAGACCGCTCGCGTAGATGTTCGCGCTGTCGACGGCCCGGCCCTGTCCGGAGCTGACGACGTCGATCTTCTCGCCGTCGGCGGCGATCTTGGAGAACAGCGAGGGGAGCCGCTCGGCCGCGCGGACCGCGGTGTCGTGGATCTCCTCCTTGCCGCGCCCGCTCAGGTTGCCGTAGCCGACCTTCGCCATGGCGGCCTGGAGGGCGCGCACCCGGGGTCCGAACTCCTCGCCCTTCCCGGTGAGTCCGCCCGCCGCCTCGGCCTTGTCCCACAGGGCGAGGATCAGGTCGCCGTCCTCGCTGTCGGTGGCGGAGCGGGAGCCGTGCCGCGAGACGTTCTCCGTGAACACCGGGGTGAAGCCGGCGGGCGGCCGCGCGTAGGAGTGCGCACTCCGCGCGGGCGCGTACGTGGCCTTCGTGCCGTAGCTGTCGCGGTGCGCCAGGTGCTGGTTCCCGGCGGCGTGGGCGGGCAGCGCGGTGAGGACCAGGGCGCCGAGGGCGAGGGCGGGGGTGACGCGTTTCATGTGCGGGCCGTTTCAACGAGCGGGAGACCGGAGGTGATCTCCCGCAGCGTCGACGGCCCGGATGAACGCTCGGGGACTACGAGGTGGCCTGCTGGTCAGCAGTCCTTCCCTGCATGGCCAAGAGTTCCTCGTTCGGGATCGCGCCACCGAAGCGGCGGTCCCGGGAGGCGAACTCCACACACGCCCGCCACAGGTCGCGGCGGTCGAAATCCGGCCACAGGACGTCCTGGAAGACCATCTCGGCGTACGCGCTCTGCCACAGCAGGTAGTTGGAGGTGCGCTGCTCGCCGCTGGGGCGCAGGAACAGGTCCACGTCCGGCATGTCCGGGTAGTACAGGTACTTGGCGAAGGTCTTCTCGGTCACCTTGGACGGGTCGAGCCGCCCGGCGCGGACGTCCTCGGCGAGGGCCTGCGCGGCGTCGGCGATCTCGGCGCGGCCGCCGTAGTTCATGCAGAAGTACAGCGTGAGCCGGTCGTTGTCCTTGGTCTGCTCCTGGGCGACCTGGAGCTCCTTGGCGACCGACTTCCACAGCTTGGGCATCCGGCCCACCCAGCGCACCCGGATACCGAGCTCGTCGAGGGTGTCGCGGGTCTTGCGGATGAAGTCGCGGTTGAAGTTCATCAGGAAGCGGACCTCGTCGGGCGAGCGCTTCCAGTTCTCGGTGGAGAAGGCGTACAGCGAGATGGCGCCGACGCCGATCTCGACCGCGCCCTGAAGCACGTCGAGGACACGCTCGGCGCCGACCTTGTGGCCCTCGGTGCGCGGCAGGCCGCGCTCCTTGGCCCATCGGCCGTTCCCGTCCATGACGATCGCCACGTGCTTGGGGACGAGCTCACCGGGCAGCTTCGGCGCACGGGCCCCGGACGGGTGCGGCTCCGGCCACTTGTACTCGCGGCGCTGGCGCCCCAACAGCCGGCCTACGACCATGTGCTTTCTCGATTCCTCTTCGGCTTACTTCTCTACGTAACGCAGCGAGCGGAGTCCGCGTTCCAGATGCCAGTGCAGATAGGCGGAGACCAGCCCGCTGCCCTCCCGCACGTACCGCGGCTCGCTCGCGTCCGCGGTCTCCCAGTCTCCCGTAAGCAGCGCGCCGAGGAGTTCCAGGGTCCGCGGCGAGGGTACGACGCTGCCCGGCACCCGGCAGTCCACGCAGACGGAACCGCCCGAACCGACCGAGAAGAACCGGTTCGGCCCGGGCAGCCCGCACTTGGCGCAGTCGTTGAAGCTCGGGGCGTACCCGTTGACGGCGAGGGAGCGCAGCAGGAAGGCGTCGAGCACGAGGTGCGGGGCGTGCTCGCCGTTCGCGAGCGTGCGCAGGGCGCCGACGAGCAGCAGGTACTGCTGGACGGCGGGCTCGCCCTCGTGGTCGGTGAACCGCTCGGCGGTCTCCAGCATGGCCGTCCCGGCGGTGTAGCGCGCGTAGTCGCTGACGATCCCGCCGCCGTACGGCGCGATGGTCTCGCTCTGCGTGCACAGCGGCAGCCCGCGCCCGACCAGCTCGCTGCCGCGCGCGAAGAACTGCACGTCGACATGGGAGAACGGCTCGAGCCGCGCCCCGAACTTGGACTTGGTGCGCCGGACACCCCGGGCGACGGCCCGGACCCGTCCGTGACCGCGGGTGAGCAGGGTGATGATGCGGTCCGCCTCACCCAGCTTCTGGGTGCGCAGCACGATGCCGTCATCACGGAACAGGCTCATGGGTTCATTCTCCCGTACCCGCGGGGGTCAGCGGGCCCGGTCGGGGTGGCTGATGGTGTCCCAGGGGGCGAGGTTCCAGGGGCTGGCTCGGTTGCCGGGGTCGAGGAGGGCGCGGAGGTGGGCGTCGGCGGTCGCCTGCGGGGCGGGTGCGTCGGCGGTCCCCGCCAGCCGGTCCTGCCACACCTTCCGCCCCAGCAGATAGTGGTCGGCGTACTCCTGCCAGGAGGCGTACGCGGACACCACCGCCGGCACGATGTTCTTCAGGGCGGTCCAGGCCTCGCCCTCGGTGATCATGCCGCAGGCGAATCCGCGCCGGGAGATGTCGACGTACAGCGCCGCGTCCCAGGCGAGCGGTGAGACCCCGAGGAGCTGCTGGGCCCGCGCCCGGTAGCCGGACTGGGACAGCTCGTCGAGCCGGTCGGCCAGCTCGTCCCGCGAGGTGATCTCCCACTGGTCGGCCAGCCAGCTGCGGGCACGGTCGTCATCGAGCCGCTCGAACGGGTACAGGGTGGTCCGCGAGGCGTCCCGGTCCCGGCTGACGGGGGCGCTCAGCGACACCATCCAGAGTTGATGCGTGGTGAGCGGGACGGGGCAGCGGCTGGTCGCCCTCGGCTTCGTCCATCTCCGTATCCTCCACAGGCCCATGCGCCCGCACCCTACGACACGGGCGTCAAGGCACCTCGCCCCGGCTGCGTGCGTTGGCATAGGCGGTCGCGGCGCTGAGGCGCTCGGCGGGGGTGGCGCGGCGGACGCTGTCGGGAGTCGCGTCCCACTCCTTGCCGCCGCCGTACGGTCTGAGTTGCACGTACGGCCCTTCGTGCCCCATGACGATGCCGACCTTTCCGCTGCGGGTGTCCACCACATGGCTTCCGACGGGGGGTTTCATGTCCGCTCCTCTTTCGTCACCGTCACCTGGCTCCCCGCGCCTTTCGAGTTTCACGCTTCTCACCTACGGCGTGACTCTCAGCTCCTACACTCGGCAGGAGTCTGTGCACTGCAAGTACGGCGCGGAACCCGGGGGTTGAGACGGGTTCACGAAGACTGCGGCCAGTAGCCCAACGCAGTGATCAGCGTGTCGACGCGCAGCCCCAGTTCGGCGTCGGCGGACCCGGTGACCAGCACGGACACGGTGTCGGGCGCACCGTCGTCGTCCTCCGGGAAGGGCCGGGAGAAGGCGAGGCTCACCCGCACCGCGTGCAGGCCGCCCTCCAGCGGATAGTCGTACCGGTCGGCGACCTCGTCGTCGGTGGACTCCAGGCCGAGCGCGACGGTGTCCCAGTCGGTGTCGTCGAACTCGTACAGCAGGTAGCCGGAGAGGACTTCGAGGAAGGTGCGGAGGTTCTCGGTGCGGACGGCGCCGCCGAGTTCACGCGGCGGGTGGACGGGACAGGGGGCCGCCCCCGGGGCCAGTCCCCCGCTCACGGCGTGCCGGTCGCCCGTGGTCACGTGCAGGCCGGCCCAGAGGTCGAGCCCCCACACCGTTCTCCGCGGGTCGTAGGCGCCCCGGGGAAGCCGCGGGACGCGCTTGCGTCCGGTCGGATCCAGCCGGTACGGCACCTCGAAGGCGTCGCTCCAGTCGTCGAGCTCGGCGGCGTAGCGCTCCTCGGCCTCCGCCGCGCCGGTCCCGAGATACCGCCCGATCTCCGCCCAGGAGGCTCCCCGCTCCCGCTCGTAGACGACGGCCCGCGCCAGCAGGCGCTCCGCGGCCTGTCCCGCCCCGAGCGCCTCGCTGACCCGGCCGCCGGGGCCGGTGTCCGGGTCGTTGCGTGTCGCGACCAGCGCCTGGGCGGCGGCCGCGGTCTCCACGGCCTGCGCGGACAGGGCGAGGCGCGCCAGGGCCTCGCGGGAGTAGGCGGCGCGATCGTCGTCGTAGGGAGTGGTGAGGGGGAGGGTCACGCGGTCACGATTCCACGGTGTCTTTCCCCGGGTCGCCCGAATTTCCCGTGCCTCCCCCTGCTCGGGGGTAATCCCCCGTATCGACAGGGCAGTTGGCCGGATGGGGCGGATCGCGAAGATCGGCGAGGCTCGTTCCCATGAAGCAGATCACGCGCAACGCCGCCCTGGTCGCCGCCACCGCCGTCACTCTCGGGATCGTCACCCCGCTCACCGCGACCGCCGCCTCCCCCACCCTTCAGTGGTCGAAGTGCGCGGGCTCCACGGTCGACCCCCGTCAGCAGTGCGCCACCCTCGAGGTCCCCATGGACTACGCCGATCCCGGCGGCCGGCAGATCTCCGTCGCCGTGTCCCGGATCCCGAGCGAGAACCCGGGCGCCCGGCGCGGGGCGCTGTTCCTGATCCCGGGCGGGCCGGGCGGTTCGAGCCTCAACGACCCTTCCGGGAAGGGACAGAAGCTGCCGCGGGAGGTACGGGACGCCTACGACCTAATCGGGTTCGCCCCGCGCGGGCTCGCCCCCTCCACCTCCGTGGACTGCGGCCTCGACCACGGCGACCTCGCCCTGTCCAGGCTGCGGCCCTGGCCCGCCGCCGACGGCTCCGTCGACGCCAACATGGTCACCGCCCGGCGGATGGCGGACGCCTGCGCGGCGAACGGCGGTGAGCTGCTCCAGCACATCAGCACCCGCAACGAGGCCCGCGACCTCGACCGGCTCCGGGCCGCGCTCGGCGAACGGAAGATCTCCGCGTGGGGAGTGTCGTACGGGACGTATGTCGGGTCCGTCTACGCCCAGTTGTTCCCGCGGCGCACCGACCGGTTCGTGCTGGACAGCAACGACGACCCGGACCCGGCGATGGTGAGCCGCGCCTGGCTCGCCGGGCACGAGCAGGGCGTCGAGGACACCTTCCCGGAGTTCGCCAAGTGGGCCGCGGAGCCCGGGAATCCGTACCGGCTCGCCGAGAGCGCCGCCGAAGTGCGGCCGCTGTTCCTGGAGTTGGCCGAACGGCTGGACCGGGAGCCGATGCCGTGGCCCGGGGCCAACCCGGAGGAGCTGAACGGCAACGTGCTGCGGCAGACCATGCTGAACAGCCTCTACGACCCGGACGACTTCCCCGCCCTGGCGGAGCTGATGCTGGCCGCCGAGAGCGGCACCCTGCCGCCCGCGCCCGCCTCGCCGCCCGACGCCGTCCTGCAGTACGTGACCGCCGTCGGCGCCGGGACCCTGTGCAACGACGTCGCCTGGCCCGCGTCGACGGCCGTGTACCGCAAGGGCGTCGCCGAGAGCCGGGCCAAGTACCCGCTCACCGCCGGCATGCCGCGCAACGCGATGGTCTGCGCCGCCTGGCCGTACGCGCCGAAGGAGCTGCCGGTGACGATCACCGACCGAGGGCCGTCCACCGTCCTGATGGTGCAGAACGAACGGGACGTCGCCACCCCCGTGAGCGGCGCCCTGAAGCTCCGCGAGGCCCTCGGCCGGCGCGCCGTCATGGTCACCGTGAACTCCACGGGCCACGACGCCTATCTGGACAACGGCAACGCGTGCGGCGACCGGATCGTGTCGCGGTTCCTGGCCACCGGCGAGCGTCCCGCCACCGACACCTACTGCCGCTGACCGGCCCGGCGGTAGGCCCGGGCCACCGCGTGGAACGCCGCCTTGGGCTCCCAGTGCCAGCCGGTGTCCGGGTCGCCGGGGCGGTCCTGGATCGCCTTGGCGATGCCGTAGCTCGCCATGTCGAGGTCGTGGCGGGGGTCGCCGGGGCGGTGCGGGGAGTCGGCGGTGAGGAACTCGAACACCATCGCGGCGTACAGGTTCATCGACTCGAAGACGTCCAGCAGGTCGGTGAGGTAGGCGGCCTGGACGCGTTCGCTGCGGACCGGGAGCGGGTCCTTGATCTCCGGCGGGGTCTTGCCGTAGTCGACGATGTCCCAGCCCATGCCGCCCGCCTCGGGGGCCCCGCGGAAGGTGCAGGTGCCGAACTCGGTGATGGCGACGGGCTTGCCCCAGCGCTGGTACTGCTTCAACTCCCGTACGTAGTCGGCTCGTCGGGGGAAGAACGAGTAGTAGTCGATGCCCACGACGTCGAAGAGGTTCCAGTCGACGTCGTCGATGTCCGGGGCGGAGGCGTAGCTGAGGCGGCCGTGGAAGACCTTGCGGCCGAGCGCCGCCGCCTTCGCGGTGAAGCGGGTGAGGCGGGCCTGCATCGCCGCCCAGTCGACGGTGCCGTTCTGGAGGTTCGCGATGCGCTCGAAGACGTCGTCGCCGGGGATGATCCCGGGTACGAACAGCCAGAACTCGCAGCCCACGCTGAGCTCGACGCTCGCGCCCTGCCGGCGCAGCCGCTCCGCGAACCGGCCGGTCTCGGCGAGGTGCTCCAGGATGTCCCGCTCCGGGACGTCGCCGAGGGTCGGCTGGAGCCATACGTGCAGTCCGAGCTCGGCGGCCTCGACGGCGGTGGCGGTGAGGCGCTCCACGCCGTCGCCGGTGACGTCGACGGTGTCGGCGTGCAGGTCGTCGCGGATGGCCCGGAGGTCCGCGCGCATCCGTTCGGCGCTCCACGCGGTGGCCGGTGTCTCCCCGGCGACCAGGGTGTAGACGACACCCCGGCGGGCCAGCCCCCGGCGCCCGCCGCTCCCCGTGGCCGCACCTTGCCCGGCCTTGCCCCGCGCGGCCTCGCCCCGCCCCGCCCGGTCCCGTCCGGCCGCCCCCGCGCTCCCCGCGGGCAGCACCGCCCCGGCCACCCCGACCGCAGCCGCGCCGGCCAGGAACCTCGCCCGATCGATCCCCTTGGTGTTCTCCATACGGCCACTCTGGCGAGCCCGCGCCCGCACCGCCGTCCGCCGATGGTCTACGGACCGGCAACCAAGGAATGACATCCGGCGTCGATCTACTGAGGAGATCTTTTACTCCACCCGACCGAAGGAGAGCGCGATCTTAGCCCGACGTACCCTTCTCGCAGCCTCGGCAACCACCCTCGTGGCGGCAGCCGCCCCCGCACACGCCTCCGCCACCGGGACAGGCGTCAGCGCCCGGCTGCGCGAGCTGGAGCTTCGACACAACGCCCGTGTAGGCGTGTTCGCCCGCAACCTCGGCACCGGACGTTCCGTACGGCACCGCGCCGACGAGCTGTTCCCGATGTGCTCGCTGTTCAAGACCCTGGCGTCCGCGGCCGTCCTGCGCGACCTGGACCGGGACGGCGAGTTCCTGTCCCGCCGGATCCACTACACGGCCGCCGACCTGCCGGAAGACGGCTCCGACAAGACCCGGGAGCATCTGGCCGACGGTATGACGGTCGCCGAACTCGCCGAGGTCGCCATCACGTTCAGCGACAACGGCGCGGGCAACCTCCTGCTGCGTGAGCTGGGCGGCCCCACCGCCATCACCCGCTTCGCCCGCTCCCTCGGCGACCGGGTGACCCGCCTGGACCGCTGGGAGACCGAGCTCAACTCGGCCGAGCCCTGGCGGATCACGGACACGACGAGCCCGTACGCGATCGGCCGGACCTACGGCCGGCTGGTCCTCGGTGACGCCCTGAACCGTCCCGACCGCGAGCTCCTCACCCACTGGCTGCTGAACAACACCACCAGCGGCACCCGGCTGCGCGCCGGTCTGCCGAAGACGTGGACAGTCGCCGACAAGACGGGCGGTGGGTCCTACGGCACCAACAACAACGCGGGCATCGCGTGGACGCCGGACGGCACCCCGATCCTGCTGGCGATCCTGACGACGCAGCCGGAGCAGAGCGCCGCCCGCAACGACGTGCTGGTCGCCGACACGGCGAAGGCGCTGGCGGACGCGCTCAGTTGACCGGGAAGTACTGCCTCGGTGTCACCCCCACCACCCGGTGGAAGGCCGCGGTGAAGGAGCTGGCGGAGGCGTAGCCCACGCGGCGGGCCACCGGTTCGACCGGGAGGCCCGCCGCGAGGTGCGGCATCGCGGCCTGCATCCGCAGCCGTTCCCGCCACTGCCCGAAGGCGAGGCCTGTCTCGGCGACGAAGAGCCGGGCCAACGTCCGTGCACTGGCCCCGACTCGGGTTCCCCAGTCGGCAAGGGTGCGCGCGTCCGCGGGGTCGGCGCGCAGGCCGTCGGCGACCTCGCGGGCGCGCGGGTCGCGGGGCCGGGGCGCGGAGACGCTGGTGACCGGCACCGGGCGCAGCTCGTCGAAGAGGACCGCCTCGGCGCGCGACCGGGCGTCCGGCGCGAGGTCCGTGCCCACCAGACGGTCGATGAGCGCCCGCAGCAGGGCGGTCACCGTCACGACCGTCGGCTCGCCCCAGCCGATGTGCGGGCAGCACGCGGGGTCGACGTAGGGGCTGCGCATGATCGCGTCGCCCTCGGACTCGGTGGCGTGCCGGACGCCCGCGGGGATCCACAGGGCGAGGGTGGGCGGCAGCAGCCACACGCCCTGTTCGCTGCGGACGCGCAGCAACCCGCGGGCGGACCAGGCGAGTTGGTGGTGGGCGTGCCAGTGGGTGCGGAAGGCGCTGCCGCGCGGCATCGCGAAGTCGCCGACGAAGACCGCGGCATGGGCGGGCGGGTGGGGGCCGAAGTGACCGTCGGCTCCGCGCTGGGCGTCGTGTCCGTTCCGCGACATGGGACGGCAGCCTAGCCCGTGGTGGACACCCCGGGGCCCCGCCTAGCGTCGACGTCATGCCGATGAACCGAGCCCACCGGAGGCTGTGCAGCTCCGAGCGCTGGGCGCAGACGACGAGGGACCGCATCCTGCCCTGGGCCCTGAAGGGGGTGGACCTCGGCGAGGACGTGCTGGAGATCGGGCCGGGCTACGGCGCGAACCTCCGTGTCCTGGTCGAGCGGGTGCCGAGACTGACGGCCGCCGAGATCGACGCGGACACGGCCCGCATGCTGGCGGAGCGGTGGGGTGACCGGGCCCGCGTCCTGCACGCCGACGGGGCGGAACTGCCGCTCGGTGACGGGGAGTTCGACTCGGTGGTCTGCTTCACGATGCTCCACCATGTGCCCACGGACGCCCATCAGGACCGGATCTTCGCCGAGGCGTTCCGTGTCCTGCGTTCCGGCGGTGTCTTCGCCGGCAGCGACAGCGGGCCGAGCCTGGGCTTTTGGCTCCTGCACGTGCGGGACACGATGAACACGCTGGACCCGAAGTGCCTTCCGGCCCGGCTGGAGAGGGCCGGTTTCACCGAGGTGGCCGTGGACGTCCACCCGAGGTCCGGCGGCCTACGCTTCCGGGCCCGCCGCCCCTGAGAACCGCCGTACGTAGCGCCGCTGCCACGGCGTCTCCACCGCCCGCCGGTGGTAGTGCGCCCGGACGTACGCGACGGCCTCGTCCGCCGGTACGCCGTCCAGGACCGCGAGACAGGCCAGCGCCGTCCCCGTACGCCCGCGTCCGCCCCCGCAGGCCACCTCGACGCGCTCGCCCACGGACCGCTCCCAGGCCTCGGTCAGCGCCGCGTGGGCGGCCGGCCGGTCCGACGGGAGCCGGAAGTCGGGCCAGCGGACCCAGCGGAACTCCCAGGAGACGTCGGGCGGTTGATGCCCCAGGAGATAGAGGGCGTACGACGGGGTCGGCGCCTCCGGTCCGAGCGGGTATCTGAGTCCGCGGCCCCGCACGAGTCTGCCGGAGGGCAGCCGCATGACTCCCGCGGAGTTCTCGTCCCATTGCTCCATGGGCCCATTCGACCATGCACCGCTCATCTTCGGGTGCCGGACTCCGCTTCGCGCAGGGCCGACTCCAGCAGGGCGCCCGCCGCCCAGCGCATGACGTCCTTCGCCTCGTCGCGGTCGAGTGCGCAGACGTCCCGGGTGGTGATGAGGGCCTCCGCGCCGTAGACCAGCGTGACGGCCAGGGTGAGGCGGCGGTGAAGGTCGGGCGGGAGGGTTTCGGCGAGGGGTTCGAGGGCGGTGCGGGTGATGTCCAGGCGGAGGCGGTTGCGCGTCGGGAGGTCGTCGGCCTCGTCACCGGAGTCGTCGTCGGACGGCTCGGTCCAGCGCTCCAGCGAGGCACGCAGTACGGCCCGCCACACCGCCTCGTCGCCGAGTTGCAGGTCGGCGACGCGGGAGACGGTCAGGTCGAGCCGCTCGGCGGGGTCCGCGGGGAGGTCGGCGACGGCCTCGAAACCGCGGGCGACGCTCTGGGTCTCCTGGAGGAGTTCGCCCGGGTGGGAGAAGTAGCGGTAGGCGGTGGCGACCGACACCTGGGCGCCCTCGGCGGCGTCGGCGATCGTGACCGGCCTGCCCTCGCGGACCAGGGCGACGGCGGCGTCGACGAGAGCGCGGCGGGTGCGCAGCTTCTGGTTGCGGCGCCCGTCGGTGGGCCGCCCGTCGGTGGGCCGCCCGTCGGTGAGCCGCTCGGCGGCGCGTCCCGGCTCCCGCGCGCCGGTCGTGCTCCCGGTGCGCCCTTCGCTCATGAGAATTTCCCCTTGTCGTGAGAAACTATTCTCATTACGGTATCACCGTCTCACAAACGGGGGTCGCGCCCCTGACCCGGGCGCGGCACGACGAGAGGGGGTGCCCCTTGGGCACCATGACACCCGCCGAAATGGAAGTGCTGATCGGGACGCACATGCTGGCCGAGGAGCACGGAGACCCGGAGCGCGCGGTCTCCGTCTACACCGAGGACGTCGAGCACGACGTCGTGGGCTTCCCGGGCGACCCGATCCACGGCGTCCAGGCGGCTCTGGAGCGCTACCACCAGCTGGTGAAGGACCTCCGCGTGGAGAAGGCGGAGCGCACCCACACCTACTACTCCGACGACGCCGCGACCACCGAGGACCTCATCACCGCCGTCGCCACCGGCGCCTTCCTCGGCATCCCGGGCAACAACCGCCGGATCACCTTCCGGATGCTGCACGTCTTCGAGTTCAAGGACGGCCGGATCTCCCGCGAGAACGTGTGGCTGGACGGCGCCTCGATCGCGGCACAGCTGACCGCCGCGGCCTGAACCGCACCCCGTGCCGCGCGTCCTCACCAGGGGCGCGCGGCACACTGGGCGGGTACGCCACAGCCGCGACCACAGGGAGCCTCGATGACGATCCCCGCCCCGCTGACCGGTGTCGTCCCGCCCGTCTGCACGCCCCTGACACCGTCCCGCGAGGTGGATGTCCCCTCCCTGCTCAGGCTCGTCGACCATCTGGTGGAGGCCGGGGTGCACGGGCTGTTCGTGCTCGGTACGTCGTCGGAGGCGGCGTATCTGACGGACGCGCAGCGCAGGCTGGTCGTGGAGACCGTGACGGGCCACGTCGGCGGCCGGCTCCCGGTCCTGGCGGGCGCGATCGACATGACGACCCCGCGGGTCCTGGACCATGTGGCCGCGGTGACGGCGGCGGGCGCGGACGCGGTGGTCGTGATCTCCCCCTTCTACACCGCCACCCACCCGGCGGAGATCGCCCGCCACTACCGTCTGATCGCCGCCGCGAGCCCGGTCCCGGTCCTCGCCTACGACCTTCCGAGCGCCGTCCACACGAAGCTGCCCGGCGAGCTGGTGCTCGACCTCGCCGCCGAGGGCGTGCTGTCCGGCCTCAAGGACTCCAGCGGGGACCTGGCCGCGTTCCGCGAGGTCGTCGTGGGCGCCAGGACCCGGGGCGACATCAACGGCTTCAGCGTCCTGACGGGCTCCGAGCTCATCGTGGACGCGGCCCTCCAATTGGGCGCGGACGGGGCGGTGCCGGGGCTGGCGAACGTCGACCCGGAGGGCTACGTACGGCTCGATCGGCTGTGCCGGGCGGGGGACTGGGAGCGGGCCCGGGTGGAGCAGGAGCGGCTGTGCGCGCTGTTCGGGATGGTGCGGGCGGGGGACGCCGGGCGGATGGGGGGCTCGTCCTCGGCCTTGGGGGCGTTCAAGGCGGCGCTGTATCTGCGCGGGGTCATCGACTGCCCGGTGACCGCCGAGCCTCAGGTGGGCTTGTCGCAGGAGGAGATCGGGAGGGTGGGGAAGTTCCTGGCGGCGGCGGGATTGTCGTAGGAGGTCACCCGCGGGCTACACACCCCCGGGTGTGACCATCCCCGACTCGTACGCCACGATCACCAGCTGCGCCCGGTCCCGCGCCCCCAACTTCCCCATGATCCGGCTGACATGGGTCTTCGCGGTGAGCGGGCTCAGCCCCAGCACCTCCGCGATCTCGGCGTTGTTGAGCCCCCGCCCGACGAGCGTCAGCACCTCGCGCTCCCGCTCCGACAGGCTCTCCGGCCCACCCGACACCGTCACGGACCCCACCCCCGAGGGGCTGCGCAGCAGTTGGGCGATCAGCCGGGACGTGGGGCCCGGGGACAGCAGCGACTCCCCCGCCGCCACCGTGCGGATCGCGTCCAGCATCTCCGCCGGTCGCGTGTCCTTCACCAGAAACCCGGACGCCCCGGCCCGCAGCGCCTCGACGATGTTCTCGTCGGTGTCGTACGTCGTCAGGACCAGCACCCTCACCTCGGTCAGGGCCTCGTCCGCCGCGATCAGCCGGGTGGCCTCGATGCCGTCGAGCTCGGGCATCCGGATGTCCATGACCACGAGGTCGGGACGGAACCGGCGGGCCAGCTCCACCGCCTCCCGGCCGGTCGCGGCCTCCCCCACCACCTCCATGTCCCGCGCCGACTCGACGAGCATCGCGAACGCGGCCCGTACGAGGGTCTGGTCGTCGGCAAGCAGTACCCGGATGGTCATACGGCCCTCTCCAGCGCAGTCGTCAACGGCAGTACGGCCGTCACCGCGAACCCGCCCTCCGGCCGCGGTCCCGCGTCGAGTGTGCCACCGACACTGCGGGCCCTCTCCCGCATGCCGACGAGGCCGAAGCCGGCGCCCTCGGAACCGGCCACCGGGCCCGTGCCGTCGTCGGTCACCGTCAGCCGCAGGGCGCCCTGCTCCTCGTACAGCTCGACGGAGACGGCCGGTTCGGGTCCCGCGTGCCGGACCGCGTTCGTCAGGGCCTCCTGGACGATGCGGTAGGCCGCGGCACCGACGGCGGGCGGCGCCTCGCGGATCCGTACCGTCGGCTCCACCCGCGCGCCCGCGAGCCGCGCCGCCTCCATCAGGTCGGGCAGGCCGTCGAGGCCGGGCAGGGGGCCGCGGGAGTCGGCTTTGACGTCCTGTTCGCGCAGGACCTCCAGCGTCGTACGGAGTTCGCCGCGCGCGGTGCGGCAGGTGTCGGCGATGTCGTTGAGAGCCTTCGCGATCGTCTCCCGGTCGAGACGCTCGGGGTCGGCGGACAGGACGTGGGCGGCGACGGAGGTCTGCACTCCGATGAGGGTGATGGTGTGGGCGAGCAGGTCGTGCAGGTCCCGGGCGATCCGCAGGCGTTCCTCCGCGACCCGGCGCCGCGCCTCTTCCTCACGGGTGCGTTCGGCGCGCTCGGCGCGCTCCACGATGGCGGCGATGTAGTTGCGGTGCACGCGGACCGCCTCGCCCGTGATCGCGCACGCCAGGATCCAGCCGGAGATCCGCAGCAGCTCGATGCCCCGGTCCGGATTGATGGTGGTCAGCATGATCACGCTCAGGCCGAGCAGGGTCGGCACCACGGCCAGGGTCCGGCGCCGCGGCCCGGCCACCGCGAGGGAGTAGATGGCGACCATCGTCACCGCGATCAGCCCGGAGTGGGCGTTGCCCAGCGAGTGGTAGGTGCCCTCCGTGACGATGAGCGCGAGGAGCACACCCATCGGATAGTGCCGCCGCCAGACGAGCGTCAGCGCCGAGAGAGCGAACAGCGTCCAGCCTACGAGGTCCGGGGTGTGCGCGTCGTCGCCCTGCGCCACGAACGTCAGCGGGATCGACGCCAGACCGACCGCCACCGCGAACAGCCAGTCACGCCGGGCGGGCCGGACGAGCCGCCTGCGGCGGCCGGGTTGCTCCATGGTGGTCAACACATGCTCCATCCTCACCGATCCGCCCCGAGGCCGGACCCCCTGGGCGCAAGCCCGGAGGTCCGGCCGACCGTCCCCCGTCCGGAGGTCCCGCTTCCGGTTCAGCGCACCCCCACGGGCTCCGTGACCGGCTCGGGCGACTCCCCGCTCCGCGCCGCCGGTTCCCTCGACAGCGCGCCGGGCCACCACACCTTGCGGCGCAGAGCCACGCTCGCGCTGGTGACCAGGTAGGTGCGGACCAGGAAGGTGTCGAGGAGCACCCCGACCGCGATGACGAAGCCCAGCTCCACGAGCTGCACCATCGGCATGCTGGTGAGCACCGCGAAGGTCGCCGCCAGGACCAGGCCCGCCGAGGCGATGACCCCGCCCGTCGTGCGCAGCGCAATCAGCGCGGCCTGGGCGGGTTCGGTGCCCTTCAGGGACTCCTCGCGCATCCGGTGCATCAGGAAGATGCCGTAGTCGACGCCGAGGGCCACCAGGAAGACGAAGGACAGCAGGCCGAGGCCGGGATCGGTGCCCTCGAAGCCGAAGACCGGGCCGAAGACCAGTCCGCCGATGCCGAGGGCCGCGCCCCACACCGCGACCACGGCCGCCACCAGGATCAGCGGCGCCACGACCGAGCGCAGCAGGGCGATCAGGATCAGCAGCACGGAGACGAGGACGAGCGGTACGACGACCAGCCGGTCCCGGGCGTTGGTGTCCTTCAGGTCGAGCTGCTCGGCGCTGGGTCCGCCGACATAGGAGCCGTCGAGCCGGTCGCGCAGCTCCTTGATGGTGGCGGTCTCCCCCGCCGACTGGGGTGCGGAGGCGGCGGTGACGGCGATCTCGGTCCAGCCGTCGCCGCTGCGGCCGCGGGTCGCGCTGTCGACGCCGGGCGTGCCCTGCGCCTCGGTGAGGACCTGGTCGGCGCGGTCGGTGGGGGCGATGACGGTGATGGGCTGGGTGCCGCGCTCCGGATAGGCCTTGGCGAGGGTCTCCATGGCGGCGACCGCCTCGGGCTTGCTGGTGAAGGAGTCCTCCTGCTTGATACTGCCGGGCAGGTTCAGCGCCCCGAGCGCCAGCGCGCCGAGCAGTACCGCGCCGCCCGCGAGCACGGTCAGCGGCCGGCGTCCGGCCGAGCTGCCCATCGCGGCGAACAGCGACCGGCGGACCTTGGGTGTGCTGCCGTAGCGCGGGACGAGCGGCCAGAAGACGCGGCGGCCGAGCAGGACGAGGACGGCGGGCAGCAGGGTCAGCATGGCGGCCAGCGCGCACAGGATGCCGACCGTGCCGAGCGGGCCCATGCCGCGGCTGGAGTTGAGGTCGGCGGCGAGCAGACAGAACAGGCCCGCGGCGACCGTCCCCGACGAGGCGAGCACCGCCGGTCCGCAGCCCCTGAGGGCGGCCACCATCGCGTCGTACGGCCGCTCGATGCGCCGTAGCTCCTCGCGGTAGCGGGAGACGAGCAGCAGCGCGTAGTCGGTGCCCGCGCCGAACACGAGGATCGTCATGATGCCGGAGCTCTGTCCGGACACCGACGTCCCGAAGCCCTGGTTGAGCCCGTAGGCGACGCCCATCGACAGGTAGTCGGCCATGCCCGCGACGGCGAGCGGCACCAGCCACAGGAACGGGCTGCGGTAGATGATGATCAGCAGGAGGGCCACGACCGCGGCGGTGGTGTAGAGCAGGGGCCCGTCGAGGGAGTTGTAGACCTCGCTGGCGTCGGTCGCGAGGGCGCCCTCGCCGCCGACCTCGACGCTCAGTCCGTCCTCGCTCTTCGCGATGTCCCGTACGTCATTGACGAGTTGGTCGCGCTTGTCCTCGTCGGTGCCGGGCTCGGTGCTGGCCACCGGGTACATCAGGGTGGTGCCGTCCTCGGACGGGACGGCCTCCGGCCGCGCGGCGAGCGGGTGGGCGCCCGCGATCTCGGAGATCTGGTCGGCGGCCGTGGCCTTGTCCGCGGCGGTCAGCCCGCCGTCGCGGTGGTAGACGACGACCATCTGGGTCGTCTCGCCGCCGGGCAACTGGTCCTGGATCTTGGCGACCTGGGTGGAGTCGGCGCTCGCCGGAAGGTAGTCGACGGCCCGGTCGCGCTGCACGTCCGCGAGTTTCGAGGCGAACGGCGAGGTCAGCGCCAGCACGGCGATCCACAGCCCGAGCACGAGCCAGGGCACGGCGCGCCGTCGCCGGATGGTTGTCGTTGCGGCCCCCATGAGTCGGGTCTCCCCTCGGTCGGATGTCTGGTTCGGTTCCAGACTCCCGGCGGGCGGGGGCCGATTCGTCGGACGGCAGGGCGAGTTGGGGGTTACTGCGGAGGGCGTCACTCCGCGGCTGTTACTCCCTGGGGAGTAACAGCGGTCCTACGCCGGTCGGCGTGGGGTTCAGGAGGGGGTGCGCGCGGCCACCAGCAGCCGGGTCACGTCGTCGGCGCAGATGGTGAGCGCGGCGCCGACCGTGGCGAGGGCGTCCCGCTCGGCGGGGGTGTACGGCCCGTCGGCGAGGGCGATCCGGGCGCCCTGGAGCAGGATCGATTCGCGTCCGGCGGGAGCGAGGTGCGGGGCCAGCGGGTCCAGCGCCTCGTGGAGCTCTATGGCCAGACCGGCCCCGCAGGGCTCGCCGAAGACCCGCCCGGTGTCGGCGGCCAGCGCCTCGACCAGCGCCCCGAGCTGGTCCTCCGTACAGTCGTCGAAACCGGCGGCCCGGACCGCGCAGGCGGCCGCCTCCAGCGCCGTACGGGAACACGTGCCGCCCGCGGCGAGCACCGCGAGGGCGATGGTGTGGACGGCGTCGCGGAGCATCGCGGAGAAGCGGGTGGTGGTCGGGTGGTCGAGGACGTCGGTACCGAAGTGGGTCTTGCAGGCCGCGCACTCCACCACCGGGCCGGTCTCGCCGCGCGGCATGACCGGCATGCCGAGAAGGGTGAAGCGGCGCCTGCCGGTCAGCCGCTGGTAGTTGCGGTCGCCGCCGCAGCCGGGGCAGAAGAACTCCCCGTCGCCCACGGGCGTCCACGCGGTACGGCAGCCCAGAATGCGCGCAGCACTGGCGGCACGGCCGTTTCGTCCCCGTCCTGGCAGCACGTCGCACCTCCGCGTAACGGCACGGCAACATCGCCGTGCTGGCGTGATGTTAGCCACATCACGGACCCGGAGTCAGCACCTCTGACGAGACCTTCCCGTGACCTGCACAGTCGATTGGCCGAAAACAGACGCGTCCCGCCCACCGAGAAACGGCGAGCGGGACGCACCTAGGGGCGCGGGGAACTGCGCGACAAGCCACGACGGCGCCGCACGCGCCTACCGGGCCGCCCGGTTCACGGCGGAGACGACCGCCTTCAGCGAGGCACGAGTCGTGTTCGCGTCGATCCCGATCCCCCACAGAACCTTGCCGTCGATCGCACACTCGATGTACGACGCGGCCTGCGCCGACGCACCCTCGCTCATCGTGTGCTCCTGGTAGTCCAGCAGCCGCACGTCGATCCCGACGGACTGGAGCGCGTCGAAGAAGGCCGAGATCGGACCGTTCCCGGAGCCGGTCAGGACGGTGTCCTGACCGTCCACCGTGGCCTCCACCTTCAGCGTGTCCACGCCGTCGGTGTCGGTCGTCGACTGGTTGTTCTTGACCTGGATACGACCCCACGGGTTCTCGGGGTTCGGCAGGTACTCGTCCTGGAAGACCGACCAGATGGCGGAGCCGGTGACCTCGCCGCCCTCGGCGTCCGTCTTGGCCTGGATGAGCTTGGAGAACTCGATCTGCATCCGGCGCGGCAGGTCCAGCTTGTGGTCGTTCTTCAGGACGTAGGCGATACCGCCCTTGCCGGACTGCGAGTTGACGCGGATCACGGCCTCGTAGGAACGGCCGACGTCCTTCGGGTCGATCGGCAGATACGGCACGGCCCACTCGATGTCATCCACCGTGACACCCTTGGCCGCCGCGTCGGCCTCCATCGCGTCGAAGCCCTTCTTGATGGCGTCCTGGTGGGAGCCGGAGAAGGACGTGTAGACCAGGTCGCCCACGTACGGGTGGCGCGGGTGGACCTCCATCTGGTTGCAGTACTCCCACGTACGACGGATCTCGTCGATGTCGGAGAAGTCGATCTGCGGGTCGACGCCCTGGGAGAACAGGTTCATGCCCAGGGTGACCAGGTCGACGTTGCCGGTGCGCTCGCCCTGCCCGAACAGACAGCCCTCGACGCGGTCGGCGCCGGCCATCAGCGCCAGCTCGGCGGCGGCGACGGCGGTGCCGCGGTCGTTGTGCGGGTGGACGGAGATGACGACGTGCTCACGGCGGGAGATGTTGCGGCTCATCCACTCGAAGCGGTCCGCGTGCGTGGACGGGGTCGAACGCTCCACCGTGGCGGGCAGGTTGAGGATGATCTCGCGGCCCGGGCCGGGCTGGTAGACGTCCATCACCGCCTCGCAGACCTCCAGCGCGAAGTCCAGCTCGGTGTCGGTGAAGATCTCGGGGCTGTACTGGTAGCCGAACTCGGTCTCGGGGCCCAGCAGCTTCTCGGCGTATTCCATCACCAGGCGGGTGCCGTCGACGGCGATCTGCTTGATGTCGTCCTTGGAGCCGCGGAAGACCACGCGGCGGAAGACCGGGGCGGTGGCGTTGTACAGGTGGACCGTGGCGCGCTTGGCGCCCTTCAGGGACTCCACCGTGCGCTCGATCAGGTCCTCGCGGGCCTGGGTCAGTACGGAGATGGTGACGTCGTCCGGGATCGCCCCGGGCTCCTCGATGATCGACCGTACGAAATCGAAGTCCGTCTGGCCCGACGCCGGGAAGCCGACCTCGATCTCCTTGTAGCCCATCTTGACCAGCTGGTCGAACATCCGGCGCTTGCGCTCGGGCGACATGGGGTCGATCAGGGCCTGGTTGCCGTCGCGCAGGTCCGTGGAGAGCCAGCGGGGGGCGACGGTGATCCGGTTGTTCGGCCAGGTGCGGTCCGGGATGTCGACCTGGTCGTACTGGCCGTACTTGTGGATCGGCATGGCACTGGGCTGCTGGCGGTTCGCCATGTTTGCGGGGCTCCTAGGGATGTCCGGAAAGGACGGCCGACACGCAACACGAAGCTCCGCGGGGAGGGAGTCGACCTGGACTACAGGCCCTCGCCGCGGCAGCTAAGAAGAAGCAGCCCGAAACGCATGATGCTAAGCATGCTAGCCGAGCCGGTTCGGACGCGAGGCGCCGTATCAGTATGCGGGACCGGGGCCGCGAAAGGGACAAAAAGTGCGCCATACCACTTCGTCACGGAGCGTGCCGCTCCCTGTCCGCATATTTCACCAATCATGGTTGCGGGTAGTGACACGCGCATAACGCAGTGCAATGGTGCCGGGCATGACGACCCACGGGGGCTATGAGCCCGTCTTCTGCACCGTCGTACCACCGCACGTCCTCGACAAGCTCGCCCAGGCCGAGGACCCCGCGCTCGCCGACCCCGCGCGCAAGACCCTGCAACGCGACGCCTTCGAGCGCACCCAGCGCCGACTGACCACGGTCATCGGCGCCCCCTCCATCGCCGCGCCCGCAGGCGCCGAGGCCGGCAAGCCGCACCGCACCATCTACGACGCCCGGCACCGCACCGACCTGCCCGGCAAGAAGGTCCGCGCCGAGGGCGAGGAGCCCGGCAAGGACGCCACGGTCAACCGCGCCTACGCGGGCCTCGGAGCCACCTTCGAGCTGTTCCTGAGCGCCTACGAGCGCGACTCCATCGACGGAGGCGGTCTCCCGCTGGACGCGACCGTCCACTACGAGGAGAACTACAACAACGCCTTCTGGAACGGCGAGCAGATGGTGTTCGGCGACGGCGACGGCGAGATCTTCCTCGACTTCACCATCCCGATCGACGTCATCGGCCACGAACTCACCCACGGCGTCACGCAGTACACGGCCAACCTCACCTACTTCGGCCAGCCCGGCGCGCTCAACGAGTCGATGTCCGATGTCTTCGGCTCCCTCATCAAGCAGCACACCCTCGGCCAGACCGCCGCCGAGGCCGACTGGCTCATCGGCGCCGGGCTCCTCGCCCCGCGCGTCACCGGCTCGGCGCTGCGCTCCATGAAGGCCCCGGGCACGGCGTACGACGACGACGTCCTCGGCAAGGACCCGCAGCCCGCGACCATGGACGACTTCGTCCGCACCGGCCGCGACAACGGCGGCGTCCACATCAACTCCGGCATCCCCAACCACGCCTTCTACATCGTCGCCACCACCCTCGGCGGGCACGCCTGGGAGCGGGCCGGACAGATCTGGTACGACGTCCTGACCGGCGGCCGGCTGAAGAAGGACGCCCTCTTCACGGACTTCGCCACCCTGACGGTCGAGGCGGCCAAGGACCGCTACCAGGACGGCGAGGAGCTCCAGGCCGTACTGAAGGCGTGGGAGCAGGTCGGGGTGCGCACGGCGTAGTTCCGTACTAGACACGTCCCATGCGTATTCGAGTGAGCCGTACCGGTGGATTCGCGGGCATCGAGCGTCACGCCGAGGTGGACACCTCCGGTCGGCCCGACGCCCACGAGTGGCACGCCCTGGCCGAGCAGGCGATCGCCGCGGGCCGGGGCACGCCGCCCATCGGGGTGCCCGACGGCTTCGCCTACGAGATCACCGTGGACGGGAAGACGGTGTACGCCGCCGACCCGCGGCTGACCGAGGAGCAGCGCAGGCTGATCTCGCGGGTGCTGAAGGAAGGTGCGTAACCGGTCGTTCACGCCTGCCCGTTGACTTCCGTTACCGCTGGTACGGATGATCCGGCGCATGGCGACTGAAGAGCTTCCGATCCCCCGTTTCCCGGCCGGCTTCCTGTGGGGCGTCTCGACCTCGGCCCATCAGATCGAGGGCGCGGTGGAACTGCGCGAACCCTCCGTGTGGGACGCCTTCACGGCCGAGCCGGGGCGGGTGAAGGACGGCTCGACGGCCGCGGTGGCCGTCGACCACTACCACCGCTACCCCGAGGACGTGGCGCTCCTGGCCGGACTCGGCGTGGACGCGTACCGCTTCTCGATCTCCTGGCCGCGGGTCCTGGCGAAGGGCGGTCTCGACTTCTACGACCGGCTGGTCGACGAGCTGACCGCGGCGGGCGTACGCCCCGTCCCGACCCTGTTCCACTGGGACCTGCCGCTGGCCTTCCAGGAGGCGGGCGGCTGGCTGGAGCGGGACACGCCAGCGCGGTTCGCCGAGTACGTGTCGGTCGTGGCCGACCGCCTCGGCGACCGCGTCAAGAAGTGGATCACCATCAACGAGCCCGCCGAACACACCCTGTTCGGGCATGCGTTGGGCGCCCACGCGCCGGGCAAGCAGCTGATGTTCGACGCGCTCCCGGTCGCCCACCACCTGCTGCTGGCCCACGGCCTCGGCGTCCAGGCGCTGCGCGCGGCCGGTGCCACGGACATCGGCATCGCCAACTCGCACGGGCCGACGTGGGCGGCGTCCGAGGACCAGGCGGACGTGGAGGCGGCGGCGTTCTACGACCTGCTGCTGAACCGCCTGTTCGCCGAGCCGGTCCTGCTGGGCGAATACCCGGACGGGATGGGCGACTTGATGCCGGGAGACGTGGCGGCGGACCTGAAGGTCATCTCCGAGCCCCTCGACTTCTACGGCGTCAACTACTACGCCCCGACCCGCGTGGGCGCCCCGCAGGGCGCCGACATCGAGTTCGGCGGACTGACCATCCCGGCCGAACTCCCCTTCTCCGTCCAGGAGATCGAAGGCGTCCCGGTGACGGACTTCGGCTGGCCGGTGGTCCCCGAGGGCCTCACGGAACTCCTCACCGGCTTCCGTGACCGCTACGGCGACCGGCTGCCGCCCGTCGTCATCACCGAGAACGGCTGCTCCTACGAGGGGATCGACGACCAGGACCGGATCGCCTACCTCGACGGCCATGTGCGGGCGCTGCACAAGGCGGTGGCGGCGGGTGTGGACGTACGCGGGTACTTCGTGTGGTCGCTGCTCGACAACTTCGAGTGGGCGGAGGGGTACGCGCGACGGTTCGGGCTCGTCCACGTCGACTACGAGACCCTGACGCGGACGCCGAAGTCGTCGTACGGCTGGTACCAGGAGCTGCTCCGGGCCCAGAGGTGACGGCACCGGCTCTCCAGGAGCCCGTCGAGAGGGTCGGCCGGGGCTGGACGGCCGGCCTCTCGCTGGCCAACGTGGCGATCTGGGTGGGCTGGTACGGCCCGCTCCAGATCCTGCTGGCCCGGCAGGCGGAGGACTTCGCGCCCGGCACCGGGATGTCGAAGGAGACCCTGCTGGCGTGGGTGACGGGGGTGGGCGCGGCGGTGTCGCTGGCCGCGAACCCGTTCTTCGGCGCCCTGTCGGACCGTACGACGGCACGGTGGGGCCGCCGTACGCCGTGGATCGTGGCCGGTGCGGCGGGCGGCGCCCTGTCGTTGCTGATCCTCGCGGGCGCGGACGGGCTCGGGCTGATGGTGGTCGGCTGGTGCCTGGTGCAGCTGACGCTGAACGCGGCCTTCGCGGCGGTGACGGCGGCGGTGCCGGACCGGGTGCCGCGGCTCCAACGGGGCGTGGTGGGCGGCTGGTTGGGGGCCGCGCAGATCCTCGGGGCGGTCGCCGGGACGGGCCTGGCGACGGCGGCGGGCGGGATCGCGGCGGGGTACGTGGCGTGCGCGGTGTTCACGCTGGCGGGGGTGCTGCCGTACGTCCTGCGCTACGAGGATCTGCGGCTCGTGCCGGCGGACCGGCCGCCGTGGGTCCGGCGTTCGTTCGTGCGCGGCTTCTGGCTCAGCCCGCGCCGCTATCCGGACTTCGGGTGGGCCTGGCTGACCCGGTTCCTGATCAACCTCAGCAACGCGCTGGTGCTTCTGTATCTCCTGTACTACCTGCGGGACCGCCTCCACCACGACGACCCCGAGCAGGGCGTGCTGATCCTGACCGCGGTGGACAGCGTGGCGCTGCTGGCCACGGTCGTGGTCGGGGGCATCTGGTCGGACCGGGTGGGGCGGCGCAAGCCGTTCGTGAAGTGGTCCGGGGTGCTGATGGCGGTGGCCACGGTGCTGCTGGCGGTGTGGCAGACCTGGACCGGCGCGATCGTCGTGGCGGCACTGCTGGGCGTGGCACTCGGGGTCTTCATGTCGGTCGACTTCGCCCTGATGACGGACGTACTGCCGAAGGCGCTGGACCGCGGCAAGGATCTCGGCGTCATCAACATCGCCAACGCCCTCCCCCAGGTCGCCGCCCCCGCCCTCGCCGCCCCGATCGTGACCCACCTGGGCGGGTACCGGGTGCTGTACCTGGTGGCGGCGGTGGTCGGGCTGGCGGGGGCGGTGCTGGTGGGCAGGATCAGGGGGGTGGACTAAGGGGGTGGACCAAGGCCCGGCCCATCACAGCGCTCCGGCAGCCCGCGCAGCCCAGACGCTGGGGTACAGCGGGCGGAAGCCGAGATCCCGTCGGATGCGTTCGGTGGAGGTGATCCCGAGCCAGGGGTCGGGGTCGGTGCGGTCGTGGAGTTCGGGCGGGACCTCGACGCCGTTGAGCTCGTGCAGTTCGAGCGCCGTGACGGGGGCGTCGTCGGAGATGTTGTAGATGCGGCCGGCGACTCCCGGCGCGTACAGGAGCCGCAGCAGTCCCTGGGCGACGTCCGCGTGATGGACCATCTGCAAGCGCTGGACCGACGCCCAGTTGCGGGCCCACATCAGGGACTGGGCCAGATGCGGATCGCCCTCGCCGTAGACGAAGACGAGCCGGCCGACCCGCACGTCCAGGCCCTCCAGGGCGAGGAGTTCCCGTTCGGCCGCCACCTTCGACTCGGTGTAGGCGCCCCACATCTCGCCGCCGGGCCGGATCTCGTCCTCCTCGGTCAGCGGGCGGCCGCGTCCGAGTCCGTACACGAGCCCGGTGCTGGCCTGGACGAAGCGCTGCACACCGGCGGCGAGCGCGGCACGGCCCAGTGCGACGGCGGCGTCCCGGTTCACGGCCCAGGCCTCGTCGTCCGGGACCCCGCGGAAGGAGGCCGCGACGTTGACGACGGCGTCCACGCCGGCGACCGCCTTGCCGAGCACCGCCTCGTCCCGCAGGTCCCCGACCACGACCTCGGCGCCCGCCTCGGCGAACGGCTCCCCCCGTGCCGCGTCCCTCACCAGCACCCGCACCCGCTCCCCCGGCCGGGTCTGCGCCAGCAGCCTGGGCACGAACCGCCGTCCGACCTGTCCTGTCGTCCCTGTCACCAACGTCAGCGTCATCATGTGCTCCTCTCGTCGGTGACCACCCTCGGCCGGGACGCGAGGGAACGGGAGAGACCTCCCGATCAGGGGATCGACAGTCCCTGGATAAGCCGGACGGGCTGCCGCAGGCTGGAGACGTGAACCGAGCCGAACTGTCCGACTTCCTGCGCCGCAGCCGGGCCCGTCTGGACCCGTCCGACGTGGGTCTGACGGCGGGCGCGCGGCGCCGTACGCCGGGGCTGCGGCGGGAGGAGGTGGCCCAGCTGGCCGGGATGTCCGTGGACTACTACACGCGCCTGGAGCAGTCCCGGGGCCCACGTCCGTCCCGCCAGATGCTGACGGCACTGGCACGCGCCCTGCGCCTGACGGCCGACGAACGCGACCACCTCTTCCACCTGACAGGCGAGGAGCCGCCACGCCGGGGCGGTACGTCGGGGCATCCGAGCCCCGGACTCCTGCTGGTCCTGGACCGACTGCACGACACACCGGCGATGGTGGCGAGCGACTGCGGGGAGGTGCTGGCGCAGAACGCGCTGTCGAAGGCGCTGAGCGGCGACGTGGACTCCGGCCCGCCCCGGGACCGCAACCTCCTGCGCCGCTTCTTCCTGGACCCGACGGCGCGCGACCTCTTCCCCCCGGAGGACGTCCCGGATCACGCCCGCGCCCACGTGGCGAACCTCCGCGCGGTGGCCGCGTCCCGCCCCGACGACCCGGAACCGACGCAACTGGTGGCCGAACTACGGGCGAAGAGTGAGGAGTTCAGCCGCCTCTGGGAGGAACACGAGGTGGCGATCCGCCGCCAGTCCACCAAACGCTTCCGACACCCCTTGGTCGGCCTCCTGGAACTGGACTGCGAAATCCTCCTCGACCAGAACGCCCACCACCTCCTGATCATCCACACGGCCCGCCGCGGCACCGAGTCCTTCGAACGACTGGAGCTGCTGCGGGTGGTGGGCCTTCAGAACATGGCACCGAACGGTTGCTGACAACACAGGTCCGGATCACCCAGCCCGTCCGGCGTTTGAGGACAAGGCCCCTTCAGGGCCGTTGGGGGTCCAGGGGGCGGAGCCCCCTGGGGGCGGGGTCGAAGGGGCGGCAGCCCCTGGAGGATGGGACGGGTAGGGGCGGCGGGGGCGAGAAAAAGGCTCAGAAGCCAAGCTTCCGCAGCTGCCGAGGGTCCCGCTGCCAGTCCTTCGCGACCTTCACATGGAGGTCCAAGAACACCGGTGTCCCCAGCAGCGCCTCGATCTGCTTGCGGGACTTGATGCCGACCTGCTTCAGGCGCTGGCCCTTGGGGCCGATGACGATGCCCTTCTGGCTGGGGCGCTCGATGTAGACGAAGGCGTGGATGTCGAGGAGCGGCTTGTCGGCGGGCCGGTCCTCGCGCGGGAGCATCTCCTCCACCACGACCGCGATGGAGTGCGGGAGCTCGTCACGCACACCCTCCAGCGCCGCCTCCCGGATCAGCTCGGCGATCATGATCTGCTCGGGCTCGTCGGTGAGCTCCCCGTCGGGGTAGAGCGCCGGCCCCTCCGGCAGCAGCGGCACGATCAGGTCGGCCAGCAGATCCACCTGCGTGTCCTTGACCGCGGAGACCGGCACGATCTCGGCCCACTCGAACCCGAGCTCCTTGCCGAGCTGGTCGATGGCGATCAGCTGCTCGGCCAGGGCCTTGGAATCCACGAGGTCGGTCTTCGTGACGATCGCGACCTTGGGCGTCTTCTTGATCGACGCCAGCTCCTTGGCGATGAAGCGGTCACCGGGACCGAGCTTCTCGTTCGCCGGCAGACAGAACCCGATCACGTCGACCTCGGCCCACGTCGTACGCACCACGTCGTTCAGCCGCTCGCCGAGCAGCGTGCGCGGCTTGTGCAGCCCGGGGGTGTCGACCAGGATCAGCTGCGCGTCCGGCCGGTGCACGATCCCCCGTACGGTGTGCCGGGTGGTCTGCGGCTGGTCGGCGGTGATCGCCACCTTCTGGCCGACCAGAGCGTTCGTGAGGGTGGACTTGCCCGCGTTGGGGCGGCCCACGAAGCAGGCGAAGCCCGCACGGTGGCCGGACTCGGCGGACTGCTCGGATGACTGGCTGCGAACGCTCATGGGGCCCATTCTCCCTGATCCCCGGAGCCCCGCCGTACATCCGTCCGTACTCGCCTTCGACGGTGAGCTCCCGGTAACCCCGACGCAATGAAACCTCACGGAAACACACCCGTACACATCCGGAAACGCACGCCGGTGACCCTCTGACGAGCCCCCACCCCGTTGGAGACCTCCGTGACCCTCGCCGTCGCACAAGCCGCAGAGATCGACACCGGCGACACCGCCTGGCTGCTCGCCGCCACCGCACTCGTCCTGCTGATGACCCCGGGCCTCGCCCTCTTCTACGGCGGCATGGTCCGCACGAAGAGCGTCCTCAACATGCTGATGATGAGCTTCGTGTCGATCGCCCTGGTCACGGTCGTATGGCTGGCCGCCGGGTACTCGCTCGCCTTCGGCGAGGACGCGGGCGGCGGACTGATCGGCGGACTGAAGCACGCGGGCATGGCCGGGCTCGGCCCGGACAGCGTGCAGGGCACCGTCCCCACCCTGCTCTTCGCCACCTTCCAGCTGACCTTCGCCGTCATCACGGCCGCGCTGATCAGCGGCGCGGTCGCGGACCGGGTGAAGTTCGGGGCGTGGCTGGTGTTCGTCCCGGTGTGGGCGCTTCTCGTATACGTTCCCGTGGCTCACTGGGTCTGGGGTCCCGGCGGCTGGATCCTCGACAAGCTCGGCGCGCTCGACTTCGCGGGCGGTCTGCCCGTCGAGATCACCTCCGGCGCCTCGGGACTGGCGCTGTGCCTGGTCCTCGGCCCGCGGCTCGGCTTCAAGAAGGACGCGATGCGTCCGCACAACCTGCCCATGGTCATGCTCGGCGCCGGTCTGCTCTGGTTCGGCTGGTTCGGCTTCAACGCCGGCTCCGCCCTCGGCGCGAACGGCCTCGCCGCCGCGGCCTTCCTCAACACCCTGGCCGCCGGCTGCACGGGCCTGCTGGGCTGGCTCTTCGTGGAGCAGAAGCGCGACGGGCACCCCACCACCCTGGGCGCGGCGTCCGGCGCGGTCGCGGGCCTGGTCGCCATCACCCCGTCCTGCGGCTCGGTCTCCCTGCTCGGCGCGCTCGTGGTCGGCCTCGCCGCCGGTGTCGTCTGCTCCTACGCGGTGAGCTGGAAGTTCAAGTTCAATTACGACGACTCCCTCGACGTCGTCGGCGTCCACCTGGTCGGCGGCATCATCGGCACCCTCCTGATCGGCGTCTTCGCCGTGGAGTCGATGACCGGCGGCACCGAGGGCGTCCTGTACGGCGGTGGCCTGGCCCAGCTCGGCAAGCAGCTGGTGGCCGTGGTCGCCGTGGGGGCGTACGCGTTCCTGATGACGTACGGCATCGCCAAGCTGATCGACAGGGCGATGGGCCTGCGGGCGAGCGAGGAGCAGGAGCACACCGGCCTCGACCTTACGGTGCACGCCGAGACGGCATACGATCACGGCGTCCTGGGCCACGGCGCCCCGGTCAGCGCGTCCTCCGTCCCCTCCGCTCAGAAGGTCAAGCCCCAGGCATGAAGCTCATCACCGCGATCGTCAAGCCGTACCGCCTCGACGAGGTCAAGACGGCGCTCCAGGAGATCGGCGTGCACGGCCTGACCGTGACCGAGGCCAGCGGGTACGGCCGGCAGCGCGGCCACACCGAGGTGTACCGCGGCGCCGAGTACCAGGTCGACCTCGTCCCCAAGGTCCGGATCGAGGTCGTCGTCGAGGACGCCGACGCGGAGACCGTGATCGACGCGATCGTCAAGGCCGCGCACACCGGCAAGATCGGCGACGGCAAGGTCTGGGCCCTGCCGGTCGACACGGTCGTACGGGTCCGGACGGGCGAGCGCGGCCCCGACGCGCTCTGAGCGACCCGCCCGGATCACCGCCGGGCGGCTCGTGAGGACGCGGCGGCCGGCTCCCGCCGAGCTGCCCGGGGCGCCCCCGTGGACGAACCACCCGGGCCGCGCCCCGGTCGGCCGGCCCGGGCCCGTCGCGCCCTGATCAGCAGCACGACACCCACGGCCACGACCACCACCAGCAGCGCCGCCATCAGCCACGGCAGTGCGAGGAAGGACGCGGCCGCCGATTCACGGGTGTCCCGCGCGCTGGCCGTCAGCGTCACCTCGCCCCAGTCGAGCTGCGGCGCGCCCCGCCACGGCTCGCTCAGCCGTACCTTCTGGCCGGGCAGCAGCTCGGAGGGGATCCTCGTCAGGTCGCGGGCCAGCAGGGTTCTGCCGAACAGGCCTGTCGCCCGCAGCTCCACCTTCGGGTTCAGGGTGAGGTTGCCGGTGTTGCGCAGGGTGTACGACACCGTCGCGGTGCTGTCGCCGAGGCCGGGGACGAGCGGCTGGTGGTGGGTGATCCGGACGTCCTCGACGGAGAGCGCGGGCAGCGTGGGGCCGCCGACCCGGAGGTAGACGCGGGCGGCGACGGCGCGCTGCACACCGAGCGCGACGGAACCGTCGCCGGTGTCGATGTGCTCGTCCAGCGCCACGATCGCGCCGGGATGGTCGCCGGGTTCGGCGCCCTCGGGAACCTTCAGCGTGACGGGGACGGTGACCTTGCCGTGCGCCGGGACCGTGATCCGGGACTTCGCGGGCTTCGCCCACACCCCCACTCCGCGCATCTTCTCTTTCATCGTCCGTACGGCGAACCCGCCGTCGCGCGCGGTGTTGTAGGCGTCGGCGGAGTACAGCCGGAACGTCATGGGCTGCGCCGTCCGGTTGGCGACGACCACCTTGTCCTCGATGGTCTGCCCGGGATCGGCGAGGAGATAGAAGTACGGCCGCTCGGCCACCGACCGGGACACCGGATAGACGGACCAGCGCCCGTTGTCGGCGGCATGCGCGGGCGTGGCGAGGACGGGACCGATGAGCAGGAGGCTCAACAGGCTCAGGAGGAGAACGTACGGCTTACGCATGGGTGCGGACCCCCACGGGACGAGGTGGACGGGCGGGTGCGGGCGCCCGTACGGTCAGCTGAGGGTGAGGGTGAGAACGCCGGAGTACGTGCCCGGAGGCGTGAACGCCGGGACGTTCAGGGAGAGTTCGGCGTCGGCGGTGAACTCGCCGCCGGTGACCGTGTCGGCGGGCGCCGAGGCGAGGGTCGCCCCGGACGAGCCGACCTTGCCCGCCGAACCGGCCTGACAGGTGCTGGGGCTGCCCGCCTTGGTGGTGCAGGCGGGGGTCCAGCTCAGCTGGTCGGCGCCGATGGTGACGCCGGGACCGGTGAAGTCGGTGACCTTGCCGGTCAGGGACCAGCCCGCGGTACCGCCACGGAAGTCCTTGACGGTCACCGTGTTGAGGTCGCCGGTGGAGGCGCCGCCCTCGCCGTAGTTCACGGCCGAGAGCGAGACGGTGTCCCCGGCCTGGGTCATGGACAGCACCCCGCCGCGCACCGTGGTGGTGAGCTTCTGGGCGTTGTCCGGGATGGGTGTGTCGTCGATGACGACGTAGGTGGCCGGGCCGGCCCCGAGGTCGTCGGTCCAACTGGCGCCCTCGTAGGCCACGATGCCGGTCGTCGTCTTGTCGTTGACGACCAGTGAGCCGCTGATGGCACCGGCGGAGTCCGCCGTGACGGTCGCCGTGTCCCCGGTCTGGCTGGAACCGGAGCGTCCGGCGAGGGTGACGGTGGCGCCCGGGGTGAAGTGGCTGCCGGTGACGGTGACGCTGTCACCGGGGTTGCCGGAGGCCGAACCCAGGCTGATGGCACGGGTGTTGGGCGCCGGCGCGTCGGTCGCCGTGACGGTCTCGGAGACCGGCGCGGGCGGGGTCATGACGGTGCAGGGGGTGTCCAGTTCCAGCAGGTAGCTGGTGTGGATGTTGTAGTCGCCGGGCGAGAACGTGATGGCGCCCGCGGTGGTGACGGTGAAGCTGCCGGTCATGCTGAACGACGGGAACGCCGCGTTGCCGGGCACCGGGGCGTTCTTCTTGGGTCCGGCGACCGTCACCGTGCCGCTCTGCGCCCCGCCGAGGACGACCTTGCCCGACGGCGTCATGATGTCGGCCGGCAGATCGATCGCGGTGGGGTTGCTCGCGGCGGGCTTGACCACCGTGTACGTGACGTTGACGGTGTCGCCGACCTGGGGCGTGGTGTCGTCCACCGTGATGATCGCGGTGGTGGTGCCCTCGATCGGCGGGAGTCCGGAGATGGCGGGCGGGATGCAGCGGGTGGCGAAGTCGACGTTCGCGGCGGCCTGGGCCGGGGCGGCCAGCGCACCGCCGGCGGTGACCGCGAGGGCGGTGGCGCCGAGCAGCGCGGCGAGGCGCCGTCTTCGGCTTCCGGTGCCTGTGGATCTCATGATGGTTGCCCCCTTTGAGGGATGCGGGCGCGGCGCCTCTGCTGCGCCGACAGGGGGCATTGATGTGTGGATTGCGTGAAAAGTCAATGGACGTGCAGCTGTGAACTGATGGACCGTCAGTTCACGATGGTGCCGTGAACTGACGGTCCACACAGGTGAGTTCGGTTGCTGATTCTCAGTCGAACACGAACGGCCCCGGCGCCTGCGGTTCGGTCACCGTACAGGTGAGGGTGATCCCGAAGACCGTCATCGTCAGTGAGCCGCCGTACGCGTCCAGGCTGTCGCCGGAGGCCACGGTGCCGTTGAGCGGGCCGACCTGGACGGGGTCACCGGCGGCCATCGCCGGGTTCTTCGTACCGGTGAACTCGCGGTCGTCGCCGGTCGAGTTCGCCATGGTGAGGGTGGCCGTGATCGAGTCCTCGGCGAGCGCGATCGGCGCGGTGATGCCCGAGGAGGAAACGCTGATCGTGGCCGCCGTACCGTCCTGCGTGGCCGTGAGCGTGGCCGCGCCGCTGCCGAAGCTGCCGCAGTCGGCGTTGATCGTCGCCGTGTCGGGGGACACGGCCACAGCGGTGGGCGCGAGGGCCAGCCCGGCGACCGCGAGGGCCCCGACCGCCATTGCCGCACCGGTTCCGAATCGTTTGCCTCTCATGGGGTTCCGACTCCCTTCCCTGATCGGGAAATTGCCATGGGGGGATGGATGGGAGAGCTACCCGAACGGCCCGCCGCGGCGCGTGGTGCGGAACGCTCCGCTTGTGGGGGGTGGCGAGGGCAAATCTGACGGACCGTCGGAACTACCGGTTCCATTGATACGCGAGAGACAGAAGACGGCAAGGCTCAATTCCAGCCGACCGCACGCGCTTTCTGTCGGACGGCCTCAGCCCGCCGACACCGTCAGACGAACAACCCCGTCGCCCCCCGCCACCAGCACCGGCGTCCCCGCCCCGCCCAGATCCCGCACCGCGGAGAGGTCCTCCTCGGACACCCCCTCCGCGTCCGTCACCACGGCCGCCGCCTCCAACGACTTCGCCCCGGACGCCACAGCCATCGCCACCGCGGTCCGCAACGCACTCAGCCGCAGCGAGGCAAGCTCCACCGTCCCCGCGACATACGTACGCCCCGTCTCGTCCCGCACGGCCGCCCCCTCGGGCACCCCGTTGCGAGCCCGCGCGGAACGGGCCAGGGTGACGATCTTGCGGTCCTCGGGGTCAAGCGCACTCTCGGTCATGAGGTGAGCATACGTAGACCTCGGGAGCACCCGGAAACCTCAGGAACGGTCCAGCCGCAGCCGCTCGCCCCGCGGCAACCCGGCGACGACCAGGTCGTACGAGTCCTCGATGAGCTCACGGACCAGCCGGTCCGCAAGCCCCCCGTCCACCGTGACGGTGTTCCAGTGCCGCTTGTTCATGTGGTACCCGGGAGCGATCAGCCCCTCGTGCTCCCCACGCAGCCGGATCGCGTCCTCCGGATCGCACTTGAGGTTGACCTTCAGCGGCCGCGCGTCGATCCAGCTCAGCGCGAACATCTTGCCCAGCACCTTGAAGACCGAGATCTCCGGGGAGAACGGGAAGTCTTCCACGGCCGCGTTGAAGGAGAGGCAGAAGCTGCGCAGTTCCTGCGGGGTCACTCCGTCTCACCCTCCTGCTTCGGCGGATCCACCGGCTCCACCAGCACGGTCACGATCTTGTTCCGGCGCCCGGCGGCGGCCTCCGCGGTGAGCGTCAGCCCGCGCCCGTCCGGCAGCTCCACGACCGACGAGGCCCCGGCGATCGGCACCCGCCCCAGCGCCTTGGCCAGCAGGCCGCCGACGGTCTCCACGTCCTCGTCGTCGTACTCGTCGAGCCCGTACAGCTCGCCCAGGTCGGTGATGTCGAGGCGGGCGGTGACCCGGTAGCGGTCCTCGCCCAGCTCCTCCACCGGGGGCAGCTCACGGTCGTACTCGTCGGTGATCTCGCCGACGATCTCCTCGAGGATGTCCTCGATGGTGACGATGCCGGCCGTGCCGCCGTACTCGTCGATGACGACGGCGACGTGATTGCGGTCCTGCTGCATCTCGCGCAGCAGGTCACCGGCGTTCTTGGTGTCCGGGACGAAGGCGGCCGGGCGCATCGCCGTCGACACCAGCTCGCTCTCCGCGTCCCGCGAGATGTGCGTCTTGCGGGCCAGGTCCTTCAGATACACGATCCCGACGATGTCGTCCTCGCTCTCACCGGTGACCGGTATGCGCGAGAACCCCGAGCGCAGGGCGAGGGTGAGGGCCTGGCGGATGGTCTTGTAGCGCTCGATGACGACCAGGTCGGTCCGCGGGACCATGACCTCCCGCACGAGCGTGTCGCCCAGCTCGAAGACCGAGTGCACCATCCGGCGCTCGTCGTCCTCGATCAGCGACTCCGCCTCCGCGAGGTCGACCAGCGCGCGCAGCTCCGCCTCCGAGGCGAAGGGGCCGCGACGGAAGCCCTTGCCCGGGGTGAGCGCGTTGCCGATGAGGATCAGCAGGTTCGGGATCGGCCCCATGATCCGCGCGAGCGGCAGCAGGACGTACGCCGCCACCGTGGACGTGTTCATCGGATGCTGACGGCCGATGGTGCGCGGGGAGACCCCGACGGCGACGTACGACACGAGGACCATGACGCCGATGGCGACCAGCAGGGCCTCGGTCGTGCCGTCGAACTCCTTGAGGCAGGCGTAGGTGACCAGCGCGGCCGCCGCCATCTCGCAGGCGACGCGGACCAGCAGCGCCACGTTGAGATAGCGGGTCGGGTCCGCGGCGACCTGGGCGAGCCTGGCGCTGCCGCGGCGGCCCGAGCGCACCGCTTCCTCGGCGCGGAAGCTGGACATCCGGGCGAGGCCCGCCTCCGCGCAGGCGGCGAGCCACGCGACGACGACCAGGGCGATCGCGCCGGAGACGAGGGGAAGGCTCATGACACGGTCGGGGCCGGGGACGGGCCGGTGTGGCCCTTCTCCGCGCGCCAGCCGTCCACGATGGCCGCCTGGAGGCCGAACATCTCGGCCTTCTCGTCGGGCTCCTCGTGGTCGTACCCGAGGAGGTGCAGCACTCCGTGGACGGTGAGCAGCTGGAGCTCCTCGTCCATGGAGTGCTGCGTCGGGGCTTCCTCGCCCTGCTTCTTGGCGACCTCGGGGCAGAGCACGATGTCGCCGAGGAGGCCCTGCGGGGGCTCTTCGTCGTCCTTGCTGGGCGGCCTGAGCTCGTCCATCGGGAAGGACATGACGTCCGTCGGCCCCGGCAGGTCCATCCACTGGATGTGCAATTGCTCCATGGCGTCGGCGTCCACGACGATCACCGAGAGCTCGGAGAGCGGGTGGATGCGCATCCGCGCGAGCGCGTAGCGGGCGATGTCGAGGATCGCCTGCTCGTCGACCTCGGTTCCGGACTCGTTGTTGACGTCGATCGACATGGTGCTGGGTCGTCTACTTCCGCTTGTTACGGCCGCCCTTGTGGGTGCCGTTCTCCGTGCCGTGGTGGCTGTCGTACTTCTCGTACGCGTCGACGATACGGCCGACCAGCTTGTGCCGTACGACGTCCTGCGACGACAGGCGGGAGAAGTGGACGTCGTCGAGGCCCTCCAGGATGTCCTGGACCTGACGCAGACCCGACTTGGTGCCGTTGGGCAGGTCGACCTGGGTCACGTCACCCGTGATCACGATCTTCGATTCGAAGCCGAGGCGGGTGAGGAACATCTTCATCTGCTCGGGCGAGGTGTTCTGGGCCTCGTCCAGGATGATGAAGGCGTCGTTGAGCGTACGGCCACGCATGTATGCCAGGGGGGCCACCTCGATCGTCCCCGCGGCCATGAGCCTCGGGATCGAGTCCGGGTCCAGCATGTCGTGCAGCGCGTCGTACAGCGGGCGCAGATACGGGTCGATCTTCTCGTAGAGCGTGCCCGGCAGGAAGCCGAGCCGCTCTCCCGCCTCCACCGCGGGACGGGTCAGGATGATGCGGTTGACCTGCTTGGACTGCAGGGCCTGGACCGCCTTGGCCATGGCGAGGTAGGTCTTGCCGGTACCGGCGGGGCCGATGCCGAAGACGATCGTGTGCTTGTCGATCGCGTCGACGTACCGCTTCTGGTTGAGGGTCTTGGGGCGGATCGTGCGGCCCCGCGAGGAGAGGATGTTCTGGGTGAGGACCTCGGCCGGGGTCTCCTGGCCGTCCCCCTCGCCGTTCTCACTCGCTCTGAGCATGGCGATCGAGCGTTCCACTGCGTCCTCCGTCATCGGCTGTCCGGTGCGGAGCACCAGCATCATCTCGTCGAACAGGCGCTGGATGAGGGCGACTTCGGCCGGGTTCCCGACCGCGCTGACCTCATTGCCCCGGACATGGATGTCGGCCGCCGGGAAGGCCTTCTCGATCACACGCAGCAGGGAGTCTCCGGACCCCAGGACGGTCACCATGGGGTGCTGGGCGGGGACGGTGAACTGTGCTCTCGCCTGCCCCTGCGCGGGTGTGCGATCTGTGGGTGTCTGAGTCATGGGCCGGCTCTTAAGGCCTTGCTCGTCCTCCTCGAAACGACTCGCCCGCCACATGGGCGGCCTGGCGATTTCAAGGGTACGCCGGGGGACTGACAACCCCGTAGGCCTTTTCGGCGCGGACCCCGCCACGGGCCCGCTGCACTGAGGGCGCCCTCAGTGCAGCGGTGAGCCCTGCATGCTCCCCCCGCGTGGATGGGCAGAATCCGCCCCGTCCGTGCCACACGTGTTCGGGGCGGCCGTTCGTCGCCGCCCGCCGGGGAAAGCAGGTCGGCCGTGCTCTTGCGTCTGCCCACGTCCGTGTCCGAGGCACAGCGGTGCCTGTCCGAGGGAGCGATACCCGTCGGCGGTGCCACGCTCCAGTGGGCCGTCTGGCAGCGGGACGGCTTCCCGGAGCAGGCGATGTCGCTGCGCGAGCTGCCGGAGGCGAATGCCCTGGGTGCCGAGGAGCTGGGCGCGGCGGTGCTGCTGTCCCGGGTCGACGACCGGGTCCCGGAGGCGCTGCGCGGGGCGGCCTCGCGGGTCGGGACGGGGGCCGTGCGGCGGGCCGCGACCGTCGGCGGGAACATCGTCGGCAGCACGCTGCGCTGTCTGCTGCCCGCGGCGCTCGTCCTGGACGCCCGCGCCACGGTGCTGGCCGCGGAGGGCCCCTACGAGACCGACCTCGCGGAACTGACGGCGAAGCGCCCGGTCCTGCTGAACCTGCGCTGGCGCACCCCGCTCGCCAGCAGCCACCGCAAGCTCCCCGACGAGCCGGGCGGCGCACCGCCACTCGTCGTCGCGGTCGCGGTGACGACCGGGACGGACGGAAACCTCCTGCGGGTCGCCGTCCGGGACGGCTACGACGTGCTCTGCGAGAGCGTGGAGCACGACACGGGAACCGGCCCGGTCCTCGACGCCCTGGCGCGTACGCCGGTCGGCGCGCTGCCCGCCGGGGCGTGGGACGTGGTCCGCGAAGAGGTGACCGCCGTCCTCGACCGCGTCGCCTGAGCCGCCCGCCGGTCCTCAGGCCGACCGGCGGAACCCGATCGTCGGCACCGCCCGCCGCAGCGGCCACGGCCGCGCCTGCTCCGCCGGTGGCACCAGGTCCGCCAGGAACCCGTACCGTCTCAGGGCCGCCGGGTCCTGCTCCGCCACGGACTGGACCCTGCGCCACCACGCCCCGATCTCCGCCCAGCCCGGCGCCGACAGCGAGCCGCCGAACTCCTGGACCGACAGCGCGGCCGTGAGCCCCGCGAAGGCGAGGCGGTCCGCCAGGGGCCAGCCGGCGAGGGTGCCGGTGACGAATCCGGCCACGAAGACGTCCCCGGCGCCGGTGGGGTCGAGTGCCTCCACGGCGATGGCGGGGACCTCGGCGCTCTCCCCCGTACGCCCGTCCACCGCGTAGGCGCCCTCCGCGCCGAGGGTGACGACCGCGAGCGGCACGTACGCGGTGAGGGCGTGGGCCGCCTCGCGCGGGCAGGAGGTGCGCGTGTAGCGCATGGCCTCCTCCGCGTTCGGCAGGAAGGCCTCGCAGTGCTCCAGGTCGGCCAGGCCCGCCAGGTCCCAGGCGCCGGTGTCGTCCCAGCCGACGTCGCCGAAGATGCGGGTGCCCCGGCTCGCGGCCTGGGCGATCCAGGGGGCGCGTCTGCCCGGGTCCAGCGAGGCCACGGCCGCACGCGCGCGGGGCGGGCCGTCGGGGGCGTCCTCCTGAAGGAGCGCGGCCTCCGGGGGCGGCTCGTGGCCGTGGGAGACCATCGTGCGTTCGCCCTCGTACGCCATCGACACGGTGACCGGGGAGTGCCAGCCGCTGACCGTGCGGGACGTCGAGAGGTCGATGCCCTCGCCCTGCGCCAGGGCGTCCCAGCAGTACTCGCCGTAGTGGTCGGAGCCGAACGCGGCCGCGAGCGACGTCTTCAGGCCGAGCCGGGCCAGCGCGGTGGCCATGTTCGCGACCCCGCCGGGGCTCGACCCCATCCCGCGCGCCCAGGACTCGGTCCCGCGCACCGGGGCGGAGTCCAGCCCGGTGAAGATGATGTCGAGGAAGACGGTGCCGGTCAGATACACGTCCCAGGGCGGATCGTCCGGTGCGCGCAGCCCGGCCAGCGGGTCGACCTGAGCCTGACAGTGGCCGGTCTCGCCGCTGTAGTACGAGGGTCCCTTCCCTGACACGACCACGGTGCGCTCCCTGACATGGTGCCGATCAGGCCAGTCTGCACCACCCCACCGACAACAGACGGCACCGCTGAACGCCGACCGGGACAATCTGAGCGGCCTGCGCCGCTGGACGTCGGTCCGTGTCGTGTCTTTCAGCCCGTCCGGCGTTTGAGGACAAGGCCCCTTCAGGGCCGTTGGGGGTCCAGGGGGCGGAGCCCCCTGGGTGCGGGGTCGAAGGGGCGGCAGCCCCTGGAGGATGGGAACGGGTAGGGGCGGCGGGGGCGAAGAAGCCGCCCGGCGCTACCAGCGAGGCACGCTCGGCGTAACCCACCCCGGCTCCGCGACCCGCATCGCCGCCGCGTCGTCCCGCTCACGCAGCCCCCCGTCGTCATCGAGCCACCGCTGATGCAGCACCCGCACCTTGTCCGGGTCCAGCGAGACCCCGAGGCCAGGCGCGTCGGACACCGCGACGGCCCCGCCCTCGAAGGTCAGCCGCTCGGTCAGCACATCCTCCGTCTGCCAGGGATAGTGCGAGTCACAGGCATGGTGAAGGTTCGGCACGGTCGACGCCACGTGCGTCATCGCGGCCAGCGAGATCCCCAGATGCGTGTTGGAGTGCATGGACACCCCCACCCCGAACGTCCGGCAGATCGCGGCGAGTTGCTGCGTGTTCCGCAACCCGCCCCAGTAGTGGTGATCCGACAGCACCACCTGAACGGCGTCCTTCGCGAACGCCTCCTTGATCTCCGCGAAAGTCGTCACGCACATGTTCGTGGCGAGCGGCACGGCCGTCCCGGCGGACACCTCCGCCATCGCGGCCGTACCGAGGGCAGGGTCCTCCAGGTACTCCAGAACGTCCCCCAGTTCCGCGGCCACCTTCAGCGAAGTCGGCACGGACCAGGCACCGTTGGGGTCCAGCCGCAGCGGATGCCCCGGAAAGGCCTCCGCGAGAGCCCGCACGGCCGCGATCTCCTCCGACGGCGGAAACACACCCCCCTTGAGCTTGAACGAGGTGAACCCGTACCGCTCCGTGAACAGCCGGGCCTGCGCCACCACGCCCGCCGGATCGACCGCGGCACCCCAGTCGTCCTTCTCGCAGGCGACGCCCGCGGGATGGTCGGCCCACCGGTAGAACAGGTACGCGCTGTACTCCACCGCGTCCCGCACCTTCCCGCCCAGCAGCGCGTGCACGGGCATCCCGACCGCCTTGCCCCACGCGTCCAGACAGGCGACCTCGAAGCCGGAGACGACGGACAGCCGCAGCTTGTCGGCGGTCTGCACTCCGCGCAGCCCACCGACGTCGACCTGCCCCGAGACCCGGGAGGAGTCGACCACGACGTCTTCGGCGGCCGTGAACAGCCCGTTCAGATCACAGACCTGACGACCCACCAGCTTCTCGGCGAACGGCCGCGCCAGCTCCAGGTACTTCGTGTCGCCGTACGTCTCGCCGACCCCGGTCACCCCGTCCGCGGTCTCCACCTCCACGATCAGCCGCGGCGTGTACGGCTGGTGCACCCCCTGCGTGTTGAGCAGCGGCGGATCGGCGACGAGGATCGGGGTCAGCCGTACGTCCGTGATCGTGAGGTTCACAGGGAGGCTCCTACGAGGTCGAGGCCGGTGGCGAGCAGGGTCCCGAGGTCGGCCAGGTCGGCGGCCGAGGGGTCGGTGAGCGGGGCGCGTACGGGCCCGACGGGACGGCCCCGCAGCCGGGCGGCCGCCTTGACGAGCGACACGGCGTATCCGGGGACGCGGTCGCGGAGTTCGACGAGCGGGACGTAGAACTCGCGCAGCAGTTTCTCCACCGTGCCCTCGTCGCCGGTCTTCAGGGCGGTGAAGAAGGCGTCGGCGATCTCGGGGGCGAAGGCGTGCACGGCCGAGGAATAGGCGGGCACGCCGACGGTGGCGTAGGCGCGGGCCTGGATCTCGGCGGTGGACGCGCCGTTGAAGAACAGGAAGCCCTCCGGGGCGGCGAGGGTGAGGCGCTGGAGCCGGTCGAGGTCGCTGTGGCCGTCCTTGAGGCCGATCACCCCGGGGATCCCCGCGATACGCCTCAACGAGGCGGCGGTGAAGGCGACTTGACCGCGCTGGTAGGCGATGAGCGGCAGCCGCGTACCGGCCGCGATCCGCTCCAGCTGCCCCACCAGCCCCTCCTGCGGGGCGGCGACCAGATAGTGCGGGAGCACCAGCAGCGCGTCGGCGCCGGCCTCCTCCGCGATCCGCGCGAACCGCAGCGCCTGCGCCCAGCCGTAGCCGATCCCCGCGACGACGGGGACCCGGCCGCCCGCCTCCTGGACGGCCACCGACACGACGGTCCGGTACTCGTCCTCGTCCAGCGAGAAGAACTCACCCGTGCCGCAGGCCGGGAAGACGGCGCCGGGGGCGGTGGCGATCTGCGCGGCGACATGGGCGCGGAAGCCGTCCGGGTCGAGGGAACCGTCGGCGTGGAAGCTGGTCAGCGGGAACGACAGCACGCCGCCGGCCATGCCCTCCCGGAGCCGCCGCACGACCCCGCCAGTTTCGAGAGTCACCCTCACTCATCTCCCCATGTAGATGTTATCCACGTATGAAGATGGAGATTAGATACGCGAACGCCGACCGTCAATGCCACGAGCGCCCCGCTTACGATCGGCACATGTCTGAGACCGGGGGCGTGCGCGAGGTGAAGTCGGCCGCGCGCACGGTCGAACTACTGGAAGTGCTGGCCACCCGAGGGGACCGGCCGGCGCGTCTGCAGGAGCTGGCCGACGAGCTGGGCGTGCCGCGCAGCTCGATGTACGCGCTGCTCCAGACCCTGATCTCGCGCGGCTGGGTCCGCACCGACGTCACCGGCTCGCTCTACGGCATCGGCCTCCACGCCCTGCTGACCGGCACCAGCTACCTCGACTCCGACCCGCGCGTCCGGGCCGTGCGCCCGTATCTCGACGAGGCGTCCCAGGCGCTGGGCGAGACGATCCACCTGGGCCGGTTGGACGGCCGGGACGTGACGTACCTGGCGACCCGGGAGTCCCACGAGTACCTGCGCACGATCAGCCGCGTCGGCCGCCGCCTCCCCGCCCACGTGGGCGCCCTCGGCAAGGCCCTGCTGGCCGAACGCCCCGACGCGGAGCTGCCGGAGGGCCCCTACGAGGCGCTGACCCCCAACTCCCACACCGACCGGGCCTCCCTGGCGGCCGACCTGGCCGCGATCCGGTCCCGCGGTCACTCCGTCGACCGCGAGGAGGGCGTCCTCGGCATCATCGGCTTCGGCTTCGCCCTGCGCTACGACTCCCCCGCCCAGGACGCCATCAGCTGCTCGGTCCCGGTGGCCCGGCTGACCCCGGAGCACGAGGAGCGGATCGTCGCGGTGATGCGGGAGACCAGGGCCAAGATCGAGGCGACGGCACCGGCGGCGGGCGGCGCCGCGGTGCACTGGCGTTAGGGCCCGAGGCGCGCAGGGCGAGAGCGGCCGGCGGCCACTTCTACCCGTCCTCCCCCACCCGAAACTCAACGTGCCTCAGATCACACCCCCCGGCCTTCTTTCCCCAACCGCGTGCTTGATACAAATTGCCCGCGCGTTCCTGTCCATCGACGGTCGTCGCCCAACCCCCCTCTCGAACCGCTCCTTTCGCATGCCCTGGGAACGCCCGTGCTCGCCCCCCGCACCACCCCCTGGCCCCTCGTCGCCCTTTTCGCGGCCGGGTACCTCGCCCCGTACCTCCTCCCGACCACCGTCGGCAGACTGGACTCGGGCCTTCCACTGACCGCCACCCAGGCGGGCGCCGTCGGCAGCGCACTGCTGCTGAGTTCGGCGTCGGCCGGCTTCCTGCTGGCGTCGAGGGTGGAACGCGTCGGCGCCCGCCGACTGGCCCGGATCGGCCTCGCTCTCGCGGTCGCCGGTTACGGTTGGGCCGCGCTCAGCGGCAGCGTCCCCGCGGTCGTCGCCGGAGCACTCGTCGGCGGCTTCGGATCCGGTACGGCGACAGCGGTCGCCGCCACAGGGATCGCCGCTCAGCGCGACCCCCACCGCACGACCACCCTCGGCCTGCTCGGTGTCTCCGCGCTCGCGGGCGTCGTCTATCTGACCGTCCCGCACCTGGGCCCCGGCCACGGCCAGCCACTGGCCGCGATCGCCCTCACGGCCCTCGCGGTCTGGCCCCTGACGAGCCGTCTGCCGCTGCGCACGGCCACCCCGCAGACCCGCCACACGAGGACCCCGCTCCCCCACCTCCGGGCCGGCCTGCTCCTGGCCGCCACCCTCCCCTGCTGGTCCCTCGCCCAGAACGCCCTGTGGGGCGTCAGCGGTCGCATCGGTCTCAGCCAGGCCCACCTGTCGGAGGCCACCGTCGGCGCGGTCTTCGCCGTGGCGCTCGGCGCGGGCCTGCTGGGCGTCGTCGGGGCCGGCACCCTCGGCCCCCGCCTCGGCTACGCCCTGCCCATCGGCGGCGGCACGGTACTCATCGCCGCCTGCATCGCGCTGAGCGCGTCCGCGACCGACCTGACGACCTTCGCCACCGGCGAGATCGCCTGGAACCTGCTCTACCCGATCGTCCTGTCCTACGTCATCGGCCTGGCCGCCACCCTGGACCCCCAGGGCCGCTGGGCGGTCCTGGTCGGCTCGGCCTCCTCACTGGGCACGGCGGCGGGCCCCCTGGCCGGCAGCGTCCTGTCCGCCCAGGCGGGCTTCCCGGTGATGGGCGTGGTCCTGGCGGCGGGCCTGCTGGTGATCGCGGTCCCCATGGCAGCGGTGGCCCTGGGCACGGGCAGACGCTCGCTGCCGGTGGTGGAGATCCAGGTGGAGACCCAGGCGTACGACAAGGCAACGGCGGCCTGAACGCGCCCCTTCAGGGGCCGAGCGACTCAGAACTCGTACGCCGCCACCTCGGCGAGATACCGCGCCCGCCGCTCCTCGTCATGCTCCAGGAACGACGCGACGAACGAGTTCCGGGCCAGCTCCCGCAGCTGGTCCTCGCCCAGCCCCAACGCCGACCCCACCGCGTCGAAGTTGTCGCCGACGTAGCCCCCGAAGTACGCGGGGTCGTCGGAGTTCACCGTGCACAGCAACCCCGCCTCCAGCATCGCGGGCAGCGGATGGTCCCCGAGGACATCGACCGTGCGCAGCCGGACGTTGGACAGCGGGCACAACGTCAGCGGCACCCGGTCCCGCACCAGCCGCGCCACCAGCTCCGGCGACTCCACGCACCGCAGCCCGTGGTCGATCCGCTCCACGCCGAGCACGTCGAGGGCCTGCGTGATGTACTCCGGCGGCCCCTCCTCCCCGGCATGGGCGACGCGCCGCAGCCCGAGCGCGGCGGCGGCCTCGTACACCTCGCGGAACTTCACCGGCGGATGCCCGACCTCGGCGGAGTCCAGGCCGACACCGACGATCCGGTCGAGGTACGGCTTCGCGGCCTCCAGGGTCTGGAGGGCGCTCTCGGCGGACTCGTCCCGCAGGAAGCACATGATCAGCTGCGTGGAGACACCGTGCACCGCCTCGCTGTCGCCCAGCGCCCGCCACAGCCCCTCGACGACCGTGCCCATCTCCACACCGCGCGCCAGGTGCGCCTGCGGGTCGAAGAAGATCTCCGCGTGCCGCACGCCCTGGGCGGCGGCGCGGGCGAGGTAGGCGTTGGCCAGGTCCTCGAAGTCACGCTCGGTCCTGAGGACGGCCATGAGCTCGTAGTACAGGTTCAGGAAGGACTGGAGGTCGTCGAACGCGTACGCCTTGCGGAGCTCGTCCGTGTCGGCGTACGGCAGCCGGACGCCGTTGCGCGCGGCCAGCTCGAAAGCGAGCTCCGGCTCCAGGGTGCCTTCGATGTGGAGGTGCAGTTCAGCTTTGGGGAGGGGCATCAAAGCATCGTACGGCTGTTTTATCTGCGCTTCGGAAGCGGCACCCGCAGCAGGTCGTGCGCCACCGTCAGCTCCCCTCCGAACCCGGCGGCCCGCGCCTGCCGTTCGAACTCGTCGGGGTCGGTGTAGCGCTGGCTGAAGTGGGTGAGCACGAGGTGTCGTACGCCGGCGTCCCGCGCCACGGTGGCCGCCTGTCCGGCCGTCAGGTGGCCGTGGTCCACCGCGAGGTTCATGTCCTCGTCGAGGAACGTCGACTCGATGACGAGCATGTCGCAGCCCTCGGCGAGGGCGTGGACGCCGTCGCAGAGCCGGGTGTCCATGACGAAGGCGAAACGCTGCCCGCGCCGGAGTTCGCTGACGTCTTCCAGAAGGACGCCGTCGACCGAGCCCTCCCGCTGGATGCGGCCGACGTCGGGGCCCTTGATGCCGTGCGCGGCGAGGCGGTCGGGCAGCATGCGGCGGCCGTCGGGCTCGACGAGCCGGTAGCCGTACGACTCGACGGGGTGCGAGAGCTTGCGGGCCTCCAGGGTGTAGGAGGCGGCCGTGGCCAGGACGCCGTCCGCGCTGACCGGTGCCTCGGTGAGCTCGACGGTCTCGCGGTAGGCGGTGGCGTACCGCAGCCGGTCGAAGAAACGCTGTCCGGACTTCGGGTAGTGGGCCGTGACCTCGTGCGGCACCCGGTCGAGGTTGATGCGCTGGATGACGCCCGCGAGACCGAGGGAGTGGTCGCCGTGGAAGTGCGTGACGCAGATCCGGTTCAGGTCGTGCGCGGCGACGCCGGCCCGCAGCATCTGGCGCTGGGTGCCCTCTCCCGGGTCGAAGAGGATGCCCTCGCTGTCCCAGCGCAGGAGGTAGCCGTTGTGGTTGCGGTGCCGGGTGGGGACCTGGCTGGCGGTGCCGAGGACCACCAATTCACGTACGGACACGGTGATTTACCCGGGAGGCCATTCGAGACCACGGCCGCCGAGGATGTGCGCGTGGGCGTGCCAGACGGTCTGACCGGCGCCGCTGCCGGTGTTGAAGACGATGCGGTAGCTCTCCACCTTCTCGTCGTCGGCGACGGACTGCGCCTCGCGGAGCACGTCGGCGGCGACGGCCGGCTCGGCGGCGGCGAGGGCGGCGGCGTTCTCGTAGTGGACCTTGGGGATCACCAGGACGTGGGTGGGTGCCTGGGGGTTGATGTCCCGGAAGGCGACGGTGGTGTCGGTCTCACGGACGATCGTCGCCGGGATGTGCCCTGCGGCGATCTTGCAGAACAGGCAGTCGTCCTGCGGTTCCCCTGGCATGTGGTGTCCCTTCGGTCGCGGCTGTGGGGGCATCGTATCGAGCAGGTCAGGGAAGCGACGGCGGCACCTTCGCCGGGGCCCGCTCCAACGCCTCCAGCGCCATCCGCACCGCCTCGTCCAGCTGTACGTCCCGTCCGGCCGCGTGGTCCTGGGGCCGCTGGACCACCTCCACGTCCGGGTCGACGCCGTGGTTCTCCACGCCCCACTCGTAACCCTCCAGCCAGAAGGCGTACTTGGGCTGGGTGATGAGCGTGCCGTCGACGAGCCGGTAGCGGCTGTCGATGCCGATGACGCCGCCCCAGGTGCGGGTGCCGACGACCGGTCCGATGCCGAGCGCCTTGATGGCCGCGTTGACGATGTCGCCGTCGGATCCGGAGAACTCGTTCGCCACGGCGACCACCGGCCCGCGCGGCGCGTCCTGCGGATAGCTGTACGCCCGCATCCCGCGCGGCAGGGCCCAGCCGACGATCCGCCGGGCCAGCTTCTCGACGATCAGCTGGGAGGTGTGGCCGCCGCGGTTCTCCCGGACGTCGACGACGAGCCCCTCACGGGCCACCTCGACCCTGAGGTCACGGTGGATCTGCGCCCAGCCGGGCGCCTGCATGTCGGGCACGTGCAGGTAGCCGAGGCGGCCGCCCGACTTTTCGTGCACGTACGCCCGCCGGTCGGTGACCCAGGCGTGGTAGCGCAGCGGTTCCTCGTCGGCGATCGGTATGACGACGGCGTGCCGCAGGTCGCCGCCGCCGGAGGGCGAGACGGTGAGCTCGACGGGCTTGCCGGCCGTGCCGACCAGGAGCGAGGCCGGGCCGGTGACCGGGTCGACCGGGTGGCCGCCGACCGCGACGATCGCGTCGCCGGCGCGCACCGCGACGCCGGGCGCGGCGAGCGGGGAGCGGGCGTCGGGGTCGGAGGTCTCGGTCGGCAGGATCCGGTCGATGCGCCACTGCGGTGTCCCCTGTGGGCCGTCCTCGTGGCGGGAGATGTCCGCGCCGAGCAGGCCCTGTCGGGGGCCGTGGCCGTGGCCGCCGCGCGGCATGACGTAGGCGTGCGAGGTGCCGAGCTCGCCCTGGACCTCCCACAGGAGGTCGACGAGGTCGTCGTGGGTGGCGACGCGGTCCACGACCGGGCGGTAGCGGTCGAGGACACCGGGCCAGTCGACGCCGCTCATGTCGGGGCGCCAGAAGTGGTCCCGCATGATGCGGCCGGTCTCCTCGTACATCTGCCGCCACTCGGCCGAGGGGTCGACGGTCTGCCGGACCCGGTCGAGGTCGACGGTGATGTTGGTGTCGCTGTCGTCGTCGTTCGAGGCGCGCCGGTCGCTGGGTACGACCTTCAGCCGCCCGTCGGTCCACAGCAGCACCCGCTTGCCGTCGCCGCTGACGGCGAAGTGGTCGGCGTCGGCGGCCAGATGCTCGAGACGCTGCTGGGCGAGGTCGTAGCGCTCCAGCTCGGTCTTGGGGTCGGGGTCGTCCGGGGTGGCCCGGGAGGAGCCGAGGACGCCCTGGACGGGGTGGCGCAGCCAGAGCACGCCGTCCTTGGCCGCGCGCAGGTTGGAGTAGCGGGCGGCCTCGACGGGGAACGGCACGATCCGGTCGGCGAGCCCCTCCAGGTCGATGCGGGTGGCCGGGGTGCCCTCGCTGTCGGGCGTCTCGTCCTTGTCCGGCGCCTCGAAGGGGCGGCCGTGCCGCTGCGGGCCGAACGGCGAAGGCGTGGTCGCGGCCAGCGTGATCAGGTGCGGTCGGTCGCCGACCACGAAGGCCAGGTCGAAGACGTGCTCGTCGTAGACCGGGTCGAAGGAGCGGTTGGAGAGGAAGGCGAGGTGCTTGCCGTCGAGGGTGAAGGCGGGCGCGTAGTCCTGGAAGCGGAGCGGGGTCGCCTCGGTGACCGACAGGTCGGTGGTGTTGGCGAGCCGCAGCTGCCGCAGTGGGCGCGGGCCGGGGTGGGACCAGGCGAGCCAGGCGGAGTCGGGCGAGAAGACCAGCCCGGAGACATCGCCGTCCGCGCTCCGGTCGACCTCGCGGACCTCGCCGGTCTCCCGCTCGACGAGCAGGACCCGTCCGTCGTGCGCGGCGACCGCGGCCCGGCTGCCGTCGGGGGCCATGGCGAGCCCGAGGACCCGGCCGAGCTGTCCGGCGGCGAGCCGGCGCGGGGTGGCGCCGGGGGCGAGTCCGGTGGCGGGCGCGAACTCCAGGGCGTCGTCGCCTTCCGCGTCCGTCACCCACACCACCCACTCCTCGCCCTCCGTACGGAAGGTCCGGGGCAGCCGGGCGCGTACGTCGGGTTCGGCGGCGAGCGCCCGGGCCGGTCCCGAGCGGTGGGTGACCCAGTGCACGGCGCCCCGGACGCCGACCGCGCTGCCGCGGGCGGTGTGGTCGGGGGCGGCGGACCCGAACCAGCGCGAGGCGTTCACCGAGAACGGCTGCCGGTCGGTGCGCTGTCCGCCGAGCGCCACGTCGAGGCGGCGCGGCTCGGCCCCCTCCAGGTCGTCGAGGACCCAGAGTTCACCGGCGGAGACGTACACGACCCGGGTGCCGTCACCGGCGGCGTGCCGGGCGTAGAAACCGTCGATCGGGGTGTGCCGCCGCAGGTCGGAGCCGTCACCGAGGGAGGAGTACAGCGCGCCGACGCCCTCGTGGTCGGAGAGGAAGGCGATCCGCTCCCCCGCCCACACCGGGAACTCGATGTTCCCGTCCAGGTCTTCATGCAGCCGTACGAACTCCCCGTCGCCCTCGTGGTCGATCCACAGCTTGCCCGCCGTGCCGCCCCGGTACCGCTTCCACCAGGCGGCCTCCCGGCCCATGGGCGCGGACAGCAGCACCGTGCCCGGCCCGTGCGCGACGGCGCCGACGGGACCGTAGGGCAGGACGGTGGCCGGGCCGCCGTCGAGCGGGACGGAGTGCGCCCAGGAGCGGCGCAGGCTGGCCTGGCCGTGGGTGCTGATCGCGAGGACCTGTCCGTCCGGGGTCCAGCCGCGCACCTGGGTACGCCAACTCCCCCAGTGCGTCAGCCGCTTGGCGGGACCGCCGTCGACCGGGGCGAGGTGTACCTCGGGGGCGCCGTCCCGGGTGGAGGTCCAGGCGACCGTGGTGCCGTCGGGTGAGATGCGCGGGGTGGAGACCGGCACATTGTCGGCGCTGACCCGCCAGGCCCGGCCGCCGTCGAGAGGCGCGATCCAGACGTCGTCCTCGGCGGTGAAGGCCACCAAGTCGCCGTGCAGGTGCGGAAAACGGAGATACGAGGGCGTCGCGGGCTGTGTCACCCGGTCAGCCTATGCAGGGCTGGTCGCCGACGGACAGGACTTTCGATCACTTGACGGTCACTTGCCCTGGACGGGCCTGCAGTCCGGGTACTTGTCGCACCAGATGGTCTCCGTGACGGTCACCGTGACCGTGGCTCCCGGCTGTCCGTTGCCGCCCGGGTTGTTCGGCTCGGGCGAGGCGTTGCAGTTGCCCAGTCCGTTGACCTGGAACCACCGCTTGCCGTCGATCTTGGCGGTCAACTCGCCGCGCACACACTGCCCGTTGACGACCCGGGTGATCTTCCCGTCGACGTCGATGTCCTTGCCGTCGGTGGTCTCACCCGTGCAGGTGACCTCGGCCACGGCGTTCTCGGTCGCCGTCGGCGTGGGCCGGTTCCCGTAGGACGCCTGGCAGGTCATCCACTGCACATCGGCCTTCTGCCGCTCCAGCTCCCGGGTCACGGTCTGGTCGGTCGTGTACGCCACGGACGCGGAGTTCAGCCCCGCGGGATCGCACGCGACGGCACCGCCCACGGCCGTGCCGACGAGCGCGGCCACGGCGAAGACGCGTCGGCCCCGGTGCCGCCAAATCCTCCTCAATGCCCCCATGGAGGGCAGCTTCCCACTGTCCCGGCCGACGCGGTAGAGCGCATACGGACACTCACCCTTCTCTCGCGTCACAATTCGAGTGCCACTCGACCGCCCAGTCCCCGGAGGACCGTTGACCACCTCGCGGATCCGCCGCCGCGTCCTGCCCGCGCCGCGCACCTCGGACGACGCCGCGCAGTCCACGGAGTCGGCGACCGAACCGGCGGCGGGACCGCCCGCCCCGCCTCGCCGCCGCCGGGTGCGGATGCTCGTCGACGTGGTCGACCAGCCCGACGAAGTCGCCTATGTGTCCGCCCTGTTCGAGGAGCGCGGCTGGGCGGTGCGCCCGGCCGAGCCCACCGAGTCGGCGCCCGCGGTGGCGAACCGGGTCTCCCTGCTGGTCGAGGTCCGGCTGCACGGTGCCCGGCTGGGCGCCCTGCGCACGGCCACCGCCGAGGTCGAACGGCTCGCCCGGCAGGCCGAGTTGGGCGCCTGGGTGCGGGACGCGGCCCTGGTGGAACACCCGAGGCCGGCGACCACGACGTACAACGTCCATCGCGTACTGCCCGCCTGGGGAGCCCTGTTGACCTGGCTGGGTGTCGCGGACGAGCAGCGGGCGGTGACGGTGCCGGCGGGGCCCGGGTCCGAGGGGGACGCGCGGACCGAGCTGGCCGCCCGGACGCTGGGCGGGCGGGCCTTCGACCCGCAGGCGCACGGAGTGCGGGTGCCGGGGCACTCGGACGCGCGTCCGCCGCTCGACGAGACCCCGCACGAACGCCGGGTCCGGTGGACCTGGGTGACGGCCGGCGCGGTCGGGATCGTGCTGGCGGTCGGCTGCGGGATGTACGCGGTCTGGACGGACGGCTGGTGGAAGCTGCTGCCCCTGCTGCTGAGCACGGCGGGCGCGCTGCCGCTGGGCCGGATGGCGAAGGAGACCCGGGACCGCGAGCGGCCGGTGCAGTGGGCGGCGGGCGTGGCGGGGACCTCGGCGCTGGCCGGGTTCGGGGCGCTGGTGGGCACGGGCACCGAGCCGGGGGTGCTGTGGGCGGTGGTGCTGGTGATGGCGGTGGTCGCGTTCACCGGCGTCGGCACGGCCCTGGCCCTCCGCCGGACGATCTTCACCCGGCATGCCGCCTGGCTGCTGCCGCTGTCGGTGCCAGTGGTGTGGTCGATGGTCAACTGGCTGGGCGGACAGATGCATTCGGAGTATCTGGACCGCTTCGACATCCGCGCCGACGCGGTGCCGACCCCCCGTCTCGGCACCTACCTCGCGGCGGGCGAGCCGATGGGCCTGGCGCTGGGCAGCATGCTGTTCTTCCTCGCGGTGGTGGGCTGGCTGCGCCACTTCCACCTGGGCCGGGACACCGGCAACCGCTTCCTCGCGGTGGTCCTGGCGACCCTGCTGATCGTGTCCTACGCGCTGGGGGCGATCCTGCTGGGCACCCGGCAGGCGGCGAGCACGGCCGGCCGGGCCGCCGAGGACGCCGCCCGCACAGGTAAGGCGCCGGACGCCTACTTCGGCATCTACGGCCACTTCATGTGCCTGGCTCCGGTGGACCCGGACAAGCCGTTCGCCGTGGAGAACGGCCCGGCCCCCACCGACCACCCCGTCCTGTCCTTCGGGACCTCGGGCGACTGGATCTGGCTCTGGGACCCGAGGCGCGGCAACGGCACGGTCCAGGAGTCGTTCGCCGTGCGCCGCGAGGACGTCCGACTGATCCCGGCGGAAGACCCGGGGACCAGGAGCTGCCCGGCGGTCTAGCGTGACGGCATGCGCAGCGACCGCCGCCTGCCGTGCCTGGAGAAGAAGGGCCCCGACGGCGTCGCAGGACATCGTCACTCTGGGGCACGGGGATCAACCTGTGCGAGCCCGCCGTCGTACGCACCCTGCCGGACGAGGCCGATCGCCGAGGTCGTTGGCCTCAAGCGCGCAGCAGCAGCCACTCCTGGAGCTCCACGAGGTTGCCCTCCGGGTCCTTGAGGTGGGCGACTCGCATGCGGTCGGTCATGGGGGCGGGGCCGTGCAACAGGGTGGCTCCGCGCTCGGCGATCTGCTCGCAGTAGGTGTCGAGGTCGTCGACCCGCAGTACGACCAGTGACCGGTGCCCGCTCGCCGTGTCGCCCAACTCGCCCAGGATCCCGGCCATCATGGCCCGGTCCTGGAGGGCGATGCCCGCCGAACCCGTCGCGGGGCTGAACTTCTCGTACGGTCCCTGTGTCGCCCCCGACTGCGGCTTGAGGCCGAGGACCTCGGCGTAGAAGCGGTAACAGACGGGGAAGTCGCTGACGAGCAGCCGGACTTGTGCGAGTTCCAAGGCGTTCCCCTCGGGGTCAGGACCAGCGGCCGGTGCGGGCCAGGAGCACGGCGGTCGCCGCGGTCCCGGCGGTCGATGTACGCAGCACGCTACGCCCGAGCACGTACGGCTTGGCACCCGCCTCCGCGAAGAGGGCCAACTCCTCGGGGGAGACGCCCCCTTCGGGTCCGACGACGAGCACGATGTCACCCTCGGTGGGGAGTTCGACGGTGGCCAGCGGTTCGTCGCCGCTCTCGTGGAGGACGGCGGCGAAGTCGGCCTCGGCGAGCAGCGCCGCGACCTGCTTGCTGGTCGCCAGGTCCGCGACCTCGGGGAAGCGGAACCGCCGGGACTGCTTGCCGGCCTCGCGGGCGGTGGCCCGCCATTTGCCGAGCGCCTTGAGCCCGCGGTCGCCCTTCCACTGGGTGATGCAGCGGGAGGCCTGCCAGGGCACGATCGCGTCGACGCCGGTCTCGGTCATGGTCTCGACGGCCAGCTCCCCGCGGTCGCCCTTGGGCAGGGCCTGGACGACGGTGATGCGCGGGGCCTCCTCGGCCTCCTCGACCAGGGACTCCAGGTCCATGACGACCAGCCGGTCCTTGCCCTCGGCGGCCTTCACCACGCCCTCGATCCAGTGGCCGCGCCCGTCGGTCAGGACGACGTTCTCGCCGGGCCGCATCCGCTTCACGGAGACGGCGTGCCGTCCCTCGGGCCCGTCGAGCACGAACTGCCCGCCGATGCCGTCCAGTCGGTCCACGACGAACACGGGAGCCGTCATCGCAGGCCACCGCCCTTCGGGAAGGCCGACAACGCTGTCTCGGCGTCGGCGAGTTCGGCGGCCAGTACCTCCACCAGCTGTCCGGCGGGCAGGTCGCGCGCCATCCGGTAGCCCTGCCCGGCCCACAGCGCCATGCCCTGCGGGTCCTTGGCCTTGGCGGCGGCCTTCCGCAGGGGTGCGGTGAGGTGATGGATCTCCGGGTACGCGGCGGGGGCGTACCGGCCGTGCTCGCGCAGGAAGCGGTTGACGAGCCCGCGGGCGGGGCGCCCGGAGAAGGCGCGGGTCAGTTCGGTGCGCACGAACAGCGGGTCGGTGAGGGCCTGCTTGTGGACGGGCGCGGCGCCGGACTCGGGGGTGGCGAGGAAGGCGGTGCCGAGCTGGGCGGCACTGGCACCGGCGGCGAGGACGGCGGCGATCTGGCTGCCGCGCATGATGCCGCCGGCGGCGACGATCGGGATGCCCACGGTCTCGCGGATCTGTGCGACGAGCGAGAGGAGCCCGATCCCGGTCCCGTCGTTCTCCGGGACGTCGCGGTGGGTGCCCTGGTGGCCGCCGGCCTCCACGCCCTGCGCGATGACCGCGTCGGCACCGGCGCGCTGGACGGCGAGGGCCTCCTCGGCGGTGGTCGCGGTGACGAGGGTGAAGGTGCCGGCGCGGCGGAGGGCGTCGAGGACGTCGGAGCTCGGGATGCCGAAGTGGAAGGAGACCACCGGCACCGGGTTGTCGAGCAGGACGGCGAGCTTGGCGTCGTAGCCGTCGTCGCGGCCGCTGTCCGGGTCCCCGAGCTCGGTCTCGTACCAGGCGGCCTCACCGGCCAGCTGGTGCGAGTAGACGTCGACGGCGGCGGGGTCCGCATATTCGGGCTGCGGCATGAACAGGTTCATACCGAAGGGCCGTCCGGTCAGTCCCCGCAGCTGCTTGATCTCCTGGTACATCCCGTCGGCCGTCTTGTACCCGGCGGCCAGGAAACCGAGCCCCCCGGCGTCGGACACGGCGGCGGCGAGCTGCGGCACGGAGACACCGCCCGCCATGGGGGCCTGCACGATCGGATGGGGGAAGAGATCGGTCAGCGCGGAGGACATGCCCGCATGGTGCCACGTCCACCGAACAAGTCCGAATCCGGCCTTCCACTGGCATAGTCCAGTGGAATGGGCGGCGGGTGAGGGGGCTGAGCACTGGCCTGGAACCAGTGATTTTCAGCCCCTCGCCACCCCACGGTCAGCGACCGTTGAACGCGGTCACCGACCGTTGAACGCGTCCTTCAACCGCGAGAACAGCCCCTGCTGTCCCGGCTGGAACTGCCCCGTGGGCCGCTCCTCGCCGCGCAGTTTCGCCAGCTCCCGCAGCAACCGCTCCTGCTCCGGGTCCAGCTTGGAGGGCGTCTGCACCTCGACGTGGACGATGAGGTCGCCCCGGCCCCCGCCCCGCAGATGCGTGACGCCCCGCCCGTGCAGCGGGATCGACTGACCTGACTGTGTGCCGGGCCGGATGTCGACCTCCTCCAGCCCGTCCAGCGTCTCCAGCGGCACCTTGGTACCGAGCGACGCCGCGGTCATCGGGATCGTCACCGTGCAGTGCAGGTCGTCCCCGCGCCGCTGGAACATGTTGTGCGGCAGCTCGTGGATCTCGACGTAGAGGTCACCGGCGGGACCACCGCCGGGTCCGACCTCGCCCTCGCCGGCGAGCTGGATCCGGGTGCCGTTGTCGACACCGGCCGGGATCTTCACGGTCAGGGTCCGGCGCGAGCGCACCCGTCCGTCGCCCGCGCACTCGGGGCACGGCGTCGGAACGACCGTCCCGAACCCCTGGCACTGCGGACACGGCCGGGACGTCATGACCTGGCCCAGGAACGACCGCGTCACCTGCGACACCTCGCCGCGGCCACGGCACATGTCACACGTCTGGGCCGAGGTCCCCGGCGCCGCGCCCTCACCGCTACAGGTGGAGCAGACGATGGCCGTGTCGACCTGGATGTCCTTCGTGGTGCCGAAGGCCGCCTCGTCGAGCTCGATCTCCAGCCGGATCATCGCGTCCTGGCCCCGCCGCGTACGCGACCGCGGGCCCCGCTGGGACGCCGTACCGAAGAACGCGTCCATGATGTCCGAGAAGTTCCCGAACCCACCGGCTCCGAAGCCGCCCGCGCCACCGCCGCCCGCCTGGGACAGGGGGTCGCCGCCGAGGTCGTAGACCTGCTTCTTCTGCGGGTCGGAGAGCACCTCGTACGCGGCGTTGATCTCCTTGAACCGCTCCTGGGTCTTCGGATCGGGGTTGACGTCCGGGTGCAGCTCGCGAGCGAGCCGCCGGAAGGCCTTCTTGATCTCTTCCTGCGACGCGTCGCGGCGCACGCCGAGAACGGCGTAGTAGTCCGTGGCCACTTACGACTCCGCCAGGATCTGTCCGACGTACCGTGCCACTGCGCGTACCGCTCCCATCGTTCCCGGGTAATCCATGCGGGTCGGTCCGACCACGCCGAGCTTGGCGACTGCCTCGTTGCTGCCCGAACCGTAGCCGACCGACACCACGGAAGTGGAGTTGAGTCCCTCGTAGGCGTTCTCATGACCAATACGTACGGTCATGCCCGAATCACCGGCCTCGCCAAGGAGTTTGAGGAGGACGACCTGCTCCTCCAGGGCCTCCAGGACGGGCCGGATCGTGAGGGGAAAGTCATGTCCGAAGCGGGTGAGATTGGCGGTTCCGCCGATCATCAGCCGCTCCTCGTTCTCCTCGACGAGCGTCTCCAGCAGAGTGGAGAGCACCGTCGAGACAGTGCCGCGGTCCTCCAGGTCGAAGCCCTCGGGGAGGTCCTCGACGAGCATCGGCACATCGCTGAAGCGCCGGCCCGCGACCCTGCTGTTGAGCCGGGCCCGCAGATCGGCGAGGGAGGCCTCGCCGAACGGCGCCGGGCAGTCGATCATCCGCTGCTCGACCCGCCCGGTGTCCGTGATCAGCACGAGCATCAGACGCGCGGGGGCGAGGGCGAGCAGTTCGACATGGCGCACGGTGGATCGCGTGAGCGAGGGGTACTGCACCACCGCCACCTGCCGCGTGAGCTGCGCGAGCAGCCGTACGGTGCGGGCCACCACGTCGTCGAGGTCGACGGCGCCGTCGAGGAAGTTCTGGATGGCGCGCCGCTCGGGCGCGGTCATCGGCTTGACGCCCGCGAGCTTGTCGACGAAGAGCCGGTAGCCCTTGTCGGTGGGGATCCGCCCGGCACTGGTGTGCGGCTGGGCGATGAACCCCTCGTCCTCCAGGGCCGCCATGTCGTTGCGGATCGTCGCCGGGGAGACGCCGAGGCTGTGCCGCTCGGTGAGGGCCTTGGAGCCGACCGGCTCCTCGGTGCCGACGTAGTCCTGGACGATGGCGCGCAGCACCTGGAGCCTGCGTTCACTCAGCATCGCGCGCACCTCCAGAAGTCGTTCCCTCGGTTCCCCGCCTGGCACTCTGTCCGTCCGAGTGCCAGCGCTCCCCGGCCCAGTGTACGGCGGTGGGGTACCGCCCCGGCAAGGTCGGTCCTGCCGTGACCGCTCGTACGGCTAGCGTCGCCGTATGACGGTGACTTGGGAAGAGCTCGGGTGGGAGCGGGTGGCGGCCGGGGTGGGCCGGTGCCGGCTCCCTGGCTGGGACTGTACGGCGGGGCTGGTCGTCGGGGCGGAGACGGCCCTGCTGATCGATGCCGGGTCGAGCCTCGGGGAGGGCGCGCGGCTGCGGACGCAGGCCGAGTCGCTGGCCGGGCATCGTGTGACCCATCTCGCGCTGACACACCCCCACTTCGACCACGTGTTCGGTGCGGCGGCCTTCGCGGGGACGGAGGTGTTCGGGCCGGTGGGCATGGACACGCTGTTCGAGCAGCACCAGGCCCGCGAGGAGCTGCGCGCGGACGCGATCCGCAACGGCCTGGAGGAGCGGCTCGCCGACGAGGCACTGGACGCCCTGGTCCGCCCGCGCCACCAGGTCTCCGGCGAGTGGACCCTCGACCTCGGCGGCGGCCGCCAGGTCCTGCTGGCCAACGTCGGCCCCGGCCACACCGGTCACGACCTCGCGGTCCTGGTGCCGGGCGCCCCGGAGGTGGTCTTCTGCGGCGACCTGGTCGAGGAGTCCGGCGAACCGCAGGCGGGCCCCGACGCCGTACCGTCGCACTGGCCGGCGGCGCTGGACCGGTTGCTGGACCTCGGCGGTGAGGACGCGCTGTACGTGCCGGGTCACGGAGCGGTGGTGGACGCGGCGTTCGTACGGGGGCAGCGGGACGCCCTGACCGCGCGCTTCGGCGTGTCGCGCTAGGCGGCCCGGGGCTTCTCCTATCGTCATCCGAATGCGCCAGTACTCAGCCGACCTGACTCCTCCCTGGAAGAAGCCCGAGCCCGTCCCCGAGGTCCCGGCGGAGCCCGGCCTGGTCGTCGAGGAGCCCGGCACCGGCTTCTGCGGCGCGGTGATCCGCTGCGAGGCGGGCACGGTGACCCTGGAGGACCGCTTCGGCAAGCACCGGGTGTTCCCGCTGGAGCCTCGGGGCTTCCTGCTGGAGGGCCGCGTGGTGACCCTCGTGCGGCCCTCGACCGCGTCTCCGGTACGTCCCAGCCGTACCGCCTCCGGTTCGGTCGCCGTCCCCGGCGCACGCGCGCGCGTGGCCCGCGCCGGGCGCATCTACGTCGAGGGCCGGCACGACGCGGAACTGGTGGAGAAGGTCTGGGGCGACGACCTGCGCATCGAGGGTGTGGTCGTGGAGTACCTGGAGGGGGTCGACGACCTGCCGTCGATCGTCGCCGAGTTCGCGCCCGGGCCCGACGCCCGCCTCGGCGTCCTGGTGGACCACCTCGTCCCCGGCACCAAGGAGTGGCGCATCGCCCAGCAGGTGACCAGCGAACACGCCCTGGTCGTCGGCCACCCGTACATCGACATCTGGGAGGCGGTGAAGCCGTCGTCCCTGGGGATCGCGGGGTGGCCGAAAGTCCCCCACGGCCAGGACTGGAAAACGGGCGTGTGCAGGGCCCTTGGCTGGCCGTCGGAGAACACGGGCGCGGTGTGGCAGGCGATCCTGAAGCGGGTGGGGTCTTACAAGGACCTGGAGCCGGAGCTCTTGGGGCGAGTGGAGGAACTGATCGATTTCGTCACGGCTTGACCGCATCCACCTAAGGGGCGCGGGGAACTGCGCGACAAGCCACGACAAACCCGCAGCCGCCACACGACAGAGCCCGGCACCCCACTAGGCGCCTAGTCCACCAGATCCCGCACCACCGCGTCCGCCAGCAACCGCCCCCGCAGGGTGAGCACCGCACGCCCCGCGCCATACGGCTCCTCCTGGAGAAGTCCCTCCGACAGAGCCCGGCGAGAGGCCCGGAGCCCCTCCTCCCGCAGCAGCGACAACGGCACCCCCTCCAGAAGCCGCAGCTCCAGCAGGATCCGCTCCACCCTGCGGTCCTCCTCGGACAGGAGCTCACGGCCCGCCCCCGGCGACCGGCCCGCCGCCAGCGCCGCCGCGTACGCCCCCGGATGCTTCACGTTCCACCAGCGCACCCCGCCGACGTGCGAGTGCGCTCCCGGTCCGGCGCCCCACCAGTCGGCACCGCGCCAGTACAGCTCGTTGTGGAGGCAGCGGCCCGCTTCGGAGGTGGCCCAGTTCGACACCTCGTACCACTCGAAGCCCGCGGCCGAGAACGTCTCCTCCGCGATCAGATACCGGTCCGCGTGCACGTCGTCGTCGGTCATCGGGACCTCGCCGCGACGGATCCGGCGGGCCAGCTGCGTGCCCTCCTCGACGATCAGCGCGTACGCCGAGACGTGGTCCGGCCCGGCGCCGATCGCCGCCTCCAGCGACGCCCGCCAGTCGTCGTCGGACTCGCCCGGGGTGCCGTAGATGAGGTCCAGGTTGACGTGCTCGAAGCCCGCCGCCCGCGCCTCCGCCACGCAGGCCTCCGGGCGCCCGGGGGTGTGCGTGCGGTCGAGCACCTTCAGTACGTGCTGCTTCGCGCTCTGCATGCCGAAGGAGATCCGGTTGAAGCCGCCCTGGCGCAGGGTGGCCAGATACGCCGGGTCCACCGACTCCGGGTTCGCCTCCGTGGTCACCTCGGCGTCCGGCGCGAGCCCGAACTCGTCGCGGACCGCCGCCAGCATCCGTACGAGATCGTCGGCGGCCAGCAGGGTGGGCGTACCGCCGCCGACGAAGACCGTGCGGACCGGGCGGGGATCGTCGCCGAGGACCTTGCGGGCCAGGCGGATCTCGTCGATCAGGGTGTCCGCGTAGTTGTCGCGGGAGGCGAGGACGCCGCCCGTGCCGCGCAGCTCGGTCGCCGTGTAGGTGTTGAAGTCGCAGTAGCCGCAGCGGGTCGCGCAGTACGGAACGTGCAGATAGAACCCGAGGGGGCGGTCGGCGGCCCCGGCGAGCGCGGACGCGGGGAGCGCGCCGTCGGCGGGGACGGGCTCGCCGTCGGGGAGTGCGGAAGGCATGCCTTCCATTGTCCAGGACCGTGAGGGTTGCTCGGCCGGAGCTACTCGGCCTGGAGCACCAGCAGCGCCAGATCGTCCTCCGGCGGCCCCACGCCGAACTCGTGCACCAGCCGCCGGACGCGCTCCGCTATCAGCGGCGCGGTGAGCCCGGCGCAGCCAGCCAGCGCCGTCGCGAGGCCGTCCCCGTCGTCGAACTGGCGGGGGCCCTGGCGCCGCTCCGTCACCCCGTCCGTGACACAGAGCAGGGTGTCGCCGGGCCGTAGCTCGAAGCTCTCGCTGGTGTACGTCTCGTCCTCGACGACCCCGAGCAGGGTCTGCGGCCGGGCGGCGGTGCGCACCTCGCCGCCCGCGCCGAGCAGCAGCGGCAGCGGATGGCCGGCGGAGGCGAGGGTGCAGCGGACGCCGCCGTCGAAGGGGGCGAGTTCGCCGTAGAGGAGGGAGAGGAAGCGGGTCTGGGGGCCGTCGCCGGTCGGGGACTGGCCGCCCGCGGCGATCAGTGCGCGGGTCGCGGCGTCGGCGGCCTCGGTGGCGTCGTCGAGGAGCAGCTGGTTGAGGCGGTCGAGGACGTCGGCGACGCGGTAGCCCTCGCGGGCCAGCAGCCGCAGCCAGGGGCGGGCCAGGCCGATCACGACGGCGGCCTCGGGGCCCTTGCCCTGGACGTCGCCGAGGGCGAAGCACCAGCGGCCGTCGCCGGCCGGGAACAGGTCGTAGAAGTCGCCGCTGGGCCCGCCCTTGTCGCACGGCTCATAGACCAGCGCGCTGCGCATCCCGGGGATCTCGGCGACCGCGCCGGGCAGCAGGCCGCGCTGGAGGACGGCGCTGATGGTGGCCTGGCGGGCGTACTGGCGGGCGGCGCCGATGGCGAGCGCGACCCGGCGGCCGAGGTCCTCGACCAGGCCGGTGATCTCGTCGGGGAAGCGCAGCAGCCCGGACCGCCCGATGACGAGCGTGCCGAGCGGCCGGCCGCCCGCGATCAGCCGGTACGCCAGCGCAGCGCCGTGCGCCTCGTGCGGACCGAGTGCGTCGGCGGGCCAGGGGAAGGGCACCGGCCCGGAGCGCGGTGGGTCCGCTGGTCTCGGCGGTTCCTTGTCCAGGACCCGGCGCAGTTCCTCGATGCGGTTCTCGTGGCCGTGCCAGACGCGGGCGAGCCGCGGTCCCGCGCCGCCGGTCCCGTCGGCCCCCCAGCCCGCGCCGCCGTCGGGCCCGCCCGGGCGGGGGGAGCCCCAGCGGCCCATGACCTCGTCCTCGAGCCACACCGCGCACCAGTCGGCGAGCCGCGGCACGATCAGCTGCCCGGCGAGGGCCGCGACGAGGTCCTCGTCGAGCTGTCCGGCGAGCAGGTCGGAGGCCTCCGCGAGGAAGGACAGGGCACCGCGGTGGAGCCACTCCCGGTCGCGTTCGGCGCGCTGGGGCTCGGGGGCGAGGGCGCCGGCGACCTCCAGGCCGTACGCCCCCGTGTACCCCGCGCTCTTGCCCACGGCCGCGCTGTCCGCCTCGGTCAGCCGCGCCCACACCGTCTTGCTGCCCTTGCGGTAGGTGATGCCCCAGGACTCGGCGAGGGTGGCGACGAGGCGCAGCCCGCGGCCGTACTCCGGTGTCTCGTACGGCGGTTCGCACGCGCCGTCGCGGGGGGCGCGCGAGGGGTGCTGGTCGCCTACCTCGATGACGAGGGCGCCGGTGGCGTGCTCCAGGCGGCAGTCCAGCTCGATGTCGGTGCCGGCGTGCACGACCGCGTTGGTGACGAGCTCGCTGACGATGACGACGGCGTCGTCTGCCAGCCGGTCCGTGAGGCCCTCCGTGCCGGGCAGGCCCAGTTCGGCCCACTCGGCGAGGGCGGCGCGCAGGAGTGCGCGGGCGGCGCCCGGCGGGTGGGAGCTGCCGCCGAGAGACGGGTGCGCCCGGGCGCACGGGAGCGCCTCCGGGGGCGCGGGGGCATCAGAGACACCGGGATCGCTCTCCCGTTGCGCCGGAATGGCCCCCATGTCCCGCTCCCCGAGCAGTTCGGACGAATACACCTCGGTCGATGCGGACAGAGTGACAGACTGGCCACGCCCATAAGCGCCGAGTTACGAAGTGGGCCGCCATGAGTGAGAACAGTGCTACGCGTGTGCTCGAAGACGGACAGAAAGACGACCAGATTCGAGCATCGGATCTGCGTCCGCTGCTCGCCGCGATGACGGCCGCCCGGGACGGGCACTTCGCGAGGGTGCCGGAGGCCGGCGCCCATGGGGTCACGGCCGAGCTGTCCGCGATCTTCAATCAGCTGGTCGACCGCAACGTCCACTTCACCACCGAAGTCCAGCGGGTCAAAAGGGAGTTGGTGCGGCACGGCCGACTCGACGAACGGCTCTCGCCGAGCCCCGGCGCGGGCGCCTGGGCGTCCCGGGTCAACGATGTGAACCAGCTGCTCGACGCCCTGGTGGCCCCGGCGGCGAACGCGACCCGGGTCCTCGACGCGGTGGCCGGCGGTGATCTGACCCAGCGGGTCGACCTCCATGACGGCAACCGTCAGCTGCGCGGTGATCTGCGGCGGCTGGGGCGGGCCGTGAACAAGATGGTCGACCAGTTGTCGTTGTTCACCGGAGAGGTGACCCGTGTCGCCCGCGAGGTCGGCACCGAGGGGCGGCTCGGCGGCCGGGCCAAGGTGCAGGGCCTGTCCGGGAGTTGGCGGGATGTGACCGAGGCGGTCAACACCATGGCGTCCCGGCTGACCGCTCAGGTGCGGGACATCGCCCTGGTGACCACGTCGGTGGCGCGCGGCGACCTGACCCGCACGGTCACCGTCGAGGCCACCGGAGAGCTGCTCGAACTGAAGCTGACCGTGAACACCATGGTGGACCAGCTGTCCGCCTTCGCCGACGAGGTGACCCGGGTGGCCCGCGAGGTCGGCACCGAGGGGCAGTTGGGCGGACGGGCTCAGGTGCGGGGTGTGTCGGGCGTCTGGAAGGACCTGACCGACAACGTCAACTTCATGGCGTCGAACCTCACCTCGCAGGTGCGGAACATCGCGCAGGTGACGACGGCCGTGGCCAACGGCGACCTGTCCCAGAAGATCACCGTCGACGCACAGGGCGAGATCCTGGAGCTGAAGTCCACCATCAACACGATGGTCGACCAGCTCTCCGCCTTCGCCGACGAGGTCACCCGCGTGGCCCGCGAGGTAGGCACCGAGGGAAACCTCGGCGGACGGGCTCAGGTGCGGGGCGTGAGCGGTGTCTGGAAAGACCTGACCGACAACGTCAACTTCATGGCGGACAACCTGACTTCACAGGTGCGGAACATCGCCCTGGTGTCGACGGCCGTGGCCCAGGGCGACCTCGGGAAGAAGATCACGGTCGAGGCGAAGGGCGAGATCCTGGAACTGAAGTCCACCATCAACACGATGGTCGACCAGCTCTCCGCCTTCGCCGACGAAGTGACCCGCGTGGCCCGCGAGGTCGGCACCGAGGGAAACCTCGGCGGACAGGCCCAGGTGCGGGGCGTGAGCGGTGTCTGGAAAGACCTCACCGACAACGTCAACTTCATGGCCCTGAACCTGACTTCACAGGTCCGGAACATCGCCCAGGTCACCACCGCCGTGGCCAACGGCGACCTCTCCAAGAAAATCACCGTCGACGCGCGTGGCGAGATCCTGGAACTGAAGGACACCGTCAACACGATGGTGGAGCAGCTGCGTGCCTTCGCCGACGAGGTCACGAGGGTCGCCCGTGAGGTCGGCACCGACGGCCGGCTCGGCGGCCGGGCCCAGGTGCTGGGCGTGTCCGGCGTCTGGCGGGACCTGACCGACAACGTCAACTACATGGCGGACAACCTCACTTCGCAGGTCCGCAACATCGCCCAGGTCACCACCGCCGTCGCCAACGGCGACCTCTCCAAGAAGATCGACGTGGACGCCCGCGGCGAGATCCTGGAGCTGAAGACCGCCATCAACACCATGGTCGACACACTCTCCTCCTTCTCCTCCGAGGTCACCCGGGTGGCCCGCGAGGTCGGCTCCGAGGGCCAACTCGGCGGCCAGGCAAGGGTGGAGGGCGTCTACGGCACCTGGAAGCGCCTGACGACCAACGTGAACGAGCTCGCCTCCAACCTGACCACCCAGGTCCGCGCGATCGCCGAGGTCGCCTCCGCGGTGGCCCAGGGCGACATGTCCCGCTCGATCACCGTGGAGACCCAGGGCGAGGTCGCCGAGCTCAAGGACAACATCAACCTGATGGTGGCCAACCTCCGCGAGACCACCCGCGCGAAGGACTGGCTGGAGTCCAACCTGGCCCGTCTCGCCGCGCTGATGCAGGGCCACCGCGACCTGATGGAGGTCGCCGACCTGCTGCTGCGCGAGCTGACCCCGCTGGTGAACGCCCAGTACGGCGCGTTCTTCCTAGCCGACCCCGACGAGGACAGTGCGGCTCTGCGCACAACCGTTCCTGCGAAAGGACTCGCGTTCATCGCCGGCTACGGCTCGGCACAGGGCGCGACCGTCGAGACCGGCGGCCTCCCGGTGCACGGCCTGGTCCGGCAGGCGGCCCGGGAGAAGAAGCGGATCCTCGTCGAGGAGGCCCCGCCGGACTACATCAAGATCAACAGTGGCCTCGGGGAGGCGGCCCCCACCAGCGTGGTGATCATCCCGATCCTCTTCGAGGACAAGCTCCTCGGTGTGATCGAGCTGGCGTCCTTCTCCCGCTTCTCCGACGTCCACCTGGCCTTCTTCGACCAGTTCGTGAACACCATCGCCGTCGCAATCAACACGATCATCGCCAACTCCCGTACGGAGTCCCTGCTCGGCGAGTCCCAGCGCCTCGCCCGTCAGCTCCAGGAACGCTCCGACGAACTCCAGAAGCAGCAGGCGGAGTTGCAGCGATCGAACGCCGAACTGGAGGAGAAGGCGGCCTTGTTGGCGACCAGCTCCCAGTACAAGTCGGAGTTCCTCGCGAACATGTCGCACGAGCTGCGCACCCCGCTGAACTCCCTGCTGATCCTGGCCCGGCTGCTCTCCGACAACCCCGACGGGCATCTCTCCGACCAGGAGGTGCAGTTCGCGACGACGATCCACCGCTCCGGCTCGGACCTCCTCCAGCTGATCAACGACATCCTCGACCTGTCGAAGATCGAGGCGGGCCGGATGGACGTACGCCCGAAGAAACTGCCGCTGATCAAGCTGCTCGACTACGTCCACGCCACCTTCCGCCCGCTCACCCTCGACCGGGGGCTCGCCTTCGAGGTGGCGGTCGGCGAGGACGTGCCGCGCGAGATGTACTCGGACGAGCAGCGGCTCCAGCAGATCCTGCGCAACCTGCTCTCGAACGCCATCAAGTTCACCGCGACCGGCCGAGTCGAACTGCGTGTCACCCGGGTCACGGACCCCGAGCACCACTATGTCCGTGACAGCGGCCAGGTGATCGCGTTCTCCGTCTCCGACACCGGCATCGGCATCGCCGCCGAGAAACTCCCGGTGATCTTCGAGGCGTTCCAGCAGGCCGACGGCACCACCAACCGCAAGTACGGCGGCACCGGCCTCGGCCTGTCGATCAGCCGGGAGATCGCCGGCCTGCTCGGCGGCCGGATCGTCGCCGAGAGCGAACCCGGCAGGGGCTCCACCTTCACCCTGTACGTCCCGGTCGTCAGCCCTGGCCACACGGCGACCGGACCGGGCTCCGAGGAACACACCCTGCCGGTCCCGGAACAGCTGTCGACCGAGGCCTTCACCTCCACCGACGTGGACGACTCCTGGCCGACGCCCACCAAGCTGGAGGCCTGGAAGACGGGCCGGGCGGGCCAGGTGCTGCCCGGCCGGCGGGTCCTGATCGTCGACGACGACATCCGCAACGTCTTCGCGCTCACCCACGTCCTCGGCAGGGTCGGCATGCCGGTCCTCTACGCCGAGAACGGCCGCGAGGGCATCGAGACACTGGAGCGCAACCCGGACGTGGAACTCGTCCTGATGGACATCATGATGCCGGAGATGGACGGCTACGAGACGATCGCCGCCATCCGCCGCACCCCGCGCTGGACCGGCCTGCCCATCGTCGCGCTGACCGCGAAGGCGATGCCGGGAGACCGGGAGAAGTCGATCGCCCGGGGCGCCAACGACTACGTACCCAAACCGGTCGACGTCGACCAGCTGCTGACCGTCGTGTGCGCGCTCCTGGACCCCGAGGGCGAGGACGACACCGAGACCGGCGCGGAGACCGCCGTAGAGGAACCGGACCTGTCAGGGGAAGTGCCGGTCCCGCCGACGACTGAATGAGGCACCGTCACCATGAGCGCTGAGGCAACGACCGAAGAGCGCGCCAGCATCCTCCTCGTCGACGACATGGAGGACAACCTGGTGGCCCTGGAGGCCGTCCTGGGGTCCCTCAACGAGCCGCTCGTCCGCGCCCGTTCGGGCGAGGAGGCGATGAAGGCACTGCTGCGGCAGCAGTTCGCCCTCGTCCTGCTCGACGTCCGCATGCCGGGCATGGACGGCTTCGAGACCGCCGCGAACATCAAGCGGCTCGACCAGACCAAGGACGTCCCGATCATCTTCCTGACCGGCGCGGAGGACGACTCCGGCTACGCCTTCCGCGGCTACGCCACCGGCGCCGCGGACTACCTGACCAAGCCCTTCGACCCCTGGGTCCTACGAGCGAAGGTCACCGTCTTCCTGGACCTGCACCGCAAGAACGTCCAGCTGGAGCGGCTGCTGGCGCAGCAGCAGGCGGACTACGAGGAGGTGGGCCGACAACTGGCAGACCTGGAGGACGACTTGACCGAGCCGCAACGCACAAGGGTGATGGACCTACGGCACCTTCTGAACAGGCGCCGCGTCAACTGACCCCAGGGGCGCGGGGCTGTGTCGATTTGCGGCTCCGCCGCGTGGGCGCGACAAGCCACGACGTACCCGCAGCCGCCGAACAGTCCCCGCCACCCCTCAGCTCATGCGCTACGCCTCGCGAGCCCCTTCGTACATCTCCTCGATGAGGTGCTTGTACTCCCGCTCCACAACCGGCCGCTTCAGCTTCAGACTCGGCGTGATCTCACCGTGCTCCACATCGAGATCCCGCGGCAGCAGCCGGAACTTCTTGATGGTCTGCCACCGCTGAAGCCCCCCGTTGAGCTCCTTGACGTACCCCTCGATGAGCGCGACCGTCTCCGGCGCCGCCACGACCTCGGCGTACGACTTCCCGTCGAGCCCGTTCTCCGTCGCCCAGCCGAGGATCGACACCTCGTCCAGCGCGATGAGCGCCGTGCAGAAGTTCCGGTCGGCCCCGTGCACGAGGATGTTGGAGACGTACGGGCAGACCGACTTGAACTGCCCCTCGACCTCGGTCGGGGCGATGTACTTGCCGCCGGAGGTCTTGAAGAGGTCCTTCTTGCGGTCGGTGATGCGCAGATAGCCGTCGGGGGACAGCTCGCCGATGTCGCCGGTGTGGAACCAGCCGTCGGCCTCCAGCACCTCCGCGGTCTTCTCCGGCAGCCCGTGGTAGCCCTCCATGATGCCGGGGCCGCGCAGCAGGATCTCCCCGTCCTCGGCGATCCGCACCTCCGTGCCGGGCAGCGGCTTGCCGACCGTGCCGGTGCGGTACGCCTCGCCCGGGTTCACGAAGGAGGCGGCGGAGGACTCGGTGAGGCCGTAGCCCTCGAGGATGTGGATGCCGGCGCCGGAGAAGAAGAACCCGATCTCGGGCGCGAGCGCCACGGAACCGGAGACACAGGCCCGCAGCTTGCCGCCGAACGCCTCGCGGATCTTGGCGTACACCAGCGCGTCGGCGACCTTGTGCTTGGCGGCGAGACCGAACGGGGCGCTCGCGGTGCCGGTGCGGCGGAAGTTGTCCTGGGTGACCTTGGCGTACTCGCGGGCGACCTCGGCGGCCCAGCGGAAGATCTTGTACTTGGCGCCGCCGCCCGCGCGGGCCTTGTTGGCGATGCCGTTGTAGACCTTCTCGAAGATGCGCGGGACGGCCGCCATGTAGGTCGGCTGCACGATCGGCAGATTCTCGATGATCTTGTCGACGCGGCCGTCGACGGCGGTGACGTGACCGACCTCGATCTGGCCGGAGGTGAGCACCTTGCCGAAGACGTGCGCGAGCGGCAGCCACAGGTACTGCACGTCCTCGACGCCGACCAGCCCGGTCGCGGCGATCGCCTTGGCCATGTAGGACCAGTTGTCGTGCGGGAGCCGGACGCCCTTGGGGCGGCCCGTCGTACCCGAGGTGTAGATGAGGGTGGCGAGCTGGTCCTTGGTGATCGCGCCGACCCGCTCCTTGATCAGGTCGGGGTCCTTCTCCAGGCGGGCCGCGCCCCGGGCCTCCAGCTCGGCGAGGGACAGCACCCAGTCGCCGGTCTCCACGCCCTCGGCGTCGATGACCACGACATGGTGGAGGTCGGGCAGGTCGCCGCGCTTCTCCTGGGCCTTGGCGAGCTGCTCGGCGTTCTCCGCGAACAGCACCCGGCTGTCGGAGTCGGAGACGATGAACGCGGACTCGTCGGCGTTGGTCTGCGGGTACACCGTGGTGGTGGCGGCGCCGGCGCACAGGATGCCGAGGTCCGCGAGGATCCACTCGATCCGGGTCGCGGAGGACAGGGCGACCCGCTGCTCGGGCTGCACCCCGAGCTCGATCAGCCCGGCGGCGATGGCGTAGACCCGCTCGGCGGTCTGCCCCCAGCTCAGCGACTTCCAGTCATCGGGGCCCTCACCGGACGCCGGGGGTACGGGGTAGCGGTACGCCTCGGCGTCCGGCGTGGCCGAAACGCGCTCCAGGAAGAGGGTCGCCACGCTCGGCGGACGGTTCTCGATCAGGGTCTGTGTGTCGCTCACGACATCCTCCGGGGCCCGCGACAGTGCGGCGGCTGCTCAGTGCGGCTGGGTGTGCTCTCGCGTGTTGTTTAACTCACGAGTAACTATCGAGTGGAGATCAGACTAGAGCGCGACCGGCCCCTGCGTAAGGGGCGGCGGGCTGTCACTTCCTACAGAGCGCGACGTTACGCACGCGTAGGGGCCCGTCGCGCTCGGACGCGACGGGCCCCTGTTTCCGCGGGAGTACGCGGTTACTTCTTGCCCTTGCCCGAGCCGGCGTTGTCGTCGCTGCTCAGAACGGCGATGAAGGCCTCCTGCGGAACCTCCACAGAGCCCACCATCTTCATCCGCTTCTTGCCCTCCTTCTGCTTCTCGAGGAGCTTGCGCTTACGGGAGATGTCACCGCCGTAGCACTTGGCGAGGACGTCCTTGCGGATGGCGCGGATGGTCTCGCGGGCGATCACCCGGGAACCGATGGCGGCCTGGATCGGCACCTCGAAGGCCTGCCGCGGGATGAGCTCACGCAGCTTGGCGACGAGCCGCACGCCGTACGCGTACGCCGCGTCCTTGTGCGTGATCGCCGAGAAGGCGTCGACCTTGTCGCCGTGCAGCAGGATGTCGACCTTGACCAGGCTGGAGGTCTGCTCGCCGGTGGGCTCGTAGTCCAGCGAGGCGTACCCACGCGTCTTGGACTTCAGCTGGTCGAAGAAGTCGAAGACGATCTCCGCGAGCGGGAGGGTGTACCGGATCTCGACCCGGTCCTCCGACAGGTAGTCCATGCCGAGCAGGGTGCCGCGCCGGGTCTGGCACAGCTCCATGATCGAGCCGATGAACTCGGAGGGGGCGAGGATCGTCGCCCGTACGACCGGCTCGAAGACCTTGTCGATCTTCCCCTCGGGGAACTCGCTGGGGTTGGTGACGACGTGCTCGCTGCCGTCCTCCATGTCGACCCGGTACACCACGTTCGGCGCGGTCGCGATCAGGTCGAGCCCGAACTCGCGCTCCAGCCGCTCACGGATGACGTCCAGGTGCAGCAGCCCGAGGAAGCCGACGCGGAAGCCGAAGCCCAGCGCCGCCGAGGTCTCCGGCTCGTAGACCAGCGCGGCGTCGTTGAGCTGGAGCTTGTCCAGGGCCTCGCGGAGCTCGGGGTAGTCGGAGCCGTCCAGCGGATAGAGCCCGGAGAAGACCATCGGCTTCGGGTCCTTGTACCCGCCGAGAGCCTCCGTGGCGCCCTTCGACTGGCTGGTGACGGTGTCGCCGACCTTGGACTGGCGGACGTCCTTCACGCCGGTGATGAGGTAGCCCACCTCACCGACACCGAGGCCGTCGGCGCCGAGCATCTCGGGCGAGTTGGTGCCGATCTCCAGCAGCTCGTGCGTGGCACCGGTCGACATCATCTTGATGCGCTCGCGCTTGTTGAGCTGACCGTCGATGACACGGACGTAGGTCACGACACCGCGGTAGGAGTCGTAGACCGAGTCGAAGATCATGGCGCGGGCGGGCGCGTCCTTGATCCCCACCGGCGCCGGGACCTCCCGGACCACCTTGTCGAGCAGCGCGTCGACGCCCACGCCCGTCTTGGCGGAGACCTTGAGGACATCCTCGGGGTCGCAGCCGATGAGGTTGGCGAGCTCCTCGGAGAACTTCTCCGGCTGGGCGGCCGGCAGGTCGATCTTGTTCAGTACGGGGATGATCTTGAGGTCGTTCTCCATCGCCAGGTACAGGTTGGCGAGGGTCTGGGCCTCGATGCCCTGGGCGGCGTCGACGAGGAGGACGGTGCCCTCACAGGCGGCGAGCGACCGGGAGACCTCGTAGGTGAAGTCGACGTGCCCGGGGGTGTCGATCATGTTGAGGATGTGCGTGTTGCCCGGGTCCTCGGTGGGAGCCCACGGCAGACGCACCGCCTGGGACTTGATCGTGATGCCGCGCTCGCGCTCGATGTCCATGCGGTCGAGGTACTGAGCACGCATCTGCCGCTGCTCGACCACACCGGTCAGCTGGAGCATCCGGTCGGCGAGGGTGGACTTGCCGTGGTCGATGTGCGCGATGATGCAGAAGTTGCGGATCAGAGCCGGGTCGGTACGGCTCGGCGCGGGCACATTGTTAGGGGTCGCGGGCACGCAGGGTCCTGATTCTTGAGGTATCCGCAGGGTCAGCAGCGGCTCGGGTCGGATCGATACGTAGGCTCCATGGTCCCACGGCGGGCGACCGGGGACCGTTTTGGGCCGCCGGGCAGCACCCTGGTAGCCTGGGTGGCTGTGTCTCATGCCCTCTCAGCGCGAGGCACACCCCAAGAAATCACCTGGCCCGGGCCCCGTGCGGTCCCGTGCCTGAACCTGAAAAGGCTCAATCAGTGGCGAACATCAAGTCCCAGATCAAGCGGATCAAGACCAACGAGAAGGCTCGGCTGCGCAACAAGGCCGTCAAGTCCTCCCTGAAGACCGCGATCCGCAAGGCCCGTGAGGCCGCTGCCGCGGGTGACGTCGAGAAGGCCACCGAGTACCAGCGCGCTGCCGCGCGTCAGCTCGACAAGGCCGTCGCCAAGGGCGTCATCCACAAGAACCAGGCCGCCAACAAGAAGTCGGCGCTCTCTTCGAAGGTCGCGTCCCTCAAGGGCTGACACTTCTTCTGATCTGATCGCCGGAAGGACCCAGAGCGGGCCCTCTCTATCCGCTCCCATCCGGCACCAAGAGCTCGTACGCGGCCTGCGTTCGCCACGCGGGTACGAGCTCGAACGCTTTGCACCGAAGGCCCCGGAGCCCGACCTTCCCCAGGACGGTAGCCGGGGCCTTCGGCATGCCGGACGTCAGGACCAGAAGTCGTTGGCCCGGTCGATGTCCTCGACGCATTCATCGAGGTCGGTGGCCTTGTCTCCCACGATCCGGAAGACGATGCAGCCGTTCTCCTCGATACGCCTGCCCTTGCGTTCCGCACTGAAGCGGTGCAGGGCGACCACATGCCCGCGGCCGTCGACGAGGAGGCTGAGCAGCTCGGCGCTCATCGTCCCGCCGGTCTCCTCGAACATCCGCCCGTACATCTCGATGATCGCGTCCTGCCCCTTGTAGTCCCCCGACAACGGGTGACTTCCGGGCACGTGCTGCGTACAGTCCGCGGTCATCAAGCCGCGCAAGGCATCCATGTCACCCCGCTGAAAGGCCTCATAGCCCTTCCGGACGAGCTGAGCGTGGGGGTGTTCAGCCATGACTACCGCCACCTCTCCGTTGTTCGGCGATTTTCGGCTGATACGCCCGATTCTCCTACCGGAGGAGAACCCCGTCACGCTCCGATGTGGGCTGCATCTTTCAACCGGCCCCCACCGGCCCGTCTCTCCCAACCGGCCCGTCGCTCCCAGCCGGCCACAGCAACCCGCAGCAAGGCCCGCTACCCACGCCCCCGCGACCGCGCCGCCCGGGCGATCGCGACGACCGCCTTCTCCAGGGCGTACTCGGGATCGTCCCCGCCGCCCTTCACCCCCGCGTCCGCCTCCGCGACCGCCCGCAGCGCGAAGGCGACCCCGTCCGGCGTCCACCCGCGCATCTGCTGCCGCACCCGGTCGATCTTCCACGGCGGCATGCCCAGCTCACGCGCCAGATCCGCCGGCCGCCCGCCCCGGGCCGACGACAGCTTCCCGATCGCCCGTACCCCCTGCGCCAACGCACTGGTGATCATCACCGGCGCCACCCCGGTCGCGAGCGACCACCGCAACGCCTCCAGCGCCTCCGCGGCCCGTCCCTCCACCGCCCGGTCGGCGACGGTGAAGCTCGACGCCTCGGCCCGCCCGGTGTAGTACCGCCCGACGACCGCCTCGTCGATCGTCCCCTCGACATCGGCGACCAGCTGCGACACGGCCGAGGCCAGCTCCCGCAGATCGCTCCCGATGGAGTCGACGAGCGCCTGGCACGCCTCGGGGGTGGCCGACCGCCCGGTCGCCCGGAACTCCTGCCGCACGAAGGCCAGCCGGTCCGCCGGCTTGGTCATCTTCGGACAGGCGACCTCCCTCGCCCCCTCCTTGCGCGCGGCGTCGAGCAGCCCCTTGCCCTTGGCCCCACCGGCGTGCAGCAGCACAAGCGTGATCTCCTCGGCGGGCGCCGCGAGATACGCCTTCACGTCCTTCACGGTGTCGGCCGACAGATCCTGCGCATTGCGTACGACCACGACCTTGCGCTCCGCGAAGAGCGAGGGACTGGTCAGCTCGGCGAGCGTGCCGGGCTGCAACTGGTCCGGGTTCAGATCCCGTACGTCCGTGTCGGCGTCGGCGGCCTTCGCGGCCCTCACCACCTCCTGCACGGCACGGTCGAGCAGCAGGTCCTCCTGCCCCACGGCAAGCGTCACCGGGGCGAGCGGGTCGTCATTCGCAGTCTTCTTGGCCATCGCCGACAAGCATGGCACGGCCCACTGACATCAACGCCCGCCGACCGGACGAGGCCGGGCACCCCACGCCGAGCACCGGACCAACCGCCCACCCGGGCTCACGCACCGCGCCCCCGTCTCACGGCTCCTCCCGCCACCCGTCCCACTCCCCCACGAACTCGTCCAGCTCCCCCGGATCCAGCCGCCCCTCCTCGTCCCGCAGCACGACCAGCCACTGCGCGTCCTCCGCGTCGTCCTCCCCGGCCAGGGCGTCGCGGACGATACGCGGCTCCTCGGCCACCCCGAACCGCTCCCCGAGCGCCCCCGCCACCTCTTCCGCGGCATCCCGATCAGGCAGCACCAGCACATGTCTCACATCGCTCACGGAGCCATTGTCCGGCACCTCGCCGGGCCCGCGAAAAGCGGCGAACCCCAGCTCACACCACGGGCCGGCGCCGGCCCGCAGACCGACGACGACCGCTCACCCTTCCCGGCCGGCCCCGCGGCCCCGTCCTCACGACCCCCCGTCCCCGCCGCCCACCACCGGCACCCGGTCGAGCACGATCCCGAACCGCTCCCGGTACACCGCGAGCACCTCCTCGTCCGACGCCAACTCCCGCACCTCGCGCGTCCCGTCCACCCCCGTCACCGTGAAACTACGGCCGCTGAGCGTGATCCGCCCTCCCTCCTCCGTGACCAGCGAGCACACCAGCGACCGCGTGAAGTGCGAGGCCGACGAGGTGCTGTGCCACCAGGCACCCGCCACGAAGTCGCCGAGCACCCTGGGCCGCACCTCCAGGCGGTACTGCGGCTTGCCGTCCCTGACGACGTCCAGGTCCGCCGCCTCCGCCACCGTGTGCCCACCTCGCACCCCGGCCGCGTCCGCCCCGGCCTCGACGACCCGGAACGTGCCCCCCGGATCCACCTGCTCACCCCGCGCCCCGATCGCCAGCGGATGGTGACTGTGCGCCCCGAAACCGATGTCGGCCAGCCAGTCACCCCCGTCCGCCGTCCGCACCCGCAGGGCGAGATGGTCGTACGGGATGCCGAGCCGCCCCTCGTCGCCGTACACCCGGCCCGCGAGCAGCGTCACCTCGAAGCCCAGCGTGGTGAGCAACGCCCCGAAGGAGCCGTTGAGTTCGTAGCAGAACCCGCCCCTTCTGGCCCCCACCACCTTGTCCAGCAGCCGCTTCTCCTCCAGCACGATCTCCTCGCCAAGGTGGATCGACAGGTTCTCGAAGGGGACGCTCTTCAGATGGCGCAGATGCAGTTCGCGCAGGGCGTCCGCGGTGGGCGAGGCCGGGCGCTCGGCACCGAGACGACGGAGGTAGGCATCAGCCTGAGCGGAGTTCATGCCCTCAGTCTCCCGCCACCCGCAGCCCCGTACCCGTCCCGGTGACCGCCAGCGCCCCGTCCTCGTCCGTCCTCAGCACCATCGCGCCCAGGTCCCGCAGCGCGGCTACGGTGCCGGGAGCCGGATGCCCGTATGTGTTGTCCCTCCCCACCGAGACGAGCGCCAGCCGCGGAGCCGCCCGCCGTATGAGTTCCGGATCCTGGTACGCCGAGCCGTGGTGGGCGACCTTGAGCACATCCACACCGCCCAGCAGCGCGCCCGCCGGGGATCTCAACAGCGCCCGCTGAGCCGGGGGTTCGAGGTCACCGAGCAACAGGAACCGCAGCCCGCCCGACCTCGCGAGCAGGGCGACACTGGCGTCGTTCGGCCCTTCCGGTTCCGGTCCCGGCGACGCGAGAGCGCCGCCCCGGCTCGGCGGCGGCCACACCACCTCCCAGGACAGCGGCCCGGTGCGCCGCTTCTCCCCGGCCGCGGCCCGGGTGAGCGGAACGCGATGCCGCGCCGCCTGCCGCCGTACGAACTCCACCTGATCCACCGGCTCTTCGAACCCGGTCGTCTGGATCTCCCCCACGCTCCGCCCGCGCAGCACGCCGGGCAGGCCCGCCACATGGTCGGCGTGGAAGTGGGTCAGGACGACCAGCGGGACCCGGGTGATGCCGAGGGTGGTCAGACACCGGTCGACGAGCGTCGGATCGGGCCCCGCGTCCACCACCACACCGGTGCCCTCGCCCGCCGCGAGCACGGTCGCGTCGCCCTGGCCCACATCGCACATCGCGAACCGCCAGCCGGGTGGCGGCCAGCCCGTGACCACCCGGGTCAGCGGTGCCGGCTGCACCACCGCCAACAGAAGCAGCGCCCCGCAGACCGCGCACCACCAGGGATGCCGCAACAGTCGCCGCCCGGCCGTCACCACGGCCACCGTTGCCAGGGCGAGCAGTGCCGCCCCGGTCCAGCTGCCGGGCCAGTCCACCCCGGCGCCGGGCAGCGCCGCCCCGGTACGGGCGACGTCCACGATCCAGCCCGCGGGCCAACTCGCGCACCAGGCAAGCGCCTTGGCCACCGGCAGCATCAGGGGCGCCGTCGCCAGCGCGGCGAAGCCCAGCACCGTGGCCGGCGCCACGGCGAACTCCGCGAGCAGATTGCACGGCACCGCCACCAGGCTGACCCGCGCCGACAGCACCGCGACGACCGGCGCGCACAGGGCCTGCGCGGCGCCCGCGGCGGCCAGTGCCTCGGCCAGTCTCGGCGGCACCCGGCGCCGTCGCAGGGCCGCGCTCCAGCGGGGCGCGAGCGTCAGCAGGGCCCCGGTCGCGAGGACCGACAGCAGGAATCCGTAGCTCCGGGCCAGCCACGGGTCGTAGAGCACCAGCAGCAGGACGGCGGTCGCCAGCGCCGGGATCAGGGATCTGCGGCGTCCGGTCGCCAGGGCGAGCAGGACCACGGTTCCGCAAGCGGCGGCCCGCAGCACACTCGGGTCCGGCCGGCACACGACGACGAAGGCGAGCGTGAGCACACCGCCGAGCAGTGCCGTCGTCCGCAGCGGGATGCCCAAGCGGGGTGCCAGCCCTCTGCGTTCGACGCGCTGGGCCAGTCCGGGCGGCCCGATGAGCAGGGCCAGGATGATCGTGAGGTTGCTCCCGGAGACGGCGAGCGTATGGGCGAGGTCGGTCTCCTTGAACGCCTCGTCCAGCTCCGGCGTGATCCGCGAGGTGTCCCCGACGACCAGCCCCGGCAGCAGTGCCCGGGCATCCCCCGGCAACCCGTCGGTGGCCTCCCGCAGCCCGGCCCGCAACCGCCCGGCGAACCGCTGCACCCCGGACGGCCCCGCCACCACCTCCGGCGGCCCCTGCCCCCGGACCCGCACCACAGCCGCGATCCTGTCCCCACCCACCATCACCGGCGCCAGCCGCGCGGTCACCCGAACCCGCGTGGAGGGCAACAACCGAAGCCAGGCCGAAGAGGAGGAGTGGGGGGAGTGGGAGGAGTCCGAGGAGCTCGGTGAGTCCGAGGAGCCCGAGGAGCCGGACGAGTCCGGTGAGCCCGGTGAGTCAGCGAAGGAACCGCCGCCGCTCCCCCTCCCGACCCCCGCGTCGACCATCACCAGCACCGGCGTGCGCGTGTCCACCGTCGTCCCGTCGGCCTTCCGCACCCGCCGCACCTCACCGTTGATCAGCACGGAGACCGGGGCCATACGGTCTCCTCTGACCCGGGGCCGGGTGAGCCGGGGGTCGGAAGTGACCTCGATCTCGGCGGTCGCGGTCGCGTACTCCCTCGCCAGCGTGGGCACCGGCCCACGACGCGAATCCGCTCCGTGCAACCCGGCCGAGGCGGCGGCCGCCGCGACACAGAGCAGCACGGCGGCGATCGCGCCCCGCGGCCCCGCCCGGCGCCGCGTCACCAGCAGCAGGCCGGCCGCGACCAGGCACACGACAGCGGTACCGGTGACCCACCCGGGCGCCGCGTCCAGCATCAGCACCGCCGTCGCCCAGGCGGCGAGTGCCGGTGGGACGAGCCGTAGGTCGGTCGGCCCCTCCTGACGGGGGTTGGCCGCGCCGAGCCGTTTGCCGGAGGCGGCGTGCACGGCTCGGCGGGGCCGGGACGCGGGCGGCGGAGGGGGCCGTCGGGAAGGCGGACGGACCGGACCCTCGGGTACCTGCCCCATGACCCCACTCATGGCCGTACGAGATTCCGCAGATCGGCGAAGCGGCGCTCACCGATGCCGTTGACCTCGCGCAGTTCGTCCACCGAGCGGAAGCCGCCGTGCTGGGTGCGGTAGTCGAGGATGTGCTGGGCCAGGACCGGACCGACCCCCGGCAGGGTGTCCAACTGCTCCACCGTGGCGGTGTTGAGGGAGACCGGCGCCGCGGGCCCCGCTCCCGGCGGCGAACCGCCCGGACCGCCGACCGCCGCACCGCCCGGTCCGCCCGGTCCGCCCGGTCCGGCACCGACACCGAGGGCCGCGGGAGCGCCGACGACGACCTGTTCGCCGTCCACGAGGAAGCGCGCACGGTTGAGCCCCTCGGTGTCCGTGCCCGGCCGCACCCCACCGGCCGCACGGAGCGCGTCGGCGACACGCGAGCCCGCGGGAAGGCGGTGGACCCCCGGCTCCCGGACCTTGCCACTGACGTCCACCACGATCTCGGCCACGGGTGTACCCACCGCGTCCGGCGCACCGGCCGAGTCACCGGGCCCGGCCTCCGCGCTCGGCTCCGCATAAGGAGCCGCCACGACTTCGGGCGCCCGTACGGACTGTGTTCGCCCGGTCCAGAAGTGCTGCACGGCGAATCCGGCGGCGACGACGAGCAGCACCGCGAGCGCGACCACGCTCCGCCGTTCCAGCCCACACCTGGCCTGCACCCACACCGGCATCCGCTCCCGCAGAGCAAGCCGAGCCCGAACCCGCCAGTCCTCGACCCCCGCCCTGGCCCCCGGTCCAGCCTCCGCCAGAGCCTCGCCCCCACCGACCTCCAGACCTCGCTCGCCGAACTCACCGAGCCCATGCGACTCACCGAGATCACGCGACTCACCGAGCCCACGCGCCTCACTCAGCTCACGCGTCTCACCCAGCTCACCACCCTCCCCCGCACCCACCCCCCGCTCCCCGACCCGATCCGCGAAGAGAACCTCCGCCCGCCGCCGAAGCTCCTCGGCCGAGGCATGTCGATGTCGAGGCCGCGACCGTCGGCGGTGACGGGTGCGCGTGCGAGTACGGACGTCGGAGCCGGCCCCACGGCCCGGCCCACTGGTCGGAGTCGCTGTGCGTGAACGTGATCGAAGTGCCATGCGACGAGGATCGGACACCCCGCACCCTCGCGATGATCTTGCTCAATTCCCGGGGACACCAGCCCGGTTGTGGATAACCCCGCCACTCACACGAGTGACGACCCGGCGCCCCCACGGACGAGAGCGAGCCTCATCGGGGCGAGACCACGGCCCCCAGCAACCCCGGCCCCGTGTGCGCCCCGATCACCGCGCCGACCTCGCTCACATGCAGATCCGCCAGCCCCGGCACCCGTGCCCGCAGCCGGTCCGCCAGTGCCGATGCCCGGTCGGGGGCGGCGAGATGGTGGACGGCGATGTCGACCTGCGCACCGCCCGCCCGGTCGGCCACGATCTCCTCGAGGCGGGCGATCGCCTTCGACGCCGTGCGCACCTTCTCCAGCGGCTCGATCCGGCCGCCCTCCAGCTGGAGCAGCGGCTTGACCGCGAGCGCCGAGCCGAGAAGGGCCTGCGCGGCACCGATCCGGCCGCCGCGGCGCAGATAGTCGAGGGTGTCGACGTAGAAGTAGGCGGAGGTGCCCGCGGCCCGCTTCTCCGCCGCGGTCACAGCCTCGTCCACCGTGCCGCCCGACTCCGCGGCCTCGGCCGCCGCGAGCGCGCAGAAGCCGAGCGCCATCGCGATCATCCCGGTGTCCACGACCCGCACCGGCACCGGCGCCTCACGCGCCGCGAGGACCGCGGCGTCGTAGGTGCCGGAGAGCTCGGCGGACAGATGCAGCGAGACGATGCCGGTGGCGCCGGATTCGGCGACCTGGCGATAGGTCTCGGCGAAGAGCTGGGGGCTGGGGCGCGAGGTGGTGACGGAGCGCCGCTTCTGGAGCGCCTGGGCCAGGGAGCGGGTCGAGATCTCGGTGCCCTCTTCGAGTGCCTGGTCGCCGAGGACGACGGTCAGGGGCACCGCGGTGATGCCGTGCCGCTCCATCGTCCGTTGCGGCAGGTAGGCCGTTGAATCGGTGACGATCGCGACATGGCGGGACATGAGCTGGAGGTTACCTGCCGTAGCGGCCGGGCGGCAGTCCGACCCCTGTCACCTGGAACAGCCTTGACCGGATCAAGTGGTGCTCTCGGGACGGGGCTTCTTCTGCCAGGGGTAGGCCGGGCGCTGTCCCGGCGGGGTGATGGCCTGCCGGGTGGGTTCGTCGGCGGTCCGGGACCGCAGGGTCTCCGGCCAGGTCTGCTGGGGTGTCGTGCCGTCGGCGACCGGCGGCGCCTCGGGCCAGGGGGGCGGGGACTGCGCGGGCTCCGTCGGCTCCGGTGTGGTCCAGTGCCGCAGTGCGCCGGCCTCCATGTCGATCTGGGTGCTCAGCGAGTCCAGGTCGTCGTCGGCGAAGCGGCGGGCGCGGTCCCGGGCCGCCCAGCGCAGCGAGTCCGCGGAGTGGGTGATCTGCTCGGTGCGCTCCCGCAGGGCGGGCAGCCGCTCGGCGAGGGTCGTCCGGTCCGGTTCGGACTCCAGTCGCTTGAGCTCGCCGTCCAGTTCGTGGCCGTGCGCGCTGAGCCGCTGGAAGAGGGCGAGGGACTCCTTGAGCGACTCGTCCTCGGCCACGCCCGCGTGCAGCGCGTCCTGGGTGGCGCGCATGGACGTGCGCAGCTTCAGCCGGAGTTGGGCCAGCTCGCCGGCGGCGCCCGGCTGGGCGAAGGACTTGGCCCGCAGGGTGTGGTCCTCGACCGTGCGGCGGGCCTGGTTGATGGTGCGGTCCACGCCTCGCTTGGCCGCGCCGACCGCCTTCACCGTGGCGTAGGCGCCGAGCACCAGGACGAGCACGAAAAGCAGAGCGATCACCGTCAACAGTGCCTCCACAAGGCTCCTCCTCCGACCGGGCGCGATGTTCCGCGCCGCTCTTCCACGGTAAACGCTGCGGGCAGGCACGGAGTTCCGGAAGAACCCCGAGCCTGCCCGTAGCGAACCCTTAGGGGGCCTGTCGGCCGCCCTGTACCGGCCTTACGCCGGGACGATGTTCACCAGCTTCGGCGCCCGCACGATCACCTTGCGGATGCCCGCGCCGTCCAGCGCCGCCACGACCTTGTCGTCGGCCAGCGCCACCTTCTCCAGCTCTTCGTCGGAGATGGCCGGCGAGACCTCCAGGCGGGCCTTGACCTTGCCCTTGATCTGCACGACGCAGGTCACGGTCTCGTCCACGACGTACGCCGGGTCGGCGACCGGGAAGTCCTGGTGGACGACCGAGTCGGTGTGGCCCAGCTTGCGCCACAGCTCCTCGGCGATGTGCGGGGCCAGCGGCGCGACCAGCAGCACCAGCGGCTCGGCGACGGAGCGCGGCACCGGGCCGCCCGCCTTGGTCAGGTGGTTGTTCAGCTCGGTGACCTTGGCGATGGCGGTGTTGAACCGCATGCCCTCCAGGTCCTGCCGTACCCCGTCGATGGCCTTGTGCAGGGCGCGCAGGGTGTCCTCGTCGGCCTCGGTGTCGACGACGGTGACGTCACCGGTGCTCTCGTCGACGACGTTGCGCCACAGCCGCTGCAGCAGCCGGTACTGGCCGACGACCGCGCGCGTGTCCCACGGTCGGGAGACGTCCAGCGGGCCCATGGCCATCTCGTACAGCCGCAGGGTGTCGGCGCCGTACTCCTCGCAGATGGACTCCGGGGTGACGGCGTTCTTCAGGGACTTGCCCATCTTGCCCAGCAGCTTGGAGACCTTCTCGCCCTGGAAGTAGAAGGCTCCGTCGCGCTCCTCCACCTCCGCGGCGGGCACCGGGAAGCCGCGGCTGTCACGGTAGACGAAGGCCTGGATCATGCCCTGGTTGTACAGCTTGTGGAACGGCTCCGCGGAGGAGACGTGCCCCAGGTCGAACAGGACCTTGGACCAGAAGCGCGCGTACAGCAGGTGCAGCACGGCGTGCTCGGCGCCGCCGACGTACAGGTCGACTCCGCCGTGCGGCTGGCCCTCGCGCGGGCCCATCCAGTACTGCTCGATCTCCGGGTCGACCAGCTGCTCGCTGTTGTGCGGGTCCAGGTAGCGCAGCTCGTACCAGCAGGAACCGGCCCAGTTGGGCATGGTGTTGGTCTCACGCCGGTACGGGCGCGGGCCGCGGCCGTCGCCCAGGTCCAGGGTGACGTTCACCCAGTCCTCGTTGCGGGACAGCGGGGTCTCCGGGGAGGTGTCCGCGTCGTCCGGGTCGAAGGTGCGGGGTGAGTAGTCCTCGACCTCGGGCAGCTCCAGCGGCAGCATCGACTCGGGCAGCGAGTGGGCGACGCCGTCCTCGTCGTAGACGATCGGGAAGGGCTCGCCCCAGTAGCGCTGACGGCTGAACAGCCAGTCGCGCAGCCGGAAGTTGACGGTGCCCTCGCCGATGCCCTTGTGCTCCAGCCACTCGGTGATGCGCGCCTTGGCCTCGACGACGCCCAGGCCGTCCAGGGAGATGCCCTCACCGGTGGAGTTGATGATCTTCGCGTCGTACGAGGCGAAGGCGTCCTCCCACGTGGAGGTGTCGGTGCCACGGCCGTCGGTCGGCTCGACGATGCAGTGGATCGGCAGCTCGAAGGCGCGCGCGAACTCGAAGTCGCGCTGGTCGCCCGCGGGGACGGCCATGATCGCGCCGGTGCCGTAGCCCATCAGGACGTAGTCGGCGATGAAGACGGGGACCTGCTCGCCGTTGACCGGGTTGGTGGCGTACGAGCCGATGAAGACGCCGGTCTTGTCCTTGGCCTCGGCCTGGCGCTCGACGTCGGACTTGGAGGCGGCCTGCGCGCGGTAGGCGGCGACGGCCTCGGCCGGGGTGGCGTGACCGCCGGTCCACACGTCGTGGGTGCCCTCGGGCCATTCCTGCGGCGTGAACTTCTCGACCAGCGGGTGTTCGGGCGCCAGCACCATGTAGGTCGCGCCGAACAGGGTGTCCGGGCGCGTGGTGAAGACGGTGATGTTCTCCCCGTCGATGGGGAAGTCGACGCGGGCGCCTTCGGAGCGGCCGATCCAGTTGCGCTGCTGCAGCTTGATGGCCTCGGGCCAGTCCAGCGCGTCCAGGTCGTCGATCAGCCGGTCGGCGTAGGCGGTGATGCGCATGTTCCACTGGCGCAGCTTGGCCTTGAATACGGGGAAGTTGCCGCGCTCGGAGCGGCCGTCGGCAGTGACCTCCTCGTTGGCCAGCACGGTGCCCAGGCCGGGACACCAGTTGACCGGGGCGTCGGAGGCGTAGGCCAGGCGGTACTCGCTCAGGACGTCGGCGCGCTCGGCGGCGCTCAGCTCGCTCCACGCGCGCGTGCCGCCCGGAACGGCCCGCTCACCGGACTCGAACCGGGCGATCAGCTCGGAGATCGGGCGGGCCTTCTTCGCCTCGTCGTCGTACCAGGAGTTGAAGATCTGCAGGAAGATCCACTGGGTCCACTTGTAGTACTCCGGGTCGATCGTGGCGAACGACCGGCGCTTGTCGTGGCCCAGGCCCAGCCGGCGCAGCTGGACCTTCATGTTCTCGATGTTGGCCTCGGTGGAGACCCGCGGGTGCGTGCCGGTCTGCACGGCGTACTGCTCGGCGGGCAGGCCGAAGGCGTCGAAGCCCAGGGTGTGCAGGACGTTGTGGCCGGTCATCCGCTGGAAGCGGGCGAAGACGTCGGTGGCGATGTAGCCCAGCGGGTGGCCGACGTGCAGGCCCGCACCGGAGGGGTACGGGAACATGTCCATGATGAACTTCTTGGGCCTGGCGGCCAGCTCCGGGTCGCCCGCCAGGTCACCCTTGGGGTTCGGCGCGGAGTACGCGCCCTCGGCGTCCCAGAAGTCCTGCCAGCGTGCCTCGATCTCGACCGCCACGGCGGCCGTGTAGCGGTGCGGCGCGGCCACCTCGGCAGCAGCGGCGGGGTTCGTCTCGCTCATGATCCTTAAGCTCCATCGATCGTCTCTGCCAGCGGCTGTGTCGTCAGGAAACGAAAAATCCCCTCGCACAGGAGGGGACGCCGCGCCGATGCCGACCGCGCCGTTCAGCGGCGGTCGGGACTGATCAGCGCGGCCCGCTAAGCAGAAGGCGTACGGCACGCATGGCGTCAGAGTACCGCAGCCGTTGAGCAAGCCGCGACGCGCTTACGTATGCCTCTGTGGCACCGGGTGCCGTTCGCTCCAACCCCGCAGAGCACTCCAACATCACCCGACAACAATTGAACAAGAGTCAAAAGTTACTTCGCGTAACGACTAGTAAGGGACACCACAACAACCGCATAGTCCTTTGATAACAACGCAATAACTCAAACCTCGTACCGATCGGTATGGCTCCACTTAGAGTGCGGCAGCGGGACCGCTTTCCCGAACTGCTCGGAGTTGCCCCCATGAACCCTCGTCGTAGTAACAGCTCGCTCCCCAAGACCGGTCGCTCGGCCTACGGGATCGCGTCGGCTGTCGCCCTGCTCTTCATACCCGTGTTCGTGCTGGTCGGAGGTGAGCGAGTCCGTGACTTCCTGAACTTCGGCGCGGGCGTGCTGTCCCTCGTCTGCCTCAGCTGCTCGGTGATCTGGGGCCTGGTCGCCCAGGACCGGATCTTCCTCAACCCGAAACAGCGGATCATCGGCCAGGCCGTGCACCGGACGACAGCGGTCGGCTCGATCGCGTTCCTGCTGCTGCACATCACCACGAAGGTCGCCCTCGACCACACCACCCTGATCTCGGCGATCATCCCGTTCTCGCTCGGCGTCACCGGAAGCGCCGGCCTGATCGGTCTCGGATCGCTGGCGGGCCTGCTGATGATCTTCGTGGGCATCACCGGCGCCCTGCGCAACCAGTTCGCCTCCCCGGCCCCGGTCGCCGCCCGCTGGCGCGCCATGCACATGTTGGCCTACCCGGCCTGGTGCTTCGCCTTGGTCCACGGCCTGTACTCGGGCCGCGAGGCCAAGCCGATCTTCGTGATCCTCTACAGCCTCTCGCTGGCCGGCGTCATCGGCGCCCTCGCCCTGCGCTCGGCCCCCCGCCCGGTCAAGCGCAAGGTCGCCGACCGCATCCAGGCGATCCTGGGCACCGAGGACCGGTCGGGCCGCGACGACCTCGACGCGAGCCGCGCCAGGAACGCCGACACGGCGTCCGCGCTGCCGGGCTACGAGGGCGCGCGCGCCTCCCGGTCCCGCCCGGCACCCTCCTACGAGGCCCCCGCACCGCCCGCGCCGGAGCCCGCCGCCGACGGCTTCGCGGCCGCCTACCGCGCCGTCAACCCGACCCCGCGCATCCCCCAGCAGCCCTCCTACGGCGCCGACCAGACCGCCCGCATGGACCTGCCGATGGACATGCAGGCCACGGAGGCCATCCCCCGCTACGACACCGGAGGCAGCACCTCCGGCAGCTGGCCGATCCCCTCGCCCCCGCCGGTCGGCGAGGCACCTCCGTCGGCCTACGACCCGCTCCAGGACACCGGATACAACATCCCGACCTACCGCGAACCGGGCACGGGCGGATACGGCACAAGTGACATGTACGACACCGGTGAGTCGAACACCGGGTCAGGCGCGTACTACTCGAACGACACGTACAACAGCGGTCCCGCCACTGATCCAACGCCCGGTGAGTCGTACGACTTCGGCACGCCGGGCTCGGGCGAACCTTGGAACATGCCTTCCGGAGGCTATAGGTGAACGAGGCCCTGCCCGACGTCCCAGAAGTCCGCGTGGTCGGTCTTCCTCAGCTCACGTCGGGCTTCGACCTTGTCGAGAGACTTGACCTGCCCATGCACCTGAAGGTGCACGGGCCGCTCGAACCCCTGGGCGGCGAGCAGCTCGCGAAGCTCGCCGAGAACATCAACCTGAAGGGCCGCGGCGGCGCGGGCTTCCCGTTCCACAAGAAGCTGCGCTCGGTCGCCGAGGCCGCGATCAAGCGCGGTGTGCGCCCGGTCGTCGTCGTCAACGGCAGCGAGGACGAACCGGCCTGCCGCAAGGACACGGTGCTCATCAACCGTGCCCCGCACCTCATCCTGGACGGCGCCCTGCTGGTCGCCGAAGCCCTGGGTGCCCGCACGCTCGTGGTGGGGGTCACACGGGAGTCCACCCAGCGGTCCATGGAGGCCGCCCTCGCCGAACGCGGCCTCAGCAACGGCCGCAGATCGGCTCTACGCGCGCGCGTGCAGCGCAATCCCGTCCGTATGGTCACCGGAGCGGCGGCCTCGCTGATCCGCTCCATCGACGGCGGCCCGGCCATCCCGCCCGGCCGCAAGGTCAGCGCCTCGCAGAACGGCGTGGGAGGCGCACCGACCCTCCTGTCGAACGCCGAGACCTTCGCCCAACTCGCCATCGCCGCCCGCATCGGCCCCGAGCGCTACGGCAACACCGGCCTGTACGACGAGCCCGGCACCGTCATGCTCACGGTCTCCGGCGCCGTCGCCCGCCCCATGGTGATCGAGGTCCCCACCGGCGTCCCGCTGCGCTACGTCCTGCAGCTCGCCGGTGCCCCGCCCGTTCCGCAGGGCGTGCTGACCGGCGGCTACCACGGCAAGTGGATCGACGCGGCGACCGTCAACGAGGCGATCGTCTCCCGCAACTCCCTGGACGCGGTGGGCGGAGCGCTGGGCGCCGGCGCGATCCTGCCGATCACTCAGGAGACCTGCCCGCTGGGCGAGTCGCTGCGCGTGGCGCAGTGGCTGGCCGAGGAGAGCGCCGGTCAGTGCGGTCCCTGCTACCTCGGTCTGCCGGCCGCCGCGCGCGGTCTGGAGGACATCCTCAACGGCGGCGGCCCGGCCGCCCTGGAGGCCCTCAAGCAGGTCGCCAAGAACGTGAAGCGGCGCGGCGCGTGCTCGCACCCGGACGGCTCCGCGATGTTCCTGGAGTCGACCATCAAGGCGTTCACGGACGACCTCGCCGCGCATGTCCTCGGCAACGGCTGCGGACGGCCCGTGGAGGGCGTTCTGCCGCTCTTCGAGGGCGGCCAGACACCCACGGGCCTCCCGGGCGGCGCCGAGTCCGAGGAGAGCGGCCCCAGCCGCCAGAAGATCTACGTCGACTGGACGCTCTGCCGCGGCCACGGACTGTGCGCCGACATCCTCCCGGAGGTCTTCGAGCTCGGCGCCGACGGCTTCCCCACCGTCGCCCAGGCCCAAGTCCCGCGCTACGCCGAGGCGAAGGCGCTCCGCGCGGTGCGCCGTTGCCCCGCGCTGGCCCTGCGGCTGGAGGAGTCGGCCCCGCGCGACAACGGCGCCTCCCGCAACCTCCCGGTCCTCTCCCAGGGCCGCGGCCGCCGCGCTCTGGGGCGCTGAGCCGACGTCACGATGGGGGCCGCCCGGATTCGGGCGGCCCCCATCGCCGTATCAACTGCCTCTGGAAACGCAAGAATCCCGCCGGATCAAGATGATCCGGCGGGATCTTTCTGTGGAGCTAAGGAGAATTGAACTCCTGACCTCCTGCATGCCATGCAGGCGCTCTACCAACTGAGCTATAGCCCCTTGCTTGGTGGCCCGCCCGGTTTCCCCGGCGGCGACGCCAACATTACACGGTCACCCGGGTGGAACACCAAATCGTTTCCCCGAGGCCCGCCCCCGACGGGCCTCACGCGGTGACGAACGAGTAGAACCTCTTGAGCGTGCAGTGTTCCTCGAGCAGCCGGCCGTAGATCGGCTCGCCCTCCAGCTCGCGGTACGTCTCGATCGGGTCGCCTTTTATGATCAGCGCCCGCGCGCACTCCTCGCACCAGTACTGGTAGTCGGGATTGACCGGCTCCATGTCCCGCACGATCGGCGTCCCGCTGCCGCACCAGTCGCACTTTCGCCTGTGTGCACCCATCGATCAGCTCCAGCTGTGGCCGCAGGCCGTGCACACGTAGGAAACCCCTCCGTTGTCACCGAGGACTTGAGCAACGTGCAGGGAGCCGCAGGAAGGGCAGGTGAGCCGGGTGACCGTGTCCCGTGTCGACGCTGCTTCAAGGAGGTGGCCGACCTCCCTGAGGATGCTCGCAGGCATCACTGCTCCCTCCCGTCGGGCCGCGCCCCCTTCCGGCCGTTTGATTCTGCCACGGCCGGACCAATACGGTCAGCGACGCCTCAGTACCAGTCCGGACACGGCACCCGCCGCGGCCGCGCCGGACAGCGCGAACACCCACGCCATGACGCCTCCGTAGAGGTATACGCCTCCGGGGCCCAAGTGACTCAAGCCGGATGAAGATCAGCTCTATACGAGAAGATCCCGCCCCCTGAGGGGACGGGATCTTGATCTGTGGAGCTAAGGAGAATTGAACTCCTGACCTCCTGCATGCCATGCAGGCGCTCTACCAACTGAGCTATAGCCCCTTGCTTTGTTCGTTCCGCTCCGCGGGGCGAACAAGAAGAACTTTAGCCTGCGACCTGCCAGAAAGTGAAATCCGCTCAGTCGTCGTCGCCGAGCACCGGTTCCGGCAGCGTGCCCGCGTTGTGCTCCAGCAGACGCCAGCCCCGGGCGCCCTCGCCGAGGACCGACCAGCAGCAGTTGGAGAGCCCGCCGAGGCTCTCCCAGTGGCGGGCCTCCAGGCCGAGGAGCCGGCCGATGGTGGTCCGGATCGTGCCGCCGTGGCTGACGACGACGAGGGTGCCCTCGTCGGGGAGCTTGTCGGCGTGCCGGAGCACCACGGGGGCGGCGCGGTCGGCCACCTCGGTCTCCAGTTCGCCGCCGCCGCGACGGATCGGCTCGCCGCGCTTCCACGCGGCGTACTCCTCGCCGTACGAGGCGATGATCTCCTCGTGCGTCAGTCCCTGCCAGACGCCCGCGTAGGTCTCGCGCAGGCCCTCGTCGTGGCTGACGTCGAGGGCGGTGAGGGCGGCGAGCTCGGCGGCCGTGTGCGCGGCCCGCTTCAGGTCCGAGGCGACGATCGCGTCGGGCTTGAGGGAGGCGAGCAGCCGGGCGGCGCGGCGGGCCTGGGCCAGGCCCGCCTCGGTGAGCTCGACGTCCGTGGTGCCCTGGAAGCGGCGCTCCACGTTCCAGGCGGTCTGGCCGTGCCGCCACAGGATGACGCGACGGCCCCGGCCGGGCCGGCCGGCCGTCACCTCACCGGTGGCGCTCAACGCCAGTCACCACCGAGATCGGCGGCGTCGTCCTCGGCGGCCTGGAGCTTGGCGTGCTCCTCCGCCTTGCCGCGGGTGGCCTTGGCCTCCTCGGGCAGTTCGAGCTCGGGGCAGTCCTTCCAGAGCCGCTCCAGGGCGTAGAAGACGCGCTCCTCGCTGTGCTGGACGTGGACGACGATGTCGACGTAGTCGAGCAGGACCCAGCGGGCCTCGCGGTCGCCCTCGCGGCGCACCGGCTTGGCGCCGAGCTCCTTGTTGAGCCGCTCCTCGATCTCGTCGACGATCGACTTGACCTGGCGGTCGTTGGGCGCGGAGGCCAGCAGGAAGGCGTCCGTGATCGACAGTACGTCGCTGACGTCGTAGGCGATGATGTCGTGCGCGAGCTTGTCGGCGGCCGCCTGGGCGGCGGTGTTGATGAGCTCGATGGAGCGGTCAGTGGCGGTCACTACACGGCTTTCGGTCGGTGGTCACTTGACCTCAAGGGTCTCACGGACCGCCGAGGGCACCCCATTCGTTTGAAGGATCATGACGACGACGGCTTGTAGTCCTGGCCGAGCACCACGGAGACGTTCGCGTTCGAGGAGACCTTGCCCTTGGTGACGGCGCTGGTGGGCAGGCCCAGGGTCTTGGCGACCTCGGTGGCGTTCTCCTTGTCGGCGGCGTCGGTGTAGACGACCTTGGACGCGGTCTGGGCGGCGGAGGCGGTGCCGGCCTCGATGAAGGTGAAGCCGCCGTTGAGGAGCACGATGCGGGCCTTCTCGGTGTTGCCCTTGGCGCCGCTGGCGTTCTGGACGGACACCCGGACGGCGGCGTCCTTGTCGGGGCTCTTCGCGGTGCCGCCGAGGACGTCCTTGACCACGCTGTCGCTGGCCTGCGCGCTCAGCGTGCCGTCGGTCTGGACGGGCAGCAGGGCGGTCTTGTAGTCGCCGCCCTTGGCGAGGTCGGCGAGCTTGGCGAGGAAGGTGCCGAGGTCCTTGTCGGTGAGCGACGGGTCGAGGATCTGCGCGAGCGTCTGGACGGTGACCGTGGCGCCCTGCGCGTCGGAGGACATCTTGCGCAGGATGCCCTGCATGACCTGCCCGAACCGCTCCAGCTGGACGTTCTGGGCCTCGCCGGACGCGCGGTAGGTCGCGTAGGCGACGGCCGCCTTGCCGCCGAGGGTGCGGTCCTTGCCCTTGCTGACGAGGGGCGCGGTGCCCTTCTTGCCGTCCGGGTCGGGCACGTCGGCGTCGGCGTCGACCTCGATGTTGCCGATGATGTCGACGAGGTTCTGGAGGTAGGGCGTGTCCAGCCGCCAGGTGCCCTGGATCTGGGTGCCGAGGACGGTGTCGATGGCCTCGCGGGTACCGGAGGAGCCGTCGTCCTCGACCGACTTGGCGAGGGTGCTGGTGGTGCCGTCGTCGTCGGTCACGGCGAGGGAGTTGGGCAGCAGGACGGTGGTGCCCTGCTGGGTGGTGGTGTTGTCGACGAGCAGCGCCGTGGAGGTGCCGCCCTTCTTGGTGTTGTGCAGGTGGACGACGATCACGTCACGCTTCTGGGCGGCCGTGGAGGTGGCGGTGCCGGTCTTGGTGTCCGACGACGACAGCCCGGGCAGCTTCCCGGCGTACCAGAGGTAGCCGACGCCGCCGACCGCGGTCAGCGCGAGGACGACGACGAGGGCGACGAGCCGGCTGCGGGCGCGGCGCTTGGCCTCCTCGCGGCGCTCGGTGCGGTTCTCGGTGAAGTTCAGCCAGTCGATGACGTCCTCGGAGTCGGTGTCCGGCTCCTCGACGAAGGCGAACTGCCCGGTCGCGTAGTCCCGTTCGGTCCGGGCGTCGCCGACCGGAGCGTCCGTCTCCGCGACCGGTCCGGCCTGCTGCGGGATGTAGGCGGTCTGCTCGGCGACCCGCGGCTGCTGCCCGCTCGCGGCGGCACGGCCGTAGGGGTCGTACGCCGTCCCGGTCGCCGCCTGGGTCCCCGCGCCGTGCCCGTACGGGTCGTAGGGCGGCACGGGGTTCTGCTGTCCGGTGTCGTACGGGTCGTAGGACGGGACGGGGTTCTGCTGACCGGTGTCGTACGCCTGCCCGGGGTACTGGGCGGGCTGCTGTCCGCCCGCCGCGTAGGGGTCGTAGCCGTAGCCCTGCTGTTGCGCGTACGGGTCGTAGGACTGCTGCTGCGGCTGCTGCCGGGTGGCCTGCTGGTAGATGGGCCGGCCGTACTCGTCGTAGCCGACGAGCTCGTACGGGTTCTCCTGGTCGCCGCCGTGTCCCGCGTCGTATCGGTCGTTCACCGGTGCCCCTCTCGGCTCACTCGCCGCGGTACAGCTCGCGCTTGTCGATGTAGCGCACGACCCCGTCCGGCACCATGTACCAGATCGGGTCCCCCTTGGCGACTCTCGCACGGCAGTCCGTCGAGGAGATGGCCAGCGCGGGAACCTCCACGAGAGAGACACCGCCCTCCGGGAGTCCGGCGTCCGTGAGGTGGTGGCCGGGGCGGGTGACCCCGATGAAGTGCGCCAGGGAGAACAGCTCCTCGGTGTCGCGCCAGGTGAGCAGCTGGGCGAGGGCGTCGGCGCCGGTGATGAAGAAGAGGTCCGTGTCGGGGTTGAGCGCGCGCAGGTCGCGCAGGGTGTCCACGGTGTAGGTGGGGCCGCCGCGGTCGATGTCGATCCGGCTCACCGAGAACTGCGGGTTCTCGGCGGTCGCGATGACCGTCATCAGATAGCGGTCCTCGGCCGGCGAGACACTGCGGTGGCTCTTCTGCCACGGCTGCCCGGTCGGTACGAACACGACCTCGTCCAGGTGGAACTGCGCGGCGACCTCACTGGCCGCCACGAGGTGCCCGTGGTGGATCGGGTCGAACGTTCCGCCCATGACGCCGAGACGGCGTTTGCCGGGGTTCGACGGGGCGTTGCCCGGGCCGGTAGGCATGTCCTGCTCTCCCATGCGTGCAGACCCTACCGGCCCGTCCTGAGGGCGGCGGCCGGAGGAGGCCCGGAGTGCCCCGCTATGGGCACTCGGTGCCTCAGCGGTCGCGGTTGAAGCGGGTGGTGATCCACAGCAGGAGCATCAGGATGACGAACGCGCCGCCGCCGGTGAGCAGCGGGCTGAGGCTCTCGTGGTTGCCACCGTGCTCCTCGCCCTCGGCGGCAAGGGTGACCAATTGGGCAGCGGTGCTGTGGAAGCTCATCTTCGGCAGGACCTATCCGGTGGGCGGGATAAAGACGTCGGCCCATGGTAAGCGGGCGGCCTCGCGCCGATCACGCCGACTCCGCCGTTGGGGCGCCGGGTTGCCGTCGCGGGTCGCCCGAGGGAACTTCCGAGCCCTGTCAGTCGTCCTTCTGCCTGTAGCCACGCAGCAGGAACCACGCGGTCAGCGCACAGCCCACCAGCATCACGACCAGTACGACCCGGAGCAGGTTGCCCGGCCCTTGCTGCTCGGCTGCACCCGCGGCTTCGGCGAGCCAGGCGGACGCGGGGTGGTGCTCCATGACGGACTCCTTCGCTGTACTGCCCGTCCACGGTATCTCCGCCTAGGCTGGGCTCTGCTTCGGGGGCGCAAAGGACCGCACAAGGGTCCGCAAAGGGCCACTCTCACGCACATGGGGGAAGACATGTCCGACGACGGCCACGAGCAGAACGGGCACGAGAACGTGCCGAGCAGGCAGCGCAGGCGCTTCCCCGGAATCTCCTCGCGCGCCTACGAGCACCCCGCCGACCGCTCCGCCCTGGTGGCGCTGCGCAAGCTCAGCGGGTTCGACACGGTCTTCAAGGCGCTCAGCGGGCTGCTGCCCGAGCGGAGCCTGAGGCTGATGTTCCTGTCCGACTCGGTCCGGGTCTCGGACCAGCAGTTCGCGTACCTCAACGACATGCTGCGGGACGCCTGTTACATCCTGGACCTGGAGAAGGTCCCGCCGATGTACGTCAGTCAGGACCCGAAGCCCAACGCGATGTGCATCGGCCTGGACGAGCCGATCATCGTCGTCACCACGGGCCTGGTCGACCTGCTCGACGAGGAGGAGATGCGGGCGGTCGTCGGGCACGAGGTGGGGCACGCCCTGTCCGGCCACGCGGTCTACCGCACCATCCTGCTGTTCCTGACCAACCTCGCCATCCGGGTGGCGTGGATCCCGCTGGGCAGCCTCGCGATCATGGCGATCGTGACCGCGCTGCGCGAGTGGTTCCGCAAGTCGGAGCTGTCGGCGGACCGGGCGGGGCTGCTGGTGGGGCAGGACCTGCGGGCCTCGATGCGCGGCCTGATGAAGCTGGCGGGCGGCCACCATCTGCACGAGATGAACGTGGACGCGTTCCTGAAGCAGGCCGAGGAGTACGAGGCCGGGGGCGACCTGCGCGACTCCGTGCTGAAGATCCTGAACGTCCTGCCGCGCTCCCACCCCTTCACCACGGTGCGGGCGGCGGAGCTGAAGAAGTGGTCCGAGTCCCGCGACCACCAGCGGATCATGGACGGCCACTACCCGCGGCGCACCGAAGACAAGGACACCTCGGTCACGGACTCCTTCCGCGAGTCGGCCGCCAGCTACGCGAGCAACGTCAAGAGCTCCAAGGACCCGCTGATGAAGCTGGTCACCGACATCGCCGGCGGCGCGGGCGACCTGGGCGGCCGAGTCCGCCGAGGCTTCGGAGGCTTCGCAAGCTCGACCCCGACCGAGAACGAGCCCCCGACGGACACAGACACACCGCCGCGCGACGAAAGCTGAGGGCCGCCGAAGGCGCCCTCAGGGGCGCGGGGCCGTATCGATTTGCGGCTCCGCCGCGTGGGCGCGACCAGCCACGCACGACCCGCACTCGCCGTACAACCGAACCCCCGACGGCGATGGGGCGCACCGCATCTCAGGACTTCGGCTCAGCCCCAGCGGCCAACGTCCCACACAGCGCCGTAGCCCGCCCCGTCGCGAACGGATCCGTGCCGGCCGGCCCGCCCGTCTTCGCGGTCTGGCCGGCCAGCAGCGGACTCAGCAGTTCCGCCACATTGTCCCCACAGGACAGCGGCCCGGCCTGCACGTACGACGTGACGAGCTGCGCCTGGTGCAGCCGTACGTCGTTCTGGTCGAAGCGGAAGCGCAGCTCGCGCCGGACGGTGAACAGCGACGCCTCCGCCTCGGCGCCCGCGCCGACGGGCCGCAGCGCGTAGACGAAGGTGTGGTCCGCGGTGATCTCCAGGAGCGTCGCGTCGTTCTCGGTGGCCTTGAGGGTGCCCTGGACCCGGATCCGGGGATCGGCCAGCTCGACGCTCTCGGAGTCGAAGCGGATCAGCCATCCGGTGACCGCGTGCCGGCCGTCGGCGGCCGGATGGTTCAGGCTCTCGTCGAACTGGAGGTGCTGGTCCGCCGGCAGCAGGACCCGCACGGGCCGGGTCTCGCCGCCGGTGAGCACCTCCGGGTAGAGCGAGGAGCGCACCAGGTACTCCTTGACGGTGTCCAGCGCGCTCCTGACCTGGATCTCGGAGAAGTGCGAGGTGTCCCGGGCGCCGGGCAGCGTGATCCCGGCGGCGCCGATGCGGAACTGGGCGGCCGGGCTGTGTTCGTACAGCGACTCGGGGTCGGCCCCGCCGGGGACCTTGCCCTGCGGGGCGAGCGGGACGACGGTCGTGCGGAACGGGTAGGACTCGGCGTCCCGGATCGCGGCGGGGCTCTCGTAGGGGTGCCGTACACCCATGTAGATGGCCGTGCCGAAGGCCAGGGCGATCAGCAGGACGAGGATGAGCGCCTGCCGGGACAGCCCTCGGCGCATCGGTGGCAGGCGCCGGACGGCGGGTGCGTGGTCGGCCATGCGCTCCTGCGCGGAGAATTCCTGGAGCCGGGCAGCGCGGACGAACGACTCGTCGAAGACGACGGATCGGTACTCGTCCTCTCCACCACCGGGGCCGCCCTCGGGTGCCCCCTCAGGTGGGTCTCCAGGCCCTCCCATATCTTCAGAGTAGGTCTCCGGGAGCTCAGGTAAACGCCCTGCTGCGCGACAACTTCTGACAGGTTCTCACCAGGATCGTCAGCCGGTGGCCGGAAGTGTTCAGGGCGTGCGCGGGAACGCCGAGATGGCCGGCTGGGAGTGGTCGGCGGAGGCCGAGGGGGCCGCCCCCGTGCCCTGCTCCAGCCCGGTCGAGGCGGGCGCGGACGGACCTTGGTCGCGGCTGTCGGAGGACCCGCCCCGGTAGACCGCGGTGAAGGCCAGCGCGACCATGCCGATGCCCATCACGAGCGCCAGCACCCAGGCGACGGGACGGTGCCAGCGGACCTGTTTGCCGTACGTCCCCGGGGCGCCGTAACGGCCTTCGAGGATCTCGGTGTCGTCCAGCTCGTCGAGTTCGGCGTCATGGCCGAGACTGCGGCGCCCGTCCGGGCCGAACCCGTCCTCGTAGCGCTCGCCGCGGCCGTGCGAGCGGCGGGCCTCGGCCTCGGAGGCCTCGGCTCTCGCCTGGGCGGCGGCCAGGAGGCGTTCGACGGCGGTGGGTTCGTGCACCACGGCCGCTCGTACGAAGGCCTCGTCGAAGACCACGGAGGCGAACTCTTCGTCCGACACCCCGCGGTCGTGGTCGTCGTCGGGCTCCCAGCCGTCAGGGAACGGCGTGCCCCCCACGTCCTCCGGCACGGATCCAGAGTAGACCTGGGGGGTCAATTTGGGCAGACGGTATGGAAATTCATCCGCCTTGTGAGACACCTCTCGTGCGGCACGGGCGCGCGGCGGGAGCGCGTGCCGCACGCATATGCCCACCCCGCACGCGGTCGCGCGCCTCAGCGGCGTACGTGCCCGTCGCCCGTGACGATGTACTTGGTGCTCGTCAGCTCCGGCAGCCCCATCGGGCCGCGCGCGTGCAGCTTCTGCGTGGAGATGCCGATCTCGGCGCCGAAGCCGAACTGACCGCCGTCGGTGAAGCGGGTGGAGGCGTTCACGGCGACGGTGGTGGAGTCGACCAGCTGGGTGAAGCGGCGGGCGGCCTGCTGGGAGGACGTCACGATGGCCTCGGTGTGGCCGGACGTCCACAGCCGGATGTGCTCCACGGCCTTGTCCAGGGAGTCGACGACGGCGGCGGCGATGTCGTACGAGAGGTACTCGGTGTCCCAGTCGTCCAAGGTGGCCTCGACGACGGTGGCCTTGGTGTCCTTCGCGTACGCCAGCACGCGCGGGTCGGCGTGCACCGTCACGCCGGCCTCCGCGAGGGCGTCCAGGGCCCGGGGCAGGAACTCGGCGGCGATGTCCTGGTGGACGAGGAGGGTCTCGGCGGAGTTGCACACGCTCGGGCGCTGCGCCTTGGAGTTGATCAGGATGTCGATCGCCATGTCGAGGTCGGCCTGCGCGTCGACGTAGACGTGGCAGTTGCCGGTGCCGGTCTCGATGACGGGGACGATCGACTCGGTGACCACGGTCTGGATCAGCGAGGCGCCGCCGCGCGGGATGAGCACGTCGACCAGGCCGCGGGCCCGCATCAGCTCGCGCACGCTCTCCCGGCTCTCCCCGGGCACCAGCTGGACCGCGTCGGCGGGCAGCCCGGCCCCGCCCACGGCGTCGCGCAGGACCCGGACGAGGGCGGTGTTGGACTCGTACGCGGAGCCCGAGCCGCGCAGCAGGACGGCGTTGCCGGACTTCAGGCACAGGGCGGCGGCGTCCACCGTGACGTTGGGCCGGGCCTCGTAGATGATGCCGACCACGCCGAGCGGGACACGGACCTGGCGCAGGTCGATGCCGTTGGGCAGGGTCGAGCCGCGGACGACCTCGCCGACCGGGTCGGGCAGCGCGACGACGTCGCGGACGTCGGAGGCGATGGCGCGCACCCGCTCGGGGGTGAGCGTGAGCCGGTCGATCACGGTCTCGCTGGTGCCGGCCTCGCGGGCCTTGGCGATGTCCTTGGCGTTGGCCTCGACGATCTCGCTCGTACGGACCTCCAGCGCGTCCGCGATGGCGAGCAGCGCGTCGTCCTTCTCGGCCCGCGGCAGCGGGGCGAGGTCGGCGGCGGCGGCCTTGGCGCGGTAGGCGGCCTGGGTGACCGGGGACATGGCGTCGTACGGCGAAAGCGTGGTCATGAGGGAAGGGTAGTGCGCCGTACGGGGGCGGCCACCGCTCATCCCAAAGCGCGAGACACCTGTCCACCGGCCGTCAAAAGGGGTGAACACCGACAGGTGTCGCGGGGAGCGGACCGTACCCTTCCGCGATGCGCTGGTGGTAGGTCTCGCGGTCGATGACCTCCAGGCCGACGATCTCCCAGGGCGGCAGCCCCGCGGTCAGCCGGTGCTCGCCCCACAGCCGCAGCGCGACGGCGGCCGCGTCGTGCAGGTCGCGGGCCTCCTCCCAGTAGCGGATCTCCGCGTGGTCGTTGGCATAGCGGCTGGTCAGCAGAAAGGGATGGTCGTGGGCGAGCTGTTCGAGGCCGCGCCGCACCTCCTTCAGCGGGGACTCCTTGCCGGAGACGCTGAGGGTGACGTGCCACAGGCGGGGCAGGTCCCGCGGCTGCTCGTACCGCTCGCCGGCCGCGACGCTCGTCAAGGCCCGCTCCTCACCGGCCGCACGTGACGAGGCCTCGGCGGCACCACTGCGGGACCGGTCCCCAGGGCGCACTCGTCTCACGACGGCCTCCTTCACTCAGTGACCGACCCCGGTGGTCGTGCGGAATGTGTCCCTGAGACAAAGTTGAGCAGGCCGCAAGGGTTCGCGTGGCGATTTTGCGGAACGTCCACCGTAGGGCGACGGTCTTGCCAGGGCGTTCACCCTGTTTTCGGGCCTGCGGCCCCGGGGATGTCGGGGCTGGAGGGCGTCAGGGCTGGAGGACGACCAGGTCGTCCCGGTGCACGACCTCGCGCTCGTAGGCCGGGCCGAGCTCCCGCGCGAGCTCCCGGGTCGAACGCCCGATCAGCTGGGGGATCTCCTTGGCGTCGAAGTTGACGAGCCCGCGGGCCACCGCACGCCCCTGGGGGTCCCGCAGCTCGACGGGGTCGCCGGCGTTGAACTCGCCCTCGACCGCGGCGATCCCGGCCGGCAGCAGCGACTTGCGGCGCTGGACGACCGCCCGTACCGCCCCCTCGTCCAGGGTCAGCGAGCCCTGCGGCGTGGAGGCGTGCTGGAGCCACAGGAGGCGGTCGGCGGAGCGCTTGCCGGTGGGGTGGAAGTAGGTGCCGGTGTCGCCGCCGGACAGTGCGTCGGCCGCGTGGATGGCGCTGGTGAGCACCACGGGGATGCCGGCCGCGGCCGCGATCCGGGCGGCCTCGACCTTGGTGACCATGCCGCCGGTGCCGACGCCGGCCTTGCCGGAGCTGCCGATGTCGACCCCGGCCAGGTCGGCGGGCTCCCGCACCTCCGCTATCCGCGAGGTGCCCGGCTTGCCGGGGTCGCCGTCATAGACCCCGTCCACGTCGGACAGGAGCACCAGCAGGTCGGCCCGGACCAGGTGGGCGACGAGGGCGGCGAGGCGGTCGTTGTCGCCGAAGCGGATCTCGTCGGTGGCGACGGTGTCGTTCTCGTTGACGATCGGGAACGCGCCCATCGCAAGCAGCTTGTCGAGGGTGGTCGAGGCGTTGCGGTGGTGGGAGCGGCGGCTCATGTCGTCGCTGGTGAGCAGGACCTGGCCGACGCGAACGCCGTAGCGGGCGAAGGAGGCGGTGTAGCGGGCCACGAGCAGGCCCTGGCCGACGCTGGCGGCGGCCTGCTGGCGGGCGAGGTCCTTGGGACGGCGGCGCAGCCCGAGTGGGGCGAGTCCGGCCGCGATGGCGCCGGAGGAGACGAGGACGACCTCCCGCTCTCCCCCGCTGCGGCTCTTGGCGAGCACGTCGACGAGTGCGTCGACCCGGTCGGCGTCCAGGCCGCCCGACGCGGTGGTCAGCGACGAGGAACCCACCTTGACGACGATCCTGCGGGCCTCGCCCACGGCCTGCCTCACGCTTGCCACCTGCACTGTCCCCACTTCCTTGTGCTTGTCGGCAATCTACGCGAAGGGGGCCGCGCGAGACGTCTCGGTCCAGCCCCCGGACACATCAGGAGGTAACTGGTTGCTCACGGTTCGCGTACGGCAAAAAGGTTGTAGGGGTTGCTTATAGAAATCAAAGGGGATCCAAACTTATGTTGAAGTTTGTGTCACCTAAAGTTCACAGCGTGAAGCGCATACTGATCCGGTCCGGGAAGAACCCGTACGACGTCGTGCCCGTGGAGGAGTCGCTCCAGCGGGACGTCATCGCGACCAACTCGGGCAACCTGATCTTCAGTGACGCCACCCACAAGCTCCTCGAGACGCCGGACACCGAGGTGGTCTCCAACGGGATCAAGTCCCTGGTGTCGGAGGCCGCCCGGATCAACGAGGAGTACGACGCCTTCGTCGTACCGCTGGCGAACGCCTTCCGCCCGTCCTTCGAGCCGCAGCTCAAGCGGCTGACACGGCTGATCGAGCGGCTGAAGATCCCGGTCGTGGTGGCCGGCGTCGGCGCGCAGACGGGACTGAACTACGACCCGGCGCGGCTGAAGCCCATCGAGCCCTCGGTGCGCGGGTTCGTCTCGGCGGTGCTCGACCGCAGCGCCTCGATCGGGGTGCGCGGCGAGTTCACCGAGCAGTACCTCAAGGACATGGGTTTCCGGGACGTCGAGACCATCGGCTGCCCCTCGCTGTTCATGTACGGCAAGGAACTCGACGTACGGAAGCGGACGCCCGAGCTGACCGCCGAGTCCCGGATCGCGGTCAACGGCTCGCACAACGCGGTCCAGAAGCAGGGCCTCGGCAAGGTCATCGCCCATGCCCACGCCCGCTATCCGCACCTGCGTTTCATAGGCCAGAACCTGTCCGACGCGCGGCAGTTGCACTGGCGGGACCTGTCGGACCCGAACGCCAAGGTCAAGGCGATACCGACGCACCCCGACCACCCGATGTACCAGGAGGACAAGGTCCGGGTCTACATCGACCCGATCACCTGGATCGACGACCTGCGCGACTTCGACTTCTCCTTCGGCTCCCGCATCCACGGCAACATCGCGGCCCTGCTGGCGGGCACGCCCGCCACCGTGCTCGTCGGTGACTCCCGGACGCTGGAGCTGTGCCGCTACTTCGAGATCCCGCACGTCAGGATCGACCAGGTGCCCGCGGACCTGGACCCGGCGAAGCTGTACGAGGAGGCGGACTTCGGCGGGCTGATGAGCGGTCACCACGAGCGCTTCGAGCGGTTCACCGGCTTCCTCGACCGCAACGGCCTGCGGAACACCTTCACGCACGGCGACAGCGGCGCGGCCTTCGAGAAGCGGATGAGCAAGCTGTCCTTCCCGGCGGGGGTCCGGCCCTGGCTGGAGGCCGACCTCGGCTCGCTGGCCTCGCGGATGGCGTTCATGCAGCGTCACATCACCGAACTGACGCTGGACAACGAGCGGTTGAAGCGGGACCTGGCCCGGGCGAAGACCGGTTCCAGGACGGCCGCGGGCCTTCCGGCGCCGTCGGTCTACCGCCGGGCACGCCGGGTGGTGGGAGCACCCATCCGCCGCGCCCTGCAGTCCGGCCGCCAGTAGGACGGCGGGAACGGTCACTCCACGGTCGTCGCAAGGCGCCCGGTCACGCGCGTGTCGTCCAGAGGTCGGCGGGCGTTAACCCGGGCGCACCTCCTGCGACGACCTTGGAGTGACGCAGTGCCCTCTCCCCTCCCCCGCCGGCGCTTCAAGAAAAGGCCCAAGACGGCCAAGACGGCCAAGACGACGAAGCGGCCCGCGAAGAGACTCCGCCTCGGACGCTCGACGAGACGCCCGCTGAAACGTCCGCTCGCGCGTCTCGTGAAACGTCCCTTCAGCCGTCCCCGCAGGCGCCGCGTCGCCCTCCCGCTGCGCCGCCGCGCGGCCCAGCTGTTCGTCATCGCCCTGCTGGGCGCCGCCTTCGCCGCGCAGGCCGTCGCGGCCCTCATGCCCGACGTACCGCTGCTGCTCGCCGCGACGGCCGCCTCGGTGGCCGGGGAGGGGGTGCTGTACCGGTGGCAGCGGGGCATGGTGTCGATGTTCGCCAAGTCGCACGCGGACATCACCGTGCGGCACGTCCTGCGCGATCTGCTGCTGGTGGCGGGGCTGCTGCGGGTCGGTGAGCAGGAGCGGGAGTCGGTGTACGCGCCGCTCGTGGCCGGTGTCCTGATCTTCTACGGCCTGCACTTCGCGATCCAGGCGGTCTCCGTGCTGGTCCGCCGCACCCGCACGCTGCCGGTGGTGACCCGGAACATCGACGCCTCCGCGCTGCGGCTGTCCACCGCCCCGCCCGCGCTGCTGCTGCGCCGCCCCGGGCACCGGCTGCTGCTGTTCGGGCTGCCCGCCACCGCCGGTCTCGCGACCACTGCGGCGACGGACATCCCGGCCGCCGCGGCCGCCGGGGTCTCGCTGTCGCTGCTCCTGGCCCTGCTGGGCCTGGGCGAGCTGCTGCTGCGGCTGCTGCCGAGCCGCCGTCCCGCGGGCGAGCAGGAGGTGCTCGACTGGTTCGACGCGTGGCTGGCCGAGTACCGGCCGACGGTCGGCCTGTACTTCTCCGGCGGCGCGTCCTCGGCGTACCAGGCGAACATGTGGCTGGAGCCGCTCGCGAAGCTCGGTGCGCGGCCGGTCGTCGTCCTGCGCGAGCGCTTCATGGTGCAGAAGATCGCCGCGACCGACATCCCCGTGATCTGCCTGCCCAAGGTCACCACCCTGATGCGACTGGAGCAGTCCACGCTCCAGGTCCTGATCCACCCCTCCAACTCCGGCAAGACCTCCCAGGTGCTGCGCATCCCCACGCTCCGGCACACCTTCGTCAACCACGGCGAGAGCGACAAGCTGTCCTCGTGCAACCCGTACGCGAAGGCCTACGACGAGGTGTGGGTGGCCGGTCCCGCGGCGCGCGAGCGGTACGCGCTGGCCGAGGTCGGCGTGGACGACCGGGACGTGGTGGAGATCGGCCGCCCGCAGCTGGACGCCGTACGGCCGTACGCGGGTCCGCCGACCGGCGCGTACACCACCGTGCTGTACGCGCCGACCTGGGAGGGCTGGGACGGCAACCCGGGCAACACCTCGGTGCTCGCGGCCGGCGAGAACCTCGTCCGGGCGCTGCTGGAGGACGACGGCGTACGGCTGCTGTACAAGCCGCATCCGCTGACCGGTTCGGTCGATCCGCGGGCCGGGGCGGCCGATCAGCGCATCCGGGATCTGGTCCGGGCCGCCAACCGGCGGCGGTCGGGGCCGCGGCCCGCCCCGGGCGACGGCGAACTGGCCCGGCGGACCGCGGAGTTGGACCGGCTCACCACGGCCGACTTCCGGGACGGCGCCGACCAGGTGGAGCGGATGCTGCTCCAGCCCACCCCGCCGAGGGGGCGCTCAAAGGCCGTGGAGCGGGCCACGGCCGCCTGGGAGGAGGCGTACTGGGCCTCGCTGCCGGAGTGGGAGCACCAGGTCGTCACGGACGCCCGGCCCGCGCTGTACGCCTGCTTCAACCGGGCCGATCTGCTGATCAGCGATGTGTCGAGCGTGGTCAGCGACTTCCTGGCGAGCGGCAAGCCCTATGCGGTGGCCAACACCAGCGGGCTGGCCGAGGACGTCTTCCGCGAGACCTTCCCGACCGTGCGGGCGGCGACCGTGCTGACGCCGGACGCGGCCGGGGTGCCGGAGCTGCTGGACGCCGTACGCAAGCCGGAGAAGGACGGGCTGGTCGAGGAGCGGGCCGCGTTGAAGCGGCATCTGCTGGGGCCGGCCGAGCCGGTCTCGCAGGTGCGCTTCGACGCCGCCGTACAGGCGCTGTGCACCGAGGCCCGGGAGCACCGGGCGCGGATGCGGGAGCGGCTGGCGGCGGAGATCCCCGGGCCGCGGCGGACGGAGGAGGAGCCGTCGGTCACGCCGCCGCGGCCCGCGTGACGTCCCGGGCCGGCAGCATCCGGCGGGCCTTGCGGGCCGCCCGGCGGACGAAGGAGTCGAGCCCGCCCTCCCGGTAGCCCGGGAAGACCCGGGCCTCGCGCGGCTCGGCGAGGTAGACCGCGTCCGGGACGCCGGCGGCGGCGTCGCGGAAGTGGGGGTAGGCGAGGTACACGCGGCGGCCGCGCTTCTCCAGGAGCGCGGCGGCCTGCTTCTTGGCCCGCAGGAACTCCAGGACGTCCAGGAGGAGTTCGGGCCGCTCCTCGGCGATCAGGTGGAGGCGCAGGCGTTCTTCGACCTTGAGGCGGTGGGCGACCTCGTCGGTCCAGTAGGCGTCCATGAGGGGCTTCGCGAGCTCCAGCTTGTGCCGGCGGACCTGCTCGGTGTCCTTGAGGAACCGGGGGCCGAACTGCGGGAGCAGGGTGACGAGGAAGGGGCGGAGCATGAGCATGTCGCGCCGCGGACCGGCCGGGACCATCTCCGCGATCAGGTTCATCAGGGCGCGCGCGGAGTCGAAGCGCAGGGTGTAGCCGCCGCTCTTGGTGACGTGCTTGCCGTCGTCGCGGCCCACCAGGTAGTAGCAGGTGTAGTCGTCGATGAGGGAGACGCCGTCGGCCCGCAGATAGGCCTCCATGGTGAACAGCGCGTCCTCGCCGGTCCACAACGACTCGTCGAACCGCATGCCGTGACGCTCCAGCAGCTCACGGCGGAACAGCTTCTGCGCGCTCAGCGTGAACTTGATGTTGGAGGACCAGATGTCGGTGCGCTCCAGCGTCTTGCCCCACATCGACTTCGGCGGCTTGCGGTTGATGCCCTCGACGCGGCCGAGGACGACGTCGGTGCCGTTGCGGTCGGCCATCGCGACCATCCGCTCCAGGGCCTCGGGGCCGAGCCGGTCGTCGGCGTCCAGGAAGAACACGTACCGTCCGGCGGCCTTGCCCAGGCCGACGTTGCGCGGGCCGCTGGGGCCGCCGGAGTTGTCCTGCCGGAGCACCGTGACGGGCATGTCGGCGCGGGCCGCGAACTGCTCCAGGCACTCGCCGGTGCCGTCGGTGGAGCCGTCGTCGACCGCGATGACCTCGATACGCGTGTGGTCGATGGTCTGGGCCTCGACGGACGCGAGGCACTCGACCAGGTACGGCATCGCTTCGTACGCCCCGATGACCACGGTCACATCAGGCTGCGTCACGTCACACTTCCCCCACATCATGAGGAACCCTTGGTCATAGGGCATTCCCCCTGTATTGGCTTATTCGCAACTTAGTAGACGGGCGAGGACGGGAAGCGGTTGCCCTTTCATAGCTTTTTTGTGGCGCAGGTCACGGACTACTGGGAACGCATCCCTCATGACGTACGTAAAAGGGCCCTGTTTTCGAGAATCACTCCTCGAAAACAGGGCCCTTTTTGGCAGGGAGTTGGTCAGGCCTTGGTGGTGGCCTCCGCGGCTCCGGCCGCCGCCCGTGACTCCTGCCCGACGTTGCGTGCCTCGGCCTTGAGGGAGAGGTTCGCTACCGCGGTGTTGAACTGCTCGATGGACGTCGGCTCGTCCGGGCCCAGCAGGTACTGCTTGAGCTCCTTGCGGTCCTCCGCCAGCGGGTCGCCCGCGGGGTCGCGGACCGCGTCAAGGAGGCCGCCGAGCTCGGCGGCGCTGTTGGACAGGATCGTCGCGGCGCGCACCGCGGTGTTCTGCCGCTTGAACTCCTCCACGCCCAGCTCGGCGGAGTCCGTCACCGCGTACGGCTTGCCGCTGGCGATGAAGTCGGAGACCACGCTGGAGATGTCGGAGACCATCGCGTCGGAGACGTTGAAGCAGTCGTAGAGCCGCGGCTCGGCGCCGGTGATGACGCGGTGCTCGAAGGTGCCGACGGAGGTCCAGTAGGCGTCGTTCCACTCGGCGCGCAGCCGGGCGATCTCCTCGTGCCTGGCCACGTCGACGACACCGTCACGGGTGGCCTCGGCCTCGTCGCCCTTCTCGCCGCCGCGGCCGGACAGCTCGGCGATCCGCGCCTCGATCCGGACGAGTTCGGCCTTGGCCTGCGCCCGGGCTGCCACGTCGGCCGTGAACCGGGCGTCGCCGGCGCGCTCGGCGGCGGCCTTCTCCACCAGGGCGGTGATCCGCGCGTGCGCGGCGCCCGCCTCCTTGCTGACGGTGCCGGTGAAGGGGTGCGGCTTGTACAGGACCCGGACCGGCGGGTCGGCCTTCACCAGCTTCTTCACGATGTTCTCGCCGGCCAGCACGATCGAGGTGTTGCCCGGGTCGCCGTCCCAGCCCTCCCAGGTGGGGGCGTAGAGCACGGTCGGGATGCGGCCCTCGGGGACGCCCCGCCAGGTCTCGATCGGCGCCAGCTGCGGGCGGCCGACCTCGGCGATGTCGTCGTCGCGGACACCGACGTCGGCGATGGCGTAGCGGTCGCGGCCGGCCCGGCCGGCGGTCCACACCTCGTCGTAGACCTTGCTGAACGGGTTGACGCTGGCGAGCTTGTCGCTGTCGCCGTGGCCGATGAAGACGTGCTTCATGGTCGGGACGCGCAGCAGGTGGATGTTCTTGCCGACGTTCGCCGCGTAGAGCGCGACGCGCACGGTGGTCAGGTCCATGTTCATCAGGTGCACCCCTCCGGGCACGCAGATGACGGGGACCGTGGTGGGCGCGAGGTTCGCCAGGATCGCGCGCTCACGCAGGATGATCAGCGGCCTGGAGTCCAGCTGCTCCATGGTCTCCAGCCACATGTTGACCTGGTAGACCGAGTCCTTGGAGCCGGAGAAGTACAGCACCGTCTCCGGCCGGTAGGCGGCCAGCCAGTCGTCGACCGCGGCGAGCACGGTGTCCGCGTTCGGCGGGATCTTGCTGCCGCGGACGTACGGCATGAGCGCGAGGACGTACAGGGTGCCCAGCGCTATCGTCGCGCCGATGCCGACGAAGGCCGCGAGGGTCTCTTCCGTGGCCGCGGAGACCAGCACGCCGATCACGGCGGCGAGGTCGAGGTGCAGCATCTTCTCGGCGGAGCGGTTGAGCAGCCTGCGCGGCGGCGCGTCCGGGATGCGGATGCGGGACTTCAGGTCGACGTTGCGGGTGGCGACCGGCATCCGGCGGCGGTTGCGGATCAGGGTGACCAGCGCGCCGTGCGGGGCCTGGAGACCGTAGAACGCGATGAAGCAGGCGACCGCGCCGTAGAAGACCAGGCCGTCGGCGAGGTCGAGGCGGGCCAGCAGCAGGACCAGCAGCAGCTGCCTGATCAGGAAGCGGATCGACAGACCCGCGCGCACCTTGCTCAGGCGGTTGATCAGATAGCTGCCCTTGCGGTGCAGATAGTGGTCCGCCAGGTACGTCACCGCGGCGGCGGCCGTGAAGGCGGGAACGCTCGGGACGAGCGCGGCCAGCATGAGCGCCGGGAAACCCAGGATCATGAGGGCCGCCGCGGCCAGCTCGGCCGCGCTGCCCACCCGGGCGACGCGAATGGCTCTGGTTATCACAGAGGAACCTGCTCTTGGAGGGGGAGTGCCGGTGTGGTTCTGATGTGCAGCGAAAATGTGAGAAATTCGCGGGAGGTACTGATTCAGGCCCCTGCGAATGCTCCGATAACGGGCAGCCACAGAGGCCTGAATAGCAGATGTCTAATTGCCGTTGATTATGCCACGCCGTCCTGACGGTCCAGGACACTGGCAAGTGCCTGCTCGAACCCGGAGGCCTTGCCGGCGGCCGCGGTCGGGTCCTGCTGGCGGACGTCGATCACATGCCCGGTCAGCTCGGACAGCAGGACGTCGAGGGAGGTACGGGCCACCGCCTCGGAGGAGAGCAGCGTGCCCGAGGGCTCCTGGCCGAAGGCCTTGGTGCGCATCGGGGTCGCGGTGCGCTCCGGGTTGATGCAGTTGACGCGGACGCCGTCGCCGGCCCACTCGTCGGACAGGGCCTGGGTGAGGTTCACCATCGCGGCCTTGGTCGAGGAGTAGAGGCTGTACTCGGCGCGGCCGCGGGTGTAGCTGCTGGAGGTGTAGAGCAGCAGCTGGCCCTTGGTCTCCGCCAGGTACTTGTAGCTGGAGCGCGCGATCTGCACCGGGGCCAGGTAGTTGACCTTGAGGGCTTCCTCGATGGTCGCGTTGTCGGTCTCGGCGAGCTTGCCGATGCGCAGGACGCCCGCGGTGTTCACGACGTAGTCGATGCGCCCGGTCTCGGCGTACGCCTTGGACAGCGCGTCGTCGACCTCCTCGGGGTTCTCGACGTGCGTGCCGGTGGTGGAGCGGCCCAGCGCGTAGACCTTCGCGCCGTAGGACTCGGCGAGTTCGGAGATGTCCTTGCCGATGCCGTAGGAGCCGCCGAAGACGACGACCGTCTTGCCGGTCAGCAGCTCACGGTAGGCCTCCTCGGAGACCTGCTCGGGCGCGGCGGTGGAGGCCAGCTGGAAGAGCTTGTCGGCGATGAAGACGTCGACGGGCTGGGTGACCTTCATGTTGTACTCGTCGCCCGCGACGACGTGGATCGGCACGTCCGGCAGGTACTTGAGCACGACCGAGCAGTCGTCCGTGGCCTGGAAGTTGGGGTCACCGGCGGCGACCTCGTAGGCCCGCTTGATGGTGGACAGCTTGAAGGCCTGCGGGGTCTGGCCGCGGCGCAGCCGGGAGCGGTCCGGGATCTCGGTGATGAACTCGCCGTCCTCGCCGTGGGTGCGGGTCACGATGATGGTGTCCGCGGACGGGATGGCGACGTCGACGGCCTGGTAGCGCTCCAGCGCGACCACGCAGTCGTCGATGACGCGCTGCGAGAGCAGGGGGCGGACGGCGTCGTGGAACAGGACGTTGCGGTCCTCGCCCGCGGCCAGGCCCTCGCCGAGCGCCTCGATGGCGCGCTCGGTGGTCTCGTTCCGCGTGGAGCCGCCCTCGATGACCTTCTTGACCTTCGTGAAACCGGCCTTGGCCACGATCTTCTCTATGTCCGGCACATAGCCCGGCGCCATCAGGACGATGATGTCGTCGATCGAGTCGGCGTTCTCGAAGGTGGTCAGGGTGTGCTCGATGACTGCCTTGCCGGCGATCTTCAGCAGCTGCTTGGGGATCGAGAGACCCACTCGCTGACCGGTACCGCCGGCCAGGATCACTGCGGTGGTACGGGGCTTGGCGATGTGCTGGGACACAGATGACCTACCTCGGGGCGACAGGGAACTCGGAAATGGTCCCACTTGGGGTTACCGCAGTGCAAGGTGAGCGCCCTCCGCTGCATATGTGCGCGCCATCTGTCATTCACCTTGTACTCCTGGTGACGGTGGGAGTCCTGAATCGGACACCCGTGGAATTGCTGTGAGTAAGCGCACAAGCGGTCAGTGCCCGCGCAGCTTCTTCAGACAGCGATGACCCAGCACCTTCACGAGTTCCCTGGACGACGTCTGGTGCACCGTGCGCGCCTTGGCCGGGGTGGTGTGCCGCACCGGCGCCGAGGCCGCCGCGGCGAGCGCGCCGTACAGCGCCTGGGCCGCCACCTCGGGCGCGATCCGCGGTTCGGCCGGCGCCTCACACACGGGCGGCGGCGGTACGGCGGACAGCAGCGCCGGGTCGCCCAGCACCCACACGCCCATGGCGCCGATCCGCCCGGCCATCTCGGCGCCGATCTCGGCTGCGGCCTCGACGGCCCAGCCCGGGGTGCTGATCTTCACATCCTCGGGCGAGGGACTGCACGTGTTCTTCATATGCATGACCGCGCCGTTGCGGACGAGCGTGGAATACAACTCGTCGGGCAGTCCATTGCCGCGGAATTCCTTATTAAGATTCCGCAGCATTTCGGTCTCGGCGAGGGTGAGCGAACGGTTCGCCGCATCCGGGACGGGCTGGAGGAGATTGTCGGGCAGTCCGAGGAGCCGCTCGAAGGTCCGCATCAGGCCGCCCCGGTCGTGGTCGTCGACCACCACGACGGTGACCCGCCGCGGGCCGACCGCCCGGACCCAGCGCTCCACCAGCCGGTCGTGCCGGTGCCGGCGCCAGAAGCTGGGGTTGGGCCTGTCGTACGGCGCCTTCCTCAGCATGTGGGTGAGCCAGTCCTCGTAGCCCATGCGCAGACCGTTCTGCACGTACTGCTGCCACTGCGAGGGCATGATCCTCGCCAGCGGGCGCAGGGTGACCAGGACGTGCACCCGGTCGCCGCCGAGCTGCTCGACGATCCGGGCGACGGTGGCGTCGTCCTCGGCGTCGGCGAAGAACTCGCTGCTGACCACCGACGTGCGCCCGCCGGCCGCCTCCACCTGCGCGAGCAGCCGCGTCCAGTGCTGGTCGGTGGGCACGGTGTCGCCCATCATCGCGGGTCTGGCGCACGCGGCGAGGGCGGCCTCCATCGGATGGCGGGTGGTGGCCGGCCAGGCGACCCCGTGCTCGCCGAGCCGGTCCCTGGCGGCGAACATCGCGCCCTGGATCGAGGTCGTCCCGGTCTTGTGCGGGCCGATGTGCAGCAGGCGGGTGCCGGCGGGCAGCGGGGCGATCTCGCCGCCGTTCGCCGCGGGTTCATGTCTCGTGCAGTCCGTCTCCATGGTCAGGGGACGGTAAGAGGGGTTCCTGAGACCGCGCTGAGAGAGACCTGGGACACAGATGAGTCCCAGGCTCCCGTCACACGCAATTCATCATCGACCGGTCATGCGAGCTCTACGCCGGGGCGGTCCGACTCCACCCGCAGCGTGGCCAGCGTGCTCGCCGTGGCCTTCGGCTGCCGGACCGTGTCCACGATCCGCACCTGGGCGTCGATCCCGTGGCGGTCGACGTCGAAGAGGTGGTAGCCGCGGTGGGCGTCGAGCAGCTTCCAGTGCGGGTTGTCCGCCATCAGCGGGTCCCACTGGGCGTGGAAGGCGGCCTGGTCCTGGTCACCGTTGCTGGAGATGGAGGTGCCCACGAACTCGGCGCCGACGACGTCGGACTCCGGGTCCGCGTAGTCCTCCTTGAGGTCGCTGATCATCGTCAGATGACGGTCGCCGGTGAGCACGACCGGGTTGCGGACGTCCTCGAACTCCCGCATCAGCTGGTTGCGTTCGGCCTGGTAGCCGTCCCAGGCGTCGTAGTACCAGAGCTTGCCCTCGCCGATCTTCAGGTCGGTCTCGGCCATCATGATCTGCGAGGCGATGAGGTTCCAGCGGGCCGGGGAGTCGTGCAGCCCGTCCAGGAGCCACTCCTTCTGCTCGGCGCCGAGCATGGTGAGCGCGGGGTCCTGGGCGCCCTCCTGGCTGGTGGCCTGGTCGCTGCGGAACTGCCGGGTGTCGAGGACGTTGAGCCGGGCCAGGCGGCCGAACTCCAGTCGGCGGTACATCTGGATGTGCGGGCCGTTCGGGACCGAGCTCGCGCGCACCGGCATGTGCTCGTAGTACGCCTGGTAGGCCGCGGTGAGCCGGGCCACGAAGGCGTCGTGGGGCTGCTTGGCGGGGTCCTGCGGGATCTCTCCGGCGAAGTCGTTGTCCACCTCGTGGTCGTCGAAGGTGACGATCCAGGGGGCGCCCGCGTGCATCGCGGCGAGGTCCGGGTCCGAGCGGTACTGGGCGTAGCGGTTGCGGTACTGGACCAGGGTGTACGGCTCCCCGGTGCCCTCGTGCCGGCGCACGCCCGTCGAGGCGGGCGAGGACTCGTAGATGTAGTCCCCGACGAAGAGCACGAAGTCGGGGTCCTGGGCGAGCATGTCGGCGTACGGCGTGAACCAGCCGTGCTGGTAGTTCTGGCAGGACGCCAGCGCGAAGCGGAGGTTGCCGCCCTTGCTGTGCGGGTGGGGGGCGGTGCGGGTGCGGCCGGTGGGCGAGATCTGGCCGCTCGTGCGGAAGCGGTACCAGTAGGTGCGGCCCGGGCGCAGATGCCGTACATCCACGTGAACGCTGTGCCCGTACTCGGGGCGCGCCTGGGTCACACCCCGGCGTACGGGCTTTCTGAAGCGTTCGTCCTCGGCGAGCTCCCACTCCACCGGCACGACCTCGTCGGGCATGCCGCCGCCGTTCAGCGGGTCCGGGGCGAGCCGGGTCCACAGGACGATGCCGTCGGGCAGCGGGTCGCCGGAGGTGACGCCGAGGCTGAACACGCCGTCTGGCAGCGTCGTTCCGGCCGCTCGGGCGGTGCCCGGCAGCCACAGCTGGGCGGAGGCGGCGGCGCCGAGCACGGCGGCCCCGGCGGTCAGAAAACGGCGTCGGTCGGGCGATGTCGCTCGGGTCATCAACGAACTCCCCTGCCTCACTGGCCTCTTGGACACTGAAAAGCCCACCCCCGCGGACGGTCCGCCCGCTGAACCGTGGTCTTCGTATGCATGACAACTGGGAACACAACAGGAGACCCGTCGCGGCGCAGGAGTGACGGAGTGCCGCGACGGGCCTGATGGATGGTCAGTAGCCGGGTCAGGAACCGAACTTGGCGTTCCTCCCAGGACGTACGGCTGATCGAGTCGAGGGGCGAAGGGGTCAGCGGGCGAACCGGCCGCCGAGGTAGGCGTCGTCCGGGGTGGTGCCGAGGGTGCCCGCGCCGAAGGAGACCGAGCCGGTGGCGGTGGGGCCGGTGCCGGGGTTGCGGAACGCCCAGACGCCGCCGTCGAAGGTGTTCTCGCCACTGGCGCCGACGAACAGCTCGGCCCTGCCGTCACGGTTGACGTCGGTCAGCGAGGTGGCGGAGCCGAAGAAGTCGAGCCGCTCGGCGGTGCCCGGCACCTTCGGCGTGTTCTGGCTGAAGGCCACGGAACCGACGCCGGTGAGGCCCTTCGCCCCGCCCCGCAGGACGGTCACCTGGCCCGCGCTGTCCACGTCACCGAGCTTCTCGGTGAAGGCGCCGGTGGCCACGTCCGCGTAGCCGTCGCCGTTGACGTCCCCGACGGAGAGGCCCCCGCCGAAGGAGTCGCCGCCCTCGGTGGCGCCCGGCACCTTGGGCGAGTCCTGCGTGACGATGGTCTGGCCGGACGGGTCGGGGCCGGCCTCGGTGCCGTACACCACGCCGATCTGACCGCCGATCAGGAGGTCGTCGTCGACGACGTCATGGGTGAAGGAACGGCCGATGACGAGATCGCCGTACCCGTCCCGGTCCACGTCCCCGATGCCCAGCTGCTCGCCGCCGCGGAAGAGCGAACCGTCGTCGTTCTTCAGCGTGACGGGCGCACTCAGCCCCTGGGCGGTGCCGCGCAGGTACACGACCCGGCGGTGGTACGAGTCCGCGTTGCTGTAGTCGTCCGAGGTGTTGTCCACGTTCAGCGCCACCAGGTCGGCGATGCCGTCGTGGTCGATGTCGCCCGCGGCCAGCGCGTTCGTCCGGTAGTCGACGGGGTCGAGGCTCAGCTCGCCGACGGCCGCCGCGCCCTTCGTACGGTCGAAGGGGCCGGTCAGCAGGGAGCGCGGGGTGGCCACGTCGAGGTCGCCGTCCCCGTCGAAGTCGCCGATCGCGGTGTCGGACAGGGTCCCGGAGGCCACGGCTGTGGCACCGGACAGCCCCTGCGTCCCGCCCCATACGACGGCCAGGGACCCGGTTCTGCCCCCGGCCTCCTCGCCGGACGCGCCCACGACCAGGTCCGCGTAGCCGTCACCGTCCAGGTCGGCGGCGGAGATCGCGGCACCGAAGCGGTCGTCGGCCTCGGCGACCCCGAGGATGCCCGCGGTGTTCTGGCTGACGACCTGCCGGTGCGCCAGGTTCAGACCGTTGGCCGAGCCGTACACCACCGCCACATAGCCCGCCCGCTTCTTGCCGCCCACCGTGGCGCCCGCGGCCGTGACGGCCACGTCCTGGTAGCCGTCGCCGTCGAAGTCGGCGTGCAGCCGGGAGGCGGCGGAGTGCGGTTCGGCGGCCTGCGCGCCCAGCGGGGCCACGACGGTCGCGATGACGGCGACGGCCGCCGCGAGCCCGATCCTGCGCTTGCTCATGGTGCTCCTGTCGAAGGTCGTGCGTGTGGGGGGTCGTACCTGTGACGGGCTCGTCGGTCGGGCGGTCGGGGATCAGCGCGGGAACTCGGAACCCAGCCGGGCGCCGCTCGCCACCGTGCCGAGCGTGCCGGCGCCGAAGGAGAAGGAGCCCTTGGCCGTGGCCGCGCCGCGGAACACCCAGACGGCGCCCGCGGAGGCGTCCTCGCCGAGCGCCGCGACGACCGGCTCGGCCTTTCCGTCACCGTTGCCGTCGACGAAGGTGGCGTTCTCGCCGAACCGGTCGTCCTTCTCGGCGGTGCCGGGGACGCTCGCGCTGTTCTGGCTGAAGAGGGTGCTGCCGGCGCCCGTGGGGCCGTCCGGTCCGCCGGGTACGACGGTGAAGGCACCGGCGCGCTGGACGGTGCCGAGGTCCTCGTGGGGGTTGCCGGCGAGGACGTCGCCGTAGCCGTCGCCGTTGACGTCGCCGACGGACAGGTCGTAGCCGAACCAGTCCTCGGGCTCCTCGGTACCGGGCACACCGGGGGTGTCCTGGTCGATGGTCCGGGACGCGAAGGACCGGGCCGGGCCGTCGGCGGTGCCGTAGAGGAAGCTGATCGAGCCGCGTGCGGTGACGAGGTCCGCGCGGTGGTCGCCGTTGACGTCGCCGAGCGCCACGGCGTGGCCGGGGCGGAGCCGTTCGCCCCGTGCGTCCTTCAGGACGACGAGCGGCTGGAGGCCGTCGCGGCTGCCCCGCAGGTAGTTCAGGTGCTCGCCGTGGTCGCCCTCGTCGTCCCCGTCGAAGGATCGGGCCATGGTGACGAGGTCGGTGATGCCGTCGCCGTCGATGTCACCGGCGACCAGGCCCATCAGGTCGAGGTCGCCGTCGACGAGCTCCGGGTTGGTGCGGACCGCGGCGGGCACGGCGTCCCGGCCGAACGGTCCGAGGTACACGAGACCGGCGTAGAGCAAATCCTGGTGTCCGTCGCCGTTGAAGTCGCCGGTGGCCGACAGGGAGCCGCCGCCCTGGTACCGGCCGCTGTCCCGGGCGGGCATGCCCTTGCCCGAGGTGAACCCCGCCGAACTGCCCCACAGGACGGTCCTGTTGCCCTGGCGGGCGATGCCGTCCTGCTCCCACAGCTCGCCCTCGGCCTCCACCACCAGGTCGGTGTACCCGTCCCCGTCCAGATCGGCGGCGGTCAGGTGCGAGCCGAAGCGATCGCCCGCCTCGACGGTGCCGGGGACTCCCGCGGAGGCCTGGGTGTACACCTTCTTGGCGGCGGCGCTCAGCCCGTTCGCCGACCCGTACAGCACGGCGACATAGCCGGCCTCCGCCTTGCCGTTCACCGTGGCGCGGGGCGCGGCCACGGCCAGATCCCCGTACCCGTCCCCGTTGAAGTCCTGCCGCACCTCGGGCGACGCCGCGGTCCGGGCCTGCGCGGTGGGCAGCGTGCCGCAGGTGGCCGCGATCAACGCGATCGCTACGGCGACGGCACGCCGGTTTCTGTGCGAGGCAGGCAGGGACACGTGAACTCCGGCTGTCGTAAGGGCAGTTGACCGCGGAAAGGTTCAAGATCCTCATCCGCGCCGCCCAGTACGACTCATCGGAACGACGGTTGGTTGCCCTGCCGTACGACAGGGATTTGCGCCGCGTTAACCACCGTAGGAACGCCGGTGGGACCGCCCGGCGGGGGCCGCCCCGAAGGGCCGCCCCCTCAGGCCGTCAGCCCTCGAAGGGGTCGAAGTCGTCGAACTCCCGCGACGCCTCGTCCCGTTCGGCCTCCTTGTCGCGGCGCCGCTGGGCGGCCGGACGCGGTGCCTCGAAGCGGTGGTCCTCACCGCGGCGGCCGAGCATCTCGGCGCCGGCCATCACGGTCGGCTCCCAGTCGAAGACCACGGCGTTGTCCTCGGGGCCGATGGCGACGCCGTCGCCCGAGCGGGCGCCCGCCTTCATCAACTGCTCCTCGACACCGAGGCGGTTGAGGCGGTCGGCGAGATAGCCGACGGCCTCGTCGTTGCTGAAGTCGGTCTGCCGCACCCAGCGCTCCGGCTTCTCGCCACGCACCCGGAACAGCCCGTCCTCCTCGCGCGTCACGGTGAAGCCCGCGTCGTCGACCGCCTTGGGACGGATGACGATCCGCGTCGCCTCCTCCTTCGGCTTCGCGGCCCGCGCCTTGCCGACCACCTCGGCCAGCGCGAACGACAGTTCCTTGAGCCCCATGTGGGCCACCGCGGACACCTCGAAGACGCGGTAGCCGCGCTCCTCCAGGTCCGGGCGCACCATCTCGGCGAGGTCCTTGCCGTCCGGCACGTCGATCTTGTTCAGTACGACCATGCGGGGCCGCTTGTCGAGCCCGGCGCCGTACTGCCGCAGCTCCTCCTCGATGATGTCGAGGTCGGAGACGGGATCCCGGTCGGACTCCAGGGTCGCCGTGTCCAGCACGTGCACCAGCACACTGCACCGCTCCACGTGCCGCAGGAACTCCAGGCCCAGGCCCTTGCCCTGGCTGGCGCCCGGGATCAGACCCGGCACGTCGGCGATGGTGTAGACGGTCGAACCGGCCGTCACCACACCGAGGTTGGGCACCAGGGTGGTGAAGGGGTAGTCGGCGATCTTCGGCTTGGCCGCGCTCAGCACCGAGATCAGCGAGGACTTGCCCGCGCTCGGGTAGCCGACCAGCGCCACGTCGGCGACGGTCTTCAGCTCCAGGACGATGTCCTGCATGTCCCCGGGCACACCGAGCAGCGCGAAACCGGGCGCCTTGCGCCGCGCGGACGCCAGCGCCGCGTTCCCGAGGCCGCCGCGGCCGCCCTGGGCGGCGACGTAGGAGGTGCCGTGGCCGACCAGGTCGGCGAGCACGTTGCCCGCCTTGTCCTGCACGACCGTGCCGTCCGGCACGAGCAGGACCAGGTCCTGGCCGTCCTTGCCGGAGCGGTTGCCGCCCTCGCCGGGCTTGCCGTTGGTGGCCTTGCGGTGCGGGGAGTGGTGGTAGTCCAGGAGCGTGGTCACCGACTGGTCGACGGTCAGGATGACGTCGCCGCCCCGCCCGCCGTTGCCGCCGTCGGGGCCGCCGAGCGGCTTGAACTTCTCCCGGTGGACGGAGGCACAGCCGTGACCTCCGTTACCCGCGGCGACATGCAGTTCGACGCGGTCCACGAAGGTGGTCATGGTGAGGTGCCTCCAGCACTCGAAATCTTCGTACGGTTCTCTACTGCTGTAACACGCGAAAGGCGGACCCGCCTTCCCACAGGGGAAGTGAGGTCCGCCTCGCGAAACGTTCGGTCTGAGCCCTAAGCGTTAGCTCAGGCGACCGGGACGATGTTCACGACCTTGCGGCCACGGTGGGTGCCGAACTGCACCGAACCGGCCTCGAGGGCGAACAGCGTGTCGTCGCCGCCACGGCCGACGCCCGCGCCGGGGTGGAAGTGGGTGCCGCGCTGGCGGACCAGGATCTCGCCCGCGTTGACGGTCTGACCACCGAAGCGCTTCACGCCGAGGCGCTGAGCGTTGGAGTCACGACCGTTACGGGTGGACGATGCGCCCTTCTTGTGTGCCATCTCTCCTCAGTCCCTTACTTCGCAGCCGCGGGGATCTCAGTGACCTTGATCGCCGTGTACTGCTGGCGGTGGCCCTGACGACGGCGGTAGCCGGTCTTGTTCTTGTAGCGAAGGATGTCGATCTTGACGCCCTTGTGGTGGTCCACGACCTCGGCCTGGACCTTGATACCGGCCAGCACCCACGGGTCGCTGGTCACGGACTCGCCGTCGACAACGAGCAGGGTCGAGAGCTCGACCGTGTCGCCAACCTTGGCAGTGGAAATCTTGTCAACCTCAACGATGTCGCCGACAGCAACCTTGTGCTGGCGACCACCGCTGCGCACGATGGCGTACACGCGGATCTCACTCTCTCGCTCGGGAACGGCACCCCCGCAGTCCAGCGACCCGACAGAGCAGGCAGCCTCTCCCGGTCGAAGAAAACCGGGAGGAAGAGGTTTACGGGGATGTGACGTGTCAGTCGACACGCCGACGGTCAAGGTTACGGGGCCGCGGCCGAAGGGGTCAAACCGGGCCGGGCCCCCCGGGTGTGCCGCTGATCACTCGGGACCAGCCGCACACCCGGGACGAGCCGAACTCAGCTCTCGTCGGCGGAAGCCGAGACCGAGGACAGCGTCTGCTCGGCCGCCGCGGTCTTCTTCGCCGTCGTCTTCTTGGCGGCGGCCTTCTTGGTCGTCGCCTTCTTGGCCGCCGTCTTCTTAGCCGCGGTCTTCTTGGTTGCGGCGGCGGCGGCCTTCTTCGCGGTCGCCTTCTTGGCCGTCTTACGGGCCGTCTTCTTCGCCGGAGCCGCCTCCTCGGCGGCCGGGGCCTCCGCGGCGGACTCCGTCGCCGGGACGACCAGGACGGCCGTCTCCTCGGACGCGGTCGGCGCGGTGGCCTTGCGCACGGCACGACGCCTCGGACGGGCCGGGGCGGCGCTCTCGGCGGGCGCCTCGGCGGCCGGCGGCGCGGCCGGAGCCTCCTCGGCGACCGGCGCGGGGGCCGGGGCGGACTCAGCGACCGTCACGACGGCGGCCTCGGCGCCCGTGGGCGATCCAGCCGGCGCGGACACCTTGCGGGTCGCGCGGCGACGCGTACGTCCCTTGGGCGCGGCGTCCTCGACGACCGGGTCCTCGACGGCGGCCGGCTCGGCCTGCGCCTGGGTGGCGGGCTCCGGCTGCACCGGACGCTCGACCTCCTCCTCGGCGGTCACGTCCTGAGCGGTCGGGACCTCGGCCCTCTCCGCCCGCTCGGCCCGCTCCCGCCTGGGCGCACCGGCCGGAGCCGAGGCCCGACGGCTCGTCCGGCGCCGCGAACGGCCCCGGGTCGCGGCGGCCTCCGCCTCGGCGGCGCTGCTGAACAGCTCCTCGTCCGGCTCGAACTCCGGCGCGGGCAGCGCAACCGGGACCGCGGCCTCGGCGACGACCTCGGCCTCGGTCTCCGCCTCCTCGGCGAACTCGGCGCTCTCGACGGCCTCCGCCGCCTCGGCGGCCACCGCGGCCTCGTGGACGTGCTCGATGCCGCCGCGCCCGCGCTTCTTGCGCTTGCCGCCGCCACCGGCGGAGGTCGGCTGCTCCATGTGCACGATGACACCGCGGCCGTTGCAGTGGACGCAGGTCTCGGAGAAGGACTCCAGCAGGCCCTGGCCGACCCGCTTACGGGTCATCTGCACGAGCCCCAGCGAGGTGACCTCGGCGACCTGGTGCTTGGTCCGGTCCCGGCCCAGGCACTCAAGGAGGCGCCGCAGCACCAGGTCCCGGTTGGACTCCAGGACCATGTCGATGAAGTCGATGACGATGATGCCGCCGAGGTCGCGCAGCCGCAGCTGACGCACGATCTCCTCGGCCGCCTCCAGGTTGTTCCTGGTGACCGTCTCCTCGAGGTTGCCGCCCTGACCGGTGAACTTGCCGGTGTTGACGTCGACGACGACCATCGCCTCGGTCCGGTCGATCACCAGCGAGCCACCGCTCGGCAGCCAGACCTTGCGGTCCAGTGCCTTGGCGAGCTGCTCGTCGATCCGGTACGTGGCGAAGACGTCGACCTCGGAGGTCCACTTCGACAGCCGGTCGGCCAGGTCGGGCGCGACGTGCGAGACGTATCCGTGGATGGTCTCCCACGCCTCGTCGCCGCTGACGACGACCTTGGTGAAGTCCTCGTTGAAGATGTCGCGGACGACCCGGACGGTCATGTCCGGCTCGCCGTACAGCAGCGTCGGCGCGTTGCCGTTCTTGGCCTTCTTCTGGATGTCCTCCCACTGCGCCTGAAGCCGCTCGACATCGCGGCGCAGCTCGTCCTCGCTGGCGCCCTCGGCGGCGGTGCGCACGATGACGCCCGCGTCCTCGGGGACGATCTTCTTGAGGATGGTCTTCAGCCGCGCCCGCTCGGTGTCGGGCAGCTTGCGGCTGATGCCGGTCATCGAACCCTCGGGCACGTACACCAGGTAGCGCCCGGGCAGGGAGACCTGGCTGGTGAGCCGCGCGCCCTTGTGCCCGATCGGGTCCTTGGTGACCTGCACGAGCACCGACTGGCCGGACTTCAGCGCGCTCTCGATGCGGCGCGGCCCGTTGGCCATGCCGAGCGCCTCGAAGTTGACCTCACCGGCGTAGAGCACGGCGTTGCGGCCCTTGCCGATGTCGATGAAGGCGGCCTCCATCGACGGCAGCACGTTCTGGACCTTGCCCAGGTAGACGTTGCCGACGTACGAGGTCGACTGCTCCTTGTTGACGTAGTGCTCGACGAGCACGTTGTCCTCGAGGACGCCGATCTGTGTGCGGTCGCCGTGCTGGCGGACGACCATCACACGCTCGACGGCCTCACGGCGGGCCAGGAACTCGGCCTCGGTGATGATCGGAACGCGTCGGCGGCCCTGCTCACGGCCCTCGCGGCGACGCTGCTTCTTGGCCTCCAGACGGGTCGAGCCCTTGATGGACTGCACCTCGTCGGACGGCTCGGCCTTCGGGCGGGGCTCACGGACCTTGACGACCGTGCGCTCGGGGTCGCCGTCACCGGGCTCGGCGTCGGTGCCGGAGTCACCCGCGCGGCGACGACGGCGCCGGCGGCGACGGCTGCTGGAGGACGAGGAGCCGTGCTCGTCGGACTCCTCCTCGGAGTCCTCCTCGACCTGTTCGGCGGTGTCCTCGGCATCCTGGTCGGCCTGCTCGGCGGCGAGCTCGTCACCGTCCTCGCCGTCCGACTCGGCCGACTCACCGCGACGGCGGCGACGGCCACCGCGACGACGGCGCCGGCGCGAACCGCTCTCCTCGGAGTCGTCGCCCTCGGCGGCGTCCTCGACGTCGGCGCTCTCCTCGGCCTCGTCGGTCTCGTCCTCGGCGGCGGTCTCGACGACCTGCGCCTCGACGGCCTCCTCGGCACCCCGGCGGCGGCGCCGGCGACGCGGTGCCGGCTCCTCCTGGAACTCCTCGACGGCTTCCTCGGGCTCCTCGACGACCACCTCGGCGGCGGCTGCCTCGGCGGCGGCCCGCTGGGGCGTCTGGAACTGCGGCTCGGTGAACACGGGCGCCTGGAACACGGCCACGGCGGGCCGCGCGGGCTTGCGCGGCTCGTCCTCGGCGGCGTCGGCCTCGGCGGCCGGCGGCTCGGAGAACCCGGTGGCGGCCCGGCGGACGGAACGGCGACGCGCGCGACGCGGGGCGGCGTCGTCGTCGGCGGGGGCTTCGGGGGCGGCCTCGGCGGCGGGCGCCTGGCTCACGGCAGCCTCTTCGGCGGCCTTGGCCGGCTCGTTCTCCTCGACAGCGCTCACCGGCGCCTCCACGCTCTCAGGGGCCTCGGCGGGCACGGACGTACGACGCGTGGCACGGCGGCGGGTCCGGCGCGGGGCCTCTTCCTCGGCAGCGGCCTCTTCGGCGACGGCCGGCTCCGGCTCGGACGTCACCTCAGCCTCGGTGTCCTGAACGGCCTCGGCGGGCGCGGACACCCGGCGCGTGGCACGACGGCGGCCACGACCGGCGGGCGCGGCCTCCTCGGCGGGAGTCTCGGCGGGCGCCTCGACAGGTGCCTCGGCCACCGCGGGCTCGACGACGGTCTCCTCGGCGGCGGCCGGCGCACCGGCGGGCGCGGAGGCACGGCGCGTGGCACGGCGACGCGTACGAGGAGCGGGGGCGGCCTCGGCCTCGGCTTCAGCGGCGGCCGCTTCGACCTCCTCGGCCTTCACCTCGGCCACGGCGGCCGGTACGACCGTCTCGGCGGCCTCGGCGGCGGCAGGGGCACCGGCGGGCGCGGAAGCGCGACGCGTGGCACGACGACGCGTACGAGGGGCGGGCGCGGCCTCGGCCACCGCCGGCTCCTCGGCCTGTTCGACCTCTGCGGTCTCGTCGGTCTCTTCGGTTCCCTCGGCCTCGACCGCGTCGACGAGGTCGGCGGCCGGTATGGCCGGCGTCACCACGTCCGTGGTCTCTGCCTCGGCACCGACCGGCGGACCCGCCGGTCGGGAAGCGGCCCGGCGCCGACGACGCGGCGGCAGGGTGTCGCTGGGGGTGTTGAGTTCGGAACCCTCGGTGGGTTCGGTCGGCTCGAGCATGCGGGCGTTTCTCCCGTCAGGCTCCCGGGCGCCGCGCCTGGTCCGGCGATGCCGGTGACGTCCGCGGCTCGCGCGATGCGCGGTGCCGCCGTCCGGGGCGCGGGCGCCGCACGGGAGCTCTCTGTGTCTTGTCTCGCCGGTTCCGTACACCCTGTTGGGTACGGCCTGGCGAAAGTCTTCTGGTCGGTGCGCTGCCCGACCCAGGTGGCTCCCGAGTCCGAGGGCGACGCTACGACGTCCGTCCTTCGCGGGACCTTCCTTACGCCGGCGCCTTCGCGGCGGCAGCGGCCGTTGTAAGGGCCTCAGCTGCCTCGCGGTCGGGCGCGAGCGGGTCGGTCACCGTGCCGGTCTCTTCATCGAACAGCCCCTGCGCCAGCCTGGTCACCGCTGCGGGGACCGGCGGCGCCAGGTCGGCCACGGCGCGGAGACCGGACAGGACGTCGTCGGGTCGAACGGCAGGCGTCACGTGCCGAACAACCAGCCGCAGTATCGCACAGGGCTGGTCGGTCGGCCTATCAGCCTGGGGATCGTGCGTCTGGAGTTGTACGACTGCGGCGCGGGCGTCGAAGGTCCGGATGCCGTTCTTGGTCTTGCGTTGGACCTCGACGGCCTCGGCGGCGGTGAAGGCCGCGACCGCGCGCTCGGCGTCGGCCGGGTCCACTCCGTCGAGCCGCAGCTCCCACACCGAAGCCGTGAGCCGGTCGGCGAGCCCGGAGGTCCGGGCCTCGACCGCGTCGACGATGTCGAGGCCGGTGGGCATCGACTCGTCGAGCAGGACCCTGAGCTTGTCGGGGTCCCGCGCCTGGGTGAGGGCGATCTCCAGATACTCCGCCTCACTGCCCGTGCCGGTGGGTGCGGCATTGGCGTACGACACCTTCGGATGCGGCGTGAACCCCGCCGAGTACGCCATCGGCACCTCGGCACGGCGCAGCGCACGCTCGAAGGCGCGCTGGAAGTCACGGTGGCTGGTGAACCGGAGGCGGCCGCGCTTGGTGTAGCGCAGTCGGATGCGCTGCACCGCGGGTGCGGGCGGCGGGCCTTCGGGCTGTCGCTTGCCCAGTGTCGTTCAGTCCTTCGTGAGTGCGGTCGTACTGCTACCAAGAGTACGTGTCTCGCGGCCCGTCGGTTCCCGGCGGTCCACCGCGACCGCCTTCCGCGGCTCGCCGAGGAGCATCCGCCGGAAGTCGGCGCGTGCCTGCCGGACGGACTCCCGGGCGGCTGCCAGCGCCTGCCGGGTGGCCCGTCCCACGCTCCGCGCGGCCTCGGCGACAGGCCGGAGCACCAGGTCGCGGACGACGTGCCCGACGGGGGTGAGCAGCGTGCGGTACACCCATCGCACCGGCTCCACGAAGATCCACCGGAAGAGGGTCCCGAGGAACCGTCCGACCGCGCGCGAGACATGCCCGGCGACCCGCCACGCGTGCCCGAGCGCGTCCCCCACCTCCCGCCCCACGACGGCGAGGAACCGCCCGAGGGGCACGAGCACCCACCGCCACAGGGCGAGCAGGGGCAGCACGAGGAGCACGCGCGTGATCCAGTACAGGCAGACGCCGATGCCGCGGAGCACCCACACGGTGCCGTGCCCGATGGGTGTGAGGATCCACTCGTAGACCCACGAGGCGGGCACGACGACGAGATACCGCGCCAGCCAGGCCACGGTGGCGTACACCCCGCCCCAGATCCCCCGCAGCACCCACATCACACCGTGACCGACGGGCGTGAGCACGCGCGCGTGCACCCACGCGCAGCCCGCCCCGATCCCTCGTCCGACCCAGGCGAAGCCGTGCCCGACGGGGGTGAGCACATACCGGTAGAGCCAGACCAGGGGCACGACGAGGAGCCACTTCCCCAGCCACCCCACCCCCTTGGCGAACGGCACGACCGCATACCGCCAGAGCCCCACCAGCGGCCACACGAACACGGCCCGACCGAGCCACAGCAACGCCCGCCCGAACGGCCGCAACACGGTGTCGTTCAGGAACCGTCCCGCCACGACGAGCGCGTCCCACACCATCCGCACCGGCACGACCAGCACGAGGACGACGATCCGCACCGGGATGCGGATGGCTGTGACCAGGCACCCTTCCGGTTGTCGGGGCTCGGGCAACGGCTTCTGCGGTTCCATACCGGGCAAGACGCGCCGGCCTTCGATCCGGATGCGCCTCGTGGGTTGCGACCCCGTCACAACACTTGTCCGCTAGACCGTTTTACCTATTTGACGGCGCGTCCCCCGCGCACGCGGCGGCCGAGGCGGGGCCCTCGGGTCACTCTCACGAAATGGTCCGGGACTCCCCCGGACCACTTCGTGCAAGGAGCATGCCTATGAGCCCCCGCCCCACTCCTTCACTGCTCGGGCCGCTGGCCCGCGCGAGGTTCCGGAAGGCCGGAGTGCTGACCTCCCTCGCCCTGGTCGTCTCCGCCGGAGTGATCACGCCCGCCGCGGCGGCGACCCGAGCCGTGTCCGACAGGCCGGCCGCCACGCCGCACCCCGACTGCAAGCCCCACAAGCCCCACAAGCCGAGAGCGGCCGCGGAGGCGTACACCGGCACGGGGTGCAAGGGCGCGACCGGAGCCACCGGCGCGACGGGCCCGAAGGGACCGAAGGGCCCCACCGGCGCGACCGGCGCGACGGGGGCCACGGGCGCTCCCGGCAAGGACGGCGCCACAGGCGCGACCGGAGCCACCGGCGCACCGGGCGAGAACGGCACGCCGGGTGCGACCGGGGCCACGGGGGCGACCGGAGCGACTGGGGCCACAGGCGCGACGGGGGCCACCGGCGCTCCCGGCCCGTGCGTCGACATCGACGCCAGCCGGGACGAGAACAACTTCGAGCTGCGAGCCGCGCTGACCCCGGCCACCGAGAGCGACATCGCCAGGGCCTACGCGGGAATCCGCGACCTCCAGCCCAACCCCGGCGACTACCTCTGGACCGACCTCAGCGAACTCGGCAACTATCCGACGAACGCCTGCGGAATCTCGATCGCCCAACAGGCCCTGGGCGGCGGGGACGAAGGGGACGTGAGCATCAACGTCATCACCACCGCCGGTGCCATCCACGAGACCACCTGCGACATCAACACCGGTGACGCCCCCACCCTCACCTGCGAGAACCCCTGGGCCCTGGTGAACCTGCAACCGGCGCCCGACGCCGTGAACAGCGGGACCGACATCAACCCGTAGCACCACGGCAAGGGGGCGTCCGGCGGAATTGTCAGGCCCGCCGGACGCCCCCTGCCGTGTGGCTGCTTGTTTCCACGGTCTTCGGAGAAGAGAAAAATGCCATGAACGCGGTCTGCCTCAACATGATCGTCAAGGACGAGGCACATGTGATCCGACGCTGCCTCGAATCCGTACGCCCCCTGATCGACACCTGGGTGATCCTGGACACCGGCTCGACCGACGGCACCCAGGACATCGTCCGCGAGACCCTCGCCGACCTGCCCGGAATGCTGTACGAGAGCCCGTGGCGGGGCTTCGGCGCGAGCCGTACGGAGGCGATCGAACGGGCCCGGGAGCGGGCGAGCCACCTTCTCTTCATCGACGCCGACGACGTACTGGAGACCGACCCCGGCTTCACCCTGCCGGAGCTGACCCACGACTGCTACGACATGCAGGTGCGCCACGGCCCCGTCGTCCACTGGCGCCCGACGATGGTGTCGACCCGGCTCCCCTGGCGCTACGTCGGCGTACTGCACGAATACCTGGAATGCGACGCGGAGTTCAGCCGGGCCACCCTCGACGGCGTCCGCATGGTCATCATGGGCGGCGGCGGCCGGTCACAGGGCAGCGCGCGTACGAAGTACCTGCGCGACGCGGCGATCCTGAAGGACGGGCTCCGCAAGGAACCGGACAACACCCGATACGCCTTCTATCTGGCCCAGAGCTGGCGTGACGCCGCCGAACCGGCGAAGGCGCTGGCCGCCTACGACCGTCGCGCGGCCATGGCGGGCTTCGCAGAGGAGGCGTTCTGCTCCCGGCTCTACGCGGCCCGCCTCGCCCTGCAACTGAAGCGCCGGACGTCCGAGGTCATGGCCCGTTTCCTGGAGGCACACGAGTACCGCCCCACCCGGGCCGAACCCCTCGGCGAACTCGCCCACCTCTGCCGGACCCAGGGCGAACGCTGGCCGCTCGCCTACCTCTTCGCCCGGCGCGCGGCGGAGCTCCCCCCGCCCGACGACATCCTCTTCGTCGAGCACGGCTGGTACGACTGGCAGGCCCTGGACGAACTGGCGGTGGCGGCCTACTGGATGGGCGCCTACCGCGAGTCCCTGGAAGCCTGCGAAAAGCTACTGGACGGCGGCCACCTACCCCCTCAACACCGAGACCGGGTAACCGCCAACCACACCTTCGCCCGCACCAAACTGACCCCCACCGTCCCCCGCCCCCACCTCAGTGCACATGCCCCCCAGACGCAGACGCCGCATTCTTGACCGCCAGCGGCCTCACGGCCGAGAGACCGTAGGTGCTGACTCGGCATGCTCCAGGAGTTCACGCACGAGGGCGACGAGGGCGTGCGGCGTTTTCGCCAGAGCCTGCGGCAGAGCCCGCGCCTCGGTCGGGACAATGTCCGAACCGTCGAGGTTGATGATCCAGAGCTGAAGTTCGCCCACCTCATGCCGCCGTAGGGCCAGCTCGATCTCGTCGTAGCAGAATCTGCTCAGTGCGTACGACCTGCTCCAGAGAACGATGAACAGGTCCGCGGAAAGAACCGCGTCCTCGATCGTGGGGTTGACCATGCGGTCCGGCCGCAGCTCCTTCTCGCCGATCAGCGCACTGATACCCGCTCCGGAGAGGTAAGTCTCCAGAGCCTGTGCGAAATGAGCATCTGGCCTCGCACGGCTGATGAAGACGCGGCGAGGTGGCCATCTGTAGTTGTGAGGTGTGCGCAGCCGGGCGGCCACCATCTGGTCCGCGATCTTCATGGCATCGGCTACTGCATCTCTCTCCATGAGTCGCCGATGGTCCAGTGAGGGGTAGACACGGGCCCAGTCCCGCCTTTGATATGCGCGCCGGGACGCTCCACCGAGAAAGGCGAACGGCACGATCGGCTTCCTGCGTGCCTCCGCCAGGTGCAGCACGGTGCTCGCGGTCTTCGAGACACGACCTCCGATGGCAATGACGACATCGGCCTCTTCGAGGGCCTGGATCTGGCACAGCAGCCACGCCTGCTCCCTGGCTTCATCGTCTTCCGGCCCGGGGTAGTACCAGTTCCTGATCTCCGTGTCGTGGCCAGTGCCCAGCATCTCAAGCATCTCCCGCTGCTTCTCGGCTACTTCCGGATGCCGAGGGCTGTGAAGATGGACGATGCGACCCACGCCGGACTGGACGTAACCGATCACTGTGTGGAGGTCCGCGGAGTCGGGAAATGGACTGCATACGACGAGTTCCGCACCGGCCTTCGCCACCGCTTGCCCAAGTTGCTCACATACGTGTGCGAGCTGGGACTTCTCATAGTCGGGGTAGGTGGTTTCACCCGTAACGCCACCGATGACGTAAACGGACCTGACCCTTGACTCGGCAACATTCCGTGCAGGTGAATGCTGCGAAGCCAGCCGCCGGCTCAGCAACTTGAACAGAACCTCTGCGGAGGAGCGGGCCGCGAATTTCTTGTATCGGTCGTCTTTGCGTGGATCGGCGTGGTCCATCACGCCTTTGGCGATCACCCAGTCTGACAGACCCAGCCGATGTGCGACCTGAGCGATGGTGGCGGACTCCATCTCCAGACCGGCGACGGAACGCACGCCCCATCGCTTCAGTCGATCCCAGGTAAGCCCATCCTTCACCACGACGTTACCGCTGGCCATTGGTCCGATTACGACGGCGTACGGCAGTTGCTGGGGACCTTCCAAGTCGTCATAAACGAGTTGTTCGATGAGCGCGAATCCCGCGTCAGTAAGAGAGAGGGAGGCGCCTTCTCGGATCACCAGACCCTCCGCTTGCAAGCTCTGGATCTGCTCGGTCCACGATGCCTGCGACAGAAAGCGCGCGCGAGCTGGATGCCGTCTGGGATCCTCACCGACATAGAGCCGTTCCATCAACCAGATCCGTGCCTCGTGCGGAGAGGCCTCGCCGAAACTGGGCAGATCTGTCGTCTCCATGTCCTGTGCAGCACGCACCCACCCATCGGGCGCAGGAACCTGGCGATGATCTCCCTCGAACCCGTCTTGCGTGCGCTTTCCCTCGTCGTAGGCGTACGCCAACTCGGCCACCACCACGTCGCCGAGGGCCACATCAGCCGGGTTGCCGGCGCACACTCCGCACATAGCGAGGCAGCGAGGCCGCAAGCGTTCCACCAGCGTCGACACCACCGGCGCAGTCGCGGTCGCACCCATCCTGGTGGGCCGTGCCAGAGCCACAGTCATGCTGGAACCGTCGGCCAGGACGTACGTTCCGACGAGAAAGGGTGTCAGGGACTCCGACTCCCGTTCCTCCCAAGCCATGACGCCAGGGTGTCCTCCGTACCCGGCTAAGCCGACAGAGCGGGCCGCCTCGTACTCCTCCTTGAGTGCTGTGATGATCAGCGCGTCGACCTCGCCCACTCCTGTGTCAGCCGCCATGCCCGCACCAGCCCCCCATGTCACGCGCGATCGACCGACGCCCGGCCACGGTGACCAACCCGACGTGCGCCAGACACGACCATGACCGTACCCACGCCTCGGGGGCGGAAGCGAGGTCTGTAAGAGGAAGGCAGCGATCAGGCTCAGGGGATTACTGCATCACCCTCGCGACCACCAAGTCGCGCTCCTCGGCAAGGTGGTTCACCGAGCCCCTGTCCGTCGGAAGGGGGCTCAGGCGCCGGTGCGGTCAACTCTCCAAGACCAGGTGAGATTCAGACCCACTCGACCTCAGTGCACGTGACCATTCGCCGCTGCCGCCGGCCCACCATTCTTGACCGTGAGAGGCAGCAACTTCTTCCCCGTAGGGCCGATCTGAATGGTGGGGTCCATCTGCGGGTCGAGCCGCACGCCGGAAACCTGTGCGGTCATGTCAGACGGCAACACCTGGAATCAGCGCCACCAGCCCGGAAAGGAAGCTGCCCAGCGCTGCGAGGGTGACGAGGGTGGCTTTGCCGTCTGAGAACAACCCGGAGCAGAACTCGCGCACTCGCCGCCGAAGGATCAGCATCTTGAGCTTCTGCCAGCGGTGCTGATGAATGTGACAGCCCATGAGAATGCCGGTGGCGTTGTTACGACAGCCGTCGGCCCGTCCCCGGACCGGCGCCCCGCAGGTCACCGGAGCTTGAAAGAAGGACCACAGGAGGACCAAGGCAGACAAGGAGATGATCACGACTGGGCCGGCTGCCGCGTTGACCCATGCAGCGATGAGAAGCGCCCCAGCCAGGACACCCCACCACTGTCCCAAACCACCGAACCGACCGCTCCTCGCCCCCGAAGTCGCCATGCCAGTAATCGTGGCTACGAATCCAGCGAATCATGCAACCAGCGGACGATATGACCGAAAGGAGCCCCAGGCGGCTCATACCTACTCCACCTCGGAGACGATCTGCGACAGGCCTCCCGGGCGACGAGCGCAGCCGTCAACTCGTCCCCGCTCGCCCCTGCCAACGCCGGACCACCGTTCTTGAGTGCAAGAGGCAACAGCTTCTTCCCAGTCGGCCCGACTTTGGGGGCCCTACCCATTCATCTGCGGGCAAGCCCGGAACCACACACGAGCACTTTTACTCCACGTCAATGCCATAGTCCTGAACGAGTTGCTCCAGCCCTCCTGGATAGCCCTTGCCACCCAACACGAAGTCCCAGTCACCACTGGCTCTGCGTCGGAATGAACCGAGTACTAGAGCAGTCTCCTGAGGACGCCCGTCGGAGACCTCCAGTCTGCCGAGTTCTGCCATTGCCGGGTCCAGCAAGCGGATACACGCATCCGTGAACCCGGACAGATCCGCCTCCGGATTGACCTCTGGATCAACGGCAGCCACCAGAACGAAGCGGTCGGCACTCTGCGGCAGCGAGTCGAAGGAGACTCGGATTGCCGCTTTGTCCGGCGCCGTGGCTGGAAGCGCGCACACCGAACCGTCCGGAGTCTGCTGGTTGTTGAAGAAGACGAAGTGCTCATCGCTGAGGACTCGGTTGCCAGCACAGACGAGCGCGCACACATCCAGGGCAACGTGGCCGGACCAGGACATGCCCAACACGTTGTAGTCATCGGGTGGGGTCGTGGCGCTCGGCGGTGCCGGCTGCGGAGTTGGCGCTGCTCGTCCGCCTTCTCCCAGGCGTCCACGCAGGCCATGCCGGTGGAGCAGGTCGATGAGTTCGCTGCCCGAGATGAGTTCCAACGGCTTGCCGTTGGCGAAAGTGTGCGAGCCAGGACCGAAGCCAGCCGTCGTCACCAGGACACCCTTGTTGGCGCCTGCGTCCTGCACCGTGCCGTACAGATCGCGGACGGCCGTGGGTGGCACGGTATTGCGGTAGCGCTTCACCTGCACGACGATCTTGCCGCCGCGGATGGGCGTGGGATCAACAGCATCGACGTCCACGCCACCGTCGTTCGAGCGTTGAGTCGTCACAGCCTGCATTCCCATGGCCCGGAAGAGGTCGGCGACAAGGGACTCGAAGGCGATCGGATCCATCTCGTACAGATCCGGTTCCTCGTCGTCTCCGTGAGTGACCACACGGTTTCCGACGTCCTGCGGTTTACGGGCGGGCCGCACGGAGCCGAGTTGGTCGGGTCGAGTCGCAAGTTGTCCCCGAAGGGCGTCGGTCAAGCAACTGACCGCGTCCACCTGTTCCAAGTGCAGCCCGGCGAACGCAGATCGCTGGGCCATCGCAGTCGCCAAGTAGATGTGCGTTCGTCGCCCCGTCGCCGGATCGTGATCGTCCACGAACCCGTTCAACGCCACGGACTCAAGTGCGTTGAACTCATCCGCTGCGAACAGTTCACGCAACACGAGCAGCATGCACTGCGCGAGAACTTCGCGGTACAACGCTCGACGCTGGCCCGCAGGACGTGGCGTTTCCTTGTCTTGATCAACGGACGCCATGTACCGCACCGACTTCGTCTCAGGGACGATCCCGTATCCCGGCAGCTCCCAGTCGAGCACCAGTTGTCGTGCCGCTGAGTCGTAAGCTGCCGCAACCTGGCGGGGGAACCCTTCGAGCCACGCCGTCGACGAGTAGAGGGCCGCCGTGAAGTACTCGACGACGGAGTCAGGGTCCCTTCGTCGAACCCCTTCGGTCACTTCGGCGATGCCGGCGTTGTACCGACGCACCTCCGACCGCTGTGCTTCCGCCCACTGCTCGTATTGACGCTGCTGGGCGGCTAACTGCTGCTGCCGTTGAGCCTCCGCGGCCTGGGCCGCATGCCAGTCGCGCTCAAATCGGGCACGAGCCTCGGCCTCCGCATGCGCACGCCGACTCGCAGTCCACCCACCCTGAGCCTGGTACTGATTCGGGTCCGGCATGGGCACTGGCACTGCCAGCGGTCCCGGCGAGAAGGGTTGAAGCGCTTCGGAGCGCATCAACGAGGCCGCCCTGAAGGCCGGAGTTCGGCAACCGGCAGCAAGGACGCCTTGCAGCGACGCGACCTGCGCGTCCAACTCCTCAGTGCGCCGCCTGGCCTCCCCTTGCCGATACTCCCGATGAGCCTGCGCAGTATGTCGCTGGTAGGCACGCGCTTGTCGCGCCTGCTCCCGCTGCTGTCTGGCCTCAGCTTCCAGCTGACGCTGTTGCTGACGCTGCATATCAGCCCAGACGCCGACAAAACCGCTAGAACGACGACTCATGTGCTGCAAGCCCTCCCCAGGACGTCGGCACCGCCGACCAGAGCGCTGGTTGCCCCCACAACCAGGAGTGACGAGACGACTGTATCCAGCAACAGCCGCCTCGCCTATGGACTTGCCAAAGGCAACTCACTTCGACTATCCGCGCAGGTCACCACCCCTAGAGCGTAACCAAGAGTTCATCAGACGGCACTGCGAGATCGATGCCGGGAAGCGCTGAACCCCCTTCCTTGAAAGGAAGGAGGCTCAGTAGCTCGCAAGGCCGCTCACCCGAGACCTGGCGGGGGCAGAACCCACTCGACTTCAGGAATGAACACCCGAGGGCCCTCCAGGCTCTGGCAGAGGCGTTCCAGGCCTGCTCCCCGGCACCAACTGCCGACGGCTCGACGCACCAGCAGTGGTCAGCACAGCGGCAATCTCGTCCTGACTAGCCTGCCGGCGTCGGACCCGCGTTCTTGACCGTCAGAGGCAGCAGCTTCTTCCCAGTCGGGCCGATTTGAATAGCCGTGTCCATCTGCGGGCACACCCCGCAGTCGAAGCACGGGGTCCAGCGGCAGTCGTCGACCTCGGTTTCGTCGAGGGCGTCCTGCCAGTCCTCCCAGAGCCAGTCCTTGTCGAGGCCGGAGTCCAGGTGGTCCCAGGGGAGGACCTCCTCGTAGGAGCGCTCGCGGGTGGTGTACCAGTCGACGTCGATGCCGAAGTCGGCCAGTGCCTTGTCCGCGCAGCTCATCCAGCGGTCGTAGGAGAAGTGCTCGCGCCAGCCGTCGAAGCGGCCGCCGTCCTCGTAGACCGCGCGGATGACCGAGCCGATGCGGCGGTCGCCGCGGGAGAGGAGGCCTTCCACGATGCCGGGCTTGCCGTCGTGGTAGCGGAAGCCGATGGAGCGGCCGTACTTCTTGTCGCCCCGGATCTTGTCGCGGAGCTTCTCCAGGCGGGCGTCGGTCTCCTCGGCGGAGAGCTGCGGGGCCCACTGGAAGGGGGTGTGGGGCTTGGGGACGAAGCCGCCGATCGAGACCGTGCAGCGGATGTCGTTGGCGCCGGAGACCTCGCGGCCCTTCTGGATGACGTTCATCGCCATGTCGGCGATCTGGAGGACGTCCTCGTCGGTCTCCGTCGGCAGGCCGCACATGAAGTACAGCTTCACCTGGCGCCAGCCGTTGCCGTAGGCCGTTGCGACGGTGCGGATCAGGTCCTCCTCCGACACCATCTTGTTGATGACCTTGCGCATGCGCTCGCTGCCGCCCTCGGGGGCGAAGGTCAGGCCGGAGCGGCGGCCGTTCCTGGTGAGCTCGTTCGCCAGGTCCACGTTGAAGGCGTCCACGCGGGTCGACGGGAGGGACAGGCCGATCTTGTCGTCCTCGTACCGGTCCGCGAGGCCCTTCGCGATGTCGCCGATCTCCGTGTGGTCCGCGGAGGACAGGGAGAGGAGGCCCACCTCCTCGAAGCCCGTTGCCTTCAGGCCCTTCTCGACCATCTCGCCGATGCCCGTGATCGAACGCTCGCGCACCGGGCGGGTGATCATGCCGGCCTGGCAGAAACGGCAGCCGCGCGTGCAGCCGCGGAAGATCTCCACGGACATGCGCTCGTGGACCGTCTCGGCGAGCGGGACGAGGGGCTGCTTGGGGTAGGGCCATTCGTCGAGGTCCATGACCGTGTGCTTCGACACACGCCACGGGACGCCCGACTTGTTGGGGACCACGCGCGCGATACGGCCGTCCGGGAGGTACTCCACGTCGTAGAACGCCGGGATGTACACCGAGCCCGTCTTGGCGAGGCGGAAGAGGACCTCCTCGCGGCCGCCGGGCCGGCCCTCGGCCTTCCACTGGCGGATGATCTTCGTCATGTCGAGCACGGCCTGCTCGCCGTCGCCGATGATCGCCGCGTCGATGAAGTCCGCGATCGGCTCGGGGTTGAAGGCCGCGTGGCCGCCCGCCAGCACGATCGGGTCGTCGAGGCCGCGGTCCTTGGACTCCAGCGGGATGCCCGCCAGGTCGAGGGCCGTCAGCATGTTCGTGTAGCCGAGCTCCGTGGAGAAGCTGAGCCCGAAGACGTCGAAGGCCTTCACCGGGCGGTGGCTGTCCACCGTGAACTGCGGGACGGCGTGCTCCCGCATCAGCGCCTCCAGGTCCGGCCACACGCTGTACGTGCGCTCGGCGAGGACGCCCTCCTGCTCGTTGAGGACCTCGTAGAGGATCATGACGCCCTGGTTGGGCAGGCCCACCTCGTAGGCGTCGGGGTACATGAGCGCCCAGCGGACATCACTGGACTCCCACGGCTTGACCGTGGAATTGAGCTCTCCGCCGACGTACTGGATCGGCTTCTGCACATGCGGGAGCAGAGCTTCGAGCTGCGGGAACACGGACTCGGCGGCCGCAGCGACTTCGGCAGACATCTCGCGAACCTTCGTGAGGTGGGCTTGACGGACAGGGTTGACCATCTAGCGTAACGCGATCGTGGCAGGCCCCTGTACGTCCAGCCGGCTCACAGGACCGAGGCCGCGTCCTTGGTCTCGTCCCAGAACCCGGGCAGCTCGGCCTCCACGGCCGCCGCACGCCGCTCCTCACGCCCGTACAGCAGCCCGTAGGTGAAGGCGCTCTCCCCTGTCGTGTGTGCCACCGCGGACAGCTCCAGCAGGGTCTGCCGGGCCATGACGCTGTCCTGGTGCTCGCCGAGCAGGTTCTGCAGGGATTTCATGGTCTTCGCCAGCGCCTTGGCGGGCTTGCCGAGGGCCGGAACGGCCGCCTCCGCGGCGTAGCGGGTGCGCTTGGTCTTCTTGCGGGCCTCGTGGATGGCGACGTCCCGGTCGGTGCCGGACGCCAGCTCCAGGGCCTGCGCGACGAGCGCGGAGACCTTGCCGAAGTCCTTCTGCACGGCCTTGGGGATCACCTTGGCGGGATCCTTCCCGGCGGCCTTCAGCAGCGGGGGGTCGGCGATCACCGCGTCCAGGGCGTCGAGGAGGGCGAGGTAGCGGTGGGAGTCCAGCACGCCGATGAGGCGGGGGCTCGCTCCGCCGGGCCTCTCGCCCGCCCACACGCTCAGCCGCCCGGCGACGTCCCCGTAGACCAGCGTGTGCGGCACGTCGTCGAGAGCCGCCGACAGCCGTTCGTTCAGCACCTCCCGATCCCGGTCGACGCCCAGCTCGCCGGCCAGCCACTTCAGCTCCTCGCCGATCGGGTCGGTGACGGTCCGGTCGAGGACCTTGCCGTACGACTTGAAGGTGCTGCGCAGCCGGCGCGTGGCGACACGCATGCTGTGCACGGAGTCCTCGGCGTCCTGGCGTACGGCCGGGTCGAGGTCGACGATCGCGTCCCGCTGGGTGCGGACGTAGGCCAGGACGTGGTCACCCGCGGTCGCGGGGTCGTCGAGGGCCGCGGGCTCCCGCTTCTTCTTCGGGGCGGTCTCGTCAAGGGCGCGCGCCAGCTTCGAGGCGGAGGCAGACGGTCGTACGCCCGCCTTGCGCAAGCGCTTCTCCACCTTGTCGAGGAAGGTCGGGTCGCCGTCGTCGGCGAGCTCCACCTCGATCTCGGTCCACTGGGCGCTGCCGTCCCCGCCGGTGAGGCGTTCCGCCCGTACGGAGTCCACGCTCACCTCGGCGAGCAGCCGGCCCTCGGCGTCGAGGAGTTCGCGGACGTCCCGCGCGGAGCGCAGCCGGATCACGGGGAGCAGCTCGGCCTGCCGGACCCGGGAGCGGACCAGCCCGGCGAGTTCCTCGGGCAGGGTGTCGGAGAGCGGCGCCCGGATCTCGTCGCGTACGCCCTCGGACACCGGGAACTTCAGGTGCCAGCCCGCGTCGGAACCGCCGGTACGACGGCGCAGGGTGATAGCGGACGCGGCAAGGCGTTGGCCGGCGGTGTCGTAGTAGGTGGCGTCCAGTTCCGCGACACCCTTGTCGAGGACCGTCTCGACCCCGGCCACGCCGGTCAGGTCGGGCAGCCCGCTGTCGTCGGACTCGTACTTCCGCTCGATTTCGCGCTTTGTGTCCGCCATAAGCCGAATCTAGTCGGAGTCGGGTCAGGACGGCAGAGGGCACCGGATCTCAGCCCCGGGGAAACCTCCTGAGAATCAGGAGGTGACGAGCGCCCGCAGCTCATCGCCGTCGCCGAACGGCGCGTCCTTCGCCGTGCGGGAGAGCAGCAGGATGTGGGCGTCCTCGAACTGGTGGTACGACAGGGGCTCGGGGCCCTGGCCGACGATCAGCGCGTTGTGCTCCAGGCGCCAGCTGACGTACCGGGTGTCGTACTTGGGCTGCCGGATGTCGTAGTTCGGCGGCCCGAGCCGGTCGGTGAAGCGCTGGACGACGGTGGCGTAGTGGGCGTCGAACTCCGGTCGCCAGGCGCCCTCCTGGCTGGTCCAGCCGGGGACCGGGTCCCAGATGTCCTCGTCGAGCAGGCCACCGTCGACCGTGTAGAGGTAGGCGAAGGGCAGGGAGAGCGTGCCGTCGCCGTCGGCGGTGACGAAGTGGCCCTGCGGGGTGACGTGGGTGGCCTCGGGGACGTCCGGGGTGTCCTCGTACTCCGGTCCCTGGACCGCATCGGACCAGTCGGGCCAGCCGGCCTCGTGTATCCGGGCCTCGACGGTGTCGCCGTCGGTCAGGTCCAGCTCCGCCAGGCCGAGGATCCGGTCGACCAGTTCCTCGCCGACCGGGCACACGGCCACGTACTCCTCGGACATCCCACTCCCCCTGAAAAGGCTCTTGTCGCGGTGCTACGCCGACATCGGCCGCTGCACCCTGATCGACTGCAACAGCCCGACCGCCACCCACACCGCGAACATCGACGAGCCGCCGTACGACACGAACGGCAGCGGCAGGCCGGTGACCGGCATGATGCCCAGCGTCATCCCGATGTTCTCGAAGGACTGGAAGGCGAACCAGGCCACGATCCCGGCGGCGACGATCGTGCCGTACAGCTCGGTCGTCTCGCGGGCGATGCGGCAGGCCCGCCACAGGACGACACCGAGCAGCAGGATGATCAGGCCCGCGCCGACGAAGCCGAGTTCCTCCCCCGCCACCGTGAACACGAAGTCGGTCTGCTGTTCCGGTACGAACTGGCCGGTGGTCTGGGAGCCGTGGAAGAGGCCCGAGCCCGTCAGTCCGCCCGAGCCGATCGCGATACGGGCCTGGTTGGTGTTGTAGCCGACGCCGGCCGGGTCGAGGCTGGGGTTGGCGAAGGCGGCGAAGCGGGCGATCTGGTAGTCGTCCAGGACGCCGAGCTGCCAGACCGCGAGCGCGCCCGTCGTGCCCGCGCCGAGCAGGCCGAAGACCCAGCGGTTGGAGGCGCCGGAGGCGAGCAGGACACCCAGCACGATGATGACCATGACCATGACCGACCCGAGGTCGGGCATCAGCATCACGACGAGCATCGGTACGGCGGCCAGACCGAGGGCCTGGAGGACGGTCCGGTGGTCCGGGTAGGGCTTGTCGCCCGCGTCCACTCTCGCCGCAAGCAGCATCGCCATGCCCAGGATGATCGTGATCTTCACGAACTCCGAGGGCTGGAGGGAGAAGCCGCCGCCGAGCACGATCCAGGAGTGCGCGCCGTTGACCGTCGAGCCGAGCGGGGTGAGCACCATCAGGATCAGGAAGACGGAGGCGCCGTAGAGGATCGGCACGGCCGTTCTGAGCGCGCGGTGGCCGAGCCATACCGTGCCGATCATCAGGGCGAACCCGATGCCGGTGTTCATGAGGTGCCGGAGCAGGAAGTAGTACTGGTCGCCCTGGTTGATCTCGGTGCGGTTGCGGGTGGCCGAGAAGACCAGCAGGGACCCGATCCCCGACAGGGCGAGGGCCGCGAACAGTATCGGCCAGTCCAGCCGGCGGGCGAGCGAGTCGCGGGCGAACAGCCGGGTCCAGCCGGCCCGTTCGGGCCCGTAGCCGGAGACGGAGAAGCTGTTGCCGGTCATGTGCACATCCTCCGGCTTCCCCTGCGGCGGCGCCGTCTGCGGGTGTTGCGGTTGCCTGTTCCTCTGTTCTCCACGGTCGCCGCGAGCTGCGTCACGTCCGGATCGGGCTCGCCCTCCTGGCTCACCCGCTGCTCCTTGGCCGGGTCCTTGGAGACCTTCGGGGACTTGATCGTGCCGTCCGTCTGGACCTTCGGCAGGCTCTTCTGCGGGGTGGGCAGCAGGGCGTTCTTCTTGTCGATGGTGCCGTCGGCGGAGATGCCGTAGAGCGCGTTGTAGATGTTGCGCACGGCCGGGCCCGAGGCGCCGGAGCCGGTACCGCCCTGGGAGATGGTCATGACGACCGTGTAGTCCTTGGTGTACGTGGCGAACCAGGACGTCGTCTGCTTGCCGTAGACCTCGGCGGTACCGGTCTTGGCGTGCATCGGGATCTTGTCCTGCGGCCAGCCGCCGAACCGCCAGGCGGCGGTACCGCGGGTGGCGACGCCCGCGAGGGCGTCGTCCATCTCGGCCAGCGTCTGCTTGCTTATGGGCAGCTTGCCGTGGGCCTTGGGCTTGATCTCCTCGACGGTCCTGCCGTCGGCGCTGACGATCGCCTTGCCGACCGAGGGGTCGTAGAGGGTGCCGCCGTTGGAGATCGCCGCGTAGATGGTGGCCATCTGGATGGGGGTGACGAGGGTGTCGCCCTGTCCGATGGAGTAGTTGACGGAGTCACCGGCGCGCATCAGGTTGCCTTCGAGGCAGTTCTCGTAGGCGATCTGCTCGGCGTAGGTGCCGCCCTTCTTGCCGGTCTTGCACCAGACGTCCTTGTTGGCCTTCCAGTAGTCCTGCTTCCACTTGCGGTCCGGGATACGGCCGCTGACCTCGTTGGGCAGGTCGATGCCGGTGGTGGCGCCGAGGCCGAACTGGTGGGCGGTCTTGTAGAACCAGTTGTGGGCGTCCTTGTTCGGCTTGAGGCCGCCGTCCTTCTTCCACTCCTCGTGGGAGAGGCGGTAGAAGACGGTGTCGCAGGAGACCTCCAGGGCGCGCCCGAGGCTGATCGGGCCGTAGCCCTTGGTCTCGAAGTTCTTGAAGACCTGGCCGCCGATGGAGTACGAGCTGGAGCAGTTGTAGGGGCCGTCGAAGGAGTAGCCGGCGTTGATCGCGGCGGCGGTCGGGACCACCTTGAAGATGGAGCCCGGCGCCGACTGGCCCTGGATGGCCCGGTTGATCAGCGGGTAGTTGGAGCTCTTGCCCATGAGCTTCTTGTAGTCCTTGGCGGAGATGCCGCCGACCCAGGTGTTGGGATCGTAGGTCGGGTTGGACGCCATGGCGACGACCCGGCCGGTCTTGGCCTCCATGACGACGACCGCGCCGGAGTCGGCCTTGTAGTTCTCACCGGTGTTGTCGTCGAAGACCTCGCGGGCCTTCTTCATCGCGTCGTTCAGCTCGTACTCGGCGACGCGCTGGACGCGGGAGTCGATGCTGGTGACGAGGTTGGCGCCGGGCTGGGCGTCGTCGCTGGCGGCCTGGCCGATGACGCGGCCGAGGTTGTCGACCTCGTAGCGGGTGACGCCGGCCTTGCCGCGCAGTTCCTTGTCGTACTCCCGCTCCAGGCCGCTGCGACCGACCTGGTCGGAGCGCAGGTAGGGCGAGTCGGTGTCCTGGGCCTTGGTGATCTCCTCGTCGGTGACCGGGGAGAGGTAGCCGAGGACCTGGGCGGTGTTGGCCTTGCCGGGGCTCGGGTAGCGGCGGACGGCCTCGGGCTCGGCGGTGATGCCGGGGAAGTCCTCGGCGCGCTCGCGGATCTGGAGGGCCTGCTTGGCGGTGGCCTCGTCGGTGATGGGGATGGGCTGGTACGGCGAGCCGTTCCAGCAGGGCTGGGGGGTCTCGGCGTCACACAGGCGGACCTTCTGCATGACCTCCTCGGGCTTCATGCCGAGGACCTTGGCCAGCTTGGTGAGGACGGCCTTGCCGTCGTCCTTCATCTTCAGCAGGTCGGTGCGGGAGGCGGAGACCACGAGCCGGGTCTCGTTGTCCGCGATGGGCACGCCGCGCGCGTCCAGGATCGAGCCGCGGACGGCGGGTTCGACGACCTGCTGGACGTGGTTGCCGGACGCCTCCTTGGCGTACTCGTCGCCCTCGCGGATCTGGAGGTACCACAGACGCCCGCCGAGGGTGCCGAGGAGGGACAGGACGAGGATCTGGATCACGATGAGCCTGATCTGGACCCGTGGGGTCCGACCGGTCTCGGGGATGTTGGTCACTGCGGCTGCCGCCCCCTCTCAGTGTGTGTACGTGTCATATACGGCGAACCTGTGAACGCGGCCCGCCGACGCGCGCGCACTCACAGCCGCTTGACCCCCTTGATGCGTCCGACGCGCGCGGTCCGGGTCCGGGCCTTGGTCTTCAGGGCGCCGAGGCCGCCGCGCTGGCCGCCGATCTTCAGGCCGGTGCCGGAGGAGAGCCAGCCGGAGGAGATGTCGGTGGCCTTCTTGGCGGAGGAACCGGTCTCCGCGAGGGGGTCGTTCTCGGCGCGGCGGGCGAGCGCCATGATCCCGGGGACGACGAAGGGGGCGAGCAGCAGGTCGTAGAGCGCGGCGGTGAACAGCAGGCTGCCGAGGCCGACATGGCGGGCGGCGGTGTCGCCGACGAGGGCGCCGACACCGGCGTAGAGCAGGGTCGTGCCGACGGCCGCGGCGACCACGACGAGCATCGGGCCGGTGGCGGACTTGAGTCTGCCGTTCTCCGGTTTGGCGAGTCCGGCGAGGTAGCCGATGACGCACAGGACGAGGGCGTAGCGCCCGGCGGCGTGGTCGGCGGGCGGGGCGAGGTCGGCGAGCAGACCCGCGCCGAACCCGACGAGGGCGCCGCCGACATGGCCGTAGACCATGGCGAGACCGAGGACGGTCAGCAGCAGCAGGTCGGGGACGGCGCCGGGGAGGTGGAGCCGGGACAGGACGCTGACCTGGAGGACCAGGGCGACGACGACGAGGGAGGTGGAGAGCAGGATCCGGTTGACACGCAAGGGGAATCAGCTCCTACTGCTCTTGCTCGAACTGGCCGTCGACAGGGGCGTTCGCGGACGGGGTCACCGTGACGGTGACCGTCGGCCGGGGGGTCGGTTTCGGCTTGTCGGGCAGCACCGTGTCGCGCGGGTCCTTCTTCGGGGCCTCGACGACGACGCCGACGATGTCGAGCTTGGTGAAGCTGACGAACGGCGTGACGTAGAGGGTGCGGGTGAGGTCGCCGCCGGAGGGGTCGACGCGGGAGACGATGCCGACGGGGACGCCGGGCACGAAGGGCTTGTCGGCCTGCGAGCCGAAGGTGACGAGACGGTCGCCCTTCTTCACCTCGGCCTTGCCGTTGAGGAGTTCGACGCGCAGCGGGCGGTCGCCCTGGCCGGAGGCGAAGCCGAGTTCGTCGCCGGCCTCCATGCGGGTGCCGACGGTGAAGTCGGGGTCGTTGGCGAGGAGCACGGTGGCGGTGTTCGGGCCGACGGTCGTCACCCGCCCCACCAGTCCGTCGCCGTTGAGGACGGTCATGTCGCGCTTGATGCCGTCGTTGGAGCCGACGTCGATGGTGATGGTCCAGGAGAAGCCCTGCGCCGCTCCTATGGCGATGACCTCGGCGCCCTTGATGCCGTACTGGCCCTCGGCCGACACGTTCAGCATCTTGTTCAGTTGCTTGAGGCGGCTGGCGTTGCGGTCGTCGCTGCCGAGCTTCGCCTTGAGGGCCGCGTTCTCCTTCTCCAGCGCGGCGAGCCGGTCGTGCCGCTCGCCGGAGTCGCGGATCGCGGAGACCGCGTTGCCGACCGGGTTCACGGCGGACGACACACCGTCCTCGATGGGGCCGAAAACCGTGGCCGCGACCTGGCGGGCACCGTCGACCGGTGAATCCTCCCCGCCGCGGATGTCCACCGTGATCAGTGCGAACGCGATGGCGATCAGCAGCACCAGGAGCAGCCGGCTCTCTCGTGTGTCCCTCACGTGCGGCGGCCGTGCCTTCCTCATAGGAACGTGCAGTGTTCAGGAAATGTGCGGGTGTTCAGACGTAAACGATGCTCAGGCCTTTGGGCGAGCTTATGCCTCTATATCAACGATCCGCCGCACGAGAGGAGATCATCTCGTACGGCGGAATCGAAGAGTTACGTCATCTGCGCGGCTGGGCGTCCAGCACCTGCTGGAGCGCCTCGAACTCCTCCACGCACTTGCCGGAGCCGAGCGCCACGCTGTCGAGGGGGTCCTCGGCGATGTGGATCGGCATGCCGGTCTCGCGCCGCAACCGCTCGTCGAGGCCGCGCAGCAGGGCGCCGCCGCCGGTCAGAACGATTCCGCGGTCCATGATGTCGCCGGACAGCTCGGGCGGGCACTTGTCGAGGGTCGTCTTCACGGCGTCGACGATCGCGTTGACGGGCTCCTCGATCGCCTTGCGGACTTCGGCGGCCGAGATGACTACGGTCTTGGGCAGCCCGGAGACGAGGTCCCGGCCGCGGATTTCGGTGTGTTCGTCAGCGTCGAGGTCGTACGCCGAACCGATCGTGATCTTGATCTGCTCGGCCGTGCGCTCACCGAGGAGGAGCGAGTACTCCTTCTTGATGTGCTGGATGATCGCGTTGTCCAGTTCGTCGCCCGCGACGCGGATGGACTGGGCGGTGACGATCCCGCCGAGCGAGATGACCGCGACCTCCGTCGTGCCGCCGCCGATGTCCACCACCATGTTGCCCGTGGCCTCGTGGACCGGCAGGCCGGAGCCGATGGCGGCCGCCATGGGCTCCTCGATGATGTGCACCTGGCGGGCGCCGGCCTGGGACGACGCCTCGATGACGGCACGGCGCTCGACGCCGGTGATGCCCGAGGGGACACACACGACGACGCGGGGCCTGGCGAGATACCGCCGCTTGTGGATCTTCAGAATGAAGTAGCGGAGCATCCGCTCGGTGATCTCGAAGTCGGCGATGACACCGTCCTTCAGCGGACGTACGGCAACGATGTTGCCGGGCGTGCGCCCGATCATCTTCTTGGCTTCGGAGCCGACCGCCAGGATGCCACCGGTGTTGGTGTTGATCGCGACGACGGACGGCTCGTTGAGTACGATCCCGCGACCCCTGACGTACACCAGCGTGTTGGCGGTCCCGAGGTCGACAGCCATGTCACGGCCGATGAACGACATTGAGTTCCCCATCAGGATTCGTCTGGCCTTCCTGGGAGCTTTTGAGTGCTTTTCAGGTCGGCGAAGTGGGTGCTGTGACGTGAAGGCTTCCATCGTAGTGGCGCCTACGCGAACACTGCGCGAGGGTCTTCGCCATTGTCAGCAGATGAAACGCCCCCGCGCTTGTGGAGACGGTCCATCGGGGGCACCCGTTCCCCCGATCGGCACGCATATGCCAAGGGACGGCCGAAAACATACGGCCGTCCCAGGTCAGACGGACATGCGAAATGACACCCCGTCAGGAAAAGCCACGAAACCTACGCACGGAACCCTGGCACGGAACCTATGCGCGCCCGGGGAAGAAGATCTTCACCTCGCGCTCGGCGGACTCCTCGGAGTCGGAGGCATGGATGAGGTTCTCGCGGACGATCACACCGAAGTCACCGCGGATCGAACCGGGGGCGGCGGCGATCGGGTCGGTCGGGCCCGCCAGCGCGCGCACACCCTCGATGACCCGCTCGCCCTCGACGATCAGCGCCACGACCGGACCGGAGGCCATGAACTCCACCAGCGGCTCGTAGAACGGCTTGCCCTTGTGCTCGCCGTAGTGCTGCTCCAGCGTCTCCTGGTCGAGCGTGCGCAGCTCCAGCGCGGTGATCTGCCAGCCGGCCTTGCGCTCGATACGGCCGATGATCTCGCCGGTCAGGCCACGACGAACGGCGTCGGGCTTGAGCAGGACGAGGGTGCGCTGGGTCACGACGGGCTCCTTGTGATCAAAGATGTGCGGGGTGATGAGGTTACCGGGCGTGTCCGCCGGCCGGTCACGCAGCGTCAGGTGTAGTGGAGTCGGCCTGCGCCGCGAACCGCGCCTTCGCCTCGTCGACCTTCCGCCCGTAGTGCACCGAGGCCCACCACAGCGCCGCGAAGACCGCGCCCAGGAAGAACATCGTCGGCACCGCGAACCCGGAGGCGATGAGGGCGATCTGGAGGGCCCAGCCGAGGGCGATCCCGCCGGGCCGGGTGATCACACCGCACAGCACCAGGCAGAACGCCATGGCGATGCCGCTGACCGTCCACACCGTCGACGTGGACAGACTGTCGTCCTTCATGGCGACCAGCGCGGCGAAGCCGATGATGAAGAACTCGCCGATCAGGGTCGAGGAACAGAGAGTACGCATTCTTGGGATTCAGCCCTTCCCCAGCAGCAGCCGGGCCTCGCCGACGGTGATGACGGAACCGGTGACGAGCACACCGCCGCCCGCGAACTCGCCCTCCTCCTCGGACAGCGTGATCGCGGCCTCCAGGGCGTCGGGCAGCCGCGGCTCGACCTGGACCCGCTCCTCACCGAACACCTCGACGGCGATCCCGGCCAGTTCGTCGGCGTCCATGGCACGGTGACTGGAGTTCTGGGTGACGACGATCTCCGCGAAGATCGGCTCGAAGGCCTCCAGGAGCCCTCGTACGTTCTTGTCGCCGCTCGCCCCGACCACCCCGATCAGCCGGCTGAAGTCGAAGGCCTCGCCCACCGCCTCGGCGGTGGCCCGGGCACCGGCGGGGTTGTGCGCCGCGTCCAGCACGACGGTGGGAGAGCGCCGTACGATCTCCAGTCGCCCCGGGGACGACACGGCCGCGAAGGCCTTGCGGACGGTGTCGATGTCGAGCGGCTCGGGCCGCTGCGAGCCGACGCCGAAGAACGCCTCGACCGCGGCGAGCGCGACGGCGGCGTTGTGCGCCTGGTAGGCGCCGTGCAGCGGGAGGTAGACCTCCTCGTACTCCCCGCCGAGCCCGCGCAGCGTGAGCAGCTGCCCGCCGACCGCGACCTGCCGCGCGACCACCCCGAACTCGAGCCCCTCGCGAGCCACCGTGGCGTCGACCTCGACCGCCTTCTTCAGCAGCACCTGAGCGGCGTCGACCGGCTGCTGGGCCAGGATGACCGTCGCGTCCTGCTTGACGATGCCGGCCTTCTCCACCGCGATCTCGCCGGTGGTCTCCCCCAGCCGGTCCGTGTGGTCCAGGTCGATGGGCGTGACGACGGCGACGTCCCCGTCGATGACGTTGGTGGCGTCCCAGGAGCCGCCCATCCCCACCTCGACGACGGCCACGTCGACGGGGGCGTCGGCGAAGGCGGCGTACGCCATGCCGGTCAGCACCTCGAAGAAGGAGAGCCGGTACTCCTGCTGCCCGTCGACCATCTCGACGTACGGCTTGATGTCGTCGTACGTCTCGATGAACCGCTCGGCGGAGATCGGCGCCCCGTCGAGGCTGATGCGCTCGGTGATCGACTGCACATGGGGGCTGGTGTACCGGCCGGTGCGCAGCTCGAAGGCGCCGAGGAGGGCCTCGATCATGCGGGCGGTGGAGGTCTTGCCGTTGGTCCCCGTGATGTGGATGGAGGGGTACGACCGCTGCGGGTCGCCCAGGACGTCCATCAGCGCGGCGATACGGCTGACGGAGGGCTCCAGCTTGGTCTCGCCCCACCGCGTGGCCAGGTCCGCCTCGACCGCGCGCAGCGCCTTGTCGACCTCCGGGTCCTCGGGGCGGGCCGGCACGTCTGCCTCCGGCGGGGCGCCCTGGGTGCGGAGGGTGCGGCTGCCGGCCTCGATGACCGCGAGGTCGGGGTCGCGGTCGGTCTCGGCGTCGATGATCTCGTCGAAGGGGTCGGTGTCGCTCACGGGGCCAGTCTACGGAGGGGGCGGTGGAGAGCGCCTAGGGAGTGGGGTGGCCGGTCGTTCACGGCGACTGCGGGCCGTGTGTGGCTGGTCGCGCAGTTCCCCGCGCCTCTGAGGGCGATGAGGGCGCCCGGAGCTCAGCAGCCCCCAGCGCCCTCATCGACGTACAGCCCTTACGCCTGCGGCAGGCGGTCCAGCTGGGCCTGGATTCGGGCGATGTCCTCGTCCGCCTTGGCCAGGCGGCCGCGGATCTTGTCGACCACGTTGTCCGGGGCCTTGGCCAGGAACGCCTCGTTGCCGAGCTTGGCCGTCGCCTGGGCCTTCTCCTTCTCGGCGGCCGCGAGGTCCTTGGCGAGGCGCTTGCGCTCCGCCGCGACGTCGATGGTGCCGGAGAGGTCGAGGGCGACCTCGGCGCCGGAGACCGGGAGGGTCGCCGTGGCCGTGAAGGCGTCGCCCTCCGGCTGGAGGCGGAGGAGCTGGCGGATGGCGGCCTCGTGGGGCGCCAGTGCCGTGCCGTCCAGAGTCAGCCGCGCGGGCACCCGCTGGCCGGGCTGGAGGCCCTGGTCGGCGCGGAAGCGGCGGACCTCGGTGATGACGGACTGGAGGGTCTCGATCTCCCGCTCGGCGGCGGCGTCGCGGAAGCCCGAGTCCTTCGGCCAGTCCGCGATGACGACCGACTCGCCGCCCGTGAGGGTGGTCCAGAGGGCCTCGGTGACGAACGGGACGATCGGGTGCAGCAGCTTGAGCGTGACGTCGAGGACCTCGCCGAGGACCCGGCCGGAGACCTTGGCGCCCTCGCCGCCCGCCATGAACGTCGTCTTGGACAGCTCGACGTACCAGTCGAAGACCTCGTCCCACGCGAAGTGGTACAGGCCGTCGGCGAGCTTGGCGAACTGGAAGTCGTCGTAGTACGCGTCGACTTCGGCGATCGTCTTGTTGAGGCGGGAGAGGATCCACCGGTCGGTGGCGGACAGCTTCTCCGGCTCCGGCAGCGGGCCCTCGATCGTCGCGCCGTTCATCAGCGCGAAGCGCGTGGCGTTCCAGATCTTGTTGGCGAAGTTCCGGGAGGCCTGGACCCAGTCCTCGCCGATCGGGACGTCGGTGCCGGGGTTGGCGCCCTTGGCGAGGGTGAAGCGGACGGCGTCGGAGCCGTACTTGTCCATCCAGTCGAGCGGGTCGACGACGTTGCCGAAGGACTTCGACATCTTCTTGCCACGCTCGTCACGGACCAGACCGGTCAGCGCGATGGTCTTGAAGGGGACCTCGCCGTCCATCGCATAGAGGCCGAACATCATCATCCGGGCGACCCAGAAGAAGATGATGTCGTGGCCGGTCAGCAGGACATCGGTGGAGTAGAACTTCCGCAGGTCCGCGGTCTGTTCGGGCCAGCCGAGCGTGGAGAAGGGCCACAGGCCGGAGGAGAACCAGGTGTCGAGGACGTCGGTGTCCTGGTGCCAGCCCTCGCCGGTCGGCGGCTCCTCGTCGGGGCCGACGCAGACGACCTCGCCGTCGGGGCCGTACCAGACCGGGATGCGGTGGCCCCACCACAGCTGGCGCGAGATGCACCAGTCGTGCATGTTGTCGACCCAGTCGAAGTACCGCTTCGACATGTCCTCGGGGTGGATCTTGACCCGGCCGTCGCGGACCGCGTCACCGGCGGCCTTGGCGAGCGGGCCGACCTTGACCCACCACTGCATGGACAGGCGCGGCTCGATGGTGGTCTTGCAGCGCGAGCAGTGGCCGACGGAGTGGACGTAGGGGCGCTTCTCGGCGACGATCCGGCCCTGCGAGCGCAATGCCGCGACGATGGCGGAGCGCGCCTCGAAGCGGTCCAGGCCCTGGAAGGGACCGTGGACCGTGATGACGGCACGCTCGTCCATGACCGTGATCGACTCCAGGCCGTGGCGCTGGCCGATGGCGAAGTCGTTGGGGTCGTGGGCCGGGGTCACCTTGACGGCGCCGGTGCCGAACTCGGGGTCGACGTGGGTGTCGGCGACGACGGGGATGGTGCGGTCGGTCAGCGGCAGCTTGATCCGCTTGCCGATGAGGTGCCGGTAGCGCTCGTCGTCGGGGTGAACGGCGACGGCGGTGTCACCGAGCATCGTCTCCGCGCGCGTGGTGGCGACGACGAGGGTCTCGTCACCCTCGCCGTACTTGATGGAGACGAGCTCGCCGTCGTCCTCCTGGTACTCGACCTCGATGTCGGAGATGGCGGTCAGACACCGGGGACACCAGTTGATGATGCGCTCGGCGCGATAGATCAGCTCGTCTTCATACAGCTTCTTGAAGATGGTGAGGACGGCCTTGGACAGCCCCTCGTCCATGGTGAACCGCTCACGGTCCCAGTCGACGCCGTCGCCGAGGCGACGCATCTGTCCGAGGATCTTGCCGCCGTACTCCTCTTTCCACTGCCAGACGCGCTCGACGAACTCCTCGCGCCCGAGGTCGTGCCGCGACTTGCCTTCCTCGGCGAGCTGCTGCTCGACCTTGTTCTGGGTCGCGATACCGGCGTGGTCCATGCCGGGCAGCCACAGCGACTCGTACCCCTGCATGCGCTTACGGCGCGTCAGGGCGTCCATCAGCGTGTGCTGGAAGGCGTGCCCCAGGTGCAGGGAGCCGGTGACGTTCGGCGGCGGGATGACGATCGTGTACGCGGGCTTGTCGTTCTTCGCGTCGGCGGCGAAGTAACCCCGTTCTACCCAGCGCTCGTACAGCGTCCCCTCTACCTCGGCCGGCGCGTACTGGGTCGGCAGTTCGGTGTCGGGCGCTGATGGCTGCTGCTGAGCGTTCTCGGTCACGGGCTCAGTTTAGGGGTGTCGCGGGGGTGTCCCGAAACGGCTTTGTTCTGTAACGGTGCCACCCCCCGATGCGGTGGGTGCGGGGTGGCTGCGTCAGGATGTCTGGAACGCATAAGCATCTGGAGGGGAACCCAGTAATGAGTCACAACCAGCCGGGCCCGTACGGCGGGCAGCCCCAGCAGCCCGGACCGTACGGTCAGCCGGGCCCGTACGGCCAACAGCCGCCGCAGGCCCCCCAGCCCGGCTACGGCTACCCCCAGCAGGCTCCCCCGCCCCAGCAGCCGGGCTACGGCTACCCCCAGCAGGGCGGCGTCCCGCCGCAGACCCCGCCGTACGGCCAGCAGCCGTACGGGCAGCAGCCCTACACGGCCCCGATGCCGCCCGTGCCCGGCGGTGGCGGCGGCAAGAAGAAGCTCGGCCTCATCATCGGCGCGGTGGCGGTCGTGGCGGCGATCGGCGTGGGCGCGGCCCTGGTGCTCGGGGGCGGGGGCAGCGGCGGGTCGGACATCGCGGACGACGGCACGTACAAGCTGACGACGCCCGCTGCCGTCATCGACAGCTCGTACAAGAAGGGCGACGACTCCGACGCCGACACGCTGACCGAGAGCGACGTCAAGGACGCGGAGTCGTGGGGCGTCAAGGACGCCAAGGACGTCAGCGCGGCCTACTCCGCGGGTGAGGGCATGACCGCGAAGAACCTGGCGTTCGCGGGCGTCTACGGCAGCATCGACGACCCGGAGAAGGTCGTCGACGCGATGTTCGCCCAGTTGAAGAAGGAGTCCCAGAAGGACAAGGACTCCGGCGTCACGCTCGTGGGCTCGCCCGCCGAGCAGAAGCCCGCCGGCTTCGAGAACGGCATCATGAAGTGCCAGGAGATGGAGTCCAGCGAGTCCGGCCAGAAGGTCACGATGCCGGTCTGCGTCTGGGGTGACCACAGCACGCTCGCGTACGTGGTGTCGTACGACATGGCCGCCCTGGTCGCGGGCAAGAGCACGTCGGTGTCGGACGCGGCCGATCTGGCCGCCAAGCTCCGCAAGGACGTGCGCGTCAAGGTCTGACGCACGCACTCAACTGCGAAGGGGCCCCGGTCGGTTGACCGGGGCCCCTTCGTTCGTCCTTGTGTGCGGCGGGAGTTACGCCGTCTTCGCCTCGCCCGGGCCGCGGCCGTTGCGGGCGTCCCGCGGGATGAGTGTCGGGTTGACGTTGGAGTGGACGACGTCGGCGGTGATGACGACGCGGGCCACGTCCTTGCGGGACGGGATCTCGTACATGACGCCCTGGAGGACTTCCTCCATGATGGCGCGCAGGCCTCGGGCGCCGGTCTGGCGGAGGATGGCCTGGTCGGCGATGGCCTCGAGGGCCTCGCGCTCGAAGTCCAGCTCCACGCCATCGAGTTCGAAGAGGCGCTGGTACTGCTTGACGAGCGCGTTGCGCGGCTCCACCAGGATCTGGAGGAGGGCCTCGCGGTCGAGGTTGTGGACCGAGGTGATGACGGGCAGACGGCCGATGAACTCCGGGATCATCCCGAACTTCACCAGGTCCTCCGGCATGACGTCCTCGAACTGGTCCTTGGCCTCCAGCTCCCGCTTCGAGCGGATCGTCGCCCCGAAGCCGATGCCCTTCGCGCCGGCCCGCGACTCGATGAGTTTCTCCAGGCCCGCGAAGGCACCGCCCACGATGAACAGGACGTTCGTCGTGTCGATCTGGATGAACTCCTGGTGCGGGTGCTTGCGGCCGCCCTGCGGCGGGACCGAGGCCGTGGTGCCCTCGAGGATCTTGAGCAGCGCCTGCTGGACGCCCTCGCCGCTCACGTCACGCGTGATCGACGGGTTTTCGCTCTTACGGGCCACCTTGTCGATCTCGTCGATGTAGATGATGCCCGTCTCGGCCTTCTTGACGTCGTAGTCCGCCGCCTGAATGAGCTTCAGGAGGATGTTCTCGACGTCCTCGCCGACGTAACCCGCCTCGGTGAGGGCGGTCGCGTCCGCGATGGCGAAGGGGACATTGAGCATGCGTGCCAGCGTCTGCGCCAGCAGCGTCTTGCCGGAGCCCGTCGGGCCCAGCAGGAGGATGTTGGACTTCGCCAACTCGATCGCGTCGTCACGGCCGTTGCCGCCGCCGTTCTCGCCGGCCTGGACGCGCTTGTAGTGGTTGTAGACGGCGACCGACAGGGCCTTCTTCGCCGCCTCCTGGCCCACCACGTAGCCCTCGAGGAACTCGTAGATCTCGCGGGGCTTGGGGAGTTCCTCCCAGCGCACCTCGCTCGTCTCCGCGAGCTCTTCCTCGATGATCTCGTTGCAGAGATCGATGCACTCGTCGCAGATGTACACACCAGGCCCTGCGATGAGCTTCTTGACCTGCTTCTGGCTCTTGCCGCAGAACGAGCACTTGAGCAGATCGCCGCCGTCACCGATGCGTGCCACGGTGTGCTTCCCCTTCGCCTGGGAGACGCCTAGGTCCAGCGGCTCCTGGTGCTGCCTTATTCCGACGGTACCTTGCCGAGCCCCCCGTTCGGGCCCCCCTTGGCGCGGTTCACTTTGACGTGCAGCGTGTCAAAGCACACGAACCGGACCAAGGGGCGGCAGACAATACAGCCTCCGACTAGCGGACGGCCGCGTTGTTCATCTTCCGGGTGGAGATGATCTGGTCGACGAGGCCGTACGAGAGCGCCTCCTCGGCCGTGAGGATCTTGTCGCGCTCGATGTCCTCGCGGATCTTCTCGATCGGCGTGGTGGAGTGCTTGGCCAGCATCTCCTCCAGCTGGGCGCGCATCCGCAGGATCTCGTTCGCGGCGATCTCCAGGTCGGAGACCTGACCGCGGCCCGTCTCGCTGTACGGCTGGTGGATCAGCACACGGGCGTTCGGGAGCGCCATGCGCTTGCCGGGGGTGCCGGCGGCCAGCAGGATGGCCGCGGCGGAGGCCGCCTGCCCCATGCAGACCGTCTGGATGTCCGGCTTCACGAACTGCATCGTGTCGTAGATCGCCGTCAGCGCGGTGAAGGAGCCACCGGGGCTGTTGATGTAGACCGAGATGTCCCGGTCGGGGTCCATCGACTCCAGGCACAGCAGCTGCGCCATGACGTCGTTGGCGGAGGCGTCGTCGATCTGGACGCCGAGGAAGATCACGCGCTCCTCGAAGAGCTTCGCGTACGGGTCGTACTCGCGGATGCCCTGCGAGGTGCGCTCGACGAAGCGCGGGATGACGTAACGGGACTCCGCCGAGGGGCCCGTGTACTCGGCGCGCGTGCGGTCGTACAGGCCGCTGCCGGGGAAGTCGTTCACTGTCTGTCTCCTAGGAGCTTAGGCGGTCGGCTGGGGGCTTGCAGGGGGCCTCAGGCCCCGGTGCCGCCGCCGCCCGGCATGTTGACGGCCGCGGTGATGACGTCGTCGATGAGGCCGTACTCCTTGGCCTCCTCGGGGTCGAACCAGCGGTCGCGGTCGGAGTCGCGGGTGACCTGCTCGAACGTCTGACCGGTGTGCTGGGCGGTGAGCTCCGCCATGCGCTTCTTGGTGTGCAGCAGCCGCTCGGCGTGGATCTTGATGTCGGACGCGGAGCCCGCCAGACCCGCGGAGGGCTGGTGGATCAGGATCTCGGCGTTCGGCAGCGCGAAGCGCTTGCCCGGGGTGCCCGCGCTCAAGAGGAACTGCCCCATGGAGGCGGCGAGGCCCATGGCGATGGTCACCACGTCGTTCTTGATGAACTGCATGGTGTCGTAGATCGCCATGCCGGCCGTGATCGAGCCGCCGGGGCTGTTGATGTAGAGGTTGATGTCCTTGTCGGGGTCCGCGGCGGCAAGGAGCAGCAACTGTGCGGTGATCTTGTTCGCGATGTCGTCGTCGACCGGCTGGCCGAGGAAGATGATCCGCTCGTTGAGCAGCCGGTTGTAGACCTGGTCGCCGAGGCCACCACCGATGGAAGGCTCGCCGGCGGCTGAAGGCATCAGATTCGTCACGTATCCACCTGCTCGTCTTACGACGGCGCCGGGCCGTCTTCACGTGTTCCTGCCGGGGCTGGGCAGTGTCGGAGACTCCCCTGCCCTCGTACTCATGGACCCTAACGCGCAGGCCCGGCCGTGCCATCCCGGTTCCTGGGGTGTTCGCCGGGGGCGTAGCCGCCGAAGGCGGGAAAGGCCCCCGGGAACATGTCCCCAGGGGCCTTTCCTACGACGTGCAGGGCGCCGTGGGCGTGGTCAGCCCTCGGTCTTCTCGTCGGCCTCGGTGGCGTCCGCCTCGGTGGCCTCGGCGGCGACCTCGGCGGCCGTCTCGACCTCGTCGACCTCGTCCTCGTCGTCCAGGTCGATGACCTCGCCGTTGGTGTCCTTCACCGTGGCGGCCTCGACCACGACGGCCAGGGCCTTGCCGCGGGCGACCTCGCCGACCAGGAGCGGAACCTGGCCGCCCTCGACGACCGCCTGGGCGAACTGGTCGGGGGACATGCCGGAGGAGGCGGCGCGGCGCATGAGGTGCTCGGTGAGCTCCTCCTGGTTGACGTTCAGCTTCTCGCGCTTGACCAGCTCGTCGAGGACGAACTGGGTCTTGATGCCCTTGACCGCGGCGTCCTTGGTCTCGGTGTCGAACTCCTCGACCGTCTTGCCCTGGATCTCGAGGTACTTCTCGAGGTCGAGGCCCATCTGACCGAGCTGGTGGTGCTCGAGGTTGTGCCTACGGGTGTTCACCTCGTCCTCGAGCAGCTTCTCGGGGACGGGCACCTCGACGAGCTCCAGCAGCTTCTCCAGGACGCGCTCCTGGGCCTGCGTGGCCTGGTCGTACTGCTTCATGTTCTCGAGGCGCTTGCGGCTGTCGGCCTTCAGCTCGTCGAGGGTGTCGAACTCGGAGGCGAGCTGCGCGAACTCGTCGTCCAGCTCGGGCAGTTCGCGGGCGGCGACCTGGGTGACCTTGACGGTGACCTCGGCCTCCTTGCCGGCCGCGGAGCCGCCCTTGAGCTCGGAGGTGAAGGTGGCCTCGCCACCGGCCTCCAGGCCCTTCACGGCGTCGTCGATGCCCTCGAGGAGCTCGCCGGAGCCGATGGTGTAGGAGACGCCGCTGGCGACGCCGTCCTCGAGCACCTCGCCGTCGACCTTGGCCTCCAGGTCGATCGTGACGACGTCGCCGTCCTCGGCGGCCCGCTCGACCGGGGAGGTGGAGGCGAAGCGCTCACGGAGCTGCTCGACCGACTTGTCGATGTCCTCTTCGGTGACCTCGACGGCGTCGACCTCGACCTCGATGGAGGAGAAGTCCTCGGGGAGCTCCAGGGAGGGGCGGATGTCGACCTCGGCGGTGAAGTTCAGCGTGTCGCCGTCCTTCAGCTCGGTGATGTCGACCTCGGGCTGGCCCAGGACGTCGATCTCGGCCTCGTTGACGGCCTCGGTGTAGAACTTCGGAAGCGCGTCGTTGACGGCCTCCTCCAGCACGGCGCCACGGCCGAACCGCTGGTCGATGACGCGTGCCGGGATCTTGCCCTTGCGGAAGCCCTTCACCGTGACCTGCTGGTTGATCTTCTTGTACGCCGCGTCGAGGCTGTCCTTGAGCTCCTCGAAGGGCACCTCGACAGTGAGCCGAACCCGGGTCGGGTTCAGGGTCTCCACGGCGCTCTTCACGGTTCGGTCTCCTTGTGGCTGACTTCTTGGATTCTGCCGGGGCCAGAACGGCTCCGGCGGATTAGCCGCCCAGGACTACATCAGACGAGAGACACACGGGCGCGCAGCTTGCATAGTAACCGCAGCGGCTACCCGCCCCCAAAGGCGATCAGGCCCGAAGATCGCGCCGGGGCCGCCCATGGCCGGTCAGTGGTCGGGGTGGCGGGATTTGAACCCACGGCCTTCCGCTCCCAAAGCGGACGCGCTACCAAGCTGCGCCACACCCCGTCTGGTGCGACACGTAGGGTACATGCCCGCAGGCAGTGAAGACGCCGCATTAACAGGGTGTGCGGCAAGGGTCCCCGACCCGCTACGATGCCTTCTGTGCCGCGGTCACCTGACCTGCGGCGCGTCCTGTGCGGGCGTAGCTCAATGGTAGAGCCCTAGTCTTCCAAACTAGCTACGCGGGTTCGATTCCCGTCGCCCGCTCTGTACTGCGAAGGGCCCGGTTCCGAGGAACCGGGCCCTTCGGGTTTTGCGGGGTCAGAGGGTTCGTACGTCCACGGTGTAGACGGAGCGGATGCCGTACGGGATGTAGAGGGCGTCGCCGACGAGGACCGGTGGGGCGGAGATGTCGGGGAAGTCGATGGCGCCGCTGTCGTCCCGGCCCTTGAGGGTGGCCTCGACCGTGCCGGTGTCGAGGTCGAGGGCGGCGAGGCGGCCGCTGACGGACGAGATGTAGAGGTGGGTGGCCGAGGCGATGGGAGGGCCTGCCTGTTCCACACCCGAGTCGCTCGACCAGAGCTGCTCCCCGGTGCGTGGGTCGACCGCGCGGACGCCGCCGCTGGAGAGCGTGAAGTAGAGCCTGCCGCGCAGGAGGGCCGGGGTCGAGCCCTCGGGCTGGGACCGGGACAGCCGTACGCTCGTCTGGATGTGGGACGAGGCGTTGACGAGGGTCACCGTGCGTTGCGCGCCGGTCGTGGCGAGCAGGATCAGGCGTCCGTCGACCTGTCCGACGATGTCCTTCTCCCCCTTGACGTGCACGCTCCAGCGGGCTCGGCCGGTGGCCGGGTCGAGCTGTGTGATGTCCGTGCTGCTGACGTCCTCGGCCGTCCACTTCTGGCAGACCAGATACCCGTGCCGGGCGGCGCTGCGGAGCAGGCACACCTGCTCGTTCGGCGCGGGGAACTTCCGCTTCCAGCGGATCCTGCCGTCGTCGGCGTCGAGGAGGGCGTACTGCTCCCCCTTCTTGCCGTAGGAGGTGATCACGCCCTCCGGCACGGCTACGGAGGCGCCGTGGTTGCTGCTCGGCTCCGCGGCCTCGTCGCTGTCGCCGGTGACGGTCTTCCAGATGACCTTGCCGGTCCTGGTGTCCAGGGACTGGACCGTGTAGCGGGTCGGAGTCGCCTCTTCGTCGCCCACGGACCGGTCGTCGGCACCGTAGGCGTACACGCGGCCGTCGCGGGCGCCGATGATCGTGCCTCCGGCGGAGCTGCTGGTGCCGATGTCGTCGGCCGTGGCGTCGACGGGCCGGCCCCAGGTGTTGCGGCCGTCCGCCAGGGCGAAGCGGGTCGCCAGGACCTCGTCGCCCGCGCACACCAGGGACGTCCCGTCGGAGGCGACGCAGCGGTTGAAGGGGCCGCCGGCGCCCAGCGGCTCCTTGTCGACGCTGGGGTCCTTCGCCTGTCCGTGCCAGGCCTTCCAGCCGGTCGGCAGGTTTCCCGGGGCGGAGTCGTCGCCGGTGAGGGCCACTGTCGTGGTGGCCGCTGCCGCGAGGGCGAGGGCGGCTGCCGCGACGGCCGGCCACCGGCGGCCGCGGCGGCGGGGCCCGTCGGTGTCGGCCGGCGCCTGGGGGTCGCTCGGGGTCGGCCAGTCGCCGTCCCTGAGCAGCCGTAGCAACTCGTCCGCCGTAGGGCGGGACTTGGGTTCCTTTTCGAGGCAGAGGTTGATGAAGGGGAGCAACTCGGTGGGGACGCCGTCGAGTTCGGGGGTGCCCTCCACGACGCGGATCGCCGTCTCGTACGGGCTCGGGCTGTCGAAGGGGCCGCGGCCCGAGGCGGCGTAGGCGACCACCGCGCCCAGCGAGAAGATGTCGGCGGCCGGGCCGACGTCCTGGGGCGCGGAGAACTGTTCCGGGGACATGAAGGGCGGGGTGCCCATCACGCGGCCGGTCTGGGTGAGGACGTCGGAGGCGGCGAACTCGGTGGCGCGGGAGATGCCGAAGTCGATGACGCGGGGGCCGTCGTCGGCGAGCATCACGTTGGCCGGCTTCAGGTCCCGGTGGACCACTCCCGCGCGGTGGATGTCGCGGATGGCCTCGGCCAGGCCCGCGGCCAGCTCCCGCAGGCGGGGCAGGGGCAGCGGGCCGTTGTCGTGGATGTGGGTGCCGAGGTTGGAGCCCGGTATGTAGAGCGTGGCCATCCAGGGGCGCGGCGCGTCGGCGTCCGCGTCCACGACGGGGGCGGTGAAGGCGCCGCTGACCTGACGGGCGGCGGCCACCTCGCGGCGGAACCGGGCACGGAACTCGTCGTCGTCCGCGTACTGGCCGTGTACGACCTTGACGGCGAGACGGCGGCCGGACGCGGAGCGGGCGAGGTAGACCACGCCCATTCCGCCGCTGCCCAGCCGGTCCTCGATGCGGTAACCGCCCACCTCCGCCGGGTCCGAGTCGCGCAGCGCCATCCCCGTACGTCCCCCTGTTGTCCGTCCCCCGGCCCCCGTGACCGGGCGGATCAGCCTAGCGTCACGGGTCCACCGGGCTCAGAACTGGATGGAGTTGATGGTCTCCGCTATCGAGTTGAGGAAGCGTTGGATGTCGTCGGCCATGCCCGTAGAGGCGAGGAAGAAGCCGAACAGCACGGCCACGACGGCGGGTCCGGCCTTGAGGGATCCGCCACGGATCAACACCACCATGATGATCCCCATCAGCAACACCACTGACAGCGAAATGGCCACAACTGATCACACACCCTCGGTCGGTCCGCTCCCGGCCCGGGGGTGCCGGCCCCGCGCACCCCCGCCAGAACCATCGTGCCACCAACCAAGCCGCTCTATGCGGCAGGTGAGGCATCGTTGACCACACCTGTGCCCGATCTGTGCGGCGCCGGTCGGCCGCTCGGCCAACACACCTTGTTCCGTACAGGAATTCGAGAGTGGGTTCGCACGTCACCCACACAGGTAATTCGACTGGATCGTTTCGGTCTCCACACAACCTGTTCGCAGGGAATTCGAATAGTCGCCGCAGCCACAGGAAGCGGACATTCCGCCGGAGTCGCCTGCTGGTCTTATGCCCTATTTAGTCAGGATGAATCCCACCAAGTTGACGCTTGCGGGGACGATATTCCTTGCCCGTCAGGTGTGTTGACCGTCACGTTCCCCAGGCGTCAACCGCTCGATTTCCTGGGCACTCGAAGCGAATAACCAGGAATGACCTCGCGGGTTTTACGAAAACCCACAGACGACGCTAGGGTGCCTCAGATGTTCCACGCTGCCTCGTCCCCCGCACGCGGCAGAGCGCCGCTCCCCCCTGCCAGGCCGTCGGCATCGGGAGTGCCGAGTCCGCGCTCGCCCCTCAAACAGCAAAGCGAACAGCCGGCCAGGCCCGCCGGCAAGCAGCGCGACGCCTTCTTCGACAACGCCAAGTACCTGGCGATCGTGCTGGTGGCCATAGGCCACGCCTGGGAACCGCTCAAGGGCGACAGCCGGATCCTGGAGGGCGTGTACACGGTCGTGTACTCGTTCCACATGCCGGCGTTCATCATCATCTCCGGCTTCTTCTCGCGCAGTTTCGACATGCGTCCCGACCGGCTCCGGCGGCTGATCACCGGTGTCGCGGTGCCGTACATCGTCTTCGAGACCGCCTACGTCCTCTTCGCGCGCGTGGCCGGTGACGACCCCGGCAAGGACATCAGTCTGCTCGACCCCTGGTACCTGACCTGGTTCCTGTGCGCGCTGTTCGTCTGGCGGATGGCCACCCCCATCCTGAAGATGATCCGCTGGCCGCTGCCCTTCGCGCTCGGCATCGCCATGCTGGCCTCCGTCGCGCCGTCGATCGGCGACGACCTGGACCTTCAGCGGGTCCTGCAGTTCCTGCCGTACTTCGTGCTGGGCCTGTGCATGAAGCCCGAGCACTTCCACCGGGTGCGCACCCGCACGGTGCGGATGCTCTCGGTGCCGGTGTTCGCCGCCGCGCTCGCCGTCGCCTGGTGGGCGGTGCCGCGGATGAACACCGCGTGGTTCTACCACCGGGACTCCGCGCAGGAGTTGGGCGCGCCGTGGTGGGCCGGGCCGGTCATGGTGCTGGCGATGTTCGGCTGCTCGCTGCTGCTGACCGCCTGCTTCTTCGCCTGGACGCCCCGTCGCCGGATGTGGTTCACGGCACTCGGCGCGGGCACGCTGTACGGCTATCTGCTGCACGGCTTCCTGGTGAAGGCCGGTGACTACCAGGGCTGGTTCGAGCACCCGTGGCTGCACCGCCCGCTCGGCGAGATCGCCGTGAGCGTCCTCGCGGCCGCCGTCGTCACCGTGCTGTGCACCAAGCCGGTGCAGCGGGTCTTCCGGTTCGCGATGGAGCCGAAGATGGAGTGGGCCTTCAAGCGGGACGCCGCCGAACTGGCCCGGGAGCGGCAGCAGACCGAGCGCCGCGAGAAGGTCCTGGCCTAGCTGCCGGCTACTCGTCCCTCAGACCGAGAAGTGCGCGCATCCGCGCGTACTTCTCGGTCAGTCGTTTCCGGGTGAACTCGTCCAGGACCGCGAGGCGTGCCGGGTCGGCGTTGTGCGCCAGGTCCGCCTGCTTCACCAGCAGCGCGCCGGGAGTGGCCAGGATCCGTGCGGCGTACGCCTCGGGCGGCTCTCCGGCCCGCTTGGTGACCGCGAGCACGATGTCCTTGGTACGACGGCTCAGCGCGGCCTCCTGAAGCCACCGCTCGGAGAGGGCGTCGTCCTCGACGGCGTCGTGCAGCCAGGCGGCCGCGATCTGCTCGGCGTCGCCGCCCCGGGCGCGTACGCCGTCGGCGACCGCCTGGAGGTGCTCGGCGTAGGGCCGGCCCGCCTTGTCGGTCTGGCCCTCGTGGGCGGTGCGGGCGAGGGTCTCGACCTCGGCCGGGGTCAGCGTGCGCGGTGTGTCGGTCACGGCTCCAGTGTCTCCCCGCGCAGCGCCGCGCGGGCCGGGAGGCCGGCCGCGGCCAGGCCCAGGGCGAGGATCGCCGCGACGAGCGAGCCGTACATCAGTGGCGGGATGTAGGGCCCCTGTCCCGTCAGCCCCTTCATCATCGGGACGAGGGTGGCGAGCGCGATCGCCGTGCCGAGGGCGATGCCCGCGAGGGCTACCAGCAGGGCCTCCCAGCGGATCATGTGCAGTACCTGGGTGCGGGTGGAGCCGATGAGGCGGAGGGTGCCGAGTTCGCGGCGCCGGTCGAGGACCGTCATCACCAGGGTGTTGCCGGCGGCGACGGCCGCGAAGCCGCCGAGGACGGCCGCCATGACGTGGTTCGCCCAGGCGTTGAGCTTGCGGTCCACGGACTGGGCGGTGGTGTAGTCGGCGCGGGCCAGGACCGTACCGAGTTCCTTCAGACCGGCTCCGGTGCCGCCCTTCGTCCACAGTTCCGCGTCGAAGGCGGAGGTGACATGGGTGGCCAGGTCGGTACGGGCCATCGTCACCTGCGACAGGCCCATGCCGCGTCCGTACGTCGCCACGATCCGCGGCTCGGCCCGGGTGCCGTCGGGCAGCCGGATCGGGAGGCGGTCGCCGACCTCGACGTCCGCGTCGCCGGCGAGGGCGGCGTCCACTGCGATCTCGCCAGGGGCCAGGGAGAGCCGGCCCTCCCTGACGTCCAGGTCCTGTACGGCCGCCAGATCGCGCGCGGAGCCCGTGACGCCCTGGGCGGTGGCGGCCTGGAGGGTGCCGCCGGAGCCCGGGACGAGCACCGAGGTCTTCAACAGGCCGACGGCGGCGGTGACTTCGGGGGCGCGCTCGGCCCGTCGTACGGCGTCGGGGGCCAGGCCCGGGCCGTCGGCGGTGACGATGTGGTCGGCGGTGATCCCGTCGCGCTGCTGCTCGGCAGTGACATGGTCCTCGCTGGTGTGCAGGAAGAGCAGCACCGAGGAGAACGCCATGGCGAGCACGATCGGCGTGATCGCGGAGGCCAGCCGGCGGGAGTTCGTACGGGCGTTGGCGGCCGCCAGTACGGCGGAGGCGCCGGCGCCGCGCAGCGGGAGACCGAACAGGGCCGCGCAGGCGCGGGCGACCAGCGGGCCGAGCAGGGCCACGGCCAGCATGAACAGCATGACGATGCCGAGCGCGGCGTTGGCCGCGTCCTCGCCGGTCGTCGAGGCGGCCAGGCCCGCGCAGACACAGCCGCCCGCCGCCGCGGCGATGCCGAGCGGGGTGCGGATCCAGCCGATGCGCAGGGGCTCCACGGAGGCCTCGCTGAGGGCCTGGCCGGGCTTGATGCGGGAACTGCGGTGGGCCGCCATGTACCCGGCGAGCAGCGCGGTGAGGAGCACGGCGCCGACCGCGGCGACCAGCGGGATCCAGGAGACGGCGAGGTCGACGGGTGCCGGGACCGCTCCCCTGTCCCGCAGCTGCCCGAACCACCAGGCGGCCAGGGCGGCTCCGGGGACGCAGCCGGCCACGCCCGCGAGGGGGGCGACCAGGAGGGCCTCGGTGGCGATCGTGCGGCGGATCTGGCGCGGGCTGGTGCCGATGGCCCGCAGCAGGGCGAACTCGCGGGCGCGCTGGCCGACGGCGAGGGCGACGGTGCCGGCCGCGGTGAACATGGCGACCAGGGTGGCGGTGCCGCCGAAGGAGGCGCCGAGGGCGATGAGGATCTCCTTGCCCTCGTCGAGGGCGGGGTCCGCCACGGTGCCGCGGGAGCTGCCGGTGTGGATCTTGGCCTTGCCGCCGAGGGCTCGGGTCACCTGGGCGGCAAGGGTCTCGGTGGACACGCCGGGCTCGGGGAGTACGGCGATGGCGTCGACACGGCCCGGATGCCCGGAGAGCCGTAGGGCCTCCTGGTCCGCGAACCAGGCCTGCGCGGTGTCGGTAGTGCCGGAGACCCGGTAGGCGCGGGTTCCGGTGGGGGTCGTGAGGGTGACCCGGTCTCCGGTGCGGGCGTGGTCCAGGACGACCTCGCCCGGTCCGGGGGCGCGGCCCGCCGTGAGGTGTTCGCCGGTGAAGGCGGTGGCGGACCAGTTGTGCGCGGTCAGGGCGGTGCCCTCGGGGCCGATCACCGCGAAGGTGACGTCGGCGACCGCGGTGCGGGCTCCGGGCGCCTCGGCGGCCTTCGCTACCAAGGCGGCGTCCAGGCGGGCGCGGTCCGGGAGCGGTTCGCTGTCCGCGCTGTCGCCCTTGCCGTAGGGGGCGCGTTGCTCGGCGGCGGCCACGACCGGGGCGTTCGCGTAGCGGCCGGCCGGGACCTTCGCCCGGATGCCGGTCTCCAGGAGGATGCCGCAGGCCGACACGACCAGGGCGGCCATGGCGAGGGCGACGAAGGTGCCGACGAACGCGGCGGGGCGGAAGCGGAGCGCTGCGCGGGCCAGGCCGTTGGGGGCGAGCATCGGGGTTCCTCCGTCGTCGGGTGCGGGTCCGTGGGGGCGTGTCGCGCAGTTCCCCGCGCCCCTACGTGGGTCAGGTGGTCGTTCGTGGAGAAACTCGCCGGTATCTCCGTCAGGCCGCTGCTGGTACGTCGGTCCGTGGCGCCGTCAGGCTGGTCATGCGGGCCGCTATCCGGTCCGGGGTGGCTCGGTCCAGGTGGTCTGCCAGTTCGCCGTCCGCGAGGAAGAGGACTCGGTCGGCCCAGGCCGCGGCTGTCGGGTCGTGGGTGACCATGACGACCGTGGCGCCCTGGGTGTCGACCGCGTCGCGGAGGAGGGACAGGATCTCGGCGGCCGTGGTGGTGTCCAGGGCGCCGGTGGGCTCGTCGGCGAAGACGACGTCGGGGCGGGTGACCAGGGCGCGGGCGATGGCGACGCGCTGCTGCTGGCCGCCGGAGAGGTGCCCTGGGCGGCGGCGGGCCTTGTCGGTCAGTCCGACCTGGGCGAGGACGTCGGCGGTGCGCCGGCGGTCGGGGCGGTGGCCCGCGAGGCGCGTCGGCAGGTCGACGTTCTGCTCGACGGTGAGGGAGGGCAGCAGGTTGAAGGCCTGGAAGACGAAGCCGAGCCGGGTCCGGCGCAGCGCGGTGAGCTTGTTCTCCTTCATGCCGGTGATCTCCGTGCCGCCGAGGCGGACGGTGCCGGAGGTGGGGCGGTCCAGGCCCGCCGCGCATTGCAGGAAGGTGGACTTGCCGGAGCCGGAGGGTCCCATGACCGCGGTGAACGTGCGGGGCGCGAGGGTCAGGTCGACACCGCGCAGGGCGTGGACGGCGGTGCGGCCACGGCCGTAGCGCCGGTGCACTCCGTGCAGCTCTACGGCCCATTCGCGCGGCATGCCTGATTCGTTCCGGTCCGTCGTCATGCTTCGAAGCTACGGATCGCGGGAGGGCGGAGCGATGAGGACGGCTGGCGGATCGGGGCGGGGGTAAACCCCACCCCGTGATCGGTCCCGCCCTTCCGGGGGGCCGCTCAGAGGTTCGCGGCCAGGGCTGTCGGGCCCTCGCGGCAGATGAGCAGGAGGGCTCGGTCGTCGTTGACGTCCTTGGCGACGGCCTCGATCAGGTGCCAGGCCGCGCCGTGGAAGCCGCCGGCCACATAGCGGTCGGCCTCGCCGGTGAGGCGGTCGATGCCCTCGACGATGTCGCGGTCGGAGGTCTCCACCAGGCCGTCGGTGAAGAGCATCAGGACGTCGCCCGGGCGCAGGGAGCCCTTGACCGGGTCGAACTGGGCACCGTCGTACACGCCGAGGAGGGGGCCCTCCGCGGCCTTCTCCTCCCAGCGGCCGCTGCCCGCGCTCAGTTGCAGGCCCGGGGGGTGCCCCGCGGAGTAGAGCTCGTAGTCGCCGGAGTCCAGGTCCAGGACCAGGTGGATGGAGGTCGCGAAGCCCTCGTCCCAGTCCTGGCGCAGGAGGTAGCCGTTGGCCGCCGGGAGGAAGGCGTGCGGGGGCAGGCTGCCCAGGAGGCCGCCGAAGGCGCCGGACAGGAGCAGGGCGCGGCTGCCCGCGTCCATGCCCTTGCCGGAGACGTCCGTCAGGACCACCTCCATCGTGCGGCCGCCGTTGGTGCGGGCCGCGACCACGAAGTCGCCCGAGAAGGACTGGCCGCCCGCCGGTCGCAGGGCCATCTCCCGGTGCCAGCCCGGGGGCAGCTTGGGGAGCTTGCTCTGGACCCGGATGCGTTCGCGGAGGTCGAAGAGCATGGTGCCGCCGCGCCGCCAGGGCACGCCGACCCGGCTGCGGAACTGGGCGATGAGCAGCCCGAAGAAGCCGCACGCGGCCACCACGAGGACGATGCCCGGGGTGACCCGGGAGGGGCCTTCGGTGTACGGGCCCAGCTGCACCGATTCGATGATCAGTGCCGTCGCCGCCGCCGCGTACAGGCCCAGCAGGCTCGCCGGGCGCAGCAGCAGGCCGCCCGCGACGATCGGGAGGACCAGGGCGGCCGGGGAACACCACACCGAGTTCATCAAAGTGGTGGCCGCGATCAGCGGGATCGTCAGGAGCAGACCGGCCAGCGCGACCCAGTCCGAGCCGTCCCCGCGGAAGTAGTCCACGGCGCTTCTGCGCAGGCCGACGCGGGCCCGGTGCCACTGCATCTTCAACCGGGCCGTGAACGTCTCGGCTTCCGCGCGCCGCTCTCGTCCTGCTGCCATTAGTTCGGGACCCTATCCATCGGACCAGCTGCTTGGCACGGGAGGTCCCACTTGTCCCCCGTCCGAGGTTCAACTTCACAGTGAACTTCACGGAAGGCCACCGCGCCGCCACCAAGGAGAAATTCCCTGGCTCGTCCCGCAATGCCCTGGTAGGCATGGTCCATGGCTTCTGACTTGGCGACCGACCTGCGGGTGCTGCGGCGGGAAGAGTGGAACGAGTGGTACGACACCCTGATCCGCGCCTTCGGCGGGGTCCCGGAGTCGTCCGAGGAACGGGAGTTGTGGAACTCCCTCACCGAGATCGACCGTTCCCTCGCCGTCTGGGACGGTGACGCGTGCGTCGGCACCGCGGGGGCCTTCAGCTTCCGGCTGACGGTACCCGGGGGCGCCTCGGTGCGGGCGGCGGGCGTGACCATGGTCAGCGTGGCCGCGACCCACCGAAGGCGCGGTCTGCTCACCGCGATGATGCGCCGGCAGCTGGACGACGTACGGGAATGGGGCTGGCCGCTGGCCGTGCTGACCGCCTCCGAGCCCGCCATCTACGGGCGGTTCGGGTACGGCGCGGGTACGTTCAACGCCGGCGCCGAGATCGACACCCAGCGGGTGCGGCTGTCCGTGCCGCCGGGGACGGACGACGTACGGCTGCGGTACGCCAAGCCCGCCGAGGTGCTGGCCGCGTGCGAGGCGGTGTACGCGCGGGTGGTGCCGGAGCGGCCGGGGATGCTGGCGCGGACTCCCGGCTGGGAGCGGCTGATGCTGCTCGACCCGGAGAGCGACCGGGACGGGGCCTCACCGCTTCAGTGCGTGGTCGCGGAGCGGGACGGAGAGGTCGTGGGGTACACCCGCTTCCGCGTCAAGCCGGACTGGGAGCCGACCGGGCCGCAGGGGAAGGTGATCCTGCGGGATCTCGAGGCGCTCGATCCCGAGACGTACGCGGCGCTGTGGCGGTTCCTGTTCGACATCGACCTCACGTCGACGCTGGTGACCGGGGTGCGGCCGGTGGACGACGCCTGGCAGTACCTGGTCTCCGACATCCGGCGGTGTTCGCTGCGGGTGCGGGACTCGCTGCATGTGCGGCTGGTGGAGGTGGGGGCCGCGCTGGAGGCGCGGACCTATCAGGCGCCGGTGGACGTGGTGTTCGAGGTGTCCGACGAGTTCTGTCCGTGGAACGCGGGGCGGTGGCGGCTGAGCGGGGACGCCAAGGGGGCGTCCTGCGAGCGGACCACCGACGCGGCCGATCTCTCGTTGTCCGTACGGGAGTTGGGGTCGGCGTATCTCGGTGGGGTGAGCCTGGCCGGGCTGGCGGCCGCCGGGCGGGTGCGGGAACTTCGGCGCGGGGCGCTCGGGGAGGCGGCCGTGGGGTTCGGCAGTGCCGTGGCGCCCTGGCTGCCGCACGGGTTCTGACGGTTCTGACGGATCGGACGGCGGCTTCTGCGGCTTCGGCAGCTGCTACGGCTCCTGCGGCGCCCGCGGGTTCCGCGCGTCAGGGTTTCTGGCAGGTCGGGCACCAGAAGAGGTTGCGGGCGGCGAGGTCGGCGGTGCGGATCTCGCCGCCACAGATGTGGCAGGGGAGGTTGGCCCTGCGGTAGACGTACACCTCGCCGCCGTGGTCGTCGACGCGGGGCGGGCGGCCCATCGCCTCCGGGGTGTGTTCGGGGCGGACGGTGTCGATGCGGTTGTTCTTCACGCCCTCGTGCATCAGGTCGACGAGGTCCCGCCAGATCGCGTCCCACTCCCGCGGGGTGAGGGTGTTTCCGGTGCGGTACGGGTCGATGCGGTGCCGGAAGAGGACTTCGGCGCGGTAGACGTTGCCTACGCCCGCGATGACCTTCTGGTCCATCAGCAGGGCGGCGATCGTCGTACGGCTGCGGGAGATTCTGCGGTACGCGGTCTCGGGGGCGGCGTCGGCGCGGAGGGGGTCGGGGCCGAGGCGGTCGTGTATCGCCTGCTTCTCGGTGGGGGTGATGAGGGCGCAGGTGGTGGGGCCGCGGAGGTCCACGTACGACGTGGGGTTCGCGAGGCGTAGGCGGACCGTGTCGGTGGGTGGGGGTGCGGGGGTCGGGCCGAGGGTGACCTTGCCGAAGAGGCCGAGGTGGATGTGGATCCAGTCGGTGGCTCGGAAGCCCAGGAAGAGGTGTTTGCCGTGGGCTTCGGTGTGGGTGAGTTCCGCGCCGGTCAGGAGGTCTGCGGCGTCGGTGAACTTGCCCTGGGGGCTGGTCACCTGGGTTTTTCTGCCTTGGAACGCTGCGGCGTAGTCCTTGGCCAGGCGGTGGATCGTGTGCCCCTCCGGCACGGTGGCTCCTCTTTGGTCCTTGGGCGGGTGGGGCGTGGGTACCAAGCTTTTTCCTCGCCCCCGCCGCCCCTACCCGTCCCATCCTCCAGGGGCTGCCGCCCCTTCGACCCCGCACCCAGGGGGCTCCGCCCCCTGGACCCCCGACGGCCCTGAAGGGGCCTTGTCCTCAAACGCCGGACGGGCTGAAAAACAAGGCCCCGTGGGAGTTACTGCTGGGGGTGGTGCGGCGGGATCGGGGGGAGGTCGCCCGTCTTCTCGTAGTCGGCGAGCATTTCGATGCGGCGGATGTGGCGGGCGTCGTTGGAGAACGGGGTGGCGAGGAAGGTTTCGATGAACTTCGTCGCCTCCTCCGTGGTGTGCATGCGCGCGCCCACTGCGACGACGTTGGCGTTGTTGTGCTGGCGGCCCAGCGACGCGGTCTCCTCGCTCCAGGCCAGCGCCGCGCGGACGCCCTTGACCTTGTTCGCGGCGATCTGCTCGCCGTTGCCGGAGCCGCCGATCACGATGCCGAGGGCGTCGGGGTCCGCAGCCGTCTTCTCCGCGGCGCGGAGGCAGAAGGGCGGGTAGTCGTCCTGGGCGTCGTAGATGTGGGGACCGCAGTCCACGGGGTCGTGACCGGCCGCCTTGAGCCAGTCGACGAGGTGGTTCTTGAGTTCGAAGCCCGCATGGTCGGAGCCGAGATACACGCGCATGGGATGAGTGTGACACGAAGGTTTCGGGGCAGCAGCCCCGGGTGTCAGCCCGGAAAACAGGGGCTTCAGGCACACAACCTCATGAAAACCTCAAGTAACGATCTGGAATCGAAGGTTCATTTATCTATTTGCCTCTGATTCATTGAACCGTCCCCCACACCCGGCACAAAGGAACTCCCCGCATGACTGGTCTCCAGGCCGGACTCAAGAACCGTCATCTGTCCATGATCGCCATCGGTGGAGTCATCGGTGCCGGTCTGTTCGTCGGATCCAGCTCCGGTATCGCCACCGCAGGACCCGGCATCCTCCTGTCGTACGCGCTCGTCGGCACGCTCGTGGTGCTGGTGATGCGGATGCTCGGCGAGATGTCGGCCGCCAACCCCACGTCCGGGTCGTTCTCCGCGCACGCCGACCGCGCGCTCGGCCGCTGGGCCGGGTTCTCCATCGGCTGGCTGTACTGGTTCTTCTGGGTCGTCGTGCTGGCCGTGGAGGCCACCGCCGGTGCCGTCATCCTCAACGGCTGGATACCCGCCGTACCGCAGTGGGGCTGGGCCCTCATCGTGATGGTGGTGCTGACCGCCACCAACCTCGTCTCCGTCGGGTCCTACGGCGAGTTCGAGTTCTGGTTCGCCGGGATCAAGGTCGTCGCGATCGCCGCGTTCATCGTCATCGGCGGCCTCGCCGTCTTCGGCGTGCTGCCCGGCGTCGACAGCGACCAGGCCGGCCTCGGCAACCTCACCGACCACGGCGGCTTCCTCCCCCACGGGGCCGGCGCGATCCTCACCGGCGTACTGCTCGTGGTGTTCTCCTTCATGGGCAGCGAGATCGCCACCCTGGCCGCCGGTGAGTCCGAGAACCCTCAGCAGGCCGTGACCAAGGCCACCAACAGCATCATCTGGCGGGTCGCCGTCTTCTACCTCGGCTCGATCTTCGTCGTGGTGACGCTGCTGCCGTGGAACGACCCGGCCATCAAGAAGGACGGCTCCTACGTCGCCGCGCTCGACTCCCTCGGCATCGCGCACGCGGGTCAGATCATGAACTTCATCGTGCTGACCTCGGTGCTGTCCTGCCTCAACTCCGGGCTCTACACGGCCTCCCGCATGGCCTACTCGCTCGGTGAGCGCGGGGACGCGCCGAAGGCGTTCGCGAGGACCACCGGCCGTGGCGTGCCGCTCGCCGCCATCGTCGCCTCCGTGGTGTTCGGCTTCGTCGCCGTCTTCTTCAACTACCGGTTCCCCGACTCCGTCTTCCTCTTCCTGGTCAACTCCAGCGGTGCCGTGGCCCTGTTCGTCTGGCTCGTCATCTGCTTCTCGCAGCTGCGCATGCGACGGATCATCCAGGCCGAGGCGCCGGAGAAGCTGGTCGTGAAGATGTGGCTGTACCCGTATCTGACCTGGGCGACGGCCGCGCTGATCGTGTTCGTGCTCGGCTACATGCTGACCGACACCGAGCACGACGGCCGCAAGACCGTGCTGCTGTCGCTGCTGGTCGCGGCGGTCGTGCTCGTCATCGCCTTCGCCAGGGAGAAGGTCGGCCCCCGCCGGGCCACCGACTCCGCGAAGGTGCGCGTCGACCTCGACGAGTCCGACGAGGTCCAGGTCGGCTGACCCGCCCTGCTGCAACAGGAAGGGGCCTCGCGTGCGGGGCCCCTTTCCCGTGTCGTCTCCCTTGCCGTCACAGGATGGTGAAGCTGTCCGTGACCTTCTCGTACGTCTTCACCGCCTGCTCCTCGATCGCGGGCTGGTACCAGGTGTTGATCTGGTACGACTTGCCGTCCGCGTTGAAGCCGAGCAGCCGGGCGTGCCAGCGCGTGCCCTTCAGGGTGAAGGTGTACTCCCAGACGACCGCCGGGTAGTCGCGGAACCTCGTCTCCTCCAGGCGGATCTTCCGGTAGTCCTGGCCCTCGTGGGCGTGCTCCTCCGAGGTCTGCCAGGTCTCCATCAGATCGCCGCGCGCCAGCGACGACTTGGCGACGAGTTCCTGGGCGCCGTCGGGGGACGTGTAGTGCACCTCGGCGCCCGTCTTGACGTCCCTGCGCCAGCCCTCGGGGGTCGCCCAGGCGAACCCGCCCGCCTCCCGGTGCGCGCCCGGCGGCAGGCTCTGCGGCCGGGACGTGCCCTCGACGGTGGGCTTCGGGGACTTGGACACGGTGGCGGACGGGGTGGGCGAGCCGTCCGCCTGACTGCCGCCGGGTGAACCGGAGTTCAGCAGGATGACGACCGCGACCACCGCACCGGCGGTGACCGCCGCCGCGGCGGCGAGCAGGCCCGCGCGTCGGCGGTGCGGCCTGCTCGGACCGGCCGGCCGGGCGGGGCCCGGCAGTTCGCCGGGCGGCATCCCGGGCGGCGGCTCGTGCACCGGCCGTCGCTCGGTCGGCGCCTCCGACCGGACCAGCGAGACGCCGGACCGCCGCGGGGTCACCTCCGCCTCGCCGCCCACGGGGGTTTCGGAGCGGACCTCGGACGCGGTGGACGAGGCGGCCTCCGTGGAGGCGCTGTACGGGTCGAGGGCGGGCATGGGGCGTTCGAGGGTGACCGGGCGCTGGGTCAGCGGGGGTGTGGTGCGCTGCTGCGGGATCGCGTCGTGTACGGCTGCGGGTTCCGCTTCGGCTCCCGCCTCGGCTTCGGCTTCTGCCTCTCCTTCGGGGTTCCTGGGGTCTCGGGCCGCGGGCACGCGGGAGGCGTCCAGGTAGGCCGGGGTCGGCCATTCCCTGGGTGCCCACGGGAGTTGAGGGGTCGCGCGGTCCGGCGTCGGCGGATCGGGCTCGCGTACGGGCTCGGGCTCCCGTGCCTCGACGGGGTCCGGTGCGGGCGGTTCCTCGGGGCTCGGTTCCGGTTCCCGCTCCGGTTGCGGCTCCCGCGGTGCCTCCGCGGCGCCCACCGCCAGTGTCGGTGTGGGCGCCGGGAAGGCCACCGGGTGCAGGGAGGTCTCCAGTTCCGCCAGGCCCGGGCGGACCTCCGGGTCCTTCTCCAGCAGGGCGGCCAGGATGTCGCGCAAGGGGCCTGCCGCGGCGGGGAGTTCGGGCTCCTCGTAGAGGACCGCGTGGAGGGTGGCGAGGGTGGTGTCGCGGGAGAACGGGGAGCGGCCGCCCAGGGCCGCGCAGAGGGTCGCGCCGAGCGACCAGATGTCGGAGGGCGGGCCCTGCGGGCGGCCGGAGATCCGCTCCGGGGCCATGTAGTCGGGAGAGCCCACCAGCATGCCGACCATCGTGAGCGCCTTGGCGTCCTGGATGGCCGCGATACCGAAGTCGGTGAGGACGACACGGTGTCCGGTGCCCTCCACCAGGACGTTGCCCGGCTTGATGTCCCGGTGCAGGACGCCCCGCGCGTGCACCTGGCGCAGCGCCGTCACCAGGCCGATGCCGATGCGGGCGGCCTCCAGGGGGCCGAGCGGGCCGTCCTCGACCATCATCCGTTCCAGGGAGCGGCCGGCGATCAACTCCATGACGATCCACAGGCGTTCGCCCTCGTCCACGACGTCGTAGATCCGGACCACGTTGGGGTGGTCGATCCGTGCCGTGGCGCGGGCCTCGCGCAGGGTGCGTTCACGGCGGGTGCGCGCGTCCTCGGCGTCGAGGCCGTCTATGCGCATCTCCTTGACCGCGACCTCCCGGTCGAGCATCTCGTCGGCGGCTCGCCACACCCGCCCCATTCCCCCCTGACCGATGCTCTCGACCAGGCGATAACGTCCCGTCACCAATATCCCGGGAGCCCCACCGCTCCTTGTGTTTCCCGTATTCCCCGGCAATCCGTCACACCCCCTCGGTCACGCACCGGTCAACGCCTACTTCAACACAATGGTCACACTTCACGCCGTACCAGCATAGTGCGGAGAAATCTTGTGGTAGCTCTTCAAGTACTGCGAATTCAGGCGCAGCCAAGGGGGACGAACATGAGTTCTCGTCGTATGACGACCATCGCGGGATCGCTGGTCACGGCATCTTTTTCGGCCGTGTTGATCTTTTCCACCGCCGCCGGAGCGGACGAGGGACCCGGAAGCAGCAAGGGGGGAAAGGCCGTCGACGAGGCACCGGCGGGCGTGAAGCTGACCACGCTGCTGCCCGAACAGATCTCGGTCGACAACAGTTCCGAAAAGACCGACCTCACCGCCACGGTGAAGAACGAGGGGACCAAGGACAGCGGAAAGATCCAGCTTTTGGTCGTCGGTTTCGACGGCCTCACGGTCAATAACGTTCAAGGGTGCTCCTCGATTGCCGAGAGCGATCTTCCGGAGGGCTCGAACAGCGGTTTCGCCTGCCCGATCGACAATCTCGCGGCCGGTAAGTCGAAGTCGTACGCCGTGGACGCCTCATTCGATCTCGGAAAGACCGGAAAGATCTGTCTCCCGGTGCAGACCGGCGACGGGAAGAAGACGTACTGGCAGCAGGGCCCGGTTCCGTTCGGTACGACGAATCCGTCGCCGAACGCCCCGGCCACCCCGCTGCTGCTCGGCACCGACAACAAGCCCGTGGGTCCCGGCGGTGAGGAGGAGCTGCCGAAGACCGGTCCCGCTCGTGACCTGCTGCCGCTGGGAGCAGCGGGCGCCGCGCTGCTGACAGCCGGTGCGGCCGGGATGTGGTGGTCGACCCGGCGACCGCGACCGGGCGTCCGCACGCACTGAGCACGACCATGGAGGCATAACCTGACGGAAGCTGTCAGGTTATGCCTCCAGCATGAGCTCCATGAACAGCCACACAGCACAGGAACTGACCGGATTCCAGACGGGGTTCGCGGTGCGCCCCGACCGTCTCGTCACCGCCCGCTCCGCCGACGACGTCGTCGCCGCCGTACGGCACGCCGCCGCCGAGGGGCTGCCGGTGACCGTCCAGGCCACCGGGCACGGCCTCCAGGGCGCGGTGGACGGTGGCGTACTCGTCTCGACGCGGCGCATGGACCGGGTGAGCGTCGACCCCGTCGCACGCACCGCCCGCATCCAGGCCAGCGTCCGCTGGGGCCGGGTCGTCGAGGCCGCCGCACCGCACGGGCTCGCCCCGCTCAACGGCTCCGCGCCGGGGGTCGGCGCCGTGTCGTACACGCTGGGCGGTGGACTCGGCATCCTGGCCCGGGAGTTCGGGTACGCGGCCGACCATGTCCGCTCCCTCGACGTCGTCACCGGCGACGGCCGACTCCGTCACGTGACCCGGGAGTCCGAACCCGACCTGTACTGGGCGCTGCTCGGCGCCGGACACGGCTTCGGCGTCGTCACCGAGTTGGAGATCGGCCTCGTCCCCGTACGGACCCTGTACGGCGGCTCGCTCGCGTTCGACGGGGGTCAGGTCGATCCGGCGGCCGTGCTGCGGGCGTACGAGGCGTGGACGCGGACCGTACCGGACGGGCTGACCTCGTCCTTCGCCGCCGTACCGTATCCGCACCTGCCGGGTCTGCCGCCGCATCTGCGCGGGCGGTACGTCGTCTCCGTGCGGGTCGCGTACACGGGTGTCGACGGTGAGCGGCTCGTCGCGCCGCTGCGGGAGATCGGGCCGGTGCTCGCCGACTCACTGCGGGAGATGCCGTACGCCGAGAGCCACACCATCCACAACGACCCGGACTTCCCGCACGCGTACTACGGGGACAGCGCGGTGCTGGGCGAGTGGGACCTCGCGGCGGCCGGTGAGGTGCTCCGGCGGACGGGACCCGGCGCCGGTGCCATGGTCGTCGTACAGATCAATCATCTCGGCGGGGCGCTCGGCGTGCCCGCGCCGAACTCGGTGCCGTGGCGTGAAGGGCGGTTCCTGGTACGGCTGTTGGCCGTGGGGGAACGGGCGAAGGCGCGGGAGATCCTCGATCCGACCTTCGCGCTGCTCGCGCCCGTGTCACTCGGGCGGACGGTCAACTTCGCGTTCGGGGCCGGGGACCGGAGCGAGGGGTTGTACGACGGTGAGACGCGCAAGAGGCTCGCCGGGCTGAAGTCGCAGTACGACCCGGCGAGCCTCTTCCCCGATCACGTCAGCGCTTGACGAGCTTCCAGGCGGTGGGCAGCAGACCCATGACCACGGCGGCCTTGAGGGCGTCGCCGATCAGGTAGTTGGTGAGGCCGACGTCGACGGCGGTGGCCAGGGACAGGTCGGCGGAGTAGGCCAGGTACGGGACGCCGACGGCGTAGATGATCGCCTCGCCCAGCAGCATCGCGCCCGCGGTCATCCACACCGAGCGGTCGGCGCCACGGCGGGCCAGGGCGCCGACGACGGTGGAGGCGAGGATCATGCCGAGGATGTAGCCGAAGGACGCGGCGGCCGCGCCGGAGCCGCCGTCCGCGAACCACGGCACGCCCGCGACGCCCGCGACCGCGTACAGCGCGAGGGAGAGGAAGCCGCGGCCCGCGCCCAGGGTCATGCCGACGAGCAGGACGGCGAACGTCTGGCCGGTCACCGGCACCGGGGAGCCCGGCACGGGCACCGAGAGCTGCGCGGCGAGGCCGGTGAGCGCGGCGCCGCCGACGACGAGCGCGATGTCCCGGACACGGGAGGCCGGCAGCAGGTCGGCGAGGACCTGGCCAGGGCGGACGGGGGCGACGGCGGTGCTCATGGGGACTCCGCGAGGGTATGAACGGCGAGGGACATCGCGACGCTATCCCGGCCGCCGCGCGCCGATCACCGTCAGCGGTCGACAAAGGGTGGAGCCGCGGCTTGGTGGTCTCCATACAAAGGGTGTCCGTTACACCCGGTACGGCGTGACACCGGTCACTGAGGCCGGGACGTTTCACTCACGTGTCGAGTGTGAACGGCGTCTGTAGGGTCCCACCAAATGGGCCGGTGCACTCTGGCCGGATCCGGTCCGGCACCCCTACCCTTCGAGCCATGGTCGCCCAAGCCCTCACCCTCACGTCGCGTCGCCATGTCGACCTGCGACGCGTGAGCGCTGCCGCCTGTCGCCGCCCCGGGTGAGGCGGCTCCGGCGCGCCTCCCCTTCCGAGACGGCGCAGTGTCGGAACCGCTCCCGAGGATGATCGCCATGCCCACCGCCCTTGCCTCCCCCCTCACCCGTGCCTCCGACGCCGACCGACGGCGCACCAGCGCCAGTGTCGTGCTGCGGTCCGTGCTGGAGCACGGACCGGTGGCCCGCTCCACCATCGCCCAGGTCACCGGGCTCTCCCCCGCCTCGGTGACCGACTACTGCGCCCGGTTCGCCCGGCTCGGGCTGATCCAGGAGGCCGCTGCGCCCCGGCGGTCGAACGGTGTGGGGCGGCCCCACGTGCCGGTCGACCTGGACTCCTCGCGTTTCGTCGTGGGCGGCGTCCATGTGGCGGTCCCCTACACCACCGTCGCGCTGCTCGATCTGCGGGGGCGGGTGGTCGCCTCGCGGGAGATAGGGCACGAGGGCGTCACCGAGCCGGAGCTGGTGCTGGCGCGGGCCGCCGACGGGCTGCGCGCGCTGCTGGAGGCGGCGCCGGAGTGCCGGCCGCTCGGTGTGGGCTTCGCGGCCGGCGGCTGGGTGGACCAGGAGGCCGGCACCGTCGTCGAACACCAGCTGCTGGGCTGGCGGGACGTGCCGGTGCGGGCGCTGATCGGCGCGCGCACCGGGCTGCCGGTCCATGTGGACGGGCACGCGCGGGCGTTGGTCAACGCGGAGCGGCTGTTCGGTCGGGCGCGCGGCAGCCGGAGCGTGCTGCACCTGTTCGTCGGCAACGTGGTCGACGCGGCGTTCGCCACCAACGACGAGGTGCATCACGGGCCGCGTTCACAGGCGGGCGCGATCGCCCATCTGCCGCTCGGGGGCGGCACGGAGCCTTGCGCATGCGGGCGGGTGGGCTGCCTCCAGGTGGAGTTGAGCGAGCGGACCCTGTGCCGGCGGGCGCGGGCGGCCGGGGTCATCGCGGGCGTGAATCCGATGCATCTGGTGCGCAGGGCGGCGGACGGTGACCAGGTGGCCGTAGGGCTGCTGCTGGACCGGTCGCGGATGACGGGGCGGGCGGCCGCGCTGCTGCTCGACATCCTCAATCCGGAGACCGTCGTCGTCACCGAGGTCGGGGCCCTGCACCGGGAGGACTGTCTCGCGGCGCTGCGGGCGGAGGTCGGAAAGGAGCGGTCGGGGTCGGTGATCCCGACGAGTTTCCCGGATTCCGTGCTCGCGGTGGCGGGCGGTTCGGTGGCGCTCGACGTGCTTTACCGGGATCCGCTGGCCGTGTCACCTGAGCGGACTTAATTCAGAAACTCCGAATGTTGACAGGGGTTCCGTATGACGGCGAGCATCTTGTCCATGAGCCCTCACCTGCACTGTCGCGCCTTCTGTTGCTGACACGCTGCCCCGTGTGACCCGCTCGTTTCTGCTGCGTGAAATTTCTTCCGCGCGCTTTTCTCATGCACCAATTCAGGGAGCTCTCCCATGCCTTCTTCCCGTACGTCCGGAATCGACCGACGACTGTTCCTGACCTCGCTCGTGGGCGCCGCGGCCGGTGTCGCCGGTCTCAGCGGCTGCGCCGAGTCCAGCGCCGCCACCGCAGGCGAGGGCGCCTCGGCCGCCCCGCTCGCCGACAAGGTCCCGGCCGGCACGAGCCTGAAGGTCTCGTCCTACTCCGGCACCCAGCAACTCCAGTTCGAACTCGCCAAGTTGGGCCCACTGCCTTTCAAGGTGTCGAGCTGGCTGAACGTCGCCGCCGGGCCCGATGTCATCAACGCTTTTCGCGCCAAGTCCCTGGACCTCGCCAACAACGCGGGAATTCCGCCGATCCAGGCGCACTACCAGGGCTTCGACGCGAAGATCGTCGCGATCAACATCACCCGTAAGCCCAATTACGTCTTCGCCACCAAGCCCGGCAGCGACATCCGCTCGGTCGAGGACTTCCGGGGGAAGAAGCTCGCCTTCTCGCAGGGGCAGGCCCAGGGTGTCGTGCTGCTGCGGGCGTTGAAGAAGGCGGGCCTCGCCTACGACGACGTGAAGCTGGTCCCGCTCACCAGCAACCAGTTCTTCACCGCCCTTCAGTCCGGCCAGGTGGACATCGCCCCGCTGCCCAACACCCAGTCGCCCGCGTACATCGCGCAGTACGAGGCGAAGGGGGCCCGGCTGATCACCACGGACGTGGTGGACCTGCTCAACCTGCTGTGGGCGCCGGCGTCCGTGCTGAACGACGAGGCGAAGGCCGCCGCGGTCGCCGCGTACATCCCGTTCTGGGCGAAGGGCCAGGTCTGGGCGTACGAGAACCCCGACATCTGGAACGAGGAGTTCTACGTCAAGACGCAGAACCTGACCCTCGCCCAGGCCCAGGGCATCGCCGCGCTCGCCAACAAGCCGCTGTTCGCGCCGAGTTGGGACGAGGCGATCCGCTGGGAGCAGGAGACCGCGGATCTGCTGGCGGAGGGCGGGTTCGTGAAGAAGTTCGACGTGTCCTCGCTGTTCGACCACCGCTTCGAGGGCATCGCCGCGAAGTCCGTAGCAGAGGAGTACCGGAAGTGAGTGCTGTGACCACGACGGCGACAGCGACGGCACCGGTCGTCGCGGAACCTTCGACAGCGGTACGACGCAGACGGCGGGGCCTCTCCCCCGGCAGGCGGCTGCCGGCCAGCCGGCTCATCGGCCCCGCACTCCTGCTCGCGCTGTGGGCCGCCGCCTCCGCCGCGGGGCGACTGGACCCGGCCGCGATCCCGGCGCCCTGGACGGTCGTGGAGACCGGCGCCCGGCTGTGGACGGACGGCACGCTGACCGGCGACATCCTGACCTCGCTCCAGCGGGCCGCCTCCGGGTTCGCGATCGGCCTCGTCGCGGGGGTCGCCCTGGCGCTTGCGGCCGGGCTGAGCCGGGTCGGGGAGGCGCTGATCGACGGGACGGTGAACCTCAACCGGGCGATCCCGACGCTCGGGCTGATCCCGCTGTTCATCCTGTGGCTGGGCATCGGCGAGACCTTCAAGATCGCCATCATCGCGATCGTCGTCTACATCCCGATCTATCTGAACACCCACGCCGCACTGTCCGGCATCGACAGCCGGTTCGTCGAACTCGCCGAGGTGCAGGGGCTCAACCGGTACCAGTTCATACGCCAGATCGTCATCCCCGGCGCACTGCCCGGATTCTTCGTGGGACTCCGGCTCGGTGTCACCGGCTCCTGGCTCGGCCTGGTCGTCCTCGAGCAGATCAACGCCACCAGCGGACTCGGCTACATGATGTTCCAGGCCCAGAACTACGGCCAGTCGGACGTCATCCTCGTCGGACTCGTCGTCTACGGCATCTTCGGCCTCGTCTCCGACACCACGGTCCGCCTCATCGAACGGAGGGTGCTGTCATGGCGACGCACACTGAGCAGCTGACCCGGCCGGCCGTCCGACTCCGGGGGCTGACCCGGTCCTTCGACGGACGGACCGTCCTCGACGGTGTCGACCTCGACATTCCCGCCGGGCAGTTCGTCGCCCTGCTCGGGCACAGCGGCTCCGGCAAGAGCACGCTGCTGCGGGCGATCGCGGGGCTGGACCACGAGGTCGTCGGGGCGGGTGAACTCACCGCGCCCGAGCGGGTGTCCGTGGTCTTCCAGGACTCGCGGCTGCTGCCGTGGCGGCGGGTGCTGGACAACGTACTGCTGGGGACGGACGGGGAGGACAAGGGGCGGGCGGCTCTTGAGGAAGTCGGGCTGAAGGGGCGCGAGCGGGCCTGGCCCAATGAGTTGTCCGGGGGTGAGGCGCAGCGGGCGGCGCTCGCGCGGTCGTTGGTGCGGGAGCCGGAGCTGTTGCTGGCGGATGAGCCGTTCGGCGCGTTGGACGCGTTGACGCGGATCAGGATGCACGCGCTGCTGCGGGAGTTGTGGGAGCGGCATCGGCCGTCGGTGTTGCTGGTCACGCATGACGTGGACGAGGCGATCGTGCTGGCGGATCGGGTGCTGGTGCTGGAGGAGGGGCGGGTCGGGCTCGATCTGGCCATCGAGCGGCCTCATCCGCGGTCGTACCGGGATCCGTTGCTCGGGGAGTACCGGGAGCGGTTGCTGGGGGCGTTGGGGGTGACCGAGGACGTGGGGTGAGCGTCGAGTTTTCCTCGCCCCCGCCGCCCCTACCCGTCCCATCCCTGGGGGCTGCGCCCCCAGACCCCCGCTGTCGGCCCCGAAAGGGCCTCGTCCTCAAACGCCGGACGGGCTGAAAAGCAGACCACGTGCAAAGGAACCTCGCATGACCCGCCAACTCCACCTCAACGCCTTCCTCATGAGCACCGGGCACCACGAAGCCTCGTGGCGGCTGCCCGAGAGTGATCCTCATGCTCATGTTGAACTGGACCACTACGTCAGACTCGCGAAGAGTGCCGAGCGGGGGACCTTCGACTCGCTTTTTCTGGCCGACGGTCCCCAGCTGTGGGGGAACATCGCCCAACGCCCCGCCGGTGCTCTGGAGCCGCTCACGTTGCTCACCGCGCTGGCTACGGCGACCGAGCACATCGGGCTGATCGCGACGGCGTCGACGTCGTACAACTCGCCCTACAACCTGGCCCGTAAGTTCGCCTCGCTGGACATCATCAGCGGTGGGCGGGCGGGCTGGAACATCGTGACCACGGCCGGTGCGGAGGCGGCTCGGAACTTCGGGCTGGATGCCGAGCCCGCCCACGCCGAGCGGTACGCGCGTGCCGCGGAGTTCCTGGATGTCGCCCTCAAGCTCTGGGACAGCTGGGAGGACGACGCGATCATCGGCGACAAGTCGGCCGGCGTGTGGGGCGACGACGCCAAGATCCATCCGCCTCGGCACCAGGGGACGTACTTCAGCGTCGAGGGCGCTCTCAACGTGCCGCGCTCGCCCCAGGGTTACCCCCTGCTCGTGCAGGCGGGGTCGAGCGAGGACGGGAAGCGGTTCGCGGCACGGTACGCGGAGGCCGTGTTCACCGCGCAGCAGACCCTCAAGGACGCGCAGGACTTCTACGCCGACCTCAAGTCCCGTACCGCGGCGGCCGGTCGGGATCCCGAGCACATCAAGGTGCTGCCGGGCATCGTCCCCGTCATCGGGTCCACGGAGGCCGAGGCGCGGGCGGCCGAGCAGGTCCTCGAGGACCACATCGTCTACACGCACGGGGTGGACCGGTTGGAGCGGCTGCTCCAACTGGAGCCCGGAAGCCTGGAGTTGGATGCCCGACTCCCCGCCGATCTGCCCTCCGAGGACGCCATCGAGGGCGCCAAGAGCCGGTACACGCTGATCGTCGAGCTCGCCCGGCGGGAGTCCCTCACCGTGCGGCAGCTCGTCGGGCGGCTCGGCGGCGGGCGCGGGCACCTCACCTTCGCGGGGACGCCCGAGCAGGTCGCGGACGCGATCGAGCGGTGGTTCACGCTGGGTGCCGCCGACGGCTTCAACATCATGCCGGCCGTGCTGCCGTCCGGCCTCGATCTCTTCGTCGACCACGTCGTCCCGATCCTGCGCGCCCGCGGTCTGCTCCGCGAGGAGTACGGACCGCGCCGGACCCTGCGGGACCGCTACGGCCTCCCCCGCCCCGCCAACCAGTACACCGCCCACCAGTACACCGCCACCCTGGTCTGAGAGGACATCCCATGAGCATCGAGATCACCAAGGTCACCGCCCACATCGGCGCCCGTGTCTCGGGCGTCGACATCGCCAAGCCGCTCGACGAGGAGACGGTCACCGCTCTGCGCGAGGCCCTCAACGTCCACAAGGCGCTCGTGTTCGACGAGGTGAACCTGGACGACGAGGGCCAGCAGGCCTTCGCCCGCCACTTCGGCGACCTCACCACCGCCCACCCGACGGTGCCCGCCGTCGACGGCGTCCCCAACGTGCTGCCCGTCGACAGCGAGCAGGGCAGCGCCAACCACTGGCACACGGACGTCACCTTCGTCCTCAACCCGCCGCAGGCCAGCACCCTGCGCAGCATCACGCTCCCGCCGTACGGCGGCGAGACCCTGATCACCAGCTCGGCGGCCGCCTACCGCAGCCTGCCGGAGCCGCTGCGGAAGCTGGCCGACACGCTGTGGGCCGAGCACACCAACGACTACGACTACGCGGTCCCGGCGGAGGACATCGACGAGGAGAGGGCCGCCCAGCGCGCCCGGTTCACGTCGATCAAGTACCGCACCGCGCACCCCGTGGTCCGCGTGCACCCGCTGACCGGTGAACGCGGGCTGTTCATCGGCGGGTTCGCCCAGCGGATCGTGGGCCTGTCGGTGGGCGAGTCCCGCACGCTGCTGGACCTGCTCCAGTCGTATGTGACCAGGCCGGAGCACATCCTGCGGCACCGCTGGTCCGAGAACCAGCTCGTGCTCTTCGACAACCGCATCACCCAGCACTACGCCGTCGACAACTACGACCGGCAGGCGCGCCGGCTGCACCGGGTGACCGTCGCCGGTGACATCCCGGTCGGCATCGAGGGCAAGGAGAGCTACTCGGTGGAGGGCGACGCGTCGCACTACACGAGCGTGGCGGCGTAGTCACGGTCCGTACGGCACAGTCACGTTCCGTACCGGACGCGTCCGGATAGTGGGCGGTCTCCCCTTCTGGCCAGGGAGGCCGCCCAGACTGTGGGCGTTTTTGCCGTCTCACGCACTGGACGAACCACGCCCATGCCCAGCACCACCTCCGTCGAGGCTTCACAAGAGCCGGACGTCTCCCTCTCCCACGGCCTCAAGCAGCGCCATCTGTCGATGATCGCCCTCGGTGGTGTCATCGGCGCGGGCCTGTTCGTGGGCTCCGGCGCGGGGATCGCCGCCGCCGGTCCCTCGATCGTCCTCGCCTACACCCTCTCCGGCCTCCTCGTGATGCTGGTGATGCGGATGCTCGGCGAGATGTCGGCCGCGTATCCCTCCTCGGGCTCCTTCTCCGCGCACGCCGAGCGCGCGATCGGACCGTGGGCCGGTTTCACCGCGGGGTGGTCCTTCTGGATCCTGCTCTGCACGGCCGTGGGCCTGGAGGGCATCGGCGCCGCGAAGATCGTGACGGGCTGGCTGCCGGGGACACCGGAGTGGGCCTGGGTGGCGCTGTTCATGGTGGTCTTCTGCGCGACGAACCTCGCCGCGGTGAAGAACTTCGGCGAGTTCGAGTTCTGGTTCGCGGCCCTGAAGGTCGGTGCGATCAGCCTGTTCCTGGTGCTGGGCGTGCTGGCGATCGCGGGCGTGCTCCCCGGCACGGACTCCCCCGGGACGAGCCACCTCACCAACTTCCTGCCCAACGGCGGCGAGGGGCTCGTCATCGGCGTCCTCGCCTCGGTCTTCGCGTACGGCGGTCTGGAGACGGTGACCATCGCGGCGGCCGAGTCGGAGGACCCGGTGAGGGGCGTGGCGAGCGCGGTCCGTACGGCGATGTGGCGCATCGCGCTCTTCTACATCGGCTCGATGGCGGTCATCGTGACCCTCGTCCCCTGGGACTCCGAGGCGGTCGTCGACAAGGGTCCCTACGTCGCCGCCCTCGACCAGCTCGGCATCCCCGGCGCCGGCCGGCTGATGGACGTGGTCGTGCTGGTGGCCCTGCTGTCCGCGATGAACGCCAACATCTACGGCTCCTCCCGGATCGCCTACTCCCTGGTCGCGCGCGGCCAGGGCCCGCGGGCGCTGGGCCGGGTCTCCGGCGGCGTCCCGCGCGTGGCCGTCCTCGCCTCCAGCGTCTTCGGCTTCGTCTGTGTGGTGCTGAGCTACTGGCGTCCCGACGACGTCTTCTCCTGGCTCCTCAACATGATCGGCGCGGTGATCCTGGTCGTCTGGGGCTTCATCGCCGTCTCCCAGCTCCGGCTGCGCGGGCGGCTGGAGCGCGAGGCCCCCGAGAAGCTGACCGTGCGGATGTGGGCGTTCCCGGTGCTGACCTGGGTGGCGATGGCGGGAATGGCCGCGATCTTCGTACTCATGGCACGGGAGCCGGGCACCCGGGTGCAGCTGTACTCGACCGGCGGCATGACGCTGCTCCTGGCGGCGACCGGCTACGCCTGGCAGCGCGGACGCGCCACGCGCTGAGGCGCCCGACGATCCGCAGCCGACGGCCCGAAAGCCCCCGTGTGATCCCCACGGGGGCTTTTTGCTGTTAGCTTGTTATTGCAAGCTAGTTGCAACAAGCGCACAGGCTCTTGAGGGGACCCGTCTTCATGCCCGTCTACACACTCCCGGAACTGCCCTACGACTACTCCGCGCTCGCCCCCGTGATCAGCCCCGAGATCATCGAGCTGCACCACGACAAGCACCACGCGGCGTATGTGAAGGGCGCGAACGACACGCTGGAGCAGTTGGCGGAGGCGCGGGACAAGGAGTCATGGGGGTCGATCAACGGCCTGGAGAAGAACCTGGCCTTCCATCTGTCCGGGCACATCCTGCACTCGATCTACTGGCACAACATGACCGGTGACGGCGGCGGCGAGCCGCTGGCCGTGGACGGGGTGGGCGACCTCGCGGACGCCATCACCGAGTCGTTCGGGTCCTTCGCCAACCTCAAGGCCCAGCTGACCAAGGCCTCCGCCACCACCCAGGGTTCGGGCTGGGGCGTCCTCGCCTACGAGCCGCTCAGCGGGCTGCTGATCGTCGAGCAGGTCTACGACCACCAGGGCAACGTCGGCCAGGGGTCGGTGCCGATCCTCGTCTTCGACGCCTGGGAGCACGCCTTCTACCTCCAGTACAAGAACCAGAAGGTCGACTTCATCGAGGCCATGTGGGCCGTCGTCAACTGGCAGGACGTGGCCCGCCGTTACAAGGCCGCCAAGTCCCGCGCGGATGTGCTGCTGCTGGCGCCCTGAGGCGCGCGTGAGTCGTCCTGCCTCGTGATCGTCTTCTCAACCTTCACCGGCAGGCGGAAAGACGGAGAGCCCCCGCGAGGACGTGACTCGCGGGGGTTTTCCGCACCCTGAGGGTCAACCGATCGGTGGACGCCACGTTCCACCGAGCACCCGTGTCGGCCAACTGGCCTGCTCAACCAGGCTGTTGGACATGAAATCACTCACCGTACGCATGGCGCGGAGCAGCGCCCGGCACCCCTGGCGGGCGCTCGTCGGCTGGCTGGTGTTCGTCGTGCTGTGCCTGGCCGCGGGCAGCGCCGTCGGGATGAACAGCGCCCGGACGGCGGACTACCGAGCAGGTGCTGATCTCCGCCCGGTCGGGCGCCCTGGACGAGCGGGCCGCCGACGCCGCCGCACGCGAACTCACCGCACGGATGACCCGGTTGCCCGAGGTCGCGAGCGTCGCCGAGCCGGCCCGCTCCCGCGACGGGCGGATCCTCATGGTCGAGGTGGCGATCAAGGGCGAGGAGCGTGAGACGGACGTCCTGGGCGCGGTGGCCGACGGGCTCACCAACGCCGAGATCGGCAGACGTCTCGTCATCACGGAGGCCACGGTCAAGACCCACCTCCTGCGCCTGTTCGCCAAGCTCGACGTCAACGACCGGACGCGGGCCGTGGTCGTGGCGATGGAACGCGGGCTGCTGAGACGGCCGTGACCTCCCGGGCGGCGTCAGGGCTTGCGGCCCACGCCTCCGTGCTGCCCGATCGGCTCCGGCTGCGCGTCGCCGTCCGGGCGCCACAGGGGCACCGACACGACGCCGGGCTCCACCAGCTCCAGGCCCTCGAAGTACCCGGTGATCTGGTCGACCGGGCGCAGGAAGTACGGGACGGCACCGGTCTCGTTGTAGGCGTCCTGGGCCTGCTCGTAGTCCGGGTCGGTGCCCCGGGACCCTTCGTTGAGCGAGAGGTAGCTGCCCGAGGGGAGGCCGGCGAGAAGACGCGTGAGCAGGTCACGGGCCTGGTCGTAGTCGGTGACGTGACCGAGGATGCCGCTGATGATCAGGGCGGTCGGCCGGGTCAGGTCGAGGGTCTTGGACGCCTCCGCGAGGATGCGCTCCGGGTCGTAGAGGCTGAGGTCCTCGTAGGCGGTCACGCCCTCCGGCGTGGAGGTGAGCAGGGCGCGGGCGTGGGCCAGGACGAGCGGGTCGTTGTCGACGTAGACGATCTTCGACTCGGGGGCGTGGCGCTGGGCGACCTCGTGGGTGTTGTCGACCGTGGGGAGGCCGGTGCCGACGTCCAGGAACTGCCGTACGCCCGCCTCCTGCACCAGGTACCGGATGCTGCGGCCGAGGAAGGCGCGGCTGCTGCGGGCGATGGTGACGATGCCGGGGAAGACGGCGGTGTAGGCATCGCCCGCCGCCTCGTCCACGGGGTAGTTGTCCTTGCCGCCCAGCCAGTAGTTCCAGATGCGGGCCGAGTGGGGTACCGAGGTGTCGATCTCCGTCATGCGCCCATGGTGCTACGACTCGCCCTGCTCACACGGCACATTGAGGGAGAGAAGTCCGACGGAATCCTCGCTGGTCACACGGAGTTCGGTGACCGCCGCGTTGTGTAGCCGGGGAAGCACCCTGCGGTACTCGGGCAGGGGGATGTGCAGCAGTTCGCACAGCACCAGACGGAGCAGGGTGTTGTGGGCGACGACCAGGACGCGTCCGCCGGGGTGGGCGGCGGCGATGCGGCGCAGGGCGCCGGCGCCACGGGCGGCCGCCGCCCTCGGGTCCTCGGCGCCGGGGAAGGGGTGCGCGACCGGATCGGCGCGGAAGGCCTCCGCCGCCGCCGGGTCCTCGGCCGCGAACTCGGCGAGGGTACGGCCCTCCACCACCCCGAAGTCACATTCGCGCAGGCCGGGTTCGCGGTGCGGGGTGAGGCCGAGGGCGTCGCAGGCGGGCTGTGCGGTGATGACCGCGCGGGAGACCGGGGACGTCCAGATCGCGTCGACGGGATGCGCGGCGGCCCAGCGGCCCAGCGCCTCGGCCTGGGCGCGGCCGGTGTCGGTGAGCGCGACGTCGCTGACCCCGGCGTAGCGGTTCTCGGCGTGCCAGACGGTCTGCCCGTGGCGGGCCAGCAGAAGGGTGGTGGCGGGTGCGCCGGGGGTGCTCATGACTCGGCAGTATCCAGGTTCAGGCGGCTGCGCGCGTGCGCCGCGACCGGCGACGGCAGCCAGCCGCGCGCGGCGAGTTCGTCGACCAGTCGGGCGTACGGCTCCGCGAACACGGCCGTGCGGGCGGGCCGCGGTGCCACGACCGTGCGGACGCGGACCATGCGCTCGGCGACGTCCGCGAGCGCCTCGCCGGTGACGCCGTGGGCGGCCAGCGCGGCCATGCCCAGAGCCGGTTCGGTCTGTTCCGGTACCCGGGCGGGGCGGCCCAGGACATCGGCGCGCAGCTGGTTCCAGTAGGGGCTGCGGGCGCCGCCACCGGTGAAGGTGAGGGTGCCGTCGAGGGGGGCGCCGAGGTGGTGGAGGTAGTCCAGACAGAGGCGTTCCGCGAAGGCGACGCCCTGGAGCAGGGCGGCCCACAGGTCGGCGTCGCCCGCGGGTTCGCCGAGGACCAGGGCGGTGGCGTCGGGGGCGAGGAAGGGGAACCGTTCGCCCGGGGAGACGAGCGGGTAGGTGATCGCACCGGCCGGTTCGTGCGCCGCCGCCTGCCGGTCCATCGTCGCCGGGTCCGCCCCCGAGAACGCCGCCGTCAGAACACCCGCGCCCACGCTGGACGCGCCGCCGGGCAGCCAACTCCCGTCCGGTGCGCGGTGGTTGTAGACGACGCCGGTGGGGTCGTGGACGGGGACGCAGGCGGCTCCCTTCAGCACGAGGGTGGTGCCGAGTACGGAGTTCCAGGAGCCCTCGCGCAGGGCGCCGGAGGCGATCTGGGCCGCGCAGCCGTCGGTCATACCCGCGATCACGGGCGTGCCGGCGGGGACACCGGTGGCCTCGGCGGCGGCCGCGCAGACCTCGCCGAGGAGCGTGCCGGGGCGTACGACGTCGGGCAGTACGAGGGCGCCGGGGAGGGTGGGGGCGTCGGGCCAGGCCTCGCCCCGCACGTCGTACCCCGTCTTCAGGGCGTGGCTGGAGTCGGTGGGGACGGGCCGGCCGACCAGGCGGGTGGTGACGAGGTCGGGCTGGTGGGTGACCGTCCCCGGCCTGTGCTTGCGGGCGAGCCACAGGGCCTTGGGCAGTCCCCAGGTGTGCTGTACCGCGAGGCCCGCCGAGCGCAGCCGCTCCGCCTCGGCCCAGGCTCGCCCGTCGTCGTACATCAGGGCGGGGGTCGCGGGGTGTCCGTCGGGGTCGGTCAGCAGGACGGTCCCGGACGTGCCGCACACCGCGAGGCCGCCGATGCGGGGCCCTTCGCGGAGTGCCGCCCGGGACGCCGCGCACACCGCCGCCCACCACTCCCCCGGGTCCTGTTCGTGCCGGATCCCGTCGCGCCGCCCCGCCAAGGGGGCCGTACCGCTGCCGAGAACCCCACCGTCGGCGCCGACCACCAGGGCGCGGACGCTCTGCGTACCGAGGTCGATCCCCAGCCACGCCTCCTGCGACATCTCGGCCTCCCGCACATCACAAACCGTGAACTTCTCACTCTGCACCGAGATTTACCCGTGCGCGAGGGATTGACGGCCATCTTCCGGCGTTACACCCTCTGTTATCGAGTCGACTCGACGCGTTATCCCGCATGGCACACCGGACCCAGCCCCACCTGGAGGTCACGGATGGACACGCACGCGCACGACCGCCGACGGTTCCTCGCGATCGGTGCCGCCCTCGCCGCGGCCCCCGTCCTGTCCGCCTGCGGTGCCGGGTTCGGCGGGGACGACGACAAGGCGGACGGCTCGGCCGCGGACGACGTCACCGGCTCCTTCGACTGGCGGCGCGAGAAGGGCACGACCGTCAAGGCGCTGCTCAACAAGCACCCGTACACGGACGCCCTGATCGCCGACCTCAAGGCGTTCACCGAGAAGACCGGCATCAAGGTCGAGTACGACGTCTTCCCCGAGGACAACTACTTCGACAAGCTCACCGTGGACCTGGCCGGCGGCCGCGCCTCCTACGACGTCTTCATGCTCGGCGCGTACATGGTGTGGCAGTACGGGCCGCCGGGCTGGCTGGAGGATCTCGGGCCGTGGATGCGCAACTCCGCCGCCACCGGCGCCGAATGGGACCAGGCCGACTTCTTCCCCAACCTGCTCCAGGCCGACCAGTGGTCACTGAAGGCGGGCGCTCCGCTCGGGCAGGGCGGGCAGTACGCGCTGCCGTGGGGGTGGGAGACCAACGTCGTCGCCTACAACACCGAGGTGTTCAGGAAGCTCGGCCTCCGACCGGCCGAGACCTTCGACGAGTTGCGGGACATCGCGGGCGCCATCAAGGACAAGGCGCCCGGCGCCGGGTTCGACGGCATGTACGGGATCGCCGTGCGCGGCTCCCGCAGCTGGGCCACCATCCACCCCGGCTTCATGACCATGTACGCCCGCAACGGGCTGAAGGACTTCACGGTCAGCGGTGAGAAGCTCACACCCGCGATGAACACCCCGGAGGCGATCCGCTTCACCGAGGACTGGGCGGCCATGGTCAAGCAGGGCGGGCCGCCGTCCTGGACCTCGTACAGCTGGTACCAGTGCTCCAGCGACCTCGGCGCGAAGAAGGCCGGGATGCTGTTCGACGCCGACACGGCCGCCTACTTCCAGGCGGTGCAGGGGGCCTCGCCCGCCTCCGGGAAGATCGCCTTCCATCCGGGGCCCAAGGGTCCGGGCGGGTCGCTCGCCACCAACATGTGGATCTGGTCGCTCGGCATGAACGCCAAGAGCAAGAAGAAGAGCGCCAGTTGGCTGTTCCTCCAGTGGGCCACCGGCAAGGAGCATCTGCGCAGGAGCGCGATCACCCACAACCACATCGACCCGGTGCGGAAGTCGGTCGCCGACGACCCCGCGTACAAGGACAAGATGAAGAGCCTGCCCGGTTTCATCGAGACCTTCGAGGCGGTCGTCGACCAGACGAAGATCCAGTTCACTCCGCAGGCGCAGTTCTTCGACGCCACCACCAGCTGGGCCGCGGCCCTCCAGGAGATCTACGGCGGCAAGGGCGCCGAGTCGGTGCTGAACGGCCTGGCGGGCGACCTCGCCGACAAGGTGGGCTGACCGGCGATGCGGCTCGCCCTGCGTCCGTACCTCCTGATCATCCCCGCGCTGCTGCTGACCTGCGGGATCCTCTATCCCTTCGGACTGGGCCTGTACTACACGCTGTTCGACTTCTCGGCGAGCAAGCCGCAGCCGGACATGGTGCGGTTCGAGAACTACCAGACCGTCTTCACCCAGGAGGCCTTCTGGAACTCGGCCTGGGTGACGGTGCTGTACGCGGTCGGCGCGGCCGCGGTGGAGACGGTCCTCGGTGTCACCGTCGCCCTGCTGCTCCACCGCTCGTCGATCGTCGGCCGGGTGCTGGAGAAGATCCTGATCCTGCCGCTGATGATCGCCCCCGTGATCGCGGCGATCATCTGGAAACTGATGCTCCAGCCGTCGGTCGGAGTCGTCAACCACCTGCTGGAACCGGTCGGGTTGGGCGGTGTGCAGTGGACGGACACCCCCACCGGGGCGCTGCTGTCGTCGATCGCCGTGGACGTGTGGGTCTACACCCCGTTCGTCGCGATCCTCGCCCTCGCAGGGCTGCGGTCGCTGCCCACCTCCCCCTTCGAGGCGGCGGCCGTCGACGGCGCGAGCTGGTGGTACACCTTCCGGCGGCTGACCCTGCCGATGCTGTGGCCGTACGTCCTGGTCGCGGTGATCTTCCGGTTCATGGACTCGCTGAAGGTCTTCGACATCATCTACGCCCTCACCGAGGGCGGGCCCGGCGATTCCACGGTCGTGCTCCAGATCCGGGCCTACCTGGAGGCGATCCGCTTCCAGCGGTACTCCTTCGGGATCAGCTACACGATCGTGCTGTGGGCCGTGGTGTACCTGGCCGCGATGGTGCTCGTACGCCATCTCGGGAAGATCCAGCGGAAGGCGGCGGAGGTGGGCCCCGAATGAGCTTGCGCAGACGCCTGTCGGGCTGGCTGGCGGACGCCGCCCTGATCCTCTACTTCGTCTTCGCGCTCTTCCCGATCGCCTGGATGATGATCCTCTCCCTGAAGCCCGCCAACCAGCTCTTCAGCACCTACTTCTCCTTCTCCCCCACCCTCGACGGCTACCGCACGGTCCTCGGCGACAGCGAGGGCATCCCGTTCGTGCGGTTCTTCGTCAACAGCCTGGTGGTGTCGCTGGGGGCGGTGCTGCTGTCGCTGCTGGTCGGACTGCCGGCGGCGTACGCGTCGGCGCGGTGGCGGTTCAAGGGCTCCGAGAACCTGATGTTCACCCTGCTGTCGTTCCGGTTCGCGCCCGAACTGACCGTGATCATCCCGCTGTTCGTGCTGTACCAGAAGCTCGGACTGTTCGACACGTACGTCGGCATGATCTGGGTGCTCCAACTGGTCACCCTGCCGCTGATCGTTTGGATCATGCGGTCGTACTTCGCCGATCTGACCCCGGAGCTGGAGCAGGCGGCCCTGCTCGACGGCTACACCCGCAGACAGGCCTTCTTCAAGGTGGCCCTGCCGCTGGTCAAACCGGGGGTCGCGGCCGTGTCGCTGCTGGCCTTCATCTTCGCCTGGAACAACTTCGTCTTCCCGCTCATCCTCACCTCCAACGAGGCCCAGACCGTGACCGTCGGCGCCCTGTCCTTCCTCGGCGGCGACCGCCCCAAGTACAACCTCACGGCCGCGGCGGCCCTCGTCTCCGTCGTACCGCCGCTGCTGCTCGCGCTGACGATCCAGCGGTATCTGGTGCGGGGGCTGTCGTTCGGGGCGGTCAAGTCGTGATCGGGCTGCGCGGGATCAGGAAGACGTACGGGAAGGTCACCGCCCTCGACGGGCTCGAACTGGACGTCCAGGAGGGGGAGTTCTTCTGTCTGCTCGGGCCGTCGGGGGCCGGGAAGACCACGACGCTGAAGACCGTCGCGGGGCTGGAGCTCCCCGACTCCGGGACCGTCGAGATCGACGGGAAGGACATGAGGGACGTCGAGCCCTACGACCGCGGTGTCGCCATGTGCTTCGAGAGCTACGCCCTCTATCCGCACAAGTCGGCGTACGACAACCTCGCCTCCCCCCTGCGCTCCCCCCGGTACCGGCTGCCGGCCGTCGAGGCCCGGGCGCGGATCGGCGAGATCGCCGAACTCCTCGGCATCGGCGGCCTGTTGGACCGCCCGGTCGGGCAGCTCTCCAACGGGCAGCGCCAGCGCGTCGCTCTCGGCCGGGTCCTGGTCCGCCCCGCCCGCGCCTTCCTGCTCGACGAGCCGCTGTCCCACCTGGACGCGAAACTGCGCCAGCAGATGCGGGCGGAACTGAAGGCGATCGGGGCCGTCCGACGGACCACCACCCTCTACGTCACCCATGACTCCGTGGAGGCACTGGCGCTCGGCGACCGGATCGGGGTGATCCGTCAGGGGCGGATCGTGCAGACGGGGACCCGGGAGGAGATCTGGTACCGGCCCCACGACACCGAGGTGGCGCGGGCGTTCGGGCGGCCCCGGATCAACCTGCTGCCGGGGACCGTGACCGAGGACGGGGGGTTCCGGTCGGCGGACGGCAAGGTCGAGCTCCCCCTCGCGGCCGGCGCCCCGGCCGGGACGGACGTCCTCGTCGGCGTACGCCCCCGGGACATCGCCCTGAACGGCCAGGGCCTCGAACTCACCGGCACCGTCTACGTCACCGAGGTCCTCGGCCGGGCCGTCGAGGTCACCGTCCGGCTCGGCGAGCAGCGGGTGTCCCTGGTCGCCCCGCGCGCCGACACGACAGGGCTGCGCCCCGACGATCCGGTACGACTGACGCTCCGGCCTGAGAACCTGCTGCTGTTCGAGGCCGACCGGCCGGAGCGCCCAGGACGACGGATCGGGACACGATGAGCAGCAACACACCGCAGGGCCCCGCCGCCCGCCAGACCGCCATGGCCGAGCAGGTGCTGGCCGAGGGCTCGGCGACCGCGGCGGAGCTCGCCGAGCGGTTCGGGGTGAGCCTGATGACGATCCACCGGGACCTCGACGAGCTCGAACGGCAGGGCATCGTCCGCAAGTCCAGGGGCGGCGTGACCGCGCAGCCGTCCGGTGTCTTCGAGTCGAACGTGCAGTACCGCCTGAAGACCATGCGGGCGGAGAAGGCCGCCGTCGCCGACCACGCGCTGAAGCTCGTCGAGCCGGGCATGGCGATCATGCTCGACGACTCGACCTCCACCCTGGAGATAGCCCGCCGCCTCCGCCTCGGCGAGATCACCCCGCTGACGGTCGTCACCAACTTCCTGGAGGCCCTCAACCTCCTGGCCGACCAGCGCGGCATCCATCTGATGGCGCTCGGCGGCGACTACGACCCCCTGCACTCCTCGTTCCTCGGTGTGTCCTGCGTCGAGGCGGTGCAGTCGCTGCGCGTGGACGTGTGCTTCGCGTCCACGTCGGCCGTGCACGGGGGGTACGCCTACCACCAGGAGCAGCACATCGTGTCGGTGAAGCGGGCCATGCTCGACTCGGCGGCCCGCAACGTCCTGCTGATCGACCACACCAAGCTCGCCCGGACCGCCCTGCACCGCGTCGCCCCCCTCTCCCGCTTCGACCTGGTGCTGGTCGACGACGGGGCACCGGCGGACGCGCTGCGGGACCTGGACGAGCACAAGGTCCGTTACGAGGTCTGTGCTACGAGGGGCGGCGACGATGACCCGGCTGGAGCTGCGTGAGCTGCGCAAGACGTACCGTTCGCGGGGGCGCCCCGCGGTGGAGGCCGTGCGCGGGATCGACCTCACCCTGCGGTCGGGGGAGCTGCTGGGGCTGCTGGGCCCCTCCGGGTGCGGCAAGTCGACCACGCTGCGGATGATCGCCGGGCTGGAGACGGTGACCGGCGGGGACATCCTGGTGGACGGGGCGTCGGTGGTGGACCGTCCGGCCCAGCGGCGGAACATGGGGGTGGCGTTCGAGAACTACGCGCTGTATCCGCCGCTGACGGTGGCGGAGAACCTGGCGTTCGGGCTGAAGGCGCGGCGGCGCTCGGCACGCGGCGACGTCACCGGGAAGGTGGCGGACATCGCCGGGCGGGTGGGCCTGAGCGACCTCCTCGAAGCCCGGCCGGCGGGCCTGTCCAGCGGCCAGAAGCAGCGCGTGTCCCTGGCCCGGGCCCTGATCCGCGAGCCGGACGTGCTGTTGCTCGACGAGCCGCTGTCCCACCTGGACGCGGCCCAGCGCGACACCACCCGCCGCGAACTCAAGCGCATCCAGCGGGACTTGGGCCATACGACGATCCTGGTCACCCACGACCAGGAGGAGGCCCTCTCACTCGCCGACCGGATCGCCGTGATGAAGGACGGCGTGATCCAGCAGCTCGGCACGCCGTACGAGATCTACGACAGCCCGGCCAATGTCTTCGTGGCGGACTTCGTCGGCGAGCCGGCGATCAACCTGCTGCCCGGTGTGGCGACCGGCGACGGCCGCGCCCGCCTCTCCGACTCCGTCCGGGTCGCGCTGCCGGTGCCGGTGGCGGCGGGCCGGGAGGTGGTGGTCGGGATCCGCCCGGAGGATCTGCGGCTGTGCCCGTCTCCGGCCGAGGGGGACCTGCCCGCCCGGGTCGTGGCCCACGAGCCGCTCCTGGAGTCGGGCATCGCGACGCTGGCCCTGGACGGCCTGGAGCTGGTCGTCCTCACCGACCCGGATGTGCGCCCGGCCCACGGCGACACCGTCCACGTCACCGCCGACCCGGACCTCACCCATGTCTTCGACGCCGAGACGGGAGACACCCTGCGATGAGCGAGATCCTGCGGATCACGGCGGCCGGGGACCACTTCGTCCTGCCGGACCTGATCACCCGCGCGGTGACCGACGAGCTCGGCGAACGGCGCGTGGAGGTACGTGAGTTGACGCTGGGCTGGCCCCTGGAACCGTTCGGCCCGGTGGCCGAGGTGCAGGAGGCCAGTGACGCCGAGGACGCCATGATCGAGGCGCTGGCCGGGGCGGAGGTCCTGGTCACGCAGATGGGGCCGGTCACCGAGCGGGTCCTCGCCGCCGGCACCGATCTGAAGCTGGTCGTCGTCTGCCGGGGCGGCCCGGTGAACGTCAACCTCGATGCCGCGAAAGCCCATGACGTGCGGGTCTGCTTCACACCCGGCCGCAACGCCGCCGCCACCGCCGAGTTCACGGTGGGCCTGCTCCTCGCCGCCCTGCGCCGCATCCCCCAGGCCCACAACCTCCTCGCCGAACAAGGGAGTTGGGCGGGATCGGCGTACTACACGTACGAGAACAGCGGCCTCGAACTGGAGGACCTGCCCGTCGGACTGGTCGGCTACGGGGCGGTGGGCAGCCGGGTGGCCCGGGTGCTCTGTGCCTTCGGCGCGCAGGTCATGGTCTACGACCCCTATGTCCGCGGCGAGATCCACGGGCTGCGCGTGACGTCCCTCGACGAACTCCTGCGCAGGTCCGACGTGATCACCCTGCACGCCCGCCTCACCCAGGAGACCCGGGGCCTGATCGGCGCCCGGGAACTGGCCCTGCTGCCCCCGGGCGCGGTCGTGGTGAACGCGGCCCGCGGGCCCCTCCTGGACGAGGACGCGCTGTGCGACGCGCTGGCGAGCGGGCGGTTGTCGGCGGCGGCGCTGGACACGTACGCGACGGAGCCGGTGCCGCCCGGCTCACGGCTGCTGGGCCTGGCGGACCGCGTGGTGATGACCCCGCATCTGGGCGGGGCCTCACGCGCGGTGGCGCGGAAGGCGGCGCGGATCGCGGCGGAGGAGGTCGGCCGCTGGGCCCGGGGCGAACCCCTGGCCCACGGACTGGGATAGCCGCCGCCCAGAGCCACTGTCCGCACCCGGCACACCCCACCCCACCCGCCCCACGGAGCCGAAGGAGCCACGCCATGTACATCGGCATCGACGTAGGCACGTCCACGGTCAAGGCCGCCGCCTTCGACGCCGGCGGACGTGAACTGGCCGTCGCCGCACGCCCGGTGGGCCTCGCGATGCACGGCGGGTTCGTCGAGCAGGACATGGACGAGGTGTACGGGGCGGTCGTCGCCGTCCTGGAGGAGGTGACCGCGGGCCGGACCGAGCCGGTCGAGTTCGCCGGGCTGACCGGGCAGGGCGACGGGGTGTGGCTGGTGGACACGGCGGGCCGTCCGGTGCGGTCGGCGGCGTCCTGGATGGACGGGCGGGCCCATGAACTCGTCGACCGGTGGCTGGCGGACGGCACGTTCGAGACCGTCTTCCGCCGTACCGGCGGCGCGATGTTCCCGGGCAGCCCCGGCCCCCTGCTGGCCTGGCTGGACAGCCACGACCCGAAGTCCCTGGACGCCGCGTCGGCGGCCGTCTGCTGCAAGGACATGGTGTTCCAGCGGCTGACGGGCGCGGCACGGGCGACGACGGACGTGTCGGACGCGTCGATGCCGTTCCTCGACCCGCTGACCCGGTCGTACGACAACCGGGTCGTGGAGCTGCTCGGCCTCACCCACCGCCGGGGGCTGCTGGCGCCGGTCAGCGACCCGGTCGCCACGGGCGAGACCCGGGGCGAGGGCCTCCCGGCGGGCATCCGTATCGCGGGCGGCCCCTACGACCTGCCCGCCTGCGCGCTCGGCGCCGGCGTCACCGCCCCCGGCGACGGCCTGCTCATCGTCGGCACCTGTCTGGCCGCCCTGGTCGCCACCGACCAGGTCGCCCTGACCGGCGAGCCGGCCGGCCTGTACATCTCCACGGACCGCCGGGGCCACTGGCTGCGCGCGCTGCCGGCGATGGTGGGGACGGCGGCCCTGGACTGGGTGCTGTCGACGACGGGCGTGGCCCACGACGAGGTCGACCCACTCCTGTCGCGGACACCGCCCGGCGCGAACGGCGTCCGCGTCCTGCCCTACTTCGCCCCCTCCGGCGAGCGCGCCCCCTTCGTCGAACCCCGGCTGCGGGCCGAACTCACCGATGTCTCCCTGGAGTCCACCCGGGCCGACCTGATCCGCGCGACCTGCGAGGGCATCGGCTATGCGGCGCGGCACTGTCTGGAAGCGGCGGGCCTCACCGGCACCCTGGCCGTCTGCGGCGGCGGAACGCGCAGTACGGCGTGGATGCGGCTGCTGGCCGACGTACTGGGCAGGCCGTTGCGGGTCGTCGAGGGCGAGGTCGGCGCCCGGGGCGCGGTGCTGGCGGCGGCGGAGCGGTTCGGGGTGGCGCTGGACACCTCGGCGTGGACGGAACCGACGGCGGTCGTCGAGCCGGACGCGGCCCGGGCGGCGTACTACGCGAAGGGCTACGAGGAGCATCTCGGCCGGTTGTCGCAGGCACGGACCCGAGCACGTGACTGATCGCCCGCGAAAGGGAGTCGCATGTCCCGCATAAGACGTCGAGCCCTGCTGCTCGCGGCCGCCGCCACCCCGGTGGCCGCGACCGTACCGGCCGAAGCCGCCCCGCGCGGCGGGCCGTTGGTCATCGGCCACCGGGGTGCGGCGGGCTGGCGCCCGGAACACACCGCCTCCGCCTACACCTACGGCGTCCAGACCGGCGCCGACTGGATCGAACCGGACCTGGTCCCGACGAAGGACCACGTCCTGGTGGTCCGGCACGAGAACGAGATCTCGCAGACGACGGACGTGGCCGCGCACCCGGAGTTCGCGGACCGCCGTACGACGAGGACGGTGGACGGCCGTTCCGTGACCGGGTGGTTCACCGAGGACTTCACCCTCGCCGAGCTCAAGACGCTCCGCGCGGTCGAGCGCCTCCCCCTCGTCCGCAACCGCAACACGGTCTTCGACGGCCGGGACGAGATCCTCACGTTCCAGGAGGTGGTGGAGCTGGCGCGGAGGCTGTCGAAGCGGTACGGGCGGACGGTCGCCGTCTTCCCGGAGACGAAGCACCCGACGTACTTCCGGGGAATCGGCCTGGAGTTGGAGCCGAAACTGGCGTCCGCCATCCGCCGCAACCGCCTCACGGCCCGCGAGTGTGTCGTCCAGTCCTTCGAGCCGACGAGCCTGCGGCGGATGACGGGACTCGGCGTTCCGCTGTGGCAGGCGCTGGGGACGACGGGCGGGCCGTACGACCTGCCCGGCACCACCTACCGGGACATGATGACGCCGACGGGCCTGGCGGAGATCGCGTCCTACGCCGACTGGATCGGCCCGGACAAGTCCTCGCTCCTCGGCACGTCCGTCCTCGCGGACGCCCACGCGGCGGGCCTGCGCGTGGGGCCGTACACCTTCCGCGCGGAGAACCAGTTCCTGCCGGCGGACTTCCGGCGCGGGAGCGGAGCGACCGATTTCGGGGACGCGTTCGCCGAGTACGCGCTGTACTACGGGCTGGGAGTCGACGCCGTCGTGACGGACTTCCCGGATCTGGCGGTGATCGCGAGGAGGGGCTGATGGGGACACGGAAACTGGCCTGCCCGACCTGCGGGACCATGGAGGACTTCCGGCTCCTCACCGACGCCGAGAAGACGGCGGTGCGCGAGGACAAGGGTGCGCAGTACCGGGTGGACAACCTGTGGCGCTGCACCGCCGAGGGCTGTCTGTCCTACTACCGCCACCTCAACAAGAACGACGGCGGCCGCCTCCCCGAGAAGTTCCGCGAGGAGAAGGCCAAGGGCACGTAACGCCCAAAAGCCGCCCCGGATGGACGGATTCCGGGCTCACACCGAGCGGAGCGGCAGGCCTACGCTCCCCCTCGACGGAGGGGGAGGTCCGCATGTCCGACTACATCCACTGCCCCAGTTGCCCCAAGGGCAAGGCGTACTCGTTCCGCAAGGTCGACAAGGCCGAGGAGAAGTACATCGCGACCGTCCGCCCGGCGAAGGACGCCCCCGGCTACTTCCGGTGCCAGGGCGAGACGGCCGCCGGGCAGTGTCTGTGGGTGCAGCCCCGCTGGAACCAGGGGAAGGGTTTCCGCCTTCCCCCGCAGTTCAGCTGAGCGGGCCGGTCAGAGGTTGCTGAAGTCGGGGCCCTTGGTTCGGGTGCGCTTGATCTCGTAGAAGCCGGGGACCGAGGCGACCGCCAGTGTGCCGTCCCAGAGGCGGGCCGCCTCCTCGCCCTTGGGGGCGGGGGTGACGACGGGGCCGAAGAAGGCGATCTGCTCGCCGTCGGGGCCGGGGACGGCGATGACCGGGGTGCCGACGTCCTGGCCGACCTTGTCGATGCCCTCCTTGTGGGAGGCGCGCAGCTCGGCGTCGAACTCGAAGTCCTTCTGGTCGAAGTACTCGATCAGGTCGGCGGGCAGGCCGACGTCCGCCAGGGCGCCTTCGACGGCCTCGCGCGTGGGGCCCTGGCCCTCGTTGTGGAAACGGGTGCCGAGTGCGGTGTACAGCGGGCCGAGGATGTCGGAGCCGTGCTTCTGCCAGGCCGCGGTGACCACCCGGATCGGCTGCCAGGCCTTGGTCTCCAGGAGCTCGCGGTACTCGTCGGGCAGCTCGTCGAGCTTCGGCTCGTTGAGGACGGCCAGGCTCATGATGTGCCAGCGCACCTCGATGTCCCGGACCTTCTCCACTTCGAGGACCCAGCGGGAGGTCATCCAGGCCCAGGGGCACAGCGGGTCGAACCAGAAGTCGACGGGCGTCTTGGTGGAGTCGGTCTCGGACATGCGTCTCCTAAGGAAAGTGTTCGATTGAAAGAGGGAACACCGACCGCGCCCCGCGTCATTCCCCGCAGCCGCCCGTCGTTCCCCGAAGCCGGCCGTCATTCCCTGCTGCCGCCCGTCAGGGGCACATGGCAGGATCGGTGCTGTCCACATACCGAACACCCCCCGAGGGAGTGCCGCCCGTGCCCGGTGAGAATCTGTCCAGCGACGAGGCCCGGGAGCGGGCCGCCCTGCTGTCCGTCGACGGGTACGACGTGTCTCTCGACATCCGCTCGGCCGTCGGCTCCCCCGGCGACGGCGACGAGGGCCCGCGCACGTTCCGGTCGGTCACCACGATCCGCTTCCGCTGCGCCGAGCCCGGCGCGTCGAGCTTCGCCGACCTGATCGCGCCGAGTGTGACGGCCGTCTCACTCAACGGCAAGGATCTCGACCCCAGCGAGGTCTTCGACGGCTCCCGGATCGCCCTGGAAGACCTGGCCGCCGACAACGAGCTGGTCGTCGACGCCCAGTGCGCCTACTCCCGCACCGGCGAGGGCCTGCACCGCTTCGTGGACCCGGAGGACGGCGAGGTCTACCTCTACACGCAGTACGAGCCGGCCGACTCCCGCCGGGTCTTCGCCAACTTCGAGCAGCCGGACCTCAAGGCTCCCTTCCGCTTCGAGGTGCGCGCGCCCGAGGAGTGGGTGGTCTGGAGCAACGGCGCCGGGGAGCGGTCCGACGGGGTGTGGCGGTTCGCGGAGACCAAGCCGATCTCGACGTACATCACCTGTGTCGTGGCGGGCCCCTACCACTACGTGACGGACTCCTACTCCCGCGACCTGGACGACGGTACGACGCTGGAGATCCCCCTCGGCGCCCTGTGCCGCAAGGGTCTGGCCAAGCACTTCGACGCCGACGACGTCTTCCTGATCACCAAGCAGGGCCTGGACTTCTTCCACGACCACTTCGACTACCCGTACCCCTTCGGGAAGTACGACCAGGCGTTCGTGCCCGAGTACAACCTCGGCGCGATGGAGAACCCGGGCCTGGTGACCTTCCGCGAGGAGTACATCTTCCGCGGCAAGGTGACCCGGGCGTCCTACGAGGCGCGGGCCAACGTCATCCTCCACGAGATGGCCCACATGTGGTTCGGCGACCTCGTCACCATGGTCTGGTGGGACGACCTGTGGCTGAAGGAGTCCTTCGCGGACTTCATGGGCACGTTCGCCAACGTCGGCGCGACCCGCTTCGAGGACGCCTGGATCACCTTCGCCAACCGCCGCAAGGCCTGGGCGTACCGCGCCGACCAGCTGCCCTCCACGCACCCGATCACCGCCGACATCCGCGACCTCCAGGACGCCAAGCTCAACTTCGACGGCATCACCTACGCCAAGGGCGCCTCCGTACTGAAGCAACTCGTCGCCTACGTCGGTCAGGACGCGTTCCTGGAGGGCGCGCGGCGCTACTTCAAGCGGAACGCGTACGGCAACACGCGCCTCGGCGACCTGCTGTCGGTCCTGGAGGAGACCAGTGGCCGGGACATGGCGGCCTGGTCGCGCTCCTGGCTCCAGACGGCGGGCGTGAACTCGCTGACCCCGCAGGTGCTGTTGAACCCCGAGGGCCTGGTGGACGAGCTCGCGGTGGTCCAGGAGGCCGCCGAGTCGCACCCCGAACTGCGCCCGCACCGGGTCGCGGTGGGCCTGTACCGCAAGGGCGCCGACGGGGCGGTCGAGCGGTACGCGCGCGTGGAGGTGGACGTCGAGGGTCCGCGGACGGTCGTACCGGAACTGGCGGGCGCGCAGGCGCCGGAGCTCGTGCTGGTCAACGACGACGACCTGACGTACTGCAAGACGCGGTTCGACACGGGCTCCCTGGAGGCCCTCAAGGGACATCTGGGGGACATCGGCGACCCGCTCGCGCGCGCCCTGTGCTGGTCCGCGCTGTGGAACATGACACGGGACGCGCTGCTGCCCGCCCGGGACTTCGTGGACCTGGTGCTGCGGTTCGCGGGCCGGGAGTCCGACATCGGCGTGCTCCAGATGCTGCACGCGTGGGCGAACTCCTCGCTGGTGAACTACGTGGCGCCCGAGTGGCGCGCGACCGGTGGGCGGCTGCTGGCCGAGGGCGCGCTGAAGGAGCTGCGGGCGGCGGAGCCGGGCAGTGAGCACCAGCTGGCGTGGGCGCGGTTCTTCGCGACGGTGGCCTCCGGCGAGGCGGACCTCCAGCTGCTCCAGGGTCTGCTGGCCGGCACGGCGAGGATCGACGGTCTGGAGGTGGACCAGGAGCTGCGCTGGGCGTTCCTGGAGCCGCTGGCCGCGCACGGGGTCGTCGACGAGGGCGTGCTCGCCGCCGAACTGGCCCGCGACGACACGGCGTCCGGCAAGCGCCACCAGGTCCGCTGTCTCGCGGCCCGACCGTCGGCGGCGGTGAAGGCACAGGCGTGGGCGCAGGTGGTGGAGTCGGACGCGCTGTCCAACGCGCTGGTGGGGGCCACGATCTCGGGCTGGGACCAGCCCTCGCAGCGGGAGTTGCTGGCGCCGTACGCGGCGAAGTACTTCGAGGCGATCGAGCGGGTGTGGACGGACCGGTCGATCCAGATCGGCATGGACGTGGTCGGCGGTCTGTTCCCGTCGTTGCAGCAGTCGCGGGCGACGGTGGAGGCGACGGACGCGTGGCTGTCGGCGCACGAGGACGCGGCACCCGCGCTGCGCCGGCTGGTCCTGGAGGCGCGGGACGACCTGACGCGGGCGTTGCGCGGACAGGAGTGCGACGGGGCGGCGGGCTGACCCCCGACCCCTCCTGAGCTCTACCCAAAGCTTGGGCAGCGGGTTGCCGTTACGAAGTTCAGTCAATCACGGCCGTAACCCCTGGTCCGCACCCGAACGGACCAGGGGTTTTCCGTCCCTACTCGGCACCCGAACACCCGTCCTTTAGTACTGCCTTGTCCGTATTTGTCGACGGGCGTGTAACAGCGGTTAATTGGCGGATCAACGGCGGGAACATCCGCTGCATGAACCACAACACCCCGGTCCCCCCGCTCTCCCCCCGCCCGGTCCGCCACCTCTCGGAGGTGCACCGCCGGGTGATGACGGCCGCGCAGTTGAGGTCGCACGGCGTCTCGTCGGCCGAGACGAACGAGCAGTGCCGCCCCGGCGGCCCCTGGCAGCAGCTCCTCCCGGGCGTGATCCTGCTCCACCCGGGCCCGCCCACCAGCGAGGAGCGGCTGCACGCGGTGCTGATGTACGCGGCGAAGGAGCGCCCGGCCGGGGTCCCGGCCCAGCCCGGAGCGGAGCAGCCGCACGCCCCGACGTACACCGAGGCGATGCTCACGGGCCTGGCGGCCCTGACCCTGCACGGCTTCACCTCGGCACCGCCTCTGCTGTCCCAGGACAAGCTGGACGTCCTGGTCCCCCGCCTGCGCCGGCTCCGCTCGACGGGCTGCGCCCGCATCGTCCGTACGACGTCCCTGCCGCAGCCCCAGCAGGTCACGGGGCTCCCGGTGGCGCCGGTACCGCGGGCGCTGGCGGACGCGGTCGCGGAACTGTCGGACGCGGGGGTGGTACGCCGGCTCCTGACGGAGGCGGTCCGGGGCGGCCACTGCGAACCGGCCTCGGTGGTCCGCGAGTTGAACACGGCCAAGCTGCTGAGCCGGCCGCACGTGGTGGACGCGGTGGACTCCCTGCTCGCGGAGGGCAGGGCGATCGCGGAGGACCGGCTGTACCGGATGGTGCGCGAGCACGGCCTCCCGGACCCGGTCTGGAACGTCGACCTGCGCCTGCCCGGCGGCCCCCACCTCGGCGGCCTGGACGCCTACTGGCCCGAGCAGGCGGTCGCGGTGGAGCTGGACACCCGCGCCCCCCGCCAGGACGAGGACGCCCTGTGGTCCGAGTACGCCCGCAAGCGCGAGCACCTGGAGCGCCTCGGCATCACGGTCGTGCACATCACCCCGAGGAAGCTCCGCGAGTCGACGGAACAGCAGGCGGCGGTGGTCCGCACGGCGCTGATGGCGTCGGGCGACCGCGAGCCGGCCGCGTATGTCGTGGTGCTGCCCCGGTAGTGACGGACCGGGGCGGGACCAGGGGGGAGAGGAGGGGCCGCCGATCGGAGGGGGATCGGCGGCCCCTCCTCACGCGTGGTGCCATCTCCTGTGCACCCACAGCCGCTCACCGGCCAGCTCGGTCCGCGCCCACAGCCCGGACAGCCGGCCCAGTCCCGTACCCAGCGGCAGCCGCGCACGTACGCGCGTCGGCCGCACGCCCCCGAACCGCCCGTACTCCAGCACGACGACACCCCGGTCGGTCGTCAGCACCACCCGCCGGCTGATGAACAAGGTGGCGAGGAAGGCCCCGGCGAGCGCCCCCAGCAGACTCCGGAGCAGATCGAAGAGGCCCGACCCGCCCCCCGAGGTGAGGGCGAAACGCGCCCCGACGAGCCCGCTCAGAAAGAAGGCGTTCTGCCACCAGGGATTGAGCCCGCCCTGCGCCAACACCACCCGTCGGATCTGCTCACCGGGCTCCAGGAACCCCTGCGACCGCCGAACGACCCGACCAGCCAGCCCCAACGCCACGATATGCCGCCTCGAAAATCCCATGAATCCCTGAATATCGAGCGGATCTTCGGCTTCGCACTGAAGCGTTGTCAATGACAGACCTGGCAAAGTCGGGCCCTCGGCTCTACCTGCCGCAGAACTCCGCCTCGATCACGGCCTCGCTGTCCCCCGACCAGTCCCCGTTGAAGTTGAAGGCGAGCGAGTGCCGGCCGTCCGCCGTGGTCACCGCCACCGAGTTCGAGCCGTGGATGCCGCCGTCGTGGCCCCAGACATGGACACCGCAGGACAGCTTGCGGTCGATGAGGCCGAGGCCGTAGCCGGCGTTCGGGTACTCCTCGGCCGTCACCGTGTTCTTCATCTCCTTGAGCTGCTCCGGCGGCAGCAGCCGGCCCTTCAGGAGCGCGGAGTAGAAGCGGTTCAGGTCGGGGGAGTCGGAGATCATCTCGCCCGCCGCGTAGGCCAGCGAGGGATTGAGCTTGGTGACGTCGTACGTCGGTCCCGTCGCCGTCTCGGCGAGCTTGGAGTAGGCGCGGCTGCTGGGCCGCGGGAGGGTGACCCGGGTGCCGGGGACGGACGTCGCGGTCATGCCGAGCGGCTTCAGGATCCGCCGGCCGACCTCCTCGCCGTACGGCCTGCCCGTGACCTTCTCGATCACCAGGCCCGCCAGGACGTAGTTGGTGTTGGAGTAGTTCCAGGACGTGCCCGGCGCGAAGTCCGGCTTGTGGGTCATCGCGACGGCCACCAGCTCCGCCGGCGCCTTCGTGTCGTAGCGGTGCTCGAGGAAGCCGTCCTTGAGGAAGTACGTGCGACCGAACTCCTCGTCGGCCGTGTAGTTGAAGATGCCGCTGGTGTGGTTGAGCAGCTGGCGCAGGGTGATCCGGCGGCCGTCGTGGCCGTTGCCCGTGACCAGTCCCGGCAGCCACTTCGCCACCTTGTCGTCCAGCGACAGCCGTCCCTCGGCCTCCAGTTGGAGCAGCACCGTCGACACGAAGGTCTTCGTGATGCTGCCGACCCGGTAGCGGTCGTGGGCCGAACGCGGCTGGCCCGTCCGGAGGTCGCCCACACCGGGGGTCGCCGACCAGGTGCCGTGCTTGTCCTTCGCGGTGGCGGTGACACCGGGGACGCCGTCCTTCACCGCCGCTTGAAGTGCCTGGCGGGTCGCGTCGTGGTCGCCTCCGGCGGGCGACGCGGCGAGCGCGGGTGCCGCCAGGGCCACCGACAGTGCTGCGGCGGTGGCGGCCACCACGGTCATCCGTACGGTCATGTCTCTCCCCTTCGAGCTCTGCGTCGAGCTTGGTCGCAGGAGGAGACACGTCCGTTGTCGCCGGAGTTGAGCGGTGTACGCCGGTTGAGCGGGTTTCAGCCCTTCTTCAGCACCAGCTCCGTGTTCCGGTCGCCCGCCGTGCCCGCGAGGTCCGTCCGGGCGCCGGGGGCGTTGTAGGACAGCTCGCGGTACAGGGCCGACAGGCCGGTCTGGGAGAGGTCGGCGAAGTCGGTGCGGTGCGGGGCCGAGGACTCGATGCAGGTGGTGAAGAGCGAGATCGTGCCGTCCTTGTTGTCCACCAGCTCGATGGCACGGGCGAGTTGGGGGTAGTCGACGTGCGAGGCGGTGGAGATCTCCCAGAAGGAACGGCCGTTGCCGACCGCGTGCGGGGTGATCTCGTTGCGGTGGATGTGGCCGTTCACCCAGGCCAGGACGTTGCGGTGGCGGCCGAGCAGGGTGACGACCTCCGCGCCGCTGTGCCGCCGCTCGCCGGGGCGGGCCGGGTCGGGGCGGGTGTTGTCCATCGACTTGCTGGTGTGGTGGCTGAAGACGACCGCGTAGGAGTCCTTGTTGTCCTTCAGCGTCCTGTCCAGCCACTTCAGCTGGGCGGTCCCGACGGACCCCTCGTAGTGGCCGCCCGCGTCGGTGGTGTCGAGGCTGATGCCGATGACGTCCTCGGCGATGCGGAAGGAGTAGTACTGGGTGCCCGCGTCGAGGTTGGCGGTGGAGTAGCCGTGGCCGACCGGACCGAGGCCGCGGTACGCCGGGTCCAGGTGGGCCTGTACGTACTCGCGCGGGGTGAACGGCGCCCGTGACTCGTCCGGCGTCACCGAGCGCATGTCGCGGGCGTGGGCCTTGAGCAGGTCGCGGAAGCCGACGCCGTGGGGGTCCTTGGCGTTCTTGATCGCGTCCTGGAGCTTCTTCGCCTCGGCGGCGGGCAGGCTCATGAGCTTCTTGCCGCCGACGGCGTACTCGGTGAGCCAGGAGTCGCCGTGCGAGGCGTAGCAGCCGAGCGGCATGGAGTCGTGGTTGCCGACCGTGGAGTACCAGGGCAGGTTCAGACCGGGGCTGTTCAGCTCGCGGATCGCCGCGGCGAGGAAGCCGTCGAGCTGCGGGAAGCCGCGCTGCTTGTCGGCGTCACGGACGGTGGTGTCGGGCTGCCAGTACTGCTTGAGACCGCTGTTCTGGACGCCTTCGTACTGCCGCGGGTCACCGGAGTTGGGGCTGATCCGGCCGCCGCTCATGACCTTCAGGAACCACTCCAGCTCGGACTTGGCGTTGTTGTCCGTGTTGTCGCCGGTGGTCATGGCGAAGTGCAGCGGGGTACCGGTCACCGGTCCGCCGCGCAGCGCGTTGACCCGCTCCACGAGCGCGATCGCCCCGTGCACGGTCAGCGCCTCCTGCGGCCGCCACGCGTGCACGTCGGTCGAGCGCAGGTACTCCAGCCGCAGCGGGTGCTGGGCGTCGATCAGATGCAGGTCGGTGAGCTGTACGAACGCGGCGAGGGCGGTACGCCGGCCCGCGCGCCCCGTCTTCGGCGCGGCGAGCTCACCGCGCACGACCCGGCTCCAGCCGGGACCGTCGCCGAGCCGCCGGAACCCGGAGGCGGTACGCGCGGCGGCGACGGAGGCGACGGTCGTGCCCCGGGTGTACGGGGCGAGGGGGGCGGCGGCCGGGGCCTGCCGGGACTGGGCGACGGGCGCCTCGGCGGCGGTGCCGGTGGCCGTGGTGGTGGCGGCCTGGCTGTCGGTGGGCCGCAGGGCGTAGCCGACGCCCGCGGAGACGGCGGCCGCGCCGGTGGCGGCGAGGACGGTACGGCGGTTGACAGAGCGTATGCGCGACATGGCGCGATCTCCCCGAGTGCGAACGCGTCGGCAGTGGTCGCGGGGAGCCCGTAGTCGCGAACAACCCGCTCACCTCGGATCGTTGGCACCGGGAATGACCTGCACATGAACGAGACGGCAACGCCCAACACCGATCACCGTACGTGGATCTTGGGCTACCTTCCGCGTCCTCGGCCGCTCCTCGAACGGCCGGGAGGCGGTCACTCCGTGTTCATCTTGCGGGGTAGGGGGAGGTCGGGTCGTGACCGGGGGCGACGGCCTGGCCGGCTACTCCTGGACCTGCGTCGCCCGTCCCGTCACCGGTCGTTCCCGCCACAGCTTCAGGCCCGCGTCGACCAGGCCCACCCGGTTCAGGTCGGGGATCGTGGTCAGGTCGTGCCAGGCGGCCATGTCCGTGGAGCCGCCGATCTCGGGGCGGAGTTCGCCGCCGGTGACGCGGGCCTCGTAGACGAGGCCGACGCCGTGGTGGTCGACGGTGCGGCCGAAGCGGCGGCGGGAGACGTGGCGGCGGGAGCGTACGCCCAGCAGGCCGGTGATCTCGATCGTGTAGCCCGTCTCCTCCGCCACCTCCCGATGGACCGTGTCGTAGGGGTCCTCGCCGTGCTCCATGCCGCCGCCCGGCAGGGTCCACTCCGGTCGGCCGTCGTCGTCGATCCAGCGGGCGAGGAGGAGTTGGTCGTCGCGGACACAAATGGCGTAGGCCGCCACCCTCAACTTCTTGCGCATAGGGGGAAGTTAGTCCGCCGGCTCCGGATTGGCCGGTGAGTATTCGGGCGCCGACCAGCGCAGCGGCACCGCCGAGGGGGTCTCCAGGGCCTCTGTCAGCCGGAAGCGCACCCGTCGTTCCGCCCCGTCGAACTCCGTCCTCGCCTCGCCCGTCAGCTGGAGCACCGTGCCCGTCGTCCAGTCCAGGAACAGCAGGCCCGCCCGGGGGTCCGCCGCGAGGTTGCCCAGGGTGAGGAACATGGAGTTGCCCGGATAGTCCCGCCAGCTCAGCTCGCGGGGTGAAGTCACCGTCACGAAGCCGGGGTTGCCGCCCCGGTGACTGGCGTCGGCGCCGGCGGGGTGGACGGTGGCCAGGAAGAAGGTGTCGGCCGATGTGATGAACTCGGCCTGGTCCGGGGTCAGTTCGGTCCCGCGTCGCGGGGTGCCGCTGCTCCGGGTGTCCAGCACGTCGTAGGACTCTCTCCTCTGGAGGTATTTCGGGCAGTTGGCGAAGACCTGCTCCGCCTCCACCGCGAAACCCCGTTCCGTCGGCCGGAGTCGGCCGTTCAGGCGCATGCGGCGGCGGGTGCGGGGGTCCAGGGCGATGGTGCCGACGGGCACGTCGGGGGTGGCGAGGGCGGTGGCGAGCGGGTCGGTTCGCGGGGTACGGGATGTCACCGACATCCGGTGGGGGCCGGTCGCGCGGACGAAGCCCGGCGGGCCGGTCAGCACCGACGCCCACACCCGGCCCGTCGCCGGGTCGCCGGCCCCGACCACCAGGAACGGCTGAAGTTCCAGGAAGGCCGCGGCGACCGGCTTGATGCCCTCGCCGATCGCCCGCCCCACATGGTCCGCGGCCCCCCGCACCCCGACCCGGTCCTGCACGGCCCGCGAACCCGCGTGATAGACGCCCATGGCTAGAAGAAGCCGCAGGTCGGCGCGGACTCGACCGGCGCCGGCGCGCCCTCGGCGCCGCTCGGCACGGAGATCTCCAGGCGCGTGCCGTCCGGGTCGTGGAAGAAGATGCCGCCCGACGCCGCGCCCTCGCGGTGGGCGACGACGCCCTCGTAGGCGAAGTCCACCCCGTACGTCCGCAGCGCCTCCTCGTACTGCCGCACCCGCTCGATCGAGTCCGCCTCGAAGGCGAGGTGGTGCAGGCCGGCCCGGTCGCTCTCGAAGGGGCTTCCCGCCTGCTGCCAGAGGGTCAGGACGAGGGCCGAGCCGTCCCCCAGGAACGCGTATCGCCGGCCCTCCTCCTTGCCCTCGCCGATCGTCGAGAAGCCCAGGACGTCCCGGTAGAAGGCGAGCGAGCGGTCGAGGTCGGTGACGTTCAGGCCGATGTGGCCGGTGCGCAAGGTCATGGCTGTCCCCTTCAGCAGATCCATGTCGGATCCCTCTCTTGAATCTAACCTCTTGAAACGAGATTAAGGGTTAGAGGCGTCCGATGCAACCGGTCACGTACCCTTGAGCGGTTAGCACGGAAGGGAGCCCCCCACATGACCGCCGATCCCCGTCCCCTCACCGGCGAGCCCCTCGCGCTCGACCTGCTCAACACGCGGTGGATGCGGGAAGGGGCCGTGCAGGACCTCCTGAAGGACACCGGCGGACTTGCCGTATGGCTGCGGGCGAACGGGCTCGACGGGCGGTTCGCCGCCGACACGCCCACGCTGCGGCACGCGCTCCAGGCCCGGGACGCACTGCACAAGGCCGTCCACGAAGGCGCCACGGCGCCGGTCGACGCGGTCCTCGGACACGGGCGGATCCGGGCCACCCTCACCGCCGAGGGGCCGGGCGAGGCACCCGAGTTCCACGACCCCGCCTGGGGTCCCGCGTGGCTCGCCGCCCGCGACTACCTGGAGCTCCTCGGCACCGCGCCCGACCGGATCCGCACCTGCGCCCACGAGGCGTGCATCCTGCACTTCTTCGACACCTCGCGGAACGGCACCCGCCGCTGGTGCTCGATGGCGGCGTGCGGGAACCGGGCGAAGGCGTCGCGGCACTACGCGCGTACCAAGGAAAGTTGAGGGCTGTACCAGAGAAACCTGAGAGCCGCTCGGCCGACTTGCCCGGTTTTGTCGCTCAACTCCCTAAAAGGGATCGCGGGTTTTCCCCATCCGCCCATATCGATTCGGTCAACTCTCCCTAAACATCCTTCCCATGCGTAAAGCTGTGCGATCGTCCGGGGTCGCATTTCCGGACCTTCGCGGTCAGGACCGATCGGCCCCGGCCGCTACCGCACGTTCCTTTACCTACAAGGGATGCCGATGACCCTCACCCCCCAGCGCGAACCGATATCGGGCGGCGCCAGACGCGTGGCGCGGATAGCCGTGGCCGCCGGTCTCGTGGCCGCGCTCTCCGCGGCCGGGCCGATACCCATGGCCTTCTCGGCCGACGCCGAGACACCCGCCGCGGCCGATCCCGGCGTCAAGTCCGCCCACGACAAGCTGGGTTCGGACGACGCGGACCTGCTCGCCGAGGCGAAGGCCGAAGGCGACAAGAACGTCACGCTGATGGTCGCCACCGCCCCCGGCAAGACCGAGCAGGTCGCCGAGGAGCTGGACGCGGTCAAGGGCGGCTACGTCGGCCGGACGTACGACAAGCTCGGTTACGTCCGCGCCACCGTCCCCACCGCCAAGGCGGACTCCGCCATCGCGGCCGCCGCGAAGCTCTCCTCCGTGCACGGCATCGACCTGCGCCAGGAGATCGCGCTCGACGACCCGACGCCGGCCGCGGACACCGCGAAGAGCGCCGCCGCCGCCGCGAGCGCCAAGACCTACCCGGCGCCGGGCAAGAAGACCCCCGCCGAGAACCCGTACAACCCCTCCTTCGAGACGGGCGCCGTCGACTTCGTCGAGGACCACCCGAAGGCGGACGGCCGCGGTGTCACCATCGGCGTCCTGGACTCGGGTGTGGACCTCAGCCACCCGGCGCTCCAGAAGACCACCACCGGTGAGCGCAAGATCGTCGACTGGGTCACCTCGACCGACCCGGTCAACGACCAGGACGCCACCTGGCGGCGGATGAACAACCCGGTCTCCGGCCCGACCTTCACCATCGCGGGCGCGACCTGGACGGCGCCCGCGGGCTCCTACCAGTTCAACCTCTTCCGCGAGTCGTCCACCGCCGGCGGCGACGCCAAGGGTGACGCGAACCGCGACGGCGACACCACCGACGTCTGGGGCGTGCTGTACGACGCGGCCGCCGGGACCGTCCGGGTCGACCTGAACAACAACAACGACTTCGGCGACGACGCCGCGATGAAGCCGTACAAGGACGGCTTCCAGATCGGCTGGTTCGGTACCGACAACCCGGCCACCGACGTCGCCGAGCGCCAGCCGTTCGTCGTCGAGATCCGCAAGAACGTCGTCTACGACGGCGCGGGCCACACGTCGGACTACGTCAACATCGGCGTCATCGAGTCCGAGCACGGCACCCACGTCGCCGGCATCACCGCCGCCAACGGTCTGTTCGGCGGCAGGATGAACGGCGCGGCCCCGGGCGCGAAGGTCGTCTCGTCCCGTGCCTGCACCTGGACCGGCGGCTGCACCAACGTCGCGCTCACCGAGGGCATGATCGACCTCGTCGCCAACCGTGGCGTCGACATCGTCAACATGTCCATCGGCGGCCTCCCGGCGCTGAACGACGGCAACAACGCGCGCGCCGAGCTCTACACGCGCCTCATCGACACCTACGGCGTCCAGCTGGTCATCTCGGCCGGCAACTCGGGCCCGGGTGCCAACACCATCGGCGACCCCGGTCTGGCCGACAAGGTGATCTCCGTCGGCGCCTCGATCTCCAAGGAGACGTGGGCGGCCAACTACGGCTCGGCCGTGTCGAAGTCGTACGCGATGATGCCGTTCTCGTCCCGCGGTCCGCGTGAGGACGGCGGCTTCACGCCGACCCTCGTCGCCCCGGGTGCCGCGGTCAACACGATCCAGACCTGGCTGCCGGGCGCCCCGATCGCCGAGGCCGGCTACGCGCTGCCGGCCGGCTACGGCATGCTCCAGGGCACCTCGATGGCCTCCCCGCAGGCCGCCGGCGCCTCGGCGCTGCTGCTGTCCGCCGCCAAGGCGAAGGGCATCGCGCTCACCCCGCTGACCCTGCGCACCGCGCTGACCTCCACCGCCGACCACATCAAGGGTGTGCAGGCGTACGAGGAGGGTGCCGGCCTCATCAACATCGAGGACGCCTGGGACTCGATCAAGGACGGCGCGACCGCCCACGACTACACCGTCAAGGCGCCGGTCGACACCGCGATCGACCAGTTCCTGAAGACGCCGGGCTTCGGCACCGGCATCTACGACCGTGAGGGCGGCCTGAAGGCCGGCGTCAAGAAGTCGTACGAGGTCACCATCACCCGTACGTCCGGCGCCGACAAGGCCATCCGTCACGAGCTGGACCTCGAGAACAACGCCGCCGGCACCTTCTCCATCGTCGGCAAGCACGAGATCAAGCTGGAGCTCAACAAGCCGGTCACCGTCAAGATCGCCGCGAAGTCGCCGACCGCCGGTCTCAAGAGCGCGATCCTCGAGGTCGACGACCCGCGCACCGAGGGCGTCGACAAGCAGATCCTGAACACGGTCGTGGTCTCGGCGCCGGTGAAGTACACGTACTCGGCGTCCAACACCGTGCAGCGCAACAGCACGCAGTCCTACTTCGTCACCGTCCCCGAGGGCGCCAAGTCCCTCGAGGTCGCGATCGGCGGGCTGAAGGGCAAGAGCCAGACCCGGTTCATCGCCATCCACCCGTACGGCGTCCCGGTCGACACCACCAGCACGCCGAACTGCTACAACAACTACCTCGACGGCAACGGCTGCCGGCCCGACGTGCGTTCGTACGCGGACCCGGTCGCGGGCGTCTGGGAGATCGAGGTCGAGTCGCGTCGTACGTCGCCGCTGCTCGACAACCCGTACAAGCTGAACGTCACCGCCCTCGGCGCCACCTTCGACCCGGAGGTCGTGACCGTTCCCGAGGCCAAGGTCGGCACCCCGGCCGCCGCCTCCTGGAAGGTGACGAACAAGCTCGCCGCGCTCGACGGCAAGCTCGTCGGCGGCCCGCTCGGCTCGGCCAAGTCGGCCCGTCCGACCATTGCCGAGGGTGACACCCAGGTCACCACGGTCGACGTGCCCGCGGGCGCCAAGTCCCTCGACGTGGCCATCGGCAACGTCTCCGACGCGGCCGCCGACCTCGACCTGGTCGTCCTCGCCCCCGACGGCAGCGAGGCCGGGACCTCCGCCGACGGCGACTCCGAGGAGTCCGTCTCGGTGGCCTCCCCGGCCGCCGGCACGTACACCATCCAGGTCATCGGCTACGCCATCCCGGCCGGCTCCACCGCGTACGACTACCAGGACGTGTTCTTCTCCGCCGCCCTGGGCGCCGTCACGGTCGACGACTCGGCCGCGGTGAAGCTGGGCACCGGCGACTCCACGAACGTCTCCGCGAACGTCACCGCCCTGGCGGCCGCTCCGGAGGGCCGTGAGTTCTTCGGTCAGGTCCAGCTGGTGAACGCCAAGGGCTCGGTCGCGGGCATCGGCAGCGTGAAGATCGAGAAGGTCACCCCGTAAGTCGGCGGTACGACCAGGAGGGGCGGGCGTCCATCGGGCGCCCGCCCCTTCGTCGTCCGGCCGTCCGGGTCAGCAGCCCAGCTCGCGCGACTCGGGCAACGAGGCCTGGACCCAGGCCCGTTCACGGGCGACCGCCTGGTCGCCGACCACCCAGTGGTCGGGGACCCCGCTGCCCTTCGGGACCCCGAACAGCACCCGGTCGCCCTCGGCCAGGCCGCGGACGAAGGTGTCCTCGACGACGTAGGTGAGCTGCTCCGGGCGCTGCTCGTCCTGCTTGTAGTAGCGGATCACGTCCACGGTGATCCTCAACTGCACGCCGTCCGCGAGGCGTTCGACCGAGGCGACGGTGCCCTCGGCGACCAGGCGGGTGCAGGCGAGGTAGTGCGGGCTGCCGAAGCGCGCGCCCGCCTGGGCGTCGGGCATGTCGGCGCTGCTGCCGGAGTCGCTGCCGGAGTCGCCGCCCTTGGAGCTCGTGATGTCGGCGCCACCCTCTGCCGCCAGCCAGCCCATTCCGGCGACCACGGTGGCCGCCGCGGCCACCGCGAGGCCGCCGAAGGCGAACTTGAGGGCGGCCCGGCGCCGGGCGGGGCGTGCGGCCCTGGTCTTCTGGGACCGGGCCGGGGCGGGGTCCGGAGCCGGTTCGGCGAGCGCCTCGCCGATGATGCCCAACTGCTCGCGCAGCAGCGCCACATCGGCGACGGCTTCGCGGTGCTCGGCGAGGAGGGCGGCGTCCGCCCCCTCGGGCAGGGGTTCGTCGGTGATCGCGGCCATCAGCGCGTCGAAGCCCTGGTGTTCGGCGGTCATGTCACACCACCTCGTCCTCGTGCAGACGGGCGCGCAGGGCGCGGACCGCCGTGTGCAGCCTGCTCTTGACCGTGCCCTCCGGGACGCCGAGTTCATGGGCGATGTCGCGCACCGGCAGGTCGGCGAAGAACCTCAGGACGAGGACCTGTCGCTGGGAGTCGGGCAGTTCGTCCAGTCCCTGGGCGACGGCGAGGGAGAGCACACTGGTGTCCTCGCCCGAGGGATGCTCCAACTGGCGCAGGGAGGCGAGGCGTTCGCCGATCCGCTCCTGGCGGCGCTTGGCGCGGTGCCAGTCCATGGCGAGGTTGGAGGCGACGACGGCCGCCCACGCGGAGACGTCCCGCGGTGCCTCGTACCCCTTCGCCGCCCGCTCCAGCAACCGCAGGCGGACCTGCTGCACCCCGTCCGGCAGGTCCGCCTGCGGTACACCGCCGAGCGCGAGCACGGCTCGCACCCGACGTTCCTGCGCCGCGTCCAGGGGATCGTCGACGACGTCCTCCCCCTGCCCGTGGCGGGCCTTTCTGCGCAGCACGGCTCCCCCTCTCCTCGCCGCGTTTCCTCTATGACGCCGGCTCGGGCGGAAACGTTCGGCCCGAACCACGGAATTCTTTCTTCACGTGATCTTCACTGACACCATGAGCCCCATGACGCACATCGCCAAGGGGGCCAACTGCCCTGTCCCCGCCGGTCTTCTGAGGGTCGCCGTCTGCCGCCGGAAGGTGCCGGGGACACCCGCCGTGGACGTCTCGGCGCTGCTCCTCGACGCGGCGGGCAAGGTGCGCGGCGACGCCGACCTCGTCTTCCACAACCAGCCGGCTCATCCGTCCGGAGCGGTCCGGCACCTCGGCACCGGCGACGGTGCGGACCAGCTCGCCGAGTGGCTGGAGCTGGATCTGCCCCGGGTGGAGCCGGCGGTGCAGCGGGTGCTGATCGCGGCGTCCTGCGACGACGGCACGTTCGGGGCGGTGCCCGGGCTCGCGGTGCAGACGGTCGCGCCGGACGGTGCGATCGTCGTGCACTACGACGTGACGGACGCCGGCGGCGAGACGGCCTTCGTGCTCGGGGAGTTCTACCGGCGAGGCGGGGAGTGGAAGTTCCGCGCGGTGGGACAGGGGTGGGACTCGGGGCTCGCGGGGCTGGCGACGGACTTCGGGATCGTGGTGGAGGCGCCCGCGCCACAGACGGCACCGCCGGCACCGCTGACACAGGCGCCACCGGCGGCACCGGTGCCGAACACCGGCGTCGCGAAGATGCCGGGGTCGCCCGCAGTCATACCGACGCCCACCCTGGCCCAGCCGCCCGCGCAGGCCCCCGGCTCCCTCGGCACCGACTTCACTCCCTACACCCGGAGCGGCCGCGGCAACGGCGTGGTCTCCGTGGACGTACCCCTGCCGCCGGGCCCGGTGCTGGTGGAGATCCGCGTCCAGGGCGACGAGTACCTCTGTGTGGAGACCCTCGACCACCGCAACAAGAAGGACGACCTCGTCTTCAACACCGACCTGCGCGACTTCCACGGCCGCGCCCTGGTCCAGCCCCCGCGCGACCGCCCGCTGCGGCTGAACGTCGACTACAGCGAGGGCTGGACGGTCACGGTGCTCCCGCTCTCGGCGGCCCGCCGGCTCGGCACCGACCGACTCACCGGACGCGGCGCCGACGTCGTCGCGTACACGGGCACCGCGGCCGATGTGAAGGTGAGGTTCGACGGCGGCGCGGACCGGCACGAGTACTTCCTGATGAACTGCCACGAGGCCCGGCACTTCGACGACCTCGACCGCCACGACATGCTCGTCAACGACACCGGCCGGATCAAGCAGACCGTCCCCGTGCCCGACGGCCCGCTCCTGCTCGTCATCGAGAACGCCGAGGGCGGCTGGGAGCTCACCGCCAAGCCGCTGCCCGTCCGCGACCCCGCGGCCGGTCGCACCACCGGCGCCTACCAGGGCCGTGGCGAGCAGACGGTCACCCTGCTGAACCCCCGCCCCGGCCGTCCGGCGCTGGTCCAGTACGACTTCCCGGGCGCCAAGGCCGACTACTCGCTCGAGGTGAAGCTCGTCGACGAGTACGGCGACGAGGACGACTGGCTCAACGGCCGCGACCGCGGCACCCGGGGCACGGCCGTGCTCTTCGCCGACGGCAGGGCGGAGCAGACCGTGCGGGTGCGGTGCGCGGGCGAGTGGACGCTGCTGCTGCGCCCCGAGGAGGAGGCCCCGCTGCTCACCGGTCCGACGGAGGGCAAGGGCAGCGCGGTCCTGCGCTACCAGGGGCCACCGACACTGATGACGGTGCAGCGGACCTCGCGCGGCGACGAGGAGCATCTGAGCGCCTGGTCCCTGAACCACCCGTACGGGAAGTCGGCCACCGTCGCCGACACCCTGGGGCGCCGCCGGCCCACCCTCGGGCCGGTCTGGGTCGACCCGGGCGGCACCTGCTTCCTCACGGTCCGTGCCGCCCAGGACACGAAGTGGCGCCTGGAGCCGGCCCCGATCACGGCGGCGCCCGTGCTCGGCGCCCGCACCCCGGGCGGCTGGTATGGAGTCGTACGTCACACCGGGCCCGAGGCGGAGCTGGTGGTCGTCGGGACGGCCATGATCCACGTCTTCGAACTCGACGAAAATCTGTTCCCGCACCGGAAACTCACCGCATCTTCCGGCCCGCACCGCGTTTCGGGCTCGATCCTCCATGTCCGCTCGCTCGGCGAGTGGACACTGGAACTGCGCCCCTGACACGCGTGCCGTCCCATCCCTCGGGCAAACGATTGGACACAACGGCCCGGGTGAGACGCATGATGGAAACGTCCAGGCCACGTAAACGCCACGCAAAGGAGTCACCGTGAGGGTCGGAATCGTCGGAGCCACCGGTCAGGTCGGCACGGTCATGCGCAGGATCCTCAAGGAGCGGTCCTTCCCGGTCACCGAGCTGCGCCTGTTCGCCTCGGCCCGCTCCGCGGGGTCGGTCCTGGACGGCGTGACGATCGAGGACGCTTCGACCGCGGACTACACGGGCCTGGACATCGTGCTGTTCTCGGCGGGCGGCTCGACCTCGAAGGCGCTGGCCGAGAAGGTCGCCTCGCAGGGCGCCGTGGTGATCGACAACTCCTCGGCCTGGCGCAAGGACCCCGAGGTCCCGCTGGTGGTCTCCGAGGTGAACCCGCACGCCATCGCGGACCGCCCCAAGGGCATCATCGCCAACCCGAACTGCACCACGATGGCCGCGATGCCGGTCCTGAAGGTCCTGGACGCCGAGGCGGGCCTCACGGCGCTGATCGCCACGACCTACCAGGCGGTGTCCGGCTCCGGCCTCGCGGGCGTGGCGGAGCTGCACGGCCAGGTCCAGAAGGTCGTCGCCGACGCCGAGAAGCTGACCCACGACGGCGAGGCGGTCGACTTCCCCGAGCCGCAGGTCTACAAGCGCCCCATCGCCTTCAACGTGCTGCCCTTCGCCGGCAACCTCGTCGAGGACGGCCTGAACGAGACCGACGAGGAGCAGAAGCTCCGCAACGAGTCCCGCAAGATCCTGGAGCTCCCCGAGCTGAAGGTCTCCGGCACCTGCGTCCGCGTCCCGGTCTTCTCCGGCCACTCCCTCCAGATCAACGCCCGTTTCGAGCGCCCGATCTCCCCGGAGCGCGCGACCGAGCTGCTGGCCGGTGCCCCGGGCGTCGCCCTCTCCGAGATCCCGACCCCGCTCCAGGCGGCCGGCAAGGACGCCTCGTACGTCGGCCGCATCCGCCGCGACGAGACCGTCGACAACGGCCTCGCCCTGTTCATCTCCAACGACAACCTCCGCAAGGGCGCGGCTCTGAACGCGGTGCAGATCGCGGAGCTGGTGGCGGCGGAGCTGAAGGGCTAGGCCCTTCTGACCTCGTAGTAGAAGCAGCCGTACTCGACGGCCCGGACGTGGACGAGCGCCACGGCCGGGTCGTCGAACGCGTGTTGGAAGGCATCCTCGTCGAGGGTCCCCACCAGTTCACCGCCCAGGATGTGCCCGTCGGCGGAGTACCGCCGGACGACCCGGTGCGCGTTGTCGAAGGCGTACCCCTCGCGCGCCTGCGGTCCCGCGCACTCCTCGGCGTGGATGAAGACGGGGCCCTGCTCGTCGTACGCCCCCGGCTCGGCCCCCGTTTCCGCGGCCCAGCGGCGCAGCGGGGCGTAGGAGACCAGGGCCAGCAGCTCCCCCGGGCGGCTGTGCCGCAGACAGCAGCGCAGCGGCGACCCGCCCTCCTCGTCGGTCACGGGAACCATCTGGCGTCCCGCGTCGTCAGCAGAACACAGCTCCTTCAGGACGGACGGGGGGATGGGCAGTGCGGTGTACGTAGTCATGGATCCCAGGCTGGCGCGGAGGCGGCCGGATGACTGGCGGGATCCGGACGTGGCCCTTGGGGCGGCAGTACCCAGGGACGCGCGCCGGGACGGACCGCACATGTCCTGCCGAACCGTCGGAGACACCCCGCGTCGTCCGTGAAGCGGAGTTCTTTCAGGATCTCGGGGGTGATGGGGCGTGCGGTGCAGGTGGTCATGTCCTCCACACTCGCGCGAGTCCGCGCCGGTCACCGGCGGGTTTTGGACATCGCGTTTCGTGCGGGACCCGTGGAAGGATGACCGAACCGCCGAACCTACACATAACGAGGAGATGACCGCGTGCCTGGCACAAACCTGACTCGCGAAGAGGCTCAGCAGCGGGCGCAGCTGCTCACCGTCGAGTCGTACGAGATCGATCTCGACCTCTCCGGCGCGCAAGAGGGCGGTACCTACCGGTCTGTCACCACCGTGCGCTTCGATGTCGCGGTGAACGGCTCGGAGTCGTTCATCGACCTGGTGGCCCCGACCGTTCACGAGGTGACGCTCAACGGCGACGCCCTCGACCCGGCCGAGGTCTTCAAGGACTCCCGGATCGCCCTGCCGGGGCTGCTGGAGGGCCGTAACGTCCTGCGGGTGGTGGCCGACGCCGCCTACACCAACACCGGCGAGGGCCTGCACCGTTTCGTCGACCCGGTCGACCAGCAGGCCTATCTGTACACCCAGTTCGAGGTGCCGGACGCCCGCCGCGTCTTCGCGTCCTTCGAGCAGCCGGACCTGAAGGCCACGTTCCAGTTCACCGTGAAGGCGCCGACCGGCTGGACCGTCATCTCCAACTCGCCGACGCCGGAGCCGAAGGACGACGTCTGGGAGTTCGAGCCGACGCCGCGGATCTCGTCGTACATCACGGCGCTGATCGTCGGCCCGTACCACTCGGTGCACAGCGTGTACGAGAAGGACGGTCAGTCCGTCCCGCTCGGCATCTACTGCCGTCCCTCGCTCGCCGAGTACCTCGACTCGGATGCGATCTTCGAGGTGACCCGGCAGGGCTTCGAGTGGTTCCAGGAGAAGTTCGACTACGCGTACCCGTTCAAGAAGTACGACCAGCTGTTCGTGCCGGAGTTCAACGCGGGCGCGATGGAGAACGCGGGCGCGGTCACCATCCGCGACCAGTACGTGTTCCGCTCGAAGGTGACGGACGCCGCGTACGAGGTCCGCGCGGAGACGATCCTGCACGAGCTGGCCCACATGTGGTTCGGCGACCTGGTCACCATGGAGTGGTGGAACGACCTGTGGCTGAACGAGTCGTTCGCCACGTACACCTCGATCGCCTGTCAGGCGTACGCGCCGGACAGCCGCTGGCCGCACTCGTGGACGACGTTCGCCAACTCCATGAAGACGTGGGCGTACCGCCAGGACCAGCTGCCCTCCACGCACCCGATCATGGCCGAGATCCGTGACCTGGACGACGTGCTGGTCAACTTCGACGGCATCACGTACGCGAAGGGCGCCTCCGTCCTGAAGCAGCTCGTCGCGTACGTCGGCATGGACGAGTTCTTCGGTGGCGTGCAGGCGTACTTCAAGCGCCACGCGTTCGGCAACACCCGCCTGTCCGACCTGCTGGGCGCGCTGGAGGAGACCTCCGGGCGCGACCTGAAGAACTGGTCGGAGAAATGGCTCCAGACCGCCGGTATCAACATCCTCCGTCCCGAGATCGAGACGGACGAGCACGGCGTGATCACCTCCTTCGCCATCCGTCAGGAGGCCCCGGCGCTGCCGGCGGGCGCGAAGGGCGAGCCCACGCTCCGCCCGCACCGCATCGCGGTGGGCCTGTACGAACTCGACGACGACAGCGGCAAGCTGGTCCGTGACGAGCGGATCGAGCTGGACGTGGACGGCGAACTGACCGCCGTGGCCCAGCTGGTGGGCAGGCGCCGTCCGGCGGTCGTGCTCCTCAACGACGACGACCTGTCGTACGCCAAGGTCCGCCTGGACGAGCAGTCGCTGGCCTTCGTGACCGAGCACCTCGGCGACTTCGAGTCCTCCCTCCCCCGCGCCCTGTGCTGGGCATCGGCCTGGGACATGACGAGGGACGCGGAGCTCGCGACCCGCGACTACCTGTCCCTGGTGCTGTCCGGCATCGGCAAGGAGTCGGACATCGGTGTCGTGCAGTCCCTGCACCGCCAGGTGAAGCTGGCGATCGAGCTGTACGGCGACCCGACCGCCCGCGAGACGCTGCTCACCCGCTGGACGGACGCCACGCTGGCGCATCTGCGTTCGGCCGCGGCGGGCAGCGACCACCAGCTGGCCTGGGCGCGCGCGTTCGCCGGGACGGCCCGGACGCCGGAGCAGCTGGACCTCCTGGAGGCCCTGCTGGACGGCTCGCAGACGATCGAGGGCCTGGCCGTCGACACCGAGCTGCGCTGGGCGTTCGTGGAGCGCCTGGCGTCGGTCGGCCGCTTCGACGAGGCGGAGATCGCGGGCGAGTACGAGCGGGACAGGACGGCGGCCGGTGAGCGCCACGCGGCCACCGCCCGTGCCGCCCGGCCGACCGAGGAGGCGAAGGCGGAGGCCTGGGCGCAGGTCATCGAGTCCGACAAGCTCCCGAACGCCGTTCAGGAGGCCGTCATCGGAGGCTTCGTCCAGACGGACCAGCGCGAGCTGCTGGCGCCGTACACGGACAAGTACTTCGAGGTCGTCAAGGGCATCTGGGACGCCCGCTCCCACGAGATCGCCCAGCAGGTCGCGGTCGGTCTCTACCCGACCATCCAGGTCTCCCAGGAGACCCTGGACAAGACGGACGCCTGGCTGGCCTCCGCCGAGCCCAACGCGGCCCTGCGCCGCCTGGTCTCGGAGTCCCGCGCGGGCGTGGAGCGCGCGCTGAAGGCGCAGGCGGCGGACGCGGCCGCCGAGTAGCGGCCTTCGCTACGACGACGAGGGGCGCCCGGTGCGATGCCGGGCGCCCCTCGTGCGTGCTCAGGGGCGGGCGCCGGGCTTGTCGACGACGCCCCAGGCGTCGCGGGCGCTGACGATCTGCCCGTCGGCCTTGGACTCGCCGAGGTAGGCGTAGTTCTCGGGGTCGAAGAAGAGCTCCTGCCTGCCCTGCCAGCCCGACGGAATCTTCTCGGCGTAGTGCACGCTCACACTGATTGCCGGGCGGCCGAGGGGATCCTTAACGCCGGTCGTCACCCGGGCGCCGGGGATCTTCGCCATCGCCCGGAACAGGCCCGCCTGGACCTTCGGCGGGATCAGCACCGACCGGTACAGGACGTCGATCTCGCGCCAGTCGCGCTGTGCGCGCGTCTCCCCCTTGACGTCACCGATGGCGTGCTCCTCGCGGATGCGCTTCATCATGCGGTCGGGATCGCTCGGCAGGGTGGCGAGGAAGCGGTAGAACTGCCGCTGGGAGCGGTCGTCGTAGCCCTCCTTCTTCCACTTCTCCTCCTGGTTGGGGCCGTACCAGACCTGGAGCTTGTCCGGATCGAAGTCCGAGACGTCACCCGCCGGGGGGTTGCCCGGCAGATTGGCGTGCCCGGTGCCGTCCCAGCGGGTCCACTCCTCGCTGGTCCGCGGCTTGGGGCCCTGGCCGAAGACGGTGCTCTTCTCGTACACCCACTGCTTCGGCCCCGGCTCGGTGGCTCCGTGCTTCTCGACGGTGGCGGCGGCCAGTTCGAGGGCGTCGGCGGAGGCGCCCGCCGACAGCGTCCGGGGACCCTGGCTCCCGGAGACCCGGGTGCCGTCCTCGGGCAGGGTCGTGACGATCCCGGCGGTCACGGCGAGGGCTCCCGCGGTGGCGGCCCCGACCAGGATCATCCGGCGCCGTGGCAGGGCGGCACGCTCGGGGCGGGTCTCCTGGCGGAACGCCGCCGTGAGCCGGGCCCGCGGCGCGGCGAGCCGGTCGGCGTCGGGAAGGGGGGCGTCGGCGCGCAGACCGCGGAATTCGGAGAGCTCGTTCATGCGGGGTCACCTTCGTGTATGCGAGCTTCGATGAGTGGGTTGCCGGTCTCGCCGGTCGCGGTGCGCAGCTTCCGGCGGGCGCGGTTGAGGCGGGAGCGGACCGTGCCGACGGGGATGCCGAGGGCCTCGGCGATCTCCTGGTAACTGAAGTCGGCCCAGGCGAAGAGCAGCAGGACATGGCGGTCGCCCGCGGAGAGTCCGGCCAGCGCCTTGGCGAGCGGTCGGGAGGCCGCCTCGGCGGTGAGGCGGTCGTCCGCGGAGTCGGTCCAGCTGTCGGCGACCGGATCGTGGCCGGTGCGGGCGAGCAGCTTCAGCGCCTTGACCTCCTCGCGGCGGTGCCGGCCGATCTGCTTGGCGGCGATGCCGTACAGCCAGGGCCGGACGCCGGCGCGTGCGGGGTCGAACCGGGCGCGTATCCGGAAGGCCGTCAGGAAGGTCTCGGCGGTGACGTCGTCGGCCGCGTCCCGGCCGAGCCGCCGGGCGACGTACTGGTGGATGGCGGGGGCATGGCGATCGAAGAGCGCCGCGAAGCGCTCGGGTTCGTCGAGTGACGCCGCGACGAGCGCCGCGTCACTGCCGTTGCCGGCCATATCGGTCATGGACAGTCCGTCCGTGTCGTGGGTCGGTGGCATGAGTGGGTCGAAGTGACGGTGTTTCCACCTGTACTTGCCGAGTCACGGCCAACGGGTTCACGCGCGGCGCCGTCGGGACCGGTCCCGCTCAACCGCCAACGGCCTCCGCCGCCACCTCCCGCAGCGCGCCGAGCACGTGCCCCACGGCGGCTCCCTCCTCAGCCCCCTTGCGTACGGCGGCCACGATGTGGCGCACCGGTCGGTCCGGCCCCAGCTCCCGCATCACCACCCCGCCCCGGGCTACGGCGGCCGTCCGCGGCACCAGCGCCACCCCCATCCCCGCCTCCACCATCGCCAGGATCGCCGTCCACCCTGCCGCGGAATGCGCCTGCCGGGGGCCGAACCCGGCCGCCTCGCACGCCCCGCGGGTGATGTCGGACCAGGGTCCGCTGCCCCCGAAGATCCAGGGCTCCCCGGCGAGATCGGCGAGCCTCAGCTCCTCCACGCCGGCGAGCACGTGCCCCGGCGGCAGGGCCACGTCCAGCGGGTCCGCCAGCAACTCCACCCGGGTGAACCGCCCGTCCCCCACCTGTGGCGCCTGCGCGGCCAGCGACAGCGCGAGGTCCACCTCCCCGCCGGCCAGCAGCTCGTACGCCTCCCCGGCCTCCGCCTCGCGCACCCGTACGGTCACCCCGGGATGCGTGTCCCGCAGCGCCCGTACGGCGGGTACGACCAGCGCGGGCACCGCGGTCGAGAAGGCACCGACCCGCACCTCGCCGACCTCGCCGTGCAGATACGCCGTCAACTCGGCGTCCGCCCGCTCCAGTTGCTCGAACACGCTCTCCGCGTGCCGCAGCACGAGCCGGGCCGCGTCCGTGAGGCGCACCCGCCGTCCCTGTGCCTCCAGCAGGGGCACCCCGAGCTGCTTGGTGAGGTTGGTCAGCTGCTGCGAGACCGCCGAGGGCGTCATCCGCAGTGCCTCGGCCGTCGCCGTCACCGTGCCGCGTTCCCGCAGTGTCCGCAGGATGTGCAGCTTGCGGATGTCCCATTCGAGCATGGCGGCCAACCTATCCGGCGGCACCCAGCATCACCCCGCCGAGGATCAGCGCCATGCACAGCGCCTGCGCCGCGGACACCGTCTCGCCGAGCAGCGCCCAGGACAACAGGGCCACGCAGACCGGCTGGAGGTAGTACACGGTGCCGGCCCGGGAGGGGCCGACCAGGGCGATCGCCCGGTTCCAGGCGAAGAACGCGACGGCCGAGGAGAAAACACCGACGTACAGCAGCGGCAGCACGGTGCCCGGTGTCGGGGTGAAGCCGCCCTGGACGGCGAGGCTCACGCCCTGGGCGGGCAGCAGCAGTGCCGCGCCCAGCAGGAAGGTCGTGAACAGGAAGGCGGTACCGCCGAGTTCGGCCGGCCTGCGGCGCAGCAGCGCGCTGTACGAGCCGAAGCAGCAGGCCGCGGCGACCATCCACAGGTCGCCCGCGGCGAACCCCGCCCCGCCGCCCCCGACGAGCAGCACCACGCCCGCACCCGCCACCAGCAGCCCTCCGACGCGCCGGGCGCCCAGCCGGACGCCGCCCAGCCGCTCGATCACCGCCATCAGTACCGGCGAAGCGGCCATGATCATGCCCATGTTGGCGGCCGGGGTGGTCGAACCGGCCTGGTTGACGAGGGTGTTGTAGACGCTCACCCCGAGCAGTGCGGCGAGCAGCACGAAACCGAGGTGCCGCCGGATCGTCCTCCGCTGCCGCCAGGCCTGCCTCGCCCCGAAGGGGGCCACCACGAGAAGCGCGACGAGCCAGCGCCAGAACGCCTGTTGGACGGGCGGCACGCTGTCGTGCAGTGCGCGGGAGGTGACGAAGCTCCCGGACCAGACGACGGTCGCGACGGCGGCGAACAGAACCCCGAGGGCGGCGGCCCTCGGGGCTGAGGTGGTACGGGCGGTCCTTTCGAGGACGGCGGTCACTTGGGTCCTTCCACGGGGCGGTGATCTCGGTGGATCTACCGTCGCAGCGCGGAACCTGTCACGTCCATCGAATCCTTTCGACCATTCCTTTCAGCAAAACCGAACGATCGCCGGACCGTGCGCGCCCCTCCCCGCACCGATGACCCCGACTGCCCCAGCTGTCCCGCCACCGTCGCCCCGAACGCCACCGCCATGCCCGCCACCTGCACCGGCGTCAACGACTGTCCGAGCGCCGCCCAGCCGACGATCGCGGCGGTCAGCGGGGAGAGCGGCCCGAGGAAGGTGACCTGGGTGGCGCTGAGCCGGCCGATGCCGCGGAACCAGAGCCAGTACGAGATCGCCGTGTTCGCCAGTGCCAGGTAGAGGTAGCCGCCGACCGCCCGACTGTCGAGCGCCGGCGGGGCGCCCTCGACGAACAGCGCGACGGGCGCGATGAGCAGCCCGCCCGCGGTCAGCTGCCAGCCGGTCAGCGCGAGCGGACCCACCCCCTCGGGCCGGCCCCACCGCTTGGTCAGCACGGTCCCGGCGGACATCGAGGCGGCCGAGGCGAACGCCGCCAGCACCCCCACCACGTCGAGCGCCCCGGCCGCCTTCAGTACGACGAGACTGACGCCGAACGCCGCCACGACCCCGGTGATCACGCTCCGCGCGGTCGGCCGCTGCCCCAGCAGCAGCGCCGACAGCCCCACGACGAGCAGCGGCCCCACCGATCCGACGACCGCCGCCATACCCCCGGGCAGCCGGTACGCCGACAGGAACAGCAGCGGGAAGAACGCGCCGATGTTCAGCGCGCCGAGCACCGCCGCCTTCCCCCACCAGGCGCCCTTCGGCAGCACCCGGGCGAGCGCGAGCAGCAGCAGCCCGGCGGGCAGGGCCCGCATCAGCCCGGTGAACAGGGGGCGGTCGGCCGGGAGGAACTCGGTGGTGACGGCGTAGGTGGTGCCCCAGGAGATGGGGGCCAGGGCGGTGAGCAGGATGGTCGCGGGCCGTGTCATGACCGGGTCCCTTCGGAACGACAGGAAGTAACTTGCTTGAAAGCAGCTTAGCGCTAAGCCAGTTTTTCGCAAGCTACTTTCTTGCGGCCGACCGGTCCGCTTCGGGATACTCCTGCCATGAACGCCAAGCCGCAGCAGCCCCCCAGGGACCCCGTCGACGCGATCATCGAGCAGTGGGGCACCGTGCGGCCCGACCTCGACACCCGGGCGATGGAGGTCTTCGGGCGGATCTTCCGGCTGTCACGCGCCATGGGCGACCGGATGGAGAAGGCGTACGTCCCCTACGGCATCTCACGCGGCGAGTTCGACGTCCTGGCCACCCTGCGCCGGGCCGGCGAGCCCTACACCCTCTCGCCCCGCCAGCTCTCCGGGACCCTGATGCTCACGACGGGCGGCATGACCGGCCGCCTCGACAAACTGGAACGCGCCGGACTGCTCCGCCGCTCCCCCGACCCCCACGACCGCCGCGGCCTCCAGGTCACCCTCACCGACAAGGGGTTGACCACCCTCGACGAGGCGGTCGGCGCCGGCCTCGCCGCCGAGACCGAGGCGATGTCCGTACTCAGCGACGAACAGGCCGACCAACTGGCCGACCTGCTCCGTCAGTTGCTGGCGGGCACCCAAACGCCCCCGCACTAGGCCTGGTTCACCCCAGGTGGGCGGTGACCGCCGCCTCGATCGCCGTACCGTCCGCCGAGTCCGCGGCCCAGGCCACGTATCCGTCGGGGCGCACCAGGACGGTCGTACGGCGGTCGCTCGCCCAGCGTTCCACGGTGAGCCGGTCCTTGCGGGCGCGCTGCTCCTCGTAGGCCTGCGGGGTGATCAGGACGAACCGGCCGCCGCGCAGGGCCTCGTGGAGGCGGCCGCCCTCCAGGGCGACGTCGGGGACGCGGGTGCCGGTGAGGCGGTGGGCGCCGCGGGGGGCGGGGTAGCGGTAGCCGATGCCGGAGATCTGGCCGAGGGCCTTGCGCCGGGCGGGGCCGACCAGGTTGCCGACGGCGGAGACCAGGGCACGGACGGCGCGCACCGCCGGGCTCTTCGCGCGGGCCAGCCGGACCAGTCCGCCGCTGCTGCGGAGCACTGCCCTGCCGACCGGGTGCCGCTCGGCCTCGTAGGTGTCGAGGAGCCCCTCGGGCGCCCACCCCTGGACGGCCGCGACGAGCTTCCAGCCGAGGTTGGCCGCGTCCTGGAGGCCGGTGTTCATGCCCTGACCGCCGGCCGGTGAGTGCACATGCGCGGCGTCGCCGGCGAGGAAGACCCGCCCGACCCGGTACCGGGGCGCCTGCCGCTCGTCGCTGTGGAAGCGGGAGAGCCAGCGGGCGTCGTGCATGCCGTAGTCGCTGCCCAGGGCGCGGCGGGTGACGTCCCTGATCTCGTCGAGGTCGATCGGGACGTCGTCGGGGACCTCGTTGCGGCGGTTCCAGCCCATGACCCGGTACCAGCCGTCACCGAAGGAGGCGATCATCGCGAAGCAGTCGCCGCCGCCGTTGACGGTGAGCACGTCCTCGGGCCGCTCGGCGAGCCGGACGTCGGCCAGGAACAGCGACTTGATGACGGAGACGCCGGGGAAGTCCAGGCCGATCTCCCGGCGTACGGCGCTGTGGTGGCCGTCGGCGCCGACCACGTAGGCGGCACGCCGGATGCCGACCGTCCCGTCCGGGCCCCGCACCTCCAGCTCGACCCCGTCGGCGTCCTGCCGCAGCCCGACGACCTCGCTCTCGTGGGCGAACTCCACGCCGGCCTCGCGGGCCCGTCGCTCCAGCAGCCGTTCGACCTCGTACTGCGGGGTGATGAGCATGAACGGGAAGCGGGACTCCAGGGTGGTCAGGTCGAGCGTGAGCCGGTCGAAGGCCCGCAGGCCGGTGATGGTGTCGCCGGTGGCGAGCAGCTGGTCGGCCAGGCCCCGGGCGTCGAGCTGCTCCAGGGTGCGGGCGTGCACTCCGAAGGCGCGGGAGAGGTTGCTGATGTCGTGGGAGCGCTTTTCGAGGAGCGTGACGGGGACACCCGCGGCGGCGAGGTCACCTGCGAGGAGCAGACCGGTGGGTCCGGAGCCGACGACGATCACGGTGCGGTCGGTGGCGGTGCCGTTCATGGTGGCCTCCTGTTGCCAACGCTTGTGTGCCCACACTTGTTTGCCAACGGTTGTTGACTTCAGCGCTCGCCGATGACGTTAGCGAGAGACCCAAGGGGAGTCAACACTTGTTGGCAAACATCTGTTGACCTACGCTCGTAGGCATGAACGGCAGCAACAGTGACACCACAGCCCCCGGCACCGGCACCGGCGCGTCCCGCCGTTCCGACGCCACCCGCGGCGCGATCCTCACCGCGGCCCGCGAGCGCTTCGCCGCCGACGGCTACGAGCGCGCCACCATCCGCGCGATCGCCAAGGACGCGAGCATCGACCCGTCCATGGTGATGCGCTACTACGGCAACAAGGAGGGCCTCTTCGCGGCGGCGGTCGCGATCGACCTGCGGCTGCCGGATGTGGGCGCCCTGCCCCGAGGGGACGTCGGCCGGGCCCTCGTCACGCACTTCCTGGCCACCTGGGAGGAGAACGAGGTGCTCAGAGCCCTGCTGCGGGTCGGGGCGACGAACGAGGCCGGGGCCGAGCGGATGCAGGGCGTCTTCCGGGACCAGTTGCTGCCCATCGCCGAGCGGGCCTGCCCCGACCCCCAGCAGGTCCCGGCGCGGGCCGCGCTGGTGTCGTCGCAGCTGCTCGGGCTGGCGCTGACCCGTTATGTGCTGCGGATCCCGTCCGCGGTGGCCCTGGCGCCCGAGGAGATCGTGGCGTGGCTGGCACCGACGGTGCAGCGGTATCTGACGGCGCCGAGTCCCTGAGCGACACCGTCACGAACGTCCGCGAACCGTCCGCGAACACGTCAGGGGCGCCGCCCTCGCCCGTGTACGGCGAGGGCGGCGCCCCTGGAAGCGTGCGATCAGGCCTTCGAGGCGGCCTTGGGCTTGGCGCTCACCCGGTGCTCCGGGTGGGACTTGTCCAGGACCATCACCAGACCGGCGATGACCACGAAGATCGCGAGCGGGGCCACGACGTAGAGACCCAGCGTCTCCATGACGCTCAGGCCCGGACCGGGGTCGTCGCCGTCGTCGCGGGTGAGCGCGAGCGCGGGAGACGTCATGAGCAGCATCATCAGCGTCGTACCGGCAGCCAGGGCACCGGCGCGCAGGGCGTTCTTCTTGTCCACGGTGCCAAAATATCCAACGCGGCTCGGGGGCGCTCGTCCGGGGGTGTCTAAGCGGGCCGGGTGAAGTCCGCCGCGGTCCGGCAGTGCCCGAAGGGGCGCGGGGCCGTGTCCATGCACGGCTGCCGCCGCATGGGCGCGACCAGCCACGGCGGCGCCACAGCCGATCGACACCCCCGCGGAGCGCTTAGCGGTCGGCCCATGCCGTGGCACGACCACGCGGCTACGGCGACGTGCCCGAACGCCGGCTGACGCAGCACCCCCACCAGCGCGTGCAGCCGCGCACGGCTATGGCGGCGCATGCCTGACCGGAGGCCCGACCGAAGCGCCCCGCATCGCGACACCACCACGCGCGACTACGGCGGCGGCTGCCCGGACGTCGGCTGGCGCAGCACCTCCACCAGCGCGTGCAGCCGGGGTGAGGCGGCCAGTTCCTCCAGGGTCACCGGCCGTCCGTCCGCGTCCGCGATCGGCAGCCGCCAGTTCGGGTACTGGTCCCAGGTGCCCGGCAGGTTCTGCGGCCGTCGGTCCCCCACCGCGTCCGGAAGCCAGACGCCCACCAACCGGGCCGGGGTGCGCAGCAGGAACCGGTGCACGGCCTGTACCTCGGCCTCCTCGGTCGAGGTGCCGTGGCCGCCGCCGGTGCCGTGCAGCAGCCCCAGCCGTGCCAGCAGCTCCAGCCACTCCCCCGTGTCCGCCGCGGCCTCGGCCCGTTCCTCCGCCAGCTTCCGGGTCAACAGCCCGAGCCGGTAACGGAGTTCGACGTGCTCGCCGGTGAGGCGGGCCGCGGTGGAGGGCAGGTCGTGGGTGGTCGCGGTGGCCAGGCAGTCGGCGCGCCAGCGGTCCGGGGGCAGCGGTCGGCCGTCGCCCTCCCAGTCCCGCTCGAACCACAGCACCGAGGTGCCGAGCACCCCGCGTTCACGCAGCCGCTCGCGCACCCCGGGCTCCACCGTCCCCAGGTCCTCGCCGATGACGACCGCCCCGGCCCGGGAGGCCTCAAGGACCAGGATCGCGAGCATGGCCTCGGCGTCGTAGCGGACGTAGGTGCCCTCGGTGGGCGGGTGGCCCTGGGGGACCCACCAGAGCCGGAACAGGCCCATGACGTGGTCGATGCGCAGGGCGCCCGCGTACCGGAAGAGGGCCTTGAGCAGGCGGCGGTACGGGGCGTAGCCCGACTCGGCGAGGCGGTCCGGGCGCCAGGGCGGCAGCCCCCAGTCCTGCCCGCGTGCGTTGAAGGCGTCCGGCGGTGCGCCCACCGACATCCCGGCGGCGAAGTACTCCTGCTGGGCCCAGGCGTCGGCGCCCCCGGGGTGTACGCCCACCGCGAGGTCGTGGACGACCCCGACGGGCATCCCGGCCTCCCGGGCGGCCCGCTGGGTGGCGACGAGCTGGGCGTCGGTGAGCCAGGCCAGCCGGCAGTGGAAGTCGACGCGGTCCATCAACTCGGCGCGGGCCCGGGCGGTTTCACCCGACCGGGGGTCCCGCAGCCCGGCCGGCCACCGGCTCCAGTCCGAGCCGTGCACCTCCGCGAGCGCGCACCAGGTCGCGTGGTCCTCCAGCGCCTCGCCCTCCTCGGCGAGGAAGTCGGCGTAGGCGGCCCGCCGGCCGGGTCCGAGCGGTACCTCGCGCACCAGCTCCAGCGCCTCCCGCTTGAGCTCCCACACGGCGTCCCGGTCGATCAACGCGCCCTTGTCCAGCACCGTCTCGCGCAGCCGCCCGGCCCGTTCGGCGAGCGAGCGCACCGCCTCGCGGTCGGTGACGTGGGCGTACTCGGGCACATCCTCGATCCGCAGATGCACCGGGTCGGGGAAGCGCCGCGAGGAGGGCCGGTACGGAGAGGGGTCCGTGGGAGCGCCGGGGACCGCCGCGTGCAGCGGGTTGACCTGAACGAACCCGGCGCCGAGCGCCCGTCCGGCCCAGGCGGTGAGTTCGGTGAGGTCGCCGAGGTCGCCCATGCCCCAGGAGCGCCGGGAGAGCAGGGAGTAGAGCTGGACGAGGAGTCCGTAGGAGCGTGCGGTGGGCGTGGGGAGCCGGGCGGGGGCGACGACCAGGTGGGCCTCGGTCACCCGGCCGTCGGGCGCCGTCGCGGTCAGGCGGTGGACTCCGGGCGGGAGTTGGTCGGCGGCGGCGCGGGTCTCGCCCTGTTCGGTCTCGATCCGCAGCCGACTGCCTTCGGGCAGGTTCTCGAGCGCCGCGGGCGGGCCGCCGCTCCAGCTGACCACCGTGGGCGGCAGCAGCCGGTCGCGCAGCTCGCGCTCGCGGGCGGCCAGCGCGGCCGCGGGACGGCTCGCGTCGACGCCGAGGGCGGTCAGGGCGAGGGTGACGGCGGTGGCCGAGGCGGCGACCGTACGGTCCGGGGAGGGGCTGTAGGAGGTGGCGACGCCGTGCAGCTCGGCGAGGCGTGACAGGTCCTCGGAGGGCGGTTCGGCCGACCCCTGGGCCGCCATCTACAGCCTCGCGAGGTCCGGCTCGAAGGCCGCCGACTCGCTGGTCAGGGGGGCCGCGTCGGCGAGCGGCGGCTCACTGGTGAGGGGTTCCGCGTCGGGCAGCGGCGCCTCGCTGGTCAGCGGGATGTCGGCGCAGACGCCCTCCGCGCTGAATACGCAGAAGTGCGGCTCGGGTTCGGGGGACGACGACTGCGCCACGGGTTTGGAGCGGGGGTGTACGGGAGCGACCACGAGGGGCCTCCTTGTCGAGTACGGCGACCTTGCGGGTTATCGCAGCCCTACCCAGTGGGCGCCGCGGCAGACGTACGAACGGCTGGAACGTGCATCTCCTCACATTCTGTTGCGTACGTTCCGATCCCGCCGCCGCAGCGGTCCCGCTCTTCCGACGCCCCTCGAACTCCCCTCGAATCACCGGTTCGTGGACCGGTCGGGCACTTTCTTTGCACCGCCCACCGATTGATGAGATCTTGCTAGTCTGGCGCTCATGCAGATAGGCGTGAATGTCCCCAACTTCGGACCCGGAACAAATCCGGATAACCTCGCCCGTTGGGCCAAGACGGTGGAAGGCCTCGGCTTCGATCTGCTGATGGTTTCCGACCATGTGGCGATCACTCCGGATGTCGCCCGGCAATATCCGGCCCCATTTTACGAACCTGTCACAACACTCGCCTGGCTGGCCGGTGTCACCACCCGGGTGAAACTGGGCACGACCGTCCTCATCGGCCCGTACCGACACCCCCTGCTGGTCGCTCGCATGGCTGCCAACCTGCAACAACTCAGTGGCGGCCGGTTGATCCTCGGGGTCGGCGTCGGCTGGGCCAAGGAGGAGTTCAAGGCGCTCGGCGTGCCCTTCGAAAGGCGTGGCGCACTGACCGACGAACTCCTGGACACCCTTCGTACGGCATGGGACAACGACGCCGACTACGGCTCGGGGCAGATTCCGATCTGGATCGGCGGAAACAGCGATGCCGCAATTCGCCGGGCCGTTCTCCGGGGCTTGCCGTGGCATCCTCTGCGGTTCACGATGCCCTGGTTCAAGGACGCTCTGGAACGACTGAAGGACATTTCTTCGGAGCTTGATCGTCCGGTCCCGGATTTGGCGCCGCGTATCTATCTCCGGATCACCGAAAAGCCGATCGACGACCCGGACCGTCGCGCCGGAGAGGGCACGATCGAGCAGGTTCTCGAGGACATCGAGGAGCTGCGCCGCGCCGGTGCCGACACCGTGCTGCTCGACCCGTACCACGGAGACCCGGACGAGACGCTGCGCCCCGAGACGGCGTGGCAGGCGCTGGCCACCGTGGCCGCGCACCGTGTCTAGCCGACCCACCCCCACCACAGACGGAGTGACAGTGACCCTCGACACCCCTGGCCTTCCCGAGAGCGACGCCGATCGCGCCGCCACCGTCGGCGAGGCCGAACTGCCCTATCTGCGCCGCTGTGTGGAGCTGGCGGCCGAGGCGGTGGACGCCGGCGACTGGCCGTTCGGTTCCGTACTGGTCGGCGCGGACGGCGCGATCCTCGCCGAGGAGCGCAACCGCGAGACCACCACGGGCGACCCGACCGCGCACCCGGAGTTCGAACTCGCCCGCTGGGCCGCGACCCATCTGGGCCCCGAGGAGCGGGCCGCCGCGACCGTGTACACCTCGGGCGAGCACTGCCCGATGTGCGCGGCCGCGCACGGCTGGGCCGGTCTCGGCCGCATCGTGTACGCGAGCTCCTCGCAGCAGGCCCGGGACTGGAAGGCGGAGTGGGGCGTGGCCGTCACCTCGCCGCTGGCCCCGCTGACCGTCCAGGACGTGGTGCCCGGCCTCGAAGTGGTAGGCCCCGTCCCGGAGTTCGCCGAGCAGGTACGGCAGTTGCAGTGGCGCTTCCGCAACCCGGACGGCGGCGCGGCCGAGTGACGACGGCGGGCCGGGGCCCGGCGGCGGATTCCGCCGCCGGGCCCCGGCCGTTCCCGCGGGTCTGCGGGGTGCGCGTCAGCACATGAACTGGTCGTACTTCGCCATGTGCTCCTGGAGCTCCTCCAGGCTGGGGTTGCGGCCGTTGGCCGTCAGGCGCCCCAGACCACGGAAGTAGTCCTCACGGTCGTAGATCGGATAGAACATGATCAACAGGGTGGCGTCCTCGGTGCCCCGGTTGGTGAAGCCGTGCGGCTCGCCCTTGGGGACGTAGGCGAAGGCGCCCGGCTCGCCGACCACCTTCTCGTCGCCGATGGTGAACTCGATCTCGCCCTTCACCACGTAGAACATCTCGGTGGACTCTTTGTGGATGTGCGGGGCCGCGCCCTTGGCCTCCGGGGCCATGTGGTGCTCGAAGAAGCCGAACTCACCGTTGGACATGGGGGTGGTGAGCTTGAGGTACGTCCTCTTCGTGTCCCGGATGTCGACGTACTCGCCGCCGCCTGCGGGGACATACAGCGGAACAGACATGATTCTCCTTGGGTTTACCTGATCAGGTCGTGATCAACCGGTAGTGCTCGAGAGACGGCCCGGATGACGGGCCCGCCTGCGGGATTGGTCTTTCAGGTGGCCGGGGCCGGCTCCGGCTGCGGTCGGCTGTCCGCCTGGGTCTGCGCCCACCGGCCGATGACCGGCGCCGCGAAACCGCAGAGGGCGAACAGCGCGGCCAGTACGGTCCAGCCCACGGTGCCGGTCGTGACGACCAGGCTCACCAGGAGCGGCGCCGCGATCTGCTGGATGGCCACGCCGAGCCAGAACACCGACAGATAGACGCCCTCCTGGCCGGGTGCGGCGAGCAGATAGGAGCCGCCCCAGCCGCCGGCGGACTGGTACAGCTCGCCGCCGGTCAGCGCGATCATGGCCAGCAGCAGCACGCCGACGGCCAGGACGACCGGCAGCTTCGGCGCCGCGGTCACCAGCACGCAGCACAGCGCCAGGGAGACGCCGGCCCGTACCAGCGCGCGGGACGCGCCGGCGATGGTCTCCGTGTCCCGGCTGGCCCACACCTGGAGGGCGACGGCGAGCACGGTGTTGACGGCGACCAGTGGAGCGATCACCGCGGAGGAGACCTCGGTGTGCCCGACGATCCACAGCGGGATGCCGATGCTCAGCAGGGTCATGTGCATGGTGAGCACGGCGTTGATGCCGGTGAACGACAGGAACGATCCGTCGCGCAGCACGCTCACCGAGAAACGGCGGCGCAGGCTCTTGGCCGGTGCGCTGAGCACCGGGAGCCGGGAGGCCAGCGTCGCGAGCACGGCGAACGAGGCGGCGTTGAGCAGCAGGATCACGGCGTAGCCGGCCCGGCTGTCGATGAGCAGTCCGATGCCGCCCAGCAGCGCGCCGACGGTGAAGCCGACGTTGCGCAGCGACCGCAGCACCGCGACCACCCTTACCCGGTCCTCGGTCCCCGTCGCCTGGCCGACCAGGGCCTGCTCCATCGGGGCCGCCGCCTTGTCGACCAGACCGAGCAGACAGACCACGGCGAGGAACTGCCACAGGTTCTGCACGAACGGGTACAGCACGAAGCAGGCGCACCGCCACAGGCTGACCCCGACCAGGACCTTCTTCGGGCCGATCCGGTCGGCGAGCATGCCGATCGGGATCGCGGTGGCCAGGGCGATGGCGGCGGACACACTCAGGCCGAGACCGAGCTTGCCCTCGGACAGGCCCACGGACCGGGTGATGAAGGGCACGGAGACGGCCAGGAAGGCACCGGTGCCGACGGCGTCGATCATCGCCATCACGGCCAGCCGGAGGCCGACCGTCCCGCCGGGGACGGATCCGCGCCAGCCGCGGACGCGTCGCCAGAGATCAGACATGTGCGTTCCTCACTCGGTCGTGATGCGAACGGCGGCGTCCGCGTCCAGGACGCGTCGGCGCGTGGTGTCCGCGTCGGGCCCGGTCGCGATGACATGCCCGGCGCGGTCCCAGGAGGACGCCCAGGGCCCGACCTCGTCACCGGCCGCGACATCGACCTCCACGACCCGGACACCGGGCAGCGACTGCGCCGCGTCCACGCCCGAGACGTCGGTCACGGTGCCGGGCTCGGCGGCCAGGAACCGGATCGCCGAGGTCTGTTCGGCGGCCCGGGGCAGACTGACCGGGCGCCCGGCGAGCAGGTCGATGAGGGTCAGCCGGATCCGGGTGCCGTAAGCCAGGTCGTTCAGGTCGATCAGGTAGTCGCCGGGGCAGCGTCCCGCGCACTCGACCAGCGTCGGACCGGACTCGGTGAGGATCCACTCGGCGTGCAGGATGCCGGTCTCATACCCGGTGGCTTCGACCAGGGCCCGCATGGCCGTCCCGAACGCGCTCTGCGTGTCCTCGTCGAGCGGGGCGGGCAGCAGATGACCGAGTTCCACCGGGTAGGGGCCCGGGATCACGGTCTTGGCCGTGACGTTCTGGAAGATGATCTCGCCCTGCCGCACCAGCGCCTCGACGCTGAACTCGGGCCCCTGGAGGCGTTCCTCGGCGAGGAACCGCCACGCCAGCTCCCGGTCGGGCACCTGCTCGTACTCGGCGGCGGACGAGGTCCGCTCCCAGGCGCGGGCCGCGCTCTCGGCGTCCACGGAGTCGAGCAGCTGCACGCCGACGCTGGCCTGCCGGTTGGCCGGCTTGACCACGACCGGGCCGTCGCCGGCGAAGTCGAGGATGTCCTCGGGCCCGAAGACCTCGCGCCAGCGCGGGTTGCGGACCCCGGCGGCGCCGGTGACCTCGCGCAGCCGGACCTTGTCCCGCAGGGCCTGCGCGGCGCGTTCTGTCGCGCCCGGCAGTCCGAGCTTCTCGGCCAGCGCGGCCGTCGCGGGCACCGCGTACTCCAGGCCCGGGACGACGGCGGCCACGGGGCGGACGGCCGTCAGTTCGGCAGCCAGGTCGAGCGCCTCGGTGGACTGCTGGTAGCTCGCGGGCACGATGCGGTCCAGGCAGTCGAAGCGGTCGGCCGCGTCCTTCAGTTCCCGCTTGCGGATGATGTCGGGTTCCTCGATCACCACGACGGAACCGCTCGGGACGCTCTTGTCGATCGCGCGCAGGTAGGCCGCGTTGTAGCCGACGAACACCACCTGCGCGTCGGTTGCGGGGGCGGTCATGGCGACCTCCTGGTTGCCGATCCGGACCACTGCATGGTCAGTGCCTTTCTGGGGTGGGGGGAGTCGTGACCGACGGCGCTCGCACGGCCGTCTCCGGCGCTTTGGCCAGGCTGTCCGCGCGTACGGGGACGCCGTCGACGACGACCTCGATCGCGGCGAGCGCCTCGGCGCACCGGTCGTGGGCCTGCTCGGGCGTGGCATCGGAGACGATGACGTGCCCGTGCCGGCTCTTGGAGTCGCGGACCTCCGGCACGGTGTCGCCGGGAGCGAGCCGGAGGATCAGCTCGTCGACGTGGTCGAGTCCCGCGGCCTTGTCCAGGCCCCGGATCTCGTCGACATGGCCGGGCGGGAAGGTGAAGAACCGCACGACCGCTGTCGCCGTCGCCGTCGCCGGTGCGGCGGGGGTGCCCGCCAGGCCGGCGAAGATCGCCTGCTCGATGTCGAGTCCGGTGGCCAGTTCGACGAGCCGGGGGATCCGGTCGCCGCCGAGCCGGGCCTGCGACTCCACGACACGTGGTCCGGCCTCGGTCCAGATCACCTCGGTGTGCGCGGGCCCGAACCGGTATCCGCACGCGGTGAGCAGATCGGTCGTCAGCTCCTCGATCGCGAGCCGTCGCTCCGCGGGCAGCGGCGCCGGATGGACGTGCCCCACCTCGACGAACAGCGGGGGCGCGCCGAGCACCTTCTCGGTGATCCCGACGACCTGGTGCAGGCCGTCCCGGCTCAGCGTCTCCACGCTGTACTCGGGACCGCGCAGATACTCCTCGACCAGGAACGGACCGTCGTAGCCGTACTCCTCGACGAGGGCCGTCCAGGCCGCCAGGTCCGCCTCCTCGCGCCAGAGGAAGACGCCCCGGCTGCCGGCCAGCGCGGTCGGCTTGACCACGACCGGGCGGCCGAGCCGCCGGACCGCGTCCGGCACCTCGTCCCGGGTCGCCACCGCCTCGAAGGAGACCGGGGACAGTCCGTGCGCGGCGAGCAGGTCCCGCATCGCGTGCTTGTCGGTGAGGAGCCGGACCGCCGCGGCCGGGTTGACCTCGGCGCCCAGCTCCTCGGCCACCTCGTAAGCGGCGGCCATCGTCTCCTCGCGGCCGATGTGGTAGATCACCGAGGCGCGGTGCTCCTCGGCCGTCTCCCGGACGGTGCGGCGCAGCAGCTCCTCGTCGCGGAAGTCGGCCGTCACGAACACGTCGGCCAGTTCGCGTACGTCGTCCAGGTACGCCGGTGACTCCAGCCGGGGGTCCCAGATCGCGCCGACCCAGAACCCCTCGGCCTGTGCCTTGCGGACGAACTGGCGGTACGGCATCACCATCAGCAGGCGGGGCCGCTCGTCCACGGGCGCCGTCACCGGCCGGCCGCCTGTTCCTCGGCGACGCGGCCGAGGAGGCTGAGGTAGCGCTCGCCGGTGTCGGGCAGCAGGGTCACCACGCGCTTGCCGCGCATCTCCTCGCGGGCGGCCACCACACCGCAGGCGTGGACGACCGCGCCGGCCGAGACACCGACGGTGAGACCGACCTGGTGGGCGAGGCGCCGGGTGGTGTCCAGGGCGTCGGCGTCGGCGACCGCGATCACCTCGTCGATGAGTTCGCGTTCCGTGGTCGGCGCGATGAAGCCGCCGTTGAACCCCGGGATGGTGTGGGTGCCGGGCTCGCCGCCGGACAGCAGCGGGGACCCGGCCGGCTCCACGGCCACGATCCGCACGTCGGGGTTGCGCTCGCGCAGATAACGGCCCGCGCCGCTGAGCGTGCCGCCGGTGCCCACGCCGCAGACGAACACGTCGACGCGGCCCTCGGCGTCGGCCCAGATCTCCGGGCCGGTCGACTCGTAGTGCGCCCGGGTGTTGTCCGGGTTGTCGTGCTGGCAGCAGAACCACGAGCCGGGGGTCTGCTTGTGGAGTTCCTCGGCCTTGTCGACCGCCGCCTGGTAGCCGCCGGTGTGCGGGGTGCGCACCACCTCGGCGCCGAGCGAGCGGAGCATGGCCACCCGCTCCTCGGTCGCGTTGTCGGGCAGCACGATGACACAGCGGTAGCCGCGGGCCGCCGCGAGGGCCGCCAGCGAGATGCCGGTGTTGCCGGAGGTCGCCTCGATCACGGTGCCCTGGCCGGGCGTGAGCAGCCCGCGCTCCTCGGCGCCGCGCAGCATCGACAGCGCGGCCCGGTCCTTGCTGCTGGACCAGGGGTTGAACAGCTCCAGCTTGGCCAGCACCTCGGTGCCGTCCTGGACGCCGGTGAGGACGCGGTCCACGGGGAGGCGGAGCAGCGGGGTGGCGCCGATCAGGTCGACGAGGGAGTCCGCGACCGGGCGGGCGGTGACCGGCTCGGTGCGGATGTCGATCTCCTTGACCGCGGCCTCGGCGGTGCGCGCCGCGAGCTGTGCGGTCTCGGCGATCACGAGGACATGGCCGGCGCGGTCGCCGTTGCGGCGCGGCTCGCGCAGCACGGCGCCCGGCTTGGGCTTGACGACGACCTCCTCGACGCCGGGCAGCGCGGCGGCGCGGTCCTGGCCGGAGACCGAGACGACCCGGCCCGGCTGGGCGATCAGGTAGCGGATGGCTGCGCCGGCGACCGGCTTCTCGGGCACGACCTGCGCGGGCAGCTTCTCGCCGAGGTACTGCTTGGCCACCAGTTCCAGGGACTTGATGCCGAGGGCGCGGTCGGCGAGGTAGGTGATCTTGCCGCCGGCGGGCCGGGGGTTGATCTCGATGAGCTTGGGGCCGGACTCGGTGACCTTGATCTCGACGTGGGCCATGCCGAGGTCGAACCCGCAGGCGCGCAGCGCCTCCACGGCCAGGTCCCCGATGGCGCCGACCAGCCGCTCGGGCAGGGCGGAGGGGAAGGTGTGGGCCAGCTCCACGAAGTAGCCCTGGCCGATGACCGACTTGTCGGTGACCCCGAGGACCTCGTACCGGTCGCCGTCGGCGAGGACCTCGACGCTGACCTCGGGGCCGCTCAGGTACTCCTCGACCATCAGCTCGTGGTAGCGGCTCTGGCCACGGGTGTTCTCCACCCGGGTGCGGATCAGCTCGACGTGCTCGGCGGCCTGTTCGGGGGTCTCCACCAGCCGGACGTCGGCGCTGGAGGTCTCGTCGGCCGGCTTGACCACGCAGGGCAGCCCGATCTCCGCCGCTGCCGCCGCCGCCTCTTCGGGGGTCTGCACGGTGCGGAACGCCGGTATGGCGACGCCGAGTTCGGCACAGCGGCGGCGCATCAGCGCCTTGTTGCGGGCGGTCGCCACGCCGTCGACGCTGACCGTGGGGAGCCCGAGGTGGACCGCGACCTCGGCGGCGACGACCACGTCGTACTCGGCCAGGGTCAGGAAGGCGTCGTAGGGGTGTTCGGCGCCGGTGCGGTGCACATGCGGCAGGAGTTCCTCGAGGATGTTCGTCTCGCAGTGGACGATCTCGTCGACGTACTTCTCGAAGTAGGCCGGACCGCCGGGTACTTCGAGATAGCGGTCCAGATCGCGGGTGAAGAAGGTGACCCTGCAGCCGAGTTCCTTGATGATCTGTAGGCCCTCGAAGCCGGAACCGGAGAGGTTGCTCTCCAGCACACCGACGTGAATCATCTGTGCCTCCGATGGCGTTCCGACTCGTGGTCGGGTTGAGATGCGGCGAACGATGCTGCGTACTGCGACGGTTGGGGCGGGCGGGCTGCCGGGGCGGGGTGCCGGGGCGTCACCAGCACCCGGAGGTGGCCAGGGCGCGCAGCAGCTGGTCCGCCTCCGCGCGGTCCGCCGCCGACGGCCGGGTCACGACCTCGGCGGCGGGGGCCATCACCCGGGCCTTCGGGGGCACGTCGGCCAGCACCAGCGAGCCGGCGCCGACCAGCGCGTCCGCGCCGACGGTGACCGGGCCGAGCACGATCGCGTTGGTGCCGAGCACCACCCGGTCGCCGACGACCGGATGGCGGCGGGCGCCGGGCTCGCGCCGCCCGTCCTTCCACCAGCCGACGGCGCCGAGCGTGACCTGGTGGAAGATCGTGACGTCGTCGCCGACCTCGGCGGTCTCCCCGATGACCACGGCGGCCCCGTGGTCGATGAAGACGCGCCGGCCGAGCCGCGCGCCGGGATGGATCTCGATGCCGCCGGTCACCGAACGCGCCAGATAGGCCAGGAGCCGTGCGCTCTGCCGGTGCCCGCGGGTGAACAGGACGTGGGCCACCCGGTGGGTCCACAGCGCCGGCAGCGCGGGGTGCAGCAGTGCCTCCGCGCGTGTGCGGATCGACGGGTCTCGCGCGACGATCACGGAGAGGTCCTCCCTCATCCTGGTGATCACTGTGCGCATCGCGGTCCTCCGTGGTTCATGTCCTGGTCGGGGTGGCGCCGGTCGGATTCGGCCGTGGGGCTCAGTAGTTGGGGGCCTTGACCAGGTTGTCGCCGCCGTTGGCTATCTCCGGGAGGTAGACCCGCTCGTTCCAGACGTCCTGGGCCACCGGTTCCAGGGCGATGGACACCGCGCCCTCGTCGACCGCGAACGCGGTCCGGACGGCGCTGGTGATCGCCTCGACGAGAGCGGTGACCTGGTCGGCCTCGAGGTTGTTCGGGAAATGCTTGATGTTGACGTGCGGCACTCCGATGACCTTTCTGGTGAGTCGTGCGTCCTGAATGGCGGAGACGAGTTCCGCTATTCCGTTCGCACGCAGCAATTCGTAGTGATCGGCGTCGAGATGATGGAAAGCGGGAGGAGCCTCGGTGAGCGACGCACCGGATTCGATGAACGACTCCTGGTCGCCCGTCGCCCGGAACACGGTGACCGGTGCCGCGATTTTTCGCTCGGCAAGTTCGTGGGGGTCGTACTCGAAGAGGAACGTCCGCCGCACCACCCCGACGATCCTGCGCACCCACGCACGGTCCAGGTGCTCGAACCGGTCGCTGATGAAGGTGACGAAGGATTCCTCGTCATGGGTGGCGGCGAGACATTCCTCGACCGCCGACTTCTGGAGGTTTCCGGCGAACACCGAATAGAGAATGGAGACGAAGGTGGCGTCGTCGAAGCCGACGGAGGTCCGCGCGGCCGCGTCGCCGAGGAATTCCACGGGCGGTTTTCCGGGCGCGATGAGGATCACCTCGTCGACCCGCTCGCCCGCCGACTCCAGCTGATGGGCCGCCTCGAAGGCGAGCCGGGCGCCGAAGGAGTAGCCCCACAGCGTGTACGGGCCGGTCGGCTGGATCTGCCTGAGGAGCGCGATGTCCTGGGCGACCATCTCGGCGAAGGTCTCGTACGGGGTCTCGTCCGCGTTGATGCCGTAGGACTGGACGCCGAGGAACGGCCGGTCCAGGTCCAGGCGCCCGGCCAGCAGCCGCAGGCTCATCGGGTAGCCGCCGAGGCCGGGCCAGCAGAACACCGGCCGACGGCCGTCCGCGGCACGCAGCCGCACCAGCCGGGAGGCCGCGGTGGCGGGCTCCCGGTCGACGCGGCGGGCCAGTTCGGCGATGGTCGGCGCGTCGAAGAGCACCTGGAGCGGCAGGGTGGCGCCCAGCTCCTGGTTGATCCGGTTGACCAGGGAGACCGCGGTCAGCGAATGGCCGCCGGAGGCGAAGAAGTTGTCGCGGATGGAGACCCGCTCCTGCTTGAGCACCTTCCCCCACAGCGCGGCGACGGCCTCCTCGGTCGGGGTGCGCGGGGGCACGACCGGGGCCTCGGTGTCGTCGACGGCTGCCCTGTCCAGCTCACGCAGGGCCTGGTGGTCGACCTTGCCGTTCGGGGTGAGCGGGAAGGTGTCGAGGACGGTGACCCGGTTGGGCACCATGTACGGCGGCAGGGCCGCGGCGAGGTTGTCCTTGATGATCTCGGCGGGACCCCGCATGTGCACGGAGTCCTCCTTCATGCCCTCGCTGAGCCGCTGCTCGGCGCTGATCCGGCCGCCGACGGCGAAGTAGGACGCGGTGTCCGGGCCGAGGCCGACGAGCTCGGCGATACGCCGGGACGAGGGCAGCGGGTTGCCGGTCTCGGAGCTGTAGCCGGAGGACATCAGGCCCAGGTCCAGGCCGTTCATCTGGAGGCGCTGGAGCTCGCGGCCGAGGTCGGTGTAGCGCTGCCAGGGCTCGGGGGCGGTGCCGACCATGCTGATCCCGAAGCTCGAACGCGCGTAGACCTCCTGGTTGATGGCGATGACATCCCGTTCGCGCACCAACGCGTCGGACACCCGCACCAGTTCACCGTCGCGGTAGCGGTACTGCCCCTCGGCCAGGTCGGCGATCCGGCCCGGGTGGGCCTGTACGTACAGGTCGACCGGGGGCTGTTCGGCCGGCGCGGCGGCCGTGCCGATGTCGTACGACGCGAGGTAGTGGTCCTCGTCCGGGCAGCGCAGGACGTCCTTGACCTCGGGCTGTCCCGGGCGGGCGGTGATCCGCAGCCCGTACGCGGGGAGCACGTGGTCGAAGAGCCCGACCATGTGGCCGGCCTCGAACTGGAGGACTTCCTGGATGTTGTTGCGGTAGACCGGCTCGATGGCGGAGCGGCGTCCGACGAAGTGGGCGCGCAGCCGGGGCTCCCCGGCGGGGGCCGGGGCGATCAGCGTGAGCCGGTGGTCGACCGGGTGGTAGTAGTAATGGCCCGCTTCCAGGCCCGCGACGCCGGACAGCTCCAGGTAGAGCTGGGTGGCGTACAGCGAGCCGGGTGAGGCGTAGCCGTACTTGGCCAGCAGCCGCTCGCCGCTGGTGAACTGGCCGAACCAGCGCAGCAGCGAGCCGAGTTCGGCCAGGGTCAGGGTGTCCGGGTCCCGGGGCTCGGCCACCTGGTCCGTCGGGCGGGCGAGCAGTTGGAGGAGGTCCTGCCGGCTGGTCTCGCCGCCCTCGTAGAAGCGGTACGTCTTGCGGGCGAACACCGTGCGGCGCTGCTCCGGGGTCGCGGCCCGGCCGGGCAGCTCGACGAACGGCAGCCCGTGCTCCCGGCGGACGCCCAGGTCGGCGAGTTGTGCCTTGAGCTGGAGGCGGCTCTGCTTGGACTGGTGGTGGGCGCCGTGGTTGCCCTGGTCCATGACCGCGGCCCGGTGGGAGTCGAGCTCGACGAAGGCGATGAGGTTGGCGCCGACCCGGGTGTCGTCCCGGACCACGACCGCGGCGCGTTTGACCCAGTCGTGCTTCTCGATGGAGACCTTGATCTCGTCCAGCTCGACCCGGAAGCCGCGCAGTTTGACCTGGCTGTCGGTGCGGCCGAGGAACTGCACGGTGCCGTCGTCGTTCCAGCGGGTCAGGTCGCCGGTGCGGTAGAGACGGGCGGAGTCCGGGTCGGTGGCGAAGGGGTTCGGGACGAACCGTTCGGCGGTCATGTCGGGGTTGTTGAGGTACCCGCGGGCCAGTTGCCGCCCCGCGATGTGGAGTTCGCCCGACTCCCCCGGCGCGACGGGCCGGCCGGCCGGGTCGAGGATGTGGAAGCTCATGCCGTGCACGGGCCGGCCGATGGAGATGTGGTCCGGGCCGTGCTGGACGGTCTCCCGGTCCACGGTGAGGGCCGAGGCGTTGATCGTGGTCTCGCTCGGACCGTAGAGGTTGACCAGGTCGGCGTCGGGCAGCGCGTCGAGCAGCTCGGTCGCCAGGCTCTTGGTGAGTGCCTCGCCGCCGCTGAAGACCTGGGTGAGCGAGGTGCAGCGGGGCAGCCGGCCGGAGTCGACGAGCGCCTGGAGCAGGGTCGGTACGCCCTGGAGCGTGGTCACCTCGTGTTCCTGGATCAGGTCGAGGAGCCCGCCGGGGTCGGCGTAGACCCCGCGCTCGCTCATCACCACGGCGCTGCCGCAGGCCGGTGCGAGGATCTCCCACTGGGCGGCGTCGAAGCTCAGCGGCGTCTTCTGGAGCACCGTCCGGCGTTCGTCCAGCCCCTGCTCGGCGGCGAGCCACCGCATCTGGCTGACGATGCTGCGGTGCTCGATACCGATGCCCTTCGGGTTGCCCGTGCTCCCGGAGGTGTAGATGACGTAGGCGAGCGAGTCGCCGGGCGGGGCGACGGACGGCCCGGTGACGGCGCCTGTCGCGGTGCCGTGCGGGGTGCGCGTCTCGGCGGCGGTGACGATCCGTACGTCCGGCGGGGTGAGCGCTTTCAGGCGGGTGACCAGGGATTCGTCGGTGAGGATGAGCCTGGTGCGGGAGTCCGCGATCATGTAGCGGACGCGCTCGTCGGGGTACTCCGGAGACAGCGGCAGGTAAGGGGCGCCGGAATGGAGGACGCCCCAGACGCTCGTCATGAGGTCGACGGACGGATCCATGAAGATGCCGACCGGTTCGTCCGTCACCGCGCCGAGCCGGCGCAGGTGGCCGGCCATGGCGTCGGCACCGTCGCTGAGCTGCTGGAAGGTCAGTCGCCGGGCGCCGCACGCGACGGCGATCCGGTCAGGTCGGGCGAGCGCGGCCGCACGCAGCATGTCGGGCAGGGACAATTCCTCGGACCCCGTGGTTTTCGCCATCATCCTCGAACCTGGAATTCGTCACTTTGTGAGTGCGCTTGGGCAGGACTGAAAATGGCATGGCCATGCCAATGGGTGGACATAACCATGTCAGCGTCGACAGCCTGAGTCGACCGTCCATCGGCGCGCGGAAAAAGCCCTCGGGCTCAGAAATGAGAAGGGCGCGGCAAAAGACGGTTCTCTGGCTTTACTTCACAGAAGAGTGCGTGGACTCAGATGAACGGTGGCCGACGGTCGGAAGAATTTTCCGGGGCCGCGGGGCGTTGAATCGACGCTCAAACCGTTCCGAGACATCGCGAACAGAAGTTCAGTGTTGTATCACTGAGTTTCGCGAACATACCTTTCACTACCCCCCGATTGACTGGCCGGTGGTCTACCCCGACCGTGATCATCCCCTAGCGACCCTTACTTTAAATCCAGTCGACCCCCGTTGTAAAACCCCGATTTCGTCACACGGCAGGGCTGTTGGCCGGTTCACGGCGCCTGATGAGGTGTCATACAGGGGCACTTCGGGGGCAGTTCGGACATCGCCCGCGCCGGGGTGGTGGCTGGATCCAGCCACCGCTGACCGGTCACCGGTCACCGATTTCCGATCACTATTCACTCAGTACATGTAGTGAGTGCATAATGATCGCCATGAGCACCCGCCACATCCTGCTGGGGCTGCTCGCCACGGGGCCGAGCCATGGCTACGACCTCAAGCGACGCCACGACGAACGTTTCCCGCAGGCCCGCCCGCTGGCCTACGGGCAGGTCTACACGACCCTTCAGCGCCTGGTCCGCGACGGCCTCGCCGAAGTCGAGGGCATCGACTCGGACGGCGGGCCCGAACGCACCATGTACCGCTCCACCGACGACGGCCGGCGAGAACTCGCCCAGTGGGCCGGGGAGATCGCCCCACCCGCGCCCTTCGTGACCAACGAGATCTTCGCCAAGGTCGTCGTCGCGATCCTCGCCGGCGGCGACCCGGAGGCCTACCTGAGCGCCCAACGCACCGCCCACATGGCCCGGATGCGTGAACTCACCCAGGTCAAGACGGCCAAGGGCGCGGACCTCGCGACCGTGCTCTCGGCGGACTACGCCCTCAACCACCTCGACGCCGACCTCCGTTGGATGAACACCACGGCGGGCCGGCTGACCACCCTGACCGCGGAGGTCGACCCAGCATGAGCAACGAAGTGCCGCTTCTGGCGGCCCGCGACCTCGTCAAGGCGCACGGCCGGACCGAGGCCCTGCGCGGCGCCTCCGCCGAGCTGCGGGCCGGCGAGATCCTGGCCGTCACCGGCGCGAGCGGCAGCGGGAAGTCGACGCTGCTGCACTGTCTGGCAGGCATCGTCCGCCCCGACACGGGCTCGGTGACCTACGCCGGGGAGCGCCTGGACACCCTGTCCGAACGGCGGCTGAGCGAACTGCGCCGGACCGAGTTCGGCGTGGTCTTCCAGTTCGGCCAGCTGATCCCCGAGCTGACCGCGCTCGACAACGTCGCCCTGCCGCTGATGCTGGCGGGCGGCTCCCGCAAGGAGGCTCACGAGCGGGCCGGTGAGTGGCTGGAACGTTTCGGTGTGCGCGGGCAGGAGGAGCTGCGGCCCGGCGAGATGAGCGGCGGCCAGGCCCAGCGCACCTCGCTGGCCCGGGCCCTGGTCACCGAGCCGAGAGTGGTCTTCGCCGACGAGCCGACCGGCGCCCTGGACTCGCTCGCCGGCGAGCAGGTGATGACGGCCCTGGCCCACACGGCCCGCGAACAGGGCACGGCGGTCCTCCTCGTCACCCACGACGCCCAGGTGGCGGCGTACGCGGACCGCGAGGTCCGGCTGAGCGACGGCGTCGTGGCACCGGTGGGGGTGGCGGTATGAGCACGGCAGTGGAGACCGGCACCGCCCGCCCCCCGCGGACCCGCGCGGGCGTCCGGCGTGGCCGTCGGGGGTCCGTGCGCACCGACCTCCGGCTCGCCTGGCTGCTGACCCGCGGTTCCGATCGGCGGGAGTGGTGGCGGGTCGGGCTGACCGGAGTGGGCGCGGCGCTCGCGACCGGGTTCGCGCTGGCCGCCGTGAGCCTCGCCGCGCTCCAGGGCCGCTACCACGTACCGGTGGCCGCGGGGCTCCTCGACGACCCCGGCACCCGCTCCGGCGTGATCGTCGTCCTGCTGCTCCTGCTGGTCCCCGTACTGGGTTTCCTCGGTCAGTGCGCCCGTATCGGCGCCGTGCACCGCGACCGCCGGCTCGCCGGGTTGCGGCTGGCCGGGGCCTCGGCCGGGCAGGTGCGGCGGATCGCGGCGCTGGAGACGGGGCTGGCGTGTCTGCTCGGCTCGCTGCTCGCGACCGTGGCCTCGATCGTGGTGCTGCTCGGCCAGTGGCGGGAACCGACCTGGCTCGCCTGGGCCGGGATCACGGTGGTCGCCCTCGGTGTGCCGGTGCTGGGCGCCGCGGCCGGCGCGCTGGCGCTGCGCCGGGTGGTGGCCTCACCGCTGGGCTGGGTGCGCCGGGTGCGGCCGAGGGCGGGGCGCGGGTCGTGGGCACTGTTCGCGGGCGGGGTGCTGCTCGTGGCGATGGTGGCGATGGCCGCCCTGGCCAGCACCTCCTCCGACATGCCGCACAACAGCCCGACGTTCGTGAACGGGCCGCTGATCGTGGCCGGGGCGCTCCTGCTGGTCGGTGTGGCCGCGGTGGGGATCGTCGGGGCCACGGCCGGGCTGACCGGCCGGTGGCTGGCACGCCGGGCCGGGACCGCGGCGACGCTGATCGCGGCGGAACGGCTGCGCGACGACCCCTGGGCGGCCGCCCGTACCCATGCGGCGGCACTGCTGGTGACGGTCGTCGGGACGGGTTTCGTGGGCGTACGGCAGACGCTGCTCGCCGAGCTGAACTCCAGGAACCCCGATGAGCTCGCCGCCGACATGTCGTACTACACCACGGGCCTGAACCTGGTGGCCGCCGCGATCGTGGCGACCCTGGTGATCACCCTGTCCGGCCTCGCCGTCGGCACCGCCGAGTCGCTCGCCACCCGGCGCCGGGGCCTGGCCGCGCAGACCGCCGCCGGGGTGCCGCAGCGGGTGCTCGGCCGGGCGCTGCTCCTGGAGACCGCGCTGCCGCTCGCGCCCGCGCTGCTGCTGGGCGGCGCCGGCGGCATGGTGATCGGGGCGGGCTACGGCCGGCTCATCGGGAACGTCCCCGACGTCACGCCGTGCGCCGCGGTGCTGGTCCCCTTCGGGATCTACGCCTGCTGCCTCCTGGCCGCCGCCACCTCGCTCCCGCTGCTGCGTCGCTCCCTGAACCCCGCGGAGCTGCGGTACGTGTGAGCGCACAGTCGACCGGCCCCGGGGGCACGGGGGACCCCCGGGGCCGGTGCGCAACCGTGCACGGTTACACGAAGGCCCGGATCGTCGTCAGGCAGAGATGCCGTCGATCCGGGCCATGGCGTCCTCCGCGCCGTACGGCTGGAGGTAGGGCAGCCAACGCGGGTCCCGGTGCCCGGTCCCGATGATGCGCCAGGCCAGGCCGGTGGGCGGAGCGGGTTTGTGGCGCAGCCGCCAGCCGATTTCGAACAGATGTCGGTCGGCCTTCACGTGGTTGCAGCGGCGGCACGAGGCCACCACGTTGTCCCAGACGTGCTTGCCCCCGCGGCTGCGCGGGATGACGTGGTCGACGCTGGTTGCGACGCCACCGCAGTACATGCACCGGCCCCCGTCGCGGGCGAAGAGCGCGCGCCGGGTAAGAGGAACGGGCCCCCGATAGGGAACCCGGACGAATCGCTTGAGCCGGACCACGCTTGGTGCGGGGACTGTGACGGTTGCGCTGTGCATGAAGGCGCCGGATTCCTCGAGGGAGACAGCCTTGTTCTCCAGGACGAGGACGAGCGCGCGGCGAAGCGGTACGACGCCCAGTGGCTCGTACGACGCGTTGAGGACCAGGACATGCGGCACGGATGCCTCCTTGGGCGTCGGCGGCGCGTGGCTCGCGCCGGGACGATCTGTAGTCAGTCTCCCCTCATGCCTGGTGGAAGCGCCACCATCTCCCGGTAACGGGCTGGGAGTGTTTTCGACCACATCTTTCTTCATCCCCAGGTGAGCATGGTCTCTCCCTCGAACATTGCAACGATCCACACACGATGCACCGTTAGTGTGGTGGGTCTGCCGCCTCGGTGACCTTTCCGTGACCTTGCCCATCAGCCGGGCGGCGGACGCTGCACCTGGAGGTTCCCGCCGTGTCCTTGCCCGCCGTCCTACTGGCCGCCTCGTCGCCGTCCCCGACCCCCTCGGAGTCGACGACACCCGCAGTGCCCTCGCTGCAGGACGCCCAGGAGAGCGCGACCAACGCCGCCAGCTGGGTCGAGCAGAACTGGTCCACCTGGCTGGCCATCGGTCTGCGCGTCCTGCTGATCCTGGTGATAGCGGCGGTACTGAGAGTGGTGGTGCGGCGGGCGATCACCAAGCTCATAGATCGCATGAACCGCACGGTCCAGGCGGTCGACGGCACCGCGCTCGGCGGCCTCCTGGTCAACGTCGAACGCCGCCGCCAGCGCTCCCAGGCGATCGGCTCGGTCCTCCGCTCGGTGGCGAGCTTCATCATCCTGGGCACCGCGGCCCTGATGGTCCTCGGCACCTTCGAGATCAACCTGGCCCCGCTGCTGGCCTCCGCGGGTGTCGCGGGTGTGGCGATCGGTTTCGGCGCCCGCAACCTGGTGACGGACTTCCTCTCCGGCGTCTTCATGATCCTGGAGGACCAGTACGGCGTGGGCGACACGGTCGACGCGGGGGTCGCCTCCGGCGAGGTCATCGAGGTGGGCCTGCGGGTGACCAAGCTCCGCGGTGACAACGGCGAGATCTGGTACGTCCGCAACGGCGAGGTCAAGCGCATCGGCAACCTCTCCCAGGGCTGGGCCACGGCCGGCGTGGACGTCATGGTCCGCGCGGACGAGGACCTGGACAAGGTGAAGGAGACCATCGACCAGGTCGCCGAGCGGATGAGCAAGGACGAGCCCTGGAACGAGCTCCTCTGGGGCCCGATCGAGGTCCTCGGCCTGGACAACGTCCTGCTGGACTCGATGGTCGTGCGCGTCTCGGCCAAGACGATGCCGGGCAAGGCCCTGACGGTGGAACGCGAGCTCCGCTGGCGCATCAAGCGCGCCTTCGACGCGGCCGAGATCCCCATCGTCGGCGGCCCGGTCGTCCCCGTGGACCCCACCCCGGACACCGACCCGACAGCAGGCATGTCGGCCCCCTCGGCCTACGCCAACACGGCCTCCCCCCAGGCCCAGGCAGCCACCCCGCTGGCCCCACCGAGCGTGACGAAGTAGTCCGCCCCCTTACGAGGAAGTAGTCCGACCCCCTACGAGGAAGGCGGCGCCCGGAACACCCGGGGCGCCGCCTCTTCACATGGAGCCAGGCCGGCTCCCTCCGGAGCGACCGCCCCGTTCAGCCGACCCGAGCGGGCCCGTCGACAGCACTACGGGCCAGGGCACCCGCGCCGCCCACAGGCCGGGGCGTGGAAGCCAGATGTCGCCCGGACATCACGCCTCGACGTCCGCGCAGCCCAGTGCCCGCGCGGGAGGCGAGCCGCCTCAGCAGACCCAGAGTGCCGGCACCCCCGGAAGCATCAGCGTGCCGGTCACCGCGCCGGCCGGTTCCGCCCGGCGCGGCCTCGCCCGACTCGTCACCGATCACACCCGCTCGTACCGACCGTCTTTCCTCCCCGTCAGCCCCACCGCCACGGCGATCTGGCTCACCGCGACGAAGGCCGGGGCGCCGGTCAGACCCGCCACTCCCAAGTGGCCCTCCCCGCCCCGGACATCGACCAGTACGGTCCCCGCGAGGGCGTCGAAGGTCAGGGAGGCCCGGACCGTGTGGTCCGCGCGGCGGCCCGGACGCCAGCGGAAGGTGAGCTCGTCACGGGCCGGCTCGAGCAGCAGGTACGCCCGCTCGGAGGACGTCAGTCGCTCACGGACCCGGTCCAGCCCGCCCTCGTCGGGCCGCGTCTCCCACAGCAGATGGGCCTGCCGCTCGTCCAGCGCCTGCGCGGAGAGCTCGATCCCCGCCGCCCGGGCCCGGCGGTACAGCAGCAGCCACGCCACCACCGCCACGGCGAGACCGACGGTCCCCCAGGCCACGGCGGCCGCCAGGATCTTCTCCAGCACGCCCGTCCAGGAGAAGTCGTCCTGCCAGACCGTCATGACCACCTGGACGATCATCAGCGGGGTGCAACGGGACATGGCCGACCGCCAGCACAGCAACAGCAGCCTCATCCGGACCGCCCCGCCTTCCCGCACGTCAGCGTGTAGGCCTTCGCGATCCACGCCTCGTCCCCACCCTCGTCGGACGGATCCACACCGCATCGCAGCGAGGCCCCGGAGGAGCCGTGCCACGACGAGACGCTGCCATAGACCGGCGTACCGGAGCAGTCCGCGGTGAAGCTCGCCTCGACGGACCGGACCGCCCACGCGGCGGCGGACGACCTGCCCGGCCGTGCCAACGTGTCCGCCTCCCACCCCAGATGCTCACCGAGCGACGCGAACAGCCGGTCCGCCGACGGGCCTTCGCCGCTCGTCTCGACCCCCGGCTTCAACTCCCGTACCGGAACGGGAGAAAAGCGGACCTTCCCACCCTTCTCACCGACCTCGATCGGCCGTGAGACCGCGACGAGCCGCCGCTTGTCGCTCACCCCGGCCCACCGGATCGCCCCCTTCGAGCACGCCGGAGCCGCGGCGGTACGGGTCACCGCCGCGGAGTCGTCGCCCCCCACACGGCAGCCGGCCACGAGGAACACGGCCGCGCACAGCAACATCGCCGAGGTCTTCACACCGCACCCCCTCCACTCTCACGTTCGCAGGCGGATGAAAGTACATGAAGCTTTGACGATGGCCGCACCCACCTGCGGAAATCAAGATCGTGACGAAGGCGTGACTCCTCCGGAATTAATCTTGTTCACACTTTCCCCGCATTCCCAACACCGCCCTCCCCCGCCTAGATTGTGCTGATCAGCGGGCCCTTGTTCTGGAGCTCAACGCCCAGGGGCCCGCCCTGAATGTGGGGAAACACATGAGAAAGCTCGCCATAGGCACCGTCGTGTCCGGTGCCCTGGCTCTGTCCGCGCTGGCCGTGCCCGCCGCCCAGGCCGCCACGCCGGACCTCGTCTTCGCCGACGTCACCGTGAACAACGGCAAGGCGATCGTCGTCGGCACCACCAACGAGGTGGTGGTCCCGGTGACGTACACCCTGACCCGGCCGTCCGACGTCACGATCGACTACAAGACCAGCGCCGCCGGCGTCATGCTCTACCGCGGCGGGCTCGCGGACGGCGACAACATGATCGAGGACGACGCGTCGCCGGAGTGCACCACGACGGCGACGACGGACACCACGGTCACCCAGTCCTGCTCCGACACGCTCACCGTCGACCCCTCCTTCAGCCTGTTCGAGGCGGCGGACGCCACCACCTGGAAGGTGGGCGGCTACTACGGCCGGATGGACTCCGACCTGGACGACTCCGACGAGCACATCAGCGTCGAATACGGCTTCGCGGCCTGGGGCGACAAGGGCACCGCCAAGCTCCAGCGCTACGCCAAGCTCACCGCCAACGCCTCCCCCGAGCCGGTCAAGAAGGGCAAGACCATCACGGTCACCGGCTGGCTGACCCGCGCCAACTGGGCGACCGGCGGTTACTCCGGCTATGTCTCCCAGAAGGCCACCCTCCAGTTCCGCGCCAAGGGCTCGGACACCTACAGCACCGTCAAGACGGTCACGTCCTCGACCGCCGGCGCCCTCAAGACGACGGTGACGGCGTCGAAGGACGGCTACTACCGCTACGTCTTCGCGGGCACGGCCACGACCGCCGCGGCGAAGGCCACCGGCGACTACATCGACGTGCAGTAGCCGCACGCCGCTCCACCCGCACCACCGGCTTCACCCGCACCACCGCACCGCCCCGGCAGGTAACGACTCCGTTTCCCGCCGGGGCGGTTTCGCGTACTCCCCTTGACTCCCTCGCGGTCCAGACCTATGTTCCCTGCATCCGATAGGAAACCTTCCTAACAATCACTGTCCGTACAGTCACCTACTGAACGGTCCCGGGAGAGGGGTACACATGGCAGGCACCCCGCGCACCCTGCGCGCCATGAACGACCGCGCCGCCCTGGACCTCATCCTGGAGCACGGCCGGCTGTCCCGTACCCGGATCGGCAAGCTCACCGGCCTCTCCAAGCCGACCGCCTCCCAGCTCCTGGCCCGCCTCGAAGCGGCGGGGCTCGTGCTCGCCTCCGGCACCACCGAAGGCCGCCCCGGCCCCAACGCCCAGCTGTACGAGGTCAACCCGGCCGCCGGATACGCCGCCGGACTCGACGTCACCCCCGAACGCATCCTCGCCGCCGTCGCCGACATCACCGGCCGCACGATCGGCTCGCACGAACTGCCCACCCCCGGCAGAAGGACCGGCGCCCGCGTCGCCCAACAGGTCACCGACGCCCTCGACGGTGCCGTGAAGGCGGCCGGGCTGGCCCGCGCCGACGTCCACCGCCTGGTCATCGGCACCCCCGGCGCCTTCGACCCCAATACCGGCCGGCTGCGCTACGCCTCCCACCTCCCGGGCTGGCACACCCCGACCCTGCTCGACGAACTCGCCGCCGCGCTGCCGATGCCGGTGGAGTACGAGAACGACGTCAACCTCGTCGCCGTGGCCGAACAACGGCTCGGCGCGGCACGCGGGCACGAGGACTTCGTGCTCCTGTGGAACGAGGGCGGCCTCGGCGCGGCCCTCGTCCTCGGCGGCCGGCTGCATCGCGGCTGGACCGGCGGCGCCGGCGAGGTCGGCTTCCTGCCCGTGCCCGGCACACCCCTGGTCCGGCAGGTCAGCAAGGCGGGCAGCGGCGGCTACCAGGAGCTCGCCGGCTCCCAGGCCATCCCCCGGCTCGCCCGTGACCTCGGCATCACGGACATCCCCGGCGGCCCCTACGCCGAGGTCGCGGCCACCCTCGTACAACGGGCGGCGGCGGCGCCCGAGGACCCCGCCCAGCACCGGCTGCTGGAGACCTACGCGACCCACCTCGCCACCGGTCTCGCCTCCCTCGTCTCCGTCCTGGACCCCGAACTCGTCGTCCTGAGCGGCACCTCGCTCACCTCCGGCGGCGAACCCCTGCGCGCCCTCGTCCAGTCCGAGCTGGAGGAGCTGGCCGCGGCCCGCCCCCGCCTGGTCGTGGGCGACGTACCCGAACACCCCGTGCTGCGCGGCGCGCTGGAGAGCGCGCTGGCGGCCACCCGCGACGAGGTCTTCGACACCTCGCGCTGAACCCTCTCCTCCACCACACCCATTTCCCCGCCCCAGGGAGACCTCGCCATGCCCAAGCGCGCCCGAATAGCACCATTTGCCCTGATCGCCTCCGTGGCCCTCCTAGCCACCTCCGCCTGCACCGGCCAGTCGAGCTCCGGCGCCGACGACGACGCGTCCGCCGAGACCACCCTCAACTTCTGGCACGCCTGGAGCGCGCCCGCCGAGGTGAAGGCGGTCAAGTCGCTGATCGCCGGCTTCGAGAAGACGCACCCCAACATCCACGTCAACGTCGTCGGCAACATGACGGACGACAAGATCAACCAGGCCCTGCGCGCGGGCGGCTCCAAGGCCCCCGACGTGATGTCGTCCTTCACCACCAACGCCGTGGGCAAGTTCTGTTCGTCCGGCGCCCTGGTCGACCTCAACCCCTTCTTCCAGAAGGCGGGCATCGACCCGGCCAAGACGTTCCCGGCGGCGATGAACGAGTACACCCAGTTCGACGGCAACCGCTGCACGGCCCCGCTGCTCGGCGACGCGTACGGGCTCTACTACAACAAGACTGCGTTCGAGAAGGCCGGTATCAGCAGCCCGCCCAAGACTTGGTCCGAATTCGAGGCCGACGCCAAGAAGTTGACGATCCCTCAGGGCGACACCTACAAGCAGCTCGGCTTCATGCCGAACTACCACGGCTGGGAGACCACCACCGAGCACTACCTGGGCCAGTTCTCCCCCACGTACTTCGACACCCAGGGCAAGTCGACGATCGGCACGGACCCGGCCGTGTCCGCCGCCTTCACCGTCCAGAAGAAGCTGGTCGAAGAACTGGGCGGCTACCGCAAGCTGGAGAAGTACCGCTCCAAGCTCGGTGACGAGTGGGGCCCCAAGCACCCGTTCCACACCGGCCAGGTGGCCATGCAGCTCGACGGTGAATGGCGCCTGGGCATGGCCCTGGAGACCAAGCCGGACTTCGAGATCGGCGTCGCCCCGCTGCCCGTCCCGGACGACCAGGCCGACCAGTACGGCAAGGGCTACATCACCGGCACGATCACCGGCATCGCCGCCACCAGCAAGAAGCAGAACGCGGCCTGGGAACTGGTCAAGTACATCACCACCGACACGGACGCGGTGGTGAACTTCTCCAACGCCATCCACAACGTCCCGTCCACCCTCGCCGCCCTCAAGTCCCCGAAGCTGAAGTACGACCCGCGCTTCAAGACCTTCCTGGACATCGCGGCGAACCCGGACTCCACGACGACTCCCGCCTCGATCAACGGCGGCGTGTACCTCACCACGATCCAGAACTTCGGCTACGAGTACGAGAGCGGCAAGGCCAAGGACCTCAAGTCCGGCCTCGCCGCGACGGCCAAGCAGATCGACACGGACATCGCGCAGGCGAAGTAGCGATGAGCACTGTCACCCTGGCCTCGAAGCGCCGCCGGTCGGCGCTTCGCACCCTGGCCTTCATGTCCCCCTGGCTGATCGGCTTCGCGGTCTTCTTCGCGTACCCGATGATCTCGACGGTCTACTTCTCCTTCATGCACTACGACGGCTTCAAACCGCCGACGTGGAGCGGAACGAAGAACTGGACCTACGTCTTCGAGAGCTACCCCTACTTCTGGCCGGCCCTGCGCAACACGCTCTGGCTGGTGCTGGTGATGGTCACCTTGCGGGTCGTGTTCGGCCTGGGCATCGGACTGCTCATCACCAAGATCAAGACCGGGGCCGGCGTCTTCCGCACCCTCTTCTACCTGCCCTACCTCGCCCCGCCGGTGGCCGCGACCATGGCCTTCGCCTTCCTCCTCAACCCCGGTACGGGCCCGGTCAACTCGATCCTCGAGGGCGTCGGCATCCCGGCCCCCGGCTGGTTCAACGACCCCACCTGGTCCAAGCCCGCCCTCACCCTGCTCGCCCTCTGGGGCATCGGCGACCTGATGGTCATCTTCATGGCCTCGCTGCTCGACGTACCCCAGGAGCAGTACGAGGCGGCCGAGTTGGACGGCGCCTCGGCCTGGCAGCGCTTCCGTCACATCACGCTCCCGAACATCTCCCCGATCATCATGTTCGCGGTCGTGACCGGCGTGATCCAGGCGATGCAGTACTACACACAACCCCTGGTCGCCGGAAAGGTCGCCTCGGGCGTGATCCAGGGCGCGGGCACCATGTTCGAGCCCGGCTACCCGGAGAAGTCGACGCTCACCCTGCCCCAACTCGTCTACAACCTGGGCTTCCAGCGCTTCGACTACGGCTCGGCCTGTGTGGTCGCCCTCGTCCTCTTCGCCCTCTCCATGGCCTTCACCGCGTTCCTGATGCGGCGCCGGGGCGGCCTGATCCAGGCAGGTGACTGACCGATGACCCAAGTACTGGACAGGCCGGTGGAGTTGAAGAGCCCCACCTCACCGGCCGAACGCACGGCCCGCCGCAAGGCCTTCCTGGAATGGATAGCGGTCCACTCCCTCGGCGTCGCCGCGGCCCTCTTCTTCACCCTCCCCTTCGTCTTCGTGTTCCTGACCTCGCTCATGAGCGACTCCCAGGCCCTCAGCCGGGACCTGATCCCGCACACCTGGGAGTGGTCCAACTACCAGAAGGTGTTCGACACACCGGGCTTCCTCACCTGGTGGCGCAACACCCTGATCTACGCCGTGCTCGGCACGGTCCTCGTCGTCGTGTCCTCGATCCCGGTGGCCTACGCCCTGGCCAAGTTCCGCTTCCGGGGCCGCAATCTGTCCCTGATGCTGGTCATCTCGATGATGATGCTGCCCCCGCAGGTCGTCGTGATCCCGATGTACCTGTTCTGGGCGAAGCAGTTGGACCTCTCCGGCACGCTCTGGCCGCTGATCATCCCGCTGGCGTTCGGCGACGCGTTCTCGATCTTCCTGCTGCGCCAGTTCCTGATGACGATCCCGAACGAGTACCTGGACGCGGCGAAGGTCGACGGCTGCGGAGACCTCCGCACCCTCCTCAAGGTCGTACTCCCGATGGCCAAACCGGGCATCGCCGCGGTGGCGCTCTTCCAGTTCTTCAACGCCTGGAACGACTACTTCGGCCCCCAGATCTACGCCTCGGAGAACCCCGGCGCCTGGACCCTCTCCTACGGCCTGGAGTCCTTCAAGGGCGCCCACCACACCGACTGGAACCTGACCATGGCCGCGACCGTACTGGTCATGGCCCCCGTGATCCTCGTGTTCTTCTTCGCGCAGAAGGCGTTCGTGGAGGGTGTCACGCTCACCGGAGTAAAGGGGTAACGCGATGAAACTCACCGTGGTCGGCGGAGGCTCGACCTACACCCCCGAACTCATCGACGGCTTCGCCCGTCTGCGGGACACCCTCCCCCTCACCGAACTGGTCCTGACGGACCCCGCGACGGACCGTCTGGAGCTCATAGGCGCCCTGGCCCGCCGCATCTTCGCCCGGCAGGGCCACCAGGCCCGGATCGTCACCACCACCGACCTCGACGCGGCCGTGGACGGCGCCGACGCGGTCCTCCTGCAACTCCGGGTGGGCGGCCAGGCGGCCCGCCGGCAGGACGAGACCTGGCCCTTGGAATGCGGCTGCGTGGGCCAGGAGACCACCGGCGCGGGCGGCCTGGCGAAGGCGCTGCGCACGGTCCCCGTGGTCCTGGACATCGCGGAACGGGTCCGCCGCACCAACCCCCACGCCTGGATCATCGACTTCACCAACCCGGTGGGGATCGTCACCCGTGCCCTGCTCCAGGCCGGCCACAAGGCGATCGGGCTCTGCAACGTGGCGATCGGCTTCCAGCGCAAGTTCGCCGCCCTCCTGGAGGTGAGCCCGTCCGAGGTCCACCTGGACCACGTGGGCCTGAACCACCTCACCTGGGAGACGGGCGTACGCCTGGGCGGCCCCGAGGGCAAGGACGTCCTGCCCGAACTCCTGGCCCGGCACGGCGAGACGATCGCGGGCGACCTCCACCTCCCCCACGCCCTCCTGACCCGCCTGGGCACGGTCCCGTCGTACTACCTGCGGTACTTCTACGCCCACGACGAGGTGGTGCGGGAACTGCGCACCAAGCCCTCCCGGGCTGCCGAAGTGGCGGCGATGGAACAGCAGTTGCTGACGCTCTACGCCGACCCGTCCCTGGACGAGAAGCCGGAGCTCCTGTCCCAGCGCGGCGGCGCGTACTACTCCGAGGCAGCGGTCGACCTGGCCGCGTCCCTCCTCACCGGCGCCGGAAGCCCGTACCAGGTGGTCAACACCCGCAACAACGGCACACTCCCCTTCCTCCCCGACGACGCGGTGATCGAGGTGCAGGCGGCGGTGGACCGGACCGGCGCGACCCCCCTCCCGATCCCCTCCGTGGACCCCCTCTACGCGGGTCTGACGGCGGCGGTGACGACGTACGAGGACCTGGCCCTGGAGGCAGCCCTCCACGGCGGCCGCGACCGGGTCTTCCGGGCCCTGCTGTCCCACCCCCTGATCGCCCAGTACGAGTACGCGGAAGAACTCACCACCCGACTCCTCGCACACAACCGGGAGCACCTCGCGTGGGCGTGACCGCACATGTCCTGGCCATAGACGCGGGCAACAGCAAGACCGACGTGGCGCTGGTGGCCCCCGACGGAAGCGTCCTGGCCACCGCGCGCGGCGGCGGCTTCCGCCCACCGGCGGTAGGCGTGGAGGCGGCGGTGGACACACTCGCCGAAGCAGTCACGGAAGCCTTCGCCGCGGCCGGGGTCACCTCCGCGACCCACGTCTCGGCCTGCCTCGCGAACGCCGACTTCCCGGTCGAGGAGGAGGAACTGGCAAAGGCACTGCACGCGCGCGCGTGGGGCAGAACCGTGACGGTCCGCAACGACACCTTCGCCATCCTCCGCGCCGGCGTCACCGAGCCCCGGGGCGTGGCGGTCGTCTGCGGCGCCGGCATCAACTGCGTGGGCATGCGCCCCGACGGCCGCACCGCCCGCTTTCCCGCCCTGGGCCGCATCTCCGGCGACTGGGGCGGCGGTTGGGGCCTGGCCGAGGAGGCCCTCTGGCACGCGGCGAGAGCGGAGGACGGCCGTGGCGAGCAGACCGCCCTCGCGCGGACCCTCCCCGCCCACTTCGACCTGCCGACGATGTACGCCCTGATAGAGGCGCTCCACCTGGAACACATCGAGCAGCCCCGCCGCCACGAACTGACCCCTGTCCTGTTCACCACGGCGGCGGCCGGCGACCCGGTGGCCCGCTCCCTGATCGACCGCCTGGCGGAGGAGGTGACGACCATGGCGACGGTGGCCCTGACCCGCCTGGACCTACTGGAGGAGGAGACCCCGGTCCTCCTGGGCGGCGGCATCCTCGCCGCGAGACACCCCCAACTGGACGACGGCATACGGGACCGCCTGACCTCCCGCGCCCCCAAGGCCGTACCGCAGGTGGTGGAGGCGAGCCCGGTCCTGGGCGCGGCACTCCTGGGCCTGGACCACCTGAAGGCCCCGATGGAGGCACAAGCCCGCGTCCGAGCGCACTACGAGCCGTAGAACGCGGCCGGTGACGGATCGCATCACGCACCCGCACCGGCGCAACGGCGGGAAGGGGACGTACCGGGGGGTGTCCGCCCGCAGCGTCGGGCGTCCAACCGACAGCACAGCCCAGACGAGACCGCACCGCCCGACCGAGGACGGACACCCCCCGGTGCGGCACCGACTCCCCACGAACCGCAGGGCGCAACGCGAGCCCCCACCGAACCGCGAGGGGCCGCCGCAGGCATAAGACGCGAACCCCCACCACCCGAACCTGGAACCGAACAGATTCCCCCCGCGTGTGATTGGGCAGGGGGTGGTGCGGGGCGCCGAGTTGTGCCGCAAACTGCGCGCCGCGCTGCGATCCGATCAAGATCCAGTGAAGGCCGGTGCGTTTGTCAGTCCCGGCAGCGATACTTGCGGCGACGGATGACCATGGGGGAGGTCAACAGTGACACACCCGCCGAAAAGCAGCGCGGCGCCACCACCGGGCCCAGGCATGCCCACGATGCCGGCCGTACCACCGCAATCAGGGCCCCCGGCCGCCATCACGACAGCCAACGGCACCCCACCCCCCACGCCCGCGGCACCCCCGGAGGAACCCCGCCGGACCGCGTTCGCCGAGGGCGTCGACCGGCTGCGCGCCGCGGCCACCACCGAACCCGGCCGTCTCCGCATCATCGGCGCCCTCCTCGCCGCGCTCGTCGTGGCGTTCGGCGCGGTCACCGCGTGGCAGATGACGGACCGCGCGGCCGCCGCCGACGACGTCCTGCACAAGAGCCAGCCGCTCAGCAGCGCCGCCGCCGACATCTACCGCAGCCTCGCCGACGCCAACACCGCCGCCTCCAGCGGCTTCCTGGCAGGCGGCCAGGAGACGGCCGACTCCCGCGACCGCTACGAGAAGGACATCGACCGGGCCGCGGCCGGCCTCGTCAAGGCCGCCGCGAACTCCGACCCCGGCTCCCCCGCGGCCGCGACCGTCGCCAAGCTCAACCGGCTGCTGCCGGAGTACAAGGGCTATGTGGAGCGCGCGCGGAGCAACAACCGCCAGGGCTTCCCCGTCGGCGGCGCCTGGCTGCGCTTCGCCAACAACACCATGCAGGACCAGATGCTCCCGGCGGCGGAGGACCTGTACACCAAGGAGAACCAGCGCCTGCGGGACGACTACTCCGACGCGACCCCGTATCCCTGGGCCGCCATCGGCCTCGGCGTCGTCGCGCTGGCCGCGCTCGCCTGGGCCCAGCACCGCAACTACCGGCGTACGAACCGGGTCATGAACCACGGCCTGGTCGCCGCGACGGCCACCGCGACGGTCGTCCTCCTCTGGCTCGTCGTCGGCCACAGCATCGCGCGCGCGGGCCTGAACGACTCCTACGACCACGGCGTCCGCTCGCTGAACGTGCTGCACGACGCCCGCATCGCCTCCCTGAAGGCGCGGGGCAACGAGAACCTGACGCTGGTGGCCCGCGGCGCCGAGACAGTGACGGTCAAGGACGCCCAGGGCGTGGAGAAGTCCGTGGACGTGTACGACAACCGCTTCCAGCAGGACATGAAGGACCTCGACAAGGGCCTCGCCGCGGCCGCGAAGCTCGCCGACGACGACACCGGCGAGAAGCCGGTCACCGCCGCCCAGGGCAACATGGAGGAGTGGCAGAACCGGCACGCCACCGCCCGCAAGGACGACGACGACGGCGAGTACGAGCTGGCGCTGAACAAGGTCATCGGTGCCGAGGGTGCGACGGGCGAGTGCTTCGACAGTGTCGACGACAACCTCGCCGCGGCGCTCAAGCACGAGGAGGCCGAGTTCGAGCAGGCGGCAAGCGACGGCCTGGGCGCGATGACGGGGCTCCCGGTGGGCGCGGCGGTGCTCGCGGTCCTGGGCGCGGCCGGCGCGGTGCTGGGCATCGGCCGCCGGCTGTCGGAGTACAGGTGAGAGGGGGCATGACGATGAACGCACGACGTATGCGAACCGGTCCGCTCGCGCGACGCGTCCGGGCGGGCGTCCGGGGCTGGGGCGGCGTGGCCGGTATGGCCGTCGTCTGCGCCCTGGCGGTCGCCTTCACCCTGCTCCTCCCCCTGACACAGTCGTCCGACGGCGGCGCGGGCATCGGCGGCCAGGGTGTGGCCCACGGCAGCCAGACGCGTGCCGAGGAGGGCCCCTGTGCCAAGGATCCGGCGATAGCGAAGGCCCCGGAGAAGTACACGCTGTCCCCGTCGTCCGCGGACGGCCCGACGATCGCCGCCATCAAGGCTCGTGAGGGCAAGAAGCGCAAGCTGGTCGTCGGCGTCGACCAGAACAGCTACCGCTGGGGCTACCGCGACCCGAACAACGACAAGGGCGGCAACACCCTGGAGGGCTTCGACATCGACCTGGTGCACCGGATCGCCCAGGAGATCCTCGGCGACCCGAACGCGGTCCAGTTCAAGGCGATCCCCACCAACCAGCGCATCCCGGCGATCGAGAGGGGCGTGGTCGACATGGTGGTCCGCACGATGACCATCAACTGCGACCGGCTGCCCCAGGTGGCGTTCTCCGCCCCGTACTTCAAGACGGGCCAGCAGCTCCTCGCCCCCAAGTCCTCCCCGATCAAGGGGTACGACGACGAGGCGTCGCTCGCCAAGGCGAAGATCTGCACGGCGAAGGGCTCGACGGCGTTCGGCAAGCTCGACGGGGACCAGCGGGCGGGGAAGCTCCCGGCGACCACGGACCTCTCGGTGCAGGTCCCCAACCAGCTGGACTGCCTGGTCCAGCTCCAGCTCGGTGAGGTCGACGCGGTGGTCACCGACGGCGCGCTCGCCGCGAGCCAGGCCGCGCAGGACCCGACGGTGACCCTCAAGGGCGAGCCGTTCACCACCGAGTACTACGGCGTGGCGATGAACCTGAAGGCGGACGACCTGGTACGCCGGGTCAACCAGATCCTGGCGGACTACCGCAAGGACACCGCCAACGGCTGGCAGGCCTCGTACGACAGGTGGCTGTCGGCGACACTGGTCACGGCCTCGAAGGAGTCGGAGCCACCGGCCCCCGAGTACCTCCGCAAGAGCTGACGGACGACCGCGAAGACGACACAGCACGAGAACCGCACACCACGAAGACCACACCCCCAACAACCCAGCAGCGAGAGGTGATCGATGGGCGTCACGGGACCCCCCGGGCCGGTGATGGACCGGGACGAGGTGGACCGTGCGCTGGCGCGGCTCGGCGCCGAGCACGAGGCGATCGAGACCTCGCTTCTCGCGCTCCAGGACCACGCGGGCCGCAGGCTGCTCGAAGGCGCCGCGCTGACGGGTGTCACCAAGGAACGCTGGGCGTCCGCGGAGGCGTCGATCACGCTGCTGTGGGCGTACTTCGACGCGTACACGGACGCGTTGCGCGGCGCCCGTGACATCAGGTCCCGTCGCCGCTGGTCCAGTCAGGGCGACCTGGCGGAGCTGACGGAGCTGCTGCGCGGCGCGTCGGTCACGGTGGCCGGCAGCGCCACGGCGACGGCCAACGCCCCGACACTGCACGGGAATTCGGGCAAGCTCAGCGAGCAGTTCAGCCTCGCCACGCTGGTCGACCGGATGAACGAGCTGTACGCGACGAGCCTCGACATGGTCGTCGCCGCCGACGCGGTGTGGTCGGCGCTGCCCGCGCGGATAGATTTACTGGCCGCGGAGCTCCAGCGCACCCGCAAGCTCGCGCACTCGGTGGGCGTCCGCCCGGGCGAGCACCCGGCGGGCGACGACCTGGAGCGCATCACCCGCGTACTGACGAACCTGCGCGAGCAGGTCGTGTCGGACCCTCTGGCGTACTGGCTGCCCGCACAGGGCAGTTCGGCCCCGGGCGGCGGCCGTCCCGACACCACGGTGTACGACCGTGAGGCTCGCGCGCTGGAGGACGTGCGCCGGGAGATCGACGCGGTGCTGACGGTCCGGCAGGACGCCGAGCAGCGGCTGGTCCGGCTGCGTGACGTGCTCTCCCGCGCGGACCGCACGCTCGCCGAGGCCCGCACCGCGCGCGGCGAGGTGCTGGCGAAGATCGCCGCCACGGAGGTGCCGGTCGTCAGCGGGCCGCCGACCGTGCTCCAGGAGCAGTTGGCGGCGGCCGGCGAGTACCGCAGACACGCCCAGTGGCACCGCCTGTCACCGCTCCTGGAGTCCCTGGAGCAGAAGGCGGAGGACGAACTGCTGCGTGCCCGCGAGTCGTTGACCGCGGTCACCCAGCCACTGGCGGTCCGCGCGGAGCTGCGCGGCCGCCTCGACGCGTACAAGGCGAAGGTGGCCCGGCACGGCCTCGCCGAGGATCCGTTCCTCATCGAGCGGTACGACGCGGCGCGCCGCATGCTGTGGAGCGCGCCCTGCGATCTGCGCGTCGCCGAACAGGCCGTCCTGCGCTACCAGCGGGCGGCCGCCGAGCTGCTCGGCACCCCGCGGGTGCCGGGACAGAGCGGGCCCGAGGACCGTAGGGGGGAGGCCCAGTCATGAGTGAGGAACAGCAGACCTGTCAGCGGCCCGGCTGCGGCGGCACGTACGAGGACGTGGGCGGCGGCGAGCTGTACTGCGACACCTGCGGTCTCGCGCCGGTGGTGTCGTCGAAGGGCATGGTGAGTTCCCCGCCGACCGGAATCACCGGCGGCGGCAAGGGCTCCCGCGGTTCCGGCAGCGCGAGTTCACGCTCCAGCGGCCGCGCCAGTTCGCGTACGTCCTCGCAGTCGTCGAAGTCCCGGCGCTCGGTGTCGGGACGGCTCTCGCGCTCCTTGTCGGGCCGCTCGACGGGGCGTTCGGTGTCGGTGCGCAGCTCCGGTTCCAGCACCAACACCAGCGCCCGCGGCCGGCTCGGCGTGGGCCTGGTCCAGGTCCCGGACGTGCCGCGGCCCGACCCGCGCGCGATGGTCCTGGAGAACCCGGAGGTCCCCGAGCGCAAGCGGTTCTGCTCCCGCTCGGACTGCGGGGCACAGGTGGGCCGCTCGCGCGGCGACCGTCCGGGCCGTACGGAGGGCTTCTGCACCAAGTGCGGGAACCCGTACTCCTTCGTCCCGAAGCTCAACGGCGGCGATGTCGTGCACGGCCAGTACGAGGTCGTGGGCTGTCTCGCGCACGGCGGTCTCGGCTGGGTCTACCTCGCGGTGGACCGCGCGGTGTCGGACCGCTGGGTGGTGCTCAAGGGTCTGCTCGACACCGGCGACCAGGACGCGATGGCCGCCGCGATCTCCGAGCGGCGCTTCCTCGCGGAGATCGAGCACTCCAACATCGTGCGGATCTACAACTTCGTCGAGCACCTCGACCAGCGCACCGGCTCGCTCGACGGCTACATCGTCATGGAGTACGTCGGCGGCAAGTCCCTCAAGGAGATCGCCAACGACCGCCGCACCCCCACCGGCAAGCGCGACCCGCTGCCGGTGGAGCAGGCCTGCGCGTACGGCATCGAGGCCCTGGAGGCCCTCGGTCATCTGCACAGCCGCAACCTGCTGTACTGCGACTTCAAGGTCGACAACGCCATCCAGACCGAGGACCAGCTCAAGCTCATCGACATGGGCGCGGTGCGCAGGATGGACGACGACGAGTCGGCCATCTACGGCACGGTGGGCTACCAGGCGCCGGAGGTCGCGGAGGTCGGTCCCTCGGTGGCGTCCGACCTGTACACGGTCGCCCGCACGCTCGCCGTGATGACCTTCGACTTCCAGGGCTACACGAACGTCTTCGTGGACTCCCTGCCCGACCCGGACAACATCGAGGTCTTCCGGCAGTACGAGTCCTTCTACCGGCTGCTGGTCCGCGCGACCGACCCGGACCCGGCCCGCCGGTTCGCCTCCGCGCAGGAGATGGCCGAGCAGCTGACCGGGGTGCTGCGGGAGGTGGTGTCCCTCCAGACGGGGCGTGCCCGGCCCGCGCTGTCGACGCTGTTCGGTCCCGAACTGCGGGTGACGGACACGGAGTTGTTCCCGAAGCTGGACGGGGAGGTGTCGCGGCTGGGCGCACGGGTGCCCACCACGCGGATCCGTTCCTCCGCCGCGCTTCCCCAGCTGTCCGCGGGCGGCGCGGTCATCCCCACGCTCGGCAGTACCGAGTCGCTGGTGAAGACCGTGGGGACGCCTGTGGCGGCGCTGGCCCTGCCGGTGCCCCGGGTCGATCCCTCCGATCCCAACGCCGGGTTCCTCGCGGGCCTCATGGCCACCGCCGCCGCCGAGCTGCTCGGGGCCCTCGCGGCGGCGCCCGCGCCCTCCGTGGAGACGCGGCTGCGGCAGATCCGGGCGTGGCTGGAGAACGGCGACGCCGCGACGGCCATGGAGGCGCTGCGGCAGCTGGAGGAGGAGCGGCCCGACGACTGGCGGGTGGTCTGGTACCGCGGGATCGCCTCCCTGGTCACCGGGGACCACGAGGCCGCCGCGCTCGCCTTCGACGCCATCTACGACGCCTTTCCCGGCGAGCCCGCGCCGAAGCTGGCCCTCGGCCTGTGCGCCGAGGTGCTCGGACAGCTCGACAACGCCGCCGAGTACTACCGCCTCGTATGGTCGACCGACCCCAGCTACGTCAGTGCCGCCTTCGGTCTGGCCCGCGTCCAGCTCGCGAGCGGGGACCGCGGCAGTGCCGTACGGACGCTGGAGTCGGTGCCGGAGTCGTCGATCCACTACACGGCCGCCCGGGTGGCCGCCGTACGGGCGCGGCTGCGTCAACGCACGGCGGCCGCCGGTGACGTACCGTTCCTCGACGACCTGACCGCGGCCGCGGGGCAGGTCGAGGCGCTGGAGACGTACGGGCTGGATCCGGCGCGCCGGGAGCAGTTGTCGGCCGAGGTCCTCGGCTCCGCCCTGGACTGGGTACTCTCCGGTGGCCAGGGCGGCGCCGCCCCGCCCGCCCGCCGGGTGCTGCTCGGCAGCGAACTGGACGAGCGGGGGCTCCGCTTCGGCCTGGAGCGTTCGTACCGCACGCTGGCCCGGCTGGCCCGAGGCGGCGAGGAGAGGATCGACCTGGTGGAACGTGCCAATCGTTACCGCCCCCGGACGTGGGTGTAGTTGATGTCCCAGATGCCCCAGCCGACCGCCCTGTCGAAGTGCCCCAGCTGCGAGGAACCCCTCGAGTCGGGTGACCGCTTCTGTGGCGCGTGCGGATACGACCTGTCCGCCGTGCCCGCCCCGCCGGACGACGATCCGACGCTGGTCGTCAACGGCTCCGGCCCGGCCGAGGGCGTTCCCTGGCCGGTCGCCGAGGCCGCCGGCGCCGGGACCCCGTCGGCCACCCACCTGCCGACGGACCTCCAGGGCACCGACTCCGGCGGCCGCGAGCTGCCCGTGGCGGCCTCCCCCGAGCTCCCGCCCACCGGCTCACCGGTCTCCCCTGTCACCGGGGTGCGCTTCGACCGGCCGCCGGAGCCCGAGGAGTACCCGCTCCAGGCGCCCGACCCGCGCGTCGCCCAGGAGTCGCCGACCCCGGCGGAGGGCGTCAAGGTGTGTGTGGCCTGCCGCGCCGGCCGGGTCGACCACGACGGGTACTGCGAGAACTGCGGACACGCCCAGCCCCGCGAACGCGATCACATGGAGCAGGAGTCGGGCCCGATGGCCGCCGTCAGCGACCGCGGTCTGCGCCACCACCGCAACGAGGACGCGTTCGCCATCGGCAACGCCGTCCTGCCCGACGGCCGGCCGGCCGCCGTGGCGATCGTCTGTGACGGCGTCTCCTCGGCGACCCGCCCCGACGACGCCTCCCTGGCCGCGTCCCGGGCGGCGAGCGCGTCGCTGCTGACCGCCCTGCCGCGCGGCACGCACCCGCAGCAGGCCATGCACGAGGCGATCGTCGCCGCCTCCCGCGCGGTCAACTCGCTGGCCGCCGAACCGGCCACGGCCCGCGAGCACGCCCCCCACCAGAACGCCCCGGCCTGCACGATCGTCGGCACGATCGTGACGTCCGACCTGCTGGTCGTCGGCTGGGTCGGCGACAGCCGCGCCTACTGGGTCCCGGTGGACCGCACCTCGCTGCCGGCCCGGCTGACCGAGGACGACTCGTGGGCCGCGCAGATGGTCGCGGCGGGCCTGATGAACGAGGCGGAGGCGTACGCCGACGAGCGGGCCCACGCGATCACCGGCTGGCTCGGCGCGGACGCCTACGAACTGGAGCCGCACACCGCTTCCTTCAAGCCGGACCGGGCGGGTGTAGTGGTGGTGTGCACCGACGGACTGTGGAACTACGCGGAGGCGGCCCAGGAGATGGCCGAGGCCGTACCGCTCGACGCCGCGGCGCGGCCCCTGCACAGCGCGCAGGCGCTCGTCGGTCACGCGCTGGACGGCGGGGGCCACGACAACGTAACAGTGGCCGTCGTGCCGTTCCCCACCCCTTTGCAGGGGGCAGGATCGGCCTGAGGCCGATTACGGGGAACGCGTCGGCGTCACACGGTCGGGCCGGAGGGGACCGGTCCGCGCACAGTCGTCTCCTCACGACAACCGTGGGGTCTGCGAGGGGGATTCAGCAGGCATGGCCAATTTCTCGAAGTCGAACGTGCCGCAGTTCTCGATGGACGTGTACCAGAACGAGTACCTGCCGGAAGGCGGCCGTGAGGTCAACGCCATCGTCACGGTGACCGCCACCGGTGGCGGCACGGTCGGGAGCGCCGTCGCGGCGCCGCACCTGTTCACGCCGGGGCAGGGCCCGGACGCGGCCGTGGCGATCATGGTCGACTGTTCGGGCTCGATGGACTACCCGCCGACCAAGATGCGCAACGCCCGCGACGCCACCGCCGCAGCCGTCGACACGCTGCGTGACGGTGTGCACTTCGCGGTGATCGGCGGTACGCACGTGGCCAAGGAGGTGTATCCGGGCGGGGGCCGGCTCGCGGTCGCCGACGCGACCACCCGTGACCAGGCCAAGCAGGCGCTGCGCAGGCTCAGCGCGGGCGGCGGCACCGCCATCGGCACCTGGCTGCGGCTCGCCGACCGGCTGCTGTCCTCGGCGGACGTCGCCATCCGGCACGGCATCCTGCTCACCGACGGCCGCAACGAACACGAGTCGGCACAGGACCTGAAGGCCTCCCTGGACGCCTGCGCGGGACGCTTCACCTGTGACGCGCGGGGCGTGGGCACCGACTGGGAAGTGAGTGAAGTCACAGGTATCGCCTCCGCCCTGCTCGGCACGGCCGACATCGTTGCCGACCCGGCCGGGCTCGCCGCCGACTTCACACAGATGATGGAGACGGCCATGGGCAAGGAGGTCGCGGACGTCTCGCTGCGGGTGTGGACACCGGTCGGCACGACCATCAAGTTCGTCAAGCAGGTCGCGCCCACCGTCGTGGAGTTGACCGACCGCCGCACCGAGGCCGGTCCGCGCGCCGGGGACTATCCCACGGGCTCCTGGGGAGACGAGTCCCGTGACTACCACGTGTGCGTCGAGGTCCCGGTCGCGGGCCTGGGCCAGGAGATGCTGGCCGCACGGACCTCCCTCGTCGTCCCCCAACCCGACGGCACCGCGCAGAACTTGGGCGCCCAGGGTCTGGTGCGGGCCGTGTGGACCGACGACATGGTCGCCTCGACGTCGATCAACCCCCAGGTCGCCCACTACACCGGCCAGGCCGAACTGGCACAAGCCATTCAACAAGGGCTCGATCTACGCAAAGCGGGCGATATGGATGGAGCAACGGCCAAACTGGGTCGCGCCGTTCAGCTCGCGAGCGCTTCGGGGAACGCCGATACTGCGAAACTGCTTGCGAAGGTGGTGGACGTGGTCGATGCCGCGACAGGTACTGTGCGGTTGAAGGCGAAGGTCGAGGAGGCTGACGAGATGACTCTCGAGACGCGGTCCACAAAGACTGTTCGTGTAAAGAAGTGACCTGGCTCTGCCCGAGTACGACCAAGTAGGACGCAGAAGGAGAGGGGGACGCGCCGACATGCCGACCTGCCCGAACGGACACCAGTCGGGTTCCGACGACTGGTGCGAGGTCTGCGGTCACCGCATGGCTGGTGCCGTACCTCCGCCCCCTCCCCCGCCGCCGCCCGGTGGCGGCTACGGCTTCCCGCCGCCCCCTCCGGGTGCCGGCCAGGGCGGCCGCTCGCATCTGTCCGCCGTGCCGGATCCCGAGCCGGAGCTCTGCCCGCAGTGCCGTACGCCCCGTGAGGGCGGTGCGCCGTTCTGCGAGGAGTGCCGGTGGAACTTCCTGACGAACACGGCCACCTCGTACACCCCGGCCGCCCCGCGCCCGCAGGCGCCCGGTCCGGGCGTCCGCTTCCAGGGACCGCCGCCCGGCGCGTCCTACGGCGGCGGTGACTCCTACGAGTACCAGGGCTCCCGCCCGTCCCAGATGAACCGTCCCGCCGAGCCGATCCCGCCCTTCGGCGGCGACCCCTCGGGCCCACCCCCGCCCGGCCCGAACGGCCCCGGCGGCTACGGCGGCCCCGGCGGCCCGGGGAACACCAGCGCCCCCGGCGGCCCGGGCGGCTTCGGCGGCCCTGGCGGACCCGGCGGCACCAGCGCCCCCGGCGGCTACGGCAACCCGGGCGGCCCCGGCGGCACCAGCGCGCCCGGCAGCCCCAACAACCCTGGCGGACCTGGTGGGTTCGGCGGGCCCGGCGGCTACGACGGCCCCGGTCGACAGGGCGGTTCCGGTGGTCCTGGCGGTCCCGGTAGGCCCGGCGGCTACGACGGACCCGGCGGCCCGGGCGGCTTCGACGGCCCTGGTGGACCCAATGGGCCCGGCAACCCCGGCGGCCCCGGCGCCTTCGGCGGACCCGGTGGTCCTGGTGGTCCCGGCGGCTACGACGGACCCGGCGGTCCGGGCGCACCCGGTCGCCCGGGCGGACCCGGCGGTTACGACGGCCCCGGTGGCCCCGGTGGACCCGGCGCCCCCTCCGCCTTCGGCGGCGACCCCTCCCGACCCGTGCCCCCGCCTCCCGGCCCGACCCCGCCCGCCGGCCCCGGCGCGACCGGCGGCGCCCCCTCGGCCTTCCAGCCGTCCGGTCCCGGCGGTCCCGGTGGCTTCGGCGGCGGTGACGACGACTGGGTGCTCTCTCCGCCGTCCTCCACCGCACCCGGCAGCCCCGGCGGCGGACCCGGCGGCGGACCCGGCGGCGGCTACGGCTACCCGCAGCCCGGCGCCACCCAGGCCCCGCCCGGACCCGGCTACCAGCAGCAGCCCGCGACCTGGACGGCGACCATCGGTCCGGACCGCGAGTACTTCATGGCGATGATGCAGCGCTCCGGCCCCGAGGCCGCGGGGCTCAACCTCCCCGCGTACTCGCCGGAGCAGCAGCGCACGCTCACCGGCAACCAGATCACCATCGGCCGGCGCCGGCACTCCACCGGCGACACCCCCGACATCGACCTGGCGGTGCCGCCGGAGGACCCGGGCGTCTCGCACCAGCACGCCGTGCTGGTCCAGCAGCCCGACGGCACCTGGGCGGTCGTCGACCAGAACTCGACGAACGGCACCACGGTCAACGGCGCCGAGGAACCGATCCAGCCCTTCGTGCCGGTACCGCTCCAGGACGGCGACCGGGTCCACGTCGGCGCCTGGACGACGATCACGGTCCGCCGCGGCTGACGCGGTCCCCGAGCGGCCTCACCGGAGGGGCCACGCGTACGGCCCCTCCGGATCGTCCAGCCACGCCCACTCGCGCCCCCGGCTCACCGTGATCCCGTACCGCTCACGCAGCGGCCATCCCTCGCGCTCCCACAACTGGTAGGCCTCCTGCGGATCGAGGCTGCCGCGGGACAGCACCAGCAGGAAGCGGAACAGCTCGTTCTCCCGGGCCCGGCGCGGCACTCCGCCGAGCCGGGCGGGCTCCACGTCGAGGCGCCCCTCGCCCCGCAACGGCACGAAGTAGGCGGGCGTGTGCAGGAAGCGGCCCTCGGCGTACCCGGCGTCCCGGACGGTCAGCGCGATCAGGCCGGTGGCGAGCGGGGCCAGGATCCGGGCGCCTGGGGTGCACTGGGCGAGCCAGGCCTGGGGGATCGAGGTCAGGGTGCAGGTCGCGATGATCCGGTCGAAGGGGGCACGTTCGGGCACCCCGCGCGCCCCGTCGCCGGTGACGACGGCCGGGCGGCGTCCGGCGGCGGCCAGGTGCTGCCGGGCCGCCTCGGTGATCTCCGGTTCCAGGTCGACGGTCGTGACGAGCCCGTCGTCGCCGAGCCGGTGCGCGAGCAGGGCCGCGTTGTACCCCGTGCCCGCGCCGATCTCCAGCACCCGGTCGCCGTCCTGGACCTCCAGCGCGGTCAGCATCATCGCCATCAGCGAGGGCTGGCTGCTGGAGGAGACCAGCTCGCCGTCGCGCAGCCGGGTGGCCAGCGGGGCATCGGCGTACGCGCCCCGCAGCCAGCGCTCCCGCGCCCGCGGATCGGGACTCTCGCCCCATCGGCGCTCGTAGCCGCCCACGATCCCGACGTAGTAGTACGGCACGAACAGATGCCGCGGCACCGCCTCGAAGGCCTCCCGCCACACCGGATCGTCCGCCCAGGCCCCGCTCGCGTCGATCTGCCGCACCAGCGCGGCCCGCGCCTCGGCGGCGAGGTGGTCCAGGTCCCGGTGGAGAACGTGCGCACCCATATGTCCACTGTCCTGCGGGACCGCGCCCGAAGCGAGCATCCCGGCCCACCGATCCGGAATCACCCCCTCCTGGCAAGAGGTCCTAAGCCCCAAGTCCTGGTTCCCCCCGTCTGAGACCATGGACGCGTGAAAGAGATTCGGCGCGGCACCCTTGAGACGCAGACCTTCTACGAGCAGGTCGGCGGGGAGGAGACCTTCCGCCGCCTCGTCCACCGTTTCTACGAGGGCGTGGCCGCGGACCCGCTCCTGAAGCCGATGTACCCCGAAGAGGACCTGGGTCCGGCCGAGGAGCGTCTGGCGCTGTTCCTCATGCAGTACTGGGGCGGCCCGACGACGTACAGCGAGAACCGCGGCCACCCCCGGCTGCGGATGCGGCACGCCCCGTTCCAGGTGGACCGGGCGGCGCACGACGCCTGGCTGAAGCACATGCGGGCGGCCGTGGACGAGCTCGGTCTGTCGGAGGAGCACGAGCACACGCTGTGGAACTACCTGACGTACGCGGCGGCCTCGATGGTGAACTCCGAGGGCTGACCAACTGAGTCCCGGATTCCGGTCGTTGGACGCCGAATTCCGATCACGATCCGGTCAAGCCCGGTCCACAACCGCTTACCAGTGCGCCGCTCCGTCTGACAGCATCGCCGGGAGGTCTGGACAACACGGCGGGGGGCCGGGTCGGAGTGACGGGGTACGGGGGATTCGCACGGTTCGTCCTCCAGCGTGCACGGGCGCACCGTCCGCTGCTCGCCGCCGCGCTGCTGGCGGTCCTGCTGACCACGGCGGTCCTCGCGACCCTGACCGCCTACTCCGGCGCGATCGGTGACGCCGCCCTGCGGCACTCCCTCGACGACTCCCGCAACGCCGCCGACACCGCGCTGGTCGTCAAGGCCGACGTCCCGGCCGGGGAGCGCGAGGCCGCCGACACCGCCGTACGCGAAGGGGCGCGGAAGACCTTCGACGGGCTGCCGGTGACCGTGCGGACGCTGCTGCGGTCGGGCCCGTACGCGCTGCCCCGCTCGCTCCAGCCCGCCGCCGAGCGGTCCGGGGACCCGGATCTGACGCACTTCGCGGCGCTGGACAAGTCGCAGGTGCGGCTCACGGACGGCCGGCTGCCCACCGCCACCGACGAGGTCGCCCTGCCGCAGAGCGCCGCCCGGCTGCTGAAGCTGAGGCCGGGCGCCCGGCTCACCCTCGTCGACCGCCTCGACGGCCCGGACGTACGGATCACGATCGTCGGCCTGTACCGGCCCGTCCGCACCGACGCCCCGTACTGGCAGCTCCTGGACGACCTGCGCGGCCGTGGCGTCAACAAGGTCGACTTCACGACGTACGGCCCCCTGCTCGCCGCCCCCGACGCGCTGACCGGCGGCCGGGTCAGCGCCGGGTCGTCGGCGTGGCTGGCGACGGCCGACTTCGCCACCCTGACCACCGGGCGGATCGACGCGCTGCGCGAGGCCGCCGGCGACGGAAGCGCGGCACTGCGCGGCAAGTCCGCGCTGAGCGGTACGACGGCCGCGAACACCCAACTGCCCGCCGTCCTGGACCGTATCGACCGCTCGCTGCTCGTCTCCCGCTCCACCCTGCTGATCGTCGCGCTCCAGCTGGGCCTCCTCGCGGGCTGTGCGCTGCTGCTGGTGGCCCGGCTGCTGAGTTCCCAACGCACGGGCGAGACCCGGCTGCTCAGGGCCCGCGGCGCCTCCCGGCCCCGGGTCGCGGGCCTGGCCGCCACCGAGGCGCTGCTGCTCGCGCTGCCCGCGGTGGTGTGCGCCCCCCTGCTGGCCGGGCCGCTGACCAGGCTGCTCGCCGGACAGGGCGCCCTGGCCCGGATCGGTCTCCACCTCGACGTACCGGCCGGCGGCCGGACCGGGGTGTGGCTGGTGGCGGCCGGTGTGGCGCTGGGCTGCGCGCTCGCGGTGACCCTGCCCGCGCTGACCTCCTCCTTCGCCACCGGCCGGGCGCGCGCGCTGCCCGGTGCGCTGCGCTCGGGCGCGGACGTCGGGCTGCTGGTGATCGCCGGGGTCGCGTACTGGCAGCTGAGCGGCCAGACCACGGGCGCGGTGACCGACGACAGCTCCGGCGCCCTCGGGGTCGACCCGCTGCTGGTCGCCGCGCCCGCCCTCGCGCTGCTCGCCGGTACGGTCCTCACCCTGCGGCTGCTGCCGCCGCTGGCCCGGCTCGCCGAACGCCGGGCGGCCGCCGGGCGTGGGCTCGCCGCGGCGCTCGCGGGCTGGCAGATCGGCCGCCGCCCCGGCCGCGGCGCGGGCCCGGTGCTGCTGCTCGTCCTCGCCGTCGCGCTGGGCATGCTGGCGATCGCCCAGGGCTCCTCCTGGGACCGCTCGCAGAACGACCAGGCCGACTTCCGGGCGGGCGTGCCGGTGCGGGTGCTGGCCAACGGGCAGGACGAGCTCGGGCGCACCGACGAGTACGCGGCCGTCGACCACGTGCGCGAGGCGGCGCCCGCCGTCCGCACGGAGCTGCCGCTGTCCGGCGACCGTACGGCCACCGTGCTGGCCCTGGACACCCCGCACGCGGCCGAGTCGTTCCTGCTCCGCCCGGACCTGACGTCCGAGCCGGTGCGGTCGCTGCTGTACGGGCTGGGCCCGAGGAGCGGCACGCTGGGCCCTTCGAGGGGCGCCAAGGTGCCCGCGGGCACCTCCCGGCTGGGCCTGACGGCAACTCTGCGTGGCGCGGAGGCGGGCACGACCGCCGATGTGACGGTCACCCTGGAGGACCGCTACGGCACCCCGTACCGGGTCCCGGCGGGCGCACTCACCGGCGACGGCCGGCCGCACACGCTCGAACTCGCGGTCCCGCCCGGCCCGTTGACGCTCACGGATCTGCAGCTGGTGGTGCCCCAGCCGACCGGTCGGGCGGACCGGCACCGGCTCACCCTCGACGCGCTGACGGCGACGGCCGCCGACGGGACCGTGCGCCGCCTGACGTTGGCGGCCGCCTGGAGGACCGACTCGCAGAGCGACGGCGACCCCTCGGCCACCCCCGACGGCCGCCATCTGCCCACCAAGCCGCGCGTGACCAGCGCGGAACCGCTCACGTTCGAGTACGGCACGGGCTTCGTGCCGCCCGAATACACCTGGATCCTCGGCCAGTTGACGGTGCGTCTGCAGGTCAAGCAGCCCGCTGCCGCGGGCGAACTCGCCGCGATCGCGACCGACCAATTCCTCACCTCCGCGGGCGCCCGCATCGGGCAGCGCGTGGATGTGACGTTCGGCGGCCGGACTCTGCCGGTGCTGATCACCTCGTCCGTCAAGGCGCTGCCGACGACGGGGAATGAGAGCGGCGGGGCTCTGCTCGTCGATCTGCGGTCGGTGAACCGGGTGTTGGAGGCGAAGTACGGCGAGAGCGTGACGCCGACCGAGTGGTGGCTGGACACGGACCGGCCCGCGAAGGTCGCGCAGGCCTTGCGGGACCGCCCGGACATGGACCCCGCGCAGGTCGTCGTCCGCGACGAGATCGCCGAGGAGCTGCGGGACGACCCGTTCGGGGCGGGCCCGGAGGCGGCGTTCACCGCGGCGGCCGGGGTGGCGGCGGCGCTGGCCGCGCTCGGGTTCGCGGTGAGCGCGGCGGGGTCGCTGCGGGAGCGGGACCCGGAGTTCGCGGTGCTGCGCGCGCTGGGCGCCCCGCGGCGCAGGCTCGCCCGGACCGTCGCCCTGGAGCAGGGCGTCCTGGTGACGCTGGCCCTGCTGGTGGGGGCGGCGCTCGGGACGGTGCTGGCACGAGCGGTGATCCCGCTGGTCGTCCTGACCTCCGAGGCGGCGCGACCGGTCCCGGGGGTGCTGGTGGAACTGCCGGTGCCGCGGGTCGTACTGCTGCTGGCGGCGGTGGCGGTGACGCCGCTGGTGGTGACGGGGGTGCTGGCGTTGCGGCGGGCGAATCCGGTGGTGGCGTTGCGGGAACAGGGGGGCGAGTGAGGTGGTCCGGTTCAGGACGCGGGGGGCCGCGGTCGCGGTCTCTGCCGGGACGCGTAGGCCCGCGGGCGCTGTCGCTGTCACGGCCCGGGGGCGAGTGACGTGATCCGAGTCCGCGCCCCCTGGATCCGCACCCGGCTGCGCGCCGCCCCCGGTGCGGCCGTCGCCCTCGCCCTGATGGTGGCGCTCACCGCCTGCCTCGCCGCGGCCTTCCCGCGCGCCGTCGACCGGTACGAGGACGCGGGACTGCACCGGGCCGTCGAACAGGCCGGCCCGGACCGGACGACCGTACAGCTGTACGCGCAGCCCGAGTACGGCATCATCTCGGAGCGGGACGTCCGCCCCTCCACTCTCGGCGACCAGTACGCGAAGATCCTCGCCGCGGTACAGCGGCCCCTGGTCGCCGACTCCGGCCAGTCGACGTACGGCGTGCGCACCGCGGGCAGCATGGAGGTGCCGGACCCCTGGATCCCGCAGCCCACCGGTACGCCGGCCCAGGTCACCCTGGTCGCCCAGCAGGGCCTCGCCGACCATGTCGGGGCGGTCACCGGCCGGCTGCCGCGCGCGTCGGCGTCGGTGACCGCGGCGGAGCCCGAGGTGGAGGCGGCGGTCAGCGCGGCGACGGCCAAGAGCCTGCACATCAAGGTCGGTTCACGGATCCACGTACCCGGTGAGGGCCGCGACCCGCTGGTCGTCCGTGTCACCGGCATCGTCACCCCGCGCGACCCGGCCGGCGCCTACTGGTCGACCCATCCCGTCCTGCACCGCCCCTCCCTGGTCCCCGTCCCCGGAGCGAACGCGGAGAAGTACTGGCTCGGTGCCCTGCTGCTCGCCCCCGAGGCCGGCCCCGCCCTGCTGGGCACGCCCGGAACCCCTTGGCGCTACTGGCAGTTGGCGCCCGTGACGAAAGCCCTGCACGCCTATGACGCCGACCGTCTGAAGTCCGCGGTGGCGTCTATGGAGGCCGGTCCGACCCTCCAGAAGATCCGCGAGGTGACCGGCCCGCTCACGGACGCGGACACCGACCTCGACGAGATCCTGGCCGCCTACGACCGGCTGCGCGTGGGCGTCACCCCGCTGGTCGCCGTCGCCGCGGTCGGCGCGGGCACGGTGGCCGCCGTCGTCCTGCTGATGGCGGGCGGTCTTGCGGCCGACCGCCGGCGCACCGAACTCGCCCTGCTGCGCGCCCGCGGCGCGTCCCTACGCGGTCTGGCGGGCCGGCTGTTCGCCGAGACGGCGACGGTGGCGGTCCCGGCCGGCGCCCTGGGCCTGACGGCCGCGCTCCTGCTGATCCCCGAGGGCCGCACGCCGTACGCGCTCGCGGCGGCCGTCGTGGTCACGGTCGCCGCCTGCGCCGCGCTGCCGCTGCGCGCGGCGGTCGCCCACCGGGTCGTACGGATCCACACCGGCCGCGAGGACGTGGCGACGGCACGACCGTCCCGGCGCCGCACGGTCGCGGAGCTGACCCTCCTCGTGCTGGCCCTGGCCGCGGTGGAGACCCTGCGCCGACGCGGCTCCGAGGGCGACGAACTGTCGTATGTGGCCCCGGTGTTGACGGGTGTGATCGCGGCCCTGGTCCTGGTCCGCCTCTATCCGCTCCCGCTGCGCCGCCTGGTCCGCCCGGCCGGCCGCCTGCGCGGGGTGGTCGCCCATCTGTCGCTGGCCCGCGCGGGCCGTACGTCCGCCTCCGCGGTCCTCCCCCTCCTCGCCCTGCTCACCGCCCTGACGACGGCGGCCTTCGGCGGCTCGGTTCTGTCCGGCGTGAGCGAGGCCCGCGACCACGCGGCACTCCTCGCCATCGGCGCGGACGCCCGCGTCGACGCGAACGAGCCCCTCCCCGCCGCCCTGCCCGACCGGGTCCGCCGCACACCGGGCGTCCAGGACATGACGCCGGTGAGCATCGCCTACGACGCCCAGCTGGCCAACGGCCGCCAGTCGGCGCCGCTGGTGGGCGTGGACCCCGCCGGTTACACGGCGCTGGCCGCCCGGACGGGCCTGGGGGCCTTCGACAAGGGCGAGTTGACGAAGACGGGCGGGACGCTGTCCGCGGTGGCCTCCCCCTCGATCGCCTCGAACTACGGCAAGCGCCCCCTCCTCGTGCGCCTCCAGGACGGCAGCACCTTCACGGTCCGCATCACGGCGGTCCGCGACCGCACCCCGGCCGTGTCCGGTACGGAGTTCCTGGTCGTGGACCGGGAGTCCCTCCCCCGGGCCGCGGCCCGCCCCACCGCCCTGCTCCTGACCGGCGCCGAGGTGAACGCGACGGCCCTGCGCAAGGCGACGGACGGCGCGGGCCACGTCCAGCTGAGGTCGGAGGAACGCGCCCGTTACGTCGGCTCCCCCCTCCAGTCGGGCGCCGAGGACATCTACACGGCCGCGGTGGCGGCGGGCGCCGGGTACGCCGTCCTGGCCCTCCTGCTGTCCCTCCTGCGCGCGGCCCCGGAACGCAGCGCGCTGCTGGCCCGGCTCCGCACGATGGGCCTCACCCGCGCCCAGGGCCGGCGCCTGCTGATCCTGGAGTCACTGCCCCAGGCGGCGCTGGCGGCGGTGGGCGGCGCGTTGACGGGGTGGGCGACCGTGGCCCTGCTGTCCCCGGGCATCGACCTGACGACCATCGCCCTGGCCTCGGCCCAATCACCGGCGGGCCGGGCCGAGTTGAGCACGTCCCCGCTGTCCCTGGCGGTCCCGGCGGTCGCGGTGGTGCTGGTGACGGTCGGGGTGGCCGGGGTGCAGGCGTGGTGGTCGGGCCGGCGCGGGTCGGTGGGGGAGCTGAGGGCGGGGGACGCGAGATGAACGAGGACGTTCGGCGCAGCCCACGGGGGCGTCCGCACCGGTGGGCTACGGCAGTCGCGCCGACCGAGGCGGCTCCCGACCCGAAGCAGGGCGGCGGCCCGCCGACGCGGCCGAGCGCCACCGCCCCCCCCCCCACCCCAGTACCGATCCCCGCCCCGACTCTTGCCCCGGCCGGCGACCCGAGGAGTCCCGTATGACCACGAACCCCACCCTCGCCGACCTGACCAGCAAGGCCACCGCGGCCCGCAACACGCCTACCTACGGCCACGACGCCCTCATCACCTGCGACCGGCTGGTCCGTATCTTCACCACGGACGGCATCGAGGTCCAAGCCCTCCAGGGTCTGGATCTCCTGGTCCGCGAGGGCGAGCTGATGGCCCTGGTCGGCGCGTCCGGCAGTGGCAAGTCCACGCTGATGAACATCCTCGCCGGCCTGGACACCCCCACCGCCGGCGCGGCCCGCGTCGCCGACCACGACCTGCTCACGATGACCCCGAAGGACCGGCTCGCCTACCGCCGCAAGACCGTCGGCTTCGTCTGGCAGCAGACGGCCCGCAACCTCCTCCCCTACCTGACCGCGGCCCAGAACATCACCCTGCCCATGCAGCTCGCCGCCCGGGCCGGCCGCAAGGCCCGCAAGGCACAGAGCGACCGCGCCCTGGAGCTGCTGGACCTGCTGGATGTGGCGGACTGCCGGGACCGGTACCCGCGCGAGATGTCCGGCGGTCAGCAGCAGCGCGTCGCGATAGCCGTGGCCCTCGCCAACGCCCCCGCCGTCCTGCTCGCCGACGAGCCCACGGGCGAGCTCGACTCCCACACGGCGGAACAGATCTTCGCCGCGTTCCGCACCGCCAACGAACGCCTCGGCACGACCATCGTCATCGTGACCCACGACCAGGCCGTGGCGGGCGAGGTCCGCCGCACGGTGGCCATCCGGGACGGCCGTACCTCCACGGAGGTCCTGCGCCGCAGCGAGGTGGACGCGACCACCGGTCACGAGACGGTCGTGGCCCGTGAGTACGCCATGCTCGACCGGGCCGGCCGCCTCCAGCTCCCCGCCGAGTACACGGAGACCCTGGGCATGCGTGACCGCGTGGCCCTGGAACTGGAGCCGGACCACATCGGCGTATGGCCGGACGACAGCGAGCACCGCTGAGCCGATCGCGCCGGTTTTCTGGGGGGCAGCGGAGGGGGTCAGCGGACGCTGACGTCCAACGCCCCAAGTCCCGCCCGCCGTACGGCGATCGAGCCGTACGGCGTGCGCAGCCGTAGCCACGCGCCCGCCGACAGGAGCGCCAACTCCTCGGTGGCGGCCCGCAGGAAGCCCAGCGACTGGGCCGCGTGCACGACCCGCACCGGCAGCGAGGTGGTCCCGACGTTCCGGGACCAGATCTCCCGCCCGATCCGGTCGAGTTCGGCGCGGGTACGCTCCTCGGGCGTCAACTCCTGCGTACGGGACCGGAATTCGGCGACTCCGGCACCGACCATCGCCCGCAGCGCATCCGGCGCGGGCAGTCCCGGCACCGGCCGCCAGCCGCCCCGGGGCGGCAGCACCCCGGCCCACGGCGGCCCGGTCACGGCCCCGGGCACACCGGCCGTGGCGCCCGACTCGTCGACGGACTCCAGGAGTTCACCCGCGGACACGGTCACGTCGAGCGTGGCGTCCAGTCCGTTCTCGTACGGCTTGGCGAGGCGCACCGCGCGGATCGCCAGCACCTCGAAGGACGGGGGTCGCCCGAAGACGGCGAGCGCGGTCCCGGCGGCCTGCAACCGGACGGCCGCCCCGCGGTCGTAGTGCAGCAGCCGGGAGAGGAAGGCCGCGAGATCCGCCGCCTCCCCCTCGTCGGCCAGATGGAGCACCGTCATGCGGCGACGGCCTCCTCCTCGTCGTCATCCCGGTACTCCTCGAGGAACTCCCGCTCCTCCGAGGTGATCCGACGCGGCCGCTGCGTCTGGAAGTCGAACGGCACGATGACCGTCGACGCCCGCACGTAGATCTCGGCGCCGTCCTTCACCTCGTAGGCGATGGTGAAGGACGCCGCCCTTATCTGCGTGACCCACAGCTCGATGTCCACCGGCGTGTGCCGGTGGACGAGCTGGCGCTTGTAGTCGATCTCATGGCGCGCCACCACGGAGCCCTGCTTGAAGTCCTTCTCCGGGCGGAACAGGAAGTCGATACGGGCTTCCTCCAGGTAGCGGAGGAAGACCACGTTGTTGACGTGGCCGTACGCGTCCATGTCCGCCCAGCGCAGCGGGCAGTGGTAGATGTGCCGCAAGATCGATCAGCCCCGGGTCAGCTTCTTGTAGGTGGCACGGTGCGGACGCGCCGCGTCCGGGCCGAGCCGCTCGACCTTGTTCTTCTCGTACGACTCGAAGTTGCCCTCGAACCAGTACCACTTGGAGTCACCCTCGTAGGCGAGGATGTGGGTCGCGACCCGGTCCAGGAACCAGCGGTCGTGGGAGATGACCACGGCCGCGCCCGGGAACTCGAGCAGAGCGTTCTCCAGCGAGGACAGGGTCTCGACGTCGAGGTCGTTGGTGGGCTCGTCGAGGAGCAGCAGGTTGCCGCCCTCCTTGAGCGTGAGCGCCAGGTTCAGGCGGTTGCGCTCACCACCGGACAGGACGCCGGCCGGCTTCTGCTGGTCCGGGCCCTTGAAGCCGAAGGCGGAGACATAGGCCCGCGACGGCATCTCGACCTGGCCCACGTTGATGTAGTCCAGCTCGTCCGAGACCACGGCCCACAGGGTCTTCTTGGGGTCGATGTTGGCGCGGCTCTGGTCGACGTAGCTGATCTTGACCGTGTCGCCGATCTTGACCGTGCCCGAGTCCGCGGGCTCGAGGCCCTGGATCATCTTGAACAGCGTGGTCTTGCCCGCGCCGTTCGGGCCGATGATGCCGACGATGCCGTTGCGCGGCAGCGTGAACGAGAGGTCGTCGACCAGGACCTTGTCGCCGAACGCCTTCGAGAGGTTGTTGACCTCGACGACGATGGAGCCCAGCCGCGGGCCCGGCGGGATCTGGATCTCCTCGAAGTCCAGCTTCCGCATCTTCTCGGCCTCGGCCGCCATCTCCTCGTAACGGGCGAGGCGGGCCTTGGACTTGGTCTGGCGGCCCTTGGCGTTGGAGCGGACCCACTCCAGCTCTTCCTTGAGGCGCTTGGCGCGCTTCTCGTCCTTGCGGCCCTCGACCTTGAGGCGGGCGGCCTTCTTCTCCAGGTACGTGGAGTAGTTGCCCTCGTAGGGGATGGCGCGACCGCGGTCGAGCTCGAGGATCCACTCGGCGACGTTGTTCAGGAAGTACCGGTCGTGAGTGACGGCGACGACAGCGCCCGCGTACTTCGAGAGGTGCTGCTCCAGCCAGTTCACCGACTCGGCGTCGAGGTGGTTGGTGGGCTCGTCGAGGAGGAGCAGGTCCGGGGCCTCGATCAGCAGCTTGCAGAGCGCGACGCGGCGCTTCTCGCCACCGGAGAGGTTGGTGACGGGCCAGTCGCCGGGCGGGCAGCCCAGCGCCTCCATGGCCTGCTCCAGCTGCGCGTCCAGGTCCCAGGCGTTGGCGTGGTCCAGGTCCTCCTGGAGCTTGCCCATCTCGTCCATGAGCGCGTCCGAGTAGTCGGTCGCCATGAGCTCGGCGACCTCGTTGAAGCGCGTGAGCTTGCCCATGATCTCGGCGGCGCCGTCCTGGACGTTCTCCAGGACCGTCTTGGACTCGTCGAGCTTCGGCTCCTGCATGAGGATGCCGACGCTGAAACCGGGCGACAGGAACGCGTCCCCGTTCGACGGCTGCTCCAGCCCCGCCATGATCTTCAGAACGGTGGACTTACCGGCACCGTTCGGCCCGACCACACCGATCTTCGCGCCGGGCAGGAAGCTCAGCGTCACGTCGTCAAGGATGACCTTGTCGCCGTGCGCTTTGCGCGTCTTGCGCATGGTGTAGATGTACTCAGCCAAGAGAAACCGTCCGGCAGCTTGAAATCTGGCAGTGGGCAGATACACCCCATCTTGCCTGACGTCCACCCTCGGGTGGTAACCCGTATGGCTGGGGGCCTGCGACCTGCGCGTTCCCCGCCGGCGTCTGTAGCTCGACTGTCACTGTCGGTCGCCGTCGAGTGCCCTCGGGGGCGTCGGACCGCCCAGGGCCGGCCCAGCCACCCCGGGCCCTCTCGCCTCCCGACCCGTGCCTCATCATGTGCGTCATGCCACTGACCTTCGGCCCTGACCGGCAGACACGTGAGTTCCAGTGCGACTGCTGCAACGCTCCCATCGAGCGAGCCTGGAACTTCGTCCACTCCGATGGCGCGCCGTACGCGGTGTACTTCGCGAACTGCTACCACCACCGGGACCGGGATCACGACGCCTGGATAGACGTGATCTTCGGAACATGGGGCGTCGGCACCGACCAATGGGACGATCACGTGTCCTTCGCATGCCGAGTGGGCCCGGTCGTCGGCCAGGAGGAGCCTGCATCCACTCTCGTGACTGCGGGCCTCGCCCACCCTGATGGACCGCTCTTCGGCCAGAAGCTCAACCGTGAGGCCGCCCTGCAACATCCACACCTGTCGGAGTTCTGGCAGGTCTCCGACTTCATCCTGGAACACGACCCGTTGGTGCGCGGCCACGTCTACGGACGCTGAACGCTCACCCCCCACTGGGTCCGACGCGGCGCAAGCGTCGGCTGTAGCGCTTGGGGCGGTGGAGGTTGCCGGTGCGACGTCCGGAGTCGCGGGGAACGCCGGATCTGCTGGTCGCTGTGCTTGAGCCGGTCGTCCAGGGCGAGGATCTGTGTGGCGGTGTCCGCGACGATGCCGGCGGCGACGTCTTGGCCCGGCAGCGTGGTGTGCCGAGTTCCAGGACACTGACCTTCGCGTTCGCAGTGCGCTGACCGGTGTTCCCCCGGGCTCCCCTCGCGTGCCCGACGAACAGACCCACCGGGTGCATGCTGTGGCGGGTCAGGAGGGAATGCAGCCACAAGACTGCGACGCCTGTCAGCGCTCAGGAGGATGGGCTGCCGCCGTGCCACCCGGCTGATCCCGCTCCGGCAGTCGAGCCCGCGCGCCGCTGCCGCACCACGTACACAGCCGCGACGACCGAGATCGTCAGGAAGAGCAGGGCGGCTCCGCCCGACATCACCGCCAGTACGGCTGCCCCACCGCCCCCGACATCATCTTCACGGGCGACGACCCGAGGATCGTCCGCCTGGTACCGGACGGTCAGTGGGCTGCCGACAGAGCTCTTGCCGCCGCCGCTGCCCACCGGAAGATCCGCCAACACGGTCCTGCCATCGGCCGTGAACTCGACCTGGCAGTGGCCCAGCATGCACGAGCCGCCCGTATGCAACGTCGCACGAGCCCGCTCGCCATCTTGGAGAGAACGTAGGTGTTGGGCCGCCGGAAGCATCACAAGTGCCGACAGCGCGCCCAGTAGCAGCGCGAGCACCAGCGACCCTACTAGGGACGCGCGAGGCCCTAAGCTGCCGTTCTGCTGGTGCGCACTGGGAGCGCCTGTGTTCGATATGTCGTGCAGGGCTCTCACCATCCGTTTCAGTCGGCATCGAGGCGGTGCGCCACGTCTCGCACGTGGAGTGCACCTCGTATCGATGTCGTGAGCAGGGTAAAAAAGCCTGTCGCGGTGGCATCAGGCATTGACTCGGCACATCGGACACGGCCTGGCTGCCGGTTGTCGGCAACGAAGGTGGGCGGAGCGGCCTTGAGCTGGAGCTGCTTCGGGGTGAGTGATCATGGCCCCGTAGCTCATGGCGAGTCGGGCAGCCTGTGGACCTGGGCTCACATGCTCGGCTTCCGGGGCCACTTCAGCTCCGAGTCCCGCCGCTGCTCGACCACCCGCGCACATGAAGCGGTTCCCGCCGGTCGAGGTGACCTTGCCGTGGCTCAGGCCTGACGGCCCGAAGGTGACACACCTCAGCCACCCCGGCTTCATGTACCGAGCCGCCCGACACGGCCCCTCACCGAGAGGAAATGCGCCGCCCCGTGACCTTTCCCTCGCGAGCCGTCACGGACCGTCGAGTGCCGTTACGGCTCAGTCCTGCGCAGGTGTCTTCTTCCTGCGCACCAGCACCAGCGCCGCCCCGCCGATCAGGACCAGTCCGATGGCCACCCCGGCGATCACCGGCGTCGCGTTGGAGCTGCCCGTCTCGGCGAGGTTGGTGCCGACGGGGGCCTCTCCGGCCGTGAGGGGGCTCGGCTCGCTCAGGGTCTGGGTGGCGTCGCCGGTCTCGGCGCCCTGGGTCTGGCAGTCGAGGACGCCGGTGAAGCGCTTCTCGAGGCCGCCGGGGCCCGTGATGGTGAAGTCGTACGCCTGGTCCTCCTGGAGCGGGATCGTCACCGTCCGCGACTCGCCCGCCGGAATGGTGTGCTCGAGGCCCGACAGCTCGAAGGTGAAGGCGGCGTCGCCCTCGTTCGTCGCGGTGATGTCCACACCGCCCTTGGCGCAGTTCTCCGCCGCCGACAGCGCGGGTATCGCACCCTGCTCCGCCCATGTCGCGCTCGCCGTAGCCGAGACCGTCGACTCGCTGGAGCCGGCCAGGATCTGCGTCTGGCTCCTGCTCTCGGAGGCGAAGGCACGTCCCACCGGGACGGTGGTGGACGCCTGCACGGTCAGCTCGGCCGAGCCGGCCGCCGCGTCCTCGGGCACGTCGAAGAACAGCTCGCTGCCGTTCTTCGCCGACGTCAGCGCCTTGCCGTCCTTCCCGACGATCCGCACCCCGCCCGTCACCGCGTCCGCGGGCGGCGTCACGGACACGCTGTCCGCGTTGGTGCGCACGGTCACCGGTCCGAGCAGACCGCCGGGGCGGCCGGAGACCGCGGCGGGGTCGAGGGTCAGCGAGGCCCTGGGTTCCGCGAGGTCACCGGCGCTCTTGTAGAGGTAGTCGGCGAGCCTCTCGGCCTGCGGGTCGACGGCGTCGACGGCCGCGGCGTCCGAGTAGCGCCAGATGGCCACCTGGGTGCCGGCCGCCGCGTCCTGCTCGGTGAGGCCGCCCTGGACACCCGCCTTGGCGGCGAGCGCCGCGAGGTCGTTCACCTGCGGGTAGGAGTTCTGGAGGATCCAGCGGATCTTGCCGGCGTCCTTGTTGGCCGCCAGGGACGTGCCGCTCCACGCGGTCTCGTGGTACCGGGCGTCCTGCTGTGTGGGGTTGTGGAGGTCGACGCAGTACGTCTGCAGGGTGCCGCCGCCGTCGACGGACATCTCGAAGAGGCCCGCCGACACCTCCAGGTCCCCGGAGTCGTCGTGTATGACGGCCGCGCCGTACGTCTTCAGCCCGCCTATGGTGGCGGTCGCGCCGCCCTGGTTCTGCGCCGTCTCATCGGCGGCGACGGCCGTACCGGCAGCGGCCGTCAGCGCGCCGGCCGCGACGAGCCCGGACACCAGCGTCACGGCGGCACCGCGGACCGCCCCTCGCCTGCACGCGGAAAACAACGCAGAAAACACAGAATTCCCCTTCTGGCAGGACCCGTTGACGTGGGGGGAACGGTCCCACCAGCAGAATCAGCAGCCCCTCGAGCTATGCCCGGCATCCTAGGTACGTGCTCGCACCACCGTTCCCGGTGATGCCGTCGGGCGGCCGATCCGACTCGGAATCGTTATCGCCAAGATCGCTTAACGGTAGGGCTTATCGACAAATCCACCAGGGTCGTTCGGTGCGCATTCGCCGATAAGCCGCAGTTCGGTCCGCTGACGTCAGGTCACGGCGGCGGCCACCGGCTCCTGTTGGGCCTCGGTGTCGCCGACGGGCGTCTCCCAGTTCGGCTCCGGCCGGGCGGACACGCTCGCCGTCTCCGGTTTCGGCTCCCGCCGGAACATGGACGTGCCCCGCGCCATGTCGTGCCCGATCGCCACGGCGTCGATGTCCGCCGAGGTCCAGTTCTTCCCGTCGTTCACCTCGGTACGGATCTTCAGCCGGCCCTGCACGACGACCGGCTCCCCCACCGACAGACAGGCCGCCACGTTCGCGGCGAGCTGCCGATTGGCCCACACCGTGAAGAAGTTGGTGTGCCCGTCCTTCCACTCGCTGCGCTCACGGTCCAGATAGCGCGCGGTCACGGCCAGCCGGAACCGTGCCGACGGACCGTTCGACGTCTCCCGGAACACCGGCTGTGTCGCCACGTTCCCCACCACGCCGATGATCGTCTCGTTCATCTCGAACCCCTCCCGGATACGCCGACGGGCCCGTCCCGTACGGCTGCGTCTGCTCCGCCGACCGCGTCCGCCGCGATCGCCGTGAGGCCAGACTGCCTCCGTCGGCCCGAGCCCGCCGAGCACTGTGGACCACCGGCCCACCTGTGGAAAACTCCGCCACCCGAACGAGTACGGCGCCCACCCCGGAAGCCCGAGGCACAGTCACCGCACCCCGACGGTTCCGCCGGGCACGGTCACCGCACCCCGTTGCCTCCACCAGCCACGGTCACCGCACCCCCGCCTCCACCAGCCACACTCACCGCACCCCCGCCTCCACCCCCAACACCCTCCCGTACTGCTCCCGGACCTCCCGGTACCGCAGCAACTCCGCCGCCAAGGGATCCAGCACCCGAGCCCGCCCGCACCCGGCCGCCGCCTCCCGCAGCCGCCGCTCCGCGTCCATGCCGTACCGCCGTGCGGGCCCCCGCGCGGCCATCCGGCAGCTCCACTCCACGAGCGGCCCGCCGATGATCCCGGCCACCATCAGCAGCACCGGCACCCCGAGGTTCGGTGCCATGAACCCGGCGATCTGGCCCACCAGCCACAGCCCGCCGACGATCTGAAGCAGTGTCATGGACGCCTGCGCGAACACCGCCGCCGGCCACCACCCCGGCCGCGGCGGCCGCCCGGGCGGCAGTCCCGCGCGCGCGGCCAGCTCGTCCAGCGCCTCGGGCAGCCCCTGGGAGCCCCGTACGGCCGCCTCCCGCACCGCCTGTGCCCATGGCGCCGGCAGCCCGGCCGAGGCGCGGTCCGCCACCGTCCGCACCGCCTGCTCGACCCGCTGCCGTGCCGTGGCCTCCTCGTCGGCCTGGGAGCGCAACGGGAGCCGTCCGGTGGGTGGTTCGAGCCGGTCCTGGTACCACCGCCACAGCCGCAGCCACGGTGTCCCGCACGCGCGGTTGGCGTTGCGGAGCCAGGACCGCTCGGCTGCCTCGCCGGCCGCGGTCGCACCGACGGCGTCGGCGAGCCGTTCGGCGAACTCGTCGCGCGCCTCCTCGCTCAGCCCGGTCCGCCGCCCGGTGGCGTACACGGGCCGCAACCGCCACGCGGCGGCGTCCACGTCGGCCGAGATCCGGCGCGCCGCCGCCCCGCGCTCGGTCACGAACTGACCCAGCGTCTCGCGCAGTTCGCCCATGCCGTCCCCGGTGAGCGCGGACAGCGCGAGCACGGTCGCGCCCGGTTCGCCGTACTCCCCCAGCGCGATCCCGTCCTCGTCGAGCAGCCGCCGCAGGTCGTCCAGGACCTGCTCGGTGGCCTCCCCGGGCAGCCGGTCGATCTGGTTGAGGACGACGAACATGACCTCCGCGTGGCCGGCCATGGGCCGCAGATACCGCTCGTGGAGCATGGCGTCGGCGTACTTCTCCGGGTCGACGACCCAGATGACCGCGTCGACGAGCGCGAGGACGCGGTCCACCTGCTCGCGGTGCTGTACGGCCGCCGAGTCGTGGTCGGGCAGGTCCACCAGGACGAGGCCGCGCAGCAGCGCCTCCGACTCGGCGCTCTGCAACGGGCGCCGCCGCAGCCGGGGCGGGATGCCGAGCCGCTCGATGAGGCTCGCCGAGCCGTCGCTCCAGCTGCACGCGATGGGCGCGGCGGTGGTGGGACGCCGTACGCCCGTCTCGGAGATGGCCACTCCGGCCAGCGCGTTGAACAGTTGCGACTTCCCGCTGCCGGTCGCGCCCGCGATGGCGACGACGGTGTGCTGTCCCGACAGCCTGCGGCGCGCCGCGGCCTCGTCGAGCACCTGTCCGGCCTCGGCGAGCGTCCGGCTGTCGAGCCGGGTGCGAGAGAGCCCCACGAGTTCGCGCAACGCGTCCAGACGCGACCGCAGCGGCCCGTCGTACGCCAAAGGAGCCGCGGGCTGGACTCCGGCGCCCCGTGTCTCGACGACGGCGACCGGCTCGGCGGCGGCGGTGTCGCCGACCCGGCGCGCGATCAGCCCGTCGCCCCAGGGTTCGGCCGAGTCGGCGCGCTCCGTACGTCCCTCCGCGCGGCCGGAGGCCTCGTCGTCCTCCACGCGCGCGTGCTCGACGTCCCCCGCGCTCTCCTCCACGTCCGTTTCCTCGGCACGGTCCACGGTGTCGTCCTCCACCGGCGTGTCGTCCGTGTGCTCGGAGACGGCGTCCTCCGTGTGATCGGTGTGGTCCTGGTCAGTGACGGCGGTCACGGTCACCTCTCCTTCTGTAGTACGGACAGCGCGGCGATCAGTTCGGCCTGGGGCTCGGGGTGTACGTCGAGGGCGTCGAGCGGCGCGAGCCGGCGCTCGCGTTCGACGAGGACCACCCGGTCCACGTACTCGCCGAGCAGCCGTCCGCCGCGGTCGCGCAGCCGGAGCGCGCCGTGCGCCCCGATCCGCTCGGCGAGCCCCTCGCCCGCGGAGCGCGCCCGGCGACCGCCCAGCAGTGCGGTGGCGACGAGCGCGGCGATCACCTCGGGGTCGGGCGCGACGCTCCGATCGAGGTCGCGCACCTCCTCCTCGGCGAACTCCTCCAGCTCGCGCCGCCACCGTCGTACGGCCATCCCGATCCGGTGTTCGGCGCTCTCCAGGGACGGGTCCCGGTCGGTCAGCTCGGGGGCGCCCGCCGCCGGTTCGCGCCGCCAGGCCTCCTCGACGCGCTCGTCGGCGGCGCTGACGGCGCACAGCAGGAGCGCGGCGAGGCTCTCCACGAACGCGTCGAGGAGCTCTCCGGCGGAGCAGTCGAGGGGGAAGGCGCGCCACCGCTTGAGCGCGTCCCCGGCGAGGACGGCACCGGCCTGCAAGCGCCCCCGCACGCGCGTGTGCTCGCTGTCGTACGCCCCGTCGACGGCGGCGGTGAGTCTGAGGGCGGCCGCGTACTGGGCGGCGGCGGCACTGGCCAGCTCGGGCATCCGGGACTTGAGCGAGTCGAGGACGCCGTACGCGGTACGGGCCAGGGTGTGCTGCCGGGCGGCCGGGTCCTGTGCCTGGTGCACCAGCCAGGTCCGCAGCGGTGCCACGGCGGTGGCCGGCAGCAGTCCGCCGCCCCACGCCGACTCGGGCAGCTCGGGCACGGTGAACCGCGGCACCTCGCCGAGCCCGGCCTTGGTGAGCAGGGCTCCGTACTGCCGGGAGACCTCGGAGACGACCTGGTGGGGGACCCGGTCGAGGACGGTCACGAGGGTGGCGTCGTACTCCTTGGCGGTGCGCAGCAGATGCCACGGGACGGCGTCGGCGTAGCGCGCGGCCGTGGTGACCATGACCCAGATGTCGGCCGCGCAGACGAGTTCGGCGGCCAGGGTGCGGTTGTCGGCGACGAGGGAGTCGATGTCGGGTGCGTCGAGGAGGGCGAGGCCGGGTGGGAGGGTGTCGGCGGTCTCGACGCGCAGCACGCGCGCGGGGTCCTCGCCGGGCAGCAGGAGTTCGTCGCTCGCGTCCTGGTGCGGCACCCACACGCGCGTGAGGTCGGGCAGTACGCGCATCCCGCTGAACCAGTGATGGTCCTCCGGATGGCACACCAGCACCGGGGTCCGCGTGGTCGGTCGCAGTACGCCCGCCTCGCTGACCCGTCTGCCCACAAGGGAGTTGACGAGGGTCGACTTCCCGGCTCCGGTCGATCCCCCCACAACGGCCAGCAGGGGCGCTTCGGGTTGGCGCAACCGGGGCACCAGGTAGTCGTCTAGCTGGGCGAGCAGTTCGTCGCGGTTGGCACGCGCGCGTGGAGCCCCCGCGAGGGGCAGCGGGAAGCGTGCGGCGGCGACACGGTCGCGCAGGGCGGAGAGTGCGTCGAGCAGCTGAGGCCGTACGTCCAAGGTCACCACATGCGAAGAATGCCCAATTTTAGGGGATTTCTGAAGCATATGAGCATGTCTGCGCGCCGACGGAACACAAGGGATGGAAGGGACGACTGGGACACCGGCACAGTCCAGGCATAACGAGTGCACAACACCCGGGGCGTGAGACGCCAAAAGCGATGCACGATTCGTACCTGCCTGCGATTATCAGGACCGCTTCACCGAACCTCCACATTGAGCCACGGAGGCGAAGCAACAGGGACAAGGTTCCAGGAGCCCTATCCTTGTCCCCGGCAACGTCACGGATCAGCCCACACCCGGGCACCAGGCACGAGGCCACCACACCGGCCCCCGTAGCTCAGTGGATAGAGCAGGCGCCTTCTAAGCGCTTGGCCGCAGGTTCGAGTCCTGCCGGGGGCGCCTCATTTTCTCGCCCTCCTCCGGGAGGGCTTTTTGCTGGTCAGAGTGGGTCCAGTCACCCTTGGAAGAGTCCGGAAGTTGCCCGGAAATCACCGCGTCGGCCGCCATCGGCACAGGCCGCTGCTCCGGGCGAACCCGAAGCCGCAGGCGCCACGCCACACTTCGGCTTCGGGCTCACCACGGCTCGCCAGAGCTCACCAGAGCGAGTCGGCTCAGTAGTAGTACCCCGACGCGTTGTTGTTCTTCAGGGACGAGTTCAGATTGACTCGCACAAGCGAAGGAATGGACTGGCAGGCGACCGAGCAGTTGTAGGAGCTGTTGTAGAAGACCCCGAAGCGATGGTCGCTCCGGTTCCACACTGCGGCGGCGTTGTTCTTCACAGGCTGACCGGACCCCTCCCCTCCGTAGTTGGAGATTTGAAAGACCAAGGTCTGGCCCGTCGAGGAGTACCTGTAGTCCGCGATGTCTCCGTGCTGCTTGAAGATTCCGTTCAGACCGCTCTCGATCGAGTTGTAGTAGAGACACGCCTCCCCCGCCTCGCAGCTGTAGGGCGGGCAGTTGACCCCCACCGTGCAGCTTGTCGGCACCTGGGCCTGCGCCGCGCCCATCGACGTGGCACTCACTCCAAATATGCTCAGCGATACCGCAGCGATGCTCAGCAGTCCTCTGTTCACTTCACTGCCCTCTCATTCTTCATTCGGTCTTCGACTTCTTGATGATCTGCTCAGCCGCTCGCACTTGGCGAATCAGCTGTTCCTTCACTTCCAGAAGCTTCTTTCGATTGGCTTTCACCGCCAGCTCCTGACGCTCGAAGTCGGCAGCGAACCAAACGCCCACGACATTGTGTCGACTTCGGCACTTCTGGTCGGCCACAGCAGTGCCGATTTCCACATCGGTAGGCTCTTTCGACTTCGCCCACCGCACATCACCCAGAGCCTCGAGCGGGCTCCGGTAGGAGTAGTGGTACCCCTTCATACAGCGTGACCAGAGCCCGAACACCTCAAGTGTCCGCATGTCTTGCTGGCCCTCGACGAGAGTCTTGAATTTGAGATCGGTGGCGGCTTCGGCATCCCCGATGACTCCGTTGCGAGACCCCGTGATCTCCAGCAACGCATCCCCCACACAACCGCCGCCGCGCACCCGACGCCCGTCCTGTGCGACTCCGCCGGAACCAGCGTCCTCACTCAGGTCTCGAGTGCCGGTCAACGCGAACCATTTATCGGCGTCCGGGGCCGGACCGGTCGACTGCCGCTCGCCGTCCGGGAACCCGCCGTCGGGGTGGTAGCCCCATTTCTTCGCATGCGCCATGCTCTGAAAGCCGAAGCGACCGTCCACGCGGGTCTTCGGCGCATCGGCCCCGATCCCGGAATAGGAAGAAGTGGACATGCGATATTTGAATCCGTACTCACGCATACAGCTCGCGACGCTCGCCGAGTAAGCCGAGAAAACTGTCTCCGTCTGCTCAGGATTCAGCAGATATTCATCCAGCGGCATTTCCCGGCTGTTGGCGTTGGTCAATCGTGGAACGTGCGTATCGGTGCGCTTCGGTGCGGCCTCATCCTCGCTCCCCGGGCCACAGCCGACCAACGTGACCATGACCGCGAAAAGGAATGCGCCCGACCCGAGCCCCAGAACGCGAGAACGCTGACGCGCGCTCGACATCCGGCCTCCAGTGGCAATGTTCGTCATCCGGTCGGCGCGAAATCATCACAGCGTCCCGCCGGAGGCGTTTTATCTCGTTCTGCGCCGTGAAATTATCATGCTCATGACCTAGTGACCAGCCTGTTCCGACCGCATCCCCTCGCCGCCCCACGGCGTACAGTCGATCTTCTGGGCCCTGATGGACGCCATGCAGGACAGGGAGCAGGAACAGGAACACGGAGAGGGATCGGATCGACGTGCGACTGCGTTGTGCTGTGCTCGACGACTTTCAGCGGGTGGCGACCGAAGTGGCCGACTGGTCGTCGGTCGCGGAGCGGGTCGAGGTCGTCTCCTTCGATGCTCACGTCGACGACGAAGACGCCCTGGTGGCTGCGCTCGCCGAATTCGACATCGTCGTGACCCTGCGCGAGCGGGTGCGCTTCCCGGCGTCCCTGATCTCCCGTCTGCCCCGGCTGAAGCTGCTCGTCGCCTCCGGGATGCGCAACAGCGTCATCGACTACGCCGCCGCCGAGGCGCACGGCGTCACCGTGTGCGGCACCGCCAGCTCCTCCACGCCGCCCGTCGAGCTCACCTGGGCCCTGTTGCTCGGCCTCGCCCGCGGGATCGTCGAGGAGAGCAACGCCCTGCGTACGGGCGGCCCCTGGCAGTCCACGGTCGGCGCCGACCTCAACGGGCGCCGCCTCGGACTGCTCGGGCTCGGCAAGATCGGCAGCCGGGTGGCGCAGGTCGGTCTGGCGTTCGGGATGCGGGTGAGCGCGTGGAGCCAGAACCTCACCGAGGAACGCGCCGACGAGGTGGGCGTCGAACGCGCCCCGAGCAAGGAGGACCTCCTCCGCGACAGCGACTTCGTCTCCGTCCACCTCGCCCTGAGCGAGCGCACCCGGGGCCTGCTCGGCCCCGCCGAACTCGCCCTGCTCAAGCCGACGGCGTATCTGATCAACACCTCGCGCGCGGCGATCGTCGACCAGGACGCCCTGCTCGCCGCCCTGCACGAGGGCCGGATCGCGGGCGCCGGCGTCGACGTATTCGACGTCGAGCCCCTGCCCGCCGACCATCCGATGCGCACCGCCCCGCGCCTGCTCGCCACACCCCACCTGGGCTATGTGTCGCAGGCCAACTACCGGACGTACTACGGCCAGGCCGTCGAGAACATCCAGGCCTACCTCGCGGGGGCGCCCGTACGCCGACTGCCCTGACGCCGCCTCAGGCAGCGTCCGCCCGCCGGTAGATGCCCTCGCTCCGGCTCAGGTGGTGCAGATCCACGAGGTAGCGCCGGAGCGTCACATGGTCGACGTCGCCCTCGTCGCACCAGCCGCGCAGCTTCTCGTCGACGTTGCGTTCGGGGTACTCGACGCCCGGTTCGAAGGTCTGCTCGGCGATGTACTTCAGCACGACCTTCTTACGGGTCCACTGCGCGGGCAGCCGCACCAGCCGCCCCTCCCGGACGAAGGTCCGCAGCGTGCGCTCGTCCCCGGAACCGGCGTCTCCGGAACTGGCGTCTCCGGAAACGACGTCCTCGGTGTCCCGGCTGTCCGCCAGCGGCCGCTCCGCACGCGCGTACTCCCTGAACTGCTCGTACGCCACGGCCAGCGCACCGCCCTCCCCGTCCGTCACCACGCCCTGCTCGCGCAGCTTCCGCAGCGCCAGGGCCGTCTCCTTCGCCGACAGGCCGGCCGCCCGCGCGGCCTCCTCCGGGGTCTTCGCGCCCAGAGCCACCGCCGCGAAGGCGCGTACCCGGGTCTCGTCGGTGAACAGACGCATGAGTCGGTCGGTAGCCATGCCGGGAGGCTAGTGGAGCGCCCCCGCCCGGACTAAGCGATTTTCCCGCCCCCCGACCGACCTCCCACGCGGTCCGTTCTTCAAAAAGGGTGATCCGCACATGATCCGCCGTTACCAGCCGTGAGCGACGGCGTTGAAGGGGAAGTGCGGCGGCGAGTCCTGCTGCCGCACGCTCACCGATTCAGAAGGAGAACGTGATGTCTCGCATCGCGAAGGCTGCCGGTGTCGCCCTCGGCGCCGGTGCCGTGGCGCTCGGCAGCGCCGGTTTGGCCATGGCGGACGCGGGCGCGCAGGCCGACGCCGCCCACTCGCCCGGTGTCGCGTCCGGCAACGTCGTCCAGGTCCCGGTCCACGTCCCGGTCAACGTGTGCGGCAACACCGTCAACGTCATCGCCCTGCTCAACCCGGCCTTCGGCAACACGTGCGCCAACGTCAGCGACGGCGGCCACGACAAGGGTGGCCACGGCTACGGCGGCTGACCCTCCGTCACCACAGAAGAGCCCCCGGCACTCCGAGCGCCGGGGGCTCTTCCGCGTGCCCGTCACATCACACGTGCCGGGTCACACACTGGTCACACACCACGGCACACCCACCGCCTCACGCGTACCGATAGATCGCGCTGACGTCCTCCAGCGAGTCCGGCGTCACATCCCACGGCGGCAGCTTCTCGTGCCGTGCGACGATCCGTCGGTACTGGGAAGTCCCGGCGGCCGGCGGCTTCGCCGGCAGATAGCGGGCGCCCGCGTGGCGCCGCTGCCAGCGGTACCACTGGAGGTCGACGAAGGCGTGGTGCATCCAGAAGACCGGGTCGTTGACGGACGCGCCGCCGACCATCGCGCCACCGACCCAGCGGTGCACCCGGTTGTGGTTGCGCCAGGCGGCGGCACCGCGCCCGCTCCCCCACCCCTCCAGCCGGTTGCGGAACCCCTTCGGGCTCGTCGAGTCCCAGGGCGAGACGTCGTAGACCGGGTCGTCCAGCGCCGCGGCCAGCTCGGCCTTGGTCGGCAGTTCGATCGGGTCGCGGGTACGGCCGAGGTCCCGGGTGAGGTACTCCTCGTCGGTCACGCCCTCCTTGATGGTCCAGTTGCCCGTCGACCAGGCGAACGGCCCGCTCGTCACCTGCCGGTCCGACAGCCGCCCGGTGCCCCCGAGCAGATCCTTGGTCCAGGGCGCCGCCCCTGCCCTGCGGTCCTTGGTCCAGTCCCAGTACGGCACGGTCACCGACGAGTCCACCCGGCGCAGCGCCCGCTCCAGGTCGAGCAGGAAGCGACGGTGCCAGGGCAGGAAGGAGGGCGTCATATGGGCCGTACGGAGTCCGCCCTCGCCGTCGGTGACGTAGAAGTCGATGTGCATCCGTACGAACTCGTCGTACTCGCCCCGCCGTTTGACCTCCAGCAGCGCCTTCACGAACCGCCGCTTCTCGGCGCTCGTGAGCGTGCTCGCGTCCCTACGGATGTACGCCATGGTGGACCCCCATGTGTGTCTCGCGCAGTTGCTGTCCCGGTGCCAGCTCGTCGACGGCTCCGCGCGCCGCGTCGAGCGGTGTGTCGTACGACCGGTAGTGGTCGACCATGCTCAGCCAGGTGCCGTCGGCCCGGGGCATCAGGTGCAGGGGACGCCCGTCCACGGTGACGTGCCACTCGCCGGTGTCGAAGGTGCGGCCGGTGGAGGTCCTGACGCCGCGGATGTGGCGGCCGCGGTAGGTCTCGTCGAAGACGGTGGCCCCGGGGCCGTCCTCGCGCCCGGGCGGCCGGGAGGCCGCGACGAGCGGGGCGAGCGTCAGGGCGCCGGCCGCGGCGAACAGCGCTCGCATCACATCCCGCCGACCGCCCCGCAGCGGTCCGGGTCTGGCCTGGCCCTTCGCCCCGGGCTCCGCCCCTACCGCCACTCCGCCGACACTGACGACCATCGTGTGCTCCTCGTCCGGTTCGGATGATCCGTAGCGGTAACCGCGAAGGAGCCCGCACGGTCACCGTCCGGTGGTCCGCGCGGGCTCCTGGGAGCGGAATCGGCGGCCCTAGAGTCCGGGGCCCATCACCAGGTTCGCGGCCGGCACGGTCTGCAGGACCGGCGTGAGGACGCCCACCTGGGGGAGCTGGGTGTCCGGCAGGCCGAAGTTGTCGGCGTTCGGGGCGGTCAGCGGGGCGTCCAGGGACAGCCCGGGGGCCAGCGTGCGCAGGTCGGAGGCCTGGGTGCCGACACCGACGTGGTCGAAGTCGTCGCCGAGGATGTGCGGCAGGGGCGCCCGCAGGCCGGCGCCGGGCAGTCCGCCGCTGACCGGCAGCTGCGGGATGACCCGCTCGGGCAGCAGGCGGCCCTCGACGTACTGCGGGCCCTCGGGCGCGCCCGGCATGGGCAGCGGGATCTCGCCGCCGACCTTGGGCAGCTCCACGTTGAGGGACTTCTCGATGCCGTCCAGCGGCACCGGGACGGGGACCGTGTCCACCGCGGCGGCGGGGGTCGCGGCGGCGCCCACCGCGGCCGCGACACCCGTGATGACGGCGGCAATGGTTCCTCGGGTGGTCGACTTCATCTCAGGTACGGTCCCTTTCCGGATTCGATGACTCAACGTCCGTACCGCGTAACGATCCTGGAACACGCACGAGCGCAAGATTCGCCCGACTGCCGCAGTAGTACGACGGCTGATTGTCAGCTCGTCCAGAAGTCCCACCAACGGGTCAGGATCAGCATTCCGACGATTCCGATGTGCAACACCGGGACCACCCAGGTGAATTCACCGAGGAACGACCGCAACCAGCCGGGTGCGGGCAGGAATTGGTTCCGTACGTTGAACGAGGTCACGTACCAGAACAGCAGGATGGTGGCGACCCACGCGAGACAGCACCACAGGCACAGCGCGTTGATCCGGTACAGCGACTGGAACTGGAGCCACGAGACGAAGCCGATGCCGAAGACGCAGCCCGCTTCGAAGGTCAGCCAGTACCAGCCGGGGAAGCGCGCACCGGCCAGCAGGCTCACGCCGGCACCGATCACGACGGCGTAGGCGACCAGGCCCAGCATCGGGTTGGGGAACCCGAAGGCCGAGGCCTGGTCGCTCTGCATGACGCTGCCGCAGGACACCACGGGGTTCAGGCTGCATCCCGGGGTGAAGTCCGGGTCCTCGAGCAGCTTGAACTTGTCGAGGGTGATGACCCAGGAGGCCAGCAGTCCGGCGGCCCCCGTGATCACCAGCAGTACGGCGAACGCGCGAGCGGCGCCCGCGGTCCGCGTCATCAGCCGCGCAGGCTGCGGGCCGGGAGGACGACGTGCGCGGCCGCGTTCAGGGTGTCGTCGGCGCCGGCGAAGGCGGCCAGGACCTCCGGGTCGACGGGCTTGCCCGGCTCGGCCTCGGGCCAGGGGCGGGTGGTGAACACGAAGTAGGCGAAGCCGCGTTCGGCGACCGCCTCCAGCCACTCCTCCGGCGGGGTGCACTGGGCGTTGAAGCCGGGCATGTTGACGACGGCCGTACCCGCCTCGACGAGCAGGCTGACCGGCAGGTTCGACCGGGCGTTGCCGTCGACGAGGTCACCGCCGACGGGCAGTCCGTTGTTCTCCAGCAGCGCTTCGACGGCGGCCGTGGAGGTCTCCGGGCCGCCCGCCGAGTCCCCGAGGGTGTAGGCGAGGAGGTAGGGCATGTGGCCGTCGGGGGCATCGCCGCTCCAGGCCATCACGACGAGCGTGCCCAGGTCGGCGGCGTTGAAGGGGCGGGTTTCGCTTTGGGTTGAGGTCACCGCGCGACCATATCGGCGGGCCGGAAGGCCACTTGGCCCCTCTCACCCGACCGGGCGATGCCCCGTACGCGGTCCACACGAACGAGGGACGCGCCCTCGAACAACCCGAGGCACGGCGCAGAGCACAGCGCGAAGGGCCGATTCCATGCGCCACGGAATCGGCCCTCTACGCGACAGGAAGGCGTCAGCCACCCAGCGGAAGCCCGCCGAGCAGACCGCTGTTGTTCAGCGTGGCGGTCGCGCCCTTCACGGTGTTGAGCACGGAGTCCTTGTTCTCGGTGTCGAGCGCGTTCGACTGGTGCTGGAGCGGCATCACGTCGGCGGGGGCGAGCCGGCCGCTGGTGAGCGTGTTCACGGCGCCGGTGAGGCTGGTGGGCGTGACGTCGGCGGTGCTGTAGGCGAACGCGGGCGCGGCAGCGCCGGCGAGGGCCACGGAACCGGCAACAACAGCGGCAGCCTTCAGGGACTTCATCGTGTTCCTTTCTTCGGCGACTTCCGTCACCAGAGAGAATTCTGACGCCGTGCCTAACGATCCCCGACCGGCCCGGAAACCCCGTACGCAGAAAGTTTCTGCAACCCACCCGTTGGGATTCCCGGGGGTTATAAGAAAGCAATAGGAAAACAGAACAGCCGTTGTGCCGGCCTGGGCGACCGGCACAACGGCTGGGGTGACGACTGCTTCGCCTACGAGGTGGGTACCAGGCCGCCGACGGCCGGCAGTCCGCCGACCGCACCGGTCACCGCGTCGGTCGGCAGCCCGCCGGTCGGCAGGGGCACCGGAAGCGGCAGTGGGAGTCCGCCGCCCAGCAGCAGCGCCAGGATGGCGTTGAGGAGCTTGCCCACCACCGCGGTGGCGGCCGCGAGCACCTTCGCGGGGTCCGGGGGCGTGGCGGAGGCGGCCGCGAGCAGGTCGCTGACGGCCGTCTGCAGGGCGGCGAGGGCGTCGCCGACGGCGTCGGCGGACGGTGCCTTGGAGTCACTGCTCTTGTCGGCGGGCAGCGGGAGCGCCGGCAACGTGGTCGGCAGCGGCAGTCCGGCGGCCGGCGTGGTGGCGGGCGGAGTCGTCGCGGCCGGCGCGGCCGCCGTGTCGGTGGGTGTCAGGGGCGTCTCCGGCACCGGCACGGGGGCCGCCGCGGTGACCCCGGCGATGGCGGACTTGACCGTGTCCAGGAGCTGGGTCGCCTGCTCGGGAGTGATTCCCTCGCCCGCGTTGAGCACGGTGTTCAGCACGTCGGTGACCGGCTTGAGCACGGCCCCGAGGTTGCCCAGGGTCTTGACCTGCGCGAGCAGGGCGTCCGCGCCGGGGACAGGCGCCTTCACCGCCGCCAGCGCGCGCTCGCGCTTCGACTCGTGGTCGACCGCCACCGCCGCTGGAGCGGCGATTCCGATCAGGAGGGTGGCACTGATTGCGGCGGACGCCAGGCGCCGTGCGGACAGAGCACGCATGGAGAGCCCTTTCGATGTGGGACGGATCTTGTGCTCACCGTGAAAGCGCTCACCGCGCTCTGCAACCGATCGAACGCGTGCCGTGATCACCCGCCGAACGCGTCCTCCCTGGTGAAAGGCCCTGTCAAGGCTCTCCCGCCGCAACCCCCCGTTCGGGGCAACGCAAACCGGCCGCCCTCCCGAGGGGGAACCACGGGAGGGCGGCCGGCAAAGGGCGGTTCGCGCCGACGTCAGTCGTTGACGCAGGTGTTGCCGAAGGCGGGGTTCAGCAGACCGATGACGTTCACGGTGTTGCCGCAGACGTTGACCGGAACGTGGACCGGGACCTGGACGACGTTGCCCGACAGCACGCCCGGGGAGTGGGCGGCGGTGCCGTTGGCGCCACTGTCGGCGGCAGCGATGCCGGCGCCGCCGGCGACGGCCGCGACGGCAGCGGAGGTAAGGACCAGGCCCTTCGCGATACGCGACATGGAGAGGTGCTCCTTGGGGTTGACACAAACACCCGGGCGGGGATGCCCGGCGCTGTGTCAACGCGCGGGGCGCGCGCGGGTTGTGCCGCCAATGGGGTGATCTCGCGAGAGGCCCACTTCACCATTCCGACACACTTGTCTGGTTTCGCCGGATTAATACGGATAGCAGCTAGAGTTGCGGACCTCTTGACGCACCCGTATAGCCAGCAAATCGCACTCATGACGCCCTGGCACCACGACCCGGGCGTGCCCCCGACCCCCACACCTTTCCCGGAAGGGCCACCCCGGTCATGCGCCAATTCCCGCGCCCGTCGCTGCGCCGAGCGGCGGTGGGAGCCCTTGCCCTCGCCGCGATCTGGGTCCCCGGTGGCGCCCTCGCGGCCGCCCCGCCCTCCCCCGAGGTTCAGCAGCTGCCGTTCACCGAGCGGTTCCGGGCGCTCCAGCACGGCGGGATCGTCCGCGCGGCCAACACCGCCATCAGCTGCCGGTCGAGCGCGGCCCAGCCGTCCTGCCCGTCCGTCCGGGACGGCGGCACGGCGGCCAACGGCGACTTCGACATGTTCTACGTCGACGTCGACAGCGACCCGAACACCTACAACTCCTCCCGCGCGGAGGTCCGGCTGCCCGAGGGCTCCCGCGCCACGTACGCGCGGCTGTACTGGGGCGGCAACCTGCGCGTCGGCGAGCAGAAGCCGCCCAAGGACAACGGCAGGGTGCTGATCGCCGAGCCCGGCGGCCAGTACAAGGAGGTCCTCGCTGACACCCTGGTCGGCCACCGGGTGGCGCGGGGCGCGGACGCCTTCCAGGCCTCGGCGGACGTCACGAAGCTGGTGCGGGAGAGCGGTTCGGGCCTCTACACCGTCGCCCAGGTCAATGTGGCGATGGGCAGGTCGAAGGCCGGCTCGTGGGGCGGCTGGACGCTGGTCGTGGCCTACGAGAGGGCCGCGGAGCCGCTGCGTCACCTCGCCCTGTGGGACGGCTTCGACACGCTCGGGACGGCGCACGAGGTCGCGCTGCGGAAGCTGGGCTTCCCGAAGGGCGCCTCCGGCCGGGCGGGTCTCGTCGCGTACGACGGTGATCGCGGCCGTACGGGTGACTCGCTCACCCTTTCGGCCGGAGGGGCCGGCCGCAGGGCGTCCGTCGCACTGACCGATGCCGCCAACCCCCGTACAGATGTGCTGAATTCGACGATCTCCGAGCCCGGATCGGCGCCGTCGCGGCGGGTCCCCTCGTATGCGAACACGCTCGGCTACGACTCCGACGTGTTCGATCTCGGCAAGGCGCTGCGAGCCGGTGGTGACCAGCTGGCCTTCCGGCTCGTTTCCCAGCGGGACGCGGCGTGGGCCGGGGCGCTCTTCGTCGCCGTCGACGCCCAGAAGTGAGGCGCGTTCCCGCCCGTCCCGAGTGCCATCCGTGAGCGAGGAAACCGCGCAATGCACCAGTCAGCAACCGACCCTCGACCACGGGTCCTGCACCTTACGCAGCCCGTGGAGGGCGGGGTCGCCCGAGTCGTGACGGACCTGGTGCGGGCGCAGCTCGCGGCCGGCCTCGACGTCACGGTGGCCTGTCCGGACGGCACGTTCGCCGACGGACTGCGGGCGCTGGGCGCGGACGTACGGCGATGGCGGGCGACGCGGTCGCCGGGGCCGTCGCTCCTCGGCGAGGTACGACGGCTCGCTCAGCTGATCGAAGAGGTACGGCCCGAACTGGTGCACGCGCACAGTGCGAAGGCCGGTCTGGCCGGTCGGCTCGCGGTGCGCGGGCGGGTGCCGACGGTGTTCCAGCCGCACGCCTGGTCGTTCGAGGCGGTCGACGGGGCCACCGCGGCACTCGCGCTGAAGTGGGAGCGGTGGGGGGCGCGTTGGGCCTCCCGGGTGGTGTGCGTGAGCGCCGCGGAGCGCGCGACCGGCGTACGCGCCGGGATCGCCGGGCGGTGGAGCGTCGTCCCCAACGGCATCGACCCCGCCCGCTTCCACCCCGCCGCCGTGGGCACCGTACGGGCGTCGCTGCTGCCGGACGCCGATCCGGCGGCCCCGCTCGTGGTGTGCGTGGGGCGGTTGTGCCGGCAGAAGGGGCAGGACGTCCTGCTCGACGCGTGGGAGGCGGTGCGGGAGCGGGTGCCGCGGGCCCGGCTCGTGTTCGTCGGCGACGGGCCCGACCGGGACCGACTCACCGCCCGCGCACCGGAGTCGGTGGTGTTCGCCGGGGCCGTCACCGATCCCGTGCCCTGGTACCAGGCCGCCGATCTGGTCGTCCTGCCCTCGCGCTGGGAGGGCATGGCGCTCGCCCCGCTGGAGGCGATGGCATGCGGGCGACCGGTGGTGCTGACCGACGTGGACGGCGCCCGGGAGAGCCTGCCGCCGGACCTCGCGCCCCAGTGCCTGGTACCCCCGCAGGCCCCGGCCGCGCTCGCCGGGGTCGTCACCGAGCTGCTGCTCGATCCGCTGCGCTGCGAGTCGCTGGGCCATCAGGGGCGCCGTCACGTGCTGTCCACGCACGACGTGCGGCGCACGACCGAGGCCGTGGCGGGCTTGTACCGCGAACTGCTCGGCACCGCAGTCCATGCCGTGCCTACCGAGTACAGGGAGTCCATCCACTCGTGACCGCCGAAAGTACCGTCCCCTCGCCCGGCGGGCAGCCACGGGATCACGGATTCTCGCCCGTCTCGGTCATCCCGTCGCGCGGTGTCGCCGGCGGCTTCCGCTTCCCGCACCGCCGCCCGCAGCCGCGGCCCGCCTCGCCGGTGCCGCTGCTCGCCGCGGACCTGGTCGCGGCCCTGCTCGGCGCCCTCGCGCTCACCGGGACCGCACATCAGCCGCTGCTCGCGGCCCTGTCGGTGTCCGCTTCGATGCTGTTGCGCCCGCAGCTGCCGCGCGCCGTACCGGGCGTCCTCGACGAACTGCCCGCCGTCTGCGGCCGGATCGCGGTGTCCTGGCTGGCGCTCGGCGCGCTGGTCGCCGCGTACGCCCCGCAGCACGCCCTGTCCGCCGGCACGCTCGCCGCCGGTGTCCTCCTCCAGTCCGCGGCGGCCTGCGCGGCTCGCGGCGCCGTGCACCGGCGCCGCCGCACGGCCCTGCTGAACCGGCCGCGCGCGGCCCTCGTCATCGGCCCCGCGGCGACCGCGCAGCGCGTGGCCGCCGGCGTGCTGCGCCATCCCCGGTGCGGGGTACGGCCGGTGGGCGTCGTCACCGAGGAGCCGGACGGCAGCGAGGGACTCCCGGTGCTGACGACCGGCGAGGAGGTCGAGCGGGCGCTCATCCAGAACGGCGTCCGGGACGTCCTGGTCGTGCACCCGTCCGTACGGTCCGAACAGGGGCCGCTGCTACGGGCGTTGGCCGAATCGGGCTGCGCGGTGTGGGAGGTCGACGCCGACTCCCCCTCGTACGCCACCCGTGACCAGCTCGCCGGATTCGCCTGCCGCCGCCTCGACATGGGGGGCCGGCGGCGGGGCAGCGTCGGCAAGCGGGTGCTGGACGTGCTGGTGGCCGGGGCGCTGCTGCTGCTGGTCAGCCCGCTGCTGCTGGTGTGCGCGGTGGTGCTGCGGCTGACCGGCGGACGCGGTGTCGTCTTCCGCCAGGAACGCATCGGCAAGGACGGCCGGCCCTTCACGCTGCTGAAGTTCCGCACCCATCGCCCGGTCGACGAGCACGAGTCGGCGACCCGCTGGAGCGTGGCGAACGAACGCCAGATGTCGTGGTTCTGCCGCTTCCTGCGCCAGACGTCGCTGGACGAGCTGCTCCAGCTGTGGAACGTCGTCTGGGGCGACATGAGCCTGGTCGGCCCGCGGCCCGAACGCCCGTACTTCGTCGCGAAGTTCAGCCAGACCTACCCCGGCTACGCGGCCCGCCACCGGATGCGCACCGGCATCACCGGGCTCGCCCAGATCCACGGTCTGCGCGGCGACACCTCCATCGAGGACCGGGCCCGCTTCGACAACGCGTACATCGACAACTGGTCGCTGTGGCAGGACATCTGCATCCTGGCGCGGACCGCGGCCGCGCTCGTGCGTCCGACAGGGAGCTGAGCATGGACCACGTGCGGAGATTCGCGCCGGTGCTCCCGGTGGTGGCGGTCGTCGCCCTGCTGGGGCTGCCGATCGGGCCGGGCGGCGAGGGGGGCGCGGGCCCCGCCGACGCGCTCTCGGCGCTCGTGGTGCTGTACTGCGGGATCCGTCTCGTACGGGACCGGCGGCGCCCGCTGTCCCGTACCGCCGTCGTGGTGCTGGGCCTGCCGGTCGTGGGGCTGGCGGTCGCCGCCGTCGGGGCGTCCTCGCCGGGCGCCGGGCTCACCGGTATGGGCCGCTACCTCCAGATCTTCGTGCTGGTGCCGGCCGCGGTGCTGCTGCTGGTCCGGGGCCGGGCCGACTTCCGGGTGCTGGCCTGGTCGTTCGTCGGGCTCGCCCTGTGGCAAGGGGCGATCGGTGTGCACCAGTTCCTGACCGGGACGGGGGCCTCGTACCAGGGCCAGGAGATCCGTGCCGTGGGGACCTTCGGGGCGCAGGACGTGATGGGCATGGCGACCGTCGTGTGCTTCGGGCTGGTGTGCGCGGTGGGTCTGGCGCTGGGGCGGACTCCGGTACGGCAGCGGGTGGTTGCCGCCTGCTGTGCGCTGGCGCTGCTGGTGCCGCTCGCGCTGTCCTTCAGCCGCGGGGCGTGGATCGCCGCGGCGGTGACGTGCGCGGCGCAGTTGGTGCTGGCCGGGCTGCGGCGGGCGCTGAAGGTGGGCGCCGTCGTGGCCGCGCTCGGCGTGATCCTGGTGGGTGGTTTCGGGGTCGGTTCGGCGATGCTCCAGGAGCGGATCAACAGCATCACGCAGGTCACCGACGCGCCCGACCAGTCCGTCACCGACCGGTACACCATGTGGGCGGCGGCCGTCGGCATGTGGCGCGAACAGCCGCTGACCGGCATCGGGTTGAAGGGGTTCCCCGAGCACCGGGACGCGCACGCCTCGCTCGCGCTGTCCGCGGGCAGCGACACCGAGGGCGCGGGCGCCGCCTTCCGCAAGCAGCCGCTGCTCTCCCCGCACAACATGTACCTGCTGATCCTCGCCGAGCAGGGCCTGATCGGCCTCCTCGCCCTCGCGGGCGGCTGGCTGGCACTGCTGGTCTGCGGGCTGCGGCGACTGGCCCGGATCCGGCGCTCCGGTCCGGGGCTCGACTGCGCGCTGGTCGCCTGCGGCTTCCTCGTCTGGCAGTTGACCGACTTCGCCTACGCCGACATCGGCGGCCCCTCGACGGTGCTGACCGCGGTGTGCTTCGGCCTGTCGGCCTGGTGGGCCCTGACCGGCGGCACCTCTGAGCAGCCCGCGTCGACTCCGGCCCCGGTACCCTCCCGCGCCGAGGAGGCCGCCGCACGATGAGGGTGACCCCACCTCGGACCCCCGAGGCCGCACCGGACGCCTCGCCGGAACGGGCTGCCGGCGCCTCCGGCGGGACCACCTCACCGAGCCCCCCGACAGGACGGCACACCGAGCTCACGGGCCCTCCCGCCCAGGCCACCCCTCCCTCCCCGGGCACCCAAGCTCCGAGGGTCCCGCCCAACACCCCGTCAGACGGCCACACCAAGACCACCCGACCCCCCAGCGGGACCACGGCCACCACCCAGGGCGCCCTGATCTCCGGGGTTTCACCGGACGCCCCCACAGGACGGGACGCCCGATCCCCCAGTGGAGCCACGGCTACCGCCCAGGGCACCCGGGCCGCCCGCCCCCTTCCGTCCACCCGCCCCGCCGCGCCCCCCGAGGACCGGGCCGAGCGTGCCGACGTCGCCCCTGCCTCTCGCCGTTTCCTCGCCAAGGCCGCGCTCGTCACCGCTGTGCTCTCGGTCGCAGGGGCCCTGTTGGGGCTGGCGCGGGATCAGGCGCTGGCGCGGCTCTTCGGGGCGGGGAGTGAGACGGACGCGTTTCTCGTGGCGTGGACCGTCCCGGAGTTCGCGTCGACGCTGCTCATCGAGGACGGGCTGGCCTTCGCGCTGGTCCCGGCGTTCAGCCTGGCGTTGGCGCGGCGGGCGCAGGGGGCGCCCGGGGATCCGGTGCGGGCACTGGTCGCGGCCACGCTGCCGAAGCTGTCCCTCGCCTTCGTCGCCGTGTCCGCGCTGCTCGTGGGCACGGCCCCCTATCTGGTCGAGGCCCTGGCACCGGGCCTGCCCGACCCCGCGCTCGCCGTCGACTGCACCCGGCTCACCGCGGTCTGCGTCCTGGGCTTCGGCCTCGCCGGATATTGCAGCGCCGCACTCCGCGCCCACCGCAGGTTCCTCGCGCCGGCGGCGATCTACGTGGCCTACAACACCGGCATCATCACGGCGATGTTCGTCCTGGGCGGGCAGTGGGGCGTGCGGTCGGCGGCGATCGGGGTCGCGATCGGCGGCGGGCTGATGGTGCTCGTACAACTGCCCTCCTTCGTACGGCAGTTGTGTCGGAAGCGGCGGACCGCCCCGCAGGAGACCGGCGGCAGCGACGACCGGGCGGTGACCGCCGCACTCGTCGCCACCGTCCTGCTCTTCGCCCTGTGCCGGCAGTCCCAGACCCTCATCGAGCGCTTCCTCGCCTCCACCCTGGACGCGGGCGCCATCTCGCACCTGAACTACGCGCAGAAGGTCGCCCAGATCCCGATGACCCTGTCGATGATGCTGTGCACGGTCACCTTCCCGGTGGTCGCGCGCGCCCTCGCCGACGGTGACGTCGAGCGTGCCCGCAGCCGCGTGGAACGCGACCTGGCGCTGGCCTCCTGCGTGGTCCTGCTGGGCGCCGCCACCGTGATCTCATGCGCTCCGCAGCTCATCGAACTCCTCTTCCAGCGCGGCGCGTTCACCGCCAAAGACACCGCCGCCACCGCGGACGTCATGCGCGTGTACGCCCTCGGCCTGCTCGGCCAGACGATGACCGGCGTGCTCGTCCGGTCGTACTTCTCCGCCGCCCGCCCCAGCTGGTACCCGGTCGCCGCGATGGCCGCCGGCATCGTCGCCACCTCCTGGATCGGCGCCTGGACGGTCGGCCCGTGGGGCGTCCTCGGCATCGCCGCCGCCAACGCCGCCGGCATCACCGTCACCGCCTTACTGCTGCTGGCCGGCACGGGTCCGCGAAGCGTCCCGATCCGCAGACGGCGCGCCCTGCGCGAGCTGAGCCGGCCGGTACGGGCCGCCGTGGTCGCGACGATCGCCGGGACCTTCGTCGCCGGGCAGGTGCCGTCCGCCGTGCCCGGGCTGGCCGCGGGCGGCGCGACCGTCGCCGCCGTGTTCGTCCTGCTCGCCTGGGCGCTGGACGCCCAGGGCGTCGTACCCGCACTGAGATCCGTACGTTCCGTCACACGAAGGCTCGCTCATGGCCGCTGCCGTTGATTCCGCCCCCGTCCCGTGGATCGCGATGTACCACTCGGTGGGCGACTGCTCCGACGACCCGTACCGTGTCACGGTCACCCCCGAACGCCTCGGCCGGCAGCTGACCTGGCTGCGCCGCCGCGGTCTGCGGGGCGTGTCCATGGCCGCGCTGCTCGCCGAACCCACCCGCACCGACCTCGTCGGCCTCACCTTCGACGACGGGTACGCGGACTTCCTCGACCACGCCCTTCCGGTGCTCCGGGAGCACGACTTCGGCGCCACCCTCTTCGTCCTGCCCGGCCGTCTCGGCGGCGACAACGCCTGGGACCCGCTGGGCCCGCGCAAGCGCCTGCTGACGGCGGACGGCATCCGGAGCGCCGCCGAGGCGGGCGTCGAGATCGGCTCGCACGGGCTCACCCACGTCGACCTGACCGAGGCCGACGACCTCCGGCTGAAGGCCGAGACCGTCGAAAGCCGGGCCGTACTGGAGGAGTTGACCGGCGCGACGGTCGCCGGCTTCTGCTATCCCTACGGCACCGTCGACCAACGCGCCATCGACGCCGTACGGGACGCCGGATACACGTACGCCTGCGCCATCGACCCCGGCCCCCTCACCGGCCCGCTCGCCCTCCCGCGGCTGCACATCGGGCAGAACGACACCGCCGTACGCCTCTTCCTCAAGCACCGGCTGCACCGGTTGCGCCGCCGTCCCGTCGAAGGGCTCTGAGATGAAGGCCCTGCATGTCATCACCGGCCTCGGGGTCGGCGGCGCCGAGCAGCAACTGCGGCTGCTGCTGAGGCACTTGCCGGTCGACTGCGACGTCGTGACGCTCACCAACCCAGGCGCGGTCGCCGACGGCCTGGTCGCCGACGGTGTCCGCGTCACCCACCTCGGCATGGCCGGCAACCGCGACCTGGCCGCCCTGCCCCGCCTGGTCCGCCACATCCGCTCCGGCGGCTACGACCTCGTGCACACCCACCTGTACCGCGCCTGCGTCTACGGCCGACTCGCCGCGCGGCTGGCGGGCGTCCGCGCGGTCGTCGCCACCGAACACTCCCTCGGCGACTCACAGATGGAGGGCCGCAGGCTCACCGCCGGCGTCCGCGGGCTGTACCTGGCCAGCGAGCGCCTGGGCCGCGCCACGGTCGCCGTCTCCCCCACGGTCGCCGCCCGGCTGAAGCGCTGGGGCGTGCCCGCCCCCCGGATCGAGGTCGTCCCCAACGGCATCGACCTGCCCCGCTTCCGCTTCGACCCGCTCCAGCGCCTGCACACCCGCCGCCGCCTCGGCCTGCCCGAGGAGGCGTACGTCATCGGCGGCATCGGCCGGCTCACGGCGGCCAAACGCTTCGACACCGTGATCCGCGCGCTCGCCCAACTCCCGGACAACTGCTGGCTGTTGCTGGTCGGCGGCGGCCCGGACGAGCATCCGCTGCGCCGGGCCGCCCAGGAGGCCGGGGTCGCCGACCGGGTCCTGTTCACCGGGGAGCGCCCGTGTGTCCCCGACGGTTCTCCCGGCCCCGACCTGCCGTCCCTCACCGCCGCGATGGACCTGCTCGTCTCCCCGTCCCCGGAGGAGGCCTTCGGTCTGGCGGTCGTCGAGGCGCTGGCGTCCGGGCTGCCGGTGCTCTACAGCTCCTGCCCGGCGATCGAGGACCTGCCCTCGCAGGCGGCCCCCGGCAGCCGCCAGGTGCTGGGCGGCGCCGACGAGTTCGCCCGCGCCATCGCGGCGGCTCGCACCGAGGGCCCACGCCCGCGCGGCGCCCCCGACGCCGCCCACCACTACTGCATCACCCGCAGCGCCGCCCAGCTGATGGATGTCTACGCGGCCGCGGTCTCGCCAGCCAAGTCGCCCACGTCACCCCAGGGAGTCAGTTCCTCATGACCGAGAACCCCACAGGACCGCGCCGCCCCGCCGCGGTCCTCACCCGCGCCAAGACGCTCCCGGCCTGGTCCCTGCTCGCGGCCGGTGCCGTCGCCGGCGGCCTGCTGGGCGGTGTGTACGGCCTGGCCCAGACACCGGCGTACACGGCGACCAGCTATGTCGTCGCCGTCCCCACCGAGAAGTCCGACTCCGCCTCCGCGCTCGGCTTCGCGCAGGCCTACGGCCGGGTCGCCACCCAGCTCGCGGTGCTCGGTGACGCCCAGGTGTGGGCGGGCGTCCCGGTCAGGACGCTGAAGTCGAGCGTGCAGACCGCGACCTCGCCGGACGCCCCGATGATCGGGATCACGGCGACCTCCTCCCGCCCCGACCTGGCCGCCGACATGGCCAACGCGGTCGCCCGGGCCCTGACCCGGCACGCGGACACCACCCAGAACGCCACCAACGTGGAGCTCCAGCAGTTCGCCCGCGCCACCAAGCCCACCGAGCCGTCCTCGGCCTCGCCCGCCGTGACGGGTCTGGTCGGGGCGAGCGCGGGCGGTCTGCTCGGCGGCCTGGTGCTGCTGGTGCGGCCGCGACGGACCGCGGGAGAGCCGGGGCGCCCGGCCTCCGTGCCCGGCCCGGCCGTCGCCGCCGACGCACACGGCCAGCTGTGACCTACCGGACGGAACTCGTCACCGACGAGTCCGTCTTCGCCGCACTGGCCCCCGACTGGGGCCGCCTGTACGGCCGCTGCTCCCCCGCCACCCCCTTCCAGAGCCACGCCTGGCTGCACTCGTGGTGGCTGTCGTACGGCCGCCCCGGCCGGCTGCGGGTCCTCGTGGTCCGCGACGGTGACGACCTCGTCGCCGCCGCGCCCCTGATGCGCGTACGCCGTCCGGTGCCGTCCCTGGTGCCGCTCGGCGGGGCGATCTCCGACTACGGGGACGTCCTGCTGGACGACGAGCACGGGGACGCGGCGGCGGCCGCGCTCACCGAGGGGCTCGCGGCGGCGGCCCGGACCGCGCTGGTCGATCTGCGCGAGGTACGGCCGGGCGGCGCGGCCGAGCGGATCTACGACCACTGGCCCGGGCCCCGGCGCCGGGTCGGCGACTCGCTGTGCCTGGAGCTGCCGGCCGTGCCCATGGCGGAGCTGGTGACCCGGCTGCCGTCGGCGAAGGCCCAGCAGCGGGTCCGCGCCAAGCTGCGCAAGCTGACCGCGCTCGGCATCGAACAGCACGCCGTGGAACCGGACGAGGTCGACAAGGCGCTGCGGCGGCTGCTGGAGCTGCACCGGTTGCAGTGGGAGGGGCGGAAGGTGACGAGCGAGCATCTGCTGCCGCGGTTCCGCGACCACCTGGTGCGCTCGGTCGCTCCGATGGTGCGCTCCGGGGACGCGGCCGTCACCGAGTTCCGGCTGGACGACGACGTGGTGGCCGTCGATCTGACGCTGCTGTCGAGGCGCTTGGCGGGCGGCTATCTGTACGGTGCCCATCCGTGTCTGCGGGAGCGGAAGGCGGACGTGGCGGTGATGCTGCTCGACGCGTGCAGCCGGCACGCGCGGGGCTCGTTGAGCCTGCTGCGCGGCAACGAGCCCTACAAGCACCACTGGCGGCCCGAACCGGTCGCCAACCAGCGGCTGTTGCTGGCCCGGCGGCGCACCGCCCCGCTGCTGACGGCGGCCTTGTTCGACGTGGCCGCCCGCAGCCGGGGCAAGGAACTCGTCCGCGGGTGGCGAGAGCGCGGTGGCGACGGGCCGTGACCGACCCGCCGCCACCGTCAGGACCTCACCGGCTGCGCGACCACCAGTCGAAGCGCATGCACAGCTTCCCGCCGATCCAGTACTCCACCCACTCGCCCAGGTCCACCGGCGAGCAGTTGGGCGGGTTCGTCGGAGTGGGCTCGGGCGTGGGCTCGGGGGTGGGTGTCGGGGTCGGCGTGGGCGTCGGGGTCGGCGTCGGCTCACCGGTGCGTCCGAAGAGCACGGACCGGTAGATCTCCGACGACCTGGGGTTGTCGTCGCACTGCCAGACGCCGTGCGGACAGTAGTCCGTCAGCGTGTTGTACAGCGGCTTGTGCTCGTCCATCCACGCGAGCATGCGCCGCATGTATTCGGCGTTGTCTCCGTTGCGGAAGAGTCCCCATTCAGGATAGGAAATTGCCTTGCCGTGGGATTTGGCGAATTCCACGTGTTCCTGAAGCCCGTACGGCTCTTTCACCTGCTGGTCGAACGAAAGGCCTGCCGGCTGGTCGTACGAGTCCATGCCGATGATGTCGACGGTGTCGTCGCCGGGATAGCACTTCGTCCAGCCGATGGCGTCCTTGCCGCGGCTCGGCGTGAAGTCGAAGCGGAATTTCTGGCCCGGCACCGAACGCATGGTGGTGACGATCCTGTTCCAGTACTTCTTCCAGGCCTCCGGGTCCGGCCCGCACCGATGGGTGTACGTGATGCCGTTCATCTCCCAGCCGAGCACGATGACCGTGTCCGGCACCTTCAGCGCGACCAGCCGTTCGGCGAGGCGGCGGAAGTGGTGATCGAAGTCGCCGGCCGCGCCCTGCCGCAGCAGTCGCCCGACCTGGTAGTCGGGGACGTTCTCCTCGTTGCGCTCCAGCATGGGGACGTTGAGGACGAACATCCGGTCGTCGCGCGCGTTGCGCCAGTCGGCCCACGTGTCGAGGAAGTTGGGGGCGCCCTCGATGTTGCTCCAGCGGTCGCCGGGCAGATAGGTGTGGCCGACCCGCAGGTCGGCGCCGCCCAGCCAGCGGCTGAGCTCGGTCATCCGGTGCACCCCGCGCGGGCCGTAGTCGAGGTAGGCGCCGAAGGCGGGGAGTTCCGGCACCGGCTTCGGCTCGGCCACGGGGTCGGTCACCGGGTCGGCGGTGGGCGTGGTCGGCGGCTGGGCGGACGGGGACGGAACGGCCGGTACCGCGGGAACCGCCGGCGTGGGAGCGGGCGGATCGGCGGCTCCCACCCCCGCTGCGAATCCGGGCCCGGAGGCCAGGGCGGCGGACGCGGCGACCGACGCCGCGATGAACGCCAGCCGTCTGGTCCGAACCCGTCGCTGCTGTGAGTCCATGCCTGCTCCTTTCTCACTCTCGCGCTAATCCGATAACTGACACTCAGTCATGTGAAGACGAACTCCGCCACCGTGCTTGCGGCTTTCGAGTGGCCCGATCGCCCGCACGGGTGAAACGACCGAAGGAATTGAATCCGTGTCGCTGTTCGACACCCGCGTCCCCGCCGTACTGCTGCGGATCGACCGAAATCCCTTTCACCACGGAACGCTGGGGGCCGTGCGCTCGCTCGGCAGAGCGGGAGTGGAGGTGCACGTCGTCGCGGATTCCACCGGAAGTCCGGTGTCCCGATCGCGTTTTGTACGACGGATCCACCCGCCACCGCCACCGGGCGCGCCCGCTGCCGACATCGCCGTGGCCCTGCGCCGTATCGCCGCCCGGATCGCCGGCCCGGCGGTGCTGATCCCGATGGACGACGCGAGCGCGGTCGCCGTGGACCGGCTGCGAGCGGAGCTGGCGCCCTCGTATCTGCTGCCGTCGATGCCGGGCCCGCTGGCCGAGCGCGTCGCCGACAAGGCGGAACTGGCCGCCCTGTGCACCGCCGTGGACGTACCGCATCCGCTCACCCTGATCCCGGACAGCGCGGCCGACGCGGCGGGCGCCGCCTGGCGGCTGGGTCTGCCGGTGGTGGCGAAGTGGAGCAGACCCTGGCTGCTGCCGGCGGACAGTGGGCTGCGCAGCACGGTCGTGGTGCGCAGCCCGCAGGAGGCGCGGGAGCTGTTTCTGCGCACCGAGGAGGCGGGCAGCCGGCTGTTGCTCCAGGCCTGTCTGCCGCCGAGCGTCGACTGCGACTGGTTCTTCCACGGGTACGCCGACCGCTCGGGCGCCGTGCGTGGCGGAGGCGTCGGCGTCAAGCTGCGGGCCTGGCCGCGCGGGGCGGGCCTGACGGCGGTGGGCCGCTGGGCGCCCGACCCGACGGTGCAGGCGCTCGCCGAGCGGATCACCGGCGAACTGGGCTACCGGGGCATCTTCGACCTCGACTTCCGCCGCGACGCCGAGGGCCGCCACCACCTGCTCGACTTCAACCCGCGCCCCGGCGCCCAGTTCCGGCTCTTCACCGACACGGCCGACCTGGACGTCGTACGGGCGCTGCACCTGGACCTGACGCACCGTCCGCTGCCGGAGGGGGTGCCGCGGGCCGGACGGGAGTTCGTGGTGGAGAACTACGCGCCGCTGACCGTGCTGCGCCCGGTGTCCGCGGGCCGCGAACGGGCCTGGGGCGCCCGGGACGACCGGGCCCCCGGCTGGGCGATGTGGGGTCTGTGGGGCCGGCATGTGTCCCGCCGTCTGCTGGAGCGGCTGCGCGGGCTGCGTGCTCCGGCCGGCGAGCGGGCCCGGGTGCGCCTGGTGCGCCAGGCGACCGCCTCCCCCGTCACGACGGAACTGACCGACGACGAGAAAGCGAGCAGCCGCTGATGTACGACCTGCTGGTGGTGGGCGCGGGCCCGTACGGCCTGTCCATCGCGTCGCACGCCGCGGCCGCCGGGCTGAAGGTGCGTGTCTTCGGCCGGCCCATGGCGTCCTGGCGCGACCACATGCCGCGCGGGATGTTCCTGAAGTCGGAGCCCTGGGCCTCGAACCTCTGCGACCCGGGGCGCCGCTGGCGCCTCGACGTCTACTGCGAGCGGCAGGGCATGACGGCCCGGCACGGGGAGCCGATCCCGGTGGAGGTGTTCGCCGAGTACGGCCTGTGGTTCGCCCGCAAGGCCGTGCCGACCGTGGACGAGCGCACGGTGACCCGGCTGGTGGCCCTGCGCCCCGGCGGCTTCGAGGCGGTCGTCGACGACGGCGAGGTGCTGCCCGCCCGTACGGTCGCGCTGGCCGTGGGGGTCATGCCGTTCGTCGAGATCCCCTCCGCCCTGGCGGGCCTCGACGCCTCGCTGGTGACCCACAGCAGCCACCACCGCGACCTCGACCGCTTCCGGGACCAGGACGTCACGGTGATCGGCGGCGGCCAGGCGGCCCTGGAGACGGCGGCCCTGCTCGCCGAACAGGGCACCCGGGCAAGGGTGCTGGCGCGCGCCGACGAACTGCGCTGGAACGACGTACCACCACCCTGGGAGCGCCCCTGGTGGCAGTCGGTCCGCACTCCGCACAGCGGCCTGGGCTGCGGCTGGCGCAACTGGTTCTACGCCGAGCGCCCCGGCCTCTTCCACCGGCTCCCGGAGCAGAGGCGGGCGCGGATCGCGGCGACGGCGCTGGGGCCGGCGGGCGCCTGGTGGGTGCGGGACCGGGTCGGGCCGGCCGTGGAGGTGCTGCTCGCCCATGAGGTGGCGGCGGCCCGCGCGGTGCCGGGCGGGGTGCGGCTGGAGGTGCTGGACCGGGCGGACGGGTCGGGGGCTCTGCGCACCCTGGAGACCGAACACGTCGTCGCGGCCACGGGGTTCAGGGCGACCACCGACCGTCTGGGCCTGCTCTCCACCGAGCTGCGCGCGTCCCTGGCGACAGCGGCCGACGGGGCGCCGCGGACCGGCCGGGACTTCGAGTCCCCGTCACACCCCGGCCTGTTCCTGGCGGGCCTGGTCACGGCCCCTGCCTTCGGCCCGGCGATGCGCTTCGTGCACGGCGCGACCTACACGGCGGGCGCGCTCGTACGAGGGGTGCGGCGTCGGCTGCGCGTCGGTCCGGGCCAGGGGGTGATCCCGGCTCAGGGACGGGGCGAGCTGCCCGAGCGGGTACGCCGCTGAGGGGCGCGGGTGCCGGACGGGGGGGTCCGGCACCCGGCGCGACTACAGGTGGGCCCCGGCCTGTCGCCGGCCACGCCGGTACAGGACGGCTCCGGCCGTGATCATCGCGGCACTGCCGAGGCCGGCGGCCATCATGGCCTCACTGCTGCCGGTGTCGGGGAGCTCGGGCGGCGGGCCGTTGGGCCCGGGCGGCGTGGTCGAGCTCTGGTCGGTCGGCGGCGTGAGGGTGGGGGTGGGCGTCTCGTGCCCACCGCCCGGTGACGTGGGCGTCGGGGTCGGTGTCGGCGTCCCCGGCCCACCCGGCGACGACGGGGTCGGCGTCGGTGTCGGCGTCCCGGGGCCGCCCGGCGACGAGGGAGTCGGCGTCGGTGTCTCATGCCCACCCGGCGGCGTGGGCGTCGGTGTGTCGCCGTAGCCTCCCGGGGTGTCCTCGTAGCCGCCGGATCCGCAGTCGTCACCGTAGGCGGGGTTGAGTCCGCTGATGACGTCCGCCGTGATGCCGCACGCGTTGACCGGCACCTCGGCCGGCGCCGTCGCGTCGTTGCCGGACACCACGCCGGGCGAGCCCTCGGTGCGGCCGTGCGTCCCGTGGCCGGAGGGGCCGTGGTGGCCGTGGTGGTCACCTCCGCCGTAGCCGGAGTCGTCGCCGTAGGAGGCGCCGCCCTTGGGTGAACCGGAGTCGTGGGCACAGGAGTTGCCGAACGCCGGGTTCAACAGGGCGACGACGTCTGCGGAGTTGCCGCAGGCGTTGACGGGCGCGTCGAGGGGGACCTGGACGTTGTTGCCGGACAGGACGCCGGGCGAGCCCTTGGCGGTCCCCTCGGCGTCCGAGTCGGCGAAGGCGGGGCTGCTGCCGCACAGGGACAGGATGCTCGTCGCGGCGGCGGCCGCGACCATTCCCCTACTCAGGGTCTGTCGCAATCTCGTTGTCCTCCTGCTTGAAGAAGTGGGAAAAGCCGGCCTTGGAAGGCGGGAAAGCTGTCCAAGGCCGGCTCATACAGCCGGAGTGGCTGGGGGCGTTACGGCGTCAGTCGTTGACGCAGGTGTTGCCGAACGCCGGGTTCAGCAGGGCGATGACGTTGACGGTGTTGCCACACACGTTCACCGGGATGTGGACGGGAACCTGGACCACGTTGCCGGACAGGACGCCGGGCGAGTGCGCGGCGAAGCCGTCGGCACCCGCGTCGGCGAAGGCCGGGGCGGCCATGCCAAGAGCCATGATCGCGCCCGCGACGACAGCAGCGGTCTTCTTCATGAGCTTTCCCTTCTCTGCGGTCATGCCCCTATGACGTGACCTACAGGCTGTAAACGAGGGATAGACAGACGAAGAAACTAAAGAACGTGTGCCGCCTGGTAATTCACTCGAACGCCTTCACAGAATTGACACGAGACATCCAAACGAGCAGAAACCATTCGCCTGAGTGGCGGAAAAAGCCCGGGCAGCCCGCGAAAGCGGACGGCCCGAGCCATTTCAGAATCGACGGATCAGTGGTTGCCCTGACCGTTGCCCGCAAGGGCGGAGATGTCGCTGAGGATGTGCGAGGCCGGCTCGTCACCCTTGGCCTGCGTCGAGTTGTCGGCGCACTGCTGGTTCTGCGCGGCGGACAGGACCGGGATGTCCTGAGCGACCCCGACGGCGGCGATGAGACCGACGATGCCCTGCGCGTTCGCCTTCACCGGCAGGCCGACACACAGGTCGTTGGCCGTGCTCTGCACCAGGGTGGCCTGCGGGCTCATGTCGCCCTTGGTGATCGAGTTGCCGAACTTCGACGCGGCGTGGTTGCCGCTCGCCGACGTGGTTCCGTCGTCGTTCCCGATGGCCATGGCCGGCGACGCCGCACCAACGACGGAAGCGGCGACCGCCGTGGCGGCCATTGCCTTCTTCAGCATTTCAGTTCCTTTCCTGGGTGCATCACCGAGACGCACGCTCCTGCCTCCGCATCAACCAGCTCCGCGGAGTTTGGTTTCGGCACTTCACCCGATCGGGCCGTATGCGCCGCGGCCGTTCTTTTCACTGCGCCATCGGAGTGAAAGGCAGGAACCAAGGCGGGCCGGTGCAGTTGACCAGAGCGCTCCGGTGGACGGGGTTTCTCCAGAAGGGACTAGCAAGTGATCAAGAAGGTTCTGGCTTCCGCCGCGGTCGCCGCTTCCGTCGTGGGCGCCGCCTCCCCCGCCATGGCGATCGGCAACGACGACGGCACCAAGTCCGCCAGCGGCAACGGTGCGCACCAGTCGTTCGGCAACTCGGCCACCTACGGCAACATGAGCCCGCAGATGGCGCTCATCCAGGGCTCGCTGAACAAGCCCTGCATCGGCCTGCCCGCCAAGGCGAACCTCCAGGGCATCGTCGGCCTCGGCGCCGTCGGCGTTCTGCAGGACGTGCCGATCCTGTCGGCCCCGCAGAACCAGCAGTGTGTCGAGAACTCCACCCAGGCCAAGGGCGACGAGCCGCTGTCGCACATCCTGGACGACATCTCCGCCCTCTCGGGCAACGGTCAGGGCAACCACTGAACCGTCCTCGGAGATTTTGTTCTCTGAGCCTTGGGGCTGCAATCTGAGACCCCGTCAGCGGGCCGCCGGTTCACCGGCGGCCCGCTGTCTTACGTTCGGCGCGTGACGATGAAGAGAACTCTTTCTTCCCTCGCGATCCCCGGACTCGTACTCGCGGCCACCGCGACGCTGCTCGGCGGCGCTGCCGCGTTCCCCGAGCGACAGGCCCCCAAGGCCCTGAACATCCTGCTGATGGGCACGGACGGCCGGGACACCATCACCGCCGCCGAGAAGCGCAAGTTCCACGCCGGCGGCATCGCGTGCAACTGCACGGACGTCCTGATGCTGATCCATGTCTCCGCGCGCCGGGACCGCGTCAGCGTGGTCAGCCTGCCGCGGGACTCCTACGCGGACATCCCGCCGTACCGCGCCGGGCCGACCGGCGAGGAACGCGGGCCGCACCCTTCGAAGATCAACGGCGCCTACGCCGAAGGCGGTCCCGCGCTCACCGTCGGCACGGTCGAGTCGATGACCGGAGTGCGCGTCGACCGGTACCTCCAGGTGGACTTCCGGCGCTTCATCGACGCCGTGAACCAGGTCGGCGGGGTCGAGGTGTGCACCGCGCGGACCTTGAAGGACTCGGCCACCAAGCTGAACCTCAGGCCCGGCGAGCATCTGCTGAACGGCGGGCGGTCGCTGCAGTACGTGCGCTCCCGGCATGTCGACACCAGCGCCGATCTCGGGCGGATCCAGCGCCAGCAGCGGTTCCTGGTGAACGCGCTGCGCGGGCTCCAGGCGCGGCAGGCGCTCACCGACCCGGCGGGCATGGCGCGTGTGATGGGCACGCTGCTCGGGAGCGGGCGGGTCGAGCAGGGCTTCGGCGCCGAGGAGCTGGTGCAGCTGGCGGCCGCGCTGCACCGGGTGCCGGCGGCGGCGACCGAGTTCACGACGGTACCGATCGCCGGGTTCAACCCGACCCGGCCGGACATCGGCTCGACGCTGGCCTGGGACAGGAAGCGGGCGGACGCGATGTTCACCAAGCTGCGCAAGGACCGGCCGCTGCTCGGCTCCGGGGCCGACCCCAAACCCAAGGACCCACCGGGCCTGAAGGGTTACGGGCCCGTACGGGGCAGCTCCCTCGCCTGTAAATGAGCTCGTACGACCAGGGCGCCCGGGCCTTTAGCGTTTGCGCTGGGCCAATCGGGGCAAAGAGCGCAACCCCGACCGGGGTGCGGCCGTTGACGATCATGCAGCTCCTCACCGGAGTCCGCTTTTCGAAGGGAATGAACATGAAGAAGCTGTGGGCTACCGCGGCTATCGCCGCGTCCGTCGCCGGTGCCTCGGCCGCGGCCGCCCCCCAGGCTCTTGCCATCGGTGACGACAACGGCACGACCTCCGCCAGCGGCAACCACGCCTCGCAGGAGTTCGGCAACTCGGCCACGTTCGGCGACATGAGCCCGCAGCTCTCGCTGGTCCAGGGTTCGCTGAACAAGCCCTGTGTCGGTCTGCCGGCGAAGCTGAACGCCCAGGGAATCGTCGGCCTCGTCGCCGTCGGTGTCCTTCAGGACGTGCCGATCCTGTCGGCCCCGCAGAACCAGCAGTGTGTCGAGAACTCCACCCAGGCCAAGGGCGACGAGCCGCTGTCGCACATCCTGGACGACATCTCCGCGCTGTCGGGCAACGGCAACGGCAACGGCTGATCCTCGGATCTCCGTGGCGGCGGGTCACCGGTTCCACCGGTGGCCCGCCGTTTTGCGTGTCACTTGCGGTAGATCGCCTCGATCTCCCGCGCGTACGCCGATGTCACCGTGTGCCGTTTGACCTTCAGGGACGGCGTGAGCATGCCGTTGTCCTCGGTGAACTCGCCCTCGACCAGGGTGAAGGCGCGGATCGACTCGGCGCGGGAGACGGCCTCGTTGGCGTAGTCCACGGCCTTCTGGACGTCGGCGCGCAGCCTCGGGTCGTCAACAAGCTCGGACATCGGGGTGTCGGCGGGCCGTTTGCGGACCGACAGCCAGTGGGCGATCGCGTCGGGGTCGAGGGTGATCAGGGCGGCGACGAAGGGGCGGTTGTCGCCGACGACCAGGCACTGGCCGACCGGGGGACGGCTGCGCAGCCGGTCCTCCAGGACGGCCGGGGAGACGTTCTTGCCGCCGGAGGTGACGAGGATGTCCTTCTTGCGGCCGGTGATGGTGAGATAGCCGTCCTCGTCGAGGGAGCCGAGGTCTCCGGTGGCGAACCAGTCGTCGGTGAGGACGGCGTCGGTGGCGGCCGGGTTGTTCCAGTACGCGCCGAAGACGATGCCGCCCTTGATGAGGACCTCGCCGTCGTCGGCGATGCGGACGGCGGTGCCGGGGACCGGCGGACCGACCGTGCCGGGGCGGGGTTTGAGGGGCGGGACGATGGTGGCGGCGGCCGTGGTCTCGGTCAGGCCGTAGCCCTCGTAGACGATGATTCCGGCGGCGTAGAAGAACAGGTTGAGGTTGCGGTCGAGCGGGGAGCCGCCGCTGATGGCGTAGCGCATGCGGCCGCCGAGTTCCTTGCGGATACGGCGGTAGACCAGCAGGTCGTACAGGGCCCAGGCGGCGTAGAGGCCGGGGCCCGGGCCCTTGCCGCGGTCGAGGAACTTGTCCAGGTACTCCTTGCCGAAGCGGACGGCGATGCGGTCGGCGCGGTCGAAGGAGGCGCCGCGGCCGAGCTTCTCGGCGGTGGCGCGGCCGGTGTCGTGGATCTTCTCGAAGAGGTAGGGGACGCCGACGAGGAAGGTCGGGCGGAACTCCCGGAGCGCGGGGCGGAGTTCGTCGGGCTTGATGCTCGGGCAGTGGCCGATCTCGATGCGGGCCATCAGACAGGCGATCTGGAGGGTGCGGCCGAGGATGTGGGCGAGGGGGAGGAAGAGGAGGGTGGAGGCGACCTGGCGGGTGACCTCCTTGAAGATCGGGTGGAGCAGCTCGACGGTGTTGGCGGCCTCCGCGTGGAGGTTGGCGTGGGTGAGGACGCAGCCCTTGGGTTGTCCGGTGGTGCCGGAGGTGTAGCAGGTCGTCGCGACGGTGTCGGGGGTCAGGCCGGTGCGGCGCTTGGTGACCTCCTCGTCGGCGATGTCGTGGCCGAGGCGGGTGAGTTCGGTGAGGGCCGATGCGTCCAACTGCCAGACGCGGGGCTGTTCCTGGTGTCCGGACGTGCCCGTCGTCACGGTGTCGGCGTTCTCCGCGGTCTCGGTGACGACGAAGCGGGCGCCCGAGTCGCGGACGATCCACTCCACCTGCTCGGCGGAGGAGGTCGCGTAGACGGGGACGGTCTGGCCGCCCGCCGCCCAGATGGCGAAGTCCAGGACCGTCCACTCGTAGCGGGTGCGGGACATCACCGCGACCCGGCCGCCCGGTTCGAGCCCCGCCGCGATCAACCCCTTGGCGACGGCGGTGACTTCGCGGGCGAAGTCGGCCGCCGTGACCGGGTGCCAGACGGCTCCCTGCTTTCGGCGCAGGACCACCGCGTCGGGGGCCTCGGTGGCGTTGGTGAACGGCAGGTCCGCGGTGCTGCCGGTCGTCGGGTGCGGGGCGAGGGGCGCCGTGCGGGCCTCTCGCACCGCGCCCGTCTCGTCCGTGGTGATCTCGACCTTGGCGCGGCTGGCCAGGTCGGTGCGCTGTTTCGCCCTCTTCAGGTCCTTGCGTACGCCCATGACGGCTCCCGGTCGGCTGTTACCCGGGCGTCAACTTACTCGTGCGTAATAAAAGGTCAATGGGTTCGGCAGGACCAGGTGTTCAGTCGCCGTAGCGGTCGGCCTGGTCGATCGCCACGGCGAGCCGGTCCACGTCCTCGTCCTCGGTGCTCCTCGCCAAGTCGTGTGCGCGCTCGCCGAGTTCACCGAGGGTCGGGGTGCCCGGCAGGGGGCTGGCGTCGGCGCCGTAGGAGCGCAGGGCGTCGGCGAAGTAGGCGGCTACGGCGGTGACCTGGAGTCGGGAGCCCGAGTCCCAGAGGTCGCCTTCGAGGTCCTCGCTCTCCAGTTGGCCGGACTCCTCGTGCGGGGTGCGGGTCTCGGGGTCGAGCCAGCGGACGCTCGCGGTGGCGAGGTGGCCCTCGGTGCCGGGCTTGTGGCGAACGACGTAGAGGGCGGTGACGGTGTGGCCGGGGCCGATCTCGCCGCCGTCGACGCTGTCGTCGCGGAAGTCCTCGTCGGCGACCCGGCGGTTGTCGTAGCCGACGAGCCGGAACTCCTTGACCGTCTCGGGGTCGAAGGCGACCTGGGCCTTGGCGTCGCGGGCGGTCAGGTCGATGTTCTGCGGGAGTTGCTCGACGAACACCTTGCGGGCGTCGTCCTCGTCGGAGACGTAGGCGGTGTGGCCGTCGCCCTTGTCGGCGAGTTCCTCCATCAGTTCGTCGCCGTAGTCGCTGCCGACGCCGACGCCGAAGAGGGTGATGCCGTGCTCGCGGCGTTCGCTCCCGATGCGTTCGAGGATGGAGTCGGAGTCGGTGTCGCCGGTGTTGGCGAGGGCGTCGGAGATGAGGACGACACGGTTGGTGGCGCCCTCGCGCAGGCCGTCCTCGGCGGTCTCGTAGCCGGTCTCGACGCCCGCGCCGAGGTTGGTCGAGTCCTCGGGCTCCAGGCCGTCGATGGCGTCGTGGACCTCGTCGCGGTTGCCGTCGAGGCGGGTCATCGGCAGGACCCGCTCGGCCTCGTCGCTGAAGGTGACGATCGCGACCGAGTCGTCGTCGCGGAGTTGGTCCGTCATCGTGTCCAGGGAGTCCTTGGCGAGGTCCAGGCGGCCCGGTTCGGCCATGGAGCCGGAGATGTCGATGACGAAGGTCAGGGCGGCCGGCGGGCGGGCCTCGCCGTCCTCTGCGGTGCGGGTGGCGAGGCCGACGCGGACCAGGGACCAGTCGTCCTTCTCGGTGCGGGCGCCGTCGACGGTGACCGTGAAGCCGTTGCCGTCGGGGCGGTCGTAGTCCTGGCGGAAGCTGTTGACGAACTCCTCCGGGCGGACCGTCGAGGGGTCCGGCAGCCGGCCTTCGGCGAGGGTGCGGCGGGCGTAGCCGTAGGAGGCGGTGTCGACGTCGAGGGCGAAGGTGGAGAGGTAGTCGGGCTCGGGGGCGGCCTCGCGGGAGTCGCTGTCCGGGCTGTCCGGGCCGCCCTGTTGTTCGCCGTCGGGGGCGGGCGCGTAGCCGCCTCCCTTGTTGCCGCCGTCGTACGAGGAGTCGCTCGCGCCGTCGCCGCTCGCGCTGCAGCCCGTCAGCAGCAGGCCGCTCGCCGCGGTGAGCGCGAGCAGGGCCGTGCGCACGCGTCGTATTCGGTACTGCTCCATCTTCCGTGCCCCCTTGGTCCGTTGACGTCGACCTTTGTGACTGTGACGGGCCGGGGGGCCGGAACGTGCGCTACGGAGCGTTGCGGAAGCGTCTCGATGAGGCTACGGAGCAGGGCCGTCGAGACCGGTAGGTGATCTTCCGTTGACCTAGGAGACCACGTCCTTGCGGGCGAAACCGCGGAAGGCCAGCGCGAACAGGACGAGGGCGTATGTTATCGAGACCGCGGTGCCCTGGATCATGCCGGACCACTCGGGAGTGGGCTGGACGGCGTCCGCCCACGCGAACTGCCAGTGCGCGGGCAGGAAGTCGCGCCAGTCGCCGAGGGCGGTCACGGCGTCCAGGACGTTGCCCACGATGGTCAGGCCGACCGCGCCGCCGACCGCGCCGAGCGGGGCGTCGGTCTTGGTCGAGAGCCAGAACGCGAGCCCGGCGGTGACCAGTTGGGACACGAAGATGAACGCCACGACCACCACGAGCCGTTGCGCCGCCGTGCCCGGGGCGAGCGAGCCGCCGGTGGGGAGCTCCAGCGAGCCCCAGCCGTAGGCGGCCGTGCCGACGGCGAGCGCGACGACCGGGAGCAGGATCATCGCGGCCAGGCTGAGACCGAGGCCCACGACGAGCTTGGACCACAGCAGCCGGGCCCGGGGCACCGGTGCGGCCAGGAGATAGCGCAGGGAGGACCAGCCGGCCTCCGAGGCGACCGTGTCCCCGCAGAACAGGGCGACCGGGATGACCAGCAGGAAGCCCGCCGAGACGAACAGGTTCACCGCGGCGAAGTTGGCGCCGGACGCGGTCGCCGTGTCCATCAGGGAGACCGTGTTGTTGCGGCCGCCCGGCTCGCCGCCGATGGCGAAGGCGATGAGCAGGACGAACGGCAGGGCGGCGAGGATCGCGCCCATGACCATCGTGCGGCGGCGCTTGAGCTGGCGGACCAGTTCGACGCGGAGGGGCAGAGTACGGCCGGCCTGATAGCCGGAGGCCGTCTCGGTCAGCGTGCTCATGCGGAACCTCCGATCAGGGTGAGGAAGGCGTCCTCCAGGCGGCGGTGCGGGGTGAGGGAGGCGACCGGTACCTCCAGGCGGACCAGGTCCACGAGTAGGGCTGCGGCGTTTGTGCGTTCGGCTGCGGGCTCGTCGTGGCTGGTCGCGCAGTTCCCCGCGCCCCTGGGCGGCGTCACCGCCAGGCGTACCAGGAGGCCGGCCTCTGTTCTTGTGGCCGAAGCGATCTGGGGTAGGGCGGCCACCTTCTCCAGGAGGGGGTCCGTGATGTCCGCCGCCAGGCCGATCATCACGGTGTCGCCTGCGCCGATGATCTCGGACACCGGGCCCGCCTGGACCAGTTGGCCGCGGTCCATCACCACCAGGTGGGTGCAGGTCTGTTCGACCTCCGACAGCAGATGGCTGGAGACGATGACCGTGCGGCCGGCCGCCGCGTACCGGATCATGACCTCGCGCATCTCACGGATCTGTGGCGGGTCCAGGCCGTTGGTCGGTTCGTCGAGGATGAGCAGGTCCGGCAGGCCGAGCATGGCCTGGGCTATGGCCAGGCGCTGGCGCATGCCCTGGGAGTAGGTGCGGACCGCGCGGGCCAGCGCGTCGCCGAGGCCGGCGATCTCCAGCGCCTCGTTCAGATGGGCGTCCTCGGCCGGGCGGCCGGTCGCCTGCCAGTACAGCTCCAGGTTCTCGCGGCCGGAGAGGTGCGGCAGGAAGCCCGCGCCCTCGACGAACGAGCCGACCCGGGACAGGACCGGGGCGCCGGGGCGGATCGCGTGGCCGAAGACCCGGATCTCACCGCCGTCCGGCTTGATCAGGCCCATCAGCATGCGAAGGCTGGTCGTCTTGCCGGCGCCGTTGGGACCGAGGAGGCCCAGCACCTGGCCCTTCTCGACGCGGAAGGAGAGGTCGCGGACGCTGTAGCGGTCGCCGCCCGCGTACTTCTTGCTCAGGTCGGTGATCTGGAGCGGGACTTCGGCCAGCTCCGGGTCCGGGGCGGGCATGGCCGTGCGGCGGCGGCCCGTCAGGAGCAGGAACAGCGCGAGGACGGCGCCCGCGAGGGGCAGCCACCAGACCCAGGAGGGCAGCGGGGCGGCGGCGGAGGAGACGCCGGGGGCCGTCGGGACCTCGAGGTCGCCCTTCAGGGAGACGGTGTACGTCGCAGGGGCGGCCGGGGAGGCGTAGCCGAGGTCCGTGGAGGCGAGGACCAGGCGGAGGCGGTGGCCCTGCTCGATCTTGTGATCGATCGCCGGGAGGGTGACCGTCACGTCCTTGCCGGACCTGGCGTCCGTCACGCGCAGGGGCGACACCAGCTGGGAGGGCAGCACCTGCTGGGTGCCGCCCGGGCCGACGTCGTAGACCTTGGCGAACAGGACGGCGTCGTCGGTCGTGGACTTCACATGGACGGTGGCCGTCGGAGCGCCGGTGATACGGAGGTCGTCGGTGACGGGCTTCGAGTCGAACCGGGCGTACTGGCCCGGGAAGTCGAGGGAGACGCCGACGCCGAGCGAGGAGAGCTGGGAGAGGCCGGAGCCGCCGAGGCCGGGCAGGGCGGAGACGGCGGGCGGGTTGGCGCCGGCCGGGTTGGCGAAGCTCTGCTCGCGGCCGGTCAGGGCGACGGACTTCCGGCCGCTCTCCAGGCCGGGGTAGGTGTCGTCGCTGGCGCCCCGCAACTGCGCGGCGCCGTCGGTGGAGTCGACGCCTCCGGTGCGGGTGACGCGGAAGGCCGGGCCGGTGTCGGTGGTCTTCTCGTCCTTGAGGTAGCGGTCGAACCAGGACTCCACGCGGGACTGGACGCGGCTCGTCTCCATGTCGCCGCCGTCATGGCCGCCCGCGATCCAGTCGACGTCGACCGGGGCGCCGTTGGCCTTGATCGCCTTCGCGGCGGCGTCGGCCTGGTTCAGGGGGAAGAGGGAGTCGGTCTGGCCCTGGATCAGGAGGGTCGGGACCTTGATCCGGTCGCCGACCGCGGCGGGCGAGCGCTCCTGGAGCATCTTCTCCGCGGCGGCGTCCGGGGCGCCGGACTCGGCGACGCGCTGGTACATCTCGCAGATCGCCGGTTCGAACTTGTCGCAGCCGCCCGCGGTGTTGACGAAGATGCCGGCCCAGAGCTTCTTGAAGACGCCGTTCGGGAAGAGGGCGTCGGAGAGGTTCCAGTAGGTGATCGCCGGGGCGATGGCGTCCACGCGGGCGTCGTGACCGGCGGTCAGGAGGGCGATCGCGCCGCCGTAGGAGCCGCCTGCCATGCCTACGCGCGGGTCGCCCTTCTTGTCGAGCTGGACCGTCGGCTGCTCGGCGAGCCAGTCGATCAGCTTCTCGACGTCGGCCACCTCGGCCTTCGGGTCGTTGAGGCCGACCTTGCCCGTCGACTTGCCGAAGCCTCGGGCGGACCAGGTGAGGACCGCGTAGCCGTCCCGGGCGAGGGCCTCGGCCTGGTCGCGTACGTCGTCCTTGCTGCCGCCGAAGCCGTGGCCCAGGAGGACGGCGGGGTGCCTGCCGGCGGCTCGGGGGGTGAAGTACGAGGTGTCTATGCGCACCCCGTCGAGCGACATGACCCGGTCGGTCTGGTGCACCGGGGGCGCGTCGTCGTCGGCGACGGCCGTCCATGTACCGGCGCCGGCGATCACGACGACGGAGGCCGCGGCGGCGATCCACCGTCGCGGCCTCCGGAGGCGTCCTCGCAGTCCGGGGGGTCGAAGATCCATGCGTTCAACGGTACGGGGTGAAACTGTCGGATCGTTATCGACCGGGGGCTGAGCCGCGGACCTCCCGTGGGGGTACGTCGGCGAGTTCGTGTACCGCGTTCGTTGTACGGCTAAGAGCTCGGCTGCATCTGTGATTTGCCGGGTGCGGGTCCGTTGTGGCTGGTCGCGCAGTTCCCCGCGCCCCTAAAGGGGCGCGCTCAGTCCTCCGTTGGGATCGAGACCAGCCACCTCGTGTCCCGCCGCGGGCGGAGGTACGTCGCCCAGTACAGGGTTGCCGCTGTTGTGATGCCGCCTGTCCAGAGCAGGTACGCCGTCTCCTGCTGGCTCAGGATGTATGCCAGGACCGCTATGAGGAGGATCGGCATCGCCGGCCACAGGGGCATGCGCCAGGCCGGGGTGTGGCGGTGGGGGCCCTTGCGGGAGAGGAGGGCGGCCACCGCGACCAGGAGGTACATGGCGGTCACCGAGACGCCCGTGATGCCGTACAGGGTGTCCAGGTTGACGAAGCAGAGGAGGGCGCCCGGGACGCCTACCGCGAGGGTCGCCACCCAGGGGGAGCCGAAGCGGCCGAGTTTGGCGAAGACGTTGTTGATCGGGGTGGGCCAGGCCTTGTCGCGGGCCGAGGCGAAGAGGACTCGGGAGTTCTGGATGACCATGACGATGCCGGCGTTGATGATCGCGAGGGCCACGCAGAGGCTGACGAAGGTGCCTACGGCGGAGTTGGACCAGGTCGTGACCATCGTGCCGATGTCGCCGCCGGTGAGGGTGGAGAGGTCCTGGGCGCCCAGGGTGATCGCGATCACCGGGACCAGGATGATCACGGAGGAGATCGCCAGGGTGGCGAGGACCGTGCGGGCGACGTTGCGGCGCGGGTTCTCCAACTCCTCGGAGAGATAGACCGCGGTGGAGAAGCCCTGAGTGACGAAGAGGGCGATCGCCAGGCCGGACACGATCAGCATCGCCGTCACCGTGTCCGGGTGGCCGTCCGCGCCGGCCACCTGGAGGGAGACGAGGCTGCCCGCGCCCCGCTCGCTGTGCGCGAAGCCCAGTACCGCGACCACGGCCGCCGCCACGACCTCCAGGACCAGGAAGACACCGGTGATCCAGGCGTTGGCGCGCAGGTCGAGCAGACCGGCGAGGGTGGCCAGGAGCATGACGCCGGCGCCGGCCATGGAGGGGTCGAGGTGGACCACCGGCGCCAGGTAGTCCGCCGTGCCCATCGCGATCACCGGCGGGACGATCATCACGACCAGGAGCGACAGGACGAAGACCAGCCAGCCCGCCAACCGGCCGGCCAGCGTCGAGACCATCGCGTACTCGCCGCCCGCGCTGGGGATGAGGGTGCCCAGCTCGGAGTAGCAGAACGCCACGGCGATACAGAGGAGGGAGCCGATGGCGATCGTCAGGACGGTCGCGGTGCCGAGCGAGCCGAACAGGTCCGGGACGACCACGAAGAGCGTGGACGCGGGGGTCACACAGGAGAGTGTGAGGAGGGTGCCGCCGACGACTCCGATGGAGCGCTTGAGCTTCTGGGGACTGTCGGGCGCCTCGGGGAGGGCGGCCTCGACAGGGCGGAGCGTGTCGGTCATCCGGCGGTTCCGATCGACTCGTGCGGCAGGGGGCGTCGCGCAGTGGGTTTCGGCATGGAACCCCGACGAAAACCATTGCGTCAATGGTCGTTTACCTACGGAATCAGTAGATCGACAGCTCCTTGACATCTGTATACGGCACTCCGGCCCGTCTCTTTCCCGTCTTTGGGACATACGGGAACCGCAGCGTGGGCGACGAAAAAATCCCGTCGCGGGAGTGTCAGTGGGGCCCGCTAAAGTCATTTCTCACAGAACTCACATACGAATCACAGCTATGGGTGGGGATCATGCAGCTGAAGCACACCGCTGCCTGGGTGGGGTTCACGGCGGCGGCGCTGGTGGCGACGACGGCGTGCGGCGCGGACTCCGTGAAGCAGGCGGCCGAGGCGGTCGACAAGACCGACACGATCATGGCGGCGCTCAGCCGGGCCACGGATCGGACCGAGGAGGTCGGGTCGGCCGAGGTGAAGATGTCGACCGACATCGGCACCGGCGCGCCGGTCAGCATGGACGGCACGTACTCGTGGGGCGACGGGTTCGCCTTCGACGTGGAGATGGACACCAAGGCCGCGCAGATGCAGACGCTGACGGACGACCCGTCGATCCGCATGCTGTTCGTGGACGGTGCCTACTACTACGACGTGGACGCGCAGCGCTCCGGCCCGCTTCAGGGCAAGGAGTGGATGAAGATCGACGCCTCCGCTGTCTTCGGCAAGTCCGGCGCCCAGGCGTTCAGCGGCAGCAACGGCAGCCCGTCGGCGTCCATGAAGGGCCTCAAGTACGCCAAGGACGTCGAGAACCTCGGCAAGGAGACCGTCAACGGCAAGAGCACGACCCACTACCGGGCCGTGATCGGCAAGGACCAGATGGGCAAGTTCGCCGAGGCCTACGGCGACAAGGACAGCCTCATGGGCTCGGCCACCGGCGGCGTGACCTCGATCGCCATGGAGGTCTGGGTCGGCGCCGACGACCTGCCGGTCCGGCTGAAGCAGGAGATGGGGGCCATGAAGGTCACCATGGACTTCGAGAAGTTCGGCAAGACGGCCGAGGTGAAGGCCCCGCCGGCCTCCCAGACCGCCGACATGACCGAGGCGGTCAAGGACAGCCAGGGTCAGTGAGACACGACCGGGCCCGGACACCTCGGTGGAGGTGTCCGGGCCCGTGAGTCACCGCTCAGTGGTTGCGCGGGAAGCCCAGGTCCACGCCCGTCGGGCCGTCGGCCGGGTCGGGCCAGCGGGTCGTGACGACCTTGCCCCGGGTGTAGAAGTGGGTGCCGTCGTTGCCGTAGATGTGGTGGTCGCCGAAGAGCGAGTCCTTCCAGCCACCGAAGCTGTGGTAGCCGACGGGGACCGGGATCGGGACGTTGACGCCGACCATGCCGGCCTCGACCTCCAGCTGGAAGCGGCGGGCGGCGCCGCCGTCCCGGGTGAAGATCGCGGTGCCGTTGCCGAACGGCGAGGCGTTGATGAGGGCGATGCCCTCGTCGTAGGTGTCGACGCGCAGCACGGTCAGGACCGGGCCGAAGATCTCGTCCTGGTAGGCCTTCGCCGTGGTCGGGACCTTGTCGAGGAGCGAGATGCCGATCCAGTGGCCGTCCTCGAAGCCCTCGACCGTGAAGCCGGAGCCGTCCAGGACGACCTCGCAGCCCTCGGCCTCGGCGCCGGTGACGTAGGACGCCACCTTGTCGCGGTGGACCTTGGTGATGAGCGGGCCCATCTCCGAGGTCGGGTCGTTGCCGGGGCCGATCTTGATCTTCTCGGCGCGCTCGCGGATCTTCTCCACGAGCTCGTCGCCGATGGAGCCGACGGCGACGACGGCCGAGATGGCCATGCAGCGCTCGCCCGCCGAGCCGTAGGCCGCCGACACGGCCGCGTCCGCTGCCGCGTCGAGGTCGGCGTCCGGGAGGACCAGCATGTGGTTCTTGGCGCCGCCGAGCGCCTGGACGCGCTTGCCGTTCGCGGAGGCGGTGGTGTGGATGTAGCGGGCGATCGGGGTCGAGCCGACGAACGACACCGCCTTGACGTCGGGGTGCTCCAGGAGGCGGTCGACGGCCACCTTGTCGCCGTGGACGACGTTGAAGACACCGTCGGGCAGACCGGCCTCGGCCAGCAGCTCGGCGATCTTCAGGGAGGCCGACGGGTCCTTCTCGGACGGCTTCAGCACGAAGGTGTTGCCGGTCGCGATGGCGATCGGGAACATCCACATCGGGACCATCGCCGGGAAGTTGAACGGCGTGATGCCGGCGACGACACCCAGCGGCTGGCGGATGGAGGCGACGTCCACGCGGCTGGCGACCTCGGTGGAGAGCTCGCCCTTCAGCTGCACGGTGATCCCGCACGCCAGGTCGACGATCTCCAGGCCGCGTGCGACCTCGCCCAGCGCGTCGCTGTGCACCTTGCCGTGCTCGGCGGTGATCAGCTCGGCGATCGCGTCCCGGTTGGCTTCGAGCAGCGCCCGGAACTTGAACAGGATCGTGGTCCGCTTGGCCAGGGACGAGGTGCCCCAGGTCTGGAACGCGTCCTTGGCGGCGGCGACCGCGGAGTCGACCTCGTCGACCGAGGCGAACGCGACCTTGGTGGTGACGGCGCCCGTGGCCGGGTCGGTGACCGGCCCGTAGTTGCCCGACGCGCCTTCGACGGTCTTGCCGCCGATCCAGTGGTTGACGATCTTCGTCATGCCCAGATACTCCTTCACAGATGGCGGCGTCGGGTTGAGACGTGCCGGTCGTACAGCTCTCGGGCCTTCACCGCGGACGGTCGGGTCGCGGTCTCGGCCACAGGTACATCCCACCAGGCTTGCGCCGGAGGCGCGCCCGACACTGTGTCTGCCGTTTCGGTCTCGACGTAGACACATGTGGGAGTGTCCGCCGCGCGTGCCTGAGCGAGGGCCTCGCGCAGGTCACCCACGGTCTTCGCGCGCAGCACGCGCATCCCCAGACTGGCCGCGTTGGCGGCCAGATCCACCGGGAGCGGGGCCCCGGTGTAGGTACCGTCGTCCGACTGGTAGCGGTACGCGGTACCGAACCGCTCACCGCCCACCGACTCGGACAGTCCGCCGATCGACGCGTACCCGTGGTTCTGGATGAGCAGCATCTTGATCGCGACGCCCTCCTGCACGGCGGTCACTATCTCGGTCGGCATCATCAGATACGTGCCGTCGCCGACCAGCGCCCAGACGTTGCGCTCGGGGTCGGCCATCTTGACGCCGATCGCGGCCGGGATCTCGTAGCCCATGCAGGAGTAGCCGTACTCCAGGTGGTACTGGTCCCGGGAGCGGGCCCGCCACAGCTTGTGGAGGTCGCCGGGGAGCGAGCCGGCCGCGTTGATGATCACGTCCGACTCGTCGACGAGCGCGTCCAGCGCGCCCAGGACCTGCGGCTGCGTGGGGCGTACGTCGGGCTCGTCGGCCTCGTAGCAGGCGTCGACGCGGTGCTCCCAGCGGTCCTTGTCCTCGCGGTACTCGGCGAGATACGGGTCGGGGACCCGGTGCCCGTGCAGCCGGAGGGCCTCGGTCAGCTCCTGGAGGCCGCTGCGGGCGTCCGCTATCAGCGGGCTGCCGGCGAGCTTGTGGCCGTCGAAGGGCGCGATGTTGAGGTTGAGGAAGCGGACGCCGTCGCCCGTGAACAGGGTGTGCGAGGCGGTGGTGAAGTCGGTGTAGCGGGTGCCGACACCGATCACCAGGTCGGCCTGGCGGGCCAGTTCGTTGGCGGTGGCGGTACCGGTGTGGCCGACGCCGCCGACGTCCTGCGGGTGGTCCCAGCGCAGGGAGCCCTTGCCGGCCTGGGTGGACGCGACGGGGATGCCGGTGGCCTCCGCGAACTCGGCGAGGGCCTCCTCGGCGCGGCTGTGGTGGACACCGCCGCCGGCGATGACGAGCGGGCGCCCGGCCGACCTGATCGCCCGTACGGCTTCGGCGAGTTCGGTGGGGTCGGCGCCCGGCCGACGTACGGCCCAGGTGCGCTCGGCGAAGAACTCCTCGGGCCAGTCGTAGGCCTCGGCCTGGACGTCCTGCGGGAGGGCGAGGGTGACCGCGCCCGTCTCCACGGGGTCGGTCAGGACCCGCATCGCCTGGAGGGCCGCCGGAATCAGGGCCTCGGGGCGCGTCACCCGATCGAAGTACCTCGACACCGGGCGCAGACAGTCGTTGACGCTGATGTCTCCGGCGTAGGGGACTTCGAGCTGCTGGAGGACGGGGTCGGCGACGCGGGTGGCGAAGGTGTCGCCGGGGAGGAGCAGGACCGGGAGGTGGTTGATCGTGGCGAGTGCGGCGCCGGTGACCAGGTTGGTCGCGCCGGGGCCGATCGACGTCGTCACGGCGTGCGTGGACAGGCGGCCCGACTGTCGGGCGTACCCGACGGCCGCGTGCACCATCGACTGCTCGTTGCGGCCCTGGTGGAACGGCATGTCGTCGCCGTACTCGACGAGGGCCTGGCCGAGTCCTGCGACGTTGCCGTGGCCGAAGATGCCCCAGGTGGCGCCGATCAGCCGCTGTCGTACGCCGTCGCGCTCCGTGTACTGGGCGGCGAGGAAGCGGACCAGCGCTTGCGCGACGGTCAGGCGGGTGGTCATCGGTAACCCTCCGTGTGGTCCGGGTGGAAGCAGATCCGCCACTCCCGTGTCTCACCCGGGCCCGCCATGACGTTCAGGTAGTACATGTCGTGGTCGGGCTGGGCGATGGAGGGGCCGTGCCATCCGTCGGGGACGAGGACGGCGTCGCCGGAGCGGACCTCCGTGAGGACGTCCGAACCGCCCTCACGGGAAGGGGATACGCGCTGATAGCCGAAACCGTTCGGGCCGTCGATCTCGAAGTAGTAGATCTCCTCCAGCTCCGCCTCTTCGCCGGGCCGGTGCTCGTCGTGCTTGTGGGGCGGGTACGAGGACCAGTTGCCGCCGGGGGTGATGACCTCGACGGCGATGAGCTTGTCGCAGTCGAAGGCGTCGGCGGAGGCGAAGTTGCGGACGTGGCGCAGCCGGTTGCCGCTGCCACGCTCCTCGGTGGGGACCTCCGGCGCGGGGCCGTAGCGGGCGGGGAGTCGTCGCTCGCACTTCGCTCCTGCCAGGGCGAAGCGGCCTCCCGCGCCGGAGGCGATCGATGCCTGGGCGTCCCGGGGAACGTACGCGAAGTCGGAGACCGACGCGAACACGCTTTCCCTGCCCAGGAGTTGGAACTCGTTTTCTTCTGTTCGGACGGTACATCCGCCTTCCAGCGGAAGGACGATCCACTCGCTGTCGCCGGTGGTGAAGGTGTGCGTGCCACCCGGCTCCAGCGTGACGATGCGGAGACTGCAATAGGTCCAGCCGGCCCGCTTGGGGTCGATGTCCACTGTGTACTGGGCGTTGCTGGAGGCGCCCTTGGGAACGTACAGACCGGTGTCGTTCGTCATGCGGCGGCCCTCACAGCAGTCCTACGGCGGTGTCCACGGCGGCGGCCACGTCACCGTCCGCCGGGTAGAGCAGCGAACGGCCGACCACGAGGCCCTGGACGGTGGGGAGTTGGAGCGCGCCGCGCCACTTCTCGTACGCGCCGTCCTGGTCGTCGCCGACCTCGCCGCCGAGCAGTACGGCGGGCAGCGTGGAGGTGGCCATGACCTCGGCCATGTCGTCGGGGTTCTCGGTGACGGGGACCTTCAGCCAGGTGTAGGCCGAACTGCCGCCCAGACCCGAGGCGATGGCGATGGACCTGGTGACGGCCTCGGCGGAGAGGTCGTTGCGCACCTTGCCCTCGTCGGTGCGGCCGCTGATGAACGGCTCGACGAAGACGGGGAGTCGGCGCGCGGCCATGTCGTCGATCGCGCGGGCGGTGGACTCCATGGTGGTCAGGGAGCCCGGGTCGTCGTAGTCGATCCGCAGGAGCAGCTTGCCGGCGTCGAAGCCGAGGCGCTGTATGTCCTCGGCGCGGTGGCCGGTGAAGCGGTCGTCGAGCTCGAAGCTGGCGCCCTGGAGGCCTCCGCGGTTCATGGAGCCCATGACGACCTTGCCGTCGAGGGCGCCGAGCAGGAGCAGGTCGTCGAGGATGTCGGCGGTGGCGAGGACGCCGTCGACGCCGGGGCGGCTGAGGGCCAGGACGAGGCGTTCCAGCAGCTCGGCGCGGTTGGCCATGGCGAACTTGCGGTCGCCGACGCCGAGGGCGCCGCGGGCAGGGTGGTCGGCGGCGACGATCATGAGCCGGCCGCTGTCGTTCAGCAGGGGCCGACGGACACGCCGGGCGGCGGCCTCGGCGATCGCCTCGGGGTGGCGGGTACGGAGGCGGACGAGTTCCGCGATGTCGACGTTCGTCACTTGACGGCCCCCGCCGCGATCGCGGCCTCGATCTCATCGGTCGTCGGCATCGCCGAGCTGCACTCCAGTCGGGAGGCGACGATGGCGCCGGCCGCGTTGGCGTGCCGCATGATCTTCTCCAGGTCCCAGCCTTCGAGGAGGCCGTGGCAGAGCGAGCCGCCGAAGGCGTCGCCGGCGCCGAGGCCGTTGAGGACGGTGACGGGGAGCGGCGGGACCTCGGCCTCGTTGCCCTTGCTGTCGACGGCGAGGACACCCTTGGGGCCCTGCTTGACGATCGCGACCTCGACACCCGCGTCCAGCAGCGCCTGGGCCGCCGCGCGGGGCTCGCGTACGCCGGTGGCGACCTCCACCTCGTCGAGGTTGCCGACCGCCACGGTGGTGTGGCGCAGGGCCTCCTCGTAGAAGGGGCGGGCCGTCGCGGGGTCCTTCCAGAACATGGGGCGCCAGTCGAGGTCGAAGACCGTCGTACCGGACTTGGCCCGGTGGGCGAGGGCCGCGAGGGTCGCCGTACGGCTGGGCTCCTCGCTCAGGCCGGTGCCGGTGACCCAGAAGATGCGGGCGTCTCGGATGGCGTCGAGGTCGAGCTCGTGGGCGTCGATCTCCAGGTCGGGGGCCTTGGGCTCCCGGTAGAAGTACAGCGGGAAGTCGTCCGGCGGGAAGATCTCGCAGAAGACGACCGGGGTGGGCAGGCCGGCGACCGGGGTGACCCAGCGGTCGTCGACGCCGAAGTCCTTCAGCGCCTGGTGGAGGTAGGTGCCGAAGGGGTCGTCGCCGGTGCGGGTGATCACCGCGGTACGGCGTCCCAGCCGGGCGGCGGCGACCGCGACATTCGTGGCCGAGCCGCCGAGGAACTTGCCGAAGGTCTCCACCTGCGGCAGCGGGACGCCCGTCTGCAGCGGATAGATGTCTACTCCGATCCGCCCCATGGTGATCAGGTCGTACGCCATCGAGTTCCCTTCGTATCGACTCTCCCCCGGATTTCTAGCCCCGGAGGCCGAGCCCTGTCAATGTTTTGTCCAGACATTCGGACCAGACCTTGACAGCGCTTACTACTCACACGGAAGCTGACCGGCATGACGTCGTTGTCACCTCAGCCCTCACTGTCGCGCATCCGGATCGGGTCGGCTCCCGACTCCTGGGGTGTGTGGTTCCCCGACGACCCTCAGCAGGTCCCCTGGCAGCGCTTCCTCGACGAGGTCGCCGACTCCGGTTACGAATGGATCGAGCTGGGTCCGTACGGGTATCTGCCGACCGATCCCGCGGTGCTCACCGAGGAGGTGAACCGGCGGGGCCTGAAGGTGTCCGCCGGCACGGTCTTCACGGGCCTGCACCACGGCGAGGCCGTGTGGGAGAAGACCTGGGCGCATGTCGCGGACAACGCGGTGCTGGCGCAGGCGATGGGCGCCAGGCATCTCGTGGTGATCCCGTCCTTCTGGCGGGACGACAAGACCGGCGAGGTGCTGGAGTCCGACACCCTGACGCCCGAGCAGTGGCGCAACCTCACCTCGCTGACCGAGCGGCTCGGGCAGCGGGTGCGGGAGGAGTACGGGCTCCAGATCGTCGTGCATCCGCACGCCGACACCCACATCGACAGTGAGTCGAATGTCGTCCGGTTCCTGGACGGGACCGACTCCTCGCTCGTGTCGCTGTGCCTGGACACCGGGCACTACGCGTACGCCGGTGGGGACAGCGTCAAGCTGATCGAGACGTACGGGTCGCGGATCGGGTATCTGCACCTCAAGCAGGTGGACCCCGAGATCCTCGCCGATGTGCGGGCCAAGGGGACGCCGTTCGGGCCGGCCGTGGCGCAGGGTGTGATGTGCGAGCCGCCTTCGGGTGTGCCGGCGCTCGGGCCTGTGCTGGAGGCTGCGCAGAAGCTGGATGTGGATCTGTTCGCGATCGTGGAGCAGGACATGTATCCCTGCGAGCCTGACAAGCCGTTGCCCATCGCTCAGCGGACTCGGGCGTTCTTGAGGTCTTGCGGGGCGTAGTGGGCGCCTAGTGGGGTGCCGGGTGCTGTGCGTGGGCGGGTGCGAGTGATTCGTGGCTTGTCGCGCCCACGCGGCGGAGCCGCATATTGACACTGTCCCGCGCCCCTAGGGGTGTTGCAGCATGGGGCGATGAGTCGTGCCGTGCATGTCCGGGGCGGGCAAGGAGCCTGGGGGTCCTGGGAAGTTGCCCTTGCTCTGCCTCATCCTCGGCTTCGGCCTGGGGTGATGAGTTATCGCGGGGTCCGGATGGCGCTGGAGCGGCCCCGTCGGCGGCTGGAGGCGCCCATCGGGGCGGTCACCCTGCTGTTGGGGTTCGAGGAGCCCGTACGGATCACCCGCTCCGGTCGGGCTCCCGACACCCTCGTGTCGGTGTTCTGCGGGCCTACGACCACCCCCGCGCTCGGCGAGCACAGTGGGCGTATGTCGGGGATCGAGGTGTTGCTCGCGCCCTGGGCGGCCTTCAGTCTCTTCGGGACGCCTCAGTACGAGCTGGCCAATCGGACCGTCGATCCCGACGAGTTGCCGCATGCCCTGCCCCACCGGGTCGGTGAACTCGCCTCCGCGCTTGCCGCGTTGCCGACGTGGGAGGCGCGGTTCGGGCTGCTGGACGAGGTGTTCGCGCGGTGGTCCGAGGCCGGTACGCCCTGTTCGGTGCGGGTGGTGCGGGCCTGGGCGGAGTTGGTGCGGAGCGGGGGTGCGATGCCGGTGCCGCGGCTCGCCGACGAGGTCGGGTGGAGTGTGCGGCAGCTGGAGAGCCGGTTCCGGGAGCAGATCGGGCTCGGGCCCAAGGCTGCGGCGCGAGTGCTGCGGTTGCAACGGGCTCGGCGGCTGCTGGCGGCAGGGCGGGGGCAGGCCGAGACCGCGGCGGTGTGCGGGTACTACGACCAGGCCCATCTCAGCGGCGAGTTCCGGACGATGACCGGGTGCACGCCGAGGGAGTTCACGCTGGCTCGGCGAGGACCGGGCGGGGTGCCCGGCGGTGACCGGATGACGGGCGAGGCGACGAGTCTGGTGCTCACACCCGGTGGCGGTGCGGATTTTTCCAAGACCGGCGGCGTTGGCTGAATGCAGGCTGTGGGCTCCGGCAACGAGCCGCTCCGACCACGGGGAGGCGGGGGAGCCGGCGGGCCGGCCCTGGCGCAGCGGGTCCGGCCCGCCCTGCGTCCGCCTCCGGCGGTCGGCCGGGGGGTGGGTCGTCAGTGGTCGCGGCCGGCTTGCGGCCATGGCCAACACTCCTGACCTGTACGCCATCTTGTGGATCAACGACCTTTGCAGGGCACTCATCTCCGAGGGCCGCAAGCGGATGTGGGGCTCGGAGCCATGGAGGTCGGGCGGGCTGTCGGCGACGTGCTCGTCGGGTCGCCCGGGACTCCGCTCGGCTTCGACCGGGCCGCCTTGCCGGAGCTGCTCGGGCGGCGTCCACCGGGTCGCGCCGGAGTCCGCGCGGGAGTTGGAGGGGCTCGTCGGTGGGTGGCAGCAAGAGGGTGCCTTGTCAACGCGCCCCGCCCTTGAGCCCGCGTGCGCCTTTGCTGCACTCGCGTCACAAACGCCCCCTTCGTGTCACACATGTCGCGTGTACGCGGGTCTTGCGTCACACGCGGTGCACAGGCCCTGACCTGCGGTCACTCTGCGTCGTTCACGGGGCACAGGCTTTGTGATCGCCAGCGCAGCGCCCGGTACCCCCGACGGCCGTTCCCGGCCGCCGCCGCGGTGCGCGCGGGGAGGTGCAACTCATGACCGACCGACGGCTCTGGTCGTACAAGGAGATCGCGGCGCACATCCGGGTGCAGCCGGACACCGTGCGCTCGTACCGCAAGCACGGGCTGTTGCCGCCGCCCGACCATGTCGAGGGCGGCAAGCCGTTCTGGTACGCGGACACCGTGCGGGCATGGGTCGCCTCACGACCCGGCAACCGGGGGCGCAGAGAGGACTGAGAGCCACCGGGCGGGGCGTCGAAAATCCCGGGCCGGACGGAGGCCGCCTCTGACACAGTCGCTCCATGAGCGACTTCTCCGTCAAACCCGTCCTCACCGGTGAGAAGACCGTGCTGCGCCCCTTCACCGAGGCCGACGCCGAGGTCATGTGGGAGATCATCGGTGACGCGGAGGTCGTCCGCTTCACCGGTGATCCGCCCGCTGAACTCACCCCGGAGCGGGTGCGGGACTGGTACGGCTCCCGCAGCTCCCAGCCCGACCGCCTCGACCTCGCCGTCACCGACCGCGCCACCGGTGAACTCGTCGGCGAGGTCGTGCTCTACGAGTGGGACGCCGACGCCCGTAGCTGTACGTTCCGCACCCTGATCGGCCCTCGGGGACGCGGCCGGGGCGTCGGCACCGAGGCGGTCCGGCTCCTCGTCGGTTACGCCTTCGAGCAACTCGCGCTGCACCGGATCCAGTTGGAGGCCTACGCCTTCAACCACAGGGCCCTGCGGGTGTACGAGAAGGTCGGGTTCGTACGGGAAGGGCTCCGGCGCGAGACCGAGTTCAGGGACGGCGCATGGGTCGACGAGGTCGTCATGGGCCTCCTCGACCGCGACTGGGCCGCCCTCACCGCCATGGCTCGATGACGGTCACCCCCGCCCCGGGTGCCGTCCCCATCGCGGCCAGCGCGGCGGGCGTCGCGGCCAGGTCGATCGAGGACGTCACCAGCAGATCGGGCCGCAGCACACCGGCCCGGACCAGCTCCAGCATCGGCGGGTAGGTGTGCGCGGCCATGCCGTGGCTGCCGAGGAGTTCGAGCTCCAGGGCGATCGCGCGGGCCATCGGGACGGGGGTCGTGCCGGTGGGTGAGGGGAGCAGGCCGACCTGGACGTGCCGGCCTCGGCGGCGCAGCGAGTCGACCGAGGCCGCGCAGGTGACGGGCGACCCGAGGGCGTCCAGCGACAGATGGGCGCCGCCGCCGGTCAGCTCACGGACCGCCGCCGCCGTGTCCCCCGCCTGCGACGCGTCCACGCACTCCGCCGCGCCGAACTTCCGAGCCAGGTCGAGCGCCCCCGGCGACACGTCCACCGCGACCACCCTCGCCCCCGACGCCGCCGCGATCATCACCGCGGACAGGCCCACCCCACCGCAGCCGTGCACCGCGACCCACTCCCCCGCGGCGACCCTCCCCTGCTGCACCACCGCACGGAACGCCGTGGCGAAACGGCAGCCCAGCGCCGCCGCGGTGGCGTAGGAGAGGTCGTCGGGGATCGCCACGAGGTTCACGTCGGCGTGGTCCAGCGCCACGTACTGGGCGAACGAGCCCCAGTGCGTGAAGCCGGGCTGGGTCTGGCGCTCGCAGATCTGGTGGTCGCCGGCGGCGCAGGTCGCGCAGGTGCCGCAGGCGCACACGAAGGGGACCGTCACTCTTTCGCCGGGGCGCCAGGCGGTGACCGCGGTGCCGACTGCTTCTACGACACCGGCGAGTTCGTGGCCGGGTACGTGGGGCAGGGTGATGTCCGGGTCGTGGCCCTGCCAGCCGTGCCAGTCGCTTCGGCAGAGGCCGGTGGCCTCGACGCGTACGACGACGCCGTGGGCGGGCGGCACCGGGTCGGGGACGTCTCGTACCTCAGCGGGTTCGCTGAACCTGTCGAAGATCACCGCTCGCATCTGCCATCCCCTCGCCGTTTCGGTCTGCGGGTACATCGTGGCTGGTCTCGCGCCCGGCTGGGTTCTCGCCTCCCTCGCTCAGACCGAAGCGGTCGTGGAAGCGGCGCAGCCCGGCAGGTGCCCACCATGTCGCCCTCCCGGTCAGCTTCATCACCGCCGGTACCAGCAGGCTCCGTACGATCATCGCGTCCATCAGGACCGCCAGCGCGATGCCGAGGCCCAGCATCTTGGTGTTCGTCACCCTGGACGTGCCGATCGCGACCATCACCACCGCCAGGATCACCGCCGCCGCCGTGATCAGGCCGCCGGTGCGCTGGAGGCCGTGGCGGACCGCCTCCTCGTGGTCGCCGGTGGTGTCGTACTCCTCCTTGATGCGGGAGAGCAGGAAGACGCCGTAGTCCATGGAGAGGCCGAAGGCGACGCAGAACATCAGGACCGGCAGGGTCGTCTCGATCGAGCCGGGGCTGGTGAAGCCGAGCAGGCCGGACAGGTGGCCGTCCTGGAAGACCCAGACCACCGCGCCGAACATGGCCGTCAGGCTGAGCGCGTTGAGCACCACGGCCTGGATCGGTATCAGCACGCTGCCGGTCAGGAGGAAGACCAGGATCAGCGTGACGATCGCTATGAAGGCGGCCGCCCACGGCAGTTGCTCGGCTATCGCGTCCTTGGAGTCGACCAGGACGGCCGCCGTGCCGGTCACCTCGGTGTCGAAGGGGGCCCGCAGTTCGCGAAGTTCGCCGACCAGACGCTGGGCCTCCTCGTCCACCGCCTCGCCCTTCGGCTGCACGGTGAAGTACGCCGCCTCGCCCTTCACCAGGGGGCCGTCGACCCGCAGTACGCCCGGGAGTTCGGTGATCCGTTCCTTGTAGTCGGCGTACTGGGCCTGGGTCGCGCGCCCCTCCGCCAGAACCTCCAGGCCGCCGCCGGGGCTGCCCGGGAAGGTGTCCCTGATGTGCTGCTGCACGACATGCGACTCGGCGGTCGAGGGCAGCTGGCGGTCGTCGGCGGTGCCGAACTTGACGCCCAGGAAGGGGAGTCCGAGGAGGACGAGGACGGCGGTGGTGCCGAGGGCGAAGAAGGGGGCCCTGCGCATGACCAGGGTCGCGGTGCGGGACCAGCCGGTGCCGGGCACCTTCTCCGTGTCCGGCGCCTTCTCCGTCTCTGCCGCCACTCGCGCTTCCGCCGCTTCATCCGTGCCGGGCGCCTCACTCTCGCCGGACGGCCTCCGCCTCCCGCGGAGGAACAGCCGCCGCATGTCCCAGGAGTTGACCCGCTCGCCCAGCAGGACCAGCGCCGCCGGGAGCAGGATCAGGGCGGAGGCCGCGGCCAGGAGGACGACCGCCATGCCGGCGTACGCGAAGGACCGCAGGAAGTACTGCGGGAAGAGCAGCATCGCGGCCAGGGACACCGCGACCGTGAGGGCGGAGAAGAAGACCGTACGGCCCGCCGTGCGCAGGGTGGTGCCGACGGCGGTCGTCGGGTCGGCGCCGCCGGCCAGTTCCTCTCGGAAGCGGCGGACGATGAACAGGGCGTAGTCGATGGCGAGGCCCAGGCCCAGGGCCGTGGTGAGGTTCATCGCGAAGACCGAGACGTCGGTGAACTCGGTCAGCCCGCGCAGCACCGCGTTGGTGCCCAGGATCGCCACGATGCCGATGCCGAGGGGCAGCAGGGCGGCGACCGCGCTGCCGAAGACCATCACGAGCAGGACGAGCGTCACCGGCAGGGCGATCAGCTCGGCCCGGGTGAGGTCCTCCTGGATGATCGTCTGCATCTCGTGCCGCACGGCGACCGGGCCGCCGATGGTCACGTCCACCGGTCCGTGCGCGCCCCGGAAGGAGGGCGCGAGCCGGTCCAGGGTCTCCCCCATCGCCTTCTCGTCGCCCGTGATGCGGGCCGCGATCAGCGCCTCGTGGCCGTCCTTCGCGCGCAGGGCGGGGGCGCCGGTGGCCCAGTAGGAGCCGACGCCCGTGACGTCCTTCTCGCCCGCCAGACGCTCCGTCAGTCGCTCGGCCTCGGCCGCGACCGCGGGGTCGTCCACCGAGGCGCGGCCCGCGTCGACCAGGAGCAGGAGGTTGGGCTGGGAGTCCGGGAACTCGCGCTCCAGCGCCCTGGTGGCGTACGTGGACTCGGCGTCCGGGTCCTCCCAGCCGCCGGCGCCCATACGGTCGGCGACTCCACTGCCGGCCAGCACGGCGAGGGCCGTGAGGACCAGGGCCGCCAGCAGCGACAACCGGGGCCGCGCGGTCACGAACCTCGTCCATCCCCCGACGCGCGGCCGCTCGTTGACTTCGGTCATCGTGCGGTGTCCCCTTCACCATGGAAGCCGTAGAGTGAAAAACACGAGACAGCGCTCGCATTTCTCCAGAACCAGAATGCGAGCGATCTCTCGCGTTTGTCAATCCCGTTCGGAGAGTTGGGGATAACGCGTGTCCGGCCATCAGGAGCAGCGGGACCAGCAGGACTCGCAGGAGAAGGAATCGCAGCAGCGGGAAGCCCGGGAGAAGGAAGCGCAGCCGCGTCGTCGTCAGGCCCGTGGTGAACGCCGTGTCGCCCAGTTGCTGGAAGCCGCCGCCGCCGTCTTCTGCACGACCGGCTACACCGCCGCCAGCACCAACGCGATCGCCCGCGAGGCGGGCGTCTCACCGGGCACGCTCTACCAGTTCTTCCCGAACAAGGAAGCGATCGCGATCGAGCTGGGCGACCGCCTGATGCACGAGATGCGGGACGCGTACGGCGAGGCGCTCGCCCCGATCGACCCGGCGACCCCGCTGGAGGAGGCCGTCGGAGCCGCTGTGGACCGGTTCATCGACTTCAACTGCCGGCACCCGGTGTTCTTCGCGCTGATGCACGGCCCCGACGTCCCGGGCCGGCTCACCGAGAAGCACGACGCCCTGCACGAGACGCTCCTCGGCCGGATCGAGAGCCTGCTCACGTCGTTCCTGCCCGAAGCGCCCCGCGCCGACATCCTGCGCACCGGCCAGATGGTGCTCGGCATCTACATGGCGGGCCTCGACCTGGTCCTCGCCCACGAGGGCGCCGAGCGCGACGCGTTCGTCCAGGAGCTGAAGTACGCCCTGATCCGCTATCTCGACCCGCTCGTCGGCGACCGACTCGGCCGGACCGGGAGCGTCACCGCGACCCCGGCCGCCGACTGACCGGCGAACCCTCAGACCTCACCAGGCCTCGTCCCCCTTCGCCACCGCCTCCGCCCCCACCCGCTCCGCCGCCGCCCGCTCCCCGCGCAACCGCAGTCCCGCCAGCGGGAACAGGAGCACCGACAGCATTCCGGCGCCGACCAGCGCCGCCGCCTCCTCCGTCTTCAGGACCTTGTCCTCGACGCCGATCGTGGTGATGGCGACGACGAGGGGCAGCGCCGTGGAGGCGAAGAGGGTGAGGGCGCGCCGGTCCGGTGGCAGCAGGTCGTGCGGGGCGAGGGCGTACACCGGGAGACCTCGGACCAGTACGAACAGCAGCAGGAAGACCGGCAGGAGCAGCAGCGCGCGGCCGCCGGACAGCAGCGCGTCCAGGTCGAACTCGATGCCGGTGACCACGAAGAACACCGGCACCAGGAAGCCGAACCCCATCGCCTCCACCTTCTCCAGGACGGGCCCGGCACTCTCCGGCGCCGCCCCGTGCAGCACCAGGCGCGTGATCACCCCGGCGGCGAAGGCGCCGAGCAGGGTGTCGAGGCCGAGGGCCTGGGAGATGCCGAGCATCACCATGAGCAGCAGGACGACCAGCCGTACGGCGAACTGGCCGCTGCTGTGCAGGGTTCTCGCGATCACCCGGGAGAACCACGGTGGGCGCGGCCGCATCGCCCACCACACCGCCCCGGCCGTCAGCAGGGCGAAGACGGCGAGCACCACCGTCGACCGCCCCGGCGAACGCCCGCTCAGCAGCAGCGCCATGGCGATGACCGGCCCGAACTCCCCCACCGCGCCGAACGCCATCATCACCGAGCCGAACCGCGAACGCAGATCCCCCGCGTCGCGCAGGACCGGCAGGATCGTGCCGAGGGCGGTGCTGGTCAGGGCCGTGCCGATGTAGACGCCCTTGGACCAGCCGGAGAGCGCCGAGGCCACCCCGAGCCCCACCCCGAGCGAGATCACCCAGGCCCACAACGCGCGCTTCAGGGTGTCCCCGCGGACCTTGTCGAACTCGATCTCGTACCCGGCGAGGAAGATCAGCATCGTCAGTCCGAGGTCGGACAGGGTGTCGACGACCTGTCCGTCGCCCGCCCAGCCCAGCACATCCGGGCCGACCAGGATGCCCAGCACGATCTCGAAGATGACGAGCGGTACGGGAAGCCACCGGCTGATCCCGTACGCCAGCAGGGGCGCCAGCACCGCGATGGACATGATGAGGATGAGCGTCCCGGCCTGCGACATAGGGCGTACTTACCATAGGGTTCGGGCAAATCCGCCCAACTGGTTTCAACTAGCCCCAACTGGCGGGATTTGCCGTTAGCTGGACTGCGGTGCGGCTCCTCTTGGAGAAATACCCCCTAGGGGTATAGGCTGTGGGACACAAGCGTCACACACCTCGATGAGGAGAACGACATGAGCGCCCAGACCGACACCCAGGGCTCCGTCACCACCGTCTACAAGGTGAGCGGGATGAGCTGCGGACACTGTGAGGGCTCCGTGTCCGGCGAGATCTCCGAGATCGCGGGCGTCACCTCGGTGAAGGCCGTCGCGTCGACCGGTGAGGTCACCGTCGTCTCCGAGGCCGCGCTGGAGGAGGAGGCGGTACGCGCCGCCGTGGACGAGGCCGGGTTCGAGCTGGTCGGTACGGTCTGAGAGTGCGCGTCTGACAGTGCCACGATGGTCGTCTCGCGAGTGCGGCGCCGTCGTGGCTTGTCGCGCAGTTCCCCGCGCCCCTGACGGGGCGCTCCCCGCACCCGGAGTATGGAAATGGCCGGCACCATCGACACCCCTATAGCCCCCACCTCCGAAGTCGAGCTCCTCATCGGTGGGATGACCTGTGCTTCCTGCGCCGCGCGCGTGGAGAAGAAGCTCAATCGGATGGACGGGGTCACCGCGACGGTGAACTACGCCACCGAGAAGGCGAAGGTCAGTTACGTCGAAGGGGTCGGGGTCGCGGATCTGATCGCCACGGTGGTGAAGACCGGGTACACCGCGGAGGAGCCGGAGCCGCCTCAGGCGGAGGCTCAGGAGGAAGCGCCGGACGCGGACCCGGAGTTGACGTCGCTACGGCAGCGTCTCGTCGTCACCGTCCTCCTCGCCGTCCCGGTCGTGCTGCTGTCGATGATCCCGGCCCTCCAGTTCGACAACTGGCAGTGGCTGGCGCTCACCCTCGCCTCCCCTGTCGTCGTCTGGGGCGGGCTGCCCTTCCACAAGGCGGCCTGGACCAACGCGCGGCATGCCGCGGCCACCATGGACACGCTGGTCTCGCTGGGCACGCTGGCCGCGTTCGGCTGGTCGCTGTGGGCGCTGTTCTTCGGTGACGCGGGCATGGCGGGCATGAAGGACGAGTTCAGGTTCACCGTCTCGCGCGCCGACGGCGCCTCGACCATCTACCTCGAAGTGGCCGCAGGGGTCACCGCGTTCATCCTGCTCGGCCGCTATCTGGAGGCCCGCTCCAAGCGCCGCGCGGGGGCGGCTCTGCGGGCGCTGATGGAGTTGGGCGCGAAGGACGTGGCGGTACTGAGGGACGGGCGCGAGGTGCGCGTCCCGGTGGGGCGGCTGGCGGTCGGGGACTGGTTCGTCGTACGGCCCGGGGAGAAGGTCGCCACCGACGGCACGGTCGTCGAGGGCGCCTCCGCGGTGGACGCGTCCATGCTGACCGGGGAGTCGGTGCCGGTGGACGTGACGGTGGGGTCCCCTGTCGCGGGCGCGACCGTGAACGCCGGCGGGCGGCTCGTCGTCGAGGCCACGCGCGTGGGCGCCGACACCCAGCTCGCGCGGATGGCGAGGCTGGTCGAGGAGGCGCAGAACGGCAAGGCGGAGGTGCAGCGGCTCGCCGACCGGATCTCCGCGGTGTTCGTACCGGCGGTGATCCTCGTCGCCGTCGCCACCTTCGGGGCCTGGCTGGGTGTCACCGGGGACACGGTCGCCGCGTTCACCGCGGCCGTCGCCGTGCTGATCATCGCCTGCCCGTGCGCCCTGGGGCTCGCCACGCCGACCGCGCTGATGGTGGGCACGGGGCGGGGCGCGCAGCTCGGCATCCTCATCAAGGGTCCCGAGGTGCTGGAGTCCACGCGCCGCGTCGACACCGTCGTACTCGACAAGACCGGCACGGTGACCACCGGACGCATGACCCTCCAGGAGGTGTACGCCGCCGAGGGCTCCGACGAGAAGCAGGTGCTGCGGCTCGCGGGTGCCCTGGAGCACGCCTCCGAGCACCCCGTCGGGCGGGCGGTCGCGGCCGGTGCCGAGGAGCGGGTCGGGCCGCTGCCGGAGGTCGAGGGGTTCGAGAACGTGCCCGGGCGGGGCGTGCGTGGGCGCGTGGAGGGCTGTGACGTGGCCGTGGGGCGCCTTTACGACGTTCTGCCTGAGGAGTTGGCCCGGATCAAGGAAGAGGCCGAGAGCGGCGGACGTACGGCCGTGGTGGTCGGCTGGGACGGGGTGGCGCGGGGTGTCGTGGCCGTCGCGGACGCGGTGAAGGAGACCAGCGCCGAGGCGGTGCGGGAGTTGCGGGCGCTGGGGCTGACGCCGGTGCTGCTGACCGGGGACAACCATGCGGTCGCGGAGGCGGTGGCCCGGCAGGTCGGGATCGAGCGGGTCGTCGCCGAGGTGCTGCCCGAGGACAAGGTCGACGTGGTGAGGCAGCTGCGAGCCGAGGGGCGGGTCGTGGCCATGGTCGGGGACGGGGTCAACGACGCGGCCGCGCTCGCCACCGCGGACCTGGGGCTGGCCATGGGGACCGGGACCGACGCGGCGATCGAGGCGGGCGATCTGACGCTGGTGCGCGGGGACCTGCGGGTGGCCGCCGACGCGATCCGGCTGTCGCGGCGGACGCTGCGCACGATCAAGGGGAACCTGGTGTGGGCGTTCGGCTACAACGTGGCCGCGCTGCCGCTGGCCGCCGCGGGATTGCTGAACCCGATGATCGCCGGTGCCGCGATGGCGTTCTCCTCGGTCTTCGTGGTGACGAACAGCCTGCGTCTGCGCGCATTCCGTTGAGGGGCCCCTCTGGAGTCCAGCGCGCCACTCACATAAGCTCTTCACAAGGCTCGCGCATCATCCTTACGCTTGGGCCTCGATCGACGTATCGGGCCTCTTGCGTATCTAACGGACATATGCAAGAGACGCAGATCACAGTGATGTGAACGTAACCATCGAAGGGGTTCGAAGGTCTAAGTTGACGATGTCAGGCCGCGTCTTGGGGGGCGCATCCTGGCATCTGAGGATGTCTTGGGGGACTTCCTCAGAGATGCGTTGCCGGGGCACGCACTTCGGGAAGCTTTGAGCGGCCCTCCCGACCGTGCGCGTCCCGGCAGATCGCACACAGGAGTAGTACGGCGACTTTTGCTCGTTCTGCTCAACGGCACCACCCAGCAGTACCTGGCAGTACCGAAAGACAGCGAATTCAGGCGCTGCTCTCTCAGACGCCCGGCCGGATCCCGTGGGGGGAATCCGCACCGGGACATGGGAAGGCGCCCTGGACGTCGGCCCGTGGGGGGACTGGCGCCAGGGCGCCTTCTTCTTTCACCGCGCGCACAGGAAGGACCCCGCAGCCGAATCCGGCATACGGGGCCCAAAACGCCCTAAGGGGCGCGGGGAACTGCCGACCAGCCACGACGGCGCCGCAGGTGACCACAGCACCCCCGGCCCTTCCAGCGGAGCGCCTAGCGCTCCTCGACCGGGACGAAGTCGCGCTCGACGACGCTCGTGGCAGCACTCACCCGGGGGACAACCCCCGGACCCCCGGCCGCAATCAGGCTCACCACGCCCGCGCAACCAGGGAAGATCCGCCCGGCGACGGGGCACCTGCACAACGGCGCCCCCTCACCGGCAGGTGTCAGCGCTCCTCGACCGGGACGAAGTCGCGCTCGACCACGCCCGTGTAGATCTGGCGGGGGCGGCCGATGCGGGAGCCGGGCTCCTTGATCATCTCGTGCCACTGGGCGATCCAGCCCGGGAGGCGGCCGAGGGCGAAGAGGACCGTGAACATCTCGGTCGGGAAGCCCATGGCCCGGTAGATGAGGCCGGTGTAGAAGTCGACGTTGGGATAGAGGTTGCGCGAGACGAAGTAGTCGTCGGAGAGCGCGTGCTCCTCCAGCTTCAGGGCGATGTCCAGCAGCTCGTCGGACTTGCCGAGGGCCGAGAGGACGTCGTGCGCGGCGGCCTTGATGATCTTCGCGCGCGGGTCGAAGGACTTGTACACCCGGTGGCCGAAGCCCATCAGGCGGACGCCGTCCTCCTTGTTCTTCACCTTGCGGATGAAGGAGTCGACGTCGCCGCCGTTGGCCTGGATGCCCTCGAGCATCTCCAGGACGGACTGGTTGGCGCCGCCGTGCAGCGGGCCCCACAGGGCGGAGATGCCGGCCGAGATCGACGCGAACATGTTCGCCTGGGACGAGCCGACCAGGCGGACCGTCGAGGTCGAACAGTTCTGCTCATGGTCGGCGTGCAGGATGAGGAGCTTGTCGAGCGCCGAGACGACGACCGGGTCCAGCTCGTACTCCTGGGCCGGCACCGAGAAGGTCATGCGCAGGAAGTTCTCGACGTAACCGAGGTCGTTGCGCGGGTAGACGAACGGGTGACCGATCGACTTCTTGTACGCGTACGCGGCGATGGTCGGAAGCTTGGCGAGCAGCCGGATCGTCGAGAGGTTGCGCTGGTTCTCGTCGAACGGGTTGTGGCTGTCCTGGTAGAACGTCGACAGGGCGCTGACGACCGACGACAGCATGGCCATCGGGTGGGCGTCGCGCGGGAAGCCACGGTAGAAGTTCTTGACGTCCTCGTGCAGCAGGGTGTGCTGCGTGATCTCGTTCTTGAACACCGAGAGCTCGTCGACGGTCGGCAGCTCACCGTTGATCAGCAGGTAGGCCACCTCCAGGAAGGTGGAGCGCTCGGCCAGCTGCTCGATCGGGTAGCCGCGGTACCGGAGGATGCCCGCCTCGCCGTCGAGGTAGGTGACGGCGGATTTATAGGCCGCGGTGTTGCCGTAGCCACTGTCCAGCGTCACCAGACCGGTCTGGGCGCGGAGCTTGCCGATGTCGAAGCCCTTGTCGCCGACGGTGCTGTCGATCACCGGGTAGGTGTACTCGCCGTCGCCGTACCGCAGTACTACAGAGTTGTCGCTCACGTCTTCCCTCACCCGACGTTGTGCCTCATCTTCGAGGTTGCCCTGACTGTCTCTACCATCCCCCATTCGGCGCAGGAGAGTGCACTGGGGGTCGACCATTGGGCCTATTGGCGGCACTCAGTGCCGCCAACTTGTCCATCCTGCCCCTCCCCGACCCGGTTCCGGAAGGGCTCTGTGACCTTCGTGACTCATTTGATCGATCATTTTTCGCGTTGCGTGGCACCGCGTCCCACCTCACTCCCGCAGGGGGCGCGGTGAGAGGCGGAAGTCGAGAGCGGTACAGCGCCGTCCTGCCGACACCGTCCGCACCGCCTGACCGATCGCCTTGCGTGAACCGACCAGGACGACCAGCTTCTTGGCCCGGGTGACCGCCGTGTAGAGCAGGTTCCGTTGAAGCATCATCCATGCTCCGGTCGTGACGGGGATCACGACGGCGGGATATTCACTGCCCTGGGAGCGGTGAATCGTCACCGCGTACGCATGGGCCAGTTCGTCCAGTTCGTCGAATTCGTACGGCACCTCCTCGTCCTCGTCCGTCAGTACCGTGAGGCGCTGCTCCACCGGGTCGAGCGAGGTGACGACGCCCACGGTGCCGTTGAAGACGCCGTTCTCGCCCTTCTCGTAATTGTTGCGAATCTGGGTGACCTTGTCGCCGACGCGGAAGACCCTGCCGCCGAACCGCTTCTCGGGCAGATCGGGGCGCCCTGGCGTGATGGCCTGCTGCAACAGGCCGTTGAGGGTGCCGGCGCCCGCGGGGCCGCGGTGCATGGGGGCCAGGACCTGGACGTCGCGGCGCGGGTCGAGCCCGAACTTGGCCGGAATTCGCCGGGCGGCGACGTCCACGGTGAGCCGGCCGGCCTCCTCCGTCTCGTCCTCGACGAAGAGGAAGAAGTCCTTCATGCCGTCGGTGACGGGGTGCTGCCCGGCGTTGATCCGGTGGGCGTTGGTGACGACGCCGGACTGCTGGGCCTGACGGAACACGCGCGTGAGGCGTACGGCGGGGATGGGGCTGCCGTCGGCGAGGAGGTCGCGCAGGACCTCCCCGGCGCCGACGCTCGGCAACTGGTCCACGTCACCGACGAACAGCAGATGTGCGCCCGGCGGGACCGCCTTCACCAGCTTGTTGGCGAGCAGCAGGTCCAGCATGGACGCCTCGTCGACCACGACCAGGTCGGCCTGGAGGGGGCGGTCCTTGTCGTAGGCCGCGTCGCCGCCGGGCTTGAGCTCCAGCAGGCGGTGGACGGTGGAGGCCTCGGCGCCGGTGAGCTCGGCCAGACGCTTGGCGGCGCGTCCGGTGGGGGCGGCGAGGACGACCCTGGCCTTCCTGGCCCGGGCGAGCTCCACGATCGAGCGGACCGTGAAGGACTTGCCGCAGCCGGGGCCGCCGGTGAGGACGGCGACCTTCTCGGTGAGCGCCAGTTTCACGGCGGCCTCCTGCTCGGGGGCGAGGTCGGCGCCGGTGCGGCCCTTGAGCCAGCTCAGCGCCTTGTCCCAGGCCACGTCACGGAAGCCGGGCATGCGGTCCTCGTCGGTGCGCAGCAGGCGCAACAGCTGGGCGGAGAGGGAGAGTTCGGCGCGGTGGAAGGGGACGAGGTAGATCGCGGTGACCGCCTCGCCGTGCTCCCCGGGGACCTTCTCTCGTACGACGCCGGGGTCCTCGCCCTCCTCGGGGGGCGCCGCCAGTTCGGCGAGGCACTCGATGACCAGGCCGGTGTCGACCTGGAGCAGCTTCACCGCGTCGGCGATCAGCTTCTCCTCGGGGAGATAGCAGTGCCCCTGGTCGGCGGACTGCGACAGCGCGTACTGCAGGCCCGCCTTGACGCGCTCCGGGCTGTCGTGCGGGATGCCGACGGACTGGGCGATCTTGTCGGCGGTGAGGAAGCCGATGCCCCAGACGTCGGAGGCGAGGCGGTAGGGCTGGTTCTTCACGACGGAGATGGAGGCGTCGCCGTACTTCTTGTAGATCCGCACGGCGATGGAGGTGGAGACCTCCACGGTCTGGAGGAAGAGCATGACCTCCTTGATCGCCTTCTGCTCCTCCCAGGCGTCGGCGATCTTCCTGGTCCGCTTGGGGCCGAGGCCGGGGACCTCGATGAGCCGCTTGGGCTCCTCCTCGATGATCTGGAGGGTGTCCAGGCCGAAGTGCTGGGTGATGCGGTCGGCGAAGACGGGGCCGATGCCCTTGACCAGGCCCGAGCCGAGGTAGCGGCGGATGCCCTGGACGGTGGCGGGCAGGACCGTCGTGTAGTTCTCGACGGTGAACTGCTTGCCGTACTGCGGGTGGGAGCCCCAGCGGCCCTCCATCCGCAGGGACTCCCCCACCTGGGCGCCGAGCAGCGCGCCGACGACGGTCAGCAGATCGCCGCCGCCCCGGCCGGTGTCGACGCGGGCGACCGTGTAGCCGTTCTCCTCGTTGGCGTACGTGATCCGCTCCAGTACGCCCTCGAGCACGGCGAGTCGGCGTTCGCCGCCGCCCCCACCCACCGTCAGATTGGACATGATCCGACGGTACCGGTCGGCACTGACAGGTCAGCCGGCTTGTGACTTCACGTGGTTGATCACCGTCTCGAACTCCTCCGTCGGGGAGAACTCCACGAACTCGCAGTCCTCCAGGGCGAGGGGGACATGGCCGGGCGCCCAGTAGTAGGCCTGGCCCGCCTCGTAGATCTCCTCTCCGTCCGGCGTGAGCATCCGCAGCCGGCCCTTCAGCAGGTAGCCCCAGTGCGGGCACTGGCAGGCGTCGTCGGGCATGCCCTTCAGGGCCGGGCCCATGTCCGTGCCCTCGGGCAGCCGGAAGTAGCCGACGGACAGGCCGCCGCCGATCGGCCGGGTGCGCACTTCCACCCCGCCGCCTTCCATCGCTATGGGTACGTCGTTCCGCGCCGCAGCTGTCATGGCTCCTCCTCGAGGAAGCGGCCCCCCACTCCTCCAGGACATCACGATCCGGTCTCGGGGTCTTGTCAACAGTCGTGTAATCGATTCCAATCCTCGGTACACGAAGTCGTGTAATCGATTCCACGAGGAGGTGGAGCGGCGATGGCGAGCATCAAGGACGTCGCTGCCGAGGCGGGGGTCTCCGTCGCCACGGTGTCGCGCGTCCTGAACGACCATCCGTCGGTCAGCGAGGACGCACGCACCCGTGTGCTGGCCGCTGTCGAGACGCTGGGCTACCGCCCGAACGCCGTCGCCCGGTCGCTGCGCACCGACCAGACCCGCACCCTCGGCCTGGTCATCAGCGACGTGATGAACCCCTACTTCACCGAGCTGGCCCGCTCCGTCGAGGAGGAGGCCCGCGCGCTGGGGTACAGCGTGATCATCGGCAACGCCGACGAACGGCCCGACCTCCAGGACCACCACGTACGGACCCTGCTGGACCGCCGTATCGACGGCCTCCTCGTCTCCCCCACCGACGGCGGCTCCCCGCTGATGCTGGACGCCGCGCGCGGGGGCACCCCGATGGTCTTCGTGGACCGGTGGATCCCCGGCGTCGATGTGCCCGTCGTCCGATCCGACGGGCGGGACGCCGTGCGCGATCTCGTCGCGCATCTGCACGCGCTCGGGCACCGCAGGCTCGCCATCATCGCGGGCCCGGCGGCCACCACCACCGGCCGCGAGCGCGTGGACGCCTTCCGGGAGGCGCTGCACGCGCACGGTCTCGAACTCCCCGACACCTACATAGGGCAGGGCGACTTCCAGGCCGAGAGCGGCCGGCGGGTCACCGAGGGCTTCCTCGACCTGCCCGAGCCGCCCGAGGTCGTCTTCGCGGCCGACAACCTGATGGCGCTCGGCGCCCTGGACGCCGTACGCGCGCGTGGGCTGCGGGTTCCGGAGGACATCGGGCTCGCCGCGTTCGACGACATCCCGTGGTTCGTGCACACCGATCCACCGATCACCGCGGTCGCCCAGCCCACGGGCGAGCTGGGCCGGGCCGCCGTGCGCGCGCTCGTCGACCGCATCGAGGGACGGCCCCCGCAGTCCGTCACCCTCCCCGCCCGTCTCGTCGTACGCCGCTCGTGCGGCGAGCGGCCGGCTTCCCCCGAGTCGGCCTCCGCACAGAACAGGAGCCAGTCGTGAGCAACCAGGACGAGTTGCTGCGCATCGAGGGCATAAGGAAGACCTTCCCGGGCGTGGTCGCGCTGGACGGCGTCGACTTCGATCTGCGCCGTGGCGAGGTGCATGTCCTCCTCGGTGAGAACGGCGCGGGCAAGAGCACCCTCATCAAGATGCTCTCCGGCGCCTACACGCCCGATGGCGGGCGGATCCTGGCCGGTGGTGAGGAGGTGCGCATCCATGGCGCGCAGGACTCCGAGCGCCTCGGGATCGCCACCATCTACCAGGAGTTCAACCTCGTGCCCGACCTCACGGTCGCCGAGAACATCTTCCTGGGGCGCCAGCCGCGCCGCCTCGGCATGATCGACCGGAAGAGGATGGAGGCCGACGCCGAGGTGCTGCTGAAGCGCGTCGGGGTCAGCGTCTCGCCACGCACGCGTGTCCGCGAACTCGGCATCGCGCGCCTCCAGATGGTCGAGATCGCCAAGGCGCTCAGCCTGGACGCGCGCGTGCTGATCATGGACGAGCCGACCGCCGTGCTCACCTCCGAGGAGGTCGACAAGCTCTTCGCCATCGTGCGCAAGCTGCGCGAGGACGGCGTGGGCATCGTCTTCATCACCCACCACCTCGAGGAGATCGCCGCCCTCGGCGACCGGGTCACGGTCATCCGCGACGGCAGGTCCGTCGGGCAGGTGCCGGCGTCGACTCCCGAGGACGAACTCGTACGGCTCATGGTGGGGCGCTCGATCGAGCAGCAGTACCCGCGTGAGGTGCCGGAGAAGGGCGACGCGCTGCTCTCCGTCGAGGGGCTCACCCGCGACGGGGTCTTCCACGACGTCAGCTTCCGGGTGCACGCCGGTGAGGTCGTCGGCATCGCCGGGCTGGTCGGCGCCGGTCGTACCGAGGTCGTGCGGGCCGTGTTCGGCGCCGACCCGTACGACAAGGGCACCGTGAAGGTCGCCGGGGCGCCGCTGAAGGGGCATGACGTCAACTCCGCCATGGCGGCCGGGATCGGGCTCATCCCCGAGGACCGCAAGGGCCAGGGGCTCGTCCTGGACGCCTCCGTGGAGGAGAACCTCGGTCTGGTGACGCTGCGTTCGGCCACGCGCGCGGGGCTCGTCGATCTGAAGGGGCAGCGGGAGAACGCGGCCCGGATCGCCGAGCAGCTGGGCGTACGGATGGCCGGGCTCCAGCAGCATGTGCGCACGCTCTCCGGCGGCAACCAGCAGAAGGTCGTCATCGGCAAGTGGCTGCTCGCCGACACCAAGGTGCTGATCCTCGACGAGCCGACGCGCGGTATCGACGTCGGCGCCAAGGTCGAGATCTACCAGCTCATCAACGAACTGACGGCCGCGGGCGCCGCCGTCCTCATGATCTCCAGCGATCTGCCCGAGGTGCTCGGCATGAGCGACCGGGTCCTGGTCATGGCCCAGGGCCGGATCGCGGGTGAACTCTCCGCCGACGAGGCCTCGCAGGACGCCGTGATGGCCCTCGCCGTCAGCAACCCCACGAACGAGAAGACCGAAACGGAGGCCACCCGTGGCCACTGACACGCTCAAGAGCACGACGGGCGCGAGTGGCGCCTCGGGGCTTCGCCGCCTCCTCCTCGACAACGGCGCGCTCACCGCGCTGATCGTCCTCGTCATCGCCATGTCGGCACTGTCCGGCGACTTCCTGACGACGGACAACCTGCTCAACGTCGGCGTCCAGGCGGCCGTGACCGCCATCCTCGCCTTCGGCGTCACCTTCGTGATCGTCTCGGCGGGCATCGACCTCTCGGTCGGTTCGGTCGCCGCCCTCTCCGCCACCGTCCTCGCCTGGAGCGCGACTTCGGAAGGCATGCCGGTCGCCCTGGCTGTCCTCCTCGCCGTCGCGACCGGCATAGCCTGCGGCCTGGTCAACGGCTTCCTGATCTCGTACGGGAAGCTGCCGCCGTTCATCGCCACGCTCGCCATGCTGTCGGTGGCCCGCGGTCTGTCGCTGGTGATCTCGCAGGGCTCCCCCATCGCCTTCCCCGACTCCGTCTCGCACCTCGGCGACACCCTCGGCGGCTGGCTGCCGGTGCCGGTGCTCGTGATGCTGGTCATGGGTCTGCTCACGGCGTTCGTGCTGGGCCGGACGTACATCGGCCGCTCGATGTACGCGATCGGCGGCAACGAGGAGGCGGCCCGGCTCTCCGGGCTGCGGGTGAAGCGGCAGAAGCTCGCGATCTACGCCTTCTCCGGTCTGTTCGCCGCCGCCGCGGGCATCGTGCTCGCCTCCCGGCTCTCCTCCGCGCAGCCGCAGGCCGCGCAGGGCTACGAGCTGGACGCGATCGCCGCGGTCGTCATCGGCGGAGCCTCGCTGGCCGGTGGCACGGGCAAGGCGTCCGGCACGCTGATCGGCGCGCTGATCCTGGCGGTGCTCAGGAACGGCCTCAACCTGCTCTCCGTGTCCGCCTTCTGGCAGCAGGTCGTCATCGGTGTCGTCATCGCGCTCGCCGTCCTGCTGGACACCGTGCGGCGCAAGGCCGGGGCGACCCCGGTCACGGCCAGTGGGACCGGCAACAAGGGCAGGCAGGCGGCCACTTACCTCCTCGCCGCAGTGGTGGCGGTGGCGATCGTCGGGGCCACGTCCTTCCTGCACAGTGGCTCCTCGGACGCGGGGAAGTCGCAGAAGATCGGGCTGTCCCTGTCGACGCTCAACAACCCGTTCTTCGTGTCGATCCGCGCCGGTGCGCAGGCCGAGGCGAAGAAGCTGGGCGTGGACCTGACCGTCACGGACGCGCAGAACGACGCCTCGCAGCAGGCCAACCAGCTGGAGAACTTCACCAGTTCGGGTCTCGGCACGATCATCGTCAACCCGGTGGACTCCGACGCGGTGACCCCGGCGGCGAAGGCCGTCAACAAGGCGGACATCCCGCTGGTGGCCGTCGACCGCGCGGTCAACAACGCGAGCACCGCGGCCCTCGTCGCCTCCGACAACACCGCCGGCGGCAAGCTCGCCGCCAAGTCGCTCGCCGAGAAGCTGGGCGGCAAGGGCAAGATCGTGATCCTCCAGGGCATGGCCGGCACCTCCGCCAGCCGGGAGCGCGGCGCCGGTTTCGCCGAGGGGCTCAAGGCCTACCCGGGTATCGAGGTCGTCGCCAAGCAGCCCGCCGACTGGGACCGCACCAAGGGCCTGGACGTCATGACCAACATGCTCCAGGCCAACCCGGACATCTCCGGTGTCTTCGCGGAGAACGACGAGATGGCCCTCGGCGCGCTCAAGGCGCTCGGCTCCAAGGCCGGAAAGTCCGTCCAGGTCATCGGCTTCGACGGAACCACGGACGGCCTCGAAGCCGTCAAGGCAGGCACGCTGTACGCGTCGGTGGCGCAGCAGCCGGCGGAACTCGGCAAGATCGCCGTACAGAACGCGGTGAAGGCCGCCGAGGGCGAGAAGGTCGCCAAGTCGGTGATGGTGCCGGTGAAGGTGGTCACGAAGGAGAACGTGGCCGACTTCGCGGGCTGAGACGGGCGGACGGGCGGTTCCCCTCGGGGAGCCGCCCGTCCGAAGCCACTTACTAGGGGAGCATCTTCATGTACGACTACGACCTCCTGGTCGTAGGGTCGGCCAACGCCGACCTGGTGATCGGTGTCGAGCGCCGGCCGGGGGCCGGGGAGACCGTGCTCGGCTCCGATCTGGCCGTCCACCCGGGCGGCAAGGGCGCGAACCAGGCGGTCGCGGCCGCCCGGCTGGGTGCCGCCACGGCCCTGCTCGCCCGGGTCGGCGACGACGCGTACGGCCGGCTGCTGCTGGACTCGCAGCGCTCGGCCGGGGTCGACACCGTGGGCGTGCTGGTCGGTGGGGCGCCGACCGGGGTCGCGCTGATCACGGTGGACCCGTCGGGGGACAACAGCATCGTGGTCTCGCCGGGCGCCAACGGCCGGCTGACCCCGGCGGACGTACGGGCCGCGGGCAGCCTCTTCCACGCCTCGCGGGTGGTCTCCGCCCAGTTGGAGATCCCGCTGGAGACGGTCGTGGAGGTGGTGCGGAACCTGGCGCCGGACAGCCGTTTCGTGCTGAACCCGTCGCCACCGCGGCCGTTGCCCACGGAGGTGCTGGCCGCCTGTGACCCGCTGATCGTCAACGAGCACGAGGCGAAGGTGATCCTCGGTGACTCCGCGGTCGGGGACGAGCCCGAGGACTGGGCGCGGATCCTGCTCGCGAAGGGGCCGCGGTCGGTGGTCGTGACACTGGGCTCGCAGGGCGCGCTGGTGGCGTCGTCGGAGGGCGTGTCGCGAGTGGCGGCGGTGAAGGTCGACGCCGTGGACACCACGGGTGCGGGCGACGCGTTCACCGCGGCGCTGGCCTACCGGCTCGGCGCCGGTGCCTCACTGACGGAGGCGGCGGCGTACGCGGCCCGGGTCGGCGCGGCGGCCGTCACGAAGGAGGGCGCGCAGGCGTCCTTCCCCACCGCGGCGGAGGTCGAGGCGCCGTGAAGAAGGCGGGAATCCTGAACCGTCATCTCTCCGGTGCGCTCGCCGAGTTGGGGCATGGTGACGGGGTGCTGGTCTGCGACGCCGGTATGCCGATACCCGACGGCCCCCGCGTCGTCGACCTCGCGTTCCGGGCCGGGGTGCCGTCCTTCGCCGAGGTGGTGGAGGGGCTGCTCGCCGAGCTGGTCGTGGAGGGGGCGACGGCGGCCACGGAGGTACGGGACGCCAATCCGGCGGCGGCGAAGCTGCTGGACGGGCACTTCGGCGAGGGCGGCCTGGACTTCGTGTCGCACGAGCGGCTCAAGGAGCTCTCGGCGGGCGCGCGGCTGGTGGTGCGGACCGGCGAGGCACGGCCGTACGCGAATGTGCTGCTCAGGTGTGGCGTGTTCTTCTAGCGACACCCTGACAAGCTTCGAGGGGGCCTGGTCCGTCGACCAGGCCCCCTCGGGTTTCCCCTCCGTATCAGAACCCCCGCGATCCCCCCAGATCCCCTCCCCAGAAGCCCTGATGCCAAGTACGACCCGCGAGGTGGGGGGAGGGTTGTACGGCGTTCTCAGAATTTTTTCACGCAGGGCCGGGCGCCCGCGCTGTCAGTGGTGCCTGCCAGGATGACGACCATGACGATCAAGGAAGTGGCCCGGCACGACGTGAGCGAGCGGGGTATCGAGCGGGCCCTGGACGACATCCGGAGGCGGGCCTTCAACCGCTGGCACACCATGCAGTACGACTGCTACTCCGATGCGGAGTTGCGGGCGCTGCGCGACGATCTCCTCGATCACCTCGCCGCCCGCTCCGTGACGGAGGACCCCCGGCTCGACACCGTCCCCTCCCGCACGGCCCTGCGTACCGCGGCGGAGTGCGCCCTGGGATTCCTGGACCTCGGCAGCTATCCCAACGGCGACCAGAAGATCACGTTCTCTCTGCTCAACGAGAGCATCAGCAGCGAGGACAAGGACTTCGAGTCCGTGGTGGAACACGCGTCCACCGCGGAGCACTGGCTGGACGCCTTCGCTCTGGGCGTGATCAGCGGCATGGTGTGGGAGAAGGACGACCCCGTCGGGCTGTTGCTGCGCGACCACGCTTCCACGATCAACGAGGGAGTGCCGTACTCGAAGTTGGAGTCGGAGTCGGATCCGGGCGAGCTGGCGGAGATGGACACCCTGGTGTGCTACCTGGCGCAGGCCGACGGTCACCTGCCCCGGGACTGGCCGTCGGTGGCGTTGTGCATGCCGGAGGTCGACGAGCGTCTGGACGGGGCTCTGCGCCTGAACGCGCTCGGTGACCTGACGCCGGATCAGCGACTGCTGCGCGTGCTCCTCGAGGACGATCAGACGGCCTTCGAAGAGGCCCTGGTGCATCGGCTGACGCTGCACAGGCAGAGCGCGTCCCCCGACGGGGCACCCCGCGGTCTGCTCCCGCAGAAGACGATCGCCCTGGCCGCCCTCGCTGTCCAGGTGCACGGGTGGGACCTGGCCGTGCGATCCGCGTATCTGCCGCAGGGCCTGCTCAAGGCCCCGGAGGGCACGCCCTCGGTCAGCAGGTGAACCAGGGGCCGGACGCGGCGTCCTGAGCGGTTCGGGCGGCAACGCAGGCCAACACTTGGCGTCGATCACGACGTATGCCCGACAGGCGACGGTGACGCGCACATGGAGACGCCTCGCACCGAACCGTGAGCCGATGCGAGGCGTTCGCGCGTCACGCGATTCGCTACCGCACGACGTGCTCCACGAACCGTGCCGCCGTCTCCGCCAGTACCTCGCGGCCGTCCCGTGCCCACAGGTCGTCGTTGAAGAGCTCGACCTCGATGGCGCCGGTGTAGCCCGCCGCCTCGACGTAGTTCTGCCACTCGCGCATGTCGATCGCGCCGTCGCCGATCTGGCCGCGGCCGTTGAGGACGCCCTCGGGCAGCGGGGTGGTCCAGTCGGCGAGCTGGAAGGTGTGGATACGGCCGGCGGCACCCGCGCGGGCGATCTGCGCGGGGGCGTCGTCGTCCCACCAGATGTGGTACGTGTCGACGGTGACGCCGACCTGGTGCGCCGGGAAGCGTTCCGCGAGGTCCAGGGCCTGCTTGAGCGTGGAGACCACGCAGCGGTCCGAGGCGTACATCGGGTGCAGCGGCTCGATGGCCAGCTTCACACCGCGCTCCTCGGCGTACGGGCCCAGCACCGACAGGGCGTCCGCGATGCGCTCTCGGGCGCCGTGCAGGTCCTTGGAGCCGGCCGGGAGGCCGCCGGAGACCAGTACCAGGGTGTCCGTGCCCAGCGTCGCCGCCTCGTCGACCGCCCGCCGGTTGTCGTCGAGGGCCGCGGCCCGCTCGGCCGCGTCGATGGCCGTGAAGAAGCCGCCACGGCACAGCGTGGTGACGGTCAGGCCCGCGTCGCGGACCAGCTTGGCCGTGGCCTCCAGGCCGTACGTCTGGACGGGCTCGCGCCACAGACCGACGTTGGTGATGCCCAACTGGCCGCAGGCGTCGGCCAGTTCCGGCATCGACAGCTGCTTGACCGTCATCTGGTTGATGGAGAAGCGGGCGAGGTCGCCGGTCGCGGTCACTGGTTCACTCCGTACAGCGAGAGCAGGATCTTCATGCGCTCCTCCGCCAGCTTCGGGTCCGGGAACAGGCCCAGACCGTCGGCGAGTTCGTAGGCGCGGGCGAAGTGCGGGAGGGAGCGGGCCGACTGGAGGCCGCCGACCATCGTGAAGTGGCTCTGGTGGCCCGCGAGCCACGCCAGGAACACCACGCCGGTCTTGTAGAAGCGGGTCGGCGTCTGGAAGAGGTGGCGGGACAACTCGACGGTGGGGTCGAGGAGTTCACGGAAGCCCGCCGTGTTCCCGGTGTCCAGGACGCGGACCGCCTCGGCCGCCAGCGGGCCCAGCGGATCGAAGATGCCGAGCAGGGCGTGGCTGAACCCCTGCTCGTCGCCCGCGATCAGCTCGGGGTAGTTGAAGTCGTCGCCGGTGTAGCAGCGCACGCCCTGCGGGAGGCGGCGCCGGATGTCGATCTCGCGCTGGGCCTCCAGGAGCGAGACCTTGATGCCGTCGACCTTGTCGGGGTGGGCGGCGATGACCTCGAGGAACACGTCCGTGGCCGCGTCGAGGTCGCTCGACCCCCAGTAGCCCTCCAGCGCCGGGTCGAACATCGGGCCGAGCCAGTGCAGGATCACCGGCTCGGTGGCCTGGCGGAGCAGGTGGCCGTAGACCTCCAGATAGTCCTCGGGGCCCTTGGCCGCCGCCGCGAGCGCCCGGGAGGCCATCAGGATGGCCTGCGCGCCGGACGCCTCGACGAGGGCGAGCTGCTCCTCGTAGGCCGCCCGGACCTCCGCCAGGGTCGCCGGGCCGGTGAGCTGGTCGGTGCCGACGCCGCAGGCGATGAGCCCGCCGACCGACTTGGCCTCGGCGGCGCTGCGGCGGATCAGCTCGGCCGCGCCCGCCCAGTCCAGGCCCATGCCGCGCTGGGCGGTGTCCATCGCCTCGGCGACACCGAGCCCGTGGGACCACAGATGGCGGCGGAAGGCGAGGGTGGCGTCCCAGTCGACGGCGGCGGGAGCGTCGGGCGTGGTGTCCGCGAAGGGGTCCGCCACGACGTGCGCCGCCGAGAAGACCGTACGGGAGGTGAAGGGCGTGGCCGTCTTCACCGCGAACGGCTCGGTGCGGGGCTCGTACGCCCTGAACCCGCCCTGGAAGTCAGGGAGTTGGATCGTCACAGCGAGATCTCCGGAACGTCGAGACGGCGGCCCTCGGCGGACGACTTCAGGCCCAGCTCGGCCATCTGCACACCGCGCGCACCGGCGAGCAGGTCCCAGTGGTAGTCGGCACCGGCGTACACGTGCTTGAGGAAGAGCTCCCACTGGACCTTGAAGCCGTTGTCGAACTCCGTGTTGTCCGGGACCTCCTGCCACTGGTCGCGGAAGGAGTAGGTGGCGGGCAGGTCCGGGTTCCAGACCGGCTTCGGCGTCGCGCTGCGGTGCTGGACACGGCAGTTGCGCAGACCGGCGACCGCCGAGCCCTCCGTGCCGTCCACCTGGAACTCGACCAGCTCGTCGCGGTTGACGCGCACGTCCCAGCTGGAGTTGATCTGGGCGACGACACCGCCCTCGATCTCGAAGATGCCGTAGGCGGAGTCGTCGGCGGTGGCGGCGTACGGCTTGCCGTCCTCGTCCCAGCGGGTCGGGACGTGCGTGGTGGCCAGCGCGTTCACCGAGGTCACCCGGCCGAACAGCTCGTGCAGGACGTACTCCCAGTGCGGGAACATGTCGACAACGATGCCGCCGCCGTCCTCCGCGCGGTAGTTCCACGACGGGCGCTGGGCCTCCTGCCAGTCGCCCTCGAAGACCCAGTAGCCGAACTCGCCGCGCACGGACAGGATCCGGCCGAAGAAGCCGCCGTCGATGAGCCGCTTGAGCTTGAGCAGGCCGGGCAGGAACAGCTTGTCCTGCACGACGCCGGACTTGACGCCGGCCTCACGCGCCAGCCGGGCCAGCTCGATGGCGCCTTCGAGGCCCACCGCGGTCGGCTTCTCGGTGTAGACGTGCTTGCCGGCGGCGATTGCCTTCTTGAGGACCTCCTCGCGGCCCGAGGTCATCGCGGCGTCGAAGAAGATGTCGACACTGTCGTCGGCGAGAACCGCGTCCACGTCCGTCGACCAGTGCTCCAGGCCGTGCTGCTCGGCGAGCGCCTTCAGCGCGTGTTCGCGGCGGCCGAGCAGGATCGGCTCCGGCCACAGCACGGTGCCGTCGCCGAGGTCGAGGCCGCCCTGCTCGCGGAGGGCCAGGATGGAACGGACCAGGTGCTGGCGGTAGCCCATGCGTCCGGTCACGCCGTTCATGGCGATACGCACCGTCTTGCGTGTCACGTCGATCCCTTCGTAGGCGTCGTACGCAGCTTGCCTGCGCATTCCGTACGCGGTTGTGCGCGCCGCGTACGCCTCGACTGGTGAGCGTTACAGCAAGCGCTTTCTATCTATGAAGAAGCTAGCCTCTGACCAGCGGTCCAGACAAGACCGTGACGGAGTCGAGTTGTTCGAGGGGGCGAACAACGGGGTCGTTGCCCCGTAAGGTCTGCTCGACCCACTGGGAACCGTGGCCGACGGCGGCCCTGTCTACGTGGGCGTACGACGACGTACGAAGAGATGCGCGACCGGAGGACGACGAGATGACGGTGACCCTGGCGGACGTGGCGGCGCGCGCGCAGGTCTCGCCCGCGACGGTGTCGCGCGTGCTGAACGGGAACTATCCCGTGGCCGCATCCACCCGTGAGCGGGTGCTGCGGGCCGTGGACGAACTGGACTACGTACTGAACGGGCCGGCGAGCTCACTGGCCGCGGCCACCTCCGACCTGGTCGGGATCCTCGTCAACGACATCGCGGACCCCTTCTTCGGGATCATGGCCAGTGCGATCCAGTCGGAGATCGGGGGGCCCGGCGGGCGCGCGGGCGGTGAGCGGCTGGCGGTGACCTGCAACACCGGGGGCTCCCCCGAGCGTGAGCTGACGTATCTGACCCTGCTCCAGAGACAGCGGGCGGCGGCCGTCGTGCTGACGGGCGGTGCGGTCGAGGACGCGCCGCACGCGGCGGCGGTCGCGGCGAAGCTGCGGAAGCTGGAGGACGCGGGGACGCGGGTCGTGCTGTGCGGGCGGCCGCCGGCGCCGGACACCACGGCGATCGCGCTGACGTTCGACAACCGTGGGGGCGGGCGGGAGCTGACGGAGCATCTGATCGGGCTCGGGCACCGGCGGCTGGGCTATATCGCGGGGCCGGAGGAGCGGACGACGACCCGGCACCGGCTGGAGGGGCACCGGGTCGCGCTCGCCGACGCGGGGATCTCGGAGGATCCGCGCTGGACCGTGCACGGGCGGTACGACCGGCGGTCCGGGTACGAGGCGACGCTGGAGTTGTTGCGGCGGGATCCTTCGCTGACCGCGGTGGTGGCGGCGAACGACTCCGTCGCGCTGGGGGCGAGTGCCGCGCTGCGGGATTCGGGGCTGCGGATTCCGGACGATGTGTCTGTCGCCGGGTTCGATGATCTGCCGTTCAGTATCGATGCTGTGCCTGCGTTGACCACGGTGCGGTTGCCGTTGGCCGAGGCGGGGGCTCGGGCGGGGCGGATCGCTATGGGGCGGGAGGAGGCGCCGCCCGGGGGGATCGCTGTGATTCGGGGGGAGTTGATGGTGCGGGGGTCGTCCGGGGCGCCTCGGGACTGAGGGTTGGGGGGCGGTGTGGTCGGCTGGGGGTGCCCCTCGGTTTTTCTCGCCCCCGCCGCCCCTACCCGTCCCATCCTCCAGGGGCTGCCGCCCCTTCGACCCCGCACCCCGGGGGGGGCG
>NZ_JBEAAJ010000006.1:0-674591 GCF_040446465.1 Streptomyces sp. RG80 | reverse complement strand
CATCGAGGCCCTGCGCGCCTTCGACCTGGTCTTCGTCTTCAACAAGGGCGCCGAGGGCACCGAGTTGCTGTCCATCCTGGTGACCAACAACATCATCGGTGAGTCCAGCCGTATCGGATACGGCTCCGCGATCGCGGTCGTCCTCCTGCTGATCTCGCTCGTCGTGATCATTCCTTACCTGGTGTCCACCTTCCGGAAGGAGCGACGAGCATGAGCACCACCGTCATGACCAAGGTCCGTACGCCCGTGCGCCCCGCCCGGGTCCTGCTGCACCTCTTCCTCACGGGCGCGGCGCTGGCCTGGCTCGCCCCGCTGCTGTGGGCGCTGTACTCGGCGATGCGGCCGTACGCGGAGACCAGCGAGAAGGGCTACGTGTCCTGGCCCGACAAACTGAGCTTCGACAACTTCACCAACGCGTTCACGCATTCGGACATGGGGCACTACTTCGTCAACACGATGATCATCGCTGTGCCGGCGGTACTGGTGACGCTGTTCCTGTCGTCGATGGTGGCGTTCTACGTCAGCCGCTTCGACTTCCGCCTCAACCTCGCCCTGCTGCTGGTCTTCACGGCCGGCAACCTGCTCCCCCAGCAGGTCATCATCACCCCGCTGTACCGCCTCTACCTGCTCGTCGACCTGCCCGGCATCACCATGTCCGGCAAGCTGTACGACTCCGCGCTCGGCCTGGTCCTCATCCATGTGGCGTTCCAGTCCGGCTTCTGCGCCTTCGTACTCGCCAACTACATGCGCTCGCTGCCGCACGAACTGACCGAAGCCGCCCTGGTCGACGGCGCCTCGGTATGGCGCATGTACTGGCAGATCGTGCTGCCGCTGTGCCGTCCGGCGATGGCGGCCCTGGGCACGTTGCTGTCCATCTGGATCTACAACGACTTCTTCTGGGCCCTGGTCCTCATCTCCACCGGCGAGAACATGCCGATCACCTCCGCGCTGAACAACCTGACCGGGGCGTACTTCACCGACCCCAACCTGGTCGCCGCCGGCGCCCTGCTCACCGCGATCCCCACCCTGATCGTCTACTTCGTGCTGCAACGGCAGTTCGTCGGCGGCCTCACGCTGGGCGCCAACAAGGGCTGACACGTCCCCACTTGCCCCTCCCCTACACCCCTCCCGGAGCACCACCAGTGAGTACCGCACGCCGTCTTCGCATTCCCGGCATCGCCTACGGAGGTGACTACAACCCCGAGCAGTGGCCCGAAGAGGTCTGGGCCGAGGACATGCGCCTGATGCGTGAGGCCGGGGTGACCATGGTCAGCGTCGGTATCTTCTCCTGGGCGCTGCTGGAGCCGGCCGAGGGCGTCTACGACTTCGCCCGCATGGACAAGATCCTCGACCTGCTCCACGCCAACGGCATCGCCGCCGATCTGGCGACACCGACGGCGGCACCGCCGGCCTGGTTCTTCCGCAAGCACCCGGAGGCGCTGCCGGTCGACAAGGACGGCCGCACCCTGTCGTACGGCAGCCGCCAGACCTTCTGCCCGTCCAGCCCCGCCTACCGCCGAGCGGCACTACGCATCACCGAAGCCCTCGCCGAGCGCTACGCCACCCACCCGGCCGTCGCCATGTGGCACATCCACAACGAGTACGGCTGCCACAACGACGCCTGCTACTGCGACATGAGCGCCGCCGCCTTCCGCACCTGGCTGCGCGCCCGCTACGGCGACGACCTGGACGCCCTCAACCACGCCTGGGGCACCACCTTCTGGAGTCAGTGGTACTACTCGTGGGACCAGATCCAGCCGCCCCGAACCACCGCGGCGCCCCCGAACCCCACCCACCGGCTCGACTGGCGCCGCTTCTGCTCCGACGAGCTGCTCTCCCTGTGCACCGCCGAACGCGAGGTACTGCGCCGGGCCGCTCCGGACACCCCCGCCACCACCAACTTCCTGATCCTGCGCACCATCGACGCTCTCGACTACTGGCGTTGGGCACCCGAACTGGACATCCTCTCCAACGACCACTATCTGCTGTCCGACGACCCGGAGTCCGAGGTCGACATCGCCCTCCACGGCGACCTGATGCGGTCACTCGCGGGCGGCCCGTGGTTCCTCATGGAGCACTCGACCGGCGCCGTCAACTGGCAGCCCGTCAACCGCGCCAAGCTCCCCGGGGAAATGCGCCGCAACGCGCTCGCGCACGTGGCCCACGGCGCTGACGGCATCGCGTTCTTCCAGTGGCGGGCGGCGAAAGCCGGCGCCGAGCAGTGGCACTCGGCGATGCTCCCGCACGCCGGCACCGACAGCCAGATCTGGCGCGACGTCGTCCAACTCGGCGCCGACCTCAAGGCGTTGGCCGAAGTGCGGGACTCCGCGGTCACGGCCGAGGTGGCCATCGTGTGGGACTGGGACGCCCGTTGGGCACTGGAACTGCCCTCCCAGCCCAGCGGCGAGCTGCGCTACCAGGACCTGGTGCGGGACTGGTACACCCCGCTGTGGCGGGCCGGAGTGTCCGTCGACTTCGTACGAGCCGACGACCCCCGACTCGACCGCTACAAACTCGTTCTGGCGCCGTCGCTGTACCTGGTGACCGAGACGGCCGCGGCGAACCTCACCCGGTTCGCCGAGCGCGGGGGCACCCTGGCCGTCGGTTTCCACAGCGGCATGGTCGACGAGAACGCCCATGTGTACCTGGGCGGTTACCCCGGCGCGTTCCGCGATGTGCTCGGCGTGATCACCGACGAGCTCTTCCCCCTGCTGCCGGGGACGACGACCGGCCTGGCCGGCGACGTCCCTGCCGGGGCGATGGCCGATCTGTGGTCGGAACGCGTTCGGCTCACGGGCGCGCAGTCCGTGGTCACGTACGCCGACGGCCCTTTGGCGGGCCACCCTGCCGTCACTCGCCACCGGCACGGCGACGGCATCGCCTGGTATGTGGCCACCCGGCCCGACCAGGACACGCTCGCCGCCCTGCTCGACCGTATCCGTCAGGACGCCGGCGTCACACCGGAGCAGGACATACCCGTCGGGGTCGAGGTCGTCCGGCGCCGGGGTGCGGAGGCCGACTATCTGTTCCTCATCGACCACACCGGAAAGGGCGCCGAAGTGCTCGCCGAAGGCGTCGAACTCCTTACCGGCAAGCCGGTCTCCGGCACCGTCAGCGTCCCACCGGGAGGCGTTGCCGTCGTCCGTGAGCCACGCTGACCGGGCGCGGGTGTGTCGCGCGGGTGACCTGCTCAGCCGACGAGGTGCGCGACGGCTTTGGGTGAAGGGCCGTACTGGTTGGCGCCCGGGGCACCGTCCCGCGTCATGCCCACGAGGTAGATGATCGGACCGGCGGCCGGGATCAGGGCGATGAGCATCCTCCGGCCGGACTTTCCGGTGTCGTGCAGCCGTCGGACCGAGACGGTCAGCATGGGCGCGACGAAGGGAAGCAGGAGGATGTTCAGCAGCGGGACCTCGATCGCGAGGCTGGTTCCGGCGATCACAAGGGTGGCGATCACGTACACCACCGAGAACCACCAGTACTCCGCGCGCCGGGCGCGACCCGAGAAGGTGGCGTACTTGGTGAGGCACGTGCGTACCGCATCGGTGAACGACATGCTGGTCACGGCGGATCCTTTCGCAGAAATTGGATAGCACTATCCACTTCACGATCCGGATAGGTCACTCCGGTTCGACGGGGCGAGCGTAGCACCAGAAATGGATAAGGCAATCCGATTGCTAGACTCGCCGCCATGAACACTGGCGCCCACCACTCCGACGGTCACGCCGCTCAGCAGCCGCCTCTGCGCAGTGACGCCGAGCGCAACCGGGAGCGGATCATCGCCGCCGCGCGCACGGTGTTCGCGAGGGACGGACTGAACGCCTCCATGGCCTCCGTGGCCCGCGAGGCGGGGGTCGGCATCGCCACCATGTTCCGCCGCTTCCCCACCAAGGAAGAACTGGTCGACGCCGTCTTCTCCGACCGCATGGGGGCCTACGCCGACGCGGTCGCCGTCGCCCTGGACGACCCCGACCCCTGGAACGGCTTCGTCGGCTACATCGAGGCCGCCTGCGCCATGCAGGCCGCCGACAACGGCTTCGCCGACGTCCTGACCATGACCTTCCCCACCGCCAAGGTCCTGGAGCAACGCCGAAGCGAGGCCTACGAGGCCATGCTGAGCCTCATCGAGCGCGCCAAGGCCACCGGGCGTCTGCGTGAGGACTTCGACCCCTCGGACCTGGTACTGATCCACATGGCCAACGCCGGCATCGTCAACGCCACCGGCGACTCCGCCCCCGACGCCTGGCGACGCGTCGTCGCCCTGCTCATCCAGTCCCTGGAGACCCCGGCGCGCGGCCCCCTGCCCGCCTCACCCGGGCACGAACCCCTCTACAAGGCCATGCTCCGCGCCGGCCAGGCCACCTCCACGCCACCGCCGGGCAAGAGCAACTGACCTCGAGGGCCGGGCCGAGACACGCCCCGCTCCCCACATAGCCGTCGAGTGACGCACATCACATCTCCTACGAGAAATAAATGGACCGACCGGCCCACTTAATTCGATCAACGGCAGACACAGTCGGCACGCCCCAGACGACGCGCCGCTGACCGATCAGGAGGCCCCCATGCCCCAATCCGTGTCGCCTCGGACCGGCCCATCCCTGACGCCCCACAGGACAAAGCAGAAGACAGCGCGCGTCATGCCGCTGTGGGAAGCGGCCAAGACGCAGCGTCTGAGCAGCTTGGCGCACGATGCCGGGGCGATCGGGTGAGTTGCCTGGCCGCGTGTTCCGGCCTCCTCCTCGTGTCCGTCCGTAAGGAGACCTACGTCGAGACCGGCTGGACACCCCCCGCGTTGTTCGCGGTGGCTACCGGGGCGTCGACCGGGGGCCGCCTGTGGCTCGCGGCGCTGCCATCCATCGCCGTACCCCTTCTGGCGTGGTACGCCGCAGGACACCTTCCGTACGAGAAGGCGAAGCAGCCACGCGGGCCCGCGAACGCCTTGCACGCCGGGGATTCGCGGGGACGGGTGTTGCCGTTCCGGCCGCGCGCCCAGGCGCCTGAACCGACGCGCACCCCGGAACCCGCCCCGCTGCGAGAGGCGGGCTGACAGCCATGGACATCGGGTCCTGGATCGAGGCCGCCGGATGGTGGTCGTACCTCGTCGTGTTCGTCCTCACGGCCGGCGAGACCAGCGCCTTCATCGGTGTACTGCTGCCCGGCGAGACCGTCATCCTCCTCGCGTCCGCGATCGCGGGCCGAGGCGACCTCAACCCCGTGCTCCTCGCCGTCCTTGTCGTGGCCGGTGGTATGACCGGCGACAGTCTCGGCTACGCCCTGGGGCACTGGTACGGGCGACGGCCGAACGCCCGGCTGATGCACCGGGCACGGCCCGGCAGCCGGATCGGACAGGCCCATGACTTCCTGATGCGGCACGGCGGGGCGGCGGTCGTCGGGGGCCGGTTCATCGGGTTCGTACGTACTTTCCTGCCGTTCGCCGCCGGGGCGTCCGGCATGCCGTATCACCGCTTCTTCCTCTTCAGCACCGTCGCCTCGCTGATCTGGGGAATCGGAAATGTGCTCCTGGGCTACTTCGCCGGCGCCGCCGCCACCGACCTCCTGCACGCGGCCAGACCGATCGGCGCGGCCGTGTTCGCCGCCGTGGCTGTGGCGCTGTTCGGTCTCGTGTGGTTGCTCAGGCGTCGCCGCGGCGGCGCGCAGGTGTCGGCCGTCGTGGTGGCCTCCGGCGCGGCCGTTCGGCGCGCTGAACAGGAACCGAGCCACCTCATCACCTCTTCGAAGGAGTAGTGGCCCATGGGATTCAAGGGTGCGGAACTGGCGGTCGTACCGCTGGACGCGGAACGTGCCAAGGACGCGACCGTCACCGGCGCCAGGGCCTCGAACCTGGCCCGTGCCGCCTTGGCGGGGCTGCCCGTGCTGCCGGGGTTCGTGCTGGTGCCCACCGATCAGGCACCGGGGGCGGCCACCGGGGAGGACGCGGTGCGCTCCGCGTGGCGGGCACTGGCCGGCCCCGAGGAGCGGGCGTTGGTCGTGCGTTCGTCCTCCGCCCACGAGGACACCGAGGACTCCTCCATGGCGGGGCGGTTCGAGTCGGTGCTGGATGTGCGGGGCTGGGAGGAGTTCACCATCGCGGTGCAGATCGTCCTCGACTCGGCCGGACGAGTCAGGCCGCTGCGCCCACCGGCGGAGGACCCGGACGGGGACGGAATGGCGGTGCTGGTGCAGCCGATGCTCCGGTCCACCGTCGGCGGCGTGATGTTCGGCGCCGACCCGGTCGAGGGCCGCACCGACCGGATCCTCGTCAGCGCGGTGCCCGGCGGGCCGCACCAACTCGTCGACGGCAGCACCCAGGGCGTGCGCTATCAACTGACCCGCCTCGCCCGGCTTGTGCGCACCGACCCGGCCGAGGCACGCGGTCACCGGCTCCTGTCCCACCGGCGGCGAGTGGGGCTGGTGGACCTGGCCAAGAGGACCGAGCGGGCGTTCGGCGGACCCCAGGACATGGAGTTCGGCTTCGACGCCGACGGAAAGCTGTGGCTGTTCCAGGCCCGGCCCATCACCGCGATGGCGGCCCGACCGCTGCGCGGAGCACGTCTGTTGGGCCCCGGTCCGGTCGCCGAGACCCTGCCCGGGGTGCTCCAGCCACTCGAGGAGGACCTGTGGGTGGCCCCGATGTCCCACGGCCTCACCCTCGCCCTCGACATCGCCGGCGCCGCGCCCCGGCGACAACTGCGCAGGCTGCCGGTGGTGACCAGCGTGGAGGGACGGGCCGCCGCCGATCTGCGACTGCTGGGCGCCGTCCCGTCCGCCCGTCCCGTCCTGGACTTCATCAACCCGGCGCCGGGGGCCCGCCGGGCGGGCGCGGCCTGGCGGATCGGGCGGCTGCGGTCGGCGCTGCCGCTGCTGGCCGTCGACCTGACAGCGGACGTGGACCGGCAGCTGTCCGACTTCCCCCCGCCCCGGGAAATGCTCAGCGGCCAGCTGCTGGACGCCGTCGCCTGGGGCCGGCACGTCCTGTCGTCCCTGCACGCCCAGGAGTCCCTGGCAGGCGCGCTCCTCGGCGCGGGCAGCGGCGCCACCGCGGCAGGCGAAGCCCTCGCGGAACTGACAGAAGGCCGCAGGCGGGGCCTGAGCGACGAGCAGCTCCTGGAACGCCACCCCGTTCTGCTGGCCCTGCTCCCACCGACCCTCGGCGACCGCCCACCGCTGCCCGAACAGACCGGATGGACCACGGCACCGCGCGGTGTGGGCGCCCTGCCCGTACGGGAGGCGCTGAGGCTACGCATCCGTTGGGTGCAGGAAATGCAGGCGCAGATGGTGCGGGAACTCGCGCAGCGCGTGGACGTCGGTGAGTGCGGGTTCGGGTCCTCCCGTCTGGTGCTGCTGCGCTGGGAGGAACTGGTCGAGGCGGCGGACGGCAAGGGGTTGCCGGCCGATCTCGCCGAGCGACTGCCCCGCGAGGACACCGGTCCGCTGCCGGCAGCCTTCCGTCTGGCCGACGGCCACCCCGTGGCCCAACTCCCGCCCGGACACCGGACCTCGGGCGAGGGCCAGGGGGCCGGCGGCGGCTTCGGCACCGGAACGGCCTGGGACGGCCACGGCCACCGCCCCGAGCACCCCGTGCTCGTGGTCCGCTCCCTCGACCCCGCCCTGGCCCCACTGCTGCCGGGCCTGACCGGGCTCGTCGCGGAGACCGGCAGCGCCCTGTCCCACCTCGCGGTGCTGGCCCGCGAATACCGGGTGCCCACCGCGGTCGGCGTCCCGGCGGCCGTCGACCGCTTCCCCGCCGGAACACCACTGACCGTCGACGGCGGGACAGGAGAAGTGACCGTGGGCGACACCGCCGGTGCGGCACCGGAATCTGCTTCGACACGTGAGGAGTCCGCGGCATGAAGGCCATCAGACTGGTCGGCTACACCTTCGGCGGCCTGTCCGCCGCCTACGCCGGCTACTACACCGTCCTGTACCTGACCCGTTGGGAATGGCAGCGGGCCCTGATCTCCGCCGCCCTGCTCATCATCGTCGAGGTCTTCCTCGCCACCGTCCTGCTCCTCACTCGCCTGAGCCGCCTGGAAGGACGGCTGGAGCAGTCCGACGCCCGCGTCGAGGAGGTCCGCAAGCGTCTCGAACAGACCCGTGACCCGGTGCCGAACCGCTTCAACTGGCTGGCCTCCGTGGACCGGACGGAGCTGAACGGCACGCATCGCACGTTCGTCTTCGTCCCCGTCCTCATGGTGGCCGGCGCGGCCCTGTCCGGGATCGCCATGGTCATCCAGAAGGTGGCCGGAGCCACCGCTCGGCCAGGCGCCGAGCGCCGCCTGGCCGGACGCCTGGCGGCGCTGACCGCCCCGCCGCTCACCGCGACCGCACCTCTGGAGAGCCGCCCGGCGGTACCGCCGACCCGCACCGGCCGCAAGCTGCTCACCCTCACGGCGGCCGTGGGTGGCCTGCTCCTGGTGCCCGTTCTGTGGTCCGCCCTGGCGGACGCGACCCAGACCCGGGCCGAGGAGGCCCCCGCCTCGGCGAGCACCACGATGGTCTTCCGCGTCGAGACGTACGGCGACCGCAGCGAGAGGGCCGTCCAACTGGCCGCGCAGGACCTGTGGGAGACCTGCCGCCGGTCCACCGCGGCCGCGAACGACAGCGCCACGCTGAACCGTATGAACGACGGCGTCTACACCGGCGTCATCCGCCCCGCCCTGCCACCGCACGACGTGATGCGCCTGCGCGGCTGCCTCCAGGACGCCAACACCAATCGCACCACCGCCGTCGTCCTGGGCGAAGGACAGGCGGAACACCGGAGCTGAAGGTCTACCAAGAAGCACGGGAGAGGTCGATGGGCAACCGGTACGCCCTATCCATTTCATGGTGTACGGTGGCAACAGTGAACCGGAAAGGCCTATCCGGTTGCGATACGGATAGACCTTTCCGAATGCATCTTCCTTCGACTGAGCTTGGGAAAGGATCATTGTGACCAGCATCGCCATCATCGGAGCCGGACCCCAGCTGGGCCTGGCCATCGCCCGCACCTTCGGCTCCCAGGGCTACGACGTCGCCCTGATCTCCCGCAATCCCGAGAAGCTCGACGGTCTCGTCGGCACGCTCACCGCCGAGGGCATCACCGCCGCCGCCTTCCCCGCGGACGTACTCGACCGCGACGCACTCACCCAGGCCCTCAAGGACGCCGCCGCCCGGTTCGGTCGCATCGACGTCCTGGAGTACTCCCCGGTCGCGGCCCTGACCACGACGCTGGTCACCCCCACCGAGGCGGAACCGGCCCACGTTCAGCACGAGATCGAGTTCCAGCTCTACGGTGCCATCACCGCCACCAAGGCGGTGTTGCCAGCGATGCGGGAGGCCGGCGCGGGCACTCTGCTCTACACCACCGGCGCCGGCTCGATCGACCCGGTCCCACAGGTCGGCAACGTCAACGCCGCCGCAGCGGCACTGCGCAACTGGGTGATCAACCTGCACAAGGAGCTGGACGGCACCGGCGTCCAGGCCGCCCACGTCGGCATCGACGTGTCGATCGGCACCCCGGCCGTCCCGGGCTTCCCGACGGCCCAACCCGAGGAGATCTCCCCCGTCTACTGGGACCTGCACACCACCAAGCGCGACCAGGCCGAACTCGTCTTCAGCCTCTGAGACGGCACCCCGGCCCGCCCCCCAACCGACTTGACGTATTCCTATATGGGAATACGATGGCTTGCATGGCACGAGCAGCGACGACGTCGGACGCGTTCAACGCGATCGCCGAGCCGCAGCGCCGGGAGATTCTGGTGCTGCTGCGGGCTGGAGAGCGGCCGGTGGGCGATGTGGCCCGGGAGCTGGGGATGAGCCAGCCGGGCGCGTCCAAGCATCTGCGGGTGCTCCGGGAAGTGGGGCTGGTGCGGGTCCGCGGGGAAGGCAAGCAGCGGCTCTACGGCCTGGACGCCCGAGGGCTGCGGCCGGTCCACGAGTGGGTCGGCGGATTCGAGCAGTTCTGGAACGAGAGCTTCGGCCGGCTCGACACCTACGTTCAGGAGCTCAAGCAGACACGTCAGGAGGGTTGACCGATGGCAGAGGCGAGGCGAGACACGCGGGCGGAGTCGACGACGGCCGATCGGGAGATCGTGATCTCTCGGGTCATCGACGCCCCACGGGAGCTGGTGTTCGAGGCGTTCACCGAGGTGCGGCACCTGTCACGGTGGTGGGGGCCGGAGGGGTTCACCACCACCACGCGGTCCTTCGAGTTCCGCGAAGGCGGGGAGTGGGTCTTCGTGCTGCACGGGCCGGACGGGACCGACTACTCCGAGTGGATCCGCTGGCTGCGGATCGTCCCCGCGGAGCGGATCGAGCTGCTGCATGGAGAGTTCCGCGACGACCCGAACGCCTTCGAGTCGGTCCTGGCCTTCACGCCCGACGGCGCGGCGACCCGGATCGTGATGCGCACTGTGTTCCTCACGAGGGAACTGCGCGACGAGGCGGTCGAGAAGTACCGCGCGGTCGAGGGCGGTCGGCAGACGCTGAGCAACCTGGCGGCCTACGTCACCGAGATCGTTCGGAAGGGGGCGGAGGGCTGATGGCCGGGAAGGTGTTCTTCAGCGTGTCGATGTCGCTGGACGGGTTCATCGCGCCCGCGTCCCTCGGGGACTTGATGGGGCGGCAGTGGATGGAACTGCAGCAATGGGTCTTTCCGCTGCGGTTCTTCCGGGAGAACCTGCAGCTGGGCGAGGGCGGCGAGGAGGGCCGCGACAACGACATCGCGCGGGAGACGTTCGAGCGCACAGGTGCGAGCGTGATGGGCAAGCGCATGTTCGACGCCGGCGAGAAGATGTGGCCGGACAAGGCGCCGTTCCACACGCCGGTCTTCGTCGTGACGCACGAGAAGCGTGACCCTTGGGAGCGGCCGGGCGGAACCACCTTCCACTTCGTCAACGACGGCATCGAGACAGCGCTCGGCCAGGCCCGCGAGGCCGCCGGCGACCGCGACGTCCGCATCGCCGGCGGCGGCGCGACGATCCTGGAGTACGTGAACGCGGGCCTGATCGACGAGTTCTCGATCGCGCTGTCACCCGTGCTGTTCGGCTCCGGAATCCGCCTGTTCGAGGGCGTGGACGCGTCCAAGGTCGCGCTGGAGCCGGTCCGTTCGGAGCCGTCGTCGCGAGTGACGCACCTGACCTACACCGTGCACCCACGGTAGCCGCGCCACCACTCCACCTCAGCGACCCGAGCACCGACGTCGCACACGCTTGGATCAGCAGGCCACTACGGCCACCGTGAACAGCTGCGTAACTGGCAGCCCCCCAGCGGTAGTTCAGTCTGGTACGCCGCTGCCGGCAGTCCTGCCTGGTCCTGCCGGACCCAGGTAACAGCGGGCCTTCCTCGTGGCCCGTCGGTGGACGAACGTCGGATCCGCGCCGTCCACACGGGAGGCGCGGAGAGGAAGAGGAGTTCTCCATGGCACTTCAGGATCAGTCGGTCCCCGTGATCGAGCGGGATCTGTTCATCGGCAACGAGTGGCGCCCGAGCACGGACGGCCGCTCGCAGTCGTTGATCAATCCGGCGACGGAAGAGCCGTTCGGCAGGGTCGCACTGGCATCGAGTACCAACGTGGATGCCGCGGTGCAGGCCGCACGGACCGCGTTCGACGAGGGACCCTGGCCCCAGCTGTCCGTGAAGGAACGAGCCGGCTACCTGCTCGCGCTCGCCGACGAGATCGAGCAGCACGCGGACGCCGTCGCCGAGGTGGTGACGGCCGAGACCGGGCTGGTCCTCGGTGCCGCCCGCGGCAACCCGCTGGCCTTCGCCGGTATGTTGCGCTACTACGCGAGCCTCGCCGATGCGACCGACCTCCACGAGGTCCGTACCGGACTGAGCGGCGTCACCGCGCGTATCGAGAAGCGGCCCGTCGGCGTCGTAGCTGCGATCGTGCCGTGGAACGCTCCGCTCGGTCTTGCCGCCTTCAAGCTTCCCCCGGCGCTCCTGGCCGGCTGCACGATCATCATGAAGCCGTCCGACTTCTCGCCGCTGAGCGCCGGATACGTCGCGGACGCCGCACTCAAGGTCGGCCTGCCGGCGGGTGTGATCAACGTCCTCACCGCCGGTCCCGAGCAGAGCCAGGAACTCGTCAGCCACCCGGGCGTGGACAAGGTGACGTTCACCGGATCGACGGGCGTGGGGCGCGCGATCGCCGCGGCCGCGGCGCCCACGCTCAAGCAGGTCACGCTCGAACTCGGCGGGAAGTCCCCGGCGTTGATCCTGCCGGACGCGGATCTCGAGCGGATCGTCTACACGCTGACGATCAATGTCTGCAACAACAACGGGGCGGTGTGCACGAATCCGAGCCGGCTGATCGTTCCGGAGAGCCGCAAGGACGAGATCGTCGGGGCGCTGGCCGAGGCGTTCGCACAGGTCAAGGTCGGCGATCCGACCGACCCGGAAGCGACGGTCGGCCCGATGATCAACAAGGCGCACTACGACAAGGTCCTCGGCTTCTTCGAGACGGCCCGCCAGGAAGGCGCGTCGTTCGCCGTCGGCGGCGGCCGCGCGCCGGGGTTCGACAAGGGCTACTACGTCCAGCCGACCATCATCACCGACGTGACGCCCGATTCCCGTGTCGCACAGGAGGAGATCTTCGGCCCCGTGACCGCGGTGCTGACCTACCGCGACGAGGACGAGGCCGAGGCGATCCGGCTGGCCAACGACACCGAGTTCGGCCTCAACGCCGCCGTCTTCGGCAGGGACGAGCAGCATGCCCTCGAGGTCGCACGCAAGATCCGCAGCGGCACGGTCTCGATCAACAACGGCATCACCATCGATCTCGGGGTGCCGTTCGGTGGCGTCAAGCAATCGGGTTACGGGCGCGAACTCGGCCCCGAGGGGCTCGACGCTTTCTACAACACGCACGCGATCTTCCTCGACGGCGAGCCGCTCGTGACGCTCTAGCCGCCGCGTGGACGACCCGGGCCCACGGACTCGTCGTGCCGAGGCGAGGGATTCACGGAGCTGCACGCCTGCGGACGCGTGATGGTCACCCGCCCGCGGCGGAGCAGGTCGACCAACGCGCCGCCACGGCCGTCAGGGCGCGGTGGCGTCGTGAGCCCGGTGTTCGCGGATCTGGTCCTGATGGTCCGCGACCCAGCTGATCAGGGACGTGACGACGTGGTGGAGGCTGCGGCCGAGAGGGGTGAGGGCGTACTCCACGCGCGGCGGCACCTCCGCGTAGGCGGTTCGGGTCACGAGGCCGTCCTGCTGGAGCTGGCGCACGGTGACGGTGAGCATCCGCTGGGAGATGCCGGGAATTTCGCGCTGCAGGTCGGTGTAGCGCAGCGGGCCGGCCTCCAGGACGGCGATCACCAGCATGCTCCACTTGTCGCCGACCCGGTCCAGCACCTGCCGGACGAAGACCATCTGCTCGGCCGGGATGCCTGCGCACGGCCCCCGACCCGCGGCGAGTTCAGGACGGTCTGCGGTGCCCATGGCGCACATTCCCCTCCGGCACAGACATCGATGTGCCTTTTGTACGGCCTTCCATACTGGTCCATCATGACGCTACGCACAAAGAGTAGGAATTGGAGGTGCGTCATGAGAGTCGAGATCTGGTCCGAGATCACCTGCCCCTGGTGCGGCCTGGGAAGCCATCGCCTGGACCGCGCCGTGGAGCGGTTCGAGCACGGCGACGAGGTGGAGGTGATCCACCGCTCGTTCCCGATCAGCGACAGCTTCGCCGTCGGCAGCACGATCAGCGTGCGCGAGGCCACATCCCGCAAGTACGGCCTGGCCGGCGCCCACCTGGAGACGACGACCCGCCAGATCGAAGCGATGGCCGAGCAGGAGGGCCTGAGCCCCTACCGGGTGCTGGACAACCAGGTCGGCAACACGCGGCTCGCCCACGAGTTCCTCGCCCACGCCTCGACCGAGGGCAAGAACCGCGTCGCGTGGGACGTCGTCTTCCGGTCCTACTTCGGTCAGGCACAGCCCGTCTTCGGCCTCGACGACCTGCTCGACCTGGCCGACGAGATCGACCTGGAGCGCGAGAAAACCCGCCGTGTGCTCACTGAGGGCCGGTACCGGCAGCAGGTGCAGGACGACCTGGAACAGGCACAGCGACTGGGGGCCACCGGCGCACCGTTCATCGTGGTCGACGGCCGGTACGGCATCCCCGGGGCGCAGGACACCGACGCCCTGCTCGGGATCATGCGTCAGGCCTGGGGCGAGACCCACCCGACCGTGCTCGTCGCCGGGAGTGACGCGGCGGTCTGCGGCCCGGACGGTTGCGCGGTTCCGGCGGACCACGCCGCGCACGGCTGATCCACCCAGGCCAACAGGCTTCCTTCTCCGCCTCCCTTTTCACCACCAGGCTGATCAGCCACGCTCACACGGACGTCTTGATCGCCTTCTCGCCGCGCTCACCGACGGCAGGACCACCGCCTCTCGAGCACAGGCAGCGGCCTGCCAGCGCGCCTTGGCACCGGCCCTCTCCCCCGCCTGCCCATAGGCACCACCGCCCTCATCTGCGCGGGCGCAGCCGGCCGAAGGCTCCACTTCCCCGGGTCCACCACGAGCACATCCATACCCTGCTGCGATCCGGGACCTCACCCCACTGAAAGGCAGCCCCCATGTCCTACCTGCTCCACATCGACTCCTCCTCCCTGGGCTCCGGCTCGGTCTCCCGCCAGGTCGCCGAATCCCTCCGCGCAGCGTGGGACGGCCCGGTCGTGCACCGTGACCTCGCGATCTCGCCCGCACCCCACCTGACCGCAGCAGGCATCACCGCCCGCATCACCGACCCCGCCCAGCACACCCCGGAACAGACCAAGGCCTCCTCGATCCAGGACGAGCTCATCGAGGAGTTCCTCGGTGCCGACGCCTATCTGTTCACCGTGCCGATGTACAACTTCTCGATGCCCTCCGTGTTCAAGGCATGGCTGGACCAGATCATGGTCGCGGACCGCACCCTGGACTTCGTCAACGGCTCCCCCGTCGCCGGCCGTCCGGCCGTCGTGATCTCCGCGCGCGGCGGCGGCTACGGCCCCGGCGCCCCCAACCACGGCCTGGACCACGTCGTGCCCGCCCTAGAGGTGATCCTGGGCCACTCACACACACTCGGACTCGACCTGACCACAGTGACCCCAGAGCTCACCCTGGCTCCCCACACCCCGGCGATGACCCCCCTCATCCCACTGCACGAAGCATCCCTGGCCGACGCCCACGACCAGGCCCGACGCTGGGCCCGAACAGTCGGCGAACCCACAGCGGCCTGACCGGAGACGACCACCGTGCGCCCCTCGAATCACCTCATCGCGACCAGGCTCCTGTCACCCATGGTCCGGGACCAGGACGATCCGGCCTCGCAGCCCGCCCGAGGCGAGGGCCTTGTGGGCTTCCGCGATCTGCTCCAGCGGATAGGTCTTCGCCACCCGCAGGCTGATCAGGCCGGCGCCCGCATAGGCCGCCAGCTTGGCCAGTCGCTCGGCGTCGGTGTGCCAGGCCATGTCGGTCATCCGTACTTCGCGGCGCGACTGGGGCGCGGAGTTGAGCAGCGACACGAACGCACCGCCGTGCCGTACGGCGTCCGCCGCCCCGGCGGCCAGGTTGGCCGCGTCGACCGCGCCGTCCACACCGCCGGGCACCAGCCGGCGCACCGTGGGCACCAGGTCGTCGTCGCGTGAGACGAAAAGCCGCGCACCGGCCTCCAGGACGAGCTTCTCGTCGCCCGGTCCCGCCTGGGCGACGACGTTCAGCCCCCGCAGTCGCGCAAGCTCGACCGTGAAGAGCCCGACCCCGCCGGCGGCGCCCGACACCAGCAGCCACTGCCCGGGCTCCAGGGCCAGCTCGTCCAGCGCCTGGTCGGCGGTGGTCGCGTTCAGCCCGACCGTGGCCAGGCCCACCAGGTCTGTTCCACTCGGCACGGGTGCGAGTTCCCAGTCTTCGAGTACGACGTACTCGGCCTGCGTGCCCAACGGCCGGTCCAGTCGCTCCTGGGTGCCGAGGACGGCGTCACCCACGGCGAATTTGGTGACGCCCTGGCCCAGCGCGGCGACCGTGCCCGCCACATCCGTGCCGAGGCCGAACTGCGGGCGTGCCGCGGTCGCGCCGTACTGGACGGTGAGCCCCGTGCGCACCATGACGTCGGCGAAGTTGACCGTGGCGCCGGCCACCTTGACCAGTACCTCTCCGGGCCCCGGCACGGGCGTCGCCACCTCGACGACCTCGATCGCCTCGGGGCCGCCGAACTCCCTCACTACTGCTGCACGCATCTGTCCTGACTTCCTCTCCGCGCGTCCCGTGTGGAAGGCGCGGGTCCGACGTTCGTCCACGGGTGACCTGCGAGGAAGGTCCACTTCTACCTGGGTCCAGCAGGGCCAGGCAGGGCTGCCGCCTGCGGCGTACCGTCGATGGGGTGGAGACGACCATCGGTGAGTTCCTGCGCACCCGACGCGAGCGCATCACGCCCGAACAGGCCGGGCTGCCCCCCAGCCTCACGCGGCGGCGGGTGCCGGGGCTGCGGCGCGAGGAGGTCGCCCTGCTCGCCGGTGTCAGCCCGGACTACTACCAACGCCTGGAGCAGGGGCGTACCCCCCAGGTCTCCGACCAGGTGCTGGACGCCGTGGCGCAGGCGCTCTCCCTCTCGGACGTGGAGACCGAGCACCTCCGCAACCTGGCTCGCCCGCGTCGAGCCGACGCCCAGGTGAGGGCCACGCCACGCGCATCGAGAGTGGTGCCCGACGAGCCGCTGGTCCGGCTGCTGGAAGCCATGGGGGACGCGCCCGCGTTGCTCCTCGACGCCCGCCTCGACATCGTCGCGGCCAACGCGGCGGCCGAGGCCGTGTTCGACGTGAGCGGCATGCCGCAGCCCCGCAACGCGGCACGCCAGCTGTTCCTGCACCCGGAGGCCCGAGCCCGGTACGCGAACTGGGAGGCGATGGCCGCGGAGTCGGTCGCCCAGCTGCGTCTGCTCACCGGGCGCCGACCCGACGACGCCGAGCTGGCAGCGCTGGTCGGTGAGTTGGCCATCCGCAGCGAGCCGTTTCGGCGGCTGTGGGCGACCGGCGACGTACGGGAGAAGCGGCTGGGCGTGACCCGTATCGTGCACCCGGTCGTCGGCACGCTCGAGTTCGACTACCACATGCTGACGGTGCCCGCACGCCCCGATCGCTCGCTGCTCACCTATCTGCCGCGGCCCGGCTCACCGACGGCTGAGGCCCTCGAGATGCTGCTGAGCTGGGTTGCCGACCGGCCCGACGCGGTCGTTCAGGAGGTCTCCGCCGCGGCACAGGAGTCCGACGGAGACGCGAGTCCGTCGACCCCCTGAGCGTCCTTGCAACGGACGCCGTCGTGACGGATGCGCACACCAGAGGTGAAATTGCCGCCACCTTGTCCGAGCGGGTGGCGGGGGCTTCGGCGTTCTATCCGCCTGTCTGAAGGCGGTTGCCCGCTGTCAGAGGCATTCGATCCACATGGTGGCGGTCCACCTGGTACCGCCCTGGTTCCCGACGAGGCTGCCCTGGCTGTCGTAGACGTAACTGACGCGACGGGTATGAGGGAGTCGGCCGTATGGCGCAGGGCGCAAGGCGTTGGCAGGTGCCGTCGCGGCGGAGACGGCTCCGGATCACGGGTTTGCCAGCTCGGCGCGGATCTGTGGGAGCACCTTCGTGCCGAGCAGTTCGATGGCGCGCAGGAAGTCGCGCTGGGGCATGCCGCCGACGTCCATCTGAAGGATCTGGCGGGTGTGACCGAGCAGTCCGTGCAGGTGGAGAATGCGGTCGGCGATCTCGTCGGGGCTGCCGACGAAGACCATGCCGCCGGGTTCGAGGGCCGCTGCGCGGTCGGCGCGAGAGGGGGCGGGGCGGCCCAGTTCGGCCATGCCCTCGGCCATCATGCGGTGCTCGTACTCCAGATACGTCGACCGGGCCTGGGCGCCGGACTCGGCGACGAATCCGTGCACGGCGACTGCGATGTCGGCGCGCTCGGCGGGATGGCCGGCCTGGGCCCACGCGGCGCGGTAGGCGCGCCCGTACCGCGCCCAGTGTTCGGGGGTGCCGCCGAGGATGCCGAGGAACATCGGCAGGCCCAACTCCACTGCTCGGCCCACCGAGTTGGGGCTGCCGCCGGTGCCCAGCCAGATCTTCAGCGGCTCGTCGGGGCGGGGGAAGACGGTGACGTCCTGCAGCGGGCGCCTGCGGTGGGGGCCGTGCCAGGTGACGTTCTCGGCGGCGTTGACCGCTATCAGCAGGTCGAGTTTTGACGCGTAGAGCATGTCGTAGTCGTGCTCATCGTGGTCGAACAGCGGGAACGTGATCGTCGACGAGCCGCGTCCGGCGACCAGTTCGACGCGTCCGGGAGCGAGGGACGCGGCGGTGGCGAGCTGCTGGAAGACCCGGATCGGGTCGTCGGTCGACAGGACGGTGACCGCGGTGCCGAGCCTGATCCGGTGCGTGACGGCCGCGGCGGCGTTGACCACGGAGGTGGGCGAGGACAGCGGCATCGCCCGCATGTGGTGCTCGCCGACTCCGAAGAAGTCCAGGCCCACGTCGTCGGCGAGCTTGATGGCCTCCAGTACGTCGCGGAGCGCCTGGGCGGTGGGGCCGTGGCTGCCGTCGGGCAGGCGCGGGGTGTTGCCGAAGGAGTAGACGCCGAGTTCGAAGGTCATGGCGGGCCGGTCCTGAGTCAGTTACTGATGGCGGGCATGGCCCGCCGGTAGCGGGCGTCGGTGAGCTGCGAGACGAGGAACGCGGCGATGTCCGCGCGGCTCATGGCTGAACCGACCTTGTCGTGGCCGAGGAACCCGGAGCGGACATGGCCGGTGGCGGGCTTGTTGGTGGGGTTGGTGATGCGGGCGATGGTGTAGTCGAGGCCGGAGCCGGTGACGGCCTCGGTCATGCCCTTCAGCTCGGCCAGCGCGTTGGGGAACAGCAGCCCGGCCGCGACGGGCAGCACCTTGTGCTTCCAGTGCGGCTTGTCCTGCGGATCGGCCAAGGACGGGGTGGCCAGGGCGATGATGCGGGCCACCCTCTGCGCCTCCATGGCCTGCACGATGGTACGGGTCCCGTCGGTGACCGCGGTGCCGGTCGTGGACCGCTTCAGGGACGGGCCGAGCGCGCTGATCACCGCGTCCGCGCCGCTGACGGCCTTCTCGATGGCCTCACGGTCGGACAACTGGCCGGTGACGACCGTGAGGTGGGAGTGGGCGAGGTCGAGCTTGGCCGGGGTGCGGACCAGGGCGGTGACCTGGTGGTCGGCGTCCAGGAGCTGCTGGACGACGAGCCGGCCGATGGCGCCGGTCGCGCCGAAGACAGTGACACGCATCAGGATGGTCCTCGCGGTGGCAGTCAGGGGCGGCGGGCTCAGAAGCTGTACGGGCCGAAGCGGCCCCAGGCCAGCAGGGCTGCCAGGATCAGCAGGACGGCGTTGAAGGCGATCGCGCCGGGTTCCTTGCGGCGGGCGTGGGTGGTCGCGGCCAGCGCCATCAGCACGGCCAGTCCGGTCGCGGCGAGCGGGGTCAGCACGGGAGCGATGTCAGTCGCCGCGGGCAGGATCAGACCGAGGGCAGCGGCGAACTCCACGATGCCGATGAGGCGGACGGTGCCCTGGGAGAAGTCGGCCGTCCAGGGCAGCTGGCCGACCAGCTTGTCCTTGGGCTGAGTGGACTTCATGACACCGGCCATGGCGAACATGGCGGCCAGCACGGCCTGGACTATCCACAAGAAGACGTTCACGTACGGGTTCCTTGAGAATGGGGGGACGGGGCGGGAGGGAGCGGATGCCCCCTCCCTGGAGCGGGGTGGTGGCCGGTCAGGCGTTGAAGACGGCCTCGGAGCGGTCGCGCTTTTCGTGAAGTTCCCAGTACAGCGGGGCGATTTCGTCGGACTCGGCCGTCGGGAAGCCCTCCGGGCCTCCCCCACCGATCCAGACGTTGATCGCCACATGTGCGGCGTGCACACCGGTGCCTGCCAGCTCCTTGTTCAGGTTGATGACCCAGTTGCGCAGCGCCGCACCGGCCGCGTTGACGTTGCCGAGCATCGGCACCGGGTCGACGGAACCGCCGCCGGAGGTGAACAGCAGGGTCCCGGCGCCGGCCTCCCGCATCGCGGGCAGGACCGCCTGAGCGGCCGTGACGGCGCCGTAGAGGACGTACTCGATCTGCGGCTGGAGGTTGTCCACCGTGACCTCGGAGGGAGCGGCCAGGACATGGCCGGGCACCGGGGAGTGCGGGGCGGGTGAGTACTCCAGTACGTCGATGCCGCCGAAGCGGGCCTTCACCGCGTCCAGGGCTGCGGTCAGGGAGGGCCGGTCCACGACATCGGCGGTGAACGCCTCCGCGGTGATGCCTTCCTGGCCGAGTTGGCCGACCAAGGTCTGGAGTTTCTCCTTGGTACGGGCGATCAGGGCGACGTCGAAGCCACGGCTGCCGAAGGTACGGGCGATGGCCAGCCCCATGCCGGGGCCGGCGCCGATGACGGCGATGGTGGGCATGCTGAACTCTCTTCGTAAGTGGGGGATCTCAGGAGCAGGAGACGGCGATCTTGCCCGGCGTACCGGAGGTGAAAGCGGCGAATGCCTCCGTGGCCCGTTCCAGTGGGTACGTGGCGGTGACGGGCACACGCAGCGCGCCGGAGGCTGCCTGTTCGGCCAGCGAGGTCAGGATCTGGGCGGTGGGGTTGGCCATGATCGTGTGGACGGTGACGTCATGCCCCTTGACGTCGTCCTGGGCCAGACCGGTGGCGGAGGCGAGCTGTCCGCCCGGCCGCAGCAGAGCGGCCAGCTGGGCGCCGTCGCCCGCCAGGTGCAGCACCGCGTCCACACCGACCGGGGCGATCGCGCGGACCTGTCCTTCCAGGTCACCGGTGAAGTCGACCACGTGGACGGTGGCGTCGGTCAGGCCGGTGACGAAGTCGGTCTGCGCGCCGGGACGGGCGGTCGCGATCACCTTCGCGCCACGGGCGGCGGCGAGCTGCACCGCCAGCCCACCCACCCCGCCGGCCGCCCCGGAGATCAGCAGCGTCTGGCCTTCGGCCAGGGCCACCGCGTCCAGGCTCCCCAGGGCGGTGGCCCCGGCCACGCCCAGCGCGCCCGCGTCCCCCGCCTCCAGGCCCGCGGGGATGCGGACGACTCCGTGGCCGGCGGGCACGGTGACGTACTGGGCCAGCGACCCGGCGCCCAGGTACGGCTTCATCACGACACCGAAGACCGCGTCGCCGACCGCGAATCCGTCCACGCCCACACCGAGCGCCTCGACGGTGCCCGCGAAGTCCCCGCCGAGAACCAGCGGGTAGCGGTGCTCCATGAACGCCTGCGTGTAGCCGGCGGCGGTGGCGATGTCGATGCCGTTCAACGAGGCGGCGGCCACCTTGATCAGCAGTTCCCCGGCCTGAGGACGAGGAGTGTCCACCTTGGTCACAGCAGGGGCCGAGGGAACGGATTCGAGCGTGAAAGCACGCATGACAGCACCACCCTTTCAAGTAAGTGGGCCGGTCGTCCCACTTTCATGGTCACTCACCGTACAGCAGAAACGGTCCACCCGTTCCACTTGGGTAGAGTGGGGGCATGACCACGTCCTCTTCCGGCCAGACGCCGTGCCAGGAGCCCGGCAAGGGACTGCGCGCCGACGCCGAACGCAACCGCTGCCTCATCCTGGCCGCCGCCCGCCGCCTCTACGCCACCAAGGGCCTCGGCGTCTCCATGGCCTCCGTCGCCCGCGAGGCAGGTGTCGGCAAAGCCACGCTCGGCCGTCGCTTCGCCACCCGGGAGGAACTCGTCAACGCGGTCTTCGCCGACCGCATGGACGCCTACGCCGACGCCGTCGCCGAGGCACTGGCCGACCCCGACCCCTGGCACGGCTTCATCGGATACCTCCACGCCGTGTGCGCCATGCAGGCCGCCGACCGCGGCTTCGCCGACGTCCTGGCCATGACCTTCCCCTCCGCCAAGGCGCTCGAGGCCCGCCGCGCCGAGGCCTACGACCGGCTGCTCGAACTCATCACCCGCGCCAAGGACACCGGGCACCTGCGCGATGACTTCACCCACCAGGACGTCGTCATCCTGCTCATCGCCAACGCCGGAGTCGTCACCGCGACCGGCGAGGCAGCCCCCGACACCTGGCGCCGCCTCGTCGGCCACATGATCCGCTCCTACGCCGCCCCCGGCGCCCCGATCCCCCCACTGCCCGAAGCCCCAGCGCCCACCGCCCTCTACCGCGCCATGGTCCGCCTCTCACAAACAGGACCGGGCACCGCCTAGGGAGCAGCCTCTTGGACCTGCGGAGGACGGGGCGGTACGCGGTACTTGGTGGCTGTGCGCACTCAATGCAACGTCGGAAGCAGGTCGGCATTTCGGCCGATCAAAGACGGCCGACGGCTGTAGGTGAGCCGCGAGTGCGACGCCGTACGGTTCGGCGAACATCGCAGCCTGGCCCGGAGGACGCCGGTCCGGTGCGCTTGCAGGGCCACTGGTCCATGCCGGAGCCCGCAGGGCCGGCGCCTCAGGACGATGAGTTTGCCGGTTGTCTGAAGTCTCCCCTGTGACATTCCCGCCCCGTCGGCGGATCAGTAAACGCCGGAGCCCGGTGTCATGGAGGAGAGAGGGAGGCACGGATGAACCATCCGATCCGGCTGTACATGTCGATGTCGCTCGACGGCTATATCGCCGGCCCGGACGATCGGCCAGGGCAGGAGCTCGGACGCAACGGTGGACGGCTCTTCAACTGGCTCGACGACCGGGAGTCCGACGGCCCCAGCGGCCAGGTCTACCGCGAAGCGACGGCAACCGGTGCGGTGATCTCCGGCCGCCGGACCTTCGAACTCGCCGGACGCTGGCAGGGCGACCACCACGACGGCGTACCGATCTTCGTCCTCACCCACCAGGTGGACGACGGGGACGTACCACCCGGCCAAGCGCGTTTCGTCACCGATGTCGAGGAATGCGCCCGTCAGGCTCGGGCAGCCGCAGCCGCAGCGGACCGGCCGGTCATGGTCCACGGGGCGGGAGCGGCCCAGGCACTTCTGCGAGCCGGGCAGCTGGACGAGATGGAGATCCACCTGGTTCCGGTCCTCCTCGGGGACGGCCGACGGCTGTTCGACCACCTGGGTGGCGAGCACATCGAACTCGACCTAGTCCGGCGGCTCGAGGATCGGGACGTCACACATCTGCGCTACCGGGTACGTCACCCCGAGGAGGCCGTGTGAAGACGCTCTTCGTCTCCTACCGCGTCACCGACCTGGACCGCTCGCTCGATTTCTACACCACCCTGGGCTACGCCGAACTGGGCAGGGTCGAGGCCGGCGACGGGGCGCACCTCGTGATCCTCAAATTCCCCGACGAACCGGCAGCCTCGCTCGAACTGGTCCACCGCCCCGGTGACCCACCGGTCGACGTGGGCAGCGGTTTCGACCACCTCGCGATCCAAGTGGACGGGCTCGCCACCACTTTGAAGACTCTGACCGAAGCCGGCCTGAGGCCCGAACCCGTCCAGTACCCGGGCGGCCCACACGGCCCGAAGACATCCTGGCTCACGGATCCGGACGGTTACCGGATCGAGTTGGTGGAGTGGCCGTCCGGACATCCCGCCGGCATCACCGCAGCGGACTTCGCCTGAGACAGCCATGCTCTGGGAAGTGACCCGCTTTCAGCCTTACCTGGAGGCTGCGGGCGTACCCGAATCGCAGCTCTCAGCTGCGGCGACGTTGGCCGCCGGCGGTGAGTGTGGCGTGGCTGGCCGCGCGGGTCAGTTCGGGTCGGCTGAGGACGTCGGTGCTGTCGACGAACTGGTCGACGGCACCGATCGTCGGCAGGGCGCGGATGGCCGGGTCGGTGATCCGGCTGGTCAGAGCGGTGGTGAGGCGTTCGGCACGCAGGACTTGGTACGGGCGGCTGTGGTAGGGGCGTGTGGCCGGGTCGACCGGGTCGGTGAGGGCGAGCTGGTTGTGCCAGGTGGCGATGCTCTCGTAGGCGTGGGCGAGGTGTTGTTCGCGCAAGTGCCAGTCGGGGGCGGCCAGGGCAGCGGTGAAGAGGGAGGTCAGGGCGGTGGCTTGAGGGGTGAGGGCGAAGGCGGATCCGAGCCACTTGCTGTAGGGCGGGTAACGACGGTCCATCAGCAGGCACAGCCGCATCAGATCGCGCACCAGCCGAGCAGCGACGACGGCGGAGCCCAGTTCGTCGCCCACCTCGCCGCACCGGCCCACGAAGGCTTCTTCCTGGGCGATGCGCTGCCACTGGCAGGCCAGTACGTACAGCCACAGATCGTCGGGATACCAGGCCAGGCGGGCCCGGGCCGGGGCGAGTTGTCCGAGCCCGTCGTGGAAGACGGCGCCGCCGGTGACCTCGGCGAGGCGCTGCGTGGGAGTGGCCAGCCAGTTGGCCAAGGTGACGTCGCGACGCGGGTCGAAGCCCAAGTGCGCGGTGAACCAGGCGCCCGTGGACGTGACTTCGACGCGGTGCTGGACTGGCCCGTCAGTCACCCGCATGACTCCGATACCCGCCTCACCGGTGGCGGCGAAGTGCGTCGGGTAACCGCAGAAGAACTTCGGCAGCCGGTCGGCGAGCGCTTCAGTGATCCGTGTGCCGTGGCGGGCGGTGTCCTCACGGCTCAGGAAGATCTGCAGGCGCGGGCCCCACTCGTGGTCGGCAGAGCGGGCGGTGTCGAATCCGAGGACTTCCGAGCCGCTGCCCAGACGCGCTGCGGAGTGCACGATCCCGGGGACCGCTTGGTCCAGCACGGGGCGTACGGCTTCGAGGTAGAAACGGCGCGACAGTTCCAGACCGGGGATGAAAGCGGGCGTGGTCATGTCGCGGAGCGTGCCTGACAGACATGTGCTTGGTCGAAGGGTTTTCCTTGCGCCGCGCGCGCCCGCTCGGTCTGAACCGCCGCAACCACCCCGATGCGCCGGAAGGATCCCGGCCGACGCACCGGATGGAGACATGCGCGAGGCAATTGCGTATCAGGTCATCAGAGGAAGCGAGAGCTGGACACGGGACCCGCGGACGACAGACCTGCCCGGTCGCCCCGCAGCCAGGTGTCGCGGACAGCGGACACGAAGTCGGTGAGCTTCTCGATCGGATCGGCGGGCGTCGCGCCGTCCCCCTCGTCGGGTGTGGCGTCGGCGGTCAGGATGTCCGCGGCGATGTCCTCCTCCGGCCTGTCGTCGGGCGCGCCGCGTTCCGCGATGCCGTCCTCTCCGGCGCTCAGTTGCCCTTCCCAGGGCGCCGTCGCCGACTGGTGCAGCAGGGTGATGCTGTCGGCACTGACCACCGGTGGGTCGGTCCAGTTGCTCGCGTGTTCGTGCAGGATCTGGCCGGGCGTCCGTTCGAAGAGCTGACCGAGGATCTCGGGGCCCTGCTCGGCGCCGGCCACCTCGTTCAGGTCGTAGGCGATGACGACCGTGTCCTCGCGGTCGGACGCGAAGGGCTTCGCCGGCAGTTCCAGCAGTTGGGCCGCCGCGAGGCCGAGAATGCGGCTGCTCCGGTCGGGCAGCAGGGATACCGATGTGGGACGCGCCCCGGCGGCGCCGAGGATCGCCTTCAGCCGCAGCAGTCCGCTCAGGCACTGACCGTGGGTGTCCTGAAGCCACGCGAACCGACCGGTCATCCCCGCGTCGAACCCGTAAGGGGACAGGGCGGTGAGCACGGTGCCGCCGATGACGTACTGCCAGCCCCGCAGATCGGTGGCGTCCAATGGGCTCACCGCCTCGGCCCCGGCGGCCCTCTCCAGCATCGCGCGCTGACGGGCCTGCGCGGGCAGCCACATCTCGTCCTGCGGATCGGGCAGTCGTGCGTGATGACGGCGGGCCAGGGCGAGGTCACCGGCCATGACGGCGTTGAAGACCAGCAGATAGCGGTCCGGCCAGTCGACGAGAATGCTTTCGTGCGCGGTCAGAGTGTCGACGGCCTCGCGGTGCCGGCCCTCGCGCTCGCAGGCCGAGACCAGTTCCCGCAGGATCCCCGCGGAGTCCGGCGCCTGCCGCAGCGCCTCGCGCAACGCGGGTATCGCCAGATACGGCACGCCGCGCTCGATGCATGCGTATCCGAAGTCGTAGAGGGCGCGGGGCTTTCCGGGGCGGGCGGCCAGGGCGTCGGCGGCGGTGCTCAGGTCGTCGAAGCCGGCACTCCTGGCGGCCCGGGCGACCACGAGTGCCAGCTCGTCGATCGGCAGCTCGTCGGTGCCGTGCCGCAACTGGCGCAGGGCACCCGGGATGTCCCCCTCATCGAGGGCCTGCCAGGCCTGGAGGAGTTCAGGGGTCTTGGGGCGGCGATTCCTGCGCGAGAACATGCCGAGGATCTTCTCCGATGATCACTCCCTCCTCAACTGCATTACGCGCGCGGGAAACAGGCCGCCAGAACACCGAGAGCCCGGCCGAGTGCCTCTGCCCCACCCCACAAAGGCGGGCGCAGCCAAGGAATTCGTGAACATGGGACGGCTTTGAGGGGGAAATCGGACACGGAAGCCAACAGTGCGAAGCCGCGCGGTCCATCCAGTCCGCGCAAGCGACAACTGGGAGTGTCCAATGACGAGTTACGGCGGGTCTTCTGCTGCGTCTACAGGTTCGCGCACCAATGGCCTGGCGATCGCGAGCCTGTGCTGCGGCATCGTCGGTCTGTTCATACTGAACATCATTCTGGGCCCCTTGGCCATCGTCTTCGGCGCTGTCGCTCGTCGTCAGTCGGCGGGGAAGACGGGCGGCGGAATGGCGAAGGCCGGAATCATCCTCGGTGTCGTCGACGTGGTCTTGTGGATAGTGCTCCTCATCGTGGCCGCCAACAACGGTGGTTTCGGCTGGTACGTGGGCGGCTAATTCTCTGCCCTCACGAATCCGACTCGCGATCTCTCACGACCCCGTCCGGAACATTCCAACTCCACGTGCCCTACGCCGTTGCAGGGCCGCGGCAGGACCCACCGTGGAACGGGGTCGTCAGTCGGCGGCCGACTGTCGGGCCGCCTCGAGCAGGCGGTCGAGGTTGCCGAAAGCGGCAGCGCTGCCAAGGGGGTTGGCGTAGTCGCGGGAGTGGACGATGAGGCCGTCTCGGATGCGCATGACCATGATGTAGCGGTTGGTGAACGACCGTCCGGTGGGGACTGCTGTGGCGTGGTAGTCGTACTCGGCGATCACGACTTCCGGGTCGGCCGTCTCGTGCAGGGCGACGGGGTCGATCCGTTCCACACGTATGGACGGTGCGAAGCTTTTGAACCGCGCGCGGTGACCCTCGCGGCCCTCGAAGCGCAGCGGGACGCCGGGTTGCGGTCCGAACGGCATCTCGATCACGGAGTTCTCGGCGTACAGGTCGGCGAGTTCGTCGGGGGTGCCCTCGGCGGCGACCCGCAGGAAACGTTCGGCGATCTCACGCGGGCTGGGTGCGCTGACTTCGGTCACGGTGGACTCCAGAGCTTAGAATCGGAACGCACAGCCCGATTGAAGTTACGGAACGCTCGCCCCGGTTGTCAATCGAGGGTCGCGGGAGAAGAGAGGCCGACCCGCCATGACGGACGCGGACACTCAGACCGGTCGGCACGCGCGCGCCGACGCCCGTCGCAATCGGGCGCGGGTGCTGCGGGCCGCCGAGGCCGCGTTCGCCGCTGAAGGGGCTGATGTCCCGCTGGACGAGGTGGCCCGTCGGGCCGGGGTCGGCGCGGGGACCGTCTACCGCCATTTCCCCAGTAAGGACGCCCTGTTCGAGGCCGTCATCGTGGACCGCATCGCGCGGATGGCCGAGGACACCCGCATGATGACCGCGGCTGACGATCCTGGCGCGGCGTTCTTCACGTTCTTCGCCGAGATGGTCGAGCGGGTGACGTTCAACAAGGCCCTGGTTGCGGCGCTGGACGGCCGAGCTCAGATCCGCCCCGCGGTGGCCTCCGGCGTGAAACGGGAGTTTCGCGAGGCGGTCGCCGCACTGCTGCTGCGGGCCCAACAGGCTGGGGCGGTACGTGCGGACGTGGACGACGCCGACGTGGTCGCGCTGGCGACCGGCTGTATCGCCATGGAAGCCGCCCGGGGACCCCGGGGTTCCGCCGGACGCATGGTGGCCCTGGCCTGCGACGCCCTGCGCCCGGCAGCCGCGACCACCGAACTGCCGGCCGCCATAGCGGAACCCGTGCCGGAAACCGAGTCGGCATCGACGACGCCCCACCGTTACGAAAGAGCCACGCCAGATCGTAACGAAACTACCGAGGGATTCTGCCCTGTGTGCGGCAACCCCGTGCCGGTTGCCGCAACCGGCCGTCCCCGCAGGTACTGCAGCGCTGCCTGCCGTCAGAAGGCCCATCGGCAGCGCGCCCGCTAGGAGAGGTCCGATGCCGCGCCATCCCGAAGCACGGGCTTCGCATCGTGCGGTGCGTGAGCAAGCGGGGAGATGCCACTGGCTTCCTGCGTGAACTCGGCGAGCTAGTGGTCGGCCGATCAGAGCTGGCCTGCATCGAAGAGGCCCTCGAGCGCCTCGCCTTCGTATCCGACGACGCAGGCCTCGGCCAGCGGCCCTCGTGAGAGCTCCACGAGCCGGGCCAGGACCGTCGCCTCCGATGGCAGGCCGACCAGGTCCATACCGAGTGCCCGAGCCGCACGGTCGCGCCGCTGGTCGAGGTCGGGTATGTCATCGCGGTACTCGGCGGCGACCGCCTTGAGGGCGTCGGCCGTGCGCCCCGGAGCGTCCCGCCACCACGGCGCCGCCAGACACAGCCGGACCAACTCCGGTAGTCCCAGCGCGATCAGGCCTGCCTGACCATCGAGGCTCAGGTACACGACGGGACGCTCCTCGCCGCCCTCGCCCACGAAGCAGTACGCGTCCCCGGAGCCCGCCCGCGCGAACTGCTCCAGCCGCGCCCCGGAAGCCAGCCGCACCCCGTCCTCCAGATCGTGGGAAGCGGGGTCCGTCACATCTAGGTCCGCCACACCGGCAAAGAACCCGACAGCCGCCTCGTCACTTCCCAGCAGGGGCAGCAACGCCGCCGGCCCGACGAGGTGGCGGGCGCGTGCTGCCGACCCCGCGGGGGTGTTCGATGCGTTCACCCGGCCACCGTACAAGCCGTGTTCCGCATCGGGCCAACGATCGACAGCGGGCCGACTGCGCAGGCGCCAGCGCAAGCAGAGGCCCTCCGCGTCCGGCCCCGGTGACGGTCTCCGTCGTCCAACCGCACCTCGCCCAGAAGTTGCCAGGCACCGTCCGGGCCCCAATGCTCATCTGCTGCTCAGTCCAGGGCCACGAAGCTCAGACCGGAACATCAACGACCCCGAGGCGCAGGTCTACCGGAGCGGCCACGTCCCGCCCGCAGCGCGGCGGCCGACTGCCCGCTGACTTCCCCGAACCACCCTCGCGAACCCCTTTTCGGCTATAGCTGAAACGTCTGGTGGCCCCAGGCCCCCGGTCCCAGTCTTGGCGTGCGAGACACGACCACCAAGACCCACGGGGGAACGAGATGAAGTCGCTCAGGACGGTTCTGGCCACCATGCTCTGCGCGGGCGCCCTGGTCACCGCGACCGGCGGCTCCGCCGAGGCCGGACAGCAGTCCCAGGACGGTGGCAGCACCGTCCTGGTCGTGAACACCTTCCAGAGCCTGGGCACGCTGCGCTGCATGGACGACAGCAGGGAGTACGGGTTCCGCACCTTCCCCTGCAACGGCGGCGACTGGCAGAAGTGGGACGTGCACGTCTTCAACGACGGCACCCGCCGCTTCCAGAACAAGGTCACCGGCGAGTGCCTCTACGACGGGCCCGCCGGCTTCAGCACGCAGCGCTGCGACAGCTCGGAGAACGTGAGCTGGTACATCAGCCGCCACCACGAGGTCCGCCTCACCTTCCGCAACCAGTACACCGACCGCTGCATCGACGACAGCGACGACAGCGGATTCCGCACCACCCGTTGCAACGGCGGCCTGTACCAGGACTGGGTCTGATCCATGGCAGACGAGATGGTGGAGCCGGCACAGCGGTTCATCAACTCCTACAACGTGCCCGGCATCCCGAAGGTGGAGGTCAACGGGAAGACGAGCTGGACGGTGATGTACGCGCTGACCCGAGCTCTGCAGCACGAGCTCGGCATCACCACCCTGTCCGACAGCTTCGGCCCCACCACGCTGAGCACGCTCCAGTCCCGGTTCGGACCCCAGATCGACGACGTGACCCGGCACGGCAACGTCTACCGGATCGTGCAGTCCGCCCTGTACTGCAAGGGTTACGACGGCGGCGGAATGGACGGCACGTACAACGACCGTGTCGCCGAGTCCGTCGCCGAGCTCAAGTCGAACATGGGCGTCGGCGGGGCCTCTCCGGACAGCGGACTCCCGCCGAAGGTGTTCAAGGCGCTGCTCACCATGGATCCCTACGTCCGGGTCGGAGACGGCACCGAACGGGAGGTCGAGGAGATGGCCCGTCATGAACTCGCCGGACACCGCCCGGCCACCGGAGTGACCGGACACACCACCGACTACGCCTCCGGCACGGCCGTCGCGATCCGCCCCGACGCCTACCCGCCGGGCGCGACCGGTGTGCGCTTCCCCCATCAGGTCGCCGTGGTGCGGGACATCCTCAAAGAGTGCGAGGGAGTGGTCTCCTGGGGCGGTCGGCTGCGGCGACCGCACGCGGCGCACTTCCAGATCGCCGTACGCCCCGGTGATCCCCGGCTGCGCCGACTCGCGCTGCGGATCGACGGCTGGACCCAGGCGCCGGGGCGAGGCGCCGGACTGTTCCCTCTGGGCGCATGATCGGCCCCGGGTCACCGAGACGCGGTCGGCGGGATGCCGCGGCGGCCGTCCACCAGCGCCTCCCCGAGCGGGGTCGCCATGTGGTGGACGCCGGGCCCGCGACGCCGGGTGACGATCAGGCCGGAGTCACGCAGGGCAGCAGTGTGTTGCGACACCGAGGCGGGAGACACCACGAGCCGCTGGGCGAGCTCGCCGGTCGACCCGCCCCCGGCGGTCAGCGCGGTCAGCAGGTCGGCGCGGGTCCGGCCCAGGAGGGTGCGCAAGGCCTCGCGCGGGTCACGCAGGGTCTCGGCGTCCGGCTGGGCCCAGCCCAGGTCGTGGGCTATCGGGTGGACGAGCACCGGAGGCAGGTCCGGATCGCGCAGGGTGATCGGGGCGCGCCAGCAGAAGAACGACGGCAGCAGAAGCAGCCCCCGTCCGTCGAGGTGGATCTCACGGTCGTAGGCGCTCGCCATGGTGAGCAGACCGGACCGCCATTGCAGGTCCGGGTGCAGGGTGGCGAGCATGCCCTCGACACCTCCGTCCGTCACCGCTCGCATCCGCAGCTCACGGTCCCGGTCGAAGGCCGCGCGCACCTGGGCCCAGTGCGGCCGCAGGGCGACGGCGAAGTACCCGCGCAGCGTCCTGCCGAGGCGGCCCAGGGTTCCTGTGTCGCCCTCGGCCAGGGAGCGGATCCACGTGCCGGGACGCTGGGCGGCGGCGAGCCCGGCGACGTCGTGGCACAGCCGCCGGCGCGGAGTGGACAGGACGGTGTCGATGCCCGTCTCCAGCCCCGCCCCGTCGGGAGCGGGAGTGAGGAAGTCGGCCGAGTAACCGCGGGGCGGGGCGAGGTCGAAGAGCATGCGCACGGGCCCGGAGAGCCGCGACCGCACCTGCTTCCGCCACGGGCCGAAGACGACCGCACCGTCCTCTCCCCCGGCCAGATGCAGACTGAGCAACAACTCCCACAGAGGGTCCGGTCTACTCGCCACCCGCACCCGGGCGATGTCCGCCCCCGTGAAATGGAACGTCAACATAGAGCTCCCCATATACGAGTCACGCTGTGGTCAGCAGCCCGACTTGGCTCGCAGGAGATAAGAGCCCTCGGCTGGGGCGAGAGTTGCGCGGGTGACCGATACCGGGGGGTGAATTGGCCGGTTCCCTCGCGGGCCCGAGCCCCACCTGCCGAACGTGGCCGCCCGGGCAGTGCGAGTGGCGCGCCGAGGAGTACAGCGCACCGCTGCGCACATGCGCACATGCACCCATGCACCCATGCGCCCCGTCCGGCATGCCGGACGCGGTGATCGTCCAGCCCTGTCCCGCTTCGCTTCTACTGGGGGTAACCCAACATGCGCTCCAAACGCTCCATCCTCACCACCGTCAGTACCTCGTCGGTTCTGCTGACGGCGATGTTCGCCACCGGTGGGCCGGCATTGGCCACCGTCCCCTCCGCCGATGGGCCCGCCGCTCGCGTCATCACTCTTCCCCCGGCGCCCGAGGGAGCCGGGCCCGCGGTGGCGGCCAAAGCCGAGGCCGCGGCCGCGGTTTCACCGACGACGTCCCCGGCAGTGCGAACCGAGCACGGCCCTCCCGGGGAGACGTACGAGTGTGAGGCGGGCACTCTCTGCACCAACGTCTGGGATCCGACGACGAACGACTGGAAGACGTTCTTCTTCTACGACTGCAACCGTTACTACGTCTCCAACTGGAACGGCAACGGCAACTACTGGAACAGCCAGACCGGCAACGTGACGTCGTACTTCTACGGTCAGAGCGGCAACGTGCTGACGTCCTTCCAGGACGTTGGCAAGAACGTCGACTACAACTGGGACCCGGTCTGGTCCATCCGCAACTGCTGACCTCCCCTCGACACGTGGGCAGCGATCACGGCAAGGAAGCCGGCCGACGTCCATGAGGGGGCAACCCCCCGGCACCGCCCTGAGGACAGCACATGGGTGTGTCGGGGGGAAGGCCGGATGGGGCGATTGCTCCTCTGCTGGTGGGATGGTCGTTGACCGCCGGCTCCGGGACGACACGGTCACGGGCACTTCCCGAGCGGTCCTTCAACTCGCGCGCAACTGAGCAGAGAAGGGGCCGCCATGCATGGGTCAAGAAGGCGCCGGCGAGGCTTGTTCGTCCTGACCGGTCTGGCTACCGCCGTCCTAGCCGCGTCGACCGCGCCCCTGGCGGCGGCAAAGCCGCGGCCGGCCGATCCGCTCCAACGGTACGTGGAGGCGATCCACGACACTGGGGCGGTCGGTGTGCACGCCGAGGTGACGTCACCGAATGCACACGACAGCGCGTACGCCGGCACGGCCGCGATGAACACGAGCAAGCCGATGCCGCGGGACGGCAGGTTCCGGATCGGCAGTGCCACCAAGACCTTGACCGCCACGGTTGTGCTGCAACTCGTGGGCGAGGGGCGGATGTCCCTGGACGACACCGTCGACAGGTGGCTGCCGGGAGTGGTCCGGGGCAACGGCAACGACGGCCGCCGGATCACCGTGCGGCAGTTGTTGCAGCACACGAGCGGCATCCCTGATGTCGGGTCGAAGATATCCGCGTTGAACAGCGCGGACGGCTATCGGGCCGAGCGGTTCCGCACGTACACCCCTGAGGAATTGGTGGGGTTGGCGATGCAGCAGCCTCACTCGGATGCCGCCTGGTCGTACTCCAACACCAACTACATCCTCGCCGCGATGATCATCCACAAGGTGACGGGCCGGAGTTGGGCACAGGAGGTGAGGGACCGGATCATCCGCCCCCTGGACCTGAGGGACACCAGTACGCCCGGTCTCTTCCCGTTCATCCTGGGCCCGCACGCCCAGGGCTACGCCGTGTTCGGCACCGACACCGGCATCGACGTCACGGTCCTCAACTCGAGTATGGCCGTCGGCTCCGGCTCGGTCATCAGCTCCGTGCACGACATGAACCGGTTCTACGCCGCGCTGCTCGGGGGCCGTCTGCTGGCTCCCAAGCAGCTCGACGAGATGACGACCACGCAGGACGCGCCCGGGCTGGGCGTGAAGTACGGACTCGGTCTGGCCGAGATCCCGTTGCCCTGCGGCGGCAGCTACTTCGGCCACCGGGGTGAACTCCTCGGCTATGTCGCCTGGGGCGGCGCCACCCGGGACGGCACCCGGACCGCCGTGGTGTACGTCACCAGTCACGGCGGCCAGGCTACCGAGCAGGCCATGACCACACTCGTGGGTCAGGAACTGTGCCGGACCCGTTCTTAATACTCCGGCTTAGCACTCCGGCCTAGCACTCCGGCTTAGCACTCCGGCCTAGCACTCCGGCTTAGCACTCCGGCTTAGCACTCCGGTTGTAGGCGCTGCTCTTGAACTCCGTGCGGACAACGCATGGAGCCCCCACACAGGTCTACAGGTCAGGGCTTGGCCGGCTTGACCTTCGTGTCGACGCCGTTCACGCGCACGGTGACCTTCGCGCGGTCTCGCGCGCGGTCGGCCACGATCCTGTACGACGTGACCTTGCCGTCCTGCCACGCGCAACTGACCTCGTAGCCGCCGCGGGCGCGGAACCCGGTGAAGGAGCCCTTGGTCTTCCAGCCGTCGGGCAGCGCGGGCAGCAGATGGATGACGCCGTCGTGACTCTGGAGAAGCATCTCCACCACGGCGCCCGAGATCCCGAAGTTGCCGTCCATCTGGAAGGGAGGGTGGTTGCAGAACAGGTTCGGCAGCGTGTTGTACGTCAGTAGTCCGCGCAGCATGATCTGGGCGCGGTGCCCGTCACCGAGGCGGGCGAAGAGGGCGGCCCGCCAGGGCCAGGTCCAGGAGCGGCGGCTGTCGCCCGACACCGTCGCGGCGGTGAAGGGGACTCCTTCCTTCTCACCGCACCGCGCCTTGAGTGAGACGAGGGCGGCGGCCGCGAAGTCCGTTGTCCTCGGGGTGATTTGGCGGCCGGGGTAGACGGCGAACAGGTGCGAGGTGTGGCGGTGGATGTCCGTGGGGCTGTCGATGTCCTCCTGCCATTCCTGCAACTGCCCCCATTTCCCGACCTTGTTCGGCGCGAGGCGTGCCTGCATGTCCGCGACCTTCGCCCGGTAGGCGGGGTCGGCCTTGAGCACCGCCTCGCAGTCGAGGTAGTTCTGGAACAGGTCCCAGATGATCTGCTGGTCGTACATGACGCCGTCCTCGCGCGGCCCGTGTTCGGGGGACCAGCCGTTGGGCGCGACGAGGAGTCCGTCCTCGCGCTCCTTGAGGTGGTCCTCCCAGAACTCGCAGATCTCCTTGATCATCGGGTGCGCGACGGTGCGGAGGTAGTCCAGGTCCTGGGTGAAGGCCCAGTGTTCGTAGAGGTGTTGGGCGTACCAGGCGCTCGCTACGGTGTTCCACTCCCAGGCGTTGCCGCCGTAGATGCTCTGGCTGGTGCGGGCCGTCCAGCCGCGGGTGTCCTTGCCGAAGGCGTTGCGGGTGGCCACGCGGCTGGGCACGGCGACCTGCTTGACGAACTCGACGAGTGCCGCGTGGCACTCCGACAGGTTCGTGGTCTCGGCTCCCCAGTAGTTCATCTGGATGTTGATGTTGGTGTGGTAGTCGGACGCCCAGGCCGGCGAGTTGCTGTCGTTCCACAAGCCCTGGAGGTTGGCGGGCAGGCCGTCCGGGCGGGAGGAACTGATCAGCAGGTACCGGCCGTAGTCGAACATCGTCTGCTCGAGGGTCGGATCGGCGCCGCCCGCCGCGTATCGCGCCAGCCGGGTGTGGGTCGGCAGGGCGATGACGGCGTCCTCGGAGGTGCCCCAGTCGACGGAGACCCGGTTCATGAGGACGCGTATCCGGTCGGTGTGCTCGTGGCGCAGCGCCCGGTACGACCTCTTGGCCGCCCGGTCGAGCGCCCTGTCGAGGGCCGCCCGCGGATCGCTTCCGCGCCATCCGGCGGCGGCGTCGAGCTTGTAGTCGGTGCGGGCGTCGAGCAGCAGGGTGAGCGTGGTGCACCCGGTGAACCTGAGTGTCGAGCCGTCGGCGCTCACAGTGCCGTCGGTGTGCGCGACCCGTACGGCGCAGGCGTGCTTGAGGCCGTTGCCCATGGTCCCGTGGAAGGCGATCCGCCGGGCGCCGACGTCGACACTCGTGGGCGCCCCGTCCTGTGCGGACGTCAGGGCGATCGTCCCGGAGAGTCCCCCCGTGCGCTCCGACGTGTACCGGAAGACCATCACATCCGCGGAGCGGCTGGCGAAGGCCTCCCGCCGGAAACGCTGCCCCGGCGCCCCGAAGCGGGTGGCGTGGACCCCGTCGGTGAAGTCCAGGGCGCGCTGGTAGTCGACGAAGGTGCTCAGTGTCCGGGTGTCGAACTCGGCGCCTTCCAGGGCCACTTCCGCGATCTGGAAGCCGGTGGCCGACTCGCCGGGAGTGAACGTGAGCCGATAGGCGCGGTACGCGGTGGCGTTGGCGACCCGGAAGGTACGGGTCTCACCGCGCCCGGCGAAGGGCGCCTCGGAAGTCTGCGTGTCGAGGGTCACCCACTCCTGCCCGTCCTGCGAGGCCTGGAGCGTCCACCGTCGGGGATCGTCCCGCGGCCGGTCCGGGGCCGCCGTCAGCGCGTACGAGGTGACGGCGAGCGCGCGGGACAGGTCCGCCTGCCAGACGACCTCCTTCGCCGCGCCGCCGACTCGCCAGACTGTGGTCGGATCGCGGTCCACCGAACGGGAGATGCCCGTGTTCCGGGATCCGCTCCCGGCGCCGGATCCCCCGGAGTGCCCGCTCGGCGAGGAAAGGTACACCGAGTCGCGCACGCCGAGTTGGACGCCCGACAGACCGATCTCGCCCACCTGGAAGTGACTGACGCCCGCCTTGGGGACGAAGTCGAAGCGGTAGAAGCGGTACGACCCGCTGTCCGCGCAGGTGAACTGCTTTGTCTGGAAACGGCTTTCGAAGGGGGCCGTCAGTGTGCGGTCGTCCAGCGTGGTCCAGGTGGTGCCGTCGGCGGAACCGGACAGCGTCCATTGCTGAGGGTCGCGCTGTGGCACGTCGTTGGCACTGGTCAGCCGGTAGGACGTGATCGCGACGGGCTCGGGCAGCTCGACCTGCCACTGCACCTTCGAAGGGGGGCCCTCGATGCACCACTTGGTGCTCGACGTGCCGTCGTAGGACTTGTCGACCCCCTCCGACGAGGAGGAGCTGTACGGGCCTCCCGGGGCCGTGACCTTCGGCCGGGACCCGTGGGGCCCGAAGGCGACGACCATGTCACCGAAGTTCCGGTACGAGCCGAAGCCGGTCATGCCGGTGTCGAACGCGCTGTCCGGCTGGCCGGCGAGGGCGTTGTCGTAGTTGTTGACTCCGCCCCACAGACTCTGCTCGTTGAACTGGATGCGGTCCTCGTAGGGGTCGGCGAAGAGCATGGCGCCGAGTCGGCCGTTGCCGATCGGCAGCGCCTGTGACTGCCAGTCAGCGGCGGGGACGGAGTACTTCAGCGACTTGCGCGACAGGGCGGGCCAGGCGACCGCCGCCGAGCCCGCACCGTCGGCAGCGGCGGCGGCCGGTGCTGCGAGAGGTCCGCCGGCCAGCTGACCGGCCAGCGGAGCGAGAGCGAGGGCACCGCCGAACTTGAGAACGCTTCTTCGCTGCGGCGGGGACGCATGAGTCACGAAAGATCTCCCAGGCAGTGGTCGGTTCTTCTTACGGGGGGAAGCTCGGCTTCATCAGCATCCGCCGAGGGCAGCGCCATCATCGCCAGCCAATAGGTAGGATGTCTAGAGGGCTGCAGCGCTGTAACTCCCTGTCCGTTCTTCAGATCCGGCACAGAGGGACAAAATAGATAGGAGGTATTAGCAGATCGACCGGTTGGTCCAGGACCACGGCCATCGGAGTGTCAGCGTGCGCCTGCCGTATCGGATCCCGGCGCGGACGGCTTCACCAGGCCGCTCTGGTAGGCGACGACCACGAGTTGGGCACGGTCGCGGGCGTCGAGCTTGGTCATGGCGCGTTGGATGTGGCTGCGTACGGTCAGCGGGCTCAGGACGAGCCGGTCGGCGATCTGGGTGTTGGATCTGCCGTGCGCGGCCAGGGTCACGACCTCGCGTTCGCGGTCGGTCAGGGTCTTGACCGCCTCGGGGAGGGCGAGCAGGTCGTCGGTGTCCGGGGTGGCCAGGAAGCGGGTGATGAGGGCCCGGGTCGCGGTGGGCGAGAGGAGGGCCTCACCGGCCGCGACGGTGCGGATGCTCGACAGCAGGACATCGGGGGTGACGCCCTTGCCGAGGAAGCCGCTCGCGCCGGCGCGCAACGCCTTGGCGACGTTCTCGTCGTTCTCGAACGTGGTGAGGACCAGGATGTGGGTGTCCGTCAGCTCCGTCCGGGAGCAGATCGCGGCGGTGGCCGTCACGCCGTCGGTGCCCGGCATCCGGATGTCCATGAGGACCACGTCGGGCCGGTGCTGCTCGGCCAGTTCGACGGCCTCCCGCCCGTCGGCGGCCTCCGCGACCACCGTCAGATCGTCGGCCGAGTCGATGAGGATGCGGAAGGTGGCCCGGAGCAGGGCCTGGTCGTCGGCGAGCAGGACGCGGATGGTCATGGCGCGGGGCTTTCGTCGCGGCGGTCGGGGGACGGGTCGAGCGGCAGGGCGCAGACCACCTGGAAGCCGCCCCCGCTGCGGTGGCCCGCGTGGCAGGTGCCGCCCGCGGAGGAGGCGCGCTCGCGCATGCTGATCAGGCCGAACCCGCCGCCGGGACCGGGCGGTGCCGGGGTGCGGCCGGGGGCGGTGTCGTTGGCGACGGTCAGGGTCAGCCGCCGGGGTGTGAAGGCGAGCCGTACCTCGGCGGTGCGGCCGGCGCCGTGCTTGGTGACGTTGGTGAGTGCTTCCTGGAGGATCCGGTAGGCCGTCAGGTCGAGTACGGGGGTGAGTGGCCACCGCTCCCCCTCGACCGTGACGGTGACCTGGAGGCCGGCCGCCGCGCAGGAGTCGACCAGATCGGGCAGCCGGTCCAATCCCGGCGCGGGTGCCAGGTCGTCGGCGGGGTCGGTGTCCTGCCGCAGGAGCCCCACGGTGGCCTTGAGTTCGCGCAGGGCGGCGGCCGTCGCCTCCGGAAGCCGGTCGATGATCTCGTGGGCCTTGTCGGGTTGTGTCCGCAGGAGGTGCTTGACGGCTCCGGCCTGGGCGTCGGCCAGGGTCAGGTGATGGGCGACCACGTCGTGCAGTTCGCGCGCGATGCGCATGCGCTCCTGGACCACCCGGTGGCGTGCCTCCTCCTCGCGCTGCCGGTCGGCGTGCTCGGCGCGGGCCACGGCGTAATCACGGCGTACCCGCTGATAGCTGCCCAGGGCGGCGCAGAGCAGGATCCACGCCGTGGGGTTGACGACGGCGAAGACCAGGGAGTGGAGGAAGGAGGGAAAGACCAGGCCGCTCACCACCACACATCCGGTGACGATCAGGGCGCTGTTCCACCCCGTGCGCCGACGGGTGCGCAGGCTCGTGGCGTACTGCGCGACCAGCAGCGGTCCCATCAGCAACGGGGTCAGGAGGTAGCCCGTCGCACCCACGGCCATCACGGACAGCGCGGTGACGGCGAGGACGGGCAGAGGGTGGCTCCGGCGCCAGTACAACGCGGCGCAGGCGAGCGCGGACAGGACCATGCCAGGCCACAGGGCCAGGGGGCCGGAGGCCAGTGCCCGGGTGGCCAGGACGCCGGAGACGGTGACGGCGAACAGCAGCACCAGCAACGCGAGGTCCAGGGCTTTCGGACGGGTCGCCGCCCGGTGCCGCCAACTCGTACTCATCACACTCCGAGGAACTCCATGGAACGGCCATGCTCACACATCGCGGATCGCGGCGCCGTGGTGCTCGGCGCCGCGATCACTGGTGCGAACGTCAGACGCGGGCCGGCTCCCGCGGTGCGGGCTCGCCGCCCGCTGCCGGCGCGGGTGCGGTGAGCCCGGCGCCCTCGACATCCACGCGGGGCAGCAGCCGGTCGAGCCACGCCGGCAGCCACCACGCCTTGTCGCCGAGCAGGGCCAGGACCGCGGGCACCAGCGCCATCCGTACGACGAAAGCGTCGAAGAGCACCGCGACGGCGAGCCCGAAGCCGATCGTCTTGACCATCGACTCGCCGGAGCCGACGAACCCGGAGAACACCGCGATCATGATCACCGCCGCGGCGACGACCACCCGGGCGCTGTGCCGGAACCCCGAGACCACCGCGTCGGGGGCCCGGTCGCCGTGGACGTACGCCTCCCGCATGCGGGCGACCAGGAACACCTCGTAGTCCATCGCCAGGCCGAACACGATGCCCACCAGGAAGATCGGCATCAGGCTCATGATCGGCCCGGACTGCTCCACGCCCAGCAGCTGCGCGCCCCAGCCCCACTGGAAGACCGCCACGACCGAGCCGAGGGCGGCCAGTACCGACAGCAGGAACCCGAACGCGGCCTTGACCGGTACGAGCACGGAGCGGAAGACGACCAGCAGCAGAAGCAGCGCCAGGACGACGATCACGGCGAGGTAGGGGACCAGCGCGGACTGGAGGGCGTTCGCTATGTCGATGTTCATCGCGGTGCTGCCCGTGACCTCGAAGGTCGCCCCCGTCTCGCGCTCCAGGGCGCCGCGTTCCGCACGGATGCTCTGGACCAGCTCCTTGGTCTTCTCGTCGTTCGGGCCGGTGGCCGGGACCGCCGAGACGAGCGCGGTGTCACCGGCTGGGTTGAACCGTGCCGAGGAGACGGACACGACCCCGTCGGTGGTGGCGATCTGCTGGGCGATCTCGGTGACGGCCGCCTTGGCGTCGGCCGCGTCCCTGGCATCGACGACGATCGTCAGCGGACCGTTGAAGCCCGGGCCGAAACCGTCCGCGAGGGCGTCGTAGGCACGCCGTTCCGTCGAGGAGACCGGCTTGGACTCGGCCCCCGGCATGCCCATCTCCAGGCTCGCGGCGGGCAGCGCCAGCACGCCCAGGCCCGCGACGCACGCGACCAGCACGGCCACCGGGCGGCGCAGCACGAACCGCGCCCAGCGGGTGCCGCCGTTGTCGGCCGCCGCAGGGAGCGTCCGGCCCTTGCGGGTACGGCGGGACAGCACCGCGTTCGGCCACATGCCCAGCAGCGCCGGGACGAGAGTGAGGGCGACCAGCACGGCGACGATCACCGCACCCGCCGCGCACAGGCCCATCTTGGTCAGCATCGGCACGCCGACCACGGTCAGCCCTGCCAGTGCGATGACGACCGTCAGGCCCGCGAAGACCACCGCGGAGCCCGCAGTTCCGGCGGCGAGTCCGGCAGCCTCGTGCGGCGCGTGGCCGTTCGCCCGCTCCTCCCGGTAGCGGGACACCACGAAGAGGGCGTAGTCGATACCGACCGCCAGTCCCAGCATCGAGGCGAGTGTGCCGGTGGTCAGGGAGAGTCCGAAGACGCTGCCCAGAGCCATGATCGCGGCCATGCTGGTGCCGACGCCGATCACGGCGGTGAGCAGCGGAAGGCCGGCGGCGGCGAGGGAGCCGAAGGTGATCAGCAGGATCACCGCGGCGAGACCGATACCGATGGCCTCGGCGCTGCCGCCCGCCGCGGGCTGCTCGGCGAGGGCGGTGCCGCCGACCTCGACCGTGAGGCCGGAAGCCCGCGCCTCGTCGATGACCTTCTCCAGGGCGGCCTTGTCGGCCTCGGTGAGGTCCTCGGCCCTCACCTTGTAGTTCACGGTGACATAGGCGGTCGAACCGTCCTCGCTCACCGCGCCCGCCTTGAACGGGCTCACCGCGCTCACGACTTGCGGCTCGTCGGCCGCGTCCATCACGAGTGCGTCGATGGCGGCCCGGTTGCCGGCGGCGGTCACCTTCTCGCCGTCGGGTGCCACGAACACGATGCGCGCGTTGGCCCCGTTGGCTTCCGTGCCGGGGAAGCGCTCGCCGATCAGGTCGAACGCCTTCTGCGCCTCGATGCCGGGCATGAACGACGTGCCGTCGTCGGACGAGGCCGGAGCCGTGGCGGCGCCGACTCCGGCGCCGCCGAGGATCACCGCCCACAACAGCACCACGAGCCAGCGACGCCGGAAGGCGGTCCGGCCCAGACGGTAGAGCAAGGTAGCCACAGGAAACGGGTCTCCAGGTCAGGTTTCGGGTGAGTGGCCAGCCTGACGGGAGAGGGTGCGCCGGGGCATCGTGCGGGTGCCCGCAATCCCGCTTGGTGTCACCGCACGAGCGCGGCGCACGTGTGTCCTCCTCAGGGAGGAGCCGCGGCTACGGCCGCCGGACCTTCCTTGCGTACCGCGGTTGTCCTGAAATCGCTCCGGCCCGACAGCGGCCCGAACACCGTGATCGACCGGATCCCTGTGTGCTCAGTCCGCGTCGGCGACGATGGAGCCGACGCGTTCGGCCAGGGTCGGGTCGCGGCGGACGAGGAGGGTCGCGTAGGCGACGGCGGCGAGCAGGGCGGCGATGGCGGCGTAGGGGAACCAGTTGTAGGGCGGGGGCTGGCCGGGCTTGGCGAGGTAGTACAGCGGGACGAGGATGGCCACCGCGCCGAGGGCCGGCAGGAGCAGATGCCGGACCAGGCGGAACTCCTGCGGCCGGTACCTGCGGTAGTACAGCGGCAGGGCGACGTTGGAGGCGAGGTAGACCAGCAGGATCAGGATGGCGCCGAGGGTGGAGGCCTCGGTGAAGAAGACCACCGGGTTCATCGAACCGCTCTTGGAGCCCAGCAGGTGGCCCAGGCCCCAGCCGCCGATGATCAGCAGGGCGGCGGCGGTGAAGGTGACGATCGCGTTGTTCGGTGTGCGGCGGGTGGGGTGCACGTAGCCGAAGAACGAGGGGAGCAGACCCTCGCGTCCGGCGTTGAACACCAGGCGGGCCTGTGAGTTGATGCCGGCGATCAGCACGCCCAGGGTGGAGGTCAGGCCGCCGAGGTAGGCGAGGAACGCCAGCGCGCCGAGGGTGTCGTGGGCCACCTCGATGAAGGGGATCCGGGACGCCCCGAGGCGGGTCACGTCGTAGCCGAAGCCGGTGACCGTGGCGTAGGCGAAGAGGACGTAGCTCACCGTCATGATCGCGACGGAGGAGAACACCGCGCGGCCCACGTTGCGTCGCGGGTTCTCCGTCTCCTCGGCGAGTGCCGCCGAGTTCTCCCAGCCGATGAGCAGGTACACCGCCAGCGGGAACCCCGCCGCCAGCCCGCTGAAGCCATGACTGATGTGGCCGGGCAGGAACGGATCGAGGGAGAGGTCGCCGCGGTGTTCCACGAGTGCCGCGATCGAGACCACGAGCAGGACCAGCATCTCCGCGCCGAAGAAGTAGCCGGCCCACTTGGTGGAGACGACCACTCCGCGCAGCATCAGGACCACCGCGAGACCGGTGAGCAGCAGTGTCCAGATGATCCAGGGGAGGTCCACGCCGGTGTAGTGGTGCAGGGTGATCTGCACGAACCCGCCGGAGATCGAGATGACGCCGGCCATGGCGATGATGTAGCCCAGCGCCGCCAGCAGGGCCGTGGTCACCGCGCTGACCGGTCCGAAGGTCTTGCCGACGAAGGTGATGAAGCTGCCCGCCGAGGGGTGCGCGCGGGAGAACTCCGCCAGCGTGTTGCCGAGGAGCGCGACCGCGACACCCGCGGCCAGGATGGTCAGCGGGGATGCCACGCCCGCGGTGGTGGCCAGGAAGGCGAAGCCGAAGAAGAAGCTCATGGCCGGGCCGACGTTGGCCATGGTGGCGGCGGCGATGTCCGCCATTCCGAGGACGCCGCCGCGCAGTCGCTGCGGCGCGCCGCCGACGGGGCCCGGCGGGGACAGCGGACCGGCTCCGGGGTGGGGCATGGCGGCAACTCCTCGTGCGGTGTGGCGGCGTGATGGGTGCGCGGGTGTCATCGACGGTCGGGCCGGCGGCGCGAAGGGGCGTCAGCGGTGCCGGGAGCGGTGGTGTGCCTTCACCGCCTGCACGGCCGGATCGGTCGCCCCCCGCCCGAGTTCGGCGAGCAGTTCGGCGTGCCGGCGGTTCTGCTCCCGTACCTCTTCGGGCTGCGGTACGGGCAGCAGCAGGCACTGCCGGCCGACCAGATCTGCGGCGAACTCGCGGATTCCGGGCCCGCCGAGCGCCTCCGCGAGGTCCAGGTGGAAGCGGGCCTCCAGCTCGGCGAGGTGTGCCTGGTCGTCGGTCCGTTCCATCTCTTCCACCAGCGCCCGGAGCCCGTCCAGCCGCTCGGTCGGGACCTCTCCGGAGCCGTGTGCCACGAGACCGCATTCGAGCAGCAGATGAAAGGCGTCCACCGATGCCGCTTCGTCGGCGTCGTGCATCGCGGCGACGACGGTGTCCCAGTCCTGCGCGACGAAGGTTCCGCCGGTCCGTCCGCGCCGGCGGTCGAGCAGGCCGTCCTGGCACATGCCTTCCAGCGCCCGGCGCACGGTGATCTCGCTGATCCCCAACTCCTCGGCGAGCACCCCGACGTCCGGCAGCCTGTCCCCCGGCCGCACGGATCGCAGGCGTACCCGCAGCGCGATCCGCGAGCGGACGAGATCGGATCCGCTCTGGCCTCCGAGGGGCAGCGCGCGGGCGTGTCCCATGCCGATGACCGGGGTCCGGGTCTGTCCCGGCTGGTCGTAGGGCCCGAACTTGCCCGCTGCGTTCACCACGGCGTCACCCTAACGGGCCGCTGTTCGCGGCCGCGGCCGGCGGTTCTCGTGACGAGGCCACGGTGTGTCGCAAGAGGGCTCCCAGGACGAGGGGAACGGCGGGAGGAGCGGGGCACGATGAAGAAAAATTAGAGCAAGGTGAACAATTAAACAAGACCCTGCTGCGGCTCGTCCGACAGTGGAGGAAGGGCCGGGGCTCGGCCGGTCGCCATAGGGCTGACCAGGGCTTTCACCTCTCGGCGGGAGCGCGAGGGCGAAGCGTGCGGGATGCACGCACCCTGCGACGGGCGGCGTGCGGACGTGTCAGGGCGGACGAACGACCCCTTGTTTTATTTGTTCGTCCTGAACTATTTTCCTCAACGCCACCGGACCGACCGGTCCAGCCGGCACCGCTCCCGGCTGCCGCGGTCCACCATGCCCTCCCCTCGACCGTGATCGCCACCCCACCGGCCCGGCACCCCTCACACCAGCCCGTCCCCTCCAGCCCCTGGATGTCGAGATGACGACAAAAGCCCCTCTCCCCGCTCCCGATTCGGTGACCACCACTCAAAACGCCGCAGAAGGATCCGGCCTGCAAGCCGGGCTGAAGAACCGCCACCTGTCGATGATCGCGATCGGTGGTGTCATCGGCGCCGGTCTGTTCGTCGGCTCCGGCTCCGGCATCGCCACCGCCGGCCCCGGCATCCTGATCTCCTATCTGCTCGTCGGCATCCTCGTCGTCCTCGTGATGCGGATGCTCGGCGAGATGGCCGCGGCCAATCCCAGCTCCGGCTCCTTCTCCGCCTACGCCGACCGCGCTCTGGGCCGCTGGGCCGGGTTCACCATCGGCTGGCTGTACTGGTTCTTCTGGGTCGTGGTGCTCGCAGTCGAGGCGACCGCCGGCGCCAAGATCCTCGCCGGATGGATACCCGGGGTCCCGCAGTGGGGCTGGGCCCTGATCGTCATGGTCGTCCTCACCGCCACCAACCTCGCCTCCGTCAGCTCCTACGGCGAGTTCGAGTTCTGGTTCGCCGGTATCAAGGTCGTCGCCATCGCCGCGTTCATCGTGATCGGCGGACTCGCGATCTTCGGCCTGCTGCCCGGCTCGGACCACCCGGCGTCCGGCTTCTCCAACCTGACCGCACACGGCGGGTTCCTGCCCAACGGCCCCGGCGCGATCCTGACCGGCATCCTGATGGTGGTCTTCTCCTTCATGGGCAGCGAGATCGTCACCCTGGCCGCCGGCGAGACCGCGGACCCGCAGGCCGCGGTCACGAAGGCCACCAACAGCGTGATCTGGCGGATCGCGGTCTTCTACCTGGGCTCGATCCTCATCGTGGTGTCGCTGCTGCGCTGGGACGATCCGGCGATCCTCAAGGACGGCAGTTACGTCGCCGCGCTGAGCTCCATCGGCATCCCGCACGCCGGCCAGATCATGAACGCCATCGTGCTCACCTCGGTGCTGTCCTGCCTCAACTCCGGCCTCTACACCGCCTCCCGGATGGCGTTCTCGCTCGGCCGCCGCAGCGACGCCCCGGCCGCCTTCTCCCGCACCACCGGACGCGGCGTCCCACAGGCCGCCATCCTCGCCTCGGTCGTGTTCGGCTTCGTCGCCGTCGCCTTCAACTACCTGTGGCCGGACACGGTCTTCCAGTTCCTGCTCAATTCCTCCGGCGCCATCGCCCTGTTCGTCTGGCTGGTGATCTGCTTCTCCCAGCTGCGGATGCGGAAGATCATCCAGCGCGAGACGCCGGAGAAGCTCGTCGTCAGGATGTGGCTCTACCCCTACCTGACCTGGGCCACCATCGCGATGATCACCTTCGTCCTGGTCTACATGCTGACCGACACCGCCGACGGCGGCGGCCGCGACCAGGTGGCCCTGTCCACCCTGGTGGCCGTGGGTGTGGCGGTCTTCGCCCTGATCCGCGAGCGGAGGGGACACAAGACCCCACAGGACGATGTCATCCCGTCGTAGGAGCCCCGGCTCGCGTACGACCGCCCCGACCCGCCGGTGACGCGGCCTCCCACCGCGTCACCGGCTCCACTGCTACCTGCCGGCGCTCTCTGTGATCAAGTGGCGTCATCGCCGCGCACGTCTGTCCTCGCCAGGCACAGCACGGCCGCACCCGCCACGACCGTCGATGCCGCCATCGCCACGGTCATCGGGACGACGGTCCGGTCACCACCCAGTCCGACCAACGGGGAGACGGCGGCGGCCAGTGCGAACTGCGTCGCTCCGAGCAACGCCGAGGCGCTGCCCGCCGCATGCGAGGCACGGGTGACCGCGAGAGCCGTGGCGTTGGCCGCGATCAGGCCCAGTGCGGAGACCGTCACGAAGATCAGAGGTACGGCGATGTCGCGGACGAGGAGTCCGGTGCCGGCGAGGAGGCACAGCGCGACCGAGGACGACGACATGGCGCCGAGGCCGATCCGCAGCAGCAGGCGCGCGCCGTGCCGTGGGACGAGCCGTCTGTTGAGGGCGCTGGTCGCGGTGAACCCGACGGCGTTGACGGCCAGGACCGCCGCGTACTGGCCGACGGAGTAGCCGTAGACCTTCTGGTAGACGAACGGCGATGCCGCGAGGTAGCCGAACAGCGCGCCGAACCCGAAGGCGAAGGCCATGACGTAGCCGAGGAACGGGCGGTCGGACAGGAGGGCCCCCGTTCTGTGCAGCGTGGTGGCAAGGCCCCCGCCGTGCCGGAGCCGTCGCGGCAGGGACTCGGGGACCAGGAGGAACGCCGCGAGGAACGTCAGCACCGACAGTGCCGACAGGGCGAGGAAGATGCCGCGCCAGCCGACGGCGCCGGTCAGTGCGCCGCCGATCAGCGGGGCGACGACCGGGGCCACGCCGGCGATCATCATGAGCAGCCCGTACGCCCGGGCCGCACCCGCTCCTCGCGCTCGGTCGCCGACCACGGCACGGGCGATGACGATCCCGGCGGCCGCGCCGAAGCCCTGGACGAACCTGGCTCCGCAGAGCAGACCGGCTGAGGGGGCCGCGGCGCAGAGGAGACCGGCGGCCGTGCTCACCGCCGTGCCGGCGAGAAGCGGTCGGCGTCGGCCCCATCGGTCCGACAGCGGCCCGACGACCAGTTGTCCAACGGCCAGGCCGACCATGAACGCGGTGAGGGTGAGCTGGGTGCCCGTGGCCGAGGTGTGCAGGTCACGCGCCATGCGCGGAAACGCCGACAGATACATGTCGATGGCCAGCGGGGAGACCCCGCAGGCCAGGGCCAGCGCCGACATCATCGGCGCCGGCAGGTCCGCCCCGTGCTCCGCAGGGGCCGACACGGTGTGCCGGTTGAGCCGTGCCCGGTGCCCCCACATGGCGCTCAGCCGGAGGCGCCGGGCGCGGACGGCCGGTCGCCGGACAGGGAGTCCAGCAACCGTGGCGAGGCCTGGAGCGCGGTGCGCTGCATCAGGTCCACGACACCGCGGATGCCCGCCATCTCCGATCCGCCGCCGGCCCGCCCGGGGCCACCGTGCCGCAGGGCGGGGAGCGGCGAGCCGTGCCCCGTGGTCTGCGCCAGGTTCGTCGAGTCGAGCAGGTGCAGTCGCCCGTGCCACGGTGCCGCCTCCCGGACGAAGGCGGTCGTCCAGGCGAGGTCGTCGCCCACCACGGAAGCGGCGAGACTGCCACGGCCGCGCGCCACCAGGTCCGTGGCGTGCGCGGTGTCGCGGTACGCCAGGACGGTCGCCGCCGGTCCGAACGGCTCGACCTCGTGCGGTGCGGCGGCGTCCGGGTCGGCCGAGATCAGGAGGGTGTCCAGGAACGCGCCCCGCTCGGCGTCCGCGTCCACCACCCGTACCTTGTCGGGGTCGCCGTGGACGAAGCGGCCGGACTCGGCGATCCGGCGTACCGCCTGTCGTATGTCGTCGCGCTGGGCCAGGCTGACGACGGCGCCCATCCGGACGCCCTCCGCGGTGGGGTTGCCGATGGTCACGCCGGCCAGTTCGGTCGAGATCGCGTCCAGGGCGGCAGGTTCGTGCTCGCGCGGGACGAGGACGCGGCGGATGGCGGTGCACTTCTGGCCCGCCTTGACCGTCATCTCGGTCACCACTTCGCGGACGAACGCCTCGAACAGGGGGGAGCCGGGGTCGACGTCCGGTGCCAGGACGATGGCGTTGACGGAGTCGGCCTCCGCGTTGAAGCGGACCGAGCGGGTCACGACGTTGGGGTGGGTGCGCAGGGTCGCGGCGGTGGTGGCCGAGCCGGTGAAGGAGAGGACGTCCTGTTCCCGCAGCAGGTCGAGAGCCGGGCGTACCGAACCCACGACCATCTGGAGCGCTCCGGGCGGCAGGACCCCGGCCTCGACGGCGATCCGCACCAGGTGGGCGGTGAGGTAAGCCGTGGGGGTGGCGGGCTTCACGACGCTGGGCATCGCGGCCAACAGCGCCTGGGCCAGCTTCTCCAGCGGGGCCCAGACGGGGAAGTTGAAGGCGTTCACCTGGAGCATCAGGCCCGGGGAGGGGGCACACAGGTGGACGCCGAGGAAATCGTCGCCGCGGGCGAGGCGTTCGGCCGGTCCCTCGATGAGGACGGGTGCGTCGGGCAGTTCGGCCCGGGCCCGGGTGGCGTAGTCGCGCAGGACGCGGATGCCGCCGTCTACGTCGTACCGGGCGTCGTTGAGGGTGGCTCCGGCTCGGGCGGACAGGGCGTACAGCTCCTCGCGGCGGGCTCGGACGGCCGCGGCGAGCGCGTCGAGGAGGTCGGCTCGCTGGTGGAAGGTGAGCGCGCGCAGGGCCGGTCCGCCGACGCTTCGTGCGTGGGTGAACGCCGCGTCGAGGTCGAGGCCTTCGGAGGAGACGTGGCAGACCAGGTCACCGGTGACCGCGTCGTGCACCTCGGCTGCCGACGCGGGTGTGGCCGTGGGGGTGGTCCAGGTGTCCTGCAGATAGCTCTGGAGCATGGCGAACAGACCGCTTTCGTCGGAGGGGAGACTTGCCTGGCAGACGCGCGGAACGTCACGTGACCGGGTGATGGCCCCAGATGTCGGCGGTGTAGACGCGGCTCACCCAGCTGGCCTCGTCGACCTGCACGCCGCCCGCGCCGATCTCGATGCCGAAGCCGGCCGGCGAGGTCATGTAGAAGGAGAACATCCCGTCGTTGGCGTGCTTGCCGAGTGTCGCCATGAGCTTGACGTCGTGCTCGCGCGTCCGGTCGAGCGCGCGGCCGACCTCCTCGGGGCTGGTGACCTCGCACAGGATGTGGTGGGTGCCCTCGTTCTTGTACGACCGGATGAAGGCGATGCTGTGGTGGCGGGGGTTGCAGCCCAGGAAGTAGAAGGTGCCCCAGGGGTAGTCGGCGGTGTCGCTGAGCCGGAAGCCCAGGACGTCGCAGTAGAAGTCCACCGCCTCCTGGACGTGCGGTGTCTTCATCACCACATGTCCGAGCCCCTGCTCCCCGGTCACGAAGTCCACGCCGAGCGGTGACACGAACTGGGTGGGAGCGAGGCGGCGGCCGCAGAACAGCTCGGTGCGGATACCGAGCGGGCCGGTGAAGTGCACCATCCGGGCCACCTGGCGGTCCTGGCACTCCTCGTCGGTGCCGACGGTGACGTCGATGCCGGCTTCCTTGAGCCGCACCGTCATCTCCTCGATCGCCGCGTGGTCGCGGACCTCCCAGCCGATGACCGTGACCCCGCCGGTCTCCGCCTCCGTCAGCCACATGCGGAACGGGTGCTGGTCCATCCGCAGGCGATGGCGTACGGGGTCTTCGGGGTCTCCCGGCTCGACCGCGAGGCCTATCACTGTGCGGGCGTAGTCCGCCCATGCTGTCGGGTCGGGCGTGCCGATGCCCACGTACCCAAGGCTCTGGATCGTCATGACGACGACGTTATTTGTTAGACCCTTGACGGTCAAGACTCATACGAATACGTTGACGCCATCGAGCCGAGGAGGACCCAGTGCCCGAGAAAGCCCGCGTACGGCCCGTCGACGAGGCCGAGCTGCAGGAGAAGACCCTGGCGTCGCTGGCGCCGTACCGCGATCAGGACGGCCGGATCTACACGATCTGGGCGACCCTGGCGCACCACGAGGACGCACTGCGCCGCTTCCTCGTCTTCGGCAACCACGTGCTGGGCAAGAACACCCTGCCGCTGGCCTCCCGCGAGCTGATGATCCTGCGGATCGCCGCCCGGGCACGGGCGGGATACGAGTGGGACCAGCACGTCCGTATCGCCCGCCGGGCGGGGCTGGCCGACGGGACGATCCTCGGCGCCGCGACCGGCACCTGGGACGGACTCGACGAACTCGACCAGGTGCTGCTCGGCGCCACCGACTCACTGATCGACCGCCAGAGCGTCGACGACGAGCTGTGGAGCCGACTGGAGGCGCACCTGAGCGTCGAGCAGATCATCGACGTCCTCTACACCGTCGGCCAGTACCTCACCATCGCCACCGTCATCAACACCCTCGGTGTCCAGGTGGAGGGCGAGGCCGCCCTGCCCCTCCCCCGGCTCCCCGACCACAAGGAAGCAGCCGCATGAAGCTCGCCAACCTCGCCGGCCGCCCCGTCGTCGTCCGCGACGACCGCGCCCTCGACATCGCCACCGCCGGCAAGGGCGCGATCGAGGCCCGCCTGGAGGTCCTCTCCGACCTCTCCCTCCACGACGAGCTGCGCACGCTCGCCGAGCGCGCCGCGGAGGCCGACTGGAAGCCGTTCGACCCGCGCGACCTGGGCCGGGTCGCCAAGCCGTACAAGGCGATCGGGGTGGCCCTCAACTACCGCGCCCACGCCGAGGAGTCGAACCTCCCCGTGCCCGACGAGCCCTCGGTGTTCGCCAAGTTCGCCTCGTCCGTCGTCGGCCCCTACGACGACATCGTGGTCGAGGCGCAGTACGACAAGGTCGACTTCGAGGCCGAACTCGTCGTCGTCATGGGCAGGGCCGGCAAGAACATCTCCGAGGCCGACGCCTGGTCGTACGTCGCGGGCGTGACCGCCGGGCAGGACATCAGCGACCGGCGTGAGCAGTGGCGCAAGCCGATCAACCAGTTCACGCTGCCGAAGTCCTACGACACCTTCAGCCCGATCGGCCCCTTCCTTGTCACGGTCGACGAGTTCGAGGACCCCGACGACATCGAGGTGGTCGGCTGGGTCGACGATCTCGAAGTCCAGCGGGGCCGGACCTCGGACCTGATCTTCCCGGTGCCCGCGCTGATCGCCTGGCTGTCGAAGCGGGTGACGTTCGAGCCCGGCGACCTGATCTTCACCGGGACCCCGGCCGGCTGCGGTGTCCGCCGCACCCCACGGCTGTACCTGACCGAGGGCAAGGTCCTGCGCACCGAGGTCACGGGCGTGGGCACTATGGTCAATCCGGTCGTCGGCGGCTAGGCAGAGGGAAGGGCGGGAGATCGTGACGGACATCGTGCGTGAGACGGAGATCGCCGGCGCGAGTCGGACCCGGGAGTTCTCGGAGCTGCTGCGCCACCACCATCGTGAGCTGGGTACGACCGATCCCCGGGACCTCGACGCGATCGAGATGGTCACCGATCTCACCCGCCTCGAGGCCCGGCTGACCAAGGACTTCGAGAAGCACGTCCACCGGCCGCTCGGCCTGACCTGGGCGGGCTTCCGGATCCTGAACGCCCTGTGGGTCTACGGCCCGCTCGGCCAGCAGGACATCGGCCGGGTCTCCGGATCCACCCGGGCCAGCATCTCCAGCGCGCTGGCCACCCTGGAGAGCCGGGGCCTGGTCACCCGCGAGCGGGTCGAGTCGGACCGCCGACAGCTGTTCGTGGAGCTCACCGCGGAAGGCCGCGAGACGCTGCGGCAGGCCATCGAGGCCCAGACCAAGCGCGAGCGCGCCTGGACCGGGGTGCTGCGCGACGACCAGCTCAGTGAGCTGGTTCACCTGCTGCGAACACTGGTCAATCAGGACACTCCGGCCGCAGACTGACCGGCACACACCGGCCACTCACACCACGCGGACCCGAGCCCGCGCAGATCACGCACCCCCACATATTCGTCAGGACTCTTACTGTCACACCTCGAACGTCCAGAGCTTCTCAGCAGTGTTTCTCAAAGGAGAGAATCATGGTCCGTCGTGTCGTCACCGGTGTCGATCCCAGTGGTAAGCCCGTGATCGTCAGCGACGGAGAGCCGCCCGTCTCGCGTCAGTACACCCACACCCCCGGCTTCGCCCGTTCCCTGGTGTGGAACACGACGGCTCCCGCCGCCCCGTCGGCCGACCCGACGGAGACCCTGAAGTCCTATGTGCCGGCCCCCGGCGAGACGATCGCCCTGACCGTCACCTTCCCGCCGGCCAGTGTCTACGCCGCCCCGTCCTGGGACCCCGCCGCCGCGGCTGCCGAGCAACTGGAGGGCACGCCCGGCCTCGCCGAGCTCTTCGAGCCGGACAACCCCGGGATGCACACCACACCGACGGTCGACTACGCCGTCGTACTCAGCGGAGAGATCGTCCTCGATCTCGACGGCGGGGAGACCGCGGTCCTCAGGCCCGGGGACCTCTGCGTCCAGAACGGCACTCGCCATGCCTGGCGCAACCTCGGCACCGAGCCGGCCACGGTGTTCTTCGTCCTGATCGGCTCGGAAGCCTCGTCATGAGCGCCCCCGCCACCGCGGCCCCCGGCGCACCGGTCGTAGATCTCGACCTCGCCGACCTGCGCCGGGACCCCTACCCCGCCTACGCACGGCTGCGCGACGAGGCGCCGCTCGCCTGGGTGCCCTCCGTGGGCCGGCACCTGCTCACCCGGTACGACGACATCGTCCACGCCGAGAAGCTGCCCGAGGTGTTCAGCTCCCGCGAGGAGGGCTCGCTCCTGCTGCGTACCGTCGGCCCCAACCTGCTCCGCGAGGACGACCCGGAGCACCGGCGGCTACGGGCCGCCGCCGAGCCACCCACCCGGCCCCGCCAGGTCCGCGACCTGTGGGCCGGAGCCTTCGAGAAGACCGCGCACGAACTGCTCGACCGGATCGCCGGGCGCGGCGAGGCCGACCTGATCGCCGACTTCGCCGAACCGCTCGCCGCGGCCAACCTGGCCCTGGTCCTCGGCCTGCGCAACGCCACCGCCGGGGACATCGCCGACTGGTCGCGGGCCATGATGGCCGGCAACAGCAACTACGCGGACGACCCCGACCTCTGGCTGCGCGCCGAGCGGGCGACCCGGGCCATCGAAGACGCGGTCGCCGAGATCGCCGAGACGGTCCGGCGCGAGCCCGACGGCTCGGTGATCTCCTCCATGGTCCACGCGGCCGATCCGGTGGAACTCGCCGAGATCCAGAACAACGTCAAGGTCATCATCGGCGGCGGCGTCAACGAACCCCGTGACGTCTTCGGCGTGGGCGCCTGGGCACTGCTGAACCGACCCGACGTACAGAGCCGGGTGCTCGGCGAACCGGCGCTGTGGAAGCGGGTGTTCGAGGAGACCGCCCGCTGGGTCTCGCCGATCGGCATGTACCCGCGCCAGCTCACCCAGGACTACGAGATCGCCGGTGTGCGGCTGCCCGCGGGGAGCCGGGTGGCGTTGGTGATCGCGTCCGGCAACCGGGACGCGTCGGTCTTCGAGCGCGCCGACGAGTTCGACGTCGACCGCCCGCACCGCCCGCACCTCGCCTTCGGCGGCGGACCGCACTTCTGCATGGGCGCGTGGGTCGCGCGTCACGAGGTCAGCGCGCTCGCCTGGCCCCTGGTCTTCGAGCGCCTCAAGCAACTCCGCCTCGTCGAGGGCGCGGAGGACCGCATGGAGGGCTGGGTCTTCCGGGGGCTCACCTCACTGCACGTCACCTGGCGAGCCGCCTGAACCCGGCACGCACCTGAGCCGTCCCCACCGGGAGGACTTCATGCCCATCGTCATCTTCGAGCTGCCCGACGGCACCCAGCGCAAGGTCACCGCCGACTCGGGAACCGTGCTCATGCAGGCGGCCGTGTCCCACGGCGTCGACGGCATCGTCGCCGAGTGCGGCGGCAACGCCTCCTGCGCCACCTGCCACGTCTATGTCGACCCCCGGCACAGCGAACTGGTGGGCCCGCCCAACGACGTGGAGGACGAGATGCTCGACTTCACCGCCGCCGAACGCCGTCCCACCAGCCGCCTCAGCTGCCAGGTCCAGCTGTCCGACGCGCTCGACGGACTGGTCGTCCAGGTTCCCGAGGAGCAGGTATGACGAGCGCGAGCACCGCGGGTGTGGTCGTCGTCGGTGGTGGACAGGCCGGGTTCAGTGTCGTCTCGACCCTGCGCGCCTCCGGCTACGACAGTCCGGTCACCGTCCTCGCGGCCGAGCCCCATCTGCCGTACCAGCGGCCGCCGTTGTCGAAGAAGGCGCACACGGATGCCGTCCGTGCCGAGCTGGTGCCGGAGTCCTTCTACCGCGAGCGGGACATCGACCTGCGGCTCGGTGACGCGGCAATCTCCGTGGACACCGCCGCCCGCACCGTGACCACCGCCTCGGGCACCCATATCCCCTACGAGCACCTCGTACTGGCGACCGGAGCCCGCAACCGTCCGCTACCCGCCCCCGGCGCCGAGTTGGACAGCGTCCACGCCCTGCGCTCCCTCGACGACGCCCTCACCATCGGGCAGGCGCTGACGACGGCCCGCGAAGTGGTCGTCGTGGGCGGCGGGTTCATCGGGCTGGAGCTCGCCCAGGTCGCCCGGGCCCGCGGTGCACAGGTGACGGTGGTCGAGCTGGCCGACCGGCTGCTGAGCCGGGCCGTATCCCCTCAGGTGCAGGAACACCTGAGAGAACGGCACGAACAGGCCGGCGTCCGGATCCTCACCGGGACGGCCGTGCGGGCGATCGAGGGTACGAAGCACGTACGGCGAGTCGTCACGGACCGTGGCGTCCTGCCCGCCGACCTCGTCGTCTACGGCATCGGCGCAGCTCCCCGCGACGAGCTGGCGCGGGACGCCGGTCTGGCGGTGGACGACGGCGTGATCGTGGACGCACACCTCCGCTCGATCACCGATCCCCGGGTCTTTGCCGTGGGTGACTGCGCTCGCCACCCGCATCCGTACGCGGAGGGGCTGGTCCGGTTGGAGTCCGTGCAGAACGCCACCGATCAGGGGGCCCTGGTCGGCCGCCGGATCGCCGGCTCGACCCCCGTGCCGTACACGAGCCTGCCGTGGTTCTGGAGCGACCAGGGCGACATCAAGCTCCAGATCGCCGGACTGCGCATGAACACCGACGACGTGTACCTCGCGACCGGAGACTCCCCGGAACGGCTGGCGGCCTACGCCTTCCGCGACGACCGGCTGGTGGCCGTGGAGACGCTGAACTGGCCCGCCGAGCACCTGGCCGCCCGGCGGCTGCTGGAGCAGAGCGCGCCGGTGTGCGCCGCCGACCTCGCGGGATCGACACTCGGCGCCCTGACCAGGGCACGGCGGGCCGCGGGGGTGGGCGGATGAACGACTGGTTCGGTGCCCATCTCATGGCGAGCGCGGCCGAGGCCGGCTCACGACCCGCCCTGGTCTTCACGGACCGGTCCTGGACCTACGCCGAGCTCGATCTGGCCATCCGGCGCACCGTCGCCCGTCTCGACGCGTTCGGGGTGCGCAGGGGCGATCGCGTGGTGATGCAGGGAGCGGCCCGTCCCGAGGCTCTCGTCACGATGTTCGCGGTGACGCGGATGGGGGCGGTCCTCGTTCCCGTCCATCCGCAACTGACCGCTGGCGAACTCGCCGTCATCTGTGAGGAGACGGCGCCGCGCGCGGTGGTCGCCGAGGCGGGGTTCGCGGCGGACGTCCTTACCTGGGACGTCCTGCACGTGGACGACAACGTAGCCTCCGCGCCTCTGACCGAGACCCCTCCTCCCCCGGCCGCGGACGACGTTGCGATCATCGCGTTCACCTCCGGAACCTCCGGGCGCCCCAAGGGTGTTGCGCTCACCCATGACAACCTGCGGTGGAGCATGGTCAACGGTCTGAGCGGGCTGCCCGTCGGCCCGGACGACGTGGCTCTCATCTCCACCCCGCTGGCCCATGTGGCCGTGCTGGGCGGGCTTCCGCAGTACACCTGGGCCCGTCGCGGGACGGTGGTCCTGGCGCCGAAGTTCGATCCGGACCTGTTCATCGATCTGGTCCGGGATCACCGGGTGACGTGCGCCTTCGCCGTGCCGGCCATGGCAGCCCTGCTCGCCCGCCACCCCCGCTTCCCCAGCGAGGACCTGGACGGGCTGCGGTGGCTGCTCTCGGGTGGCGCACCCGCCCAGACCGCGACCAGAGAGCGCCTCCACGAGCGCGGGATCGCGGTCGCCGACTCCTACGGCCTGACGGAGACCTGCGCGGGAGTGACGTACTCCGCGCTCGACACGACTGCCACGGCCGGGCATCCGGCACCTCACGTCGAGCTCCTGGTCGTCGATCCGTCAGGGTCCCCCGCCCCGGTCGGCACGGCGGGCGAGATCTGGGTGCGCGGTCCGTCGGTCGCGTCGGCGTACTGGACCGCCGCCGGGACGCGGCCGGTGACCGATGCCGAGGGCTGGTTCCGCACCGGAGACCGGGGGCTGTTCGACAGCGAGGGCCAGCTGGCCGTGGCCGGCCGGGTCAAGGACACCATCATCACCGGCGGTGAGAACGTCGACCCCGCCGAGGTCGAGAACGCACTGACCGACTTCCCGGGTGTCGTCGAGGTCGCGGTGTCCGGGACGCCGGACCCGGTCTGGGGTGAGCTGGTGACGGCCTTCCTGGTCACGGACGCCGGCGAACCGACCCTGGACGACATCCGCGCCCACCTGGACGGACGCCTGTCCCGCCACAAATGGCCACGGCGCCTGTGCGTCGTGCCCGCGCTGCCACGCGGAGCCACCGGGAAACTCCAGCGGCAGCGTCTCACCACCCTGCTCGACGTCTGATCCCGACTCGAGCCGCTCCTCCTCCCCCACACCCCCCACGCACACGCCGCCGGTACCTCCGGCGACCGCTCCCTCACCACACCCAGGAGAGCCCATGAGTGCGACCATGCGAGCCGCGCGGATGCACGCCGTCGGCGAGCCGATGCGGATCGAGGAACTCCCCGTTCCCGAGCCCGGCCGCGGTGACGTCCGGGTGGCCGTGCACGCCGTCAACATCGTTCCGAACCTCGCCAACATCCTGAACATGTGGACCACTTGGTTCCCCCACAGCCCCCTGCCGACCCTCCCGGCGATCTTCGGACTGGACCCGGCGGGCGTGGTCGAGGCGGTCGGCGAGGGCGTCCAGGCGTTCAAGCCCGGTGACCGGGTCTACGTCAACCCGGGCCGCTCCTGCGGCTCCTGTCGCTCGTGCCGCAGCGGCGACTCCATCAACTGCGCCAGTTACGCCTTCGCCGGCTACTTCGGCTTCTCCCCTACCGCGCTCGACCTGCTCGACCGCTACCAGGGCGGACTCGCCGAGTACATGCTGGCACCGGCGTACAGCCTGGTGAAACTGCCCGATTCGCTGTCCTTCGAGGCCGCGGCCCGCTTCGGTTACATCGGCACCATGTACTCGGCACTACGCAAGGCCGAGGCGGGCCCCGGCAAGACGATCCTCGTCAACGGCATCAGCGGCACCCTGGGCATAGCCGCCGCGCTCCTCGCCCCCGCGATGGGCCTCACCCATGTGTACGGCACCGGCCGGGACCGGGCCCTGCTCGACCAGGCCGGCAAGCTGGCGGGCGGCCGACTGCACCTGCACTCCCTGGACGACGGCCCGCTGGACGACTGGGTCCGCGAGGAGACCGACGGCTACGGCGCCGACATCTACATCGACGCGCTCGGCCCGGGTGCCCCGCACGAGACGTTCCGGGCCGGCATGCGGGCCATGGCACGCGGCGGAATCGCGGTCAACATCGGTGCCGTCGCCGGAGATCTGCCGATCGACATCCACCGGATGATGGACCAGCAGCTGCGGCTGATCGGCTCGGCGTGGTTCACCTCCGCCGAGGGCCAGACCATGGCCGACATGGTCGGGGCGGGACTGCTGGACCTCAGCCCGCTGGAGCACCACGTGTACCCGCTGGAACAGGTCAACGAGGCGATCAGCGGAATCGCCGAACGCAACGGCGGCTTCAGCAACTTCATCATCAGCCCGCGGCCCGCCGCGTAACGCCTCACAGCCAGGGGGCCGTCGGCAACTCCCCTAGCCGACGGCCCCCTTCCCTCCCGCCCCTGTCTGGCCCCCCTCTGTCTGGCCCCCCTCTGTCTGGAGTACCGATGCACGCCTCGCACGCCGCCCGTCCGGCCGACCCCCTCGACCTCTTGGAACTCGACACCCTGCTCACCCCGGACGAGCGCGCCGTCCGCGACGCCGTCCGCACCTTCTGCGACCGCCGCGTGGAACCGCACATCGCCGAGTGGTTCGAGCAGGGAGCCATCGACGACATCCGCGGCCTCACCAAGGAACTCGGCGAACTCGGCCTGCTGGGCATGCACTTGGAGGGCTACGGCTGCGCCGGGATGAGCGCCGTAGACTACGGCCTGGCCTGTCTGGAGCTGGAGGCGACCGACTCCGGACTGCGCTCCCTGGTCTCCGTGCAGGGCTCTCTCGCCATGTACGCGATCCACGCCTTCGGCTCGGAGGAGCAGAAGAAGGAGTGGCTGCCCCGGCTCGCCGCGGGCACCGCCATCGGCTGCTTCGGCCTCACCGAGCCCGACTCCGGCTCCGACCCGGGCAGCATGCGCACCGCCGCCCGCCGCGACGGCGACGACTGGGTCCTCGACGGCCGCAAGATGTGGATCACCAACGGTTCGGTCGCCGACGTGGCCGTGGTCTGGGCACGCGCCGATGACGGCGTCCGCGGCTTCGTCGTCCCCACGGACACGCCCGGCTTCTCGGCCCCCGCCATCAAGCACAAGATGTCGCTTCGGGCCTCGGTCACCAGCGAACTCGTCCTGGACTCCGTACGGTTGCCGGGATCCGCCGTGCTGCCCGAGGTCCGGGGTCTGCGCGGACCGCTGTCCTGCCTCAACGAGGCGCGCTACGGCATCGCCTGGGGCGCGATGGGCGCCGCCCGCTCCGCCTTCCGGACCGCGCTGGCCTACGCCGGCGACCGTGTCCAGTTCGACCGCCCGATCAGCTCCTTCCAGCTGACCCAGGCCAAGCTCACCGACATGTCGATCGAGCTGAACAAGGGCATCCTGCTCGCCTTCCACCTCGGCCGCACCAAGGACGACCGCGGACTGCGGCCCGAGCAGGTCAGCTACGGCAAGCTCAACAACACCCGTACCGCGCTGGACATCTGCCGCACCGCCCGCACGGTCCTCGGCGCCAACGGCATCTCCCTGGAGTACCCGGTCATCCGGCACGCCAACAACCTGGAGTCGATCCTCACCTACGAGGGCACCGTCGAGATGCACACCCTGATGATCGGCCAGGCCCTTACGGGGCAGGCGGCGTTCCGGTGAACCACGCTCCGGTGCACGACGGTCCCGACATCCGACGGGTCGGTGTCGTCGGCTGCGGTCTGATGGGCGCCGGCATCGCCGAGGTGTGCGCCCGCGCCGGACTGGACGTCGTGGTCCACGAGGTGAACCCGGGTGCGGCCGAGGCCGGCCGGGCCCGGATCACCGCCTCACTCGACCGGGGCGTACGGCGCGGAAAGCTGACCGGCGAGGAACGCGACGCCGCCCTCGACCGGGTGCGGGTCACCCACGAGCTCACCGAACTGGCGGACCGGGACCTGGTGGTCGAGGCTGCCACGGAGGACGAGAAGGTCAAGGTCGAGCTGTTCACCGAGCTGGACCGGATCGTCACCCGCGAGGACGCGATCATCGCCTCGAACACCTCCTCCCTGCCCATCATGAGACTGGGGACGGCCACCACACGCCCGCACCAGGTCATCGGAGTGCACTTCTTCAACCCGGTGCCGGTACTGGAACTGGTCGAGATAGCGCCGTCGCTGCTGACCGGCCCTCAAGTCCGGTCCCGCGCCGAGGAGTTCGTCACGGGTGTGCTGGGCAAGAAGGTGATCCACGCCCAGGACCGGGCCGGTTTCGTGGTCAACGCGCTGCTCGTGCCGTATCTCCTCTCGGCGATCCGCATGCTGGAGTCCGGCCACGCCTCCGCGGAGGACATCGACACCGGCATGGTCCTGGGCTGTGCGCACCCCATGGGCCCGCTGAGCCTGGCCGATCTGATCGGCCTGGACACCCTCACCGCCATCGCCGAGGCCATGTACGCGGACTTCAAGGACCCGCTGCACGCCCCGCCACCGCTGCTGCTGCGCATGGTCGAGGCCGGGCTGCTCGGCCGTAAGTCGGGGCGCGGCTTCCATGACTATTCCGATTCCCAGAAGGGCAACTGACCTCATGGCGCAGGAAGTTCGCGGCGTGATCGCACCGGGCAAGGACGAGCCGGTGCGGGTGGAGACGATCGTGGTGCCCGATCCCGGCCCGGGCGAGGCCGTGGTGCGGGTCCAGGCCTGCGGGGTCTGTCACACCGACCTGCACTACAAGCAGGGCGGAATCAACGACGAGTTCCCCTTCCTCCTCGGCCACGAGGCCGCCGGAGTCGTCGAGTCGGTCGGCGACGGTGTCACCGACGTCGCGCCCGGCAACTTCGTGATCCTCAACTGGCGTGCGGTGTGCGGACAGTGCCGGGCCTGTCTGCGCGGGCGGCCCTGGTACTGCTTCAACACCCACAACGCGTCACAGAAGATGACCCTGACCGACGGCACCGAGCTGTCACCGGCCTTGGGTATCGGCGCCTTCGCCGAGAAGACCCTCGTCGCGGCCGGCCAGTGCACCAAGGTCGACCCGTCCGTCGCCCCGGCGGTGGCCGGACTGCTCGGCTGCGGGGTGATGGCCGGCATCGGAGCCGCGATCAACACGGGTGGGGTCGGACGCGGTGACTCCGTCGCCGTCATCGGCTGCGGCGGAGTCGGGGACGCCGCGATCGCCGGGTCCCGGCTGGCCGGCGCGGCGAGGATCATCGCCGTAGACATCGACGACAGGAAGCTGGAGACCGCGCTGCGCATGGGCGCGACCCACACCGTCAACTCCAAGGCCGTCGATCCGGTCGAGGCGATCCGGGACCTGACCGGAGGCTTCGGGGCGGACGTGGTGATCGACGCCGTCGGCCGCCCCGAGACCTACCAACAGGCCTTCTACGGCCGGGACCTGGCCGGCACCGTCGTCCTGGTGGGCGTCCCCACACCGCAGATGAAGCTGGAACTGCCGCTGCTGGACGTCTTCGGCCGCGGCGGCGCCCTCAAGTCGTCCTGGTACGGCGACTGCCTGCCGAGCCGGGACTTCCCCATGCTGATCGACCTGCATCTGCAAGGCCGCCTCGATCTCGATGCGTTCGTCACCGAGACCATCGCCCTGGACGAGATCGAGGAGGCCTTCGAGCGTATGCACACCGGGGACGTGCTGCGTTCGGTGGTACGACTGTGACGCAACGCCCGTCCTCACAGCGGCTTCAGTGCTGAGGCTCCTCCGCAGGGCGCACGGACTCGGGCCGGGCCGCGGGCTCGGGCGAGGTCGTCGGGTGATCGGGGTTCGGCACGAAGGCGGCCTCTCCGTTGAGCACCTTCTTCGCCTGTCCCAGGTCCAGCGCGCCCTCCCAGCGGGAGACGGCGAAGGCCGCGACGCAGTTGCCGAGGAGGTTGGTGGCCACCCGCATCGAGTCCATGATGCGGTCCACGCCCAGCAGAAGGGCCACGGCCCCGGCGGGAATGACCCCGAGCGCGGACGCCGTCGCCGACAGGGCGAGGAATGCCGAACCCGGTACACCCGCCATGCCCTTGCTGGTGAGCATGAGCATCAGTACGACGGTGACCTGCTGGCCCAGGGTGAGGTCGACGCCCACCGCCTGGGCGATGAACAGGGTGGCGATGGACAGGTAGATCGAGGCCCCGTCGAGGTTGAAGGAGTAGCCGGTGGGCACCACGAGCCCCACGGCGTCGTCGCGGCAGCCCGCGTGGCGCAGCTTCTGCATCATGCGCGGCATGACCGTCTCGCTGGAGGCGGTTCCGAGGGCCAGCAGCAGCTCCTCGCGGGTGTAGCGGACGAACTTCCACAGGCTCAGCCCGGTGAACGCCTTCAGTGCCACCGCGAGCAGGAGGAGGAACAGCGCGGCGACGGCGTAACAGACACCGATGAGCTTGCCGTACGTCGACATGACGCCGAGCCCGTACTGGCCGACGAGGTGGGCGGTGGCGCCGAAGACCGCGAGGGGCGCGAGCTTCATGACGAAGCCGACGATCGCGAAGACGATCTCCTGGACCTGCTCGATGGCCGGAAGGATCGCGGGCACCTTGGTGTGTCCCAGGTGGAGCAGGGCAGCGCCCACCAGGCAGGCCAGGACGAGGACTTGGAGGATCGAGTTCTCGGCGAAGGCCCCCACCGCGCTCTCGGGCAGTGCGTGCAGGAGGAAGTCGCTGGTCGACGGCAGTGAGCCGCCACCGGTCTTCGCGTCGACCGCGCCGGCGTCGAGTTGGGCCGGATCGACGTTCATCCCGGCGCCGGGCTGTACGAGATTGCCCGCGACCAGGCCGATCAGCAGCGCGAACGTCGTCGCCACCTCGAACCAGATCAGTGCCTTGAGGCCGATGCGGCCGAACGCGCGCAGGTTGCCGGCCTTGGCTATGCCGGTGACCACGACGCAGAACACCAGCGGCGCGATGACCGCCTTGATGAGCCGCACGAAGCCGTCGCCCAGGGGCTGGACGGCGGTGCCGAGATCGGGCCAGAGGCGTCCTACGACGATTCCGAGGACTAGGGCGCAGGCGACCTGCGTGAACAGCGAGGTGCGTAGTAGGCGTGCGGCGCGGCGCGGCAGGGACGGTACGGACGGCGACACGGGCTATCCTCCGAGCATTTTTTCCATGATGCGAAACTGAGTTTCCGCAACGTGACGGCAACTATGGATCAAGTCACGTGTTCACAGAAGTCCGTTGACCCTCAGCGGCCAAAAATTGGATGTTCGTCCAAGTGTCACGGCAGCACAGAAGGCAGCACCGAGCGACGGTGCCGCGGAGGAAGGGGCGTTCAGACGGCCTGGGCCGTGGTGCCGCGCACGACCAGGCGCGGGGTGAGGACGACCTCGCGCGGTTCGGTGCGGTCCTGGTCTAGGCGTTCGACGGCGGCGGTCACCGCGTGCCGGGCCTGTTCGCGGGCGCTCTGGCTGACGGTGGTCAGGTTGAAGCAGCTCAGCCGGGACAGCGTGTCGTCGTCGTAGCCGGCCACGGAGACCCGGCCGGGGACGGCGACACCTGCCCGCAAGAGGGCAGCGAAGACCCCGATGGCGCACTGATCGTTGAACGCGACGACCGCGGTGGGGAGTTCGGGGCCGTCGAGGAGGTGGCGTGCCGCGCGTTCGCCGGCCGCTTCGGTGTTGTCCCCGGCGAGGACCCGGATGTGGTCGCCCAGTCCGTGGCGACGCATGGCGGTGCGGTAACCGCGGCGCCGGTCGGTGGCGATGACGCCCTTGCCGCCGTCGACGTAGGCGATCTCGCGATGGCCGAGTCCGGCCAGGTGGTCGACCACCTGGCCGACGCCTTCGTCGTCGGCCGTGCGTACGACGTCCAGCGCGGCGTCGGCGATCCGGCGTCCGACCGCGATGACGGGGGCCTTGTTGTCCAGGACGGTGAGCGCGTCCGCGGGCGAGGTCGGGCCGAGGAGGATCAGCGCCTCGCTTCGGAAGGCCAGCAGTGTCTCCACCGCGGTGTGCTCGTCGCGGGCACGGGTGATGGTGCTCAGGACGAGGTCGTAGCCGACCTCCTCGGCCGCGGTGTGCAGGTGCTCGACCAGTTCGGCGTGGAAGGGGCTGCGGATGTCGACCATGACGCCGAGCAACCGGCTGCGCCGGCTGGCCAGCGTGCTGGCGGTACGGTCCGCCTGGTAGCCGAGCTCGGCGGCCGCTTTAAGGACCCGCTGCCGGGTCCGCTCGCTCGGCCCGGCCACCCCGCGGAGCACCAGTGACACCGAGGCCGTGGACAGGCCCACCCGCGCGGCGACGTCCTCCAGCCTGGGGCGTTTGTGCGCGCCATCCCGGTGACGTGCGGTACCGCCGTCGTCCACCTGCGCCTCCCAGCGGCAAATCTCCTCGGACAACGCCCTTGACACCCTCACAAAACAAGGTCGATAGTACCAGGACTTAAAGCGCTTTAAATTGTCCTGTTGTTCCGACGAAGCAAGCCCAGGAGCAACGCCCCGGACGCACGGTGCGGCAGCCACCCCGCCGCCCGCGACACCGCGCCTCCAGATGCTCCGTACTCCCGGAGCACGCCCCCGCGACCGGCCCATCCCCCGGTCCACCAGACGCTTTCCGACGATCCCGTTCCCAGCTGCACAGTGAGGTGCACGCATGAACCCCACAGCGCGTCCCCGTTCCCGCACACTCGCCTCCGCCGTGGCCGTAGCCGCCGCGGCCGCCCTGACCCTCGCGGGTTGTTCCAGCAGCTCCGGCGGAAAGAAGGCCGAGGAGGAAGCCGGCAACGTCTCCGCGGGCAAGGCCGACACCCCGCGTATGACGGTCGCGATGATCACCCACGCGCCGTCCGGAGACACCTTCTGGGACACCATCCGCAAGGGTGCCGAGGTCGCCGCGGCCAAGGACAACATCAAGCTGATCTACTCCAACGACGAGAGCGCCGCCGACCAGGCCGCCCTGGTCCAGAACGCCATCGACCAGAAGGTCGACGGCATCGCGGTCACCCTCGCCAAGCCGGACGCCATGAAGGACGTCGTCGCCAAGGCCGTCAAGGCAGGCATCCCGGTCGTCGGCCTCAACGCCGGCATGGACGTCTGGAAAAAGCAGGGCCTGCTCTCCTTCTTCGGCCAGGACGAGACCGTCTCCGGCCAGGCACTCGGCACCAAGCTCAACTCCACCGGTGCCGAGCACGCCCTGTGCGTGGTCCAGGTCCAGGGCGCGGTCAACCTCGAACAACGCTGCGCCGGCATGGAGAAGAACTTCAAGGGCAAGACCACCAAGCTCTACGTCAACGGCGCCGACATGCCCTCCGTGAAGTCCACGATCACCGCCAAGCTCAAGCAGGACTCCTCCATCGACGAGGTGGTCACCCTCGCCGCCCCGATCGCGCTGACCGCCGCGCAGTCGGTCGATGAGACGGGCAGCAAGGCGAAGATCGCCACCTTCGACCTCAACAAGGAGCTCATCTCCGCCATCAAGAGCGGCTCCATCCAGTTCGCCGTCGACCAGCAGCCCTACCTCCAGGGCTATCTGTCGGTCGACTCGCTGTGGCTCTACAAGAACAACGGCAACTACAGCGGGGGCGGCGAAGCGCCGATCCTCACGGGCCCGGCGTTCGTCGACAAGTCCAACGTCGAGACCGTGGCCACGTTCGCCGCGAAGGGCACGCGGTGATGAGCACGACCCAGCAGGCCGCGCAGGCGGTGACCACGCCGCCGGCCCGAGGTCGGCGTCGCATGATCCACTCCTCCCACTGACCCGAAGGCATACGCTCATGAAGATCGCCCTCGACCCGTACATGATCCGCGACACCCCGCTGCTCGAACTGCCCGCAGTGGTAGCCGAGTTGGGATACGAGTGGATCGAGCTCTCGCCTCGCGAGGACTTCATCCCGTTCTTCCGTCACCCACGGGTGGACGACGCCACGGTCCGCAAGTTCCGCAAGGCGCTGGACTCGGCAGGCGTCGGCATCTCCTCCATGCTGCCGCTGTTCCGCTGGTCAGGACCGGACGAGGACGCCCGGCAGGCCGCCGTACGGTACTGGAAGCGCTCCATCCAGATCGCCGCCGACCTCGGCGTGGACAGCATGATCTCGGAGTTCAACGGACGGCCCGAGGACGCCGACCGCAGTGAGGCGCAGTTCTGGAAGTCACTGGACGAGCTGCTGCCCGTGTTCGAGCGTGAGGGCATCAAACTCGCCCTGGAGCCGCATCCGGACGACTTCATCGAGAACGGCTACGACGCGGTCAACCTGATCCGGGGCATCAACCACCCCAACGTCAGCTTCCTCTACTGCGCCCCGCACACCTTCCACATCGGCAACGACGCCCCCGGCATCATCGAGTACGCGGGCGATCTGCTCACCCACGTCCATCTGGCCGACGCCTTCGACCACACCGCCTCCTCGGGCAACCGCTACATCCTCAACCCGCCCGGCACGACGGCCCGTATCCACCAGCACCTGGACATGGGCCAGGGCGAGGTCGACTTCGACGAGCTCTTCCGCGAGCTCAAGGCGTCCGGGTTCGACGGCACGCTGACCGCGTGTGTCTTCGCGTGGGAGGAACGGGCCAAGGAGTCCTCGGTGTTCATGCGCGACAAGATCGCGGAACACCTCGCGTCGTAGTAACTCCTGGTCCTGCGCGGGACGGCCGCCCGCATCAGCCATCGAGTCCCAGGTCCGTCGGCAGTACGCCGCCGTCTCAGCACTCCTCCCTTTGAAAGGCACCGCCATGACCTCGTCCAGCAAGCCGATCTCCGTCGCGGTGATCGGGGCCGGTATGGCCGGCCGCAGCCACGCCGCCGGATACCGCAACGTCAACACCGTCTTCGGAGCCGGGCTGCCGCCGGTGCGGCTGGCCGCGATAGCCGACGCCAACACAGCCCTCGGCGAGGACGCAGCCCGCCGGTACGGCTTCGAGAAGGCGCTCCCGAGTTGGGAGGCCGTCGCCGAGGACCCGACGATCGACGCCGTCAGCATCGTCGTAGGAAACGCTCTGCATCGCCCGATCGCGGAGGCGCTGGTCGCGGCCGGGAAGCACGTGCTGTGCGAGAAGCCGCTGGCCGGTTCGCTCGAAGACGCCCGGGCCATGGCCGAGTTGGAGCGCAGCGCCGACGTCGTGACCGCCGTCGGCTACACCTTCCGCCGCTCCCCCGGCATCGCCGCGATCCGCGACCACGTCCAGCGCGGCGAACTCGGTGACCTCACCCTGTTCAGCGGCCGCTACTGGTGCGACTACGCCACCAACCCCAACGGGCCCCTGAGCTGGCGCTTCAAAGGCGACCCGGGTTCCGGTGCGCTCGGCGACGTCGGCTCGCATGTCATCGACGCCGCCGAGTACGTGGCCGGGCCCATCGTCTCTGTCTCCGGCGCGGTGTTGTCGACGCAGATCACCAAGCGGCCCCTGCCGCTGGGCGCGGTCGTCGGGCACAACGCGGCACCGGTGTCGGACGAGTTCGGCGAGGTCGAGAACGAGGACACCGCCTCCTTCACCGCCCGCTTCGAGTCCGGCCTCGTCGGCACGTTCTCCGTCACCCGCACCGGGTTCGGACTGCCCAACGGACTCGCCTTCGACGTCCTCGGGGTGGGCGGTCGGGCCGGGTTCGACCAGCACCGGCCCGCCGAGTACCTCTTCGACGACGCCCAGCCCGACGCCCGTACGCGCGGCGCCCGGCAGGTCATCGCCGGTCCGCAGATGCCGTACTTCGCGGGCGGGGTCCCGATGGAGGCGCCCGGTGTCGGTGCCAGCAACGGTGACAACTTCACCTACCAGGCCCGGGCGTTCCTCGACCAGGTCGCCGGGGTCGCCGAACCGCTGCCGGCCTGCGCCACGTTCACCGACGGCCTGCGGACCATGGAGATCATCCGGGCCGTCGTCGACTCCTCCCGCGACTACGGCGCCGTCACCGCCGTCCCGCCCGTCGTCTGACCAGGACTGAGGAACACACCATGAAGCTCGGCCTCTACAACGCGGTCCTGCACGACCGTCCCCTGCCGGACGCGATCAAGGTCGTCGCCGACCTGGGGCTGACCGGCCTGGAGATCAACACCGGTGGCTTCCTGCCCGCGGTCCATGTGCCGACGTTCGACGACATCCTCGTCAGTGACACCGCACGCGACGACTTCCTCGGCCTCTTCGAGGGCACCGGCGTCTCCATCGCGGGCCTGAACGCCAACGGCAACCCACTGCACCCCAACCCCGTCATCGGCCAGAAGCACGCCGAGGACATCCGCCGCTCCATCCGCCTTGCCGAGCGGCTCGGACAGAACCGCCTCGTGACCATGTCCGGCCTGCCCGGCGGCGAGCCCGGCGCGACCCGCCCCAACTGGATCGTCAACGCCTGGAACTCCGCCGCCCTGGACGTCCTCGACCACCAGTGGAAGATCGCCGCGAACTTCTGGCGCGAGACCGACCGACTCGCCCGCGACCACGACGTCAAGGTCGCCCTCGAACTCCACCCGCAGAACCTCGTGTTCAACTCCGCCGACGTCCACCAGCTCATCGACCTCACCGGCGCCACCCACGTCGGCGTGGAACTCGACGCCTCCCACCTGTTCTGGCAGCAGATGGACCCCGTCGCGGTCGTACGACACCTCGGCGAGCTGGTCTTCCACGCCGCCGCCAAGGACGTCCGCATCAACCCCGAGCACGCCGCCCTCAACGGAGTCCTCGACAACAGCTTCCGACGCCTGTCACCGGACGAGCCGCGCACCAACCTCGGCGGCGACGAATGGGCCAACGAGTGGCCCAAGCAGTCAGCATGGGACTTCGTCGCCCTTGGCAAGGGGCACGACGTCGCATACTGGACCGAGTTCCTGCGCGCCCTGCACGAGGTCGACCCGGACATGCTCGTCAACATCGAGCACGAGGACACCGAACTCGACCGCGTCGAGGGTGTCGCCGTGGCCGCCGAGGTGCTCAAGGCCGCCGACGCGGCACTCCAGGAGTCCCTGCGAGCGTGATCACCAAGAACCTGCACTGCAGCCCGTGCCTCGCTGCGCCTGTTACTCAGCCTCGGGTCAGCGCAGCAGGGCAGCCGCGAACAGCTCCCGGTTGGCCACCAGCCACGCCTGGGTGCGATCCCAACGTTCCCAGCCGCCGCGCTTTGCCAGAGCTTGCAGGTAGACGGGATCACCGTCGGCGACGCGGCGGGCGACGAAGGCCCGGCATGTCTCGGTTGCCTGTTCGATGGTGACGGGCAACTCGGCACGTTCACACGGCGAGAGGCCGTAGCCGTCGGCGAGGATCCGCAGGCGTGCGGGGGCATCGAGTACGCCGGGGTAGAGGGAGATCGCGAATGCGGGATCAAGCATGGGTACCCAGTAGCGGGAGGCCATGGCGACGTCCCAGACGGGGCGGCCCGGGGCCGCCATGTCGAAGTCGATGAGCGCGGCAGCGCGGCCGTCGCGGAAGACGACGTTCTCCGGGCACACGTCGTTATGGCACAGCAGCGGTCCCCCCAAGGGATCCGCGAACTCCCCGGACCACCCGGCGTGTGGGTCGACCTCGATGGCGCCACTGGCCCGGTGCAGACGGCGCAGAAGAACCCCCACCGACTCAAGGGCGGTTTCCGTCAGCACCCAGTGCGGAAACGGCGGCAGTGCCACATCGCCAGGGATGAACGTCAGCTGCTCGCGACCGTCCGCCGTAAGGCGGACAGGGGTTGGAGCCGCGTCGAAGCCGTGCTCCTTGAGCGCGAGAAGGTGCGCATGGAGGGCACGGGCATTGTGCGGCGCGGGGCGTTCGACAAGCTCACCCCGGCGGAAGACCGCCCCCACGTTCACCATGCCACCGACCAGCGCTTCGCCCTCTGCCGCCGCGTCTCCAGCCGTCATGCCGATCACGCTACCGCCGTTGCAGGCCGGCGCGGGCGGACTCGAAAGCGAGCCGAACTCGGTCGCCCACTTGGAGATTCAACGGACAGGAGATTTCCAAGGGTCGAGGGCACGCAGGATGGGGGCCAGGAGTTTGCGCGTCCAGGTGGTCCGCTTGGTGTCCGCGCCTTCGGGCGGGTCGTCGAGCGCCGTGGCTACGCGACTCAGTATGCGGAAGCCGCCGGTCAGCAGCCCGAGGCTGGGGCGCAGGGCCAGAACGGAGGCCGCCTGCCGGGCCACTGCAGCTGATGGGTGAGAAGTGCTCCGAGTCTGATCGCCGCAGTGACGGGGGCACGGTTCGCGGGCAGATGCTGCCTCAGCAGTTCGACCAGCGGCCGGGCGACCTCGTTCTCCGCGTCGGCCATGCCGCACTGGGTGTGACAAGGAGGCCCTGCACCCGGCTCTCACATGCCGCTACCTGCGTGGGGCAGCAGCCGGGCCGGGGTCAGCAGCAGTCACAGCCCAGGCGACAGCCACACCCGTCCGCCGCTGCGACAACGGGAATGGCGGACGCGGGAGTGGCGGCAGTGGGTGTGGCGCAGCATCCCTTGCCCTGCCACGCGTCGCGGCCCTCCTTGACGGCGATGACCGCGATGACCAGGGCCGCGGCGGGGTCGGCCCAGGACCATCCGAGGGTCGCGTTGAGGACCAGGCCCGCCAGGAGGACTGCGGAGAGATAGGTGCACAGCAGCGTCTGTCGGGAGTCCGCGACGGCGGACAGCGAGCCGAGCTCCCGTCCGGCGCGGCGCTGGGCGGCGGACAGGAACGGCATGACCAGGAGGGAGAGCGCGGCGAGCACGATGCCAAGGATCGAGCGCTCGGCCTCACCGGTGCCGGCCAGGGCGCGTACGGCATCGACAGCGACGTACGCGGCGAGCGCGAAGAACGAGACCGCGATGATCCGCAGCGTGGTCTCCTCGCGAGCCTCGCGCACGGCGTGGTCGGGCGCGGAGAACTGCCAGGCCACGGCCGCCGCCGAGGAGACCTCGATGACGGAGTCGAGGCCGAAACCGATCAGCGCGGTGGAGGACGCCAGTGTGCCCGCGGTGATCGCCACGATCGCTTCGACCACGTTGTAGGTGATCGTCGCCGCGACCAGGAGGCGTATGCGTCGGGTGAGTTGGTCGCGCCGGGCCGGCGCCGGGCCCGTGGACAGCGCGGTCATCAGCAGCAGCCCTTCTCGTCGGCCTCGGCGCAGGTGCGATCCGTCTCGACCGCGACGACGGCGGCGCGCAGGTCCTCGAGCGCGTGCGCCAGTCGCGGATCGGCGAGTTCGTAGCGGGTACGCCGCCCGACCGGGACCGCGATGACGAGCCCGCAGTCGCGCAGGCACGCCAGGTGGTTGGAGAGCCGGGTGCGCGAGATGCCCAGCCGGTCAGCCAGATCGGACGGATGCGCCGGGGCCTCACGCAAGGCCAGCAGCAGACGGCAGCGGATCGGATCGGCGAGGGCACGACCGAAGCGCGCGAGCACCTCGACCTCGGTAGCGATGGTCAGCACCCCTCGACAGTACAAGCAATCCTGAATTCAGGGAATCGTGTACTCATTGACTGGACGGCGAGCTGCATCTGACCGCAGCAACACCGCCGCCTGATCATCCCGCTGACACGGCCACGGTCGCCGTGGCAGGGTGCGGTAACTGGATTCGGCGGGTGGAGGGGGCTTTTGTGGAAGCGCGGATGTGGGACGCACTGGTCGGCGTCGCGAAGCAGGCGTACACCGCCGGGTTGGACGAGGGTGCGGTCCCGCGCCCGCTCATCATGCCGCTGCTGCGCGGTGAGTTGGTCGGGATGATCTGGTGCCGCCCGCTCAAGGTCGGTCAGGACGCGCTCACCGGGATCGTGGAACTCTCGAACATCGCCGCGGCGGCCGGCGCGGACGAGGTGGTCCTGGTCTGGGAGACCCACGACGTCGCCACCGCCTGCGAGTTGCCGATCGTCGGTCCGGCCCCGTGCCTGAACATGGTGTCCGCCACTGCCGACGGGCACGTCCTGCACCAGTTCCCCTACTCCGAGCAGCTTCTGTCCCGCGGTCCCGAGGGGCGGGCGTCGATCGCCCCAGACTGGAAGCCCGCCCTCGCGCCGCAGCCCGGCGGTGAGTTGGTGCCGCCGATCCAGGCGGCGGTCAACTACTCCTTCACCCCCCTCGAACTGGACCACCCTTCCCCGTTCGGCGTCACCGTCGTGCTGATGGAAGAGGACGGCTACCGAGTTCGCCTGACCGAGGCGATCGTCAACTGACCCCGTCCGGCCGTCACGAGAGAAAGGTGGGGCTGGGCCCACCCCTGTGGTGGTGCTGGGCCGCTGGTGGGCCAAGCCGGCCGTTCGTAGCGTCGTGCTCATGATGAATGCGACGAACGAAGAACGAACAGGTGCCACTCGGCGGTCAGCGTTACGTGGGCTGGGACTCGCGGTGGGGGGCATGGCCCTGGCCACCGGGCTGGGAAGTTCGCCGGCCGCAGCAAGCCCGCGTCGCGGGCTCACCACGTACGTGCTGGTGCACGGTACCCACAGTGCAGGCGCGTTCTGGATGCCGATCGCGCGGGAGTTGACCCTGCGCGGTCACCGGGTCGTCATGGTGGACCAGCCTCGGCATGGCGCGGAGGCCTTCGTGCCGGAGTCGTACCAGCGGCAGGACCTCGAAGCGATGGCGGTCGAGCCTTCCCCGCTGAAGGGCCTCGGTCTGGAGGACTACGAGGCACGCGTCACGGCCGTCGTGCGGCGGGCGGCACGGAACGGCCCGGTGGTGCTGGTCGGGCACAGCCTGGGTGGCGTATCGGTCAGCCGTGTCGGCGATGCCGTCCCGCATCTGCTTCACCACATCTGCTACATGGCGGCCTTCTGTCCCAGCCGCGCCCTGCCCACGGCGGACGCCTGCACGGCGGCACCCGAGAACGCGGACGCCGTCAGCCCGGTGGAGCTGACGGTGGGTGACCCGGACCGGCTCGGCGTCCTACGACTGAACTTCCGGACAGGCAGGAGCCGTGAGTTGGCCCTCCTCAAGGAGATGATCTGCGCGGACTACCCCGACGCCGACTTCCGCCGGATACTGGCCGACATGCAGACCGACGAGCCCGTCGCCGCCTATGCGGGCCGAGCGGTCGGCCGGCCTGGTAGCTGGGGGCGCGTACCCCGCACCTACCTGCGTTTCGGCAGGGACCGTACGATCGCCACCGCACTCCAGGACAGAATGATCGCGGAAGCCGACGCGTTCACGCCCGGCAACAGCTTCCGCGTACACGATTTCCCGGTGGCCTCACACGTCGGCCCACTGGATCCCATCCCGGTGGCAGAAATCCTGGACACGCTCGCAGGCCAAGGGGGATAGGACACTCGAAGAAATCGCAGACGGCGCAGGTGGCTACAACCAGCCGCGGCTACGCAGCCGCTCGCTGACCCTCTCATGGGCCGCTCGCAACTCGTTCTCGTGCTCCCTGCTCAGGCCCCAGTTCCGCCGGTCGATGAACGCGACGGGGCCCCGGAGTTTGATGACCCGGTCATCTGGGTCGTAGTCGTCGTCCGGCTCGTCTTCGTACTCACCGTCGGCGCTTTGCGCAACTGGCCCGCTCAGTTCCCAGAACATGCCGTTGGCGACCTTGTTCATACGCCGGTCGTCCGGGTCGAAGGGAACGTAGAAATACGCGGTGACGGGGTACAGACTGCGCAGGAACTCGTGGCCGGTCTCTCCCGCTCCCCGGCCACCGATCTGGGCCTGGATGTCGTGGTACAGCTTGGCGTCAAAGCTGAGTTCGCCCGCCGGGGTGACGAAGGCGAACCGCATGGGTTGAACGTTCCGAATGCAGGTGTCGGCGGCGTACTGCATCGGGTTCTCCCTCTGATCTGTGATGTGGTGGAACCGAACGATCGGCGACACGACAGGACAGGACACTGCACGGACCGGTAGATGACGGGCTATCAGTTTGGCGCCATATCGACGAACCGTGCCGGTTTTTGGCGAAGATCAGGCTGGCATCGCGTAGTTCGCGAACGGGGCCGGCACTCGTGGGAGGCTGCTGACGGCAGCTTTCCTTGGTTGGCTGGGTGCGGGGAGGTTGGAAATGGGCTCCGTCGTCGTGGGCGTCATCGGGACTCTGCTCGGAGTTGTGATCGGCGGTGCCCTCCAGCAGATGCAGGCAGCGCGTAACCACAAATGGCAGCGAGAGGATTCGCTCAGCAAGGCAAAACAAAGCGCCTATTCTGAGTACCTGCGGTCGATCAGCGCGAGCTATGCACAGGCCATGTCCGGTCAGCGAAATCGTTCGGAGGATGCCCGCCTCCACGCCGCCACTGCCGAAATCGAAGTGCTGGCTGGCCGAGAGGTGTCCGGACCGGCACGAGACCTCGTCAACGCCATTATCGAGGCGCACTCAATGATCGCTGCCCGCACCGGCGTTGACGAGGCGGTGGTCGCTGAGGTCGATCGCCGTCGATACGAAGTCATCGAGCTGTTCAAGGCCGATCTCGGTCTCCAAGCTCGCCCCTGACCTCACCGGCAGCCGCTGACGTTCCGTGGCTGCCGGACCCGCATGCTCCAGGAGCAGATCTTGCGAGGGCCGGGGATGTCGGCCCGCGCCGACTCGGCGGCCCCACGCGTCACATAGGCGCCCCCATGAGCATCCCGGGTGCGACCTGAGTGATGGTGCCGTCGGGTGCGAAGTACACCCGTACCTCGTACAAGCCCGTCACACCGCTGATGAAGTCCGGCTCCCCGTAGCGCCACACCTGCATGCCGAGCCGCTCGAAGTACGCCTGGGCCAGCGACCGCATGGTTTCGTTGCGGGCCTCTTGCTCCACCAGACCGTGGAGCCAACTCCCGCCACCCCGGATGTCCGCCACAGCCCCGTCCAGGTCAAGAGCGCCGGTGTCGGTGAGGCGCTCATCGGTGACGGCGAAGAAGTCGTTGCCCAGCGAAGTGAAGGTGTGGCCCGCCACGTTCGCCGCGGTACGCGCCAAGGCAACGGCGACCGCCTCTCGCGGTCCGTACGCGGTCAGGTCGAGCTGGTCGCCCGACAGCTCAGGCATGGTCTCGACGTCAGCGGAGTCCAACCCCGCCGCTTCCCGGAAGCACTCGCGGATGTCCTCGGTCTCCGGCGCCCACCGGAACCAGCCCTCCTCGGCGTCATAGGAGCCGAGGCGCCGCGCGGTCAGACCCCCTCCGGGGAACCGCAGCTCTTCGGCCTCCCCGTCCCACACGGGCGCGCGACCGGCGAACGCGAGATGGTCGTCCGCGTAACTGACCATCGCTCGCGTCCGCAGGATCGAGAACGCCATCTCCCGGGCCGCCACGGCCAGCAGCGGCCGCGGGAACGTCCTGTGCGGTGCGCCGGGCGAGCGGCGCGCACCCTCCAGCTGCTGTTCGCCGGCCGTCCGGCAGCCGGGCGCGGTCCCGTCGGGGCCGGTGACCTCGACCCCGGTGACCTCCTCACCCTCCAGCGACACCACGACGCGGTCGCCTCCGTCGAGCACGCCTTCCACCCGACCGGGCCCGTACACCGGGTCGATTCCGTGCCGGGCGAACCAACCCTTGACCGGCGCCAGCGCGGGACCGGGAAGGAGGGCGGCGCCGTTGCGCAGAGCCGTGGTGAGTCGGACGGGGCGCGGCTCGGCACGGGGTACGGCGGGGTCGTCGACGACCATGAGGAGCCGACCCTGTTCGTTCACCGCGCAGATCACGGCGCCCCGGGCGTCGAGCAACCCCATGGACATCAACAGCAGGTGGTCGGCGGCCAGCCGCGGATCGGGGAAGTGGTTGAGGTCCAGGAGGGGCTCGGTCAGCTCGGGGATGCCGGAGCGCTCACCCAGTTCGCGCAGCTCCTGGGAACGGACCGCGATGAGGCTGTCCCGATAGGACTCGTTGGCCCATGCCCACATCAAGGTGCCGTCCAGGGCGTACGTACCGACGACATGGGCGCGCAGGGTGATACCCGAGCGGGTGACGGACGGTTCGTCCCGGTCGAAGGACACCACCCCGGCGGGCACCAAGGAGTCGAAGAGGTCGAGCTGTTCACACACCCAAGCGAGGTTCGGCCGTGCGTGAGAAAGGAGTTGGTCACTGAAGGAGGCGCTCATGAAGACTTTCCGATGATGGGGGCGCCGGTGGTCGAGGCGACCCGTTGTCGGGGCAGTCTGTCAATACGCGGCTGGGGATGCATACGCCCCCATGACTTACGGCCGGCTGCTGCCGAGCCGTATCTGTCGCCCTACCTGGGCCTGGGTCCGCCTACGTTGCCCCGCACAGGGCGGCGGCACGCCGGCGGACGCGGCCTACGACCTCGCCCGTTCAGGGCCGTACATCGACGTAGTCGCCGGCTGCCTTGGCCGGCCCGGTGGTGGCCGAGCCGGTGAAGTTCCAACGCCAGTAGCCGTCCTTGACCGCCTTGACGGTGGTGCGCAGGTTGCCCGTGCTGTTGGTGTTCACCGTGGCGACCGTGGTGTAGGTGCTGCTGTTCTTGGGGCGGAACTGCAGCTTGACCGCCCGGCCCGTGTATCCCGCGTATCGGTAGGTGTCCCAATTGGCCCGCACCAGCTTGCCGGTGACGGTGATGAGCGCGCCCTTGGCCACGGGCTCGGGTGCCGCGTTGACGGTCAGCTGAGCAGCACGCTTGAGGGAGAACGACCCCACGCCGGGCGAATAGACGGAATCGCCGTCGTTGGTGTCGACCAAGGGGTTCACCGACCAGGTCCCCGCGTTGGCGTTGGCCAGGTCCACCGGGTCATCGCTGCCGGGAGCCAGATGGGCGTTGACGGTGAACACCGTCGTGCAGGTCGTGGGGGTCTCGCAGAATGCGTCGGTGGTGTAGAAGCCGCCGTGAGGTCCCTTCAGGTCCACATCGACGAACGACAGCCCTGAGTCGTCCGATCCGGTGACCGTGACCGGGAACACCACGTTGTGCGTGATGCCCACGATGACGTCATTCCCGGAGTTGACGACGGCACCGCTGACCACCGGCTCGGTGAGTGAGGTATCGGCCACGGCATCAGGCGAAGCCACCGCTCCGACCACCACAACGGCGACGGCGGCCGTCACGGCACCGCGCCTCGCTGCGTTCCGGGCGGGTCTGGGCCACGAGGTGTGCGCGGCGCGGGCGGGCGAGGAGACCTCGCGCTCGCCGCCCTGTCTGTCGTTCATCGGTGCGACGTATCGGCTCATGAATCCTCCACGGACAACGCTTCGCAACCCCAACCATCACCGGTACGACGGCAGTTGACGGTAAGCGCGGCTGGCTGGTGCATGTCGCCTTCTACGACTGCCGAACCGGCCCGATCGTTGCCCAGGATCAAGCGACCGGTGGTGCCGAACGCGGCGACGAAGTGTCCGATTATCACCGCTCCGCCGTAAATGCATGGACTGAGAACGTTGTTCGACGGGACACTGCCCGCTTCCTCACCCCCGGGAGTGTGATGGGCACCTCTGACACATACGGCTCCGCGCCGGGCAGGAGTGCGGTCCTGCTGGCGCTGCGCCACTACAACCGTGAACTCCTGCGCCTGCGGTGGCTGACGCTGCCCGCGCTGCTGCTGACCGCCCTGGGCAACATGGGCATCCGCTACATCGCCCCCTTGCTGATCGCCAAGCTGGCGGGGCAGGCCGCCACCGACGGCGGCCTCACCCTCGACTCCGCGTCGCCGTACGTGCTGGGGTTCGGGGTGACGCTGCTGCTCTCCGAGGCCGTGTGGCGGGTCGGGCAGCACTGTCTGAACCGGGTGGCCGCGCTCGGCATGGAGCACCTCTACGTCGACGGCATGGACGAACTCCTGGCCAAGGACGCGGCGTTCTTCCACGACAACTTCGCGGGCTCCCTCACCAAGCGGGTGCTGAGCTACGGCAAGCGCTTCGAGGACTTCATCGACACGCTGACGTACCGGATCGTGGGCAGTCTGGTGCCGTTGCTCTTCGGTGCCGCGGTGCTGTGGACCTACTCGCCGATGCTGGTCGCCGGTCTCCTCGTGATGATGGCGCTGACCCTGGTGGCCGCGACCCCGCTGATCCGGCGTCGGCAACGGCTGGTCAACGAGCGGGAGGCGGCGATCGCCCGCGTCTCCGGCCATGTCGCCGACAGCCTCATGAACATGGAGACCATCCGGGCGTTCGCGGCCGAACGGCGGGAAGGAGCCGAGCACCGCAGCCGTGTCGCGGAGTCCCGGCGGCTGACGCTGAGGTCGTGGGACTACGGCAACCTGCGCGTCGACACCGTGATCGCGCCGATGTCCGTCGCCACCAATGTGCTGGGGCTGGTGGTGGCGATCGCCTTCGGCGGTCCGGGGCTTGGGGTGGAGGGGGTCGTCGTCGCCTTCACCTACTACTCCCAGGCGACCGAGATCATGTTCGAGTTCAACCAGATCTACCGGCGCCTCGAAAGCTCGATGACCGAGGCGGCGCAGTTCACGGAGCTGCTGCTGGATCCGCCCACCGTGCTCGATCCGCCGAAGCCGGAGCCGCTCGCGCCGTGTGACTCCAGCGTCCGCTTCGACAAGGTCACCTTCGCCCACGCGGGCGCGGCCCCGATCTTCGAAGGGCTCGACCTGGATGTACCCGCGGGTGCGCGAATCGGGCTGGTCGGCCGGTCCGGTGGCGGCAAGACCACCCTCACCCGCCTCCTGCTGCGCATGTCGGACGTCGACAGCGGACGCATCCTCATCGGCGGCCAGGACATCAGCCGACTGCGCCAGAGCGACCTGCGGTCACTGATCGCCTACGTCCCCCAGGAACCCGCCATGTTCCACCGCCCGCTGCGGGACAACATCGCCTTCGCCCGACCCGGCGCGACGGACGAGGAGATCCTCGCGGCGGCCGACGCGGCACACGTCACGGAGTTCGCCGAGCAACTCCCCGACGGCTTCCGGACACTGGTGGGCGAACGCGGGGTGAAGCTCTCCGGCGGCCAGCGTCAGCGCGTCGCCCTGGCCCGCGCCATCCTGCGGGACGCACCTGTCCTGCTCCTCGACGAAGCGACCAGCGCGCTGGACTCCGAGAGCGAGATCCTCATCCAGGACGCGTTGTGGCGGCTGATGAAGGGACGCACCGCGCTCGTGGTCGCACACCGGCTGAGCACCGTCGCGGGCATGGACCGTCTCGTCGTACTGGACCGCGGGAGCGTCGTCGAACAGGGCACCCACGAGGAACTGCTCGCGGGGCACGGCATGTACGCCAGGTTGTGGAGGCATCAGTCCGGCGGCTTCCTCGGCGACAACACCCAGCCGAGCCCCGGCCCTCAGGCCCCAGGGGACGGCGCGGCAACGGACGGCGACCATACGCTGCCGTCGCCGGCCGGCACAGGATCCGTGTGACCGGGACACTCCCCGCTGCACAACAGATGGATCCGGTCGTAGCCGTCATGTCGGCGAATACTCGATATGACGGCGTGTCCTGGCGGGGGCACGGAAGTCGTGGGACGACGCTGTGACCGGTCGGCCGGCGTAGGGTACGGCGGTCCTTGGGAGGTTTCACGGATGCTTGTGCTCGGGCGGTCGCAGGTCGAGGCTCTCATCGACATGGACGCACTGATCGACGCCATGGCTCCGGCGATGGCGGACCTCAGCGCGGGCCGCGCCTCGGCACCGGACCGCATCGCGGCGCTCGTGCCCGAACAAGAGGGCTTCCTCGCGGCCATGCCGGGTTACGTGCCGTCGACCGGTGTCCTGATGACCAAGCTCGTCTCCCTCTTCCCGCGCAATGCCGCGACGCCGCTGCCGACCCATCAAGCGCTCATCGTCATGTTCGATCCGGCCACCGGGGAGCCTGCCGCGCTGCTGGACGGCACCGCCATCACCGCGGCGCGGACCGGTGCCTGCTCGGCGCTGTCGGCGCGTCTGCTGGCGCGAGAGGACGCGACCGTGCTGGCCGTCCTGGGCACGGGAGTTCAGGCCCGTTCCCACGCCCGCGCGATGTGCCGCGTCCGCCCCATCCGCGAGATCCGTATCGCCGGCCGCAGCCCGGCAAAAGCGGCCGCTCTCGCCGCGGAGCTCTCCTCCGAACTCGACACCGACGTACGGGCGATGAGCCCCATCGAGGCGCTCGACGGCGCCCATATCGCCGCGGCGACCACCCATGCCCTCGAACCGGTGATCCGCCGCCCCTGGCTGAGTGGCGGGGTGCACATCACCTCGGTCGGCTTCAACCCGGCCGGCCGTGAAGTCGACGATGCCACGATCGCTGATGCGCTGGTGTGCGTCGAATCGCGGCAGGCCGCCCTGGCCCCGTTCCCAGCGGGCAGCAACGACCTGCTGACGCCCATCCGGAACGGCGTCATCACGGCCCAGCACATCCACGCCGAGTTGGGCGAACTCCTCTCCGGCAGCAGACCGGGCCGCACCTCACCCGACCAGATCACCTTGTACAAGTCGGTGGGAGTAGCCGTCCAGGACGCCGTCGCCGCCGCACTGGTCGCCACGGCAGCCCGTGAGCAGTCGGTCGGTACCGACATCACCCTCGAATAGCGCGGCGTTCGCGGGCGGGTCAGCCGAAGCCGCGCCCCTCCTCGGGCTCGGGCTCGGCCGAGAGGGGCACCGCCCCCGGGGTGACACGGCGGTAGGCGGCCCGTGCATGGACGAGCCGGGCAAGCACCGTACCGAAGAGCCCTGCGGCGCACAGGCTGGCGAGCCAGAAGGCGTCACGCGGTGCGGCCCAGGTGAAGGTGCCCACCGGGGGGATGGCGAAGCCGTTGAGGAACAACCAGCACAGCACCGCCGTACCGGGGGCGGCGGTGAAGCGGGCGCACAGGCCCAGCACACCGGCCAGCAAGGAGAGCCCGGCGAGGGCGAGACCGGGGCGGTCCGTCCCGACAAACGTGATGTGCAGCGCCACCAGGGTCAGGGCACCGCCGAAGGCCGTGGCCCACACCAGCGGGGTGGCCACCGGGCGAGGAACGGGTCGTACCCCAGCGCTGAGGGACACCCACTCGATCATCTGACGCTTCCCCTTCCGGTCCTCCCCCGCGCATGCGGAACGTGGCCGGCTGCGGCCGCGCTACCGCTGTGCGCAGATTCTCCCACTCAACCGCCGGCCGTACTTACCTCGGGCTGGATCCCGCCGCCCGACGGCCCTGCGTTCGCCCTGCCGCGCGTTCGCAGCCTCGGGTGGGAAGCCGGCCCCGGCCCGCGGGACCCGGGTCAGGTGGACTCGCGCAGTCGCAGTGCGGCCCTGACCGTCGCCTCCTCGTGGCTCAGCGGCCCGCTGCGGGACAGCAGTCGGCCGGCCTGTTCGACGATGAGTACGCCGAGTTCGCGGGTGTCCAGGGCGACCGTGGTCAGTGCGGGTTCCACGAGCGTGCCGAGTTGGAGGCCGTCGAAGCCGATCACGGCCAGGTCCTCGGGGACTCTTCGGTCCAGGCGGCGCGCGGCGCGCAGTGCGCCGATGGCGATGATGTCGTTGAACGTGAACACGGCCGTGATGTCGGGGTGGGCGGCGAGCAGCTCGCGCAGTGCGCTCTGCCCGCCCTCGATGCTCTGCTCGGCGCGGCTGACCGCGGCAGGGTCCAGGCCGCGGTCGGCCATGGCCTCGGCGAACCAGCGGTGGCGGATGCTCGGCTCGGAGCGGGTCCGGTGGTCGAGCATCCCGATGCGTGTGTGCCCCCGGTCGGCCAGGTGGCTGATCGCGGCGTGGACGCCCGCCTCGCCGTCGATCCGGATCGCGTTGAACCGCTCGCCGCGGTGTTCACGGTCGATGAGGACCACGGGGAGCCCGCGGACCAGCTTGTCGATCTCTTCCTCGGGCAGGTTCAGGTAGCCCACGACCGCGTCGACCTGCGTGGCCATGGCCTCGAGGGTGCCGCGCTCCTCGTCCGCGTTGTCGCCGGTGTCGTAGATGACGACGTGCCAGCCGCGCTTGCGTGCGGCCTCCAGGGCTGCCGCGGCGACCTCGGTGAAGAACGGGTTGAGCAGGTCGGGGATCACCAGACCGACGCTTGTGGAGTCCTGCCGTACGAGGCCTCGGGCGAAGCGGCTCGGCCGGTAGCCCAGCTCCTGGGCGAGGTCGAGGACGCGCTGTTTGGTGTTGGCGTCGATCTCCCCCTTGTCGTTCAGCGCCCGGGACACGGTCTGCCGCGACACGCCCGCGGCCCGGGCCACGTCGTCGATCGTCACTCTGCGTGGATCGTTCGCCGACGGCGCCATCGTTCACCTCTGTCTGTCGGTGCGACTCCGGAGTCTTGACACTTGTCCGGACATGAGCGCAGACTCCGATTCGATCAGTCCCGTGAGCGTTCACGTTAGCGCTCACGGACGCTGGCTCCAACCGTCCGGCACCCGCCGCCGAAGTTCTTGGGAACGGAGAACATGAGCAACGCAGTTTCCGACATCGCCCCGTGGCGTGGCGATCTCCGCCCGGCCCGTTCCTGGCTCCACTCCGACGCCCCCTCCCTGTCCCTGAACGGCTCATGGCGGTTCCGGCTCTCCCCCACGGCGGCCGTCGCGGAGGATTTCGCCGCCTCGGACTTCGACGATCACGGCTGGGACGACCTGGCCGTCCCGTCGCACTGGGTGCTCAAGGGCGACGGCGCCTACGGCCGGCCGATCTACACCAACATCCAGTTCCCGTTCCCGATCGACCCGCCTCACGTCCCCGACGAGAACCCCACCGGTGACTACCGCCGTGCCTTCGAGCTGCCCGCCGACTGGTCGGACGCGGAGCGGGTCGTCCTGCGCTTCGACGGGGTCGAGTCGCTGTTCCGGGTGTGGGTGAACGGGATCGAGATCGGCAGCGCCAGCGGCAGCCGGCTCGCCCACGAGTTCGACGTGACCTCCGCGGTGCGGCCGGGCGGCAACGTCGTCGCCGTACGTGTGCACCAGTGGTCCGCGGCCAGCTACGTCGAGGACCAGGACCAGTGGTGGCTGCCGGGCATCTTCCGTGACGTCACCCTCCTGGCCCGCCCGGCGGCAGGCATCGAGGACGTCTGGCTGCGGACCGGGTACGACACCGGGCGCGGGCACATCGACCCCGAGATCGTCGCCGACCCCTCGGCGTTCCCCGTGACGCTGCGCGTCCCCGAGCTCGGCATCGAGCAGGTGTGGGAGACGGCCGCCGACGTGACTCCCCTGGACGTCGCCGAGGTCGAACCGTGGTCGGCGGAGCGTCCCCGTCTGTACGACGCGACGGTGTCCAACGCGGCCGAGAACATCGCACTGCGCGTGGGTTTCCGCACGGTCGAGATCCGGGGCGATCAGTTCCTCGTCAACGGCCGCCGTGTCGTCTTCCACGGGGTGAACCGCCACGAGACGCATCCCGAGCGCGGCCGTGTCTTCGACGAGGAGCACGCGCGCGAGGATCTCGCCCTGATGAAGCGGTTCAACGTCAACGCCATCCGCACCAGCCACTACCCGCCGCACCCGCGGCTCCTCGACCTCGCGGACGAGCTCGGCTTCTGGGTCATCCTCGAATGCGACCTGGAGACGCACGGCTTCGAGAAGGTCGGCTGGACGGGCAACCCCAGCGACGACCCCGCGTGGCGCGAGGCGTACCTGGACCGCATCCGCCGCACCGTGGAGCGGGACAAGAACCACCCCAGCATCGTCATCTGGTCGCTCGGCAACGAGGCGGGGACCGGCAGCAACCTCGCCGCCATGTCGTCCTGGGTCCACGCCCGCGACGCCGGACGCCCCGTGCACTACGAGGGCGACTACGTCGGCGAATACACCGACGTCTACTCCCGTATGTACTCCTCCGTGCCGGAGACCAAGGAGATCGGCACCGACGGCTCACGCGCACCCCTGCTCAACTGCACGCCCGCGCAGGGCGCACGGCAGCGCACGAAGCCGTTCCTGCTGTGCGAGTACGCCCACGCGATGGGCAACGGTCCGGGGGCGTTCGACGAGTACGAGGCGCTCGTACGCGAACATCCCCGCCTGCACGGCGGTTTCGTGTGGGAGTGGCGCGACCACGGCATCCTGGCCGAGGCGGCGGACGGCACGCCGTACTACGCCTACGGAGGCGACTTCGGCGAGGTCGTCCACGACGGCAACTTCGTCATGGACGGCATGGTGTTGAGCGATGACGTGCCGACGCCGAGCCTGTACGAGTACAAGGCGGTCGTGCAGCCGCTCGCCTTCTCCTTCGACGGCGACAAGGTCGCCGTCACCAACCTGCGGCACTCGGCCGACACCTCCGACCTCCGGTTCCGCTGGCGTGTCGAGCACGACGGAATCCTCGTGGAACACGGCGAGTTGGACACCCCGGTCGTCGCCGCGGGTGCCTCGGGGTGGGTGCCGCTGCCGCCTGTCGCCGTCGCCCCGGACGCCGAGACCTGGCTCACCATCGACGCGGTCCTGGCCACCGGCACCGCCTGGGCACCGGAGGGCCACGTCGTCGCGACCGCCCAGCTGGACCGCTCGGTCCGCCGTCCCGCCCCCGCCGTACCCTCACGCCCCGACTGGGAGCCCAGCACCGGAACGCTCGCCCTGGGCATCGCCGAGTTCACCGACGGCTCCCTGGTCCGGCTCGCCGACCGCGCCGTGTCGGGCCCCCGGCTCGAACTGTTCCGCGCGCCGACGGACAACGACGAGGGCGCCTCCGACGAGGTCGCCGGCAGCGACGCGGCCGTCCCGGGAGTCTCCAACGCGGAACTGTGGCGGCGCGACGGTCTGCACCGGCTGACCACACGGCGCGTGAGCACCGAGCACGCCGAGGGTGCCCTGCGGACCGTCGACAAGGTGTCCGCGGCGGACTCCGCCCTGTTCGTGATGGTGGAGTCGGTCTGGACGCTCGACGCGGGTGCGCTGGACCTGCGTGTGGAGATCCAGCCGTCCCGCGGCTGGCGGACCGTGTGGCCGCGGGTCGGCATCCGTCTCGACCTGCCCGACGGCACGGCGCCCGTCGACGGCGCCGAGTGGTTCGGCCTCGGCCCGCTCGAGTCGTACCCCGACAGTCTCCAGGCGGCGCAGACGGGCCGCTTCTCCTCCTCCGTGCGCGACCTCTCGGTCGACTACGCCCGCCCCCAGGAGACAGGACACCGTTCCCGAGTGCGCGAGTTGTCCCTGTCGAGCGGCGGCACCGAGGTTCTGCGTGTCGTGGTCCTGCCCGACCACCGCGGCCGCCGTCCCGGCTTCGTCCTCAGCCGCCACACCCCGCAACAGATCGCCGCGGCCGACCACCCCTTCGAACTCCCCGACTCCACCACCACCCACCTCCACATCGACGCCGCCCACCACGGCCTGGGCTCACGCGCCTGCGGACCGGACGTCCGGCCGGACTTCGCCCTGCGCCCCGAGTCCCACACGCTCCGACTCCGCATCAGCACACCGAGGTGAGAACCGGAGGCTGACGGCCCGAGCACACCGACACCCTCCGGACCTGCGACGGAGGGGCAAGCCAGTACGTGCGGCCTCTGGTGGATGGATTTCCTCGTCGGAGACCCATCCACCAGAGGCTTCGCCTCTGTACCCGGACCCCGACGAGCGTGGTCAGCCTGGATTCCTGACCGGTGCGCTGCTGCTCCCGCGCTGTCGACCGCTGAGCTCGGCGTCGAGTGTCTCCTGAGCTACACGCATGGCCTCGGCGTACACGGGGTCCCGCAGCCGGTTCCACATCTCGTCCTCGTCGACGTCCTCAACACGGGCGGCCACCCACCAGATGTTGCCGAAGGGGTCTTTGACACGTCCTCCGCGCTGTCCGAAGGCGTCGTCGGCGATCGCGGTGACGACCTGGCCGCCGGCAGCGAGGGCTTGTGCGAACGCCCTGTCCGCGTCGGCGACGAACACGCGCAGCAGGCTCGGCATGGCGGGCCAGTCGTCGTGTCGGTCGAAGGCCAGCACGACGGTATCGCCGACTCGGATCTCACCGTGGCCGATCGAACCGTCCTCGGTCGAGACCCGCGCCAGTTCCTCGCCATCGAACGCCTGGGAGACGAAGTCGAGAAAGGCCCCCGTGTCGTCGGTGACGACCCAGGGGGCGACGGTGGTGTAACCCGCCGGCGCTGCGTTGGTCTGCTCGGGCATCGGGGTCCTCTCGACGATGTCGGCTGTCAGAAGCGACCGTAGGCGCCATGTAGGTCTGGTTCTGTCCTACTCCGTCGACGTGTCGAGGGGCGTCCCTGATCCCTACAGCTGTGGGAGCACCTCAGCGGCGATGAGTTCCAGGTGGTCGAGGTCATGGAAGTCGATCAGTCGCACATGGATGCGGCCTGCGCCGATCGCGGCGAACTCGCCGAGCCGCTGCACGAGTTGGGCCGCGGATCCGATGACGGGGTCCTCCGGCGGCAGCGCGCTCTTGACGTGCAGCGGGGCGGCCCGCCGTCGCGCCTCCGCGTCGGTACGGCCGATGGCGGCGACGACTCCGGCCGAGAGCACCAGCGGTGGCCGGTCGGCGTCGGCCCGCCCGGTCCGTTCGCACGCCGCGGCGACACGTCGGTACGCCGTGGCTGTCTCCGCCACCGACTTGAAGGGCATGTTGAACTCGTCGGCGTACCGAGCCGCCAGCTCCGGGGTGCGCTTGGGTCCGCGGCCACCGACGATGATCGGCGGCGCGGGAAGTTGCACGGGTTTCGGCAGGGCAGGTGCGTCGATCAGCTGGTAGTGCGCGCCGCGGTGGCTGAAGCTCTCTCCGAGCGGAGTCCGCCACAGGCCGGTGATCACCGCCAGTTGCTCCTCCAACCGGTCGAAGCGCTCTGGCGCGGGCGGGAACGGGATGCCGTACGAGGTGTGTTCACGTTCGTACCAGCCCGCGCCGAGCCCCAGCTCGACCCGTCCCCCGCTCATACGGTCGACCTGCGCCACCGTCACCGCGAGCGGGCCCGGGAGTCGGAAGGTGGCCGAGGTGACCAGGGTGCCGAGTCGGATCCGGGAGGTCTCCCGGGCGAGCGCGCCGAGCGTCAGCCAGGCGTCCGTGGGACCGGGCAGACCGGGATCGGCGCCCATCGCCTGATAGTGATCGGCCCGGAAGAAGCCCTCGAATCCGCAGGCCTCGACGAGTTGGGCGAAGCGCAGCTGATCCTCGTAGTCGGCACCGCGGTGCGGCTCGGTGAAGACGCAGATCCGCAAGGTCATCGCCGCTCCGTCTCGACCGGTGTGGACAGGTCCCGTTCCATCAGCAGCTCGTGCAAGTCGGCGCTGCACCGGGCCACTTCGTCCAGGTGCTCGGTTCGGCCCAGCGTCCTCGGCCGGGGTATGGCGATGTCGACGATCCTGCGGATGCGGCCCGGGCGCGGGGTGAGCACCACCACCCGGTCGGCGAGCAGCACGGCCTCGTCTATCGAGTGGGTGACGAAGACGACGGTGGAGGAGTTCTCGAGGTGGATGCGTTGGAGTTCCACCGCGAGGTCCGCGCGGGTCAACGCGTCGAGTGCGGAGAAGGGTTCGTCCATGAGCAGTACCCGCGGCTCCCCCATCAGCGACCGGCACAGGGCGACGCGCTGCTGCATCCCGCCGGAGAGCTCGTGCGGCCGGTGCTTCTCGAAGCCGCCCAGTCCGGCCGTCTCCAGCAGCCGGTACGCTCGCTCCCGGTGCTCGCTCTTGTTCCAGCCGAACATCTCCACGGGCAGCAGGACGTTGTCGAGGACGGATCGCCAGGGCAGCAGGGCCGGCCTCTGGAACAGCATGGCGACATCCCGCCTGGCTCCGGCGACCCGATCGCCGTCGATGGTGATCTCGCCGGCGGAGACCGGCAGCAGTCCGGCGATCAGGCGGAGCAGTGTGGACTTGCCGCACCCGGACCGGCCCACCACCGCCACGAACTCACCCTCGGCGACGTGAAGCCCGATGTCCTGGAGCGCGACCGTCGAACCGGACCGGCCGACGAAGCTCCGTGACACACCGGTGAGTCTGATCATCCGGCGGTCTCCCCATCCACTGGCAATCATCATGCCGACCGGGCCCCAACGCTCCGTCAGGCTACCCGCAGCACCTCGCCCGGCGGTACCTGTCGTTCCGCCGTCGCCTGCCCCACTGCCTCACATCTGGCCCACAACTACCCATCCCTCGTACGCTGTTACCTGCACGAAGTGTCATGCCCTCGGCGATTTCGTCACGCCGTCCCGTCTCGTCTGTCCCGCCTGGCTCGACGTCCTTCCGACGGCGCGGCCTACGGTCGGAAAGGACAACACTGTGCGCATGAACAGGTTCGGCCGTACGGTCGCCGCGTTAGCCCTGGCCACAGCGATGGCACTGGCGTCAGGATGCGGCGGCTCGGACTCCGACGCGGACCCCGGTACCGACGCCAAGGACCTCAAGAAGGTGACCTACCTGACCTCCTTCGGCAACTTCGGCCGGGACTCGTACGCCTGGGTCGCCAAGGACAAGGGGTTCTTCGAAAAGGCCGGCTTCGACGTGGAGATCAAGCCCGGCCAGGGCACCGGCGGCGTGATTCCGGCCATCGTGAGCGGTCAGGCGCAGTTCGGCCCCATCGACCTGACGGGAGGTCTGCTGCACATGGGCAACGGCCAGGCGAAGGACTTCGTCGCGGTGGCCGCCATTCAGCAGCACACCATGGCCGCGATCGCCACCACCGAGGGCAACGGCATCGCCACGCCGAAGGACCTCGAGGGCAAACGACTCGCCGACACGCCCGGCTCTGTCGTACGCAACCTCTTCCCGACGTACGCCCGGCTGGCCGGCGTGGACGCCGACAAGGTGACCTGGGTCAACGGCGAGGCCCAGACCCTGATGGGCACGCTCGCCGGCGGCTCGGTGGACGGCATCGGCCAGTTCGTGGTGGGCAAGCCGACCATCGAGGCCGTGACGAAGAAGAAGGCCGTGCTGCTGCCCTACAGCGACGTGATACCCGACCTGTACGGAAACGTACTGATCACGACGAAGAAGATCGCCGAACAGGATCCGGAGATGGTGCGGGCGTTCACCTCCGCACTGCTCAAGGGCCTGGAGTACAGCCTCGCCCACTCGAAGGAAGCCGCCGAGATCCTCAAGCGGAACGTGGACGCCACGAATCCGACAGCCGCGGCAGCCGAGTTGGAGTTGATGTCCGCATACGTCGCACCGGAAGGTTCCGGCGCGCCGATCGGAACGCTGGACTCCGAACGGGTCGCGAAGAGCATCGAGATTCTGGAGAAGGCGGGCGCACTGCCGAAGGGAATGGCCCCTGAGCAGATCATCGACGTAGACCTGGCGCCGAAGGCCTGATCGCGTCGCGCGGGAGAGACAAGGGTGCGATGACCGAACTCTCAACGCCGCAGCAGCCCCCCGCGGCGGGCCCGGCGTCGGCGCCCGAGCCGCGAACCGGTCCACGGCGCCGGACGGGCGTCGGCATCGTGTTGCTGCCCATGGCCGGGCTACTGGTCGCACTGGGCACGTGGTGGCTTCTCACGTCGGCGCTGGAGATGATCCACCCCGCCGTGCTGCCTCCGCCGGGCGCTGTACTCTCGGCGTTCACCACAGCCCCGGGCCGGTTCCTGGAACACACCGGCGACACCACGGTCGAGACGGTGGTCGGGTTCGTCCTGTCCAGCGCCTGCGGAATTCTGATCGGGCTGTCACTGGCCGCCTCGCGCGTCCTGGAACGCATGTTCACTCCGCTGCTGGTCGCCGTCAACGCGGTTCCGAAGATCGCGCTCGGGCCGCTGTTGGTGGGGGCGCTCGGCTGGGGCCAGAAGCCGGTCCTGACCATGGTCTTCCTGCTCTGCTTCTTCCCGATCGTCCTGTCCACCGCGACCGGCCTCACCACGACCCCGGCAGACCTGGCCGAGTTGGCCCGCTCGCTGGACGCCTCACGCTGGCAGGCGTTCCGGAAGATACGGCTGCCCGCCGCGCTGCCGCAGATCTTCGTCGGGTTGAAGGTGGCCATGCCGCTCGCGTCGATCGGTGCGGTCATCGGCGAGTTCCAGGCCGGTGAGTCCGGGCTGGGCTATCTGATCGTGCAGGCAGGCGGGGTGGGCGACACCGCCACCGCCTGGGCCGCGATCATCCTCATCGGGCTGATGAGCATCCTCCTCTACTTCGTTCTGCTGCTGTTGGAACGATTCGCACTGCCCTGGGTCAGGGACACCACGTCGCACAGCTGATCAGCCCTGCGGTCGAGGGCCCTGTCGGTCCGGTGTCGGCCAGGGCAACGCCCGAGGGCCCGCCGGCGAAGTGACGGGCCCTCACATGAGATCAAGTCGCGAACGCGGCGGCCGGCACCAGGAGCAGACCGAGTACGGCTTTGCGCATTCCTTCTTCCGGTCAGGTGAGCCAGCTGCCCGCCGCGCACGCGGAGGCGGTGACCCACTGGTGAGACCCGATGCGGTCGTTCACGACCTGCCCGGACCTGTTCTGGAAGTAGTTGTCCGTGAGGTTGTCGGCCCACTTCTCCCCCGGAGCGAGGCAGACATAGCCGTTCAGGTACTGGTAGTCCTTGTCGTAGTAGAAGGCGACGACGTCCCTGCCCCCGATGAACCCGCTGTTCATCACGGAGGACGCCACTATGTTGGCGGGCCTCTGGAACGCGCCGACATCGTCGCCCCAGCTGCGATCGTCCCCCGGCGTCACGCCGAGAAGCTCCCCCATGCAGCCCCAGTGCTCCCAAGCACGCACGTTGCCGTCGCGGCCCGGCCACATCTGCGGACAGATACTGTCGTCCGCCGCCGCGGCAGAGGTGGTGGGTGCCATGAGCCCGAGGGATGCCAGGGCAATGATGATGGCGGCTGTGCCTGATCTGCGCATGACGTACTCCTTGGTGTCTCCGCCTCCGGGTGAGGCATGTGGTTTCCACGAACGGGTCGTGGAAGTGATGGGTGGTCAGGTCCGCGGACCGACGATCCTCTCGGCACGGTCGAGCGCTCGGTGCTGCAACCGGAGGTACGTGTCCAGGGCTTCGCCGTACCGGTCGCGCAGCTGAGCGACGTAGTGGCTCTCGCGCTCCTCGCCGATGGAGCGAAGGTCGGTGTCCTTGGCGCAGGTGGCGTCGGCCACGGCGAGCTTCCGCTCGGCCTCGAAGACCTTGGGCTGGGCCGCCCGGTCCGACTGTGCGATCGCCGCCTGGCGGGAGGCACCCGGGTCCTTGTAGTCGTAGCCGGACCGCTTCATACATTGCGACCAGGCGTTCTGCGCTGCCGAGAACCGGTGGTCGGCCAGCACCCGGGGCACGTAGAGCGCGCGCAGATTCCCGGCGATCTTCTCCGCGCGGAACCACTCCCGCGGATCCCCGTACAGCTTCTTCTCGGATTCGGCCACGCAGCCGCCCATCTGTTTGCGCACGCTCCCTCCGCCGGGGATCTCGACGGTCATGACGGGCACGTCGAGCCCGCCGTCCAGAGCCTCGTCGTAGGCCTGGCGCCGCTGCTCGGAGAGCCGCTTGCGGTAGGCGAGGTTGGGGTTGGCGGCACGGGCGGCGGCGTCCTGGGCCTGGAGGCGGCTGCCGTACCCGTATTTGCGGGCCCAGGCGACATCGTCCAGCACGTAGCCGAGCGTGCGGCTTTCCTCCAGACTGAGCCGCGCGGTCTCCCAGAACTCGAAACCCTGGCGTCTCATGCACGCACCGATCAGCCGTTGCTGTGCGTCCGAGACACGCAACTGTTCGGCGTCGGTCAGTTGCCGGGCAGCTCCGGTCGACGGAGGTACCGCCTTCGTCGGAGAGTCCTTGGCGCTGTCACAGCCGGTGATGATTGCCGACACAAGGAGCAGGCTGATCACGGCCTTGCGCATGACGACCTCTCGCGTTGGGTGTGAACGAGGAAGCGGGGAGGGTGAGACGAGGACACCAGGCGCGTGCGGAGGGGTCCTCTGCGAGACGGCTGTTCCGGGCTGACACAGGTGGCGCGCACAGCAACCTAAAGGGCCGGCGGCCCCGACAGTCCTGACAGATGTCAGGGACCCGCAGTCCACTCGACTTCGTGGCCGGGAGGGGCTGTACGTGGCAGCTGGTCGCCCCGGGCCAACTCAGTCCACTGTGTCGCGACTGGCCCTGTCCCGGCCCTGTGTGCGCCTGCTGGGATGGACGCGGGATCCGCTGCCGCCGCTACGAAACCGGGGACTGCGCTCCTCGTCGACGCCGGTGCCACAGGGCCTGTGCCTGGAGCGGGCGTCCAGCGCGGGTGAGCCCCTGACTCCCGAGGTCAACGAGTGGGCCGGCACCGCGCTCGGTCTGGCCGTGCACGACCACTTCGGCCAGACCGAGGTCGGCATGCCGCTGGCCAACCACCACCACGGCGAACTCGCCCGCCCACTCAAGACGGGATCGATGGGCCGACCGGTGCCCGGCTAGAGCCTGACCGTCCTGGCCGACAACAAGGACGAGCCCACCGGGCCGGAGGTGCTCGGTCGGGTCGCGATCGACGTCGCGGCGAGCCCGCTCATGACCTTCCGCGACTACCAGATCCCGGGCAGAGCGCCTCCAAGTTCACCCCCGACGGCCGCTGGTACCTCACCGGCGACGCCGGGCGCATCGACGCAGACGGCGACTTCTTCTTCTCCTCCCGCGACGACGACGTCATCATCATGGCCGGCTACCGGATCGGGCCGTTCGAGATCGAGAGCGTCCTCGCCCAGCATCCCGCCGTCGCCGAGTGCAGCGTGATCGGCGCACCCGACGACGTACGCGGCGAGGTCATCGAGGCGTACGTCGTCCTGCGCGACGGCGTGGACGGCGTCGGCGGCATCGGCGGCTCACCGGAACTGGCCACCGAGCTCCAGCAGTTGGTCAAGACCCGCTACGCCGCCCACGCCTACCCGCGCACGATCCACTTCATCGACGCCCTGCCCAAGACGCCCAGCGGCAAGACCCAGCGCTACCTGCTGCGCAACCGCCGACGCGCCGAACTCAGCACCCCGGAGCCACGTTGACCGGCACGACACCTCGCCCCGCCGAACCTCTGCTCGTCGAGCAACGCGGCTCCGTCCGTTGGCTGTTGCTCAATCGTCCCGAGCGGCGCAACGCCCTCGACGTCACCCTCGTGGAAGCGCTGGACAAGCAGATCACCAGCGCCGAGGCCGACCCCGGCACAGCGGTCATCGCCGTGACAGGCAAGGGACCGAGCTTCTGTGCCGGGGGAGACTTCCACCAGTTCCTTCAGCTCCACGAGGGCGGCGACAACCCGGCCGACTTCCTGACCGACGTGTCGGCCTGCTTCAGCCGTATCGCGGCCAGCCCGAAACCGTGGGTCGCCGTGCTGCACGGTCACGCCGTCGCCGGCGGCCTCGAACTCGCCCTGGCCTGCGATGTCGTGGTCGCCGCCGACACCACGCTCATCGGCGACGGCCACCTCAAGAGGCGCCTGGTACCGGGCGGCGGGTCGAGCGTACGACTGCCCGACGCGGTCGGCCGGGGCCTGTCCCGCTGGCTCCTGCTGACCGGCGAACTGCTGCCCGCGACCGCCTTCGCACACACCGGCTGGATCCACGCGATCGTGCCCGAGGCCGACCTCGACGCCACCGCCACCCGCGTCTGCGGGCAGTTGGCCGAGCGTCAAAGCCGCCCAGCAACGGCTCAAGACGCTGTTGCACCGGATCGACCGCATGGAGCCCGAGCAGGCCCTGCGTGAGGAACTGGCCACCTTCGCCGACAACTGGTCGGCGAGCTCGGTGCCCGACGCCCTGCGGACTTTCCTAGCACCCCGAACCACGAAAGCGGACAACACGTGAATCGCTACCAGGGACGCGTCGTCGCGATCACCGGAGCCGCCCAGGGCCTCGGCCTCGCCATGGCGGCCCGCTTCGCCGCCGAGGGGGCCACCGTCGCAATCGCCGACGTCAACGAAACAGCCCTCACCGACGCCGCCGCGACGATCACCGACGCCCACGACGGGAAACTCCGCACAGACGTGGTGGACGTGACCGACTCGTCCCAGGTCAACGCCTGGATCGACGGCGTCACCGCCGATCTCGGCCGCCTCGACGTCCTGGTCAACAACGCCGGCATCATCCGCGACAACCGCGTCGAGGACATCACCGACGACGACTGGCACGCCGTCATCGACGTCAGCCTCACCGGCGGCTTCCACTGCGCCCGTGCCGCGTTCGGCCCCATGAAACGCCAGGGCTACGGCCGTATCGTCAGCTTCTCCTCCATGTCCTGGCGCGGGAACTTCGGCCAGACCAACTACGTGGCCGCCAAGGCCGGCATCGTCGGTATGACCCGCACCCTGGCACTTGAGGGCGCCCGCCATGGCATCACCGCCAACGCCATCGCGCCCGGTCTCATCGAGACCCCCATGCTCGCCTCCATGAACGGCCCCGCACGCGACAAACTCATCAACAAGATCCCCATGCGCCACACCGGCAGGCCCGAGGACATCGCCGAAGCCGCGGCCTTCCTCGCCAGCGAGGCCGCCGGCTACATCACCGGCGTCGTCCTGGACGTGGACGGCGGCATCTCCATCGGCTCCTCGATCCGGTAACGCCGCATTGGCAGTCAGGCCGTGACAGTGGGCTCGCCGTCGGGGACTGTCTCGGCCCACGCGGCCATGGTGTCGAGGACGGCGCGCAGTCCCTCACCGAGAGGGGTGAGCCGGTACTCGACCCGCGGCGGGATCTCCGCGTAGGCGGTGCGGACGACGATGCCGTGCCTCTCGAACTGGCGCAGCCGGCTGGTCAGGGTGTGCGGGCTGATGCCGGGCAGGGCGGCGCGCAGCTCGGTGAAGCGATGGGGTCCGTGCAGGAGCTCGCGCACGATGAGGGTGGCCCACGGCCCGTCGAGGAGCGTGATGAACCGGGCGACGCCGCACTCGGGCAGGCTGGATTCAGCGGACATTTTTTGATGGTAGCCCATTAGTGCAGTTGATGTAACCGGTGCATCGCATGCACTAATGACTCCATGACCTACATGATTCACGGCGCCACCGGCGCCCAGGGTGCCCCTGTCGTCGCAGCTCTCGCCGCCGCGGGCAAGCCCGTGACCGCCCTGACCCGCGACGCGGGCGCCGTCGTGGACGAAGCCCGCGTACTGGCCGTCGACTACTCCTCCCCCGCGGACCTCACCGATGCCTACCGTGGCGCCGAGGGGGTGTTCGTCCACCTGCCGGTGGCCCCGGAGGAGGACCGCCTGGCCTTTGCGCGCAATGTCGTGGCCGCCGTCCGCGAGGCGAGGCCGGCCCGCGTGGTGTTCTCCACCAGTGGCGCCATCGTCAGCGCCGACGGCGACGGCGACGGCGGTCGGGACGACTCGGCCGAGAGCGCTGTCTCGGTGCTCGTCGCCGGTCTGGCCGACAGCGGTGTCTCCCACGCGGTGATCGAACCCCGGTTCTACCTGGAGAACCTGCTGCTCCCGAACGTGATCGCGGGCGTCCGCGAGGAGGGCGTACTGCGCTACTCGCTGCCCAGCGGCTTCCGCACTTCCTGGGCCTCGCACCTGGACATCGCCGACGTCGCCACCGAGCTGTTCGAACGCACGGACATCACCGGCGTGGTCTCCGTCGGCCAGTACCCGGCGGTCAGCGGCGAGGAGCTGGCCGAGGCGTTCAGCACCCGGCTCGGGCGGCCCGTCACCTACGAGGCGACCGACCCCCACGTCTTCTTCGCGCCGCTCGCGCCCATGCTGGGCGAGCAGGCCACCGCCACCATCGCGGACATGTACCGGGCTGTCGGCACGCAGCCGGACCACTCGATCACAGCCGAGCGCTCCGCCCAGAAGCTCCTCGGCATAACTCCCCGCACAGCGGGCCAGTGGCTTGCCGACCTCGCTCTCTGACGAGTACGGCGACGCGGTCCGGGCGCCCTGGAGGAGTCGGTGACGACATCCTCCGGGGCACGTCGGGCGAGTATCCTGATGCCCCTTCGCATGACTCGGCCTCACGGCCAGGACGACCACCCGCCGCTTCCGGCGAAGACGCTCATGGGAGACTTTTGCGGTGCCAACCCCAACTGACTCGCGTGACCGACGCCCGCGCCGGACGGCACGCAAGCGGGTCGTCGACACGCGTCGCCGGGACGAACTGCTGCGCCAGGCCGAGGCGATCATCCTGGCCGAGGGTTTCACCACGGTGACCATGGATCAACTCGCCCAACGCCTCGAGTGCTCCAAGGCGACGCTCTACAGCCTGGCCTCCACCAAGGAACAGCTGGTGCTGGCGGTCACCCGGGCCTTCTTCCGGGACGCGACAGCCCAGATCGAGCAGGCCGTCCAGGCCGAGCCCGACCCCAGGCAACGTATCCGTGTCTATCTCGCCGGCGTCGGCACGGCCATGCGCCGCCACTCCAACGCCTTCTACGACGACATGGTCGGCTACGAACCGACCGCGCAGATCTACCGCAAGAACTCCGCCGCCGCCGCACACCGGGTCCACCAGTTGATCGAGGAGGGCGTACAGGCCGGCGTGTTCCGCGCACTCAACGGACACTTCGCCGCCCAGGTCGTGGCAGTGACCATCGACGCGGTCCAGTCAGGCGCCCTCCTGGAGAGCACCGGCCTGACCGCCGGCGACGCCTTTTCCGAACTCGGGGACCTCCTGCTGGACGGGCTCAGCGTGGGGCAGGGCGCACCCGGATAACAAGGAGTGCGCCTCCCGGTTCGTCTCCGACCGGGCACTCGCTCCTCACCCGGTCGGCGTCGGTAGGATCACCCGCGACACCGCGCCGCTTTCGTGGTGGACGGTGTGCGTACATGGCCGCAACTCGCTTCCCGTGCCGGGTAGTTCACCGGTTCCCTCATTGCGCGCGTAGCGCGGGTGGGAGCCACCGGCGATCAGTAGACGGATCTGGTGTCCGGCCTTGACCTGATGTGCGCAGGCGTCCAGCCGCACACGCACCGTCTGTACCTGGTCGAGGGGCGAGGCGGGGTCCAGGCGGCAAAGCCCTTCGGCGAAGTTGCGGGAGACACCTTCGGGGTCGACGTCGCAAAGCCGTACGAAGACGTCCGCGTGCGGGTTGCTGCGGGTGTGCGCCAGCTCCACGACGGGCGTTCCCATGATCTCCAGCGGCGCGGCCAGCGGGTCGGTGGTGAAGGTGAGCACATCGGAGCGGCTCTCCAACTTCGCGTTGTCCTTCACCCCGCCGTCCAGGGTGAGCAGCGGGCCTCCGAGGGTGGGTGTGGGATTCGCAGGGTCGTAGACATACGTGGACGGTGGGCCCTCGCCCGGCTCGTCGGCCAGGAGCTTGCCGCCCGGCTGCAGGTAACGCACGGTCTCGTCTGTCGCCGGTGGCCACTGGTCCAGCTGTCGCCAGGCCCCCTGCCCGGTGACATACACCTCGACGGAACGTGCAGGTCGTGGCTGCGTCGGCGCTTCGTCGGCGAGATGCGTCTCCAGCCAGGCGAGATTGCCGCGGAGCAGGCGCCCCATCCTCTTCTGGCCAAGTTCCTGATGGGTCCACGGGCCGACGGTGAGCGAGACGTCGACCCCACGGGCACACAGCGACTGGTATTGGTGCAGGGTCTGGTCGAGGAAGAGGTCCTGCCAGCCGGCGGTGAGCCGCACCGGGACGTTCGCCCGCTCAAGGGCGTCGCCGAGTTTGAGTCGGTCCCACACCGCGTCGTCGCGCTCCGGAGTGGTCAGCCATTCCCTGAACCACGGAGCGCGGTGTCCGGTTGCCTCGTCTGCCGCGTCGGCCAGCGGGAGGGCTCCGAAGACCGGGGCCAGCCGCCGGTTCAGGGTGAGCATCCGGGCAATGGCCCGCAGCCCGGTGAATCTCTCCTGGTTGACCACCATCTCCGCGAAGGACAGGAAGTCACCCAGGCGGAACGCTCCGCTTCCGTGGGCCGCGTCGTGCATGTCGTGCGGCGCCACGGCGATCAGGCAGGCACGCAGCTCGGGAGGTGGATCCATGAGTAGCGCCCACTGGGTCCAGCCCACGTAGGAGCCGCCGGCGGTCGCGAGCCGTCCGTCGAACCATGGCTGGGTCCGCAGCCACGACACCGCGTCCTGGGCGTCGTCGGCCTCGTTCGCCATCGGGTAGAAGCCTCCCGTGGAACCGAACGTGCCACGGCAGCTCTGCAGCACGACGTGGTACCCGCGGTCCGCGTAGACCCTCGCCTCCAGGTCCTGCGGAAAGCCGCCGCGTCCGTACGGTGTGCGCACGAGGACCGTGCCTCTCGGTTCATCCGTGACGGGGGCGTAGTGGTCCGTCATCAGGATGCCACCGTCGCGTGCGGGTGTCGGAAGGTTCCGCTCGACCCGGTAGCCGCATCGGGTGCCCGGCAACCGCATCAGGCGGGTCAGGAGCCCGTCAGCCGCGCGGGTCGCCGGGCTCGGGGGTGTCGGAGCTGTGGGTCGTGGAAGTGTCGTGGTCATGGCCTGGTTTTCCGGTCCTCGGTGAGCTGGTTCTGGCGAGAGGTGGCGGAGCCGGCCTTCACAGGCAAGCACGCAGGGCGTTGCTGAGCGCGTTGGCTCGGTCGTCGGGGAGGCTGCCGGGCTGTGCGGTCTGGTAGGCGAAGGCGACCTCGGACTCCAGGTGTGCGAAGCCGAGGCAGCCGCCCAGACCGTCGTGGCCGAAGCTGCCGGGACCGACCATGGGCCGGTGGCCGGAGCTGGTCATGAAGCCGGTGCCCCAGCCGCTGTTCACGTCCGGGCCCACGAACGGGCGGCCCTCGGAACGCGCGATGCGGGCATCGCGGACGACGTCCGGGCCCAGCAGCCTGACGCCGTCGACCTCTCCCACCGTGGCCGCGTACAGCCGTGCCAGGCTGCGGGCGTTGGTCACGAGATTGCCGGCCGGTATCTCCGCCGACAGCCACGGTTCTTCGTTGGCGTGCTGGATGATCCGGGCGGCGTCGATGACCCCGCCCAGGCTGATGGAGCGCTCGATCATCGGTTCGGCGAAGGCGGCGGCCATCATCGCGGCGGCTTCGGGGTCGGTGCTGGGCAGCGGGTCCGCCAGGGGATGGAGATCGGTGCACGCGGGGTCGGCGCCGTACGTCATCGTCAGGTCCAGAGGATCGGCCACGTGCTCGCGCAACCACTGACCGGGCCGCAGTCCCGTGGCCCGGCGCAGCACCTCTCCGGCCAGCCAGCCGAACGTGAGCGCGTGGTAGGCGTACGCCGTCCCGGGCGGCCAGGCCGGTGCCTGTCGGGCCAGTGTGTCCGCCACCGGTTGCCAGGCGCGCAGGTCCTGCCACATCAGATCCGCCTCGGGCGCCACCAGGCCGGCTCGGTGCGCGAGGAGTTGTCGTATCGTCGTCGCCTCCTTGCCGTTCTCGGCGAACTCGGGCCAGTACTTCGCCACCGGGGCGTCGAGGTCGATCAGTCCGCGCTCGGCGGCCATGAGCAGGCAGACGGTGGTGATGCCCTTGCTGACGGAGAACATGACGGTGCGGGCTTCCGGCGTCCAGGCACCCCGGGCCGTCTGACCGGCCCAGATGTCCACCACTGGTACTCCCTGGGCGTACACCACGCAGGAGGCCGCTGTGTCGCCGCGGTGCCGGAAGTTGTCGGCGAAGGCGTCCGCGACGGGCGCGAAGCCGTCGCCCACGTGGCCTCCCACCTGTATCGCTGTCATGTCACGCACTCCCTCGTGCCGTGTTGTCCCGGATCTGGGTGATGATCTGAGGCCAGAGCGGACGGGGAAGCTCATGGCCCATGCCGGGGTAGATGGTCAGCTCCGAGTCCGTGATCAGTTCGTGCATGAACTTGGAACCCTCGGCGCCGATCAGGCGGTCGCCGTCGCCGTGCAGCATCGTGGTGGGCGCGGTGACGCGGTGCAGGCTAGGGGCGCGGTCAGGAGAGTTGTCGAGCGCCTCCATCTGGCGCAGGATGCCGTCGGGGTCGTAGTCCCGGTCGTACATCTGGCCGCCGAGCTCGCGCAGCCAGGCGATGTCCTGGGCGTATCCGGGTGAGGCGCACACCGCTTCGTTGTCCAGGTACAGCGCGATCGCCTCGTCGCGGTCGTGCGCCCGGGGCCATTGCGTCCGCTCCTCCACCAGGTCGCGTCCGGCGATGAAGTCCGTGCTGGGCGCCGTGTATATCAGGGCGAGGGTGAGCACGCGGGTGGGGTGGTCGAGGGCGAGCTGCTGGGCGACCATGCCGCCCATCGACTGTCCGACGACGTGTGCTGCGGGAATGTCGAGCGCGGTGAGGAGGCCCGCGGTGTCGCTCGCCATGTCGGCCAGGGTGTAACCGCCCTGCGGGAATTTCTGCGACAGGCCGACGTCCCGGTTGTCGAAGCGGAGGACGTGGAAGCCCGCGTCGGCGAGTTGTCGGCACAGATCGGCGTGCCAGCCGAGCATGTGGGCCCCGAGGCCCTGGATCAGCAGCAGCGGGGGGTGGTCGGGATCGCCGAAGGTGTCGTAGTTGAGGGACACCCCGGTGGGTGTGGTGACCAGGGGCATGGAGGGCTCCGTACGGTTATCGGATCGAGCGGATGGCCATGGCCAGCGCACCGGCGACCAGGGCGGACGCGCCGCTGACGAGGAACAGTGAGCCGTAGCCGCCGAGTCCGATGAGGGAGCCGGCGATGGCCGGGGCGGCCAGCTGGGGCAGGCCAGTGGCGACGTTGAGGATCGCGAAGTCGCGTCCTTCGCTCTCCTTGTCCGGCAGGACCAGCGACATGACGGCGAGGTCGACAGCGAAGTACGTGCCCAGCGAGGCGCCCGAGACGGCGGAGTACGCGAGCATCGCGCCCCAGCTGTGGCTGACGATCGGTATGACCTGGGACAGGCCCAGTCCGATGGCGCTGATGGCGATGAACAGCTTGCGGCGGTCGAGCTTATCGGCGAGCCAGCCGCAGAGGGTGGCGACCGCGATCCAGGTGCCGAACGACACGGTCGAGAGGGTGCTCACCGCGAGGGCGACATTGCCGCCGGGCACGTTCTTGGCGCCGACATAGTCCTGCACCGCGAAGAAGAGGTAGCCGGAGACCGTGAAGTAGGCCAGGAACAGGCCGAACCGGCTGGCGAAGGCCAGGGCGAAGTCACGGTGACCGAAGGCGCGGAAGAACGCCCTGAGGGCCGCGGTCTTGTTGCCCTGGTCCTTGGGTCTGTCCGTCGCCAGGTCGAGCGAGGACGGTTCGCGCGCACCGGTCACGAGTGCGAGCGTCGTGACGAGCAGCACCAGCGCGAGAATCGTGTAGGCCCACAGCTGGCTGACCCGGCCGGCCAGGTTGACGCCGAAGAGAATGCCCACGGGCGTGCCGAGACCGATGACCGCGGAGGCGATGCCACGCCTGGCCACGGGCACCCGGTCGGGCAGGATCGCCGAGATCGCCCCGCCGTAGAAGTTCGAGGTGAACCACAGGATCGGGACCAGGATCGCGAGGGCGACCAGTCCGGTGCTCAGGCCCATGGCGATCGTCAGAAGCGCGGACACGCCGGCCATGACCACCAGCCAGGGGGCACGCCTGCCGAACCGGGATCGCGTGCGGTCCGAGAGCGCTCCGCCGGCGGGAAGGGCGAGCATGGAGGCCACCGCGCCCAGGGTCGTCAGCAGCGCCAGCACGCCGACCTTGGAGCCGGGCGCGAGCTCCGCCACCTGCGCGGGGAGCAGGATGACCCCGATCCCGTTGAACAGGGCGTACATGGCGGTGGTCGCCGGGAAGACGAAAGCGAGCAGACGGCCCAGGCGGACCGGGTCGGTGGGGGTGCGAACGCGGCCGGGGGTCGTGTCGGTCGTGACGGGGATCGTGTCGTCCATGACAGATCTCTCTTCGTGTGGATCCACCCCTTTGGCGCGCCGGAAGGCGGTGCTGGGCCGGGGTGGGCGGCTCGGGCAAAACGGGTGCGGGGCGTCCCCCGGCAGGCCATTGCGGCGACCGATGCGGCGACCTAATAAAATCTAATACGTATTAGATCGCTGATCGCCGTACCGTAGCCTGTGCCTGAAAGGCGTGGCAAGAGGTGGGGAGGGGCATTGCCGAGGGTCACCAGCAAGGACGTGGCACGAGAGGCCGGGGTCTCACAGACCACCGTGAGCTTCGTGCTCAACGGCAGGGACGAGCACGGGCTCTCCGCGGAGACCCGCCAGCGGGTGCTGGAGACGGCGGAGCGCCTCGGCTACGTGCCGTCCGGAGCCGGCCGCGCACTGCGCAAGGGCCGGAGCAACGTCGTGCTCTGCGTGGTTCCGGACCTGCCCGTGGCAGAGGCCATGGAGCAGTTCAAACTCGCCCTCGGCCGCTCGCTGGGCGAGGCCGGTTACACCTGCGTGTACCTGCATCACGCCGGGACGACCACGCCGCTGGCCGAGCTGTGGCAGCACGTCCAGCCGGCGGTGGTCGTCGCGTTCGGCAGCCTGCCACCCGTCGACGCGCAGTCGCTGCATCGGGCGGAAATCCCCCTGCTAGACGGCGTGTTCACCCCGGACGGCACCGATCTGACGGGGCTTCGCCAGGAAGACATCGGGCGGCTGCAGATCGAGTACCTCGCGGCGCGCGGGCACCGGCACATCGGCTATGCCGCGCTGGACGACCCGCGAGAGCGGCCCTTCTGTCTGCCGCGTCTTGAAGGAGCCACCCGGGCCTGCCATGACCTCGGCCTGCCGGCTCCACAGGTGGTCGACATGCACTACTCGCGGGACAGCGCCCGGGCCGCCGTCGTGGCGTGGACACAGGGCACCACCCCGGTCACAGCCGTCGCCGCGTTCAACGATCTGATCGCTCTCGCCGTCCTGGCGAGCTGCCGCACCCAGCACATCGGCATCCCGGACGACCTGGCACTCATCGGCGTCGACGACCTCCCGGTGAGCTCACTCGCGGTACCGGCCCTCACCACCATCGGGATGGACCTCACCACGGCGGCCGGCAATCTCGCCGCCGCCATCCTCACGGCGGTCGGGGCCCCGGCGCCGGCAGCGGCGAGCGGGGCCGGAGCGGGGGACATCCTGGCGCTCGTCCAACGAGAGACGACGTGACCACAGTCGTCGGAGCGAGCGTGAGTTACAACTTCCCCGTCCTGAAGTCCGCGCTGCTCTTGAGGACCGCCGAGTCGATGCCCCAGTTCTCCGGCTGGACCCTCTCCCAGAGGCTTCCCTTGCCGAGTTCCCTGCCCAACTGGTCCTCCCGGCGGAACCACTCCTCGGCGCTCCTGATCCTGTTGGGGTGGATTTCGTCGAGCAGGGCGTAGTCCCTGGTGATGATTCCGTGCTTCCACACGTTCCAGAAGCCGGTGAAATTGTCACGGAAGCTCATGGTGCTCTTGTCGTGGGGGTCGGCGTTGTATCCGGCGGGGTGATCGGCGATCCCCGTCAGGTCCGGGTGACTCCAGTACGCGTCCAGATCGGTGTCGATGTACTGCGCCGGATGCCCGGTGACCTTCTCGAATGCCGCGGCCATGTCGGCGTAGGTCATGTGCTCGATGGCGACTTCGAGGTCCATGCCGTTGGCCCGTTCCGGGTGGTCGAAGAGCCAGCGGACATAGAATCCGCAGTCCTCCAGAGACACGTGCGGGACGGCGCCCTCGCCGAGTGGGACCCGCCATGTGACGATGCCGTCCTCGACGGAGGGCGTCATGGGCGTGAGGGGTGAGATCACCATCTCGATGTAGGGACCCGAGGTGAAGACCGCCGCTCCCATCCGGTCACTGTTCTTCTGGTTCTGGAACAGCACCCATTCGGCCATACGACCCTTGCCGTCATAGTGGCCGGTGCGGAACCTGGAGTCGTAGCCCGACTTCTTGAGGGCATAGTCGAGGTTTCCGTAGACGAAGAACTTGATTCCTTCCTCGATCGCGATCTCATAGGTGCGGATGGCCCAGTAAGTCTCCGTCTTCTCACCGGTGTTGAAGCCGTCGATGTTGATGAACGCCCCGTCACAGTCGCGGAATCCTTCGCGCAGTACGTCCTCGTCGGCGAAGGTCCCTTCGAGGATGGAGACATTGCCGAGCGCGACAAGCTCCTGGGCTCGGGGGGAACTGGCGTCCCGGGTGAGGACCTTGACGGAGTACTTCTTGTCGGCGACGAGAGCACGGACAACGGGCATGCCCTGGGCCCCTGTGCCGCCGATGACGAAGATGGACGAGGTGGCGTGACTGGTCATGGTTGCGACTCCCCAGACTGGAAACCGATCGGTTTCCAGAACCGTACACCGATCGGTTTCCGGGCAGCAAGCGCACAGGGGTCGTCGAGGTCCCGCGGGTCACACTGACCTGCGGGACTACGACCTGAAAGGAATCTGGGGCAGGCACTGACGCCATGCGGCGACCACCGCCTCGAAGCGGGTGCTCGCTCCCAGCTTGCGCATCGCGCTGCGCAGATACGACTTGACCGTTTCGGATAGCAGCGCAACTCGGCGCGCATCTGCCGGAGTTCCTTCAGTGGCACGCCTGGGCCTCGACAGGGCCCGCAGAGCACTGCGCGCACCGCGACCGGGGAGCCCGGGCATGAGGCTCACCGGATCCGCCGCTCCGGTGACCAGCGGCGTTGGCGGTTCAGGATGCGGTGCTGTAGCGGGCGAGCATGAGGGCAACGGCTTCGTCGACGATCGCGGCGTCGGTGGGGTTGGGCGGGACGAAGTCGGTCCGTACGAGTTGAGGCCACAGGAACTGGCTGCAGATCATGCCGAGGAACTGTTCGGCCACTTCGGATGCCGACTGTGACTGTCCGTCGGCCGAGCGGAAGTCGAGTGTGCCGGCCTGCACTTCGGCGTCCAGGTAGTCGCGGAGCCGGTCGAAGAAGGGTCCGCGGTCGATGGCGAAACCGGTGCCGACGATGTCGGCGAGTTCCGGCATCTGGGGAAGCTCGGTGATGATGAGGCGGCACAGCGCCGCCGTGCCGGGCCGCGCGACCAGGCAGGCGTAGTCGCGGCCGATGTGGTCCAGGCCGTACCGGGGATCACCGGGCGGGGGCGCTTCGGCGTACTCCACATCCAGCTGCCACTGTTCGGAGGTGACGGCCGCGAACAGCGCAGCCTTGGAGGGGTACCGCTTGAAGAGGGTGCCGGTGGAGACGCCGGCCTCCCTGGCGATCTGGGCGAGGGAGGTCTTGTCGTATCCCCGGGCGAGGAAGAGGTCGCGGGCGGCGCGGATGATGCGCGCCCGGTTCTCCGCCTTGATCTGCGCGTGATACCCGGCTTTGGTCTGCGCGTCATACCCGGCCTGGCAGGTGTCGCCACCGGTTTCCGCTCGGTCCGCCACCGACATACCCACGCCCCTCGCCCGACTCTCGGCCGCATCCTCGCTGTCAGAGGACGGTCTGGCCTCCGTCCAGGATAAGGTCCTGGCCCACAGCGAAGGCGGAGGCATCGGAGGCCAGGTACACCACGGCTTCCGCGACCTCCTCGGGCATACCCATGCGGCCCAGGGGGATGCCGGCACTGATCCCCTCCAGGACCGCCGTCTGCACCGCGGGGTCCTCGATCCCGAGCTTGGCGTAGAGCGGGGTGTCCACCGGGCCGGGGCTGACCGCGTTGAAGCGGATGCCGTGGGTTTTGAGCAGGTCCGCGTTCCAGGACCGCATCAGGGAGGAGACGGCCGCCTTCGTCGCGGCGTAGGCGTTGGAGTGTCCGTAGCCGCCGTGCGCGCTGTTGGACGCGTTGAGGATGACCGAGGACGGGTTGGCCAGGACGGGCACCAGGGCCTGGGTGAGAAAGAAGACGCTCTTGACGTTGATGTCGAAGAGCCGGTCGAAACTGTCCTCCGTGTGGTCCTCGAACGGCCGCCAGTCCGAGACTCCGGCGTTCAGGAACGCCACGTCCAGCTCTCCGAAGTGCTCACGCACCTGCTTGGCGAGGCCGCGTTGCGCGTCGAGGTCGCGTGCATCGGCCTGCACGACCGGCACCTTGTCCCCGAGGATCTCCCGCGCCCTGTCGATGCTGGCCGGGGTGACGCCCGTGACCAGCACCTCGGCCCCCTCCGCGACAAAACGCCGCGCGGTCTCCAGACCGATCCCACTCGTGCCGCCGGTGATGAGGGCGCGCTTGCCCGCAAGACGATTCATGTTCATTGTTCCTTGCCGAGTCGTAAGGTAAGTCGATGGACTCACCATTGGAAGGTAGCCCCTTCGCCGCACCCATGGCAAGTTGACCCACTTACCATCCACGCAGTCCCATAGACCCCTCGCGGACGACCCGCGCGTCCTGTCCCTGCTCAATCACGCGGGGCTCACCGTCCCCGCGGACGTCGGCGTCGGCATCGGCTGTCACCCGCACAACTTCACGCCGGAGGAACACTCCGAGAAATGCCACGACACTCCCCTGGAGTGCGTCGCCGACTCGGAGGCGGGCCGGTGGGGTCTGCTCGGGCTGGGCTGCGTACCCGCGGGCTCCTCACCGGAGTCACAGCCGCACCGGGCTCGTCCGGAGGCGGTGACGGCGGGATGATCCGGATCCGTTCGCTCCGCGGCACGGGGATCGCCCTGGCCGCCGCCGTACTGAGCACCACGGCCCTGACGGCGGGCGCTTCGGCGACGACTGCCACGACCGGGACCGGGACCGCGGCCTCGACCTCAACCGCATCCGGGTCCGCGCAGACTCGCCCGGTCGCCGTCTGGCCCACCGCCAAGCGCACCGAGAAGGTCACGAGGACCAAGCCGGTCAGCGGCAACCAGAACTTCGACTTCACCCGCTTCGTCGGCTCCGGCGCCCTCGGCGGTGGCGGACAGGGCGAGGGTCAGGACCCGATCCTGGAGCTGGCCGACGGCGCCACGGTCTCCAACGTGATCATCGGGGCCCCGGCCGCCGACGGCATCCACTGCCGGGGCACGTGCACGCTCAAGAACGTGTGGTGGGAGGACGTCGGCGAGGACGCGGCCACCTTCAAGGGCACCCGCGGCAGCCAGACGATGACGATCGACGGGGCGGCGCCCGCAAGGCCGCGGACAAGGTGTTCCAGCACAACGGTCCCGGCACGTTCGTCATCCGCAACTTCGAGGTGTCCGGCTTCGGCAAGCTCTACCGCTCCTGCGGGGTCTGCAAGACGCAGTACCAGCGCCACGTCGTGGTCGACAACATCACCGTGACGGCGCCCGGCCTCGATGTCGTCGGCATCAACGCCACGCCGTACGGGGACACCGCACGGCTGTCACGGATCACCGTCGTCGGCGACTCCGCCCGCAAGATCGTGATCTGTCAGAAGTTCCGCGGCACGACCTCCGGCGAGCCGACGAAGACCGGATCGGGACCGGACGGCAGGAACTGCATCTACCGGTCCACCGACGTCACCTACAGGTAGGGAACCGCCACCATGAACCATCGCCGGAACCTTCTGGCAGCCGCTCTCCTGGCGGCACCCCTGCTGCTCGTCTCCCAGACCGCGACGGCCGCCCCCGCCCTCGCCGCGGACAGTTGCACGGCGTTCAACACCGTCAGCATTCCGCCGTACTACCTCAACAACAACGTCTGGGGCGCCAAGAACGCCTCCGGTAAGCAGTGCACCTGGCTCAACTCGTACCGCAACGGCAAGGCCAACTGGGAGACGTCCTTCGACTGGACGGGCGACAAGACCAGTGTGAAGGCCTACGGGAGCGTCGTGCTGGGCTGGCACTGGGGCTGGATGGAGAAGAACACCAAGCTGCCCATCCGTATGAACAGCGGGCGCAAGGTGAACAGTTCCTGGACCTTCAACATCACCCAGAACACTCCCACGGAGATGAACGTCGCCTACGACGTGTGGTTTCACCAGAAGTCCAACCCGGACTGGCAGGACCAGCCGCACGACGAAATGATGGTCTGGCTCAACCGCCAGAACGGCGCAGGTCCCCTGGGCACCAAGCGCGAGACGGTCAACTCCGCCGGTTCCACCTGGGACCTCTACGTCGGAAAGATCGTCAACAAGGACAGCAGCGGCAAGGTCACCAGCAGCTGGAACGTCTACTCGTTCGTCCGCACCGCCAACACCAACAGCGCCACGACCGACCTGACGGGCCTGGCCAACACCCTGGTGCAGAAACGGCTGTTGGCGAACACCTCGTACCTGACCAGCGTCGAAGCCGGCACCGAGGTCTTCACCAGCAGGGGCAAGCTGAGCACCAGCTCGTACTCGGTGAGCGTGAGCTAGCCCCTCGTCATCGAATCACGGCCGCCGACACGGCCCACAGATGGCCGCCAGCCTCCTCAAGGAGGCGGGCGGCCTTTCTGGCCCTCGACGTCGACCTCTCGTCCCCCCGTTACATTCTTCGTGGCTCCGCGACGGAACCTTCTACGAACCGCAGCCCGTTCGGGATGTCGCTCCCCAGACCTAGACCATGGTCAGGAGGTGATCCGTCGGTTCATAGTCGATCTTCCAGTCGGCATAGATCCCGCAGAACCCATCCTTGATGCACCGCAGGCCCACGGTCACCCAGCGGACGGATCCGTGGGTGCCGAGCGAGAACGCGACCGCGGCCTCGAACTCCTCGCTCCCGCAAGGGCAGCCGGCCGCACCGGGCTCGTCGTCCTCCCAGAACTCCTCGTTCCAGTACTCCTCGCTGTCTGCGATGAACGCACGGCTGTCGCAGCCCGAACACTCTCGTTCCGCGCCGGAGCCGTTGACCAGCACGAAGAACACACGACCGCCGCACCCCTCGCAGACGGAAGGAGCGATCTTCACCGGGCGGTCGTCGACTGCCTCCCGCAGGAACACCCCGAGCTCCGCGGGGACCCCCTCGCCAACCTGATCATCAGCATGCACGGACACATCGTTCCAGACGCCCCAAACCCACACCCGACCAGCTTGACCAAAGACATAGAGGCCCCCCGCGACCCTGACAACTGTCAGGGACCGCGCCATCCCCGGGCTCCCTACAGTTCTGAGCGTCAGTCACACCGTTCAGGGGGAACTCGCCATGACCGCTCGCATCTTCGCCAGGGCCGCACTCGTCGGCGCCGGGGCGCTCGCCCTGCTCGGCCCGCTCACCGTAGGGACCGCCGTCGCGTCCTCCGCCGGCGAGCAGGGCACCGCCCGCGTCATGGCCGCGCCGTACGCGGTCGTACCGTACGAGACCGTCAACATCCGCTCCGGACCGTCCCGGGCGTTCCCCACGGTCGGTTCCGTGGCTGCGGGCGAGGTGCGCGGCGCGTACTGCTGGGAGTTCGGCGAGACGGTCAACGACTACGGTTTCAGCAACAACGTCTGGGTCAAGCTCGCCGAGGGCTACGTCAGCGCCGTGTACCTCAAGGGCAACGAGTACGGCGACCTGCCTGCCTCGGCGAGTTGCTGACCCACCTCACAACGGGGCCTGACCGGGGCCCCGTTCAGTACCTCTGCGCCTTGGCGATCTTCGCGGTCAGGTGAGGCTCGGGAGGGTTGCGGCTGATGGCGAGGGGCTGGGCCCGCTCCCCCGGCTTGAGACTTGGAGCTCCGACGATACGGGTCTCGACCACCTTGCCGTCCGCGTCGCTGAAGTCGACCTGTACCGCGTACGAGGCGGTGGCGTCGGTTCGGTTGATGATGTTGACGACGAGTGCGCGGACGCCGTTGGTCTGCGACAGGGGTTTGCCGGTCAACGAGACGTCGTCCATGGCATTGCCCCGCCCGTCCGCCTTGCTCAGCTGCTTCTCGAATTCCTGGCGGGTGCGTTCCGTCTCGGCGGAGACGGAAGCCTCGAACTCGGAGGCTCGAGCCGAGGCGGAGGATGCGGCGGCAGAGGCTGATGCCCGGCGTTCCGCCTTCATCGACTCCGCAGCGGAAGCCATGGCAGAAGGCACCTCTCCGGAGAAGCTCTCGGTCACCGGCGGCGTCGGGCGAGGGCTGGGGGTGGCGGAGCTGTCACTGCCACTGTCGGTACTGCAGCCCGCCACGGCCGCCGCGGCGACGACGACACAGACCGCCAGTGCGGCCGGTCCGCGCCGGGGCACGCGGGGCCTGATGCGAGGGCTGCCTGATCTCATCGGTCGTTCTCCTTCTCCCAGGTGTGCCGGGCTTCAACAGCTGTGGGCTGCGCTGCCCGCTCGGGCACGACTTGAAGTCATGGTCCGCCCCAGGCTCAGATCCGGCCATCGCAGGCGGGCCGACTGGGCGAGACGGGGAGGAGGAAGGGGAGTGTCCTGGACCCCGACCAAGGTCAGTCGCGGTTCTCCCAGTACAGCCTCTCGTTCCTGTCCGGATCGGAGACGATGCGGCATCTGGCGTCGAGCCACATCGTGGCGCGGTCGGTGAGGGTGTAGGCGGGCCATCTCGGCACGCCCGCCGCCGTGGGGCGGCCCGTGTGGGCGAAGCCCGCCCACAGTTCGCTCATGTGCCGTGCGGTCGCCAGCCGTTCCGGAGACTGATCCTTGTTGAGGATGTAGTCGGGGTTCTTGTCGGTGTTGGCGAACTTGAGGTTGATGTCCGACGCATGCGGTGAGCCGATGGGGAAATCGGTGCCGGGCACCAGGGTCGGGCTCGGGTAGGCGAGCTGGTACATGAACACCGGCGCGGAGTGCTGCGCCCGTTTGGCCTCCGCGATCTTGATCGCGTCGCGCCAGATGGGTGAGGTGGTGATCGCGAAGTAGAGCTGTGCCGGCGTCGCACCCGGCCGCGTCGACCGGAAGGTCCGGATGATCCGGTCGAGCTCGGTGCCCTGATACGTGCTGCTCAGCCTGGAGCGCAGTCCGGCCTCGTCGATGCTGAAGATGTCGGGCGGCCCGAAAAGGCTGAAGAACACCGTCTCGTCGCGGCAGGTACCGCACATCAGCGGCTTGTCGGCCGAGAACGGCGCCGCGCCGTCGGCGAAGGGGTGCCGCGGGATGACGGTGCCGTCGACGAACGCGCCGAAGCCGGGGAGCGGGCCGGGGTCGCCCCACGGCGGGGCGCCGTTCGCGGCTTCGGACTGCTGGATCTCCAACAGCCTCGCGGCCGGAATGTCATGGAGACGGGGAATGTCGGTCGTGGTCAGTCCCAGCAGCTCCAGAGTGCGTCTGGCCCGGGCGGTGGCGCCGTCGCGGGTGGGGAAGCGCAGGGGCGCGGCGCTTTCGATCGAGGCCTTGTGGAACAACCTCGCGGCGGCCGGCATGGTGTGGACGGCCGCGGTCTTGGCGCCGCCGCCGCTCTCGCCCCACACCATGATGCTGTCGGGGTCGCCGCCGAAGTTCTCGATGTTCTCCCTGGTCCAGCGCAGCGCGGCGAGAATGTCCAGCATCCCCTGGTTGGCGGCGTAGTCACGGCCGGCGAGATCGCCCTGGAACAGGTAGCCCAACAGGCCCAGCCGGTGGTTGGACTCGACCACCACCACGTCATAGAGCTGCGCCATGTGGGTGCCGTCCTGCCCGGTGGCGGAGCCGGAGCCGATCATGTAGCCGCCGCCGTGGTTGTAGAACATCACCGGCCGGCGCCGGCCGTCGGCGGCGGGGGTCCAGATGTTGAGGTAGAGGCAGTCCTCGGACGGAGCCGGCATCCGGCCGTTGCCGCCCGGCCCCATCTCGCCGCCCGCCACCTGGAACGCCGGGTTGGGGAAGCTGACCGTGTCGCGTACGCCGGACCACCGCGCGGGCGGCTTCGGGGCCCTGAACCGGAGTTCGCCGAGCGGCGGAGTGGCGTACGGCACGCCGAGAAACTTGGCGATGCCCTCCTCGCGCTTCCCGCGCACCCGGCCGTAACGGGTCGCCGCCACGACCGTGCTCCCCGCGGGCCGCGCATGCGCCGGTGCGGACATGCCCATCGCGGCAACGACGGACAGCGAACCGCCGATCACGGCTCTACGGTTCATCGCCTTGCGGGTGATCGTCTCCGGGAGGTACGGCCGGCCGGTCTCGGTGGGTAACGTTTCCCATTTCTCTGCCATGAACACGGGAAGATAGCGGAGAAGCCACGGAAGAGGTACGTGTGAGGAGAGGTGAGAATGAGTCAAGTTCGTTATGGGATACGGCAGTTCTATCCCTAGTCCCTGAGGTTCGCCGCCGTCCCTCGTACGGTCGGGTGTCGGTAGAGCTCACGGAGCCGTAGGGACGGCAGGCCGCGGGCTCGCAGAGCGGCGCCGATGCGGACGGCGGCCAGGGAGTTGCCGCCGAGCTCGAAGAAGTCGTCGTCCGGGCCGACGGGCATGCCGAGCACGTCGCTCCAGATCTCCGTCAGGCTTGCGACGAGGTCGTCGTCGGTGACGGCTGCCGGGGCCGTGTCCCGACCCGATGGGCGTAGGACGGCGGGAGCAGGGAGCTTCGCCGTGTCGAGTTTGCCGTTGGCCGTGAGTGGAAGGGCGTCCAACGCGGTGACGGTGGCGGGAAGCATGTACTCGGGCAGGATGCAGGCGGCTCGCTCACGGACGCGGGCGGGGTCTCCCCCGGGCGACAGGGTGACGTAGGCGTCGATCCTGGTCGTGGCGGCGTCTGCCAGGTCGTCGCGGTGTACCAGGACGGCCGCGGAGCGCACATCGGGGTTCTCCAGCAGGACGGAGCGGATCTCGTCGAGCTCGATCCGGAAGCCGCGGATCTTCACCTGGCTGTCGATCCGGCCGAGGTGCTCGAGCCGCCCGTCAGGACGCAGGCGTCCGAGATCGCCGCTGCGGTACATCGTGCCGCCGGTGAACGGGTCCGGCACGAACCGCTGACGGGTCAGCTCCTCCTGTCCCAGGTAGCCGACCGCCACACCGGCTCCGCCGACGCATATCTCGCCCGCCGCTCCCGGCGGCAGCAGCCGCCCGTCCGCGCCTACGACGTACAGGTGCCAGCCGGGCAGGGCGCGCCCGACGGAGCGGGTGCCGGCGAGCGCCAGTTTCCGGGTGAGGGTCTGCTCGGTGACATGGACGGTGGTTTCCGTGATGCCGAACATGTTCACGACCCGGCAGGAGCGTTCGGGGTGCCGGTCGAACCAGGGCAGCAGCATCCGCGGGTCCAGCGGCTCCCCGCCGAAGACGACGAGCCGGACGGACACGTCGGTGTGCTCGACGTCCAGGAGCTGGGCGAAGGCCGACGGGGTCTGGCTGAGCACGGTGACCTTCTCGGCGACGAGCAGGTCCCGGAAGTGATCCGGTTCGCGCGAGACGAAGTACGGCACCACGACCAGCCGCCCACCGGTCAGCAGACAGCCCCAGATCTCCCACACCGAGAAGTCGAAGGCGCTGGAGTGGAACCAGGTCCACACGTCCGCCTCCCCGAGCCCGTACTCGTCGCGGGTTGCGTCGATCAGGGCGACAACGTTGCGGTGGGGGACGACGACGCCCTTGGGTCGGCCGGTGGAACCTGAGGTGTAGATGACGTAGGCGGCGTCATCGGGCGAGGGAGACGGAGCGCTCGCGTCTCCCTCGGGCGTCGGCCACCCGCCTCGCGATGGCTCCAGTAGTTCATCCGGGCTCATGCGCACGCCGTTCGCCACCGCCGGGAACTCCGGGAGCCGGGTGACCACCACACCCAGATCCGCGTCCCGTGCCGTGTGGGCCAGTCGCTCCGCCGGATAGGCGGGATCGACGGGCACGTAGGTCGCGCCGGCCTTCAGCACGGCGAGCAGGGTGACGACGAGTTCGGCGGAGCGCTCCAGGCACACGCCCACCCGGTCGCCGGCCCGTACTCCGCGAGCTTTCAGACCGTGGGCCGACCGGGCGGCCCGCTCGTCGAGTTCGCGGTACGTCAGGGTCGTGTCGCCATCGGTCACGGCGACGTGGTCCGGGGTCGCCGCAACGATCCGGGCGAGCGCCTCGGGCACGCTCGCCGGCCGGGTGGCGAGGGAACGGAGCGGGCGGCCCAGCGCCGCCGTGCGGGCGCGCTCCGCCTCGTCGAGGAGTTCGACGTCGTCCGGTGGGGTCTGCGGTCGGTTCAGGACCTGCTGGTGTACGTGGACGAGGTGCCGTACGAACTGGGCCGCGATCTCCGCGGAGAAGTGACTGCTCAAGTGGTCGCACCGCAGCCGTGGACCGGTCGAGTCGCGCAGGACGGAGACGGTGAGGGGGAACGGGGGCGCCAGGCAGGGCACGTACTCGATCTCGCCCTCGCCGTCACCTGCCTCGCGGTCCGGGCAGTCGATGTCGGTCGCGTCGTCGAAGAGCAGACCCGCGAGCGCGGGGCCCGTCGTGGAGGAGGGCTTCGACTCGTCGAGCGTGGCGGCCGGTTCGACTGTGAAGCGGCCGTGGTCGGTGCCGATGACCGGCGGGGTGTCGGGGTCGTAGCGGCGCAGGGTGATGGCGAGTGCCGTGAGCCAGCTCGTCTCGTCGCCCGCGTGGTCCAGGGCGACGAGACGAGGGGTGCTCGGGCCGTCAACGCCGAGTCCCCAGGCGGGAGCAGGCGCGGCAGGGAACACTTCAGGAGCCGGCCGGGTGTCGTCGGGTGTCACGGACTCCCCTGCTGCCAGCCGGGCCAGGGCCGTACGGTCCCAGCGTCCGCGCGGGGCGACGACGATCAGGTCGGACAGGCCGTCGGCGTAGCGCAGGAGCACGCTGCGAGGATTGCGGCTCGGACGGGCGAGTTCGGTGCCGCGTCGGCGCTCGGCCAGTGGGTCAGTCGCCGGGATCGGGAGTTCCTCGATCCACAGCCCCGGTCGGTGGGCGGGCTCCTGGGAGTGGTCCCAGCGGACGCGCAGTGCGTGGCAGTGGGGCGCGAGGTGGAGGGGATCGAACTGCGGCGCGGGCACGGACCGTACTCCTTGTCGTCGTTGCTCTTCTTGTGGTTCTCGCGGACCGGGAAAAGGCGGCTCAGCGGATGCTGAATCCGCCGTCGACGGTCAGGACGGATCCCGTGATCTGCCGGGATTCGTCCGAGGCCAGGAAGACGATCGCGGCGGCGACGTCCTCGGGTTCGATCAGCGCGTTCATGGGCTGCGCCTCGACGAAGGTCCTCTCGTGCTCGTGGACGGGCACGTCCAGGGCCCTGGCGATCTCGGCGAGCATCCGGCCCTCGGCCCACGCGTCGTCGCGCACGGACCCGGGGCAGACGGCGTTCACGCGCACCTTCGTCGGCGCGAAGTCGAGCGCGGCGGCCTTCGTGAGACCGACGACGGCGTGCTTGGCCGCGACGTAGCCGGCGAAATGCCGGTAGCCGACGAGCCCGGCGGTGGAGGCGACGTTGACGATGCTTCCGGCGCGCCGGGCGCTCATCGCCCCGCCGACCGCGCGGATCAGCCGCCAGGCTCCGGAGAGGTCCACATCGATCATCAGGGACCACTCGTCCTCTTCGATCTCGTGCACCGGTTTCCCCGAGGGCGCGGCGATGCCCGCGTTGTTGACGGCGACGTCGATCCGACCGAACCGTTCCTCGGCGCGGGTCACCGCCTCCCGTATGCCACGGGTGTCGCGGATGTCGGCCACCTCGGTGAGGACGGCCGCGCCGGCTTCCCGGCACAGCGCGGCGGTGTGCTCCAACTGCCCTTCGGTACCCAGCGGGTAGGGCACACCGGGCAGGTCGGCGCAGATGTCCAGCAGGGTGAGGTCGGCACCCTCTGCCGCACAGGCGACCGCGGCTGCTCGGCCGAGTCCGCGCGCGGCGCCGGTGATGAGGACCGACTTGCCGTGCAGACGCATGAGGTGCTCCCTGGAAGTCGTAACGGGGTCATGGGTCGAGAATGGGGACGGTCAGAGCACCTTCGAGACGATCACGCCGACCAGGGCGGGTGCCGACTCGGTCAGATACATGTGGCCGCCGGGGACCTCGACGTGGTCGAAGTCGCGGCCGGACGCCTTGTTCCAGGACGCGGCGGAGTCGTGGTCGACCAGTGCGTCGTCCTCACCCCGGATCACGGTGAGGGGCGCGTCCAGGGGCAGAAGGGTGCTCGGTACGTAGCTCTCATGCATCTCGACGTCGGCGCGCAGGGTGGGCAGGAGCATCTCGCGCATCTCCGGGTCGTCGAGCGCGGGATGGCTGTAGCCCGCGAACTCCCTGACCCGGGTCAGGAATTCGTCGTCGGACAAGCCGGTGGCCCGCTGTTCACGGCCCTCGCCCGGGTGGGGCGCCCCGCTCACGAACAGGTGGACGAGTTCGATGCCGGGCTCGACGACCAGACGGTGTGCCAGTTCGTAGGCCAGCACGGCACCGAGACTGTGCCCGAAAAGGGCCACCCTGTGCTCGCCGTCGCCGAGCCGTTCGCATAGCTGAGGCAGGAGGCCGTCGACGGCCTCGTGTACGTCCCGGTAGGGCTCCTCGTCGATCAGCCTTTCCCGGCCGGGCAGTTGGAGCGGCACGATCTCCAACGCGTCTCCTGCCAGGGCGGCTGTCAGGGCGGTCCAGGGGCGGTAGAACGAGGCGCCCGCTCCGGCGTACGGAAGGCACACCAGCTTGATCGGGCCGGCCGGGTCGGTCAGGTCGTCGGTGGGCATGACTGCCGGTTTCTCCTTGCGAGGGGGGTTGGTCGTTCGGGCGTGGCCGGGGCCGGTGGCTACTCGCCCATCGCCTTGATCAGGCTCTTGGGACGCATGTCGGTCCAGTGCTCGCCGACGTAGTCCAGGCACGACCGGCGGCTCGCGCGGCCGTGGACGACGGTCCAGCCGGCCGGAGTCTCGGCGAAGGCGGGCCACAGGGAGTGCTGGCCCTCCTCGTTCACCAGGACCAGGTGCTCGATGCTGTCGTCGTCGAAGGGGTTGGTGGTCATGGCCGTTCCTCCTGTGGTGAGTGGTCGCGTACGGCGGGTTCGGTCTACTTGCGCAGTCGGCTGTCCAGCACCGGGCCGATGCGCGCCAGTGCCGTGGGCCGGGTCATCTCTCCGTGAGTGCAGGGGACTTCGTGGTTCTCGACGCGGCCTTCGACGTACGGCTGCCAGGAGCGGTACCGGTCCGCGACCGCGTCCGGATCCTTGGCGGCGGTGAAGAGCAACAGATCCCCGCGGTACGGCTCAGGGGTGAACTCGCCCAGCAGGCGCCGGTTGTTCGCTGTCACCTCTACCAAGGCCGCCAGTTCGGCGTCGTCGAGGCTGCCGGGCATATCGGATACGCGACGGACCAGTTCGGCGAAGCGGCTCTCGGTCAGCGGCTGGGTCTCGTCCTCGGGGACCTGGCGGCCGAGGATGGTGAGGAGGTTGCGCAGCAGGGCCGGGCGGTCGGACTGGGCGGGGCCCTGCCGGATCCAGGCGCCGGGGAAGGAGTCGAGCAGTGCGAGCAGCGCTACCTGCTCTCCGGCCGCTTGGAGGGCGACCGCGACGTCGTACGCGACCAGGCCACCCATGGAGTAGCCGAGCAGGTGGTACGGCCCGCGTGGCTGTGTCTGGCGGATGACGGCGAGGTGCCCGGCGACCGCGTCGGCCAGGCTGTCGGGCAGGGGCTGATCCGGGAGCAGACCGCTGGACTGGAGGCCGTACAGCGGGCGGCCGGGGTGGATGTAGCGGGCCAGCCCGGCGAAGCCCCAGGACAGGCCGGAGGCCGGGGGCAGGCAGAACAGGGGTTCGCGGTCACCGCGGGTGCGCAGCGGGAGCAGCGGTCCCATAGGGGCCGTGCCCGACGCGGCGGGCTGGTGCCGGTCGGGTGTTCCGGGTCGGCCTGCTTCGGTCAGGCGTCGGGCCAGTGCTGCCACGGTGGGTGAGTCGAAGAGGGCGCGCAGCGGCAGCTCCACGCCGAGTTCGGCACTGATGCGCGAGGTCAGGCGGGGGGCCAGCAGGGAGTGGCCGCCGAGGTCGAGGAAGCCGTCGTGGACGCCGACCCGGTCCGGGGCGAGGCCGAGGACCTCGGCGAAGATTCCGCGCAAGGTCTCCTCCCGCTCGGTCCGCGGGGCCGCTTTTGCGGCGGACGGCGCGTCGGGGGCGGGCAGCGCCTTGCGGTCCAGCTTGCCGCTGGCGGTGTGCGGGAGTGCATCGAGCGGGACGAACGCCGAGGGGATCATGTGGGCGGGGAGGGTGTGGGCGAGGTGGTCGCGGAGGTCGTCGGCAGCCACGGCCTCCGGGGATACGACGTACGCGACGAGTTGCTTCTCACCGCGCTGGTCCTCCCTCACCGTGGCGGCCGCCTCGGCCACGGCCGGATGCGTGGCGACGGCGGCTTCGACCTCACCCAACTCGATCCGGAAGCCACGGAGTTTGACCTGGTGGTCGGCCCGGCCCAGGAAGCGCAGTTGGCCGTCGGAGCCACGCACCGCCAGGTCTCCCGTGCGGTACATGCGCTCCCCCGGTCCGCCGAACGGGTCGGCGACGAATCGCTCGGCCGTCAGACCCGGCCTGCCGAGGTAGCCGCGGGCAGGTCCACCACCGGCCACGTACACCTCGCCGACGGCCCCGTCGGGCACGGGGTGCAGCGCGGGGTCCAGGAGGTGGACGACGTTGCGGGCGAGGGCACGGCCGATGGGTGGGGCGGCCTTGTCGTCCGGGTCGGCGCCGGACTGCCAGGCGGTGGCATAGATGGTCGCCTCGGTGGGCCCGTAGAAGTTGACGAGCCGCGCTCCGGGGAAGGCGGTCTCGAGGCCGGCCCGGAGCTGTTCGGGGATGGGTTCGCCGCCGAGGGCCACGGTGTGCGGTGCGACGGGCGGTCGTTCGGCGAGCACGCTGGCCATGACCGTGGGTACGCCGCTGATCAGGCCGGCGTCCCGGGGGGTGCCGTCGGTGAGCGCGAGGAGGTTCTCGACGATCTCGATACGGCCGCCGCACAGCAGGGGCGAGAAGATCTCGAACACCGACACGTCGAAGTTGAGCGAGGTCGAGAACAGCACCTTGGCCAGTCGCTCGGGACCGAACTCGGTGTGCGTCCACTCGACGAACTCGACGGCGTTGCGGTGCGTTGCCAGCACACCCTTGGGACGGCCGGTGGAGCCGGAGGTGTAGGTGATGTAGGCGAGGTTGTCCGGCGTCAAGTCGCCTGGTGCGAGGCGACTCTGATGCTCAGTCACCTGAATGCCCGGATCGAGCAGCGGTGTGCCGTCCGGCAACGCCCCTGCCGTCTCCTCGGTGGCGAGGACGACGACGGGGCGGGCGTCGTCGACGATGTACGCCAGGCGCTCGGCCGGATACGCGGGGTCGAGCGGCAGGTAGGCGGCGCCGGACTTCAGCACCGCGAGGACGGCGACGACCAGGTCCGCGGTACGGGGCAGGGCGATACCCACGACTCGTTCGGGGCCTGCCCCGACGGCGGTGAGGCGGGCGGCCAACTGCTCGGCCCGGACGTCGAGTTCGCCGTACGACAGACGGGCGCCTTGCTCCAGTACGGCGTCGGTGTCCGGGGTTGCCGCGACCTGGGCCGACCAGAGTTCGGTGAGGGTGCGGGCGGCCGGTGGCGTGAGTCGGGGCGGCTGGGGCAGTTCCTGTGGCGCCAGGAGTCCCAGGCGGCCCTGTGGGAGTTCGGGGTCGACCGCCATCGCCTCGAGGATGCGCACCAGGCAGGCGAGTGTGGCGTCGGCCCAGTCGGCGTCGAACAGTCCTGGGTGGTAGGCCAGCCGGAAGCGGGGCCGGGGGCCGGGGAGGGCCACGAGCGTGACCGGGTAGTGGGTGGCGTCGCGGCCGCCTGAGCCGATCAGGCGGAGCCCGCCGTTGCCGCCACCGTCGCCGTCGCGCTTGGCGCCGTCTGAGTCGCTGTGCCGCCCGTCGCCGGTCGCCTCCGGATCCACCGGATAGTTCTCGAAGACGACGAGGCTGTCGAAGAGCTCCGGGATGCCCACGGCTCGCTGGATGTCGGCCAGGCCGAGATGGTGGTGGTCGAGGAGACGGACGTAACCGTCCTGGACCTCGCGGAGCAGGGCGCCGAGGCTCTCCTCGGGGCGTAGCCGGACCCGCGTCGGGATGGTGTTGATGAACAGGCCGACCATCGACTCGACACCGGGGAGTTCGGGCGGGCGACCCGAGACGGTGGCGCCGAAGACGACGTCGTCACGGCCGGTCAGTCGGCCGAGCAGGATCGCCCAGGCGCTCTGCACCAGTGTGTTGGCGGTCACCCCGAGGCTCCGGGCGCATGCCGTGAGCGCGGCTCCGAGCTCCGTCGACAGCTCGGTCCGGGCCTGCGCCGGCTCAGCGGCCCCGGGCGAGGTGGCCGGCGCGAGTCGGGTCGGTTCCGTCACACCGGCCAGCGCGTCCCGCCAGGCGGCCTCTGCGGCCCCGCGCTGTCTGCGGCCCAGCCACTCCAGGAAGGTGCGGTACGGCGGGACGGGCGCGAGCGCGGTCGGGTCCGCGTCGGCGGCGTACAGGGCGAGCAGTTCCCGTAGGAGCACGGAGACCGACCAGCCGTCGAGCAGGATGTGGTGGTGGGTGACGAGCAGCCGGTGACGGTGCTCGGCGGTGCGGACCAGGGTGCAGCGCAGGAGCGGAGGAGTGGCCGGATCGAACCCCCGGGCCCGGTCCTCGTCGAGCAGTGCCGTCCACGCCTTCTCGAAGTCGGCGTCTCGCTCGCTGAGGTCGGCGTCCCGCCCGCCGAAGTCGGCGGTCCGTGCGCTGAGGTCGGCCTCCGCCCATGGCAGCGTGGCCCGCCGCGGGATGACCTGCACCGGCTGGCCGCCGCGGCGCCGCCGGAAGGCCGCCCGCAGGTTCGGGTGGCGGTCCAGGAGTGCCTGAGCGGCCGCGCGCAGGCGGTCGGCGTCGACCGGACCTTCGAGTTCGAAGACCAGCTGTACGACGTAGACGTCGGGGCCATGCCGTTCGTGCTCGTACAGAGCGTGGAAGAGCAGGCCCTCCTGGAGCGGGGTAAGGGGGAGGACGTCGACGGGCCCGGTCTGCGTCATGTGTCGTCTCGTCTCGCTGTGTGCTGGTCGGCTGGGGCGCTGGGGCTTGTCGGGGGCCAGGTCAGTCGAGGCCTGCGGACAGCTCGTCGAGTTCGTCCCGGGACAGGCCTGCCACGGACATGCCGGCGCCGCCCGCGGCCCGGGAGACGAGTGCGGTGAGCGCGGTGCGCCAGGACTCGGCCAGCGTCCGCACCTCCGGCTCGCTCAGCAGGCCTTCGGGCCAAGCCCAGTCGGCCACCAGTTGGGGTCCGGCGGCAGAGTCGTGGACGACCGCGTTGATGTCGATCGTGTGGGCGGCGGCGAGGCCGGGGTCGCAGCCGGTGCCGAGTGCCGACGACTCGGGGGCGAAGGCCCATGGCTCAGTGACGTCGCTACCGGGAGCACTGAACCGGCCGAGGTAGTTGAAGCCGACAGCCGGCGTGGGCGCCTTGGCCAACTCGGCCGCCGTGTCGGGATTGAGGTGGCGCAGGAGGCCGTACCCCGCGCCGTGGTCAGGCAGTTCGCGCAGCCGATCCCGGACCCGGGTGGCGGCGAGGTCGGCAGCGGGTCCGGCGGCCAGGGCGTCACTCACGTCCACGCCCTCCAGGTCCAGGTGGACCGGGTAGAGCGAGGTGAACCAGCCGACTGTCCGCGACAGTTCGAGCCCGGGCTCCAGTTCCTCCCGGCCGTGTCCCTCGACGTCCAGCACGACGTGCGGGCTGCCCTGGTGATCGGCCAAGGCCAGCGCGAGGCCGGTGAGCAGGACCTCCTGGACGCCGGCCTCGAGGGTGGCCGGGACGCTGGTGAGCAGCGGTCCCGTGGTCTCGGGCGGCAGGGTGATCCGTAGCGAGTGCGTGGTGGCCGCGGTGTCGCGGTCGGGGTCGAGCGGGCGCCGGCCCAGTGGGGCGCGCGGGGCGTCGGCGACACGGCGCCACAGCTCGGCCTCGGCGACCCGCGAAGGCGTGCCCGCCTGCCGGCCCAGCGCCTGCGACCAGCGCCGGAACGACGTGGTGACGGCGGGCAGTCGGGGGGTGCCTTCGGCGACAGCCTCCCAGGCGGCTTTCAGGTCGGGTACGAGAATGCGCCAGGACACACCGTCCACGGCGAGGTGGTGGACGGCCAACAGCAGCCGCCCGGGCAGGTCGTACCCGGCGTCGAACCACACGGCCCGGACCATCGCCCCGGCCGCCGGATCGAGCAGTGCCACGACCCGGTCGAACTCCTCGGCGACGCAGGCGTCGAGTTCGCCAGAACCGGACATGCCGGAGACGTCTCGACGGTCGAGCAGGTCCGCGGCGTTGACGTCCCCGACCGGGGCGACATCCAGTTCCGGAGTCGGGGTGAGCCGGGAACGCAGCATGTCGTGGTGGTCGAGCACCGCCTGCAACGCCTGGGTCAGCCGCGGCAGAACGGCACCCGCCGGGACCGTCAGCAGGACGGATTGACTGAACCGGCCGATCGGGCCGCCGCGTGCGAGCAGCCACCGCATGATGGGGGTCAGCGGGACCGAGCCCACCGCGTCGACGTCATGGGCCTCGGCCCCGCCGCCCGCGTCCGCCCCGTCACCGGCGTCGCCGTGAGAGCTGCCGAGCGGTCCACGAGCCACCGCCGCCAGCTCCTTCACCGTCTGGTGCTTGAAGACATCGCGGGCGCTGATCACGACTCCGGCCTCGACGGCCCGGCTCACGAGCCGGATCGAGGTGATGCTGTCGCCGCCGAGGGCGAAGAAGTCCTCGTCGAGGGGGACTTCGGGCAGCTTGAGCAGCTCGCGGAAGAGACCGGCGAGGACACGCTCGGCCGGTGTCGCCGGCTCCTGTCCACCGTCGCCGGCTGCGGGCTCGGGCGCTGGCGCGGACACGGGAGTGGACACAGGCGTGGGGGTGGACACGGGCGTGGGCAGCGCTTTGCGGTCGGGCTGTTCGTCGGGCCTCGGCGCCGCTGCTTCGAGTTGCCGCTGTTCCTCCTCCCCCGGGAGGTCGACGTCCTCGATGCGCAGGTCGGGGTCGGTGGCGACGGTGGCCAGGAAGCGGACGAGCCTCCGGGTGAGCCGCTGGACCGTGCCCGGATCGAACAGGTCGGTGCTGTACTCGGCGATGGCGTCGATGCCTGCCGGAGTGCCGTCGCCGTGGCGGCGCTCGTTCAGGTAGAGGCAGAGGTCGAAGCGGGCCGCGCCGGTCTGGACGTGCTCGCGCTCCACTTCCAGGCCGGGCAGGTTCAGGGCGGCGTCCGCGGAGTGGGCGGTGAAGGCCAGCATGACCTGGAACAGCGGGTGGCGGGCGAGGGTGCGCCGCGGGCTGAGGGCGTCCACGAGGAGGTCGAACGGCACGTCCTGGTGGGCGTAGGCGGCGAGGTCGAAGTCCCGGACCCGGACCAGGAGTTCACGGAAGGTGGGGTTGCCCGAGGTGTCGGTGCGCAGTGTGAGGCTGTTGACGAAGAAGCCGACCAGGTCGTCCAACCTGGCGTCGGCGCGTCCGGCGACCGGCGTGCCCATGGTGATGTCGGTCCCCGAACCGAGCCTGGTCAGTGTCGCGGCGAGCCCGGCCTGGAGCACCATGAACAGGGTGACCCGGGAGGCGGACGCGAGGTCGGCGAGTGCGGCGTGCAACTCCGAGTCGACCGTGAGTTGCACGCGGTCGCCGCGTCCGGTGGGCTCGGCCGGCCTGGGGCGGTCGACCGGGAGCGGCAGCTCCTCCGGAGCGCCCGCCAAGGCCTCTTGCCAGAACGCCGTCTGGCGTTCCCGCAGGCTCTGCGTCTTACCTGCCGCCCCGTCGAGCAGTTCGCGCTGCCAGTGGGCGAAGTCGGCGTACTGGACGGGCAGTGGCTCCCACTGCGGGGCACATCCAGTGGTCCGGGCCGTGTACGCAGTCTCCAGGTCGCGCATCAGCGGTGCCATCGACCAGCCGTCGACGGCTATGTGGTGGGCGAGCAACAGCAGGACGTGCGTGTCGTCGTCGAGCGCGAAGAGTGTGGCGCGCAGCGGTGTTTCGGCGGACAGGTCGAAGCGGTGCCCCGCGGCTGCGGTGAGCCGCGCGGGGAGTTCCGCCTCCGTCGCCTCTACGACGGTCAGGGCCGCGTGTCCCGCCTCCGGGTCCAGGATCCGCTGGTAGGGGATGCCCTGGAAGTCGGGGTGGAGGGTGCGCAGCGGTTCGTGGCGCGTCACTACGTCGGCGATCGCCGCCTCCAGCGCCGTCACGTCCACCGGGCCGGTCAGACGCAGAGCCCAGGGAACGGTGTAGGTGTTACTGCCGTCGAGGCGGCCCAGGAACCACAGCCGCTGCTGGGCGTACGACAGCGGGACGGGAGCGTGTCCGCGTTCCGCCACCGTGAGTTCCGGGAGCCGGGGGGCTCCCGCGCCTTCGCCGATGCGCGCGGCCAGCGCGGCGGGGGTCGGCGCTTCGAACACCGCGCGCACTGGCGGTGCGCTGCCCAGCGCACTCCTGACGCGGTCGGTGAGCCGCACGGCGAGCAGGGAGTCGCCGCCGAGGTCGAAGAAACCGTCGTCCGCGCCGACCTGGTGCCCATCCAGGCCGAGGACGTCGGCGAAGAGCCCGCACAGGATCTCCTCCTGCGCGGTGCGCGGGGCACGTCCTTCGCCGTTCGCGGAGGGCGCGGGCAGGCCGGCACGATCCAGCTTGCCGTTGCCCGTCAGGGGCAGCCGGTCCAGGACGACCACGGCGGAGGGGACCATGTGGTCGGGCAGTGTCCGCCCGGCGTGGCGGCGCAGCGCGTCCGCGTCGAGGGATCGTCCGACGGCGTAACCGACCAGCCGCCCGTCCCGGACGAGGACGACCGCCTGCGTCACGTCGGGGTGGCCGGCCAACACCGCCTCCACCTCGCCGAGTTCGACACGGAAGCCACGGATCTTGACCTGGTCGTCCGCCCGGCCCAGGTACTCCAGCTCGCCGTCGGCCGACCACCGCGCCAAGTCACCTGTGCGGTACATGCGTTCACCTGAACCGGCGGCGAACGGGTCGGCGACGAAACGTCCGGCGGTCAGTCCCGGCCGCCCCAGGTACCCGCGGGCCAGGCCCGCTCCCGCCACGTACAACTCGCCCGTCACGCCCGGCGGCACCGGGCGCAGGCCCGCGTCCAGGACGTATGTGCGCAAGTCGGGGATGGCGTGACCGATGCCGCCGGCCTGCGGCCGATCGTGTACCGCGCCTTCGGTCAGCGGCAGGCCCGTGACATGGACCGTCGTCTCGGTGATGCCGTACATGTTGACCAGTACGGGCGCGTCCTGCGGGTGGCGGGTGTACCACTCGGCGACCTGTGCGAAGTCGAGCGCCTCACCGCCGAAGACCACGTACCGCAGGGCCAGTTCGCGGCCGATGTCCGGCAGTGCGGCGTCGGCCCGCAGGAGTTCACCGAAGGCCGAGGGGGTCTGGTTCAGCACGCTGACGCGCTCGCGCGCCAACAGCTGCAGGAATTCCTCCGGTTCACGGCTCACCGTGTACGGGACGACGACTAGCGAGCCACCGTGCAGCAGCGCGCCCCACAGTTCCCACACCGAGAAGTCGAACGCGTAGGAGTGGAACAGCGTCCATACGTCGTCCGGGCCGAAGTCGAACCAGTGCCGGGTGGCCGAGAAGAGCCGGACGACATTGCGGTGCGGGACCGCCACGCCCTTCGGCCGTCCGGTGGAGCCCGAGGTGTAGATCACGTAGGCGATGTGGTCGCCGGTCAGAAATGGTGCCTCGGGTGCCGTGCCGGGATACGCCGACGATTCCTCCGGCGTGACCACGGGCACCTCGCACTCAGGCAGGCCGGGCGCCAAGTCCTGTGTGGTGACCAGCAACACCGGATCCGCGTCGGCGAGCATGAAGGCCAGCCGCTCCGCCGGATACTCGGGGTCCATCGGCACATACGCGGCGCCGGTCTTCAGGACCGCCAGCACGGCCACCACCAGCTCCGGCGAGCGCGGCAGCGCGAGGGCGACCAGCCGCTCCGGGCCCGCACCGCGTGCCGCCACCAGGTGGGCGAGGCGGTTGGCCCGTGTGTCGAGTTCGGCGTAGGTGAGGCGGGTGCCCTCGTGCACCACCGCCGTGGCGTCGGGGGTGCGGGCCGCTTGGTCCGCGAACAGCTCGGGCAGGGTGGCCAAAGGCGGTACGGCACCGCCCGGAAGCCCCTGCCGCTCCCCCACCAGCCCTTCCCGCTCCCCCGGCAACAGGATCTCGACCTCGCGCAGGCGCCGCGCCGGGTCCGCCACGAGGGCTTCCATGACGGCGGCGAACCGGTCCAGGAGCTGCCGGGCGCCGGTCTCGTCGTACAGGTCGGGTCGGTAGGACAGGCGCAGGGCGAGGCGGTGGCCGGGCAGGACCGCGAGGGTGAGGGGGTAGTGGGTGGCGTCGCGGCCGGTGAGCTGGGTGACCCTGTACGCCTCCGGGCCGCCCCCTGCGGTCGGATGGTTCTCGAAGGCCAGCAGGGTGTCGAAGAGTTCACCACCGCTGCCGGCGGCACGCTTGATGTCGGCGAGTCCCAGGTACTGGTGGGTCAGCAGGCTCGCCTGCCGCTGGTGGAGCGCGGTGAGCAGGTCGGCGACGGTGTCGTCCTCGTCCCAATGGACGCGGGTGGGCACGGTGTTGATGCAGAAGCCGACCAGGGAGGCGGCATTGGGCAGTTCGGGCGGGCGTACGGTCACGGTCTGGCCGAAGACGATGTCGGTGCGGCCGGTCAGGCGGCCCAGCAGCATGCCCCAGGTGCCCTGGACGAGCGTGTTGAGGGTGATCCCGAGGGACCGGGCGGTGGCCTCGGCGGCACTGGAGAGGCGCTCGGGGAGTTCGACGACCAGTTCGTGGGGCACGAGGGTGCCGGTCCGGCCGGGGGCGAGCACGGTGGGGTCGCCCGTCCCCGCGAGGGCGTCGCGCCAGGCGGTCTCCGCGGCGCTTCGGTCCTGCCGTTCCAGCCAGGCGAGGTAGTCGCGGTGGGCGGGCACCGGCGGCAGTGCGGTGGGCGGCCGGCCCGTGTACAGGGCGGTGAACTCGCCTGCCAGCAGCTGCTTCGACCAGCCGTCCAGCAGGATGTGGTGGTTGGTGACGAGCAGCCGGTAGTCGTCCTGGTCCCACCTGACCAGCAGATAGCGCAGCAGCGGCGGCTTGGCGAGGTCGAAGCGGCGGGCGCGCTCCTCGTCCAGCAGCCGCTGCCATTCCCGGTCGCGCTCGTCCTCGCCGAGGCCGGACACGTCGGCTTCCGCCCAGGGCAGTTCGACGGCTGTGGGCACGATCTGCAGGGGACGTCCGGCATCCCGTCGGCGGAAGCAGGCACGCAGGGTGGGGTGCCGGTCGAGCAGCGCCTGTCCGGCGGCGCGTACCGCGGTGGGGTCGACGGGGCCCGCTAGTTCCAGGATCTGCTGGGTGGCGTAGAGGTCGGGGGCCTGCTCGTCGTCGTACAGGGCGTGGAAGAGCAGGCCTTCCTGCAACGGCGACAGAGGCAGGATGTCGGCGATTCCTGAACCGGACCGTGTCACCGTGGGTTACCTCCACTCATTGCCGAACTCGGCTTCGAGTTCGTCGATCTCTGCTTGGGACAGGGACACCAGGGGCAGGTCGGACGGGGTGTGCCCGCCCGCCGCGCCGTTGCCGCCCTGGGCCTGCGCCGCCAGTGCCGCGAACCAGCCGTCCGCGAGGACGTTCACGTCGTCCTCGGACCAGATGCCGGGGGCCCAGGACCAGGTGGTGTCGAGCCGGCCGTCGTCGGTGGTCACAGCGGTGATCTCCAGACCGTGGGCCACGGGCATGGCGGGATCGTGCACGGCGCCCAGGTTGCGCAGTGCCTCCGGCGCGGGCGACCAGGCGCCGTTCGCCGAAGGGGCGGCCCGTCCCAGGTAGTTGAAACCGACCTCCGGCACCGGAAGCTCCGCGAGGACGGGCCCGGTCTCCGGGGCGAGATGACGCAGTAGCCCGTGTCCGATGCCGCGGTCCGGGGCGGACCGCAGCTGTTCCTTGACCGTCTTGAGGACCTGCGCCGGGTCCTCGGGGTCGATTCCGGACAGGTCGAGCCGCGCCGGTACGACACTCGTGAACCAGCCGACGGTACGGGACAGGTCGATGCCGTCGGCGATCTCCTCGCGACCGTGCCGCTCGATGTCCAGCACCAGGGTCGCGTGCCGCCGCCACCGAGTGAAGGCTGCCGCCAGTGCGGCGATCAGGACGTCCTCGGGACCGGCGTGGAATGCCGTCGGCACGGTGGTGAGCAGGTCGGCGGTGACCTCGGCGGGCAGGACCCGGGTGAGATGACGCATCGAGCCGATGACGTCCTGCCGGGAATCGGGCAGTCGGGCGCCGAGGAGGGGGCCGGGGTGGCCCAACACGGCGCGCCACACGTCCAGTTCGGCCTGTCGTGCCGCCGTCCGGGCCTCCCGCTCCAGCAGCCGGGCCCAGTTCCGGAAGGAGGTGCCGCGCTCGGGCAGCTTCTCCCCGCGCCAGGCCGCCGCCAGATCGGAGCACAGGATGCGCCATGACACGCCGTCCACCGCCAGGTGATGGACAGTCAGCAGCAGCCGCCCAAAACGGCCGGAGTCGGCATCGCACCACACCGCGCGCACCAACTCACCCTTCTCCGGGTCGAGTTGCGAGGCCGAACGGTTGAGCACCTCCGCGAAGTCCACGGGCCCGGTGATGCGCTCCAGCACCGCGGCCGCGTCGACCGATCCGGGAGGGGTGATCTGTGCCGTCCGTCCGTCGGGCGCCAGGCGCAGCCGTAGCACGTCGTGGTGGTCCAGTACGGCCTGCAGCGCCGCTGTCAGCCGCTCCTCGTCCGCGTCAGCGGGGACGAGGAGCAGGACGGACTGGCTGAACGCCGCGATCGGACCGCCGCGTTCGAGCAGCCGGTGCATGGCCGGGGTGAGTGGCAGTGTGCCGGTCGGCGCGTCCGGTTCCTGAGCGGGGCCGGTGGCCGGCCGAGCCGTCGCCGTGGCGGCGAGAGCGGCGACCGTACGTTGCTCGAACACGTCCCGCGGGGTCAGCCGCAGGCCCTCGGCGATCGCGCGGCTGACGAGATGGATGGAGGTGATGCTGTCGCCGCCCAGGTCGAAAATGCCGTCGTCGACGCCGATGCCGGCGCCGGGGATCCCGAGGACCTCGGCGAAGAGGTCGGTGAGTGCCCGCTCCTGAGCGGTGCGCGGAGCCCGCCCCGTCGTCTCGCCGGAGGCGGCCGGTGCGGGCAGGGCAGCCCGGTCCAGCTTGCCGTTGGGTGTCATCGGCAGCGCGTCGAGCACGACCAGCGCCTCGGGGACCATGTGAGCGGGCAGCTTCCGGGCGGCGTGCGCGAGGAGGGCGGGGCAGTCGGCCTCGGCGACCGGGACGACGTAGCCGACCAGGCGCCGTACGCCCGTCCGGTCCTCGCGCACCACCACAGCGGCCTGGACGACGGCGGGATGGGAGGTGAGGGCGCCCTCGACCTCGCCGGGCTCGATCCGCAGGCCGCGGATCTTGAGCTGGCCGTCGGCCCGCCCGCGCAGCTCCAGCGTGCCGTCGGCCCGCCACACGGCCAGGTCACCGGTCCGGTACATGCGCCCGCCGGACGGGTCGAAGGGGTCGGCGACGAACCGCTCGGCGGTCAGGACCGGCCGTCTCCAGTAGCCACGCGCCACATGGTCGCCCGCGAAGTACAGCTCCCCCTCGACCCCGACCGGTACGGGGTTGAGGCGGCTGTCGAGCACGTAGGCCTTGGTGTTCCACATGGGGCGGCCGACGGGCACCGGTCCGGTCGGCAGGTCGTCGCCGGGTTCGATGCGGTGGTCGGTGCAGCCGACGGTGAGCTCGGTCGGGCCGTAGTGGTTGATCAGGCGTACGTCGGGGTGGTCATGGCGCCAGTCGCGCAGTGCCTCGCCGACCAGGGCCTCGCCGCCGAGCATGAACTCCTCGGCCGGCGACAGGTCGTGCGGCAGGGCGGGCAGCAGGGGGAGGTGGCTGGGCGTCGCCTTGAGGAAGGTGTAACCGCCGCTCACCGGCGCCGCGCCGGCGTCGTGGAAACCGGCGATGTGTACCCGGCCGCCGGCGGCGAGGGCCCCGTGCAGGGTGGTCACGGTGGCGTCGAAGGACATCGTGGCGTGCAGCAGCGAGGTGCCGCGCAGGCTGGGGTAGGCCTCGACGCAACGGGCCACGTAGGTGGTCAGGTTGCGGTGCTCGACGACGACACCCTTGGGGCGGCCGGTGGTACCCGAGGTGTAGATCAGGTAGGCGGGATCGGCGGGCCGGGCCTGGACAAGGGGCCTGTCCGGGTCGTCGGGGACCGCGTCCGGATCCACGACGGGACAGTCGGTGTCCGTCTCGACGTCGAGCCGGTCCCTGGCGATCAGGCACACGGGCTCCGCGTCGGCGAGCAGATAAGCGGTGCGCTCGGCCGGATGCTCCGGGTCCAGCGGCAGATACGCGGCGCCCGCCTTGAGAACGGCGAGCACGGCGACGGCGAGGTCCGCCGAACGGGGCAGCGAGAACGCGACGATCCGCCCCGGTCCGGCACCGTGCGCGGCGAGAACGCGCGCCAACCGATTTGCCCGGGCATCGAGTTGACGGTACGTCAGGGCACCCGCTGAATCCGCGACCGCGACCGCGTCGGGTGCCTCGGCGGCACGCGCCTCGAAGAGCCGGGGAAAAGTGGTGTCCGGCACCTCACGCGCCGTGTCGTTGAACTCGACCAGCAGGCGGTGGCGTTCGGCGTCGGTGAGGAGATCCAGGGCGCCGAGGGCTCGGTCGGGGTCCCGGACGGCGGCCCGCAGCAGGCGTTCCAATCGGGCGGCGAGTTCCTCGGCGGTGCTGCGGTCGAAGAGGTCGGCGCTGTACTGGAGTATGCCTTCGATGCCCTCCGGGGAGCCGTCGGCACTGAGACGCTCGCCCAGGTTGAAGGTCAGGTCGATCTTGGTGGCTCCGGTCTCCACGGGCAGCACATCGGCGTGCGTTCCAGGGAGGTCGAGGCGGGGCCCGGCAGTGGGGCGGAAGGCGAGCATCACCTGGAAGAGGGGGTGCCGGGCGAGTGAGCGGGGCGGGTTGAGGGCCTCCACCAGGTGCTCGAACGGCAACTCCTGGTGGGCGTAGGCCGCCAGATCCGTCTCCCGCACCCGGCGGAGCAGTTCCCGCAGGCTCGGGTCGCCCGAGGTGTCGGTGCGCAGGACGAGGGTGTTGACGAAGCAGCCGACCACATCGTCCAGCACTTCGTCGGCGCGGCCGGCGACCGGCGTGCCGAGCGGGATGTCGGTGCCCGCCCCCAGCCGGGAGAGCAGGGCGGCGAGTCCCGCCTGCACGACCATGAACACCGTCGTACCGGTCTCGGCGGCCAGCGCGCGCAACCGCCGGTGCAGGTCCGCGTCCAGCCGGACGGGGATGTCGCCACCCTGATGAGTGGCGCGCGCGGGACGCGGACGGTCGGCGGGAAGGGGGAGTTCGTCGGGAAGCCCGGCGAGCGCCTCACGCCAGTAGTCGAGTTGCCTGTCCCGATCCCCGTCCTCGCCGAGCACCTCGTGCTGCCAGACGCAGTAGTCGCCGTACTGGACGGGAAGCGGCACCCAGCCCGGTTCTCTGTCCGTCAGCCGGGCGCGATAGGCGACCGACAGGTCACGCAGAAGGGGGTCCATGGACCAGCCGTCGCCGGCGATGTGGTGCACAAGCAGGAGCAGTACGTGGTCCTCGGGGCCCAGCACGAGCAGGTGCGCCCGGAACGGGGCCTCCTCCTCGATCCGGAACCCTTGACTCGCCAACTGGCCCAGCTGATACGGCAGTTCCGCCTCTGTCATGTCGTCGACGACATGCACATCCGGCGGGAAGGGATTCAGCAGCCGCTGGATCGGCAGCCCGTCGGCGTCCGGGTAGACGGTGCGCAGGATCTCGTGCCGGGCGACCATGTCCGCGAGCGCCGCGCTCAGGGCGTCCCGGTCGAGGCGAGCGCCGGTGAGCCGTACGGCCAGGGGGATGTTGTAGGCCGCGCCAGGCCCCTCCAGACGGTGCAGGAACCACAGCCGTCGCTGGGCGGACGACAGTGGCGCCGGGCCAGGACGCTTGCGGGGAGTCGGCCGCGAGGCGGGCCGTGCGGCGGTGTCGGCCTCGGTCAGCAGCCGGGCGAGTCCGCTCGGCGTGGGCGACTGGAAGACATCGCGCAGGGCCAGTTCGACGCCGAGGGTGGTGCGGATGCGGCCGAGCAGACGCAGGGCGAGCAGGGAGTGACCGCCGAGCGTGAAGAAGTTGTCGCGGGAGCCGACACCAGGCAGCCCGAGCACATCGGCGAAGAGGGCGCACAGGGCCTGTTCGTGCGGGGTGCGTGGGGCGGCGTAGCCCTGCGGGGCGGCAGCGGCCGCCGGGGCGGGCAGCGCGGCCCGGTCCAGTTTGCCGTTGGGGGTCAGTGGCAGCCGGTCGAGGACCACCACGACCGCGGGGACCATGAAGTCGGGCAGCAGGGCGGCGAGATGGTCGCGCAGGGCGTCCGGGGCGGCGGTGGTGCCCTCCGTGCCCTCTGCACCCTCGGCGCACACCGCATACGCGACCAGCCGTCGATCGCCGTCCCGGTCCTCCCGTACGACGGCCACCGCCTGGGTGACCTCCGGGTGGGCGGCGAGAGCCGTTTCGATCTCGCCGGGCTCGATGCGGAAGCCCCGGAGTTTGATCTGGCCGTCGGAGCGGCCGTGGAACTCCAGCTCGCCGTCGGCCGTCACACGCGCCCGGTCGCCGGTGCGGTACATGCGGGCGCCGGGCGGGCCGTACGGGTCGGCCACGAAGCGTTCGGCCGTCGCGCCCGGGCGGCCGAGGTAGCCGCGGGCCACGCCGAGGCCGGCGAGGTACAACTCCCCCACCGTGCCCGGCGGGAGGGGGTGCAGAGCCGAGTCGAGGACGTACGCCCGCATGCCGTCCAGTGGGCGGCCAATCGGGAGCGGGTCGGGCACCGGCGCGTCCGAGGTGCAGGGGCGGCGCGTGGCGAAGGTGGTGGTCTCGGTCGGGCCGTAGCCGTCGGTCACCGTCAACTCCGGGCAGGCTGCCAGAACCCGGCGCACGGCGTCGGCGGGGACGGCCTCACCACCGGTCCACACCTGACGCAGCCCTGCGAAACAGCCGGGGTCGTCGTCGGCGGCGAGGCGGAACAGTCCGGCGGTCAGCCACAGGGCCGTCAGTTCGTGGCGCTTGGTCAGGCGGGCGACGGCGGCGGCATCCACGTCCTCGTCGGGCCCGGCGATCACCGCGGTGCCGCCGTTGAGCAGCGGCACCCACATCTCGTACGTGGAGGCGTCGAAAGCGGTCGGCGAGTGCACCAGCACGCGCGCGTGCGCGCCGTCCCCGAAGGCAGAGTCGGCGGCCAGAGCGGTGACGTCGTGATGGGTGACGGCGACGCCCTTGGGAACGCCGCTGGAGCCGGAGGTGTAGCTGACGTAGGCGAGTTGGGCCGGGTGCAGCGGCACGGCGGGATCCGTGTCCGGCTCGACGGCGAGCGTCGGGGCGTCGGCACTGACGACCGTGATCCCGTCGTACGACTCGACTGGCGCTGTGTCGGTGAGCAGGACCTCGGCGCCGGTTTCGGCGAGGATCCGCCGCGTGCGGGCGCCTGGGGCGCGCGGGTCGAGGCCGACGTAGGCGGCGCCGGTCTTGAGGATGGCCAGCAGCGCGACGAGGAGGCCGTCGGAACGGCCCATCAGGACCGCGACGCGGTCCTCCGGCAGAACGCCGAGGTCGATCAGCCGGTGTGCGAGCTGGTTGGCGTAGGCGTTCAACTGCCGATAGGTCAGGGCGCGTTCGCCATGGACGGTCGCGGTGGCGTCGGGGGTGGCCGCCAACTGGGCCGCAAACACCTCGGGTACGGTCGCCGCTCCCCCTGGCGCGGTGGCGCCGGCGAGCCGCGCCTCGCCCCGCTCGTCGGGCGCTGTCACCTCGGTCCGCGCGACCGGGGTGCCCGCGATGACCGCCGCGGCGAACCGCTCCACGAACCGGGCGAAACGCCGCTGGTGGGCCGTGAGTTCGGCTTCCGTGAAGTGGTCGGGACCGGCGTCCAGGTCGACGCGGATGCCGTGGCCGTCCGCCCGGTCGTAGATGTTGAAGGCGAGGTCTTCGACGGGTCCGGTGGACAGGTTGTGGCGTGTGGTCGGATGCCCGGCGAACCGCAGTTCCGGCCCGAACGCCATGATGTTGACGACGGGCCCGAAGAAGCGCCGCCCGCCCTGGGGCCAGTCCAGTTCCCGGCGCAGGTCCTCGCCCCGGTAGCGCTGGTGTGCCAGCAGGTTCCGGGTGGCGGAGGCGGCCTGGTGTACGAGGTCGTGGGCGGCGGTGTCGGGACGTACGGACAGTCGCAGCGGAAGCACGTTGGACGCCATGCCCGGTGTGGCGAGTTCGCTCGCGCTCTCGCGGGCGGTGACCGCCAGGCCCAGGACGATGTCGCGGGTTCCGGTGAGGCGGTGCAGGTAGGCGGCGGTCGCCGCGAGCAGGACGCGCGACCAGCGGGTGCCGGTCCGAGAGGCGGCCTCGTGCACCAAGTCCCCAGCGTTGGGCGGAAGGTGGCCGATGCGCCGGAGGAAGTGGCCGGCTACGTGCGGTGGACGGGCTGACAGGCTCACCGGCTCGGGCCGGTCGGCGAGCGCGGTCGTCCAGAACTTGCGGTCCGACGCGTGTCGTTCACCGGCGCGGTAGGCCTCGTCGGCCTCTACCAGCGGAGCCAGTGGAGCCGGCGGCGGGATGTGGGGCGTGCCAGCGACGAGGGCGGTGTAGGCGTCGGCGACCCGGCTCGCGATGAGGGAGCAGCTGTAACCGTCGACGGCGATGTGATGGTAGGCCTGGTACCAGATCCAGTGGTCGTCCGCGAGCTTCAGCAGCGCGTACCGGAAGAGCGGGGAGCGCTCCAGGTCGAACGGGGTCGCGAAGTCGGCGGCCATCCAGGCCTCGGCGGCCGACAAAGGCTCGGGTTCGCCTGTGAGGTCGACGACGTGCAGGTCCCAGGCGCAGTCGGCGTCGACGACCTGGCGGACGGTGTCCTCATCGGCCGTGAACCGGACTCGCAGAGTGTCGGTGGCCGCCACCACCTGCTCGACGGCTTTACGGAACCGGACGGGATCGACAGGGCCGCGGATCTCGGTGTACTCGCCCACGTTGTAGGCGGGCCCGGCGGGGTCCAGCCGCTGTCCGAACCACATCGAGCGCTGGGCGGCGGACACGTCCAGGACGGGTGGGACGGTTGAAGGGTCCAGGCGAGGGGCGCTGGTCATCGGGCGGCCTCCGTGGCGGTCGCGAGGCCGGTGGACTGCCGGGCCACGAGGTCCGCGACGGCCCGCGGGCCGTCCTCGATGCCGGGCCAGGGCACACGCAGCCAGGGCTCGGCAGGGATGAGCGCCAGGTCGTGGCCCTGGCGGGCCCGACCACCGCCGGTGATGTTGAGCAGGACGAGTTCGTCGCGGCCGACCTGGCCGGACCGTGCCGCCTCGGCCAGGGCGGCCAGGGCCACTCCGGCGCCCGGTTCGATGTCGATGCCCTCGACCTCCTCGAAGAGGGCCATGGCATCGAGGGCCGCGACGTTGTCGGTGCGCAGGACATCGCCGCGGCTCTCGATGAGCACGTCCCGCACGCCACCGCGGACGGTGAACGGTGGGCGCCTGTTGGTCAGTTCGCGGGCCAGCGGCTCGTGCTCGCGGTCGGCGGGCGCGGCTGCGGCGCCTCGCCAGGCTTCGTACAGCGGCGCGAAGGGTGCGTTCTGGCAGATCAGCAGGCGGGGCAGCGGCTCGCCATCGGCATGCAGTCGCCGTGCCGCCTCATGGGCGCCGATGGCTCCGGTGCCGCTGCCGACGGCCTGCACATAGGTGTCCGGAAGTCGTCCGAGGGCGTCGGCGGCGGCCAGCATCACGGTGCCCAGGCCGTCCCGGCGGCCGACGTTGCGCGAGCCTCCCTCGGCGTGATGGCCGGGCAGGGCGGCGAGGAGGTCCGCGCAGGCGATGGCGTCGCTGTAGGTGGCGGTGCCTTCGAGGACGACGATCCGGACGCAGGGGTCGAGCGGGCCCGGGAAGCGCATCCGTTCCAGGGCCGGGGCAGGCACCACGAGGAGGCAGGGCACCTGGTGTCGGGTGGCGGCCCAGGCGAAGGCTGCCGCGGTGTTGCCCGCCGAGGGGATGACGAGCACGGGCGGCTCGGCGGGCATCCGGCCGAGCACCGTATAGGCCTCAAGGTCCTTGAACGTGCAGGTCGGCAGATACGCCTCACGTTCCGGCCAGTATCCGTTGAAGGCCATCCACAGCCGGTTCAGGCCGAGGCGGCGGCCGAGCCGTTCAGCGGGCCGGACCACCGGGCCCGGGACGTCGGGGAAGGTGCGCGCCACCGGCAACAGCGGGGCGTATCGGAACAGGCCGGTGCCTGGGCCGACGACGGTTCCGGTTCTGTCGTATTCGGTACGCAGGAATGCCGGTTCGTGCCGACGGGGGCAGTCGAGGAGGAGGCCGTCGTCCTCGTATCGGGTCCCGCACGAGGAACAGAAAACGGCGTAATGACGTGTTCCCGGCCGTACTCCGGACATCTTCGCTTGCCTTCCGCAGTGCCGCGTATCGCTGATCAATTGGAACCGGGCCTTCGAGACGAGCGGGCGACATGCGAATTACGGCTTGCTGACGTGCAGTTGACACATAGGAAGCGCTTGCCTCGATCACTCCACGATCCGAGGTCCATCCTGCGGACTATTCAGTTCCGCTTCACTCTCCCTTTTCCGTTCGGCAGCTCCGAAATCGCTCGTCATGGAGATCATCCGAGGTGCACAAGCCATGCCGAAAATGCGGAGGAAAGATGGAGAACAATCCGATGCATACGCCGGTGAAGAGTTGGGTAGACCCTTCCCCCTGGCTCCCCTCTCAAGTTCCGGTTTCTTTTCTCTCAACAAATGGCAATGCATGGGAATTTGACAGCACCCAGGGGTCTCGGAAGCGCGTCTACCCTGAGCCGTCGCCCGAGTCGCTGCTGACGGCGTACCGGAAGATGGTTCTCGGGCGCCGCTTCGACGAGCAGGCGACGTCACTCGCCCGGCAGGGCCGGCTCGCGGTCCACCCGTCCAGCCTCGGCCAGGAGGCCTGCCAGGTGGGCGCGGCACTGGCACTGCGCGCCACGGACTGGCTGTTCCCCACTTACCGGGACTGTGTCGCACTGGTCAGCCGCGGGATCGACCCCGTCGAGGCTCTGACGCTCCTGCGCGGCGACGCCCACTGCGGCTACGACCCGGTACGGCACCGCACGGCGCCGCAGTGCACCCCGCTGGCCACGCACGCCGCGCACGCCACGGGGCTGGCCCACGGCGAGCGGCTCAAGGGCACGGACACCGTCGCCCTCGCGCTGGTCGGGGACGGCGCCACCAGCGAGGGCGACTTCCACGAAGCCCTGAATCTGGCGGGCGTGTTGAAGGCTCCGGTCGTCTTCCTGGTGCAGAACAACGGGTACGCCATTTCCGTCCCGCTGTCCGAGCAGTGCGCCGCACCGAGCCTGGCGTACAAGGGAGTCGGCTACGGCGTCCGCGCGGAGCAGGTGGACGGCAACGATGCTGCGGCCGTACTCGCCGTGCTGAGCACGGCCGTCGAGGACGCCAGGGCGGGCGGTGGGCCATGGCTCGTCGAGGCGCACACCTACCGCATGGGTCCACACACCAGCGCCGACGACCCCTCCCGGTACCGCACGTCCGCGGAGGCCGACCACTGGCGCCGGCACGACCCGATAGACCGCCTGGAGTCGGCACTGCGCGCACGCGGTCTGCTCACCGACGCGGACACGAAGACCGCCGCGGCCGACGCCGAGGAATACGCCGCCGATATCCGCGAACGGCTGGCCACGGACCCGGAGTTGGCACCCCACGCCCTCTGCGACCACGTCTTCGCCGCACCTCCCCCGCACCTCGCCGACCAAGGCACCCTCCTCCGGGCCGAGTTGGAGGCTTGCTGACATGACCACCGGCACCATGGGAATGGCCCAGGCACTCAACACCGCCCTGCGGGACGCACTGGGCGCGGACGAGCGCGTCGTCGTCCTCGGCGAGGACGTGGGGCGCCTCGGCGGCGTGTTCCGGGTCACCGACGGACTGCGCGACGCCTTCGGCGACCGGCGCTGCTTCGACACCCCCGTCAGCGAGGCCGGCATCGCGGGCCTCGCCATCGGCATGGCCATGTCCGGCTGGCGGCCGGTGGTGGAGATGCAGTTCGACGCGTTCGCCTACCCGGCGTTCGAGCAGATCGCCTCCCACATGGCCAAGATGCGCAACCGCACCCGGGGCGCCCTGACACTCCCCCTCGTCGTGCGGATCCCCTACGGCGGCGGCATCGGCGGCGTGGAACACCACAGCGACTCCAGCGAGGCGTACTACACGCACACGGCCGGACTGAAGGTCGTGACACCGGCAACGGCCGCGGACGCCTACTCCCTGCTGCGCGAGGCGATCGACGACCCGGACCCGGTGATCTTCCTGGAACCGAAGCGCCGCTACTGGAGCAAGGAACCTCTCGAACTCCCCACCCGGGCCGAGCCGTTCGGCACCGCGGCCGTGCGACGCGCCGGAAGCGACGCCACACTCGTCACCTACGGACCGTCGGTCGACGTGGCCCTGGAAGCGGCTCACCTCGCCGGCACGGAAGGCCTGGACATCGAGGTACTGGACCTCCGTACGCTCGTCCCCCTCGACGACCGTGCGCTCACCGCGTCCGTGCGGCGGACCGGGCGGTGCCTGGTGGTGCACGAGGCCCAGGGCTTCGCCGGGGTCGGCGCCGAGATCGCGGCCCGGGTCCAGGAGCACTGCTTCGACGCGCTGCGGGCGCCGGTCCTTCGGGTCACCGGGCTCGACATCCCCTATCCTCCACCGTTGCTGGAGAGCGCCCATCTGCCTAGCGTGCGGCGGGTGTTGGACGGCTTGCACCGTCTGTTCCCCGAGTCCCCTCGCCGGGTTCAGAGCACCCCCGCCGCCGCGGACATCGCCGCAACAGGCCGTACGTTCCTCCTTCCCGACCTAGGTGAAGGCCTGACCGAGGCCGAGGTGCTGGAGTGGAAGGTCGCCGTGGGTGACCCCGTCGAGCACGATCAGGTCGTCGCGGAGGTCGAGACGGCCAAGTCCGTCGTGACACTGCCGAGTCCGTACGCCGGTACCGTGACCGCCCTGCACTGCCGGGCCGGTGAGGCCGTCGAGGTGGGGGCGCCACTGCTCACCGTGGCGGAGGAGGACACCGCATCCGGGGCCGTCCTCACCGGCTACGGCACCTCGAACCGCCGCGTAGCTCAGCCGTCGCCGCGCCCGACGAACAAGCCCGCGACGGCTGATACCGCGCAGAAGCAGGACGCCACGACCGGTTCCCTGAGCTCCGCCACCCGGACCCCGCTCGGCGCCGCGGCGGAGAAATTCGTCCGCGGGCACCGTGACACGCCCGCCGTGACCATCTGGGCCGACACCGAGGCCGACAGACTGCTCACCGCCCGAGACACCCTCAAAACGGGCCTGATGCCGCTGCTCGCCCGGGCCTGTCTGGACGCGCTCGCCGCGTTCCCGGAACTCAACTCCCGTATCGACGCCGACCGTCAGGAGCTCGTCCGGCTGCCGCAGGTGCATCTCGGCTTCGCCGCGCAGACCGACCACGGCCTCGTCGTCCCCGTCGTCCGGAACGCCGCCGACCTCTGCCTCGACGACCTCTCCACCGAACTACGGCGACTCACCGGCCTCGCCCGCTGCGGGACACTCCCCTCCGAGAACCTCACGGGCGGCACCTTCACCCTCAACAACTACGGTGGCTTCCAGGTCGACGGCGCCACGCCGATCCTCAACCACCCCCAGGCGGCGATGATCGGGGTGGGCCGCATCACCGACCGCCCCTGGGTACGGGACGGCCGCGTCGAGGTCCGCAAGGTCGTCACCGTGTCCCTGACCTTCGACCACCGCGCGTGCGACGGCGGCACCGCGGCCGGCTTCCTTCGGCATGTGATCGACGCCTTCAACGCGGCCTAGGGACTCGGCGATCGCTTCCTTCTCAGTGCAGTTGCTCGGCCAGTCCGACGATGATTCCTTCCGGGCCGCGGACGTAGCAGAGCAGATAGCTGTCCTCGAACCGGGCGATCTCCCCGAGGAGTTCGGCGCCGTGAGGGCGCAGGCGGGCCACGGTGCCCTCGATGTCGTCGACGGCGAACATGACGCGGTGCGTGCCCACAATGTTGTGCGGGCGGTCGCGCGGCCCGGCGCTGATCGGAGCAGGGCTGCGGTACTTCGCCAGCTCGAGCCGACTGTGTCCGTCCGGGGTCCGGACCATCGCGATGTCGCAGTGGACGCCGTCGAGTCCGGTGCACTGGTCGGCGAAGGTGCCCTCGACCTCCGCCCTGCCCTCCAGCTCCATACCGAGTTCCACGAAGAACGCGATGGCGGCGTCCATGTCCTCGACGACGATGCCGACGTTGTCCATCCGCTGAATCGCCATGGTGGCTTCTCCTTCTTCCTCGTCCGGCTCTTCCTCGTCCGGCTCCTTCTCGTGCGGCCGGTGGTGGCCGCTGATGTCCCTGGGACGGAGCCGACGGCACGTTCTCGACATCCGCAGACCGCCCGAGGGGCCGTGTTGTGGACACCTCGATGCCCCTTAATTTCATTGAGCCCGCGCCCTGCAATCGTGTTGGCTGGCGGCACCGGAATGTCAGTACCACAGGTGTCCGCTTGGCTGTAGCAGGGAGTTGAAGGTGCAGGACCGTGTTGACGACCCCGCTGCCCACAATCGGGCAGCCTGGGACAGGTATGTCCAAGAGGGCATCGAGTGGTCGAGGCCGGTGAGTACGGAGGATGTCGAGCGTGCCCGCATGGGTGACTGGTCGATCGTTCTCATCGGGCGTGAGCCGGTCGACCGCTCCTGGCTGCCGACGGATCTGACCGGCAAGGACGTGTTGTGTCTGGCCTCCGGCGGTGGCCAGCAGGGGCCGATTCTCGCCGCCGCGGGGGCGCGGGTCACCGTGTTCGACAACTCTCCCGCCCAGCTCGGCCAGGACCGGATGGTGGCGGCGCGCGACGGACTCGAGCTGCGCACCGTCCTGGGCGACATGCGCGACCTCAGCGCCTTCGAAGACGCGACATTCGACGTCGTGTTCCATCCGGTCTCGAACCTGTTCGTACCGGAGGTGGCACCGGTGTGGCGTGAGTGCTTCCGCGTGCTGCGACCGGGAGGAACTCTGCTCGCGGGCTTCCTCAACCCTGATGGGTACTTGTTCGACCACGAGGCGCTCGACGAGCGCGGCGAGCTGATCGTCGTGCACAAGCTGCCCTACAGCGATGTCACGCAGTACTCCGCCGAGGAACGCGCCGCGAAGTTCGGCGCGGGTGCCGCTCTTGAGTACAGCCACACCCTCACCGACCAGATCGGCGGGCAGCTCGCCGCGGGGTTCGTCCTCACCGGCTTCACGGAGGCGCCGCACCAATCCAACGCCTCCGCCCCATACATGTCGCACTACTTTGCGACGCTGGCGGTCAAACCGGGCTGACCCACGTCGGCACGTCGGCCCCTGCTCCCTGCTCCCTGCTCCCTGCTGTTCAGGCCAAGCCGAACCTCTCGGCGTGAACCTGTCGCGCGGGGACGCGCAGTTCTCGCAGACCGGCCAGTACGGCCGTCGTCATGGCCGGCGGTCCGCACACGTAGACGTCGCGGGTGGTGATGTCGGGGACCAGTTGGTGCAGGTTGCTGGGGCCGAACGGCGGGACTCCGCCCTCGCTGGTCCGACCGGTGAGCAGGTGGAGACGTCCGCCCCGCAGGGCCAGCAGGCGGCGCACCTCGTGCAGCAGTACGGCGTCGGCCTCACTGCGCACCCGGTACAGCACGACGACGTCACCGCTCGCCTGCTCCTCGAGCATGGCCCGTACGGGCGTGATCCCCACGCCGCCGGCGATCAGCAGGGCTCCGGGCCGGGTCCGGTGCAGGGAGGTGAACGCGCCGTAGGGTCCCTCGACGAAGGCACGACTGCCGACGGGGAGGTCGCGCAGGCCGGCGCTGGCGCTGCCCACGGCCTTCGCGGTGAGGCGCAGGCCGCGCCCGTCGGGTGCCGCCGACAACGAGAAAGGGTTGGCGTGCCACCAGTGGTTGTGGCCGGGGAACCGCCAGATACAGAACTGACCGGCCCGGGCCGGGAGTTTGTCGAGGTGTCGGCCGGTGACGTACACGGAGACCACGTCGTGCGACTCCGGCACCACGGCCGTCACGCTGAAGCGGTGGTAGGCGTTGCGCCACAGCGGCATGACCAGGCGCCCGGTCAGCAGCGCGCCGAAGGCGAACAGCCACAGGATCCACCAGTAGGCCGTGGCGAATGCGGAGGACCTGAACGTCGTCGTCTCCTGCAACTGGTGCACGAACGCCAGGCCCAGAGCCACGTAGAGCAGCACGTGCAGACCGTGCCAGACCTCGTACCGAAGCCGCCTGCGCACAAACCGGGTGGAGACCGCGCCGATCACGACGATGACGGCCGCGGCCCACATGCCCAGCAGGGAGGCCGGCACTCCGCTCAGCGCAACGAACGTCTTGACCATGGAGGTGTCGTCGAGTGTCGCGTAGCCGAGGATGACGAGCGTCGCGTGCGTCAGGACAGTCCACAACAGGGTGAAGCCGACCCAGCGATGCCACACCGTGAGCCGGTCCATCCCCAGGCGGCGGTCCAGCCAGGGCAGCCGGGCCACCAGCAGCAGTTGCAGCAGCATCAGCAGGGCCGCGTGCAGTCCGAAGAACTTGGCGACCGTGAGCACCTCGTTCTTGCCCGACCCCGCGCTGACGAACAGCGTCTCGACGATCACCACATTGACGACGACGAATGACCACATCGCCCAGCGCGCCGCGTCCACCGGAAGCACGGTGCCTGTCCGCACCGTACGACTCTCCGCCACCATGGTTGCCCCTCACTCCCCCGGGGTCGCCGTACACCTGCGACCCGTGTGCACAAATCCCATGAAGACCGAGGAATTTGGCTGGATACGCACCTCGATCGCGTAAGAATACGGCCGGTGGACCGGTTCCGTTCATGCCGGAACCTTCCAATCTGACCGTCAATCGTCCCATTCGACGGTCGGTCCCCTCCCGCCACTTCACAGCCACAGCGACCGAGGCGAAGAGTTTCGGGTGACGGGATCGGCCGCTCCGGGCGGACCGGGAGGCGTGCTACGGGCGGACCGCCGAGATCAGTCCGCCGGGCCCCTCCTCGCGCTGCGGCGGGGCGCTGATCGGGCGGCCGTAGGCGGCAGCGCGCTCGCGCAAGGTGTGGCTGTCGGCCTGCCAGCCGTGCTCCGCCAGCCAGCTCACCGGGTCGTCGGGCATCTCCGAGATCCACATGGCCGCCGCCGATCCCGGTACGGCGTCCGCGCCGAAGCGCTCGATCACACCGCGCGAGCCCAACGTCAGCCCCATCCGGCTGCCTGGCGCCGACTGCGCGCTGATCCGGGCCAGCAGCAGCTCCACTGCGTCCTCGGGCAGATAGATCAGCAGTCCTTCGGCGATCCACGCGGTCGGCACGGTCGGGTCGTGCCCCGCGGCAGCCAGCGCGGCCGGCCAGTCCTCACGCAGATCCACCGCTACGGTGATCCGCTCGCAGCGTGCGACGGCGCGCTCCTGGCGCAGCACCGAAGCCTTGAAGTCCAGTGGCGCGGCGGTGTCGACCTCGAACAGCCGAGTACCCTCGGGCCAGTCCATCCGGAAGGCTCGACTGTCCATACCTGCCCCGAGCAGCACGACCTGCCGGACCCCGGACTCGGACGCCTCCTGCAACAGGTCGTCGAGGAACTTCGTCCTGATGACGATGGAGAACGACACGGCCATCCGGCGACGTCGCGCGGCCTCGTCATCGGGCAGCGGCGCCGAGGAGGGCCACAGGCCACCGGCGGCGGCGAAGGCCTGAGCCAGCGGGTCTCGAAACAGCGCGTTCTCCCACTGGCTCTCCAGCGCCCGCACCCTGGCCACACCCACCGCCGTGGCCCACACTCCCGACGGCCGCACCCGCTCCTGCTCATCAGTCACGGCGCCAGCCTAGATGACATGAAACCAGCCCCCCGAGCCCGCGGGAGCTGAGTCCGGGACGTGCTTCCGCAGGTGATCCGCGTGCGGAAGCCCATCCGGTGACAGGTGTCAGGTCTGTGCGCGCTTCAGTTTCTCCGCTGCCGCCGAGCGCTTTTTGTCCCGGGGGTCGCGGATGACGCCGGCGCCCGCTCCCGGAGTGGCGTTCCAGGCGCGGAGCTTCTTGACCAGGGCGTGAAGTCGCGGATCGTCGGGGGCGGTGGCGATCTGGAAGTGGGACTCGTCCGGCACGGAGAAGTCTCCGCCCCAGCGGACCACTCCGTCGCACTCGGCGAGGATGTCGCGCACGACGGCCAACTGGTAGGGCAGGAAGCCCCCTTTGACGCCGCGCGGGTACGAGCCGGGGCGGATGTCGACCGCGGTGCCCGAAGCGTGGTTCTGCTCGTAGTCGCCGTGCTTGATGCTGCCCGGCGGGCGAAAGCCGACGACGTCGCCAGGCCGCAGCGTGTCGATCTCGTAGTGGAAGCGGCGGATCACGTGCACGAGGACGGTCTCGGCGTCTCCGATGGCCACGTCCACGCCGAAGCCGGTGCCCGCCACCGGCCGGGTCCACACCGAACCGCCCTTGTTCGCGGCGGTGTTGACGAGCCAGCCGTTGGGTGATCTGGTGCCCGGCTGCACCTTGGCCGCGGCCGCCTCGACCTTGGCCATGTGGGACCTGCTCGGCGAGGTCGGGTTGTCGACGGCCGGTGCCGCCACCGCGGGCGGCGCGAGCGTCGCACCGACGCCGACAGCGAGCGCTGCACCGGCCGCGGACCGCAGAAAGACACGACGTGTTGTCGTCATGGAGGGAACCCGTTTCGTGGGAGAGGGATCGCAGGAGGTGGGCCAGGACAGAATGCGGACCGGAACGTCGGTCCTCACAGGGTGGCCAGCCCGTAGACGATGGTGGGCAGGATCACGAGCGCCGTGCTCATGAGCCAGTAGCGCTTCAGACCGGCGCCCCAGGTCCTGCGCACGATGAGGTTGGCGGGGACCCACAGCGCCGTGAACACGCCCAGCAGTACCGCCAGCACGACGAGCCAGGGCAGAACACCGTCGTTGTCGGTCGGGTCACGGCTCACCAGCCCGAGTCCCGCCAAGGGGTGGACGAGGACGAACCGGACGGTGAGCCCGAACGGGACGGTGCCGAGGCAGCCCAGCAGCAGGTTGACGGCGACACACGCCGCCCACCCCCGCCGAGGCGAGTCGAGGGCTTCGACGTCACTGACCGCGCTGCGGCGCATAGTACTTCTCCAGGGTCCGGTACAGGCCGATCAGACTCTGGCCGTACGCCTGAGCCGCGTCGCCGGTGCCGTTGTAGCGGGCCAGGAGAGCCTGGGTCTCCGTCTCGCTGATGTCGGTCGTGGGACGGGCATCGCCCAGTTGGTAGGCGTTGTAGAGGGTGAGGTAGGCCGCGGTGGTGATGTTGTAGACCGGGTCGTCGTGCAGCTTCTGCCAGACCGAGTGCAGGTCGGCCTGCGGGTCGAGCGGCGTGCCGTTGATGATGCCCTGCTGTATGCAGTAGTTGCGGGTGTCGATGGCCACCCATCCGTAGATCTGGCCGAGCCCCGTGGTGCAGTCGTCCTTGGCGCCGGCTTCCACGGCCGCGTCCGCCGCCAGGTCGAGTGCGTTGTACTTGCGGATCTCCCACAGCACCGGTGCCTGGATGAGCGCCTTGCGCAGGCCCAGGGTGCGGGCCAGTGCGGTGAAGAGCCAGTCGGCTTGGACCACCACGTCGAAGGCCTCGGTGGTGGTGTTGGCGAACTCGGTGGCCTCGTCGTCGTCGAAGATGCTGGAACCACCGCTCTCCGGGACGCCGATGCTCGTCAGATACTCCTGGACGTCCGCGAGCATCGCGTCCCGCTGGTCCATGTCGAAGGCGACGTCGGGATGGTCGACCGCGGTGCCCGGGTCCTTGGCGGACTGCCCCGTGTCGCGGCCGGAGGCGATGTCGTTGTCCAACTCCAGCCACTCGTCGCCGAGTCCCACGGTCGTGGTGGCTATCTGGTCGAAGGCCCAGTTCTCGGGCATCGGATAACCCAGGTTGCCGGAGAAACCGGTGGACATGTCCGAGACGAAGCTCGTGCCCGCATACCCCGCGGCACTCACCCGGGAACATATGTTGCGCGGCCCGTACACACCCACCGTGTAGTTGGAGGTCTCGGTGATCGTGTCGTGGACGCCCTGGAAGTGCGGCAGGATGTTGTCGGTGACCTCGTAGTCCAGCGCGTCGTAGTCCACCGCGAAGTAGATCCGGGTGCCGTCCTTGAAGCCGTGGTACCGGGCCCACTCGATCGCCGAGAGTGCGTCGTATTTCCCCTGGTTGTAGGTGAAGTAGCTCGCCTGGCCGCCGTAGGTCTGGTAGATCGGGAAGACCCGGATCCCCGCGCCCATGACGATGTCCAGTTCGCCCGGCTGGATCATCTTGTTCAGGTCGGTGTTCGCCACGTTGCACAGATACCGCCCGACCGTGTCGTAGCCGAGCGACTTCAGGCCGGCGGCCATGTTCGCGGTGATGCTCGTGACGCAGTCCAGCGCGGTGCCCTGGCGGGTGGGATCGCCGGTGGAGACCAGCAGCGAGGCCCAGGTCTGGAAGTCGCCCGCGCCGGTGACCGGGAGTTTCACGAAGTCCTGGAAGGCACGCACGGCCGAGGCGAGCGAGTTGTCGTAGGTCGTGGTGAAGGAGACCCCGGAACGCTGGTTGAAGACCATCGCTGCGGAGAACAACTGCACCCACGTGCCGGTCGATCCCACCGACAGTGTGTTGGCCTTGATACCGGCCTGGGTGCCGGGCCCGAAGACACCGTTGGCCACGTCGTCCGACATCCCGATGGTGTACTGGATGGCGAACATCAGAGCCTTCTGCACGTCCCTGGAGAAGAACCCGTCGCAGGGAATGACGAAGAAGTTGGCCCGGCCGATGTACCGGGAGTTCATCCACTGCTGGATCGAGCGGACAGTGTCGCTGCCCCCGCTGATCGTGACGTACGCGTCCATGTTCAGCAGCGCCTTGAACAGCTTGGGCACCATGGCGTCGCCCGGATACACGCTGTCGACACCCGCGTTCGCCTTCAACTGCTCCACTGCTGCGGCGACGCGGTCGCTGTAGACGCCGTCGATGCCGCCGCCGTCGTAGCCCTTGCAGTACAGGCCGGACTGGATGATGCGCACCACGTTCGCCGAGGGTGCGGTGGCCGCGTCGATCGAGGGCCAGCGGGAGGTGAGGGTGGAGAGAGTGGTGGTGCCGAAGTTGTCCGACAGAGTCGTGATGCCCAACTCGTACTGAAGACAACGGGTCAGCGCGTACATCGTGGGCCAGCCTGTCAGCCCGTTCTCCTCGACCTGCGGAATTCCGGTGACGCCCTCGTAGGTTTCGTTGATGAACTTCTGCGCCGCCAGCACCATTTCGTCCGCCATGGACCGAATCCCTCCCTGGGGTTATGGAGTTGTGAGGACGTGCCTCGCCGCGCGACCAAGCACCGGGTACGCCCATGAAATGAGGCATGCAGCCCGCCGGTGCGAGCGCATGCCTCGTATTGATGTGCCTGGTGGGGCTTGGGTGCGCCCTGAAACTACCAGCGGAATACGGCTGCTTTGCGTCATCCCCGAGCAAAAAGAACGTCAGCTCGGGCAATGGCGCCTGGCTCAACCAAAGGGTGTCCCGTCAGTGATCCCCACGTTGGTGTGGACACAATCGGCCCGCCGTGCGAGCTCCTCCCCTATCCGACCAGGCGACGTTGCGCAGTCGGGCGATGCCGAGCCTGGCATGGTGGACGCCGTCGGCCTTTGAGGCGGCAGTCGATGAGCCGGCAGACCGCCGATTCCGAGACACCCAACACAGCAGCTCGAGCTGTCGCATCGTCAAGTTCGTGCGCCAGTACCCAACGACCAGCAGAATCCGGTCCTCCACCGACAGGCTCCACGGCCGGCCGAGATGTCGCCAGGGGCCGCAGGCAGACTCTCCTCGTTCCCGAGCCGACAGCCAACCGGGAGATCACTCGCTTGCCCTCAACCGCACTTGAGGTCCTACGTTCTTCGCATGACCTGCACAGTGTGCGGGCTCCACACTGAAGTGCCTGGAGGGGATATTCCATGACGACCCAGCAACTCTCCGACGCCGAACTCGCCCGCCAGCCCGCCGCGTACTGGACCGGCGTCGCCTACGAGGCGCTCATCGCGTACATCCGCGCCCGGCAGGCCGAAAAGGGCTTCACCCAGCCCCAGTTCTGGCTGCTGCGCAACCTGTCGAAGAACGACATCTCGCCCGACGGAGAGGGGATGACCCTGCCCGAGCTGCGCCAGGCCATGACCTCCTACATCCGCCCCGAGGACGATCTGGCGGCGGAGGCCGAAGTGCTCCTGGAGCGCGGCTGGCTGACCCGGGACGCCGAGAACCGGCTGTGGCTCACCGCAGAGGGAGAACGGGCCCGCGTCGACATGGCCAGTATCGCGCCCGCGATCGGAGCCGTCCTCCACGAGGGCATCGACGACGCGGACTACGTCACCACGGTGAAGGTGCTCCAGCGGCTGATCCGCAACGCGGGCGGGACGGCCGTCTGACTGGCCGCGAGCCCGGGGCAAAGCGCCCCGGGGGTGACCACACCTCAAACATGTCCTGGAGCCGAATCTCAAACATGTCCTGGGGCCGAATGCGCCAACCGATCTCTGCGGGACAGCCCTTCGGCGGGCGGGCAGCGAGGATCGAACGTAGCCGTGTGCCGCTGAACGAACCTGCCAGCCGCAGGGACGATCCGCGGGCTGTGCAGGCACCGCTCGTGTGAGGACCGGCCGTCTTGCCCCCCGCTCGACCTCTGTGTTCGACCGGTCGCGGGCAGCCCGAGGGCGACCGGATACAGTGCGCGAGACGGCAGCCTGGTCAGAGAGGGCAAGCGTGACCGACACCAGCGACACCCGACCCGCCGACAGCGAAGCGCGAGCTCCGCGGCAGAGCCGACTGCTCCGCCTGATGCGCTACCTCCCCCTGATCGCGCCCGTACTGCTGTGGACCGTGCCCTGCGGGGTGCTGCTGTACGCCGGCCAGCAGTGGCCGCTGCCCGTCACGCTCTTCGGCACCGCCCTGTTCGTCCTCGGCCTCGTCGGTATGCCGATCGCGATGATGCGCGGCCACGGCCGGCGTCAGCAGGACCGGGCGGCGATCGTCGGTGACACCTTGCTGGGCACGAGCTGGGTTCTGTTCACCTGGTCCGTTCTGCTCGGCGTCTTCCTGCGGCTCGCCCTGACCGTGGCCGGCGTCGGCGACAGTCAGGACCGGGCCCGCATCGTCACGTGGGCCGTCCTCGGCGTGACCGCCGTACTGCTCGCCTGGGGCTCCGTCGAGGCCCGCCGCGTGCCGCGCGTACGCAGACTCGACGTGCAACTCCCGCGGCTGGGCGCCGGGTTGGACGGCGTCCGCGTAGCCCTCATCACCGACACCCACTACGGCCCGCTCGATCGCGCCCGCTGGTCGGCACGCGTGTGCGAGACGGTGAACACCCTCGAAGCCGACCTGGTCTGCCACACCGGCGACATCGCCGACGGCACAGCCGAACGCCGCCGCGCCCAGGCGGCCCCCCTCGGAACCGTGCGGGCCACCCACGCCCGTGTGTACGTCACCGGCAACCACGAGTACTACAGCGAGGCCCAGGGCTGGGTCGACCTGATGAACGAGCTGGGCTGGGAGCCGCTGCGCAACCGCCACCTGCTGCTCGAACGCGGAGGCGACACCCTCGTGGTCGCCGGTGTGGACGACGTCACCGCCGAGTCCTCCGGACTGGCAGGTCACCGTGCCCACCTCGCCGGAGCCCTGAACGGCGCCGACCCGGACCTACCCGTCCTGCTCCTGGCACACCAGCCCAAGTTCATCGACCGGGCAGTGGCCGCCGGCATCGACCTCCAACTGTCCGGCCACACCCACGGCGGCCAGATCTGGCCCTTCCACCACCTCGTACGCCTCGACCAGCCCGCCCTCGCCGGCCTCACCCACCACGGCCCCCGCACCCTCCTCTACACCAGCCGCGGCACCGGCTTCTGGGGCCCGCCGTTCCGCGTCTTCGCGCCCAGCGAGATCACCCTGCTCGTGCTCCGCTCCCCGCACCGGCCCACCTCGGCGTAGCGATCGACGGGCCGACACATCCACTCCACTCGGAGCACTCCACGAGCCACGCTTCCAACGTTTGCGCTCAACGCTCGTCGCTTAGGTGAGAAGCTCAACAAGTTGGGCCATCTCGCTGGGCGGGTCGATCACCGGTTGGATGAGGAGTTCGTCGACGCCTGCCTGTTCCAGAGCGGCGATACGGGTACGGAGGTCGTCGCGGGTACCGACGAGGGCCACGCTGTTCATCAGCGAGGGCAGGACCAGGTCCCGGTCCTGGGCTGCGATGCGTCCGAGGTAGTTGGGGTAGAGCTTGGTGTACCGGTCCGGCGCGGTGGCGGTGGTGCCCCGCCGGTCGAGGAGTTTTCGCACCGCCTCGCGTTCGTCGGGACCGAGTTGCCCGACGAAGGCGGGGGTATCGGCGGCGAAGTCCAGCATCGACAGGACGAGATGACCTGTGGCGTCCCGGGCCGCGTCGCTGCCAGGGTCCTCGTCGCCGCGCAGCAGGTGGAGCGCGGTGACCACGTAGGAGTTCACGGACGAGTCCGCCGGGGAGTTGGAGTCGTGGACCGTGCCGTCGGCGGCTCGACGGCGGGCGTTGTGCAGCGCCTGCCAGGCGGTGGGGTCGAGCAGGCCGAAGGAGATGAGGCCGGTGCCGCGGCGACCGGCGACGGCGGCGGCCTTCGGTCCGTGCAGCGCGGCCACGACGAACTCGATCGGATCGGCAGTGTTCACGTGCGCCCCGGCGTGCAGGAACCGGACGTCGCGGACCCGGTCACCTTCGCGGTACTCGGTCGAGCGCCCGGCACACAGATCCTGCAGCGCCGCGGTGAAGCCCTCCAGCGCGGCCGCGGTGGCGGGTGGCATGCCGAGTGTGCGCCGGGCGGTGTTGCCGGTGCCGACCCCGCAGATGATCCGGCCCGGTGCCAGGGCGTTGAGACTGGCGAACCCGCTCGCCGCGGCCGGGGCCGAGCGCAACGCCGGTGAGGTCACGCCGATCCCGAGCTTGATGCGCCGGGTGGCCTTCGCGCACAGCGCCAAGGCGACGAAGGGGTCACCGTGGACCATCGGGGTGTCGTTGACCCAGAAGCTGCGCAATCCCAACTCCTCGGCCTGCACGGCGAGATCCTCCACACCGGGCTGCGCGGCGACGACGACACCTGCAAGCATCAAACCTCCACAGTACGAGGATTCGGATCAAGCTTCCTCATGCTGCCAGGTGCCGGGTCTGAAACCCACGGCCGTGACGCGGTCTACGGAACCACCAGGACGGCTTGAGCCGGCGGCCCCATACCTGGAGCGCCCCCTGGCCCACGACCCACAACAGACCACGTTCGGAGGGGACGCCGCAGACCCTTGCACGAGCGGGAATGCGCCTCTCCAGGCAGCCCTTCCCGACGGTACGACCCTCAGTCGGCCACGGCTCACCACCGGGCGCGCAGCACGCCGTCGCTGTCGGGCAGGACCGCGTGGAGCAGCGGGTGGCGATCGTCGAGGTTCACGGGCAGGGCGCGGGCCGCCCTCGCGCCCGCCACCAGCGCGGCGAGCTCCCGGTACTCGGTGTCGTCGACGAGCGCGTGACTGATCGTCCCGTCCTGTGCCTCCCAGACGAACTCCACGGATCCCTCCTCGGGCAGCGCGGCCAGGACCGCGTCGACATCGACGTCGAGGTCGGGCCAGACGGTCACCAGGGCACGTGGGGTGAGAGCGGCGCGGACCGCGTTGAGGTTCTCGCCAGTGACGCGGTGCCAGCTACGAGCAGTCCATCGTGGCCCCGTTGCTCGACCTCCTGACCGATGCCCACACGCTCACCGGCGACCCGGTCTTCCACGACGCCATCGCCGAACGACTGCCCTGGCTGCTGGCGTTCGGCGGCCCTCAGCCCCACGCCCGGCTGCACGGAATCGCCATCCGGCACTGGGACGGCTTCTGGTTCGGCGCCAACCGACTGTGGGGCGATGTCTTCCCCCACTACTGGAGCACCCTGACCGCCGTGACCCTGCTACGGCTGCCGACCACGCTGCGCACGGACCAGACCGACCGGCTCGCCGAGGCCATCCTGCGCGCCAACATGGCGAACTACTCCGAAGACGGCTCCGCCACCTGCGCCTTCGTCATGCCCTCGACCGTCGACGGCAGGCCCGCCCACACCGCCGACCCACTCGCCAACGACCAGGACTGGCACCTGCTCCTGTGGCTGCGGGCACGACAGCAGGGCCACTGACCCTGCGGGCCGATCGTTGTGACGGGCGGTGCCATGGCCACCCTTCAGCCCAGCTCCCGCTCCCACCCCCGTGCCGGTGCCGCTTACGTGCCCCCACGTTCCGTCGGCGTGGGAGCCTCGGTGGCACGCAGGTGTTCGCGCAGCCACTGTTCGGTGTTGCTGACGTGCAGCAGGGCCGCGGCCTGACTGAGGGCGGCGTCGCGGGTGGACAGGGCCGTGAAGATCGCCTCGTGTTCGGCGAGGGTGCGGCCCGAGGCCTGGGTGTCGACCAGGCCTCGCCAGATGCGGGCTCGCAGGGTACGGCCGGAGATGCCTTCCAGAAGTGTCAGCAGGGACTCGTTGCCGGTGGCGGCGACGACCGCGCGGTGGAAGGCGGCATCGTGGACGTTCAGCCGCTCGACATCCTCGCGGGCCTCCCGCATGGCGTCCAAGTGGCTCTTCACTTCGGCCAGTTGATCGTCGGTGATGCGCGTCGCGGCCAGGGCCGTGGCGACCGGTTCAAGGAGCCGTCGTACCTCCATCAGGTCCCGCAGGGCCCCCGAGTCGCCCTGGAGGAGTTCCACCGCGCCACCCAGCCCCTCCAGCAGGAGGCTCGGCTGGAGGCTGGTGACATACGTGCCGTCGCCCCTCCGGACCTCCAGGACCCGGGCGACGGCCAGCGCCTTGACCGCCTCGCGCGCCAGATTGCGGGACAGGCCCAGCTGGGCCGCCAGGTCGGGCTCGGGGGGCAGCTTGGAACCCGGGGGCAGCGCGCCGGTGCGGATCAGCTCACGGATCTGTTCGATGGCCTTGTCCGTCAGGGACACCGGGAACTCCTTCCGCCGCCGTTCCCGGTCGGCACGTCCGGCCTGATGAGCCCTCGGCCACGTAGGTCGCGATGATACTGGGGCGCCCGAGAAGGGACGCGATCGCCGCGGCAGGCAGGGTGGCGCCGTGCGGACAAATTGCCTGAGCAGTCCCCCGGCAGCCACGATCCATCCCGTCAATCTAGCGACCGGCCACCTTGACCTGCAATGAGCCAGGGCAAATACATGTGATGTCTGATTGCTGAAATCAGGACCATCGTCCTCAAAGTGACTCCACTTGTCGACCAATCTCAACTATTCATCCCTGCACATCTGTTGACACGGATGGGACTCAGGGACGACCTTCATCCGTAACATCCGCTGCCCAGGTTCCCCTGTCCCCCCTCTGCATCAGGGATGCCCTCATGTCGAGTTCGCTCAGCAGACGTCAGTTCGTCGCCGGCGCCACGGCCGTCGTGGCGGCCGCCGTCGCCACCGACGCGTTCACCGCGGGCCGTGCCCACGCGGCCCCAGCCACCTACACACCCACGTGGGATTCCGTGAACCAACACCCCGCCGCTCCCGAGTGGTTCCGGGACGCCAAGTTCGGGATCTACTTCCACTGGGGCGTCTTCAGCGTCCCCGCGAACGACAGCGAGTGGTACCCGCGCAACATGTACGCCCCCGGCAGCAACGCGAACAAACACCACATCGCCACCTACGGCGACCCGTCGGTGTGGCCGTTCCACAACTTCATCGACGGCGCCGACGATCTCGCCGGAAACCACGTGGAGTTCGCGCCGAAGCTCAAGTCGTCGGGCGGCGCCTTCGACCCCGAGGAGTGGGCGCAGCTCTTCGTCGATGCCGGCGCGAGGTTCGCCGGTCCGGTCGCCGAGCACCACGACGGCTACTCGATGTGGGACAGCCAGGTCAGCGAATGGAACTCGGTCGACAAGGGCCCCGGCCTGAACCTGCTGAAGCTCTTCACCGACGCCATCCGCGCGAAGGATCTCAAGCTGCTGGTGGCGATGCACCACGCGTACAACTACACCGGCTACTACGAGTACGCGCCCGCGCAGTCGGACGAAAGTCTCAAGAAGCTGTACGGGCAGCTGAGTTCGGCGGCCGAGAACCAGCTCTGGTACGACAAGCTCAAGGAGGTCATCGACCGGGCCAGGCCCGACATCCTGTGGCAGGACTGGCGGTTGGACCACGTCGACGAGACCCAGCGCCTCAACTTCCTCGCGTACTACTACAACCAGGCCAACGCATGGGGCAAGGAAGTCGTCGCCACGTACAAGGACGGCCTCGACAGTCACGGCGTGGTCTTCGACTACGAGCGCGGCGGACCGGCCGACCTCACCAACCCGTACTGGCTGACCGACGACAGCATCTCCAGCTCCAGCTGGTGCTACACGCAGGGCATCGGCTACTACTCGACGCAGCAGATGCTGCACGCCCTGATCGACCGGGTCAGCAAGAACGGCAACATGCTGCTCAACATCGCGCCCATGGCCGACGGCACCATCCCCCAGGGCCAGCGGGACATCCTGCTCGCCATCGGCGACTACCTGAAACGGCACGGGGAGTCGATCTACGACACCCGGGCCTGGACGGCGTACGGCGAGGGACCCACGAAAATGGGCGGCGGATCCTTCACCCGGCCGACGGCCGGCACCGCGCAGGACATCCGCTTCACCCGGAGCAAGGCGAACAAGGTCCTGTACGCCACGGTCCTCGGCTGGCCCGGCAGCTCGCTGACGATCAAGACCCTCAACTCCACCCGGATCGACGTCTCTTCGCTGAAGTCGGTGAAGCTGCTCGGCTCCGGCGCGGACTCCTACATCAAGCTGGCGACCCCGACTCAGGACGCCAACGGCCTGACGATCACCCTGCCGTCGTCGGCGCCCTTCACCTCCGACGCCTACGTCCTGAAGCTCTGCTTCAAGGGCGAGATCCCCAGCCTGCGCCCGCTGGCCGGGGCCGTGGCCTTCAAGGACGTCGGCTACTCCGGCACCGGCACCGTCCTCGAAGTCGGCGAGTACACCGCGGACGAACTGACCCTGGCCGGCCTCACCCCGCGCACCCTCTCCTCCCTGCGCCTCGCTCCCGGTCACCAGGTCATCGGCTACTCCGGCGACGACTTCACCGGCACCGCGTGGACCTTCGCCTCCGACAACGCGGATCTGAGGACCACCGGCAACAACGACAGGGTGACGTCCCTGAAGGTGCAGTTCGATCCGTCGACGTACTTCAAGGTCGTCAACGTCACCGACGGTCTGGCCCTGGACAGCGGCGGCGACGTCGCCTCCGGCTCCAACCTCAAGCAGTGGACCTGGGACGGCAGCAGCAACCTCCAGTGGCAGGCGGTCGACGTCGGCAACGGCTACTACAAGCTGGTCAACCGCACCAACGGCATGGTCGCCGACGGTTGGGGCGCCACGACCGACGGCTCGGCCGCCCGCCAGGCCGCCTGGAACGGCGGCACCAACCAGCAGTGGCTGATCACCCACCGCGGCGACGGCCGCTACTCCATCGCCAACCGCACCTCAGGACTCGTCCTGGACGGCGGCGGCAACGTCTCCTCCGGCTCCGTCACCAAGCAGTGGACGTACGGCAGCAGCACCAACCTGCTGTGGACGTTCACCGCCCTGTAGCCGACCCGCCCGCCCCTGACGGCCTCTGCCACGGCCACGGGGGCGGGCCCCCGCGCTCAGGCCGACTCCGCAGATGGGCGCGCTACTCCATCACCGTGCGAGGGAGAGCACGCTGAGACTCATCCGGCCCGCCACTGCGTGGGTTTCGGGCTGCGGTGGTCGCTCGGGCGGGTGCCGCGCAGCCGTTTGAACGCCACGCTCAGCGCGAAGGCGTTGGCGTAGCCCACCTTCCGTGCAATCGTGCCCACCGTGTCGTCGGTCTCCCGCAGGAGGTCCGCGGCCAAGGCGATACGCCAGTCCGCGAGGTAGGCCATCGGTGGTTCGCCGACCAGCGCCGTGAACCGCCGGGCGAGCGCTGCCCGCGACACCCCCACCTCGGCCGCCAGGCCCGCCACCGTCCAAGGGTGGGCTGGCGTGGCGTGCAGCAACCGCAGCGCGGCACCCACGACCGGGTCGTCCAGTGCGCGGCACCAGGCCGGGGCATCGGCGTCCGGGTTGTCGAACCACCCGCGCAACGCGGAGACGAGCATCTGCACGAGGTCGCCGAACTGATGAGGCAGTTCCTCAGCCGGGTGCACCCCTAGACGTAGACGCGCAGGGCTGCACTACGCCTCGAACACCCGGGTCAGCAGCTCCATCAGCTGCCGCCCCTCCGCCTCGCTGAGCGGCGCCAGCAACTCGGCGTTGGCCCGCTGCGCCAGTTCCGCGCACCGCTCCAGGGTCTCCACGCCCGCCGGCGTCACCGTCACCGCGTTCTTGCGGCGGTCCCGGGGATCGGCCGCGCGCACGGCCAGCCCGGCGGCTTCCAGGTGGTTGACCAGGAGGACCACGTCCTTCGCGTCGAAGCCCAGTTGGCGCACCAGATCCGCCTGGGCGAGCGGGCCGTTCTCACACACTGCCGCGAGCACGGCGTGGTGGGTCAGCTTCAGCCCTTCCACTGCGATCGCCTGGGCGACCAGGCTCCGGCCACGCGCCGCCACCCGCCCGACGAGCCAGCTCGGCAGGGACTGGATGTGCGCCAGAGCGCGCGGGTGTTCGGTGCGGGTCATGGACGCAGGCTATCCCAAAGTCATTGGACTTCCCAATGATTCCAGCCTACGGTGACAATCCATTGGGGATCCCAACAGTTCCGTGGGTCACCCCACGCTTTCGCGTCCGTTTCACACCCGGAGGTGCCCATGCGCCGTGTCCGCTACCAGGCCAGCGGCGGCCCCGAGGTTCTCTTCACCGAGGAGGTCCCCGTTCCAGAACCCGGCCCCGGTGAGCTGCTCGTACGCACCGAGGCGATCGGGGTCACGCTGCCGGCCGTACGCAAGGTGCGGGAGGGCACCGAACCAGTCCCGCTCGGTGGTGAGGTGGCAGGTACCGTCGTCGCCGTCGGCGAAGGCGCCACCGGCTTCGCCACGGGAGACCGCGTCACCGGCCTCTGCTTCGCCCACGCCTACGCCGAACTGGCCCTCGTCCACCAGTCGATGGCCTCGCCCGTCCCCGACCGGGCGACCGCCGTGGACGCCGTGGCCCTCGTCCGCAGCGGCCTCGTGGCACGCGGCGCCTACGAGGCCGGCCGGCCCCGCCCCGGCGACACCGTTCTGGTGACCGCGGCGGCCAGTACGGTCGGCACCCTCGCCCTGCAGTACGCCAAGGCAGGCGGCGCCTCCCGCGTGGTCGCGGCTGTCAGCAGCGCCGACAAGGAGGAGTTCGTTCGCGGCCTGGGCGCCGACGAGGTCGTTCTGTACGAGGACGAGTCCTGGGGCGATCCGGTCGACGTCGTCCTGGACGGGGTCGGCGGCGAACTCCTCAGCCCCGCGGTGCGCGCCCTGGCCCCCGGCGGCCGTCTGGTCGCCTTCAGTTCGGGCGGCGGCACCATCGACGCGTACGAGCTCCTCGTCCGGAGCGCCTCGGTCACCGGCTTCCAGATGGCGGCCATCGCCCGGAACAAGCCCGAGCTGTACGCGCGCTGGCTCGACGAGCTGTGGGAACTCCACCGCGACCGCACGCTACGCCCCCACGTGTTCGCCGAAATCCCACTCGCCGAAGCCGCACGCGCCCACGAGATCATCGAGTCCCGCCGCAACCTCGGCAAGGTGGTCCTGGTCCCCTGAGAAGCCATCCGCCGCTCGATCACGGGGCTCGCCTGGCCGAACAAGATTCCAGATCGACGCTGCGGATATCATCCGTGCCTCGGCCGGATTGCCGGTTCCCGGATGGTCTCCTCGCCGACGGCTCGGCCGAACGGCTGATGTCTGCCAGAGGGGCGACGGCGAAGATTCAAACGACGGCCGGCACCACCGGCGCGGTGCTCTCCGCACGACATCCGCGCTGCCGCTCCCCGCCGATACAGGACACGCCTCCATCTCCCCCTGGCCCCGCCCCCTCCCGTCCGCGTGTCGCCGTCGAGTTGATCATCGCCGAACGGAGCCACCCCCATGACAGCCGCTGTCGACACGATCGCCGACGCCGAGCAGGGTGCTTCTACGGCGCGGCCGGGAAACCGTCGGCGGCTCACCGGCCTTCTGAGCCGCCATCGCGTGCCCCTGCTCGCCACGGTCACGATGCTCCCGCTGTATCTCGTATGGGCCTTCTTCCGCGCCAACGGCGGCGGCGACCTCGCGGCCCAGGACACCTGGGCGCGCTTCGCCGCCGAGCACGGCGACTCGGCGTACGGACTGTTCTGGTTCGGCGGACTGCACACCGCGAACTACAGTCTGCTCTCGCCGTATCTGATGGGCTTCTTCGGTGTGCGGACGATCGCCGTGGCCTCCGGGCTGGCCGCCGGCTGGCTGGCCGCCGCGCTGTTCGTGCGGTCCGGGATACGACGTCCCCTGGCACCGGCGCTGATGGCCGCGTTCGGGCTGTGGGTCGATGTCGCGGCGGGCCGGGTGACGTTCGCGCTGGGCGTCGCGTTCGCGCTTGCGGCGTGTGTGCTGCTGGTGGGCGAACGGCGGCTGGCGCCGGCTGCCGGATACGCGATGCTGGCGACCATGAGCAGCCCGGTGGCCGGCCTGTTCCTGCTCGTCGCGGGTGCGGCCTACGGCCTGGTCCGCGACGGGTGGCGGGCCGCTGTGCTCACGGTTCCACCGTTCATCGTCGTCGGGGCGACTGCCTTGCTGTTCCCTTTCGACGGCGAGCAGCCGATGTCGGCGGGGCGGATCTGGCTGCCCACGGTGCTGGGTGTCGCGGTGGCGGTATGCGCCCCGCGCGGCTGGCGGGTCGTACGGCTCGGCGGAGCCGTGTACGCGGCGGGCGTCGTCCTCACCTATCTCACCCCCTCCCCCATCGGCTCGAACGTCGAGCGGCTGGCGCTGCTGTTCGCTCCCGCCGTACTACTGGCCGGCCTGCTCAACCTGGAACGACCGGCCCGGTACCGGCGCGGCGGCCTCGCCCTGGCGCTGGTCGGGTCCCTGGTCTGGCTCGGATCGGGCACGCCCACGTCCTTCCTCACGGGCTCGGACACGGTCCCGGCATGGGCCGCCGACGCCCACGGGCTCGTCCGCGAGCTCGATCGGCTCGACGCCAACCGCACACGCGTCGAGGTCGTCCCGGCCGACGACCACCGCGAGGCCGCCCTGCTCTCCTCCCACGTCAACCTGGCCCGCGGCTGGAACACCCAGCTGGACATGGACCGCGGCCGGCTCTTCTACGACGGCACCCTCTCCGCGACGACCTACCGGGCCTGGCTGAACCGCTGGGCCGTCGGCTATGTCGCGGTCTCCGACGCCGAGCCCGACCAGTACGGCGCGGCGGAGGCACACCTGGTGCGCGGAGAGCCGGCCTGGCTGGAGCCGGTGTGGAGCGATGCGCACTGGCGGCTGTACCGGGTACGGAACGCGGTGCCGCTCGTGACCGCGCCCGGGGAGGTCGTCAGCGCGTCGGACGCGTACCTCGTCGTCCACATACCCAGGCCCGGTTCGGTGACCATACGGATCGCGTACTCACCCTGGCTGCACACCGACAACGGTGGCTGCCTGCGCCGCCAGGGCGAGTTCACCCGCCTCACGGTCGACGAGCCGGGCTTCTATCAGCTCTCCTCCGAATACGAAGCCACGTACGCCCTCGCGACACCGCCCTCACAAAGACCTCAGTGCTGACGGCTCCCGGTACGAAGGCGCCTCTTCGTTCAGCGCCTTCCTCGCCTGTCCCCCCAGTCGGCACGTCGATGTGGGAAGGGGCGTCCCGGTGAACGCCGTCGACCGAGCCCCGGCGGGGGCTCGGTCGACGAGGGCGAACGGTTCGCCGGGGCGGCGGTGGATGCCGACTGTGTGAACGCCTGTCACGCACCAGGACGAAAAGCCCTGCGCACCCTCGACAGGCCGCGCACTTCCCCGCGACTCAGCGCGGCACTCAGTACTGCTCGGTCTCCACGAAACCCGCGTCCCCATTGTCATCCGCACCGAAGGCGGCGGCGGTGGGGTCGAATCCGGGCGGGCTGTCCTTCAGGGCCAGGCCCAGGCCGGCCAGCTTCGCCTTGACCTCGTCGATGGACTTCGCGCCGAAGTTGCGGATGTCGAGCAGGTCCGCCTCGGAGCGGGCCAGCAGCTCGCCCACGGAGTGGACGCCCTCACGCTTGAGGCAGTTGTACGACCGAACGGTGAGCTCCAGCTCCTCGATCGGCAGCGCCATGTCGGCGGCGAGGGCGGCGTCCGTCGGGGACGGGCCCATGTCGATGCCCTCGGCGTCGATGTTGAGCTCGCGAGCCAGACCGAACAGCTCGACCAGGGTCTTACCGGCCGACGCCATGGCGTCACGCGGACGCATGGCCTGCTTGGTCTCGACATCGACGATCAGCTTGTCGAAGTCGGTGCGCTGCTCGACACGAGTCGCCTCGACCTTGTACGTGACCTTCAGAACCGGCGAGTAGATCGAGTCGACCGGGATACGACCGATCTCCTGGCCCACCTGCTTGTTCTGCACGGCGGAGACGTAACCGCGACCGCGCTCGACGGTCAGCTCCATCTCCAGCTTGCCCTTGCCGTTGAGCGTGGCGAGGACCAGGTCGGGGTTGTGCACCTCGACACCGGCCGGAGGCGCGATATCGGCGGCGGTGACCAGACCCGGACCCTGCTTGCGCAGGTACATCACGACCGGCTCGTCGTGCTCCGAGGAGACGACCAGCTGCTTGATGTTGAGGATCAGGTCGGTGACGTCCTCCTTGACGCCCGGCACGGTGGTGAACTCGTGCAGGACACCGTCGACACGGATGCTGGTGACAGCAGCGCCGGGGATCGACGACAGGAGGGTACGGCGCAGGGAGTTGCCGAGGGTGTAGCCGAAGCCCGGCTCCAGCGGCTCGATCACGAACCGGGAGCGGAACTCGTCGACGACCTCTTCGGTCAGTGACGGACGCTGAGCAATGAGCACGAGGTATAGCCTCCAGTATTCGACGCCCGCTAGATGACGCCGTGGACCCATGAAGACTACGGGCGATACAGCCAACAACGAAGCCGAACCACCCCACGAAGAGCTCACGTCGCTGACGCCTGCGGCCTGAAAGCATACGCAGGAACGCCCCGCTCGACCCCACCGGCCACCACGTGGCCTGCGCTCGCGCCGGGCATCCGACGGGGCGAACACCCTCTACCAGTGCCGCCGAAAGGTCGGCGACCAGCACGCCGTTGCCCAAAAAGAGCTTCTTGAACCGCGTGATCGGGCAGCACTGAGAGCCACGTGAGTGCGGTCACACACGCCCTTGCCTCCTACTCGGTGCTGTCCGCCGGCAGGCGTTCCGGCAGGCCGAGCCGTGGGAAGCGGTCGTCGTGGAACGTGGTGATCTCGCTGATCGCCCCGTTGGTGACACGCAGGACGTCGATCGTCAGCGGCAGGTATACGCCTTCCTGCTCGTGCCAGAGGTAGAAGGCGACAGCGGGCTGCCGGTTCACGTAAGTCGGGACCGCGCGCAGGCCCTTCATGTCCTGGAAGCCGCTCTCGACCCAGTCCTTCACCACCGCCTCGCGGCCGACGTAGAGGCCCGGCGTAGGCGGCATCGAGCAGCGGACGTCGTCCCGCAGCAGTGCGGCGAGGCTGTCGACGTCCGTGGCAACGCTGGCGTCGGTGTAGCGGCGCACCAGTTCGCGCGTCGCGGTGTCCTGGTCACCGCCGGTCCAGTCCTGTCGCTCGGCGGGCAGCCACTCCCGCATTCCGGCGCGGGCCCGCTGCAGCGCGCTGTTCACGGAGTTGACGGAGTCCCCGAGGAGTTCCGCGACGTCCTTCGCCGGCCAGCCGACCACGTCCCGCAGGATCAGCACGGCCCGCGGGCGCGGCGCGAGATGCTGAACCGCGACCAGGTACGCGAGCTCGATCGTCTCCCGCGCGACGGCAACCGTCTCCGGCTCGTCCGCGCCAGTCGCGGGCAGCTCGTCGAGCAGCCGGTCCGGGTAGGGCTGCAGCCACAGCACCTCGCCGCCGGACGCGGGCTCCGGGCGGCATTTGGCGAGCAGGTCCAGGCAGGCGTTGGTGGCGATCCGGTACAGCCAGGCCCGGAACGTCGACCGCCCCTCGAACGTCTCCCGGCGTCGCCAGGCCCGCAGGAACGTCTCCTGCACCGTGTCCTCGGCATCCTCGAACGACCCCAGCATCCGGTAGCAGTGCACGTGCAGCTCCCGCCGGTGCCGCTCCACCAGCCGTGAGAACGCCGGCTCGTCAACCTCGCCCAGCCCACTCTCACCCGGACCGCTCACGCCCGTTTCCTCCAACCGCGTGTCCGCACCCATCGCGCCATCCCTCCGCCACGTCGTGTCCCCTCGTATGTGTGACGGCTGCGGACACAAAAACTCATCACCGAGGCCGAAGTCGTCGCGCCTCGGCGCACCGGTCAGTGCGGGCGATCGTCCGAACGCCACAGCCAGCGCAGGGCATCGGGAAGCAGGACCCCGCCGTGGTTGGGGCTGTGGCCGCCGTCGCCCAGGACGAGGCGGAAGTCGTAGCCGGCTTCCGCGAGCGCGGCCGCGACGCGCAGGTTGTCGGCGAGCCAGTTCGCCTCGGGTTCGTTCCAGCGCAGGTCACGATGGCCCGCTTGCATGAAGACACGCAGCGGCTTGCGAGGGACGCGGGGGATGAGTTCCGGGTATGGGTTGCCGCCTGGCATCTGCGTGAAGCTGGACAAGTACCCGATCACCCTGCGGAATCTGTCCGGGCGCAGCCACGCCGCGGTGAAGGCGCAGTTCCCGCCGCTGCTGCCACCGCAGATACCCCACCGATCGGGGTCCTCGGCGATCGAGTAGCGCTTCGTGACCTCCGGGATGATCTCTGTCAGGAGAAAACTGACGTACCGATCGTCATAGGCGTCGTACTCGGTGTTGCGGTTCTTGGGATCCTCGGCGTCCGGGAAGACACCCGAGTCGACGAACACGCCGATGGTGACCGGGATGTCACCGCGGTGGACGAGATTGTCCAGAACGATCCCGCCGCGGACCTCCCCTTCAGGGTCCAGGTACCACCATCCGTCCTGGAACACCATCAGCGACGCCAGCTCCGAGGGGTCGTACCGCGCGGGCACATGGACCCAGAACTTCCTTGACGTTCCCGGGTAGATCGCGCTGTCGATCCAGTCGAACTCGATCGTCTCGCCGACGGGTACGCCGGGCTGCACGGCGGAGTCGGGGCCATGGGCGTAGCGCACGTCTGTCTGGTGAACCGGAAGCGGCTGGTAGGGCACCTCGATCGTCACGCGGGCCAACCTAGGAGAGATCAAGAAGGGTCTCAACGGGGTTTGGGCGTACCGGCCGGCGTCCCGCGTGCCGCTGCTACCTGCCTGCCATCGCTTGAAAGCTCAACTGTGCACCACTTCGGTGAAATCCGGGTCAGAAGCGTAAGCAGAATGCTAGACATCGGACCGATCCGTTCAGATCAACTCACCGTGACCGTCTCGTTGAGGAGAGTGTCGAACACGAGGCGGGACCGAGCCCGATAGGACGACCGTGTCGCACACCCCCACCCCCGCGGGCCGAAGATTACGAGCCCGCAACCTGCGTGTGGCCCAAAAGCTCCAGGCCATCCTGCTGATCCCGGTGATCGTCGCCCTCGTCCTCGGCGGCGTACGCGTGAAACGTTCCGTCGACACCTGGCAGACCGCCGAGGACGCGGTCCGCGTGGCGGAGCTGGTCCAGGCGGCGAACAAGTACGCCAGCGACGCCATCAACGAACGCGACGTCTCCGTCATCCCGTTGGTGAAGGGCGACCGCGACTCCGACACGATCGCCAGAGCCCGGCAGATCACCGACGAGGACGCGAAGAAGTTCGACGAGGCGGTCGCCCGCATGCCGAAGACCGCCAGTCTCGAACGCCGGGTCGGCCTTGTCCGCACGGGCGAGAAGCAGCTCGCCGCGGTGCGTGCCAACGCCTTCACCGCCAAGATGACCGGCGTACAGACCGAGGAGAGCTACCACGCCGTCCAGCACCCGTTGATGGAGATCTCCAACGAGCTGGGCTTCGGCATCATCAGTCAGGCGACCTTCGGCCGCACCCTCTACGCCGCCTCCCTGACCCAGGCCGCCGAGTCCCTGATCCGCGCCATCGGCACCCATCTCCTGGTCGAGGACCGAAGCAAGCTCGCCAAGGGCGAACTCCAGACCCAGCTCGCCTCGTTCAGCTCCTACGTCTACCTCGAGCAGATCGCGCTCCAGGAGTTCGCCGGCTTCGCGGGCACCGCCGACGTGGCCCGGCTGCGCAAGGCGCTGACCGACGCGGAGAAGAAGGGCCGGCAGAAACTCGCCGAGGCCCGGACGCGGGCCGAAGCCGCCGGGCAGGACTTCGTCGCCCCACCGAGCCTGGACAAGATGACCAGTGCCATCGCCTCCGGTGCGACAGCTGCGCAGTTGGCCGAGCAGGGCATCACGCCCGAGACCTTCTTCGCCGCCTCGACCCTCAGCTTCGACGCCTATCGCAGTATCGAGGTGTATTTCGCCGACACCGCGCTGGCCGAGGCCCACGACATAGCCGACGAGGCCCGCACCGACGCCATCGTCAACGCCACGCTCGTACTCGCCGCCATCCTCGTCGCCTTCCTCCTCGCGAACTGGGTCGCCCGCACCATGAGCACCAGCATGCGGCAGCTCAGCGCCTCCGCCCACGCGATCGCCGGGGAGCGGCTGCCAGCCCGGCTGACCCAGCTCACCCGCGCCATCCCCGGCCGGGTCGACTCCGACGTGGAACCCATCCCGATCACCAGCACGGACGAGATCGGCGAGGTCGCCCGCGCCTTCGACCACGTCCACCGCGAGGCCGTCCGCCTCGCCGCCGAACAGGCCCTGCTGCGCGCCAACATCAACACGATCCTCGGCAACCTGGCCCGCCGCAGCCAGTCCCTGATCGAGCGTCAGCTCGCCATGATCTCCGAACTGGAGGGCAGGGAGGCCGACCCCGACCAGCTCGAGAACCTCTTCCAGCTCGACCACCTCGCCACCCGGGTACGCCGCAACGGTGAGAACCTCCTGGTCCTCAGCGGCGAGGCCCCCGCCCAGCAATGGGACCAGCCGCTGCCCCTGGTCGACGTCATCCGCGCGGCGATCTCGGAAGTGGAGCAGTACGAGCGCATCCAGCTCTCCGTCGTCCCGGAAGCCCAGATCGACGGGCGCGCCGTCAACGACCTGGTCCATCTGCTCGCCGAACTCCTGGAGAACGCCGCCGCCTTCTCCTCCCCTCATGTCCCGGTCCTGGTCACCGCCGCACGGCTGCCCGACGGCCGCATCATGCTCGAGATCTACGACCAGGGCATAGGTCTGCCCCACGAAGAGCTCGCGGAGATCAACCGCATCCTCGCCGACCCGCCTACCGTGGACGCCTCGATCTCCCAGCGCATGGGCCTGTTCGTGGTCGGCCGACTGGCGGACCGGCACAGCATCCGTGTCCAGTTGCGCCCCTCGAACGACGAACAGGGGACGACAGCACTGGTGATGCTGCCCCAAACGATCACCCATCGACCGACGACCGAGGAACCCGACTCCGACACCATGGCCCTGGTCGCCTTCGTGGACAGTCGCTTCACGGAGGAAACAGCACAAAACACCGACGAGACCTGGAACGAAAACCCGTCCTGACCCCCGGGGTTCGACCACCGTCATGAACGGCTCCGTGTCCTCGACCGTGGCAGCCCTCCCGGTCCCTGACATCTGTCAGGGACCGTCGAGGTCGGCGGTCTCCTAAGTTGCTGTCGCAACGACCGGTCTCCGCTCCTCCGCACACCCTTCGCTCGCCCCCCACACACAGGAGCAACCGAACTCATGCGTCCCCAGCGATCCCTGCTCGGTGCGGTCGCCACCATGACCCTGGTGTCGGCCTCCGTGTTCGTCTCCGGGTCGGCCCAGGCGGCGACCTCCGCCACGTCCGCCGTCGCCCCGACGATCTCACCGGCCGCCTCCTCGCAACTCGTGCCCAACGGCGAGCACATCAGCTGCGACACGGGCAACTTCTGCGCCGGCGTCTGGGACCCCACGGTCAACCAGTGGCGGGTCTTCTTCCTGTACGACTGCCACCTCTACCACCTGTCGAACTGGCAGGGCACCGGCGAGGTCGTGAACAGCCAGACCGGCAACGCCCAGGCGACGACCCACGGCCAGAACGGCGCGTTGATCCAGACCTATCCGGTCAGCGCGGACGCACCCGACGTGAACTGGGACCCGGTCTGGTCGATCCGCAATTGCTGACCGGGAAGACAGCGACTCCCCCGGCAGATGATGACGGGGAATCACCAATACACAAGGAGGTACTTGCCATTCTCGGGAAATTGGTGAGGCTCGCGGTTTCGGCCGTCGCGGTAGCGGGGTCACTCGTGGCCCTCACCACCGCGCCCGCGTCCGCGGCTTCAAACGCCACCTATTACGGGTGCCCATACGGAGCCGTGTGCATCTACAACAACGCCGACCCGAACTCGGGTATCCAGAGCGGCGGTGTCTACTGGGCCTATGGTGCACATAACCTCAGCAATCAGTTCGGCGACCATTACGTGGTGAACAACCAGTACGGTGGCGCCTGGGTGGAGCTCTGCACCGGTTACAACGGCACTGGCAGAGGCGAGTCGATCATCTTCGGTGCGCCGTATGGGAACGTGGAAAATCTGAGCCCTATCAATTCCATCTTTTTGGGCACCGGCAACAACTACCCCTGCACCCCACCGTGATCCGCTCCACCCATCCGGCGGCCGCCGGCATCTAAGAGGCGATTCCCACACCGTCGATCCGGCTCCAGTGTTTCTCCTGTCGGGCTGTCATGGCCGGCCATGACAGCCCCGCCGGCCGGGGCTGGACACGGGAGGCATACGGCTGAGGGTGGAAGTCGGCGTCGTAGAAGCATCCCGTGCCGTAGATGTGGTCGTACGCGGCGCACGAGGATGCGACGGACTGCGGGGTGGGCCTCTTTCCGGTGCGTACCCAGGCGGTCAGCGCGGCAATGGAGTTGGCGTACTCGGCGTCGCTCAGCTCGCTGTGCTCGTGCTCTGTGGTGAAGGTCTGCACGAGGTTCCTCTCCCGGTGGGCGCCTTCGAGACTCGCCCGGTACGCGGACTCGTGCTCGACGAAGGCGGTCGGGTCGTCGATGGCGTGCAGAGTGAGTACGGGGATCGAGACCCGGCCGGTCAGGTCGCTGTCGTAGGACAGGTCCCGTCGGGCCGAGGGGTCGGCGGAGAAGCGTTCGACACCGTCGTTCAATGCCTTGTCGTCGTGCGAGCCGGAATACCGCACCCCTTCGTTGGTGAAGGGATTTCGGTCGCCGAGCCGGTTGTGCACGATGTCGCGGAACGTGAACACGGAGAAACGCAGGTGGGATTCCAGCGTCCGCTCCGGGATACGGGTGACCGCGAGGATGTCGTCGAGGTTGCGTTGCTGCGCAGATGTGCGATCCTGCGGCGCCGACGCGTATCCCGTGCACTCCTGCAGCCGGGCCCGCAGCCCTGTCGCGGTCAGGGTCGATGTGGGACGCAGTCCCTGCCACAGCGGGTACTGGGGCTCGGTGGGGCGGGGAAGGTTCTGGCAGTAGTACTGATAGACCACCCGCAGGTCGACGCGGTAGTCGTAACCGCGTGAGCCGCCACCCAGCACGCCGTTCGTGAGCAGGGCACCGTCGTAGGAGCCGTGCCTGCCGTACGTCTCCACGACCTTGGCGGCGACGTTCCCGCCCCAGGACTGGCCGTGGACGAGGGTTCGCTGGGGATGGCCGAACTCCTCGACGAAGAGCCGGCGCACGTTCTCCGTGTCGGCGGCCGCCATGCGAGTTCCGTAGCCCCCTCGCCGATAGGACGAGCCCGCCCAGGCATAGCCCTGGTCCACCATCACCGACCAGCGCTCCAGGTCGCCGAGGCTCCGCTCGGGATCCGACCCTTCGCCCAGGTCGGGGCCGCCGTGCGCGTGCACGACGAGCGAGCCGTTCCATCGCTTGGGCACGGCGATCGCGTAGAACGCCCCGTTGGCGTCCTGGCCGGTGTAGCAGGTGGCCTTCTCCTCCAGGCTCGACGGGCAGGAGACCTTTGCGGGCGGCGCCTCGGTGGCCGCCCGGGCCGGGCTGATGCCGCCGACCGATCCGGCGACGAGGCCTGCGACACCGGCGGTCAGGGTCAGTCCGCGTCGTGCGCGGGACCAGAGGTGAGGAGGGGAGAGCAGGGTCCGACCTGAGCGATTCACAGCGATGCTCCTGAGCCTCAGTGGCGCACCATCGCGCCGAGCGGTGCGATGTTAGGAACCCATGCGCTGTTGCTCTACGAGTCGCTCGATTCTGTTCATAGTGTGCTCACCGCGCCGCGCCCACGGTGTCACAGCTCTACGGCTCCACGGCCGCCGGGCACATACCCGGCGGCCGTGGCGGGTCACATGTCGGTGGCGTCCACGACCGCGCCCAGGTCGACGAACTTGAAGCCCGTCGCCGTACGTGTGCCGCCTTCGCCGTCCGGCACCTCCGGTGTCTCCTGGCCGTCCTGGACCACGAGCAGGCCGCGCGGATAGCGGTCGCCCAGCGGGGCGTTCAGGATCGCCGCTCCGTCGCACTCCTCCACGCTGTCGAGGGTCGGCGAGGCCGCGCCGATCCGGAAGCCCCCCTCGTACTCGTTGCCCTCGCTCACCTCGCGGTCGTACAGGGCGAAGGTGTTGTCACCTTGGCTGGAGGCGAGCAAGTAGCCGTCCCCGTCGCTCTCTTGATAGAGCGTCAGTCCCTCGACATCGGCCGACAGGTGTGTGCCGCCGTATCCGGGGTCGGCGCCCGGCGCGCACTCCTCGCTCTCCTCGTCGTACGTCCCCGGCACGCCGTACTCCTTGGCCCTGTCCACCAGGACCGGCTTGCCGGTGAGGTCCGCGCGCAGCCGCCAGATGCCCACGTCCTCCTGGCCTGCGTAGAGCGTGCCGGTGGCCGGGTCGACGACCATGCCCTCGACCTGCGGGAGTTCACCGGGCTCCAGGCAGGGTGTCCAGGAGGTGCCGTTCGGCAGGCGGAAGGAGGACGGCAGGTCCAGAGTGCGCACGGGGCGGTAGCCGATGGTTCCGCCGGCGGCCGGGACGAGTTCGAGCAGGGCCAGGCGGGTGCGTTCGCGTCGGCTGACCAGGGCGTACGCGCGGCCCGTGGCCGCGTCCTTCCAGGTGGCCAGGCCGTATGCGGTGCGCTGGTCGTTGATCTCGGCCTGGTCGGCGGAGAAGACGGGCGCGGCCGCCGGGTCGGTGACGTCGGTCAGAGGGCCGCCGGGGCGGGAGGGGTCGATGCGGTAGATCCGCAGGCGGTCGTTGCCGCGATCGCTCACCACGGCCACGTCGGCGCGTCCGGTCGGGGTGCGCAGGCCGGAGACGAGGTCGACGTTGTTGAAGCGGCCCGGGGCGTCGTCTGCGGCGGGCGGCTTCGGGGCCGGCAGCGACTGGACTAGGCGGCCGTCCAGGTCGTAGACCCGCAGGCCGCCTTCCTTGGCGGTGGCCACGACGAGGCTGCGTCCGGGGTGTGCCGGGTTGCGCCAGATCGCCGGGTCGTCGGCGTCGGAGTTGCCGCCGGGCTCGTCGTCGTAGAGTGCGGCGGTCTCGCTCCTGGCGGTCACCGTCGGCAGGTCGTCGGCCGCGGTCCCCGGGGATGCGGCGAGGAGGGTGGCCAGTGCGGCGAGGGCGGTCGCTCTTCGTGCGGTGCGGTGCGTCGTTCTCACAGGCGCTTCCTTACCGTCGGAAGGGTCAAGGACATGCAGATCCTGCGGGCGGAAGCTTGCCCGCGGAAGACCGCCAACTGTCCATCAGCCATAGGTATTTGGATCTTCAGGGTTGGCGTACACCCTCAACTGTCTGCTCCTCCTGCACGATCCCCCCGCCGATCGCCGACGCGCCCGCACCCGCCAGGACGGCGAAGGCCGCTGCCGCGCCGACGACCGCAAGCCGCAAGCGCGGTCGGCGCCGCCGCACGGCCGGCACCGCGACCCGGGCGGGCAACGGCCGTACGCCCATCGCGAGTTCGCGGCGGACGTTCACCCACCGCAGGGTGTCTTCGGCGCCGAGGCCACACGCGACGACGAACGCGACCAGGACGGCCTCACGGGGCAGCCGGTCCCGCCGGAGCATGGTCGCCGCCGTCGAATACGGCAGCGTCTCCCCCGCCGTGGCCGCCGAGCGCTCCAACTCCCGGTAGCTGAGGCCCGACCAGGCTTTCAGGCGGCGCAGCTCGGCCATGAACGCGGCCTCTCCGGCGGCGGGCGTCGGCACGGGCGGTGGCACGGGCGGTGGCGTCATAGGGGTGTCCCTCCGATTCGGTGTGCGCCGCTGACCTGCGCGTACAGGAACTCGCACAAGCTCGCACAGCCCCTGGGTTGAATGGGCTCGCCAGCGGCGGTCAGCCTCGGCCTCACATCTGCTGTCGTTGTCTTGGAGGCATACGTGGGTCGCCTCGGTTCCCTCGTGCTGTTGCTCGTGCTCACACTCGTCGGGTGCTCGGACGTACACACCGTGGCCGGACCAGGAAACGGTGACGGGGAGGCGAGAGGGGCGTCGGCGCGGCGGGATCCGATCGACCCGGCCGTCGACCGCTACCTCGACGAGGCACTCCCCGAGGGACCCGGCATCACCGTGGTCGCCGCCCAGGGAGACGACCTCACGCACTGCGCGGGGCGCGGACTGTCCGACCATGCGGAGAAGACTCCCGCGACCTGCGACACCGTGTACGACGTCATGTCGATCACGAAGCAGTTCACCGCCGCCGCGATCCTCAAGCTGGAGATGAGCGGCAAGCTCCGGGTCGGCGACCCGATCAGCATGCATCTCGGGCGGGTGCCGGACGACAAGAAGCCCATCACCGTGCACCAGCTCCTCACCCACACGGCGGGCCTTCCCCAGTCGCTCGGCGACGACTACGACCCGCTGTCGCGCGCGGGATTGCTGGCCGAGGCGATGAAGGTTCCCCTGCGATCGAGGCCCGGCGAGAAGTTCCACTACTCGAACCTCGGCTACAGCCTGCTCGCCGTGATCGTCGAGAAGGTCTCGGGACAGAGCTACGAGCGATTTCTCTCCCGGCAACTGTTCCGACCCGCCGGGATGACCCGCACCGGTTACGTGCTGCCCGACTGGGAGCGCGCGTGGGTCGCCGTCGAGTACGACGAGCGCGGTCGCGCCCAGGGACGGCCGATGGACCATCCATGGGCGCCCGACGGGCCGTACTGGAATCTGCGCGGCAACGGCGGGATGCTCTCCACCGCGCGGGACATGTTCCACTGGCACCGCGCTCTCACCGGCGAGACCGTCCTGTCCACCGCCGCGAAGCGGAAGCTGTTCGCGCCGCATGTGCGGATACCCGAACTGGACGGCGCCTATGGGTACGGATGGGTCGTCATGGGCTCGGAGGACCGCCGGTTCGCCTGGCACGACGGTGGCAACGACTGGTCACTGGCGACACTGGCGGAGTTCCAGCGCGACGCGATCCTGGTCTTCTGGGTGACCAACCACGCCTCCCGAACAGGGAAGTGGAACCTCGAGGACGATCACCTGAAGCTCACCCAGGACATTGCCGAGCGGGTAGGCCGGGAGGTCGGTGTTACTCGACCGTCGCGGTGACCGGCGTACCGATCTCGACCGTGCGGCTGACCGTGCAGAGCCGGTCGTGAGAGGTCTTGATCGCCCTGGGGAGGATGGCTCGGGCGCGCTCCGCACCCTCGCCGTCCGGGAAGGTGACCGAGAAGACGAGTGCGAGGTCGGTCATCCGGTTGCCGAGTCCGTCCTCGACCTTGTTGCCGGTCACCGCGATGGAGAAGGTGGAGGGCTCAGCGTGGCGGCTCGTCGCGATGTCGACGTCGACCGCGGTGCAGCCTCCGAGCGCGGCGAGCAGCAGCTCGACCGGCGTGAACTCGCTGCCTCCGCCCGACCCGAAGCTGATCGTGCCGCCGCGCGCGTTCGTCGCGGTGAAGTGGCCGGTGGCGGTTCGCTCGACAGTGACGGAACGCAGGGAGTCATCGGTCATGGCGACGACCTTAATGCCGCGACACAAGCGCTGCACCAGCGCCGCACCAACGGTGCGCCAGCGCCGAGCACGGCCGAATCACCCCCGAGGCCTGTCCAAAAGTGATACCTAGAACTAAGATGCATCACAGTTCTAGGTATGGAGGAACGCTGGATGAAGGTCACCAAGGACCTCGTCGCCGCGTCGGCGACACCGATGGTGCTGGGCATTCTCGCCGAGGGTGAGAGCTACGGCTACGCCATCCTCAGGCGGATCAACCACCTCTCCGGCGGGGAGCTGGACTGGACCGAAGGCCTGCTCTACCCCTTGCTGCACCGGCTGGAGCGGCTCGGGCATGTGGAGTCGAGCTGGCAGTCCGTGACCGGTGAGCGGCGGCGCAAGTACTACCGCGTCACCGACAGCGGTCTGGCCGAGCTCGCGGAGCAGCGCCGCCAGTGGGACACCGTCGTGGACGCGCTCAGGAAGGTCTGGCTCGGTCCAGGCGATCTGCAGACGTGGGCGGCGAATCCGCTGGGGGGCCCGGCATGACCCCGACAGAAGACGAGCACGGGCTGGAGACCCAGTTCGCCCAGTGGCGTTCCTATGTACAGCATCGCCCGGAGCTACGGCGATCCGACGCCGAGGAGCTGGAGGACCATCTCCGGGACTCGGTCGACGAGCTCCTCGCGGTCGGACTGCGCGCCGACGAGGCGTTCCTGGTCGCGGTCAAACGCATGGGCGGACTGGACGAACTCTCCCGTGAGTTCGCCAGGGAGCACTCCGAACGGCTGTGGAAGCAGCTGGTGTTGAGCGCCGACACCGACGGCCCGGAGGAAGACGCCGCCCGGGGACGGCGACGCGATCTCCTCCCTGTCGTCCTGTGTGCGGTGGGCGCGGCGGCTTCGGTCAAGGTGCCGGCGCTGTTCGGACTGGACATCGAGCACGATGCCGAGTTCTACGCACGCAACCTCGGCCTGTTCGCTCTGCCCTGGCTGGCCGTCTTCCTGGCCTGGCGTCGCCGGGCGGCACCGGCACTGGCCTGGGCGCTGGTGGGGTTGTTCGCGCTCGGTGCCGTGGCGGCCAACGTGTATCCCCTCGCGGAGGACTCCCAGTCGATCGTCCTGACCGCCATCCATCTGCCCATCGCCCTGTGGTTCGTGGTCGGGCTGGCCTATGTGTCCGACGATGTGCGCGCGGCCCGACGACGTATGGACTTCATCCGTTTCACCGGTGAGTGGGTCGTCTACATGGCCCTCATCGGAATCGGTGGCGGACTCCTGATCCCGTTCGTGTTCGGGATCTTCAAGGCCATCGGGATCGTCCCGGCGGACTTCGTCGTGCACTGGCTCCTGCCCTGCGGCGGGGTGGCCGCGGTCGTGGTGGCCGGGTGGCTCGTCGAGGCGAAACAGAGCGTCGTGGAGAACATGGCGCCGGTGCTGGCACGGCTGTTCACACCGCTCATCGCCGCGGTCTTGCTGGCCTTCCTCGTCACCATCACCTGGACCAGTGCCGGCATCGACCTGGAACGCGAAGCGCTCATCCTCTTCGACGTCCTCCTGGCCGTCGTGCTGGGACTGCTGCTCTACTCGATCTCCGCCCGCGATCCACTGGCCCCGCCGGGCCTCTTCGAAAAGCTGCAACTCACCCTGATCGCCTGCGCTCTGGCCATCGACGTGTTGGTCCTGATCGAGATCACCGGGCGCATCACCGAGTACGGCACCACGCCCAACAAGGCGGCGGCACTGGGCGAGAACGTCATCCTGCTGGCCAACCTCCTCTGGTCGGCACGGCTGCTGCTGAACTTCGTCCGCCGACGCACACCGTTCTCGCGGCTCGAACGCTGGCAGACCGGTTACCTGCCGGTCTACGCCGCCTGGGCCTGGATCGTGGCTCTGGTCTTTCCACCACTGTTCGACTACCTCTGAGTCTGGTCTGCCGCACAAGTGACACCTTGGCTCTGCGGCGTTACGCGACCGACCTACTGGCCGTCACCGCGGGTCTGCTGTGCTTCAGCAGGCCCGCGTATCAGTGCCACCGCGAACTCCACAGTCACCTCGAGAGGAACAAGCGGCTGCATCCCTGCGTACTATCTGTGTGCCAGGACCTGACATTGCAGGTGGGTCACGTCATCCTCTCGGGCGCCGGTACACGGCGCCCCAACGGCGGCCCTGCACTGTTTCACTCCGCGGCCACGAACCGAGGAAAGGCCAGCATCATGCCGGACACCACATTCACCAGCACCGAGCTCACCTCGCAGTACGCCGCCCAGGTAGCAAGCGACCTCGAGCGCAACGCCAAGGAACAAGACCGTATCGGGGCGGAAATCGCCGCCCTGCAGGAACAGTTGGTCGCCCTGCAGCATGACCACACCGTTCTGGTGAACATGCAGAAGGCACTCGGCACCCTCGGCGTGCCCACTGACACCACCTCGTCGCCGGAAGCAGCCGCCGTCCCCGCTCCCCGCGACGAAGCACCCGCCAAGTCCACGACGGCCAAGCGCAGCCGCGCGAAGAAGGCCGACGCCGAACCGAGCGGCAAGAAGCCCAGGAAGAGCACGGCGAAGGCCACAGCGAAGGCCACAGCGAAGACCACGGCGAAGGCCACGACGGCCAAGCCCACACTCGTGGAGCTCATCCGCGACCACCTCACCCAGCAGCGTGAACCGCGCTCAGCGGCGGAGGTCGCCACCGCACTCGGCCAGGCACATCCCGACCGCGGTATCAAGACCACCGTCGTACGCACCACACTCGAAGGACTCGTGGCCAAGAGCCAGGCCCAGCGCGCCAAGCAGGGCTCTTCCGTCTTCTACACCGCCACGGACGCTCCCGCGCAGCCCGAGCCGTCCCAGACCGAGGCCGAGCCCGCGCAGGCCGACGGCTGAACCGTCTCGTTCGGATCCTTCGTGGTCAGTCCACTTCAAGGGCCAGCCGCCTGCTCGTGAGCACACCGGGCAGGCGGCCCGGGCGTCACAGCACATGTTCCAGGGCGAGTTGGTTCGCGTGCCCCGCTTCGACGGGAGGCCTCGCGACCGAGACATACACCTCACTACCGAACACCACCACGACCCGGGCGCCGAAGCGGTCCTCCCAACTACGCAGGAGCGCACACAACAGAGGCAGCGGCGCCTCCGCCGGCCAGCCGATCGACGCCAGAGCATCGCTGCCGCGGCGGGCAGGAACGAGCACAAGGCGACAGCTCTCCAGCCCGTACGGGCCCTTCCCGACGAGCTCCGTCAGCAGGTGTGACGCCGCTTCCTCGGGTGTCGGGCTCTCGGACGTCACGGACATCCCGGGTGTCAGGCCCGGCCACCGTTCAAAGGGCGGCCCGGGGTCATGTGGCCACGGCGCGACGCCTTCGGGTACCGGAACCGGCGTCGGGTCCGTCCAGAACCGCAGCCTCTCACGACGGTACTCGGCGAAGTCCGCGGGCAGCACCTCCTCCAGACGGATGTCGTCGACATGATCCAGGCTGAGCCCGCTTGTCGCACCGTAGACCGTGGCACTGACAAGGACTCCATCGCGACGAAGGTGTCCGCGCCGGTGGACTGGTCGTACGCCGCCGTGAACGAGGTGGCGGAGCCCCCGGCGACCTCGCCTTCGTACTGCCTGTCCCTCGTGGCGACGCCGACGGGCACCGCGGTCTCGATCACCGGCAAACCGGTCGCCCGCGTGGCGATGCTCCCGTAGGGTGCGCGAGTTGTCGTGGCGGAGAGGCGGTTCGGAGCGTGGCACCCAGGGCAGGGACGCGGGAGCAGTTGGCGGGTGCGGCGCGGGCCGCGTTGGGGGGTGGGCGGCGGCTGGCGGCGGTCGAGCGGATCGCGGGCGGCAGCAAAAAGGGCGTGTATCGATTGGTGATGGACGACGCGACGACGGCGATCGCCTACCTGTGGGACGACGCCGAGAACTACTGGCCGGCGGCCGAGGGCGACGACGACCTCACCGATCCGTTCTCGCCGGGCCTCGGGCTCGATCTGTTCCAGGCCGCGCACGCGCGGTTGGACGCGCTCGGCGTCCGCGTTCCGGCGATCCGTCTCGTCGATCGCGACGGTGCCCACTGCCCGGCCGACCTCGCGATCGTCGAGGACCTCCCGGGCGAGAGCCTGGAAGCGTTGCTCGCGCGCGACCCGGGCGCGGCAGCCCCGGTCATGGCCCGGCTCGCGGAGTCGCTGGCGGCGATGGCCGGCCACCGGGCACCCGCGTACGGCAAGGTGGCTGTGGTTGACGGCGGGGGAACGTCGCGCGGTTCGTCGTGCGAAGAGGTGGTCCTCGACCGTGCGCTGCGGGACCTCGCCGAGGCGGCCTCGCGCGATCCGCGGATCGCCGGTGCCCGGGACCGGCTGGAGGAGCGGCTGCTGGGACTGGCGGCGGCGGTGCGGCCGCGCGCCGAGTACGCGGTCGTGCACGGCGAACTGGGGCCCGATCATGTGCTGGTGGACGCGGACGGCAACCCTGTGGCGATCGACATCGAGGGGTCGATGTACTTCGACGTCGAGTGGGAGCACGTGTTCCTGAGGATCCGCCTGCACGACGCCTACGAGCCGCTGAGCGTGGCGGGGTTGGACGAGGACCGCCTCGCGCTCTACATGCTCGCGCAGCGGCTCTCGCTCACGGCGGGCCCGCTGCGGCTGCTCGACGGGGACTTCCCCGACCGGGCCTTCATGGCGGGCATCGCCGAGCACAACCTGAAGCAGGCGCTGGAACTGCTCCACACCTGAGGGTTCGAGGAGTCGCGGACCGAAGCGTGGCACCACACCCGGCGGCCGGGACTTTGATCTCGCGCTGTAGTGCGTACGCACCAGGGCACCCGGGTGCCTGGTCCGGGCGCACCAGGGGGAGACGGCGGCGCAGGACGATGCCCGGGCAGACACCGGACGGGAGTGTGGGAGGCGTGCGAACAGCGCGCATTCCCCTTTCCTAGCGGTGTCTGGAGTGATCGACAGGTGGCGACTTTTCTCTACCGAATCGGACGGTGGGCGTTCCGGAGGCGCCGGCTCGTGGGCGCTGTGTGGCTGGGTGTCCTGGTGCTGGCCGTGGTCGGTGCCGCCGTGGCACCGACCGCCGAGGAAGAGGACCTCTCCATGCCCGGCACCGAGTCACAGCGGGCGTTCGATCTCCTGGACGAGCGTTTCCCGCAGAGCAACTCCCAGGGTGCCGAGGCCCGTTTGGTGTTCCGGGCTCCGGACGGACAACGGGTGACAGCCGGGGCGAACAAGGCGGCCGTCGAGAACGCGCTGGACTCGCTGGGCTCGCCGGACGGGCGCGGGCAGCTCGCTTCGACCACCGACCCCTATGAGACCGGCGCTGTCAGCGAGGACGGCACCATCGCCTACTCCACCATCACCTACACCGCGGACGCCGTCGACCTCACCGAGCCGACGAAGAGCGCTCTGGAGGACGCCGCACGCCAGGCCCGGGACGCGGGGCTGACGGTGGAGATCGGCGGCTCGGCCCTGGACGCGGAAGAGGAACCTGGCGGTACGACGGAGATCATCGGCGTGGCGGTGGCCGCCGTGGTGCTGGTCCTCGCCCTCGGATCGCTGGTGGCGGCCGGGCTGTCGCTGCTGACCGCGTTCGTGGGCGTGGCCGTCGCATTCGGTCTGGTCTCCGCGCTGGCCGTTCCGCTGGGGCTGACCTCCACTGTCGCCATCCTGGCGCTGATGCTGGGGCTGGCGGTCGGCATCGACTACGCGCTCTTCATCACCTCCCGCTTCCGCGACGAGCGCGCCCGGGGCAGCGAGCCGGAGGAGGCAGCCGGTCGGGCGGTGGGGACGGCGGGCTCCGCTGTGGTCTTCGCCGGCGCGACCGTCGTCATCGCCCTGGTCGGGCTGGGGGTCGTGGGAATTCCCGAACTGACCAAGATGGGCATGGGCGGTGCGGGCGCCGTGACCCTTGCCGTACTCGTCGCACTGACCCTGGTCCCCGCGCTGTTCGGCTTCTTCGGCCGGCGGGTGCTCTCCCGCGCCGTCCGCAAGGCCGCCCGGCGGGGAAGCGCGCGCCCGTACCCCGTGCCCGGGGCGGCCGGCCGGGGTGGGCTCGGCACCCGCTGGGCGCGGTTCGTGCTGCGTCGCCCGGTGGCCGTGCTGCTGGTCGCCGGGCTCGGCCTCGGCGCTGTCGCCCTGCCGGCGCTGAGTCTCGAACTGGGGCTGCCCGGGGACGAGTCCAAGTCGGTGGAGACCACTCAGCGCCGTGCCTACGACCTGCTGTCCCAAGGCTTCGGCCCCGGCTTCAACGGCCCGTTGACCGTGGTCGTCGACATACCGGAGTCCACGGGCATCCACGCCACCACCGACCTGGTCGTCAAGACCGTACGGGCGGTGGACGGGGTCGCGTCGGTCGGTGATCCGGTCCTGAGCCGCACCAAGGACACGGCCGTCCTCGCCGCCGTACCGCAGACCGCGCCGAACAGCGGCGAGACCAAAGATCTGGTGCAGGCGATCCGGGACGCCGTCCAAGGCCTCGAGGCCGACACGGGCGCCGATGTCCTGGTGACCGGCACCACCGCCATGAACATCGACATCTCCGCAGCCATGTCCGACGCCCTCATCCCCTATCTGACGGTGGTCATCGGTCTGGCGGTGGTCCTGCTCATGGTGGTCTTCCGCTCGGTCCTGGTCCCGGTCAAGGCCGCCCTGGGCTTCCTGCTGTCGGTGGGCGCCGCCTTCGGTGTCCTCGTCGCCGTCTTCCAGTGGGGCTGGGCGGCGGACCTGCTCGGCATCGACCAGAGCGGACCGGTCATGTCCCTGATGCCGATCCTCATCATCGGCATCGTGTTCGGCCTCGCCATGGACTACGAGGTGTTCCTCGTCACCCGGATGCGGGAGGCCTACGTCCACGGCGCCTCCCCCAGCGAGGCCATCGTCAACGGCTTCCGGCACAGCGGGCGTGTGGTGGCCGCGGCGGCCATCATCATGATCAGCGTGTTCGCCGGATTCATCGGGATGAACAGCCCGACCATCCAGACGATGGGCGTCGGCCTGGCCGCCGCCGTCGCCTTCGACGCCTTCGTGGTCCGGATGGCGATAGCACCCGCGGTCCTGGCGCTGCTCGGCCACCGGGCCTGGTGGCTGCCCCGTATCCTCGACCGTGTGCTGCCGAACGTGGACATCGAGGGTGAGGCACTGAGTCGCCATGTCCCGTTCGCCGGGGCCGAGTTGGACACGGCGGTGCGACGGCTGCCCGTGGGCCGGGACTGAGCCGGCCATGACGAACCCAGGGGGCGGTGACCCGCGACCACGCGGCACGTGGTGGCGGGAGGGGGCGATCACGGCAACGGCGTTCGCGCTCTGTCTGTTCGGCGGCGTGGTGCAGGACGACGGCAGCACGCTCTCCCCGCCGTCCGCCGTCGCCTACCTCATCGCCGTGGTGTCCTGTGGCGTACTCCCGCTACGACACCGGGCACCCCTGGCCGCCATGGCGGTCACGACCGCGAGCGGCGTACTGGCGCCGTTCCTGGGCCTTCTGCTGAGCCCGCTCATCGTGGCCCCCGCGGTGATCACCGCCTACTCCTACTCGCTCGCCGCGCGCACCGAACGGCGCGCGGCGAGCGCCGTGGCCCTCATCTCTGTGGCTCTGCTGGTCGCCTCGACCCCTTTGTTCGGGGCCCTGTCGTGGAAGGACGCGAGCCGGGTGGGAGCGGTGGCGGCGTTCCCGCTGGTGGCCGGCGTACTCGGTCGCTCGGTGCAGAACCGACGGGCCTACCTGGCGGCCATGGAGGAGCGGGCCCGGCGGGCCGAGAAGAGCCGGGAGAGCGAGGCGCGCCGCAGGGTGGCCGAGGAACGGGTGCGCATCGCCCGGGAACTGCACGATCTCGTGGCTCACCAGATCACCCTGGCCAACGCGCAGGCCACGGTCGCCGCCCACCTCTTCGACACCCGCCCGGAACAGACCCGCAAGAGCCTCAAGGAGCTCGTCGAAACCACCAGCGACGCGCTCGACGACCTACGCGCCACGGTCGGACTGCTACGCCAGTCCGGGGACACGGCCACGCCCGCCGAACCGGCGCCAGGACTGTCCCGCCTGCCCACGCTCCTCGAATCCTTCCGCCGCGCGGGCCTGGAGGTGACGGTGCGCCACGAAGGCACCCCCAGGCCGCTGCCGCCGGGAGTGGACCTCACCGCCTACCGCATCGTCCAGGAGGCCCTGACCAACGTGACCAAGCACGCCGGTACCGACAGCGCCCAGGTGCTCCTCGTCTGGAACCGCGATCGCGTGACCATCACCGTCACCGACGACGGACGGCTCAGCCCTACGACACCGAACGCGTCCACGGCCGGGGACGGTCCGCGCGGTTTCGGGCTGATCGGGATGCGGGAACGTGCCACCGCGGTGGGCGGACACCTCTCCGCGGGCACCCGCCCCGAGGGCGGCTTCCGCGTCTCCACCCAACTGCCCCTGCCGCCCGCCAAGGACCGACAGGCCGTGGATACGCCGTGACACTCCGAGTGCTGCTCGCCGACGACCAGGCCCTGCTGCGCGGTGCCTTCCGGTTGCTTCTCGACTCCGCCGACGACATCACCGTGGTCGGCGAGGCCGGCGATGGCAGGGAAGCGGTGCGACTCACCCGGGAGCTGCGCCCGGACGTGGTGGTCATGGACATCCGTATGCCCGAAGTCGACGGCCTCACCGCCACGTCGGAGATCTGCGCGGACCCCGAACTGCGTGCCAGTCGCATCCTGATCCTCACCACGTACGAGACCGACGAATACGTCGCTCAGGCCCTGCGCGCGGGAGCCGGCGGCTTCATCGGCAAGGGCATCGGGGCCGAGGACCTCGCGGACGCCGTACGTACGATCGCCGACGGCGACACCCTCCTCTCCCCCGCCGCGACCCGCTCCCTGGTCGCCCGTTTCCTGGCCACACCGGACAGTGCTCCACCCCAACACCCCGAGCAGCTCGCCCTGTTGACGCCGCGCGAGCGCGAGATGGTGACCCTGGTCGCGACCGGCCTGTCCAACCAGGAGATCGCCGAGCAGATGTTCCTCAGCCCGTTCACCGTCCGCGCCCACGTACAGCGCGCCATGACGAAACTGAAGGCCCGGGACCGGGCACAACTCGTCGTCATCGCCTACCGGACGGGCCTGGCTCGTACCGCCCCCGAGAACGGCACCGACCGCCGGCCGTAATCCGAGAGCGGGAGCCCCTCGAGCGGCTCTGAACCCGCAAAATCAGGGGCCCAGGAGCCGCCCTGAACAGGGGCGTACACAGCCTGGGCGGGGCCCTGGAGACACTTCGGCCATGCTGCCCACCCGACCTGACCGAGCGCCTGCCGACAGGTGCTCAGCAGCCTGTCCATGACCTCGGCACACCAGCTCTGACCTGGCATTTTCTTGGGTTCAGCCTAGGCTGGGGGGATCTACCGAACGCCATGGGAGGGGTCTTCATGCGTGGAGACGGTACAGGGTACGACGCTGCTCGGATCGAGGTGCTGACGGGGCTGGAAGGGGTCCGCAAGCGGCCTGGGATGTGGGTCGGTTCGACCACGGAACGCGGCCTGCATCAGATGGCCTTCGAGGCGGTGGGATGGGCGGTGAGGGAGGTGTTGGCCACGGGCGCCGGCTGCGTCGACGTCACCCTCACGGCAGACGGCGCGGTGCGCGTCGCCGACGACGGGCCGGGGGTTCCCTTCGAGCTACCGGCTGCCGAGGGCTCGGACGACCTCAACGGCCCGGGACTTGAGGCCCTGCTGACCCGCCTGCACGCCGGGCACGAGTTCAGTGGGCGGGACTTCGTGGCGCTGAGCCCCGTCAGTACCGGGATCTTCGTCGTGAACGCCCTGTCGAGTCGGCTGACGGCGGAGGTACGTCACGAGGGGGTCGGCCGGAACCAGGAGTATGTGCGCGGTGTCCCGCTCGCCCCGCCCTCCGTCGGGACAGCCTCGACCGGAAGCGGGACGACCATCACCTTCTGGCCCGACGCCGAGATCTTCACCACGACGCAGTACTCGTTCGCCGTGCTGGCAGAGCGCTTTCGGCAAGTAGCCTTCCTCAACCGGGGACTGACCATCTCTCTGACGGACGAACGCCCGGCGGGAGGCCCACGGTTGGTGCGGTTCCGGTTCCCGGGCGGAGTACGGGACTTCGTGGCCGCTCTTTCCGCGGAAGCGGGCACCGCCGTCGAACCCGACGTCATCGGCTTCGAACGGGAGGACCCCCGGATGGCGGGGACGATGGAGGTGGCCCTCCTCTGGGGCGGCTCCCGCGAGAAACCGATGCGCGGTTTCGCCAACAGCCTGGTCACCTTCGAGGGCGGCACACATGTGGACGGCTTCCGCGACGGAGTGGCGGCCGCGGTCACCGCGTACGCACGCGAACGAGGACTGCTGACGGCAGCGGATCCCGACCCCGCGCCCGATCTGATCGGCACAGGCCTGGGCCTGACGGCCATTGTGTCGGTGAAACTCGACCGCCCCGAGTTCCTCGGCGCCACACGCACTCTCCTGGGCAATGCCGAGGTACGCACATGTGTCAGGGAGGCCGTCCAGGAACATCTCGGCGGATGGTTCGAGGAGCATCCGGAGGAGTCAGTGAGGGTCGTCGAGCGGATCCTTCAGAGCGCTCGGCCGAACGACCTTCCGAACTGAACGGATCGACGGACGTCCTGGCCGTCGACCCCGGTCCCTCCGTGGGTATGGCCCTCGACCACATCTACGAGGAACGCACCGCGGCGTCCTCGGTCTCCTACCTCAGACCGTGTCTTTCGTCAGGGTGGCGCGCAGGCGCAGCAGTTCGCTGTGGCGGGAGCGGGCACGTACGAGGGTGAGGCCGGCGGTCGCGATGAGGGCGCCGCCGGCGAGGGCGACGGTCAGGGCTTCGGTCGTGGTGCCGCGGACCGCGGCCAGGACCGTGCCGCCGGTGCCGGTCACGGTGGTGGCCAGGAAGGCGATCCGCGCGCCCACCACCCGGTCCAGGGCGAACAGCGGTCGGCGCCGGCTCAGCACCCACCCGGCGAAGACGGCCCAGGCGAGGCCGATCACGATCAGCGCGGCGAAGGCGACGCCGGTGCGTACGGGCAGTGGGCGTGGCTCGGTCAGCCACAACACGGCGATCAGCGCCGCGCCGCATCCGCCCGCGAGACCCACGGCCATGTGTCGCATGCGGGCGCGCATCGAGACCTCCGCCGCCAGCGCACGCTCCAGTGCCTCCGGTACCTCCCGGCGTGCCACGTCCTTGTGCTCGCTCATGCCTCATATCCCTTCTCGACCAAGGCCTCCCGCAACATGCGATGCGCACGGTGGAGCCTGCTCTTGACCGTGCCGGGCGGCACGCCCAGGACCTCCGCGCAGGCGGCCAGCGGCAGGTCCTCAAGGTGGAACAGGACCAGCACTTCACGTTCCAGCGGCGGCACCCCACCCAGCCCGGCCTCGATCTCCAGCACGGTCAACACATCGGCGAAACCGTCGTCATCGGCGACAGCGACGCCCGACTCCGGCTCGATGCTCTGCGGCAACCTGTACTCCTGGCGCAGATGGTCGGTGACCGTGCGCCGGGCGATGGTGAACAACCACGGGGCGAACCGCTCCGGCTGCCGCAGCCGCGGCAACCCACGAACCACCGCGAGCCACGCCTCCTGCGCGAGATCGTCCGCGACATGGGGAGAGCCCACCATGCCCCGTACGTAGCGCCACAGCGGGTCGTACCAAAGACGCACCAGCTCGTGAAACGCCTCCCGCTCCCCCAGCTGGCAGCGCACCACCAGCAGCCTGTCCCGGCCGTCGTCGCCCACCGCACCTCCCGTCCCACGCCATGGTCACCAAGACAGTCGGCCTCCGGCACGGAAAGGTTCACAGAATCCCGAACGGTTCGGTCAGCGCCAACCTCCCACGGAACCACCCACCGGGCTCACGGGGCCCGCGGCAACCGAGTTACCCAACTCCTGATGTGCGGTCACGGCACATGGTCGGCCAAAACGCGTTCGCCGCACGCCATGTGGCGGCGCTAGCCTCGGCGGTCATGGGAGAGCGAGCGCAGTACGTGGTGGTCGAGGGCGGCTCCTGGCAGCGGTACTACTCGCACTGGGGCGCCAACCGGGTGATCGGGGATCTGCTGGCCGGGCCGGCCGCGGCGACGCGCTGCTTCCGTGCCAACCGGGAGACCGACGAATGGCTCGACGACGTGTGGTGCGAGGGTGCCGCACTCGTCGACCACGACCGTCGGGTCCTGCTCTGGTTCGCCTTCGCGGACAGCTGGGCCGACCACGTCGCCGCGCGTGCCGTACTGGCGCGGACCTGGCCGGGCTGGGACGTCCGCCTCGCCCACGACGGCATGGGCGATCTGACCCACCACCTGGGCCTCGGCAGGGACTTGACCCGTGTGCCGGGCTGGCTCGAGACCTTCGAACCCTCCTGGTACGCGGACGCCGAATGCACCGAGCCCTGGTCCGTCGTCTCGCTGCGCCTGCCCGACGGAAGTGTTCGCGCGTGGGGCAGCACCCGCGAGACCATCGACCACCTCACTGTCGGTCTCGGCCTGATCGACCTGCTCGTGGCGTCGCCGCCCACCCCGGCGCCCGCGGAAATGCCGTACGGCGGCGTCCATTTCGACCCGCAGGCCCGCACTGTCTCGCTCTGGGCGGTCGAGACCGTGGCCGGCATGCACGACTGGCCCTTGCCGGGCTGGGAGAACTGGCGCCTGGACTTCCACGGTGAGGACCACACCCAGCAGGCCGGGCTACTTCCCGCGGACTTCGCCTTCCCCCGAACCCCGATCACGCCCGCACTGCGGAGCCTCGCCGACGGCATCGCCACTCCGCCGCCCGACAATGTCGAGTTCCTCGCCCGCGCCACGGCTGTGCCCGGTCCCGAGAACACCGTCCCCGCGGTGGCACCCGCCGCGCTGGTGCCCCACGGTCCGGCCGACCCCACCCCGGCCGAACTGGCCGCGCTGCGTACGGCACTCGAAGCACTGATCGCGGGGGCGGACATCGGGGGGTGAAGTCATAGAAGGTCTGCACGGGTACGGCGGGCCCGGCGCTGTGCGGCCGGGCCCGCTCGGGGTCAGCTCTTCTTCTGACCGTTCCGCAGCACCTGCTCGGTCATGTCGGTCACCTGGTCGGACGGCGGAGCCTCCGCCTCGACCTCGGTGCCGAAGGCGGAGAACTCCATCAGCGTGCTGACCTTGACCTGTTGAGGCGAGGAGCTCGCGCCCGACTGGGCAGAGGCCGGCGCCTTGACAGTCATGTCGATCTGCTGGCGCCGGATCCGGCCCTCGTCGTCGAGCCAGATCTGCATGGGCAACGTCGGTCCGATCTGCTCGCGCAGCTGCGAGCCGCCGGGCAGCCGCGTGACGTCGACCGAGACCTTGTACCGCTGGGTGTCGACACCGCCGATCTTCTCGGTGCCGGCCCGGGTGACGTCGTCGTCGGTGATCGCCTTGGCATAGGCGGCTGACTGGGCAGGATCGCCGATCTGCGCGGGGTCCGCACCCTGCTCTTCCGCGACCTTCTCCAGGTCGACCTTCATCCAGGGCTTGCCGCCGGGCTTCTTCTGGGCAGGGGCCTTCTGATACAGCACCTGGTCCACCACGCGCTGCTCGATGGTCTGGCCCTCGGCCGTGACGGTCATGGTGCTGTCGCCGTCCGCGAGGTCGATGGCCCCCTTGCCGCCGGACGTGATCGACCGGCCGTCCGCCGCGGCCTTCACCTTGACCGTCATCTTCGCCGTCTCGGCCTCGGCGGTCTTGTCGTAGGCGCTGCGCACGGCAGTCGTGCTCTGCTCCTGGTCGCCGCCGCCGGTACTCGCTTCGGCGGCGGGCCGGTCGTCCTTCGATTCGCTGTCGCCTCCGCAGCCCGAAAGTACGACGCTGCCCATGATGACGGCTGTTCCGATCGCGGACGCCTTCATTCCTCTGCTCCGCATGTGATTCCCTCTTTCCTCACGATGGCCGAATTGCCTCTGCCATGCCGTCGGCGTGCAACGTGAGTGCCCCTGAGCAGCCCCAATACGCTCAGCGGTGCGGGTGATTGGCCGGTTCACCGGGGTTCTGGCCTGCCCTCCGGACATTCTTGTGGGTGCGTGGAGTGCCCGTGTGGGCACCTGATATCCCGAGGGTTCCTCGAAGGGGAACCGGAACTCGGAGATCCGGAAATTCGATGGCCGCCCGGCGAAACCGAAGTGCCTCGGCGCCTCGTGGTCGGGTAGCGTGCGGGCCATGTCGAGTCCTGAGTCAGACGAGGTGGGGGCTTTCGGTCACGCCGTCAGCCCCCTGCGCCACTGAGCTCTTAGCCCTCTCGTCGCGCCGCGTCACGCGGTCGGACGAGTGGGCCTCCAGGGTGCTGACAGCGGTGACGAGATGTCCTTCTCTCGTGCTTCTCCTCGCCTCGGAGCCCACTCGATGCCTCTTGCCCTGTATCTGCTTGCCCTGGCCGTATTCGCCATGGGCACCTCGGAGTTCATGCTCGCCGGTCTCGTGCCGGACATCGCCTCAGACCTCGACGTCAGCGTCGGGACGGCAGGCGCGCTCACGTCGGCCTACGCGATCGGCATGATCGTAGGCGCCCCACTCGTGGCCGCGTTCGCCCGTAACTGGCCCACCCGCACCAGCCTGCTCTCATTCATCCTCGCCTTCGCGGCAGCTCACGCCGTGGGCGCCCTCACCCCCGACTTCCCGGTCCTGTTCGCCACCCGGGTCGTTGCCGCACTCGCGAACGCGGGGTTCCTCGCCGTCACCCTGACGACCGCGGCCACGCTCGTCTCGCCCGACCGGAAGGGACGTGCACTGGCCGTGCTGCTGTCGGGCACGACGACGGCCACGGTCGCCGGTGTGCCTGGTGGTGCGGTGTTCGGCACGCTGTTCGGCTGGCGGGCCACGTTCTGGACCGTCGCCGCACTCTGTCTGCCGGCCGCTCTCGGCGTCCTGAAGGGCATCTCGGCGGGCCTGGTGCAGGAACACGCGGCCGACGGCCCGGCCTCGCACACCGAACTCGCGACCGACGGGCCGGCCCTGCGTACCGAACTCGCCCAGCTGGCACGGCCGAGGCTGATCCTGGTGATGCTGCTGGGTGCGCTGGTGAACGCGGCGACCTTCGCCGGCTTCACTTTCCTCGCCCCCGTCGTGACCGACGCCGCCGGGCTCGGTGAGTTGTGGGTCCCCGTCGCCCTGGTGCTCTTCGGCGTCGGCGCCTTCACCGGGGTCACCGTCGCCGGTCGCCTGTCCGACCGACACCCTGGACCGGTCATCGCCGTCGCCGGCCCACTGCTGCTCATCGGCTGGCCGGCCCTGGCCCTGCTGGCCGCCGAGCCGGTCGCTCTCCTCACCCTCGTGTTCGTCCAGGGCGCCTTGTCGTTCGCGCTAGGCAGCACCCTGATCACGCGAGTCCTCTACGAGGCCGCCGGCGCCCCCACCATGGCCGGGTCCTACGCGACCACGGCACTCAACATGGGCGCCGCCGTCGGCCCCCTCCTCGCCGCCACCACCCTCGGCACCGCAGCCGGGACCCTCGGGCCCCTGTGGTCCAGCGGGCTCCTGATCGCTGCCGCACTGCTCATCGCGCTCCCCCTCCGCACCACGATCTCGACCGGCCGAGGCATCGAGGTACCGCGATGACAGCGGCGAACGCCCGCTCACAGGCCGGCACCTGGCGCTCTGGCTCGACCCCGCCCTCACTACTCAGCCGCGTCGGAGAACCTCACCCGCACCGCCACCACGGCACCCGACGCATCCAGGTCGGCCGATACGGGGAAGTAGCCGTCGCCCCAGCTCGTCATCGCGCAGAGCAGTCGGGCGTCGCCGACATCAACGGTTCCGGCCTCGACCTCGGAGGCGCGGACCTGGCGCATGACCTGCCAGTGATGGGAGTGGGGCCGGAAGTCCACCATCATGCGGCGCCCGGTCTCCTCCTTCCATGCCTCCAGGGCGAGAGCCTTTTCCACCGCCTCGGCCACGGCGAGCCCGGTCCAGCCACGAACACCGTCCTCGCCGGGTTCGCCGAGTTCCGAAGCTGCGAACGTCGCGGCGGCTTCCTCCGCCGCGGCGCCCCAGAACGCGACGTCGGCAAGGCCGTCCACGGGCTCGTCGTGCTGCCAGACGTTCAGGGCGTCGGCGTCGCCGAACAGCACGCGGGCCCAGTCGACGCCGATGTCACCCAGCGGCACGGATGTCTGCGCCGGTGCGTCGCTGATCCGGACCGACATCTCCGACCAGCGCGGCCCGACGCCGTCTCCGAAGTCGACCCGCGAAGCGAACACCGGCAGATGACAATCGCCGGGTATCCCTCCCACCACGACGACAGGCACCCCGAACATCAGGAAACCGCCGCCGCCTTCCGCGGCCGTACGGCGTGCGCGTCGGGCATGTGGTTCGCGGTTCGGCAACGCCTCCAAGCGAGCGTCCAGGCCCACGGCCAGGCAGTGCTCGTCGAACATCCGCCCAAGCTCCACCGATTTGGAGGCGGGGATGTCGTGGAGCATGGCACCCGGCTGGCGTCCGAAGCTGCGGGCCGCTGCTGAGGCGTCCGGGCCGACCACGGCGAAGTCCACCGAGTTGAGCACCTCGGCAGCCATCGCCGGGTCGTCGACGCCGAGCAGAGCAGGATCGATCTCCTTCGGCGACCGCTCCCCGCTCCACAGCCCCAGATAGCCGCCGTCCACGATGACCAGGACCCCTGAGGGGCAGCTGATCTCACCCAGTCTGAAGATCTCTTCCATGGCGCGCGAGTCTACGGTCGACGCGTGCGCCGCCCGGCGTTCACCGTGTACGCGCTACGCAGGTGACGTCCGCGGCCGGGAGGCGGCCGGTGGCGAGGTAGGCGTTGACGGTGTCGTCGACGCACGGGGTGCCAGAGACGCCGTACACCGCGTGCTGGTCGGCGCCTCGCAGGGTGACCAGTCGGGAGGAGGGCCACATGCGGCGTGCGGCTGTGGCGCCCTCGTAGGTGGTGCGCGGGTCTCCGGTGGCGTTGACGAGCAGGGCGGGGGCGTCGTCCCTGATGGTGGTGGGGCGCTCGCGGGGCGGGTTCCAGAAGGCGCAGGGGTTGAGGTTGTTCGTGACAGGGCCGAACAGGGCGTCTTGCGCGCGGGCGCGCTGGATGTCGCGCCAGTAGACCTCCGGATCACGCGGGGCGGCGACGTCGCCGCACACGATGGCCATCTGGACGCTGCCGTAGTGGGAGTCGGCTCCGGTCAGCATGAAGTCGAGGACGTCGGCGAGCCACGGGGACGGGGTGACCCGGTGCCCGTCCGAGGCGCGCACCAAGTCCCGTATCCCCTGCGCGAAGTCAGCGTAGGCGGAGTCGTTGTCCTGGGAGAGGCCGTTGAAGACGACGAGGGGAACCGCGTGCTCGTCCACCCGGTGCGCTCCGATCCGCAGGGGTGTACGGGCGGCGGCCGCCTGCACGCGGTCCACGGCCGCCAGTACCGCTCCACGGGTACGGCCCAGGCCGTAGGTCGCGTCGTGGGCCGCGGCCCATGTCGCCCAGCCTCGCAGTGCGTGGCGGTTTGCCTTCCCGGTGTCCCGCAGCAGCCTGGGGCCGTACTGGTCCGGGTCGATGACACCGTCCAGGACGACCCGGTCGGTGCGGCCGGGGAACATCGTGGTGTACACCTCGCCCAGGTAACTGCCGTACGAGTAGCCCAGGTAGGAGATCCGCTTCTCACCGAGCGCGGCGCGGATGACGTCCAGGTCGCGCGCGGTGTTCCGGGTGGTGACGTACGGCAGCACATCTCCCGCGTGCTGTCGGCAGCGCTGGGCGAGGTCCTTGGAGAACGCCGCCACGCGGTCGAAGCCGGCGCGGTCGACGCCCGCACCGCGGAACGCGGAGCCGGTCGGCCACTGGCAGTCCAGCGGGGTGCTGCGGCCGACGAAGCGGGGGTCCACGCCCACCACGTCGTAGCGTGCGCCGACGTCCTTCATCGCCTGGCGCACCCAGGGCGGGTCACCGAGCGTCTGCCCGCCGGGGCCACCGCCGTTGAGGAGCAGCGGGCCGACGCGGTGGGTGGTGTCGGTGGCGCGGATCCTGGAGATCGCGACGGTGATCGTACGGCCGTCGGGATCGCTGTAGTCCAACGGCACCCTCACGTCGGCACATCGGGCGCCCGCCTGCTCAAGTTCCTTGCCGGTCGTGTCGTCCGGGCCGAGCACGCAGCTCTTCCAGTCCAGGTGCTGGTGGTGGTAGCGGGCGAGGGGGTCGGCGACCGCCCGGGCCGGGAGGGCCGTGGCGGGCAGTGCCGTGAGGGCGAGCGCGGTGGCGGCGGTGAGGCTCAGCGCGGCCTTTGTCGCCGTATGCGCGGAGCCCTGCTGCGAGCGGGGTAAGCGGATCACTGATGTTGCCCTTCTGTCGGGTCTGTTGCTTGGGCAGGCCGCTCTTCGCAGAAGGCGGTCTGGATCAGGTCGAGGAAGTCCTGTTCGGCCAGGAGCGAGTCCGGCACCTTGTTGAGCGCGACGGCGACGCCGCGCCCGTCGGGACCTACGGCGGTGAACGCCCGGTGGCCTCCCGGCACGGTCCCCGCATGGCCCCACCACAGGCCGCCGCAGCGCAGCGGGGAGGAGATCAGGCCGAGCCCGTAGCGGGCGCCGGGCCACAGCCGGTCGGGGTCGGCGGCCACCGTCCGCCGCATGTCGGCCAGTTGGTCCGCGGGCAGCAGACGGCCGCCGAGCAGTGCGGTGCTGAACCGGGTCAGGTCGGCGGGTGTGGAGACCAGGGCGCCGCCGACCCCGCCGAACGTCGTGTTCCAGGCGGTGCCGTCGACGAGGCGGCCGCCCTCGGCGGTGAAGTAGCTGCGCGAGTGCGGTCCGTGGATGTGCGTGTCGTCCTCGGGCCAGTACGTGTCGCGCAACCCGAGGGGCCGGATCACGCGGCGGGTGATCTCCGTCTCCGGAGCGTGGCCGGTGACCTCACGGATGATCAGGCCCGCGAGGAGGTAGTTGGTGGTGGCGTAGTGCCACGGTGTCGGCGGCCGTGGCAGGTCGAGGGCGCGGGCGACGAGGTCTCGCGGTTCGAAGTGGCGGTACCGGAGGAGTTCGGGGTGCTCCCACTCGGGGGCGTCGAGGTAGTCGGGCAGTCCGCTGGTGTGCCGCAGCAGCTGCCGTACGGTGATCCGGCGGCCGTCGTAGCCGTTGTGGCGGATCAGACCGGGCAGGTAGCGGTCGACGGGGGCGTCCAGCGCGATGCGGTGCTCGGCGGCGAGTTGGAGCACGACCGTCGCGGTGAACGTCTTGGTGACGCTGCCGGCCCGCAACCGGTCGCCGGCGTCCATGGGACGGCCCGTGCCGAGGTCGGCCGTCCCGGCGGTCGCGGTCCGGGTCCGGCAGGGCGCGTCCTTGGCGGTGTCGGTGATCAGGACGGCGGCGCCGGTGATCCGGTCGCGGTCGGTGAGCGTGCGCAGTGCCTGACGCAGTTCCTCGTGTGGTCCGCACCCGGCGTGCTGCCGGGCGGTGGGCGACTGGGCGGCAGCCGGAGCGACGGACACGACGAGGGCCGTTAACAGGGCCACCACGCCGGTACGTCTGCCCAGTTCGGAGGTGATGCGGGAGGGTGCCATGCGCCACAACGCTAGGCAGGCGCCGCTCCGGGGTCACTCGGGCTGGCAGCCGATTCGCGGGTGGGGACAACTCCAGCGCGGGTCAGGGGGTATCCCCCCGGGCGCGCCGATCGAAGGCGTTGCGGCCCAAGGTGAGACGCCCCCAGATCATCAGTCGCCTCGCCGCACGGCCCAGCAGCCGCGGCAACGCAAGGCCCTTCCCGGACGGCCGAGTCGTAGGTCGTGCCCCTGGGCGGCCGCGCCGCACAGCCGCCGCCGAGCCCCGCGGCGCGCCATACCTGCGAGGGCATCGATCGGCGCCCTCCGGCCGTCTCTCAGCGTGCCCTCGGCGCCGCCGTGCTCTCGCGGATCGTCAGGCGGGTCGGCACGAGGGTGGTGCCGTGGGACGCGTCGTCGTGGCGCATCTTGCGCAGGACCGCCTGGACGCAGAGGCGGCCGACCTCGGCGAAGTCCTGGTGGACGGTCGTCAGGGGCGGCAGGAAGGACGAGGCCTCGGCGATGTCGTCGAAGCCGATGACGCTGACGTCCTCGGGGACGCGCCGGCCGCGTTCGTGCAGGGCGCGCAGCAGTCCCAGTGCCATCTGGTCGTTGGCCGTGAAGACGGCCGTGCAGTCCTCGCGCGCGGCCAGTTCCAGGCCCGCCCGGTAGCCGGACTCCGCCGACCAGTCGCCCCGCACCAGGGGCGGTACCCGGCGGCCCGCGTCGGTGAGCGTGCTCTGCCAGGCGTCGGTGCGGCGCTGGGCGGCGTAGGAGCCCTCGGGGCCGGCGAGGTGCCAGACCGTGTCGTGGCCGAGCCCGAGGAGGTACTGGACGGCCGCGCGGGAGCCGCCGACCTGGTCGGTGTCGACGACCGTATACCGTTCGCCCGCGTCGGAGTCGGCGACGACCACCTGGACCCGGGGTGGCATGTTGATGGTGGCGGCGTCCAGGAGGTGCACCTCCATGATGACGATCACCGCGTCGACGGCGAGTTCCTCCAGGCGGGAGAAGGCGCCGCGCACCTCGTCCTGGGTGGGGACGGCGACCGGCAGCAGGGTCACCGCGTATCCCTCGGCGGCCGCGGCGGTGGCGATCGCCTCCAGGGTGCGGACATTGCCGGTCGTGGAGAGGGTGAAGGTGATCACGCCCAGGGTGCGGAACTCGCCGCGCTTGAGGGCGCGGGCGGCGCTGTTGGGGCGGTAGCCCAGCTCCCGCATGGCGGCGAGGACCTGACGGCGGGTCTCTTCGTTGACGCCGGCGTAGCCGTTCGACACGCGGGAGACGGTCTGGGACGACACACCGGCCAGCCGCGCCACGTCGGCCATCGAGGCCGAGGGGCGGGCCGGTCCGGGGGTGCGCCGTCCGCCGGTCACCGCAGGTGTGGGCGCCTGCGTCGGCGAGTCGTGTGTCGTGTCCATTTTCTTACCCCCTGCCTGTCTGTGCATCGCTTGGGTCACGATCCTCCAGGGGGACCCTTGACCTGTGTCATCGGAGGAGTGTAGACATGCCGCCATCGGATGTTTACGTAAACATAACAGCTCAGGTCTCTTTTTTTGAGGCTTGATGTTTGCGTAAACATCACGGCCGCTCCGTAACGGGGAAATCCGTGCGGGGCGCGGGTTCCATGAGTGAACGAGCGAGGAACGATCATGACAACGCTGCAACCGCCGGCCGCCGCCGAGCCGCGCCCGGCACCGCCTCCGGCGAAACGGGACCGACGCTCCTGGACGGGGTGGGGGTTCATCGGCCCGTTCGTGGCGGTGTTCGCGCTCGTCTTCCTCGCGCCGATCGCGTACTCGATCTATCTGAGTCTCTTCCGCAACCAGCTCATCGGCGGCAACCAGTTCGTCGGCCTGGACAACTACACGCAGGCGCTCAAGGACGACCAGTTCTGGGCGGCCGTCGGCCGGGTGGGCCTCTTCCTGGCGATCCAGGTGCCGATCATGCTGGGCATCGCCCTGCTGGTGGCACTGGCGCTGGACAGCGGCCGCCTCTACGGCAAGAGCTTCTTCCGCATCACGATCTTCCTGCCGTACGCCGTGCCCGCCGTGGTCGCCACCCTGATGTGGGGCTTCATGTACGGCACCAAGTACGGCCTGGTGGGCGACATCAACGAGGCGTTCGGCACCTCACTGCCCAACCTGCTCTCCCCCGACTGGGTCCTCGCCTCCATCGGCAACATCGTGACCTGGGAGTTCGTCGGCTACAACATGCTGATCTTCTACTCCGCGCTGCGCGTCATCCCGACCTCCCTGTACGAGGCGGCGGAGATCGACGGCGCCGGACAGTGGCGGATCATCAGCTCGATCAAGCTCCCCGCGATCCGGGGCGCCATCGTCATCGCCACGATCTTCTCGATCATCGGCAGCTTCCAGCTCTTCAACGAGCCGAGCATCCTGCGTCCGCTGGCGCTGAACTCCATCACCACGGACTACACGCCGAACTTCTACACCTACTCGCTGTCCTTCAACGGCCAGCAGCACAACTACTCCGCGACGGTGGCCATCATCATGGGCGTCATCACGATGATCGTCGCTTACGCCGTCCAGCTGCGCGGCATGCGCAAGGGAGCGTGACCCGATGACCACCTCTGTCACCGCTCCCCCCGCGAAGAACACCACCCCCAGGCTGCGGACCCCCCGTAAGAAGCACACGCCGGGCAAGACGAAGCGCAGTGTGCTGCTGACGGTGCTGATGGCCCTGATGGTCCTCTACACCGTGGTGCCGCTGATCTGGCTGCTCATCAACTCCACCAAGACCCAGGCGGGTCTGGGCGACTCCAACGGACTGTGGTTCGCCCATGACTTCGCCCTGTGGGACAACATCCGGGACACCTTCACCTACCACGACGGCATCTTCGGCCGCTGGCTGCTGAACACCCTGCTGTACGTGGTGCTCGGCGCGGGCGGCGCGACGCTGCTGGCGGTGCTGGGCGGCTACGCGCTGGCGAAGTTCGACTTCCCCGGCAAGCGCGGGATCTTCGCCGTCGTCATCGGCGCGGTCGCCGTGCCGGGTACGGCCCTCGCGGTGCCCACCTTCCTGATGTTCAGCAAGATGGGACTCACCGACACCCCCTGGGCGGTGATCATCCCGTCACTGGTCTCGCCGTTCGGCCTCTACCTGATGTGGGTGTTCGCCGCCGAGGCGATCCCGACCGAGCTGCTCGAAGCGGCCCGGATGGACGGGGCGAGCGAGGTGCGGACCTTCTTCCAAGTGGCACTGCCGCTGCTGGCCCCGGGAATCGTGACCGTGCTGCTGTTCACCACGGTCGCCACCTGGAACAACTACTTCCTTCCGCTGATCATGCTGAAGGACCCGGACTGGTACCCGCTGACCCTGGGTCTGAGCGCCTGGAGCTCGCAGGCGCAGACCATCGGCGGCGAGGTGATCTTCAACCTGGTGATCACGGGCTCGCTGCTCACGATCATCCCGCTGATCGCCGCGTTCCTGTTCCTCCAGAAGTACTGGCAGTCCGGACTCGCCGCCGGAAGCGTCAAGGAGTGACGCGGACGGCGCCCACAAGCCCCCCAATTGAGCACCACCAGCACGACCCCCACCCTCACCTGTCCCACCCACGCAGAAGTGGAAGCACCTCCATGCGCCAGACAACGAGCCGCCTCCTGCGCGGCATCGCCCTTGTCTCCACCCTCGCCCTCGGCCTCACGGCCTGCGGCGGCTCGGACGACGACGGCTCCGACACCAAGGCCGTCTCCGCCGCGGACATCAAGGCGGCCCTGGACAAGGGCGGCGACATCACGGTCTGGGCCTGGGAGCCCACCCTGAAGACCGTGGCCGCCGACTTCCAGAAGAAGTACCCGAAGGTCAAGGTCAACCTGGTCAGCGAGCGCTCCGGCGACAAGCACTACACCGCGCTGTCCAACGCCATCTCGGCCGGCAAGGGCGTCCCCGACGTCGCCCAGGTCGAGTACTTCGCGCTCGGCCAGTACTCCCTCACCAAGGGCCTGTCCGACCTGGCCCCCTACGGCGCCGACAAGCTCGCCTCCAAGTACACGGCCGGCCCGTGGAACGCGGTCAGCGACGGCGACAAGGTCTACGGCCTGCCGATGGACTCGGGCCCGATGGCGATGTTCTACAACAAGAAGGTCTTCGACAAGTACAAGATCGCCGTCCCGACCACCTGGGACGAGTACCTGGACGCGGCCCGCAAGCTGCACAAGGCCGACCCGAAGGCGTACATCGCCAACGACGCCGGTGACGCGGGCTTCACCACCTCCATGCTGTGGCAGGCCGGTTCGCGCCCCTACAAGGTCGACGGCACCAAGGTCGGCATCAACTTCGACGACGCGGGCGCCAAGAAGTTCGAGACCGTCTGGCAGAAGCTGATCGACGAGAAGCTCCTCGCCCCGATCAACGGCTGGACCGACGACTGGTACAAGGGCCTGGGCGACGGCTCCATCGCCACCCTGACCACCGGCGCCTGGATGCCCGCCAACTTCGAGACCGGCGTCGCCGGTGCCAAGGGCCAGTGGCGCGCCGCCGCGATGCCGGCCTGGACCAAGGGTGACAAGGCGAGCGCGGAGAACGGCGGCTCCTCGCTGACCGTCCCGGCACTGGCCAAGAACAAGGCCCTCGCCTACGCCTTCGCCGAGTACGCCAACGCCGGTGACGGTGTCGCCACCCGTGTCTCCGAAGGCGCCTTCCCCGCCACCAAGGCGGAGCTGGACTCGCCCGACTTCCAGAGCAAGAAGTTCGACTACTTCGACGGCCAGGAAGCCAACAAGATCTTCGCCGAGTCCGCCGCGAACGTGGCCAGCAACTGGTCCTACCTGCCCTTCCAGCCGTACGCCAACTCGATCTTCAACGACACGGTCGGCAAGGCCTACGTCTCCAAGACCACGCTCGCCGAGGGGCTGAAGGCCTGGCAGGACGCGTCGGTCAAGTACGGCGAGGAGCAGGGCTTCACCATCGAGAAGTAGCCCGCACCACAGCTCGAAACGCCGGGCGGCGCGGCACCACGCCGCGCCGCCCCCGTGCACCACCCTTTCGGAAGGACCACCATGATCTCCACCCTCCACTCCCGCGGCAGCGGGACGGACGGTGACCCCGCCCCGCGTCTCGCCTTCGGCGCCGACTACAACCCCGAGCAGTGGCCCCGGGAGGTGTGGCAGGAGGACGTCCGGCTGATGCGGGAGGCCGGTGTCACCATCGTCTCCGTGGCGATCTTCTCGTGGGCCCGGCTCCAGCCGACCGCCGACGAGTGGGACTTCGGCTGGCTCGACGAGGTCATGGACCTGCTGCACGCCGGCGGCATCGGCGTCGACCTGGCGACCGCCACCGCCTCCCCGCCGCCGTGGCTGACCACGGCCCACCCGGAGATCCTGCCGGTCACCGCGACCGGCGAGACCCTGTGGCCGGGCGCCCGCCAGCACTGGCGGCCCACCTCCCCGGTCTTCCGCGAGCACGCCCTGCGCCTGGTCCGCGAGATGGCCACCCGCTACGCCGACCACCCCGCGCTCGTCGCCTGGCATGTCTCCAACGAGCTGGGCTGCCACAACGTCTACGACTACTCCGACGACGCGGCCCGTGCCTTCCGCGACTGGCTGCGCGCCCGCTACGGCACCGTGGAGACCCTCAACCACGCCTGGGGCACGGCGTTCTGGTCGCAGCGCTACAGCGACTGGGAGCAGATCCTGCCCCCGCGACTGGCGGCCTCGCACCCGAACCCGACCCAGCAGCTGGACTTCAAGCGCTTCTCCTCCGACGCCCTGAAGGACTACCTGCGCGCCGAGCGGGACCTCCTCAAGGAGATCACTCCGGACGTCCCGGTCACCACCAACTTCATGGTGATGGGCGAGACCAAGGGCATGAACTACGCGGACTGGGCCGAGGAGATCGACTTCGTCTCCAACGACCACTACGTCCTGCCCGGCCCGCAGTCCCGCGACGAACTGTCCTTCTCCGCGAACCTCACCAGCGGCATCGCGGGCGGCCGGCCGTGGTTCCTGATGGAGCACTCCACCAGCGCCGTCAACTGGCAGCCGGTCAACGTCGCCAAGCGGCCGGGCGAGCTGGCCCGGGACTCACTGCTGCACGTGGCGCACGGCGCGGACGCCGTCTGCTACTTCCAGTGGCGGCAGTCGGCGGCCGGCGCCGAGAAGTACCACTCGGCGATGGTCCCGCACGCCGGCGCCGACAGCGAGCTGTTCCGCGCGGTCGCCGAACTCGGCGCCACCCTCAAGTCCCTGGCCCCGGTGGCCGGTTCGACCCGGGAGAGCGCGAAGGTCGGGATCGTCTTCGACTGGGACTCCTGGTGGGCGAGCGAGCAGGACTCCCATCCCACCTCCCTGCTCAACTACCGCCAGGAAGGCCTGGACTGGTACTCGGCGCTCCTCGCCCTCGGCGTCCGCGCCGACCTGATCACCACCAGGAGCGACTTCGCGCGCTACGACGTGCTGATCGCGCCGGTCCTGCACGTGATCCCGGCGGAACTCGCCAAGGAGCTCACCCGCTACGCCGAGCAGGGCGGCCACCTGATCACCACCTACTTCTCCGGCGTCGTCGATCAGAACGACCACGTCTGGCTCGGCGGCTACCCCGGCGCCCTGCGCGACCTGCTCGGCATCCGCGTCGAGGAGTTCGGCCCGTTGCTCGCGGAGGAGTCGGTGTCCCTGGACGACGGCTCGACCGGCACCCTGTGGACCGACCGCATCACCCTCGCCGACGACCGGACCGAGGTCCTCGCCCGCTACGACTCCGGCAACCAGGCCGGACGGCCGGCCCTGACCCGCCGTACGACAGAAGCCGGTTCGGCGTCGTACGTCTCCACGCGGCTCGGCGTCGCGGGGCTCACCGCACTGTTGCCGCGACTGCTCGAACCGGCCGGCGTGACGAGCGAGCTCCCGGCCGAGGCACGCGGACGCGTCGAACTGGTCGTCCGCAAGGGCACTGACGCTCGGTTCCTGTTCCTGGTGAACCGGACCGACGACACCGTGCCACTGCCCGGGTTCACCGGCGACGTGCTCTACGGCACGGACGGCGACGAAGGGCTCGTCCTCGGGCCGCGCGAGGTCGCCGTGGTGCGCCGACCGCTGACCTGACCACTCCCCCACCTCTGTCTCCCCGGGCGGAACATGGCCCGCCCGGGGGCACCCCCTCCCCGTACTTCCTGCGGGAGGGACCACCGCAGCGTTTCCACCTATGAAGCTGGGAGCACACGATGGCAGGACTCACCCGCAGCAGACGGCTCCTCGGGGCCGCGTCGATGACCGCGCTGGCGACCGGAGCGGCACTGCTCTCCGTCCCCGCGCCGCTCGCGCAGGCCGACACGGTCACCGCGTCGGTCACCGTGCAGCCCGATCCGTCGTACAAGCAGGAGAAGTTCGAGGGCTGGGGCACCAGCCTGGTCTGGTTCGCCAACGCCACCGGCGACTACCCCAAGGAGATCCGCGAGAAGCTCGCCAAGCTCCTCTTCGGGGACGACGGTCTGGCGCTGAACATCGCGCGCTACAACATCGGCGGCGGCAACGCCCCCGACGTGAAGGACTATCTGCGTGCCGGTGGCGCGGTCGAGGGCTGGTGGAAGGCGCCGGCGGGCACGACCCGCACCGACACCGACTGGTGGAGCGCCGACGACCCCGCCGACTGGAACAACAAGGCGGACGCCACCCAGCGCTGGTGGGTCGACCGCATCAAGAAGGACATCACCCACTGGGAGACGTTCTCGAACTCCCCGCCGTGGTTCATGACCGAGAGCGGCTATGTCTCGGGCGGGTTCAACGCCAACGCCGAGCAGCTGAAGCAGAGTTCGGTCGACGACTTCGCCGCCTACATGTCCGGTGCGACGAAGCGCCTGGAGAAGGCCGAGGGCATCAAGGTCGACACCGTCGACCCGTTCAACGAGCCGAACACCGGCTACTGGGGCACCCGCCTGGACGCCAACGGCGAGCCCGTGGGCGGCCGCCAGGAGGGCGCGCACATCGGGCCCGCGATGCAGGAGAAGGTGCTGGCCGCACTCGCACCGGCGCTGAAGAAGGACAAGGTCAAGGCCGAGATATCGGCGATGGACGAGACCAACCCCGGTCTGTTCGCGACCAACTGGAACTCCTACTCCCAGGCGTCCAAGGACCTCGTCGACCAGATGAACGTCCACACCTACGGCACCGGCCAGCGCACCACGGTCCGCGACCTGGCCAAGGCGGCCGACAAGCCGCTGTGGATGAGCGAGGTCGAGGGCGACTGGGGCGACGGGCAGAGCTTCACCGACATGCGCCCGGGCCTCGGCCTGGCGCAGCAGATGGTGAACGACCTGCGCGAACTGGAGCCCACGGCCTGGGTGTTCTGGCAGCCGGTCGAGGACTACGACAACATGAAGCCGGGCGGCGAGTCCGCCAAGGGCGGCAACTGGGGTTCCATCCAGCTCCCGTTCAGCTGCACCTCGGCCGACACCCTCAAGTCCTGCCCGATCTACACGAACACGAAGTTCGACACGGCCCGTAACTTCACGCACTTCATCAAGCCCGGCGACCGCCTGATCAAGGTGAACGACACCTCCAGCGCCGCCGCGGTGACGAAGGACGGCAAGGGCGCCTCGCTGGTCCACGTCAACTCCACGACCGCGCCTCGCGCGGTGACGATCGACCTGTCGAAGTTCAAGACGATCAAGCGTGACGCGATCGTCACCCCGACCGTCACCGACGCGGCCGGCAAGCTGGTCAAGCAGGCCCCGGTCAAGGTCGTCGACTCCAAGGCGACGTTCACCGTCCCCGCGCAGTCCGTGACCTCGTTCGCCGTCAAGGGCGTCTCCGGCGTCGCCAAGGACGCGAGCCTGTTCAGCAAGGGCAAGTCCTACACGCTGACCGGCGTCCAGAGCGGCAAGGCGGTCACCGTCGGCGCCAACGGCACCAACCTCGTCATCAACTCGGCGAACGCCACGGTCGCGCAGGAGTGGCGTCTGGAGGCGAAGTACGGCAAGAAGGGCAGCAACCGCGCGCGCTACGTCTTCGCCAACCCGGCCGAGGGCAAGCGGCTCGCCGTCCGGGACAACGTGCCGGTGATCGAGGCCGACACCGGTGAGCGGGACCCGGCGACGGAGTGGATCCTGTCCACCACGGGCGACGGCACCTGGACCCTCGTGAACCAGGCCACCGGACGCCTCCTGGAGGTCGGCGGCCAGGCCACGAGCGAGGGCGCGGCCGTCACGACCTGGCAGGCCAACTCCGGCTCCAACCAGCGGTGGCGGATCACCGAGGTGAGCTGATCAAGTCACGCACAGTGTGGACAAACGCTCGGCTGGGGTTCCCCAGCCGAGCGTTTTTCCTTCTTTTTTGCCGGACCGGCAACAGAGCTGGCAGTCCGGTACATGGTGGGTGACGGTGGGCTCGTGACCGACAACATCGCAGCGGGACCCCATGCGTCCGGCGTCCCCTCGCTCACCGACGGATATCTCGGAGACCCCGCGGTGCGGGCGGAGTGGGACGGCCGGTACGCCGATCGACAACAGTTGTGGAGCGGCCGGCCCAACGGTGCGCTTGTGGCCGAGGTCGCCGGGCTCACACCCGGGCGGGTGCTCGACGTCGGGTGCGGCGAAGGCGCGGACGCCATCTGGCTGGCCCGCAACGGCTGGGACGTGACCGCGCTCGAGGTCTCGGGCGTGGCGCTGGAACGAGCTGCCGGGCACGCCCGGGACGCCGGCCTGCCCGTTCACTGGGTCCACGCCGAACTCACCGAGGCAGCGCTCCCGCCCGCCTCCTTCGACCTGGTCTCGGCGCAGTACCCGGCCCTGCTGCGCACCCCCGACGCCGCGGCCGAGCGAGCGCTGCTGGCGGCTGTCGCGCCCGGCGGTGTGCTGCTGCTCGTACACCATGCGGGGATGCACACCCAGCCGGCGAACGACAGCGGCTTCGACCCGGCCGACTACGTCTGGCCCGCCATGGTCGCCGAACTGTTCGACGACGACTGGGAGGTGGAGGTGGACGAAGAACGGCCACGGGTGGCACCCGACGGGGGAGCGGGCGCCCACCACACCGACGACGTGGTGCTGCGGGCGCGCCGACGCCGCTGAGACCGGGATCAGTTCTTCATGCGGCGCACTCGCGTGCTCGTCTCGCGCCCGCCTGCGGGCGGGACGCGCTGACCCGGTACGTGGTCTTGGCCGGGTCGGTGACGGGCTCGCCCAGCGTGATGCGCCCGGCCGAGCGCAGCTCCTCGCAGACGTCGGTCGGCAGGGCGACGTAGCAGCCGCCCCGGCCCGTGGCGGAGTCGATCGCACGCCAGTAGCCGTAGCGGAGCCGGCCGCCCGGGTGCGCGGTGACGAACACCGGGGTGCGGGAGTCGGACACGTGGCGCAGGACGTCGGCCGCGGACGTGCCGACCGGGACCGACGCGAGGGAGGGAGCGTGGGCGAGAGGCATCGGCAGGGCCTTTCCGGCGGGAGGAACGGACACCGCGCGCCCCGTCCGGGCCCGGTGTTGATCTTGCAACACGCATTCTTGCGTCGACCACTGACAACGCGTCCGTGCCGCCTGTCTCCGCGGGCCGCACGGACGCTGACGCGCGCGTCCAACCTCCGCGACGCACCGGCGTGGTCCGCTCAGCGACTCCGTCCCCGCAGCCGGCCCAGCAACTGCCGTGCCTGAGCCCGACGCCTGGGATCCGCCGAGGCACGCCGCACCTGTTCCACGGCACGCCGCCCCTGCGGGCTCCGGCCGAACCGCCTGATCCTGTCCAACATGCCTGCCACGACGTCCTCCTGAAACAGCCGACGCCAAGGCCCCTACGGCGAGGCCCTGGTACGAACGCGGTTACCCCGACCTCGCCGTCCCACCCCTCAGGCGTCGCGCAGCGTCCGCACCGGCCTCTTCATCGTCACAATGTCACAAGCCTGTTCGGAGACAGATCTCTGTCGGTGCCGACGAGCGGCTGCGGCCCTCCGGTGAGGCACGATCTCCGGGACATTCCAACTCCCCGGGGGACTTCTCATGGCTCACACCGCTCGCTCACGCCGCTCCGCCGCCGTGCTCGTCGCTCTCTCACTCGGCGTCATGGCACTGACCGCCTGCAACAGCGACGGGGACAAGGACGCGGCTGCCCCCGACACCTCAGCGAGCCCGTCCGCCTCAGCCACGAGCCGGGGCGCCGAAACGCCCAAGACGGTCGACCCGATCGACGACAGCGACGGCGACGACAGCGGGGCTTCCTCCGGCAGCGGCGGCAGCACCCCGTCCTCGGAGCCCGATGCCGAGGACGGTCAGGACGGAGGCGTGGGCATGTGTGAGACGACCGACCTGACCTACAACGTCACCGTCGCCTCCAGACCCGTCAACCATGCGCTGCTGACCGCGGCCAACAGCAGCGGCGAGGCGTGTCTGTTGCCGGCCGACGAACTGGTGATCACGATCCCGGGACTCGACGGAGCGGCTGAGCACACGGGCCCCGCCGGCGAGGACTGGATCCTGAAGCCCGGTGAGAAGGCCTACGCCGGGATCATGTTCTCGCGCGCCGACACCGCGGGCGGCAAGAGCGCGGACAAGGTCGAGGTCTCCCTCAGCCCCGCCGAGTCCCCGGCGACCGTGGTGATCGACGATGGCCCGGTCACGGTCAACGACGGCCAGGTCACCAGCTTCTTCGGCTCCGCCGAGGACGCGCTCACCTACTGACACCTCTGGAGGCGATCAGTCCTCTGCCGGGTGCACCTCCCTCACCTTGCCCTTGGCGTCGGCCTCCAGGTAGCCGCTACGGCCGTGGTCGTCGCTGAGGTAGACGGCCAGTCCGAACGACGGGGTGAAGACGTCGGGTTGCCGCACCAGCACGTAACGCGTCTCCGGATTCTTGACGTTCAGCTTCTTCTCCGCCTCCGCCAAGAGCGCGGGAATGCTGTCCCAGTCGAAGCTTTCGACGGCGAAAGGCTTTTGGCCGCTCGTCAACGTGCCGTCGATGATGCTCTTCTCGACGCCTCGGCCCGGACGGTAGTCGTACGTGTCGTATGCGATGTCGCTGCCGTCCACCATCACATGGGCTGTCACGTACTCCGGGTAGACGGAGAAGTCGCCGAACCTCTTCCGGCCGGTCTCGTCCTCGATCGCCTTGATGGCGATGCGGATGTTGTCCGGGGTGAGCATGTCCGTGCCCGCCGTCTGCTTCTCCTGCGAGGTGGCGGAAGGCGAGGCCGAGGTCGAGGCCGACGCAGAAGCAGACGCAGACGCCGAGGTGGGCGCGGAGCCGCCGGTGTGCAGGTCGGCGGAGCCGCCGTCCAGAGGGAGCAACCACCACAGCAGAGCTCCGGCACCGGCGAGCGAGGCTCCGGAGACGCTCAGCAGGAGCGGGCGGCGGGAAGCGCGGCGGCGCGGTGGGCGCGGAGAGGTGATCACCGATTGGGGCGCCGTCGGCCCCGGGTTGGGGAAAGCCGGCGGGGGTCCGAATCCGGGCGGGCCGGCCGTGGCTGGTGTCGGGGCGGCGCCGAACGGGGTGCCCGAGGGTGTGGACGGTGCGGGCAGCGGATAGGAGGTGGGCTCGTCGAGGGGAGGCGTAGGGCCGGGCGGCGCCGACTCGACCACGGCCAGCTGTCGGTCCAGGGCAGCGGCGGACGGGCGCGCCGACGGATCCCGGACCAGGGCACCCATCAGAACGTCGCCGAGAACGCCGGCTCGCATCGGCGGCGGTACGTCCTCGTGCAGAACCGCGGCGAGGGTGGCCACGGTGGTGCCCCGGCGCAGCGGATGGTGGCCCTCCACCGCGGTGTACAGCATCATCGCCAGTGACCACAGGTCGGAGGCGGGTCCGCCCTCGTGACCCGAGATCCGCTCCGGCGCCATGAAGTCGGCGGTGCCGATGATGGAGCCGGTGGCGGTGAGGTTGGTCGCCTCTCGGATCGCGGCGATGCCGAAGTCGGTGAGGACGGGGCGCCCGTCCCGTCGTAGCAGAACGTTGGCGGGCTTGACGTCACGGTGCTGGATTCCGGCGTCGTGCGCGGCGGTCAGCGCGGCCAGTACCCCGCGGCCGATCCGTGCCGCCTCGGCCGGGGACATCGGTCCGCGGGCCAGCCGGTCGGCGAGCGAGCCGCCGCTGACCAACTCCATCACGATCCACGGGTAGGTGCCCTCGCCGCCGTCGACGATGTGGTGGATGGTGACGACGTTGGGGTGGTCGATCCGGGCCAGGGCCCGAGCCTCGCGCAGCACCCGCTCACGCAGCATCCTGGCGGCCTCGGGGTCGTACTCGGCAAGGTCCCGGTCGGGCGGACGGACCTCTTTGATCGCGACCAGCCGGTGCAGCACCAGGTCTCGGGCCCGCCAGACCATGCCCATCCCGCCGCCGCCGAGGCGGGCCTCCAACTCGAAGCGCCCGTCGACGACTCGTCTGCCAGGGCCTCCGTCTTCCTCACTCATGGGCGGGAGCTTAGTTGGCGCCGTTCTCCTCGGCGACGGCGGCCGAGCCGGTCCAGAATGTTGTCGTGGGCGAAGACGAACAGCACGGCGGAGAACCGGGTTCCTTCCTGAGGTGCGTCACTGAGGTGGCTCGGCTGGTGGGTGTGGAGGACGTCCCCGAGGCGCCAGTCCCCGACGAGCCGAACGCCCGGCATGCCCGCCGCCTCGCCCTCGCGGTGCGCAAGCCACTCCTCGAACGTGCGAGTCTGCCCGAGGAGTTGTTCGCCCCGTTGATGGCGGCAGCCGTCTACGACCCGGATCCCAGCTTCTGCCTCTGGTTCGTCGAGCCTGCGGTCTACGCGTTCGGGCGCCGCCGTGTGATGGCGGCGTTGGTCGACTATCTGCGGTCCGGCACGGATGCCGAGCGAGCGGGTGCCGTGCGGGCCTGGTACTGCGCCCACGTGCCTCTACGCGCGGGTCGGTCCCCGGCGTACGGACCCGGTGGGGTGCGTGATCCCGCTCTGGACGAAGCGCAGGACATCAGGGGCGCCTGGCTGGAGGCCTCCATGAGGGTGTTCGCGGAGGCCACCGATCTGCGGATGCGTCACCGCGTCCTGCTGGACCTGCCCACCTCCCGCGCGGCTTACCCGCCACACCTGCACCAGCTGTTCGCCAGCACGCTCGCAACGGCCCAGGCCCATCCCGACCAGCACATCCGCCGCTGGGCCGCCTCGGCAGAACACGGCGTAGTCCAGGACCGGTCGTCGGACGGACGCGCGTAGGCCTACGAAGGGGTAGGCCTACTGAAGGTAGAGAGCCGCCAGCCGTGGCAGTCGGCTCGTCATCTCGTCTCGGTCGTCGAAGTCGAAGTCCCACGCCGGGTCCAGCTCCGGGTATCGGATGGTGAACGCGTCGTCGGGGAGTTGCCCGCCGGTCGCCTTGACGTGTGCGTCCCAGGCGATGCTCAAGGTGTCCTCACCTTCGAGATCGATGCCGTCGACCGCTGAGGCTCGCACGACGGGGAGTTCCGCGAGGGCATCGGGGTCGAGGATTGTGCGCTCGAAGACTTCGCGCCCCTGCGTGATCAACCAGCCTCGGAAGTAGTCGAAGCCGTCGTCGGAGCAGCCACCGTTGATCATGTAGGCGGCGGCCCACAGAGGGTTGGTGTAGGAGTCGGCCATCAGGTCCCACACCACCTGCTGGGCGGCGACGATCTCCTCAGTCGGATACGAGGCCAACAGCGAGGTGGCCCCGTGAGCCACCTCTTCTCCGTCGTTCGGGTTGGACGCCTGGGCGCGGGCTGACTCGATGAGCTGCCAGAACTGCAGTCTGTTCATGGCAGCAGAGCATGGCATCCGGCACTGACATCGCCTCGCTCACCTTCGACCGGAGCCGAGCCTCACGCCGGTGGGGCGGTGAGTTTGGCGGCGACGGCGTCGAGGACCCAGTCCAGGCCGGTCGCGAAGGACTCCTCGGCGTCCACGTCCGTGCCGTCGTACACGGCCTTGGCCAGCGCCGGAAAGCGGCCCGTGGCCAGCATCTTCGTCATGTACGGGCCGGAGGCGCGCTGCCAGTCGTACTTGGACAGGCCCGTGGCACGCTCGGCCCGCAGGTTCGCGACCTCGCGCCTGATCGCGCCGGTGGAATAGGCGCTGACGGTCTCCACCGCGCGCATGACGGTGTCGATGTCGGCGAGGCCGTCGAGGGCGGACAGCGTGGCCTCGCCCACCGCGAGGGCGTTCGGGCCCAGGCTCGGGCGGCCGCCGAGCAGGTCGGCCAGCCACTCATGGCGTAGGGCGGCCCGCCTGGTGCGATGGGCGTGGCTGCCCAGCGCCTCCCGCCAGTCACGGGGCTGTTCCTCGGGGAGGATCTCGGCGTAGACCTCGTCCACCATGAGGTCGAACAACTCCTCCTTGGTGGAGATGTATCCGTACAGCCGCATCGGCCCGGCGTCCAGCCGGGCGGCGACCTTGCGCAACGACACCGCCTCCAGCCCGCCCTCGTCGGCCAGCGAGATCGCGGCGGCGACGATCCGCTCACGGTCGAGCGGTACGGGGCGAGTCGGCGGCTCCGGCCGGTCCCACACAGTCATGGTCACACCATACTGTTGCGATGCACTGCATCGGAGCAATACAGTGTATCGACATGAGACATCGCATCGCAGTGGTGGGAGGCGGCCCCGCCGGCCTCACCTTCGCCCGCGTCCTTCACCGTCACGATCACCCCGTCACCGTCCTCGAACGCGATCCCGCCCCCGATGCCCGTCCCCTGGGCGGCACGCTGGATCTGCAGGAAGGGCTGGGCCAACTCGCCCTGGCCAAAGCCGGGCTGCTGACGGAGTTCCAGGCGCTGTCCCGTCCCGAGGGCCAGGCCATGCGCATCCTGGACACGGACGGGACCGTGCTGCGCGACTGGCGCCCCCGGCCCGATGACCTGGCCAATCCCGAGATCGACCGCGGGCAACTCCGCGACCTGCTGCTCGGCCCTCTCGACGTCCGGTGGGGACAGGGCGTCACGCGGGTGGTGCCAGGGGGCCGGGACGGCGTACGGGTCGATACCGCGGACGGGCTACAGGAGACGTTCGACCTCGTGATCGGCGCGGACGGTGCCTGGTCCCGGGTCCGTCCGGCGGTCTCGTCACAGGCGCCGCGCTACACCGGCGTCACGTCGGTCGAGACGTCCCTCGACGACGTCGACACCCGCCACCCCGACCTCGCCCGGTTGATCGGTGACGGTTCCGTGGCTGTGTACGGCGCCAACCGCTCCCTCGTCGCCCAGCGCAACAGCGGCGGCCACGTCAAGGTGTACGCCAAGTTCCGTGCGCCGCTGGACTGGCACACGAACCTGGATCTGGCCGACGCCGAAGCCGTGCGGGCGAGCCTGCTGGCGCTGTTCGACGGTTGGGCCGCTCCCGTCCTCGACCTCCTCCGCCACGGCACCGCTTTCGTCCACCGCCCCTTCTACGCCCTGCCTGTGTCCCACACCTGGCCCCACGTCCCCGGGGTGACGCTGCTGGGCGACGCCGCCCATCTGATGCCTCCGCTGGGGGCGGGCGCGAACCTCGCGATGCTCGAAGGCGCCGAACTGGCCGAGTCCATCGCCACCGGAGGCGGAGAGCTGGACGACGCCGTCCGCGCGTTCGAGGTGCGGATGTGGGCCCGGGCCGGCAAGTGGGCGCAGATCACGACGGCCGGGCTGGAACGCCTCGTGAGCCCGGACCCCACTGAGGCCCTCGCGTTCTTCGACCAAGTCCAGCCGGCCTGAGGGCGAAGAGCGAGGGCCACCAGCGACAGGACGCAATCAGTCGGCGGGCGTGCCGAACCAGCGGGAGAGATGGGCGTCCAGGTCCTGCTGGTCGTCGCCGATCCATGCGACGTGGCCGTCGGGGCGCAGCAGGACGCACGGCGCATCCAGTGCCGCGGTGGGATCCGCCAGGTGGTCGACCCGGTCCGACCAACCGCCGACGGTCAGGCGTTCGGTGCGGTCCAGCAGCACGCCCCGGCCGCGACGCAGCAGATCGTAGAGGCGGCCCTGTTTCACGTCGATGTCCGGCAGGCGGCGGCCGAGCAGGTCGGGGCCTTCGCCGAAGTCGTAACGGATGCCGATCGCGGTGATCTTCTCGATGAGGTGGCGGTTCACCTCGTCGAAGTCCATCAGTTCGGTGAGCAGCCTGCGTACGGCCTGCGGGCCCGGTTCGGTGGAGTGCAGTTCCGTCTGGGCGCGGGTGTTGTCCAGCACGTCCTCGGCGACCGGGCGGCGTTCGGTTTGGTAGGTGTCCAGCAGTGGTTCCGGCGCCCAGCCGCGGATCTGTGCGGCCAGTTTCCAGCCGAGGTTGAACGCGTCCTGCACACCCAGGTTGAGGCCCTGGCCGCCGGTGGGCGGGTGGATGTGTGCCGCGTCGCCGGCCAGCAGTACCCGTCCGACCCGATAGCGTTCGGCGAGCCGGGTGGCATCCCCGAAGCGGGACAACCAGCGCGGGGAGTGCACGCCGAAATCGGTTCCGGCGACGGTGCGCAGCTGCTGCCGGAAATCCTCGAGGGTGGGGGGTTCCGCGCGATCGCTGACTCCCGCGGCGGGGACCACGACGCTGTAGGCGCCTCCGCCGAAGGGCCTGAGCCAGAATCGCTTGTCGGTCACGGCGATTTCGGCGACCTTGGCGGCGATCTCCTCCTGCGGCACACCCACTTCCATCTCGCCCATCAGCGTCTCGTTCCGCGAGGGCTCCCCGGGGAAGCCGACGCCGAGCAGTTTGCGCACCGTGCTGCGCCCGCCGTCACAGCCGACGAGATAGCGCGACCGCACCTGTTCACCGTCGGCCAGCCTGACGGTCACGCCCTCGTCGTCCTGCTCGAGATCGGCCACCGCACAACCGCGCCTGACCTGCGCGCCCAGTTGGATCGCATGCTCTTCGAGGAGGCGAACGACGACCGGCTGCGGAATGCCCAGCAGATAGGCATGCGCGGAATCCAGACCTGGGGGCACGGGTTTGTCGATGGCGGCGAAGAATCCGCGGGCCGGACGCTGCCTTCCGTGTGCGCGCAAGCGATCCAGCAGACCGCGCATGGCCATCAGTTCGAGGCTGCGTATGTGCAGACCGACGATGCGGACGAAAGACGCGGGCTCGGTCTCCTTCTCCAGGACGAGTACCCGCACATCGTGCAGGCGTAGTTCGGCCGCCAGCATCGCGCCGGTCGGCCCGCATCCGGCGATGATCACATCGAACATTTGGGACGCACGATCGGCGCCGGAGACGGTGAACTGCGAAGAATCCACAGGTGTTGCCCTTCGGGAGTGCCTTCATTGGCGAGGCGCTCCCGGCGACACCTACGTCAGTCGCCGGCCATGACGGAAAGGGGGAGCACCCACATCGATACAGCGTTCATGGGTCTCACCTCCTCGGGCGGTGTCACGGTCGACTGCAAGCTACAAGTGCGGGCAGCGCCCCGTCCAACCCTTTTCAGGGCGTCAGTTGGTGCTGATGGCCGCCACGCCACTCGGTGAGCAGCACGGTGGCGTCGTCGTCGAGCGTGCCGTCGTGATGGAGCAGCACCGCCGCCATCAGCCGCCGCAGGGTTTCGTGCAGCGTGTGCCGACCTGAGTGGTGACGCAGGACGAAGTCCACGAACCGGTCCCGGCCGAACTGCCGGCCTTGGGCATCGCGAGCCTCGATGACGCCGTCGGTGTACAGCAGCAGGCGGTCGCCGGGCTCGAGTTGCTCGGTGCACTCGTCCACCGGCAGGCCGAGGTCGGCGCCCATGGGGCCGGCCGGGCGGCAGACCAGTTCGGTGATCCACCGGTTGCCGCGGATGAGGACCGGCAGGTGGTGCCCGCGGTTGATCCACTTCAGTCGGCCGGTCTCCAGGTCCAGGTCGGCCAGAATGCCGGTGACATAGCGGCTGGTGCCGAACTGCTCGACGAGGATGGCCTCCACGTGCCGGCTGGTCTGCGTCAGGGAGGCGCCCTGGCGACGGGCGTTGCGGCAGGCGGACACGGCGACGTTGGCGGTGATCCCGGCGGTGGTGTCGTGGCCCATGGCATCGAAGACGCTCAGATGGAGGATGCCGCCCGCCACGGCGTAGTCGAAGGCGTCGCCGCCGATCTGGTAGGCGGGTTCCATCACCGCGCCGACGGTGGCCTCGGCTCCGGCGAAAGCGGGCGGCGGAGTCAGGTGCCACTGCATCTCGGCGGCGACGTTCATGGGCTCGGTGCGCATCAGGCGGGAGAAGGAGTCGCTGAAGGAACGCTTGCTCAACAGGAGCAGGGCCGTCATGGACGCCAGATCACGCAGCGCCTGACGGGTCGGTTCGTCGTCGGTGTCCGTGTCGGCCCGCAGCACACCCAGCCGTTCCACACCGTCGGTGACGGCCACCCACCACCGCCGACGCCCGCCCTGATCACCGGCCGCGGGATCGGTCTGGGCCAGCAGATCCACGCGCTGATAGGCCTGGCCGGGCAGAGTGCCCTGGACGGTGAACTCCTGCCCGCCGCCACCGGCGCTCGGTCCGTTGCCGGTCAGCTGGCGCAGCACTGTTTCCCGGAGGTCCGTGACGAACACGGCGGTGTCGTGCATGCCGACGTCCGCCGTGTGCCGTGCGATCAGCTCGGGCAGCTGTTCGAGCGTGACGGTGTGGCTGTCCTGCATCAGCCGCATCAGTCTCAACGCCACTGCGGCGTGCTCAGCCACGTCCTCCGCCTCCTGCCGCACCGCTGCTTGCCGCACTGCTTGCCGCACCGGGCGTATCGGGTGCCCCTGCGCCCCATGAGCGGATCCCCCGGCCTCACAGGGTGGCCCACCGTCACGACAGACCCCTTTTTCCCGGACAAACCACCGACTACCCGTTCCCGAACAGGACACACGGTCCAGCGGCTGCGAGCACGCCGTACGTCGCGCCGCTGCGGCATCCCGTCCTGACCGGGCGACGGCCGTACGGCCTCGGATTTCGTACCCTGGCGGCATGCGGATGCGCCCCACCCTGAGCTGGACTCCCGACGCGGACCTGCCGCCCGGCACCACGGATCTGGCCCCGGTCGTCGACGCCCTAAACACCGGCGGCGTGCTGGTGCTCAGCGGAGCGGGCCTCTCCACGGAGTCGGGCATCCCCGACTACCGGGGCGAGGGCGGGAGCCTTGGCCGGCACACGCCAATGACCTACCAGGACTTCACCGCCGACGCCCAGGCCCGCCGCCGGTACTGGGCGCGCGGCCACCTCGGCTGGCGTACCTTCGGTCGTGCCCGCCCCAATGCCGGACACCGGGCGGTGGCCGCGTTCGCGCGTTCCGGACTGCTGTCGGGTGTGATCACTCAGAACGTCGACGGTCTGCATCAGGCCGCCGGCAGCGAGGACGTCGTCGAGCTGCACGGCAGCCTGGACCGGGTCGTCTGCCTGTCCTGCGGCGCCGTGAGCTCTCGCCGTGAACTCGCGCTCCGTCTGGAAGAGGCCAACGCGGGCTTCGATCCGGTGGCCGCGGCAATCAACCCCGACGGCGACGCCGACCTCACCGACGCGCAGGTCGGGGACTTCCGCGTGATGCCCTGCGTGAGCTGTGGCGGCATCCTCAAGCCGGACGTCGTGTTCTTCGGTGAGTCCGTCCCGCCACCGCGGGTCGAGCACTGCCGTCAGTTGGTCCGCGAGGCCACCTCGCTGCTGGTCCTGGGCTCCTCGCTGACGGTGATGTCGGGGCTCCGGTTCGTCCGGCAGGCGTCCGAGGCCGGCAAACCGGTGCTCATCGTCAACCGGGATCCCACCCGGGGCGACCGGCACGCCCTCACCCGCGTCGCGCTCCCCCTGGGGACAGCCCTGACCAGCGTGGCCGATCACCTGGACGTTCGCGTCGACGCGTAGGCAGCGGGGCCTGACCGGCCGGCCTCCCGCGAGCCGGTGCTGCTCGCGCGTCGAGGTGAGCCGCGTCGCATCGGTGCTGCTGAGACTTGCTATGCAACGAGTTGCATAGCACGATCATCGTCATGGCGCTCGAACACGCGATCTTGGTGTCGCTCTTGGAGAAGCCGGGCTCCGGCTATGAGCTGGCCCGGCGTTTCGAGCGATCCATCGGCTACTTCTGGACCGCCACCCACCAGCAGATCTACCGCGTGCTCAAGCGCATGGAGAACGACGGTTGGGTCGACGTCCAGGACGTCCCGCAGCAAGGCCGGCCGGACAAGAAGGAGTACTCCGTCGCCGACCTCGGCCGCGCCGCGCTGTCCTCCTGGTTGCACGATCCGATCGAGCCGGACAGCGTCCGCCACGACCTGGCGGTGAAGATCCGCGGTGCCGCCTTCGACGACCCGGCCGCCCTGATCCGCGAGGTGGAGCGGCACCGGCAGGCCCACCAGGACCGGCTGGCGCACTATCTCGTGGGCGAGGAGCGGGACTTCACAGGGCCCGAGGCGAGCGCGGCCGCCCGGCAGAACCCGCTCGACGCGGAGCGCGAACTCCAGCACGCGGTCCTTCGCGGCGGCATCGCCTACGAGCGCATGATGATCGACTGGCTCGACGACGTGCTCACCACCTTGGCCCGGTTCGGCCCGGTCCACTGACCGCCGCCACACCCGTCGACCGCACCTCCACTCCAGCTCCCGCAGCCGCCGTACCTCCCGATTCCCATCCGCCCGCCAGCCGAAAGAGGCCCTCACCATGGCTGACCAGTTGCTCTTCAACCCGCGCACGTACGACCCCGCGCACTTCGACCCCGAGACGCGCCGCCTGCTGCGTGCCACCGTCGACTGGTTCGAGGAGCGCGGGAAGCGGCAACTGATCGAGGACTACCGGACCCGGGCCTGGCTCGGTGACTTCCTCGCCTTCGCCGCGAAGGAGAACCTGTTCGCCACCTTCCTGACCCCGTCCTCCGCCGCCTCCGAGGGAGAGCCGGACAAGCGGTGGGACACCGCCCGTATCGCCGCGCTCAACGAGATCCTCGGCTTCTACGGCCTGGACTACTGGTACGCCTGGCAGGTCACCATCCTCGGCCTTGGACCGGTCTGGCAGAGCGACAACGCCGCCGCCCGCGCCCGCGCCGCGGAACTCCTCGCCCAGGGGGAGGTGTTCGCGTTCGGCCTGTCCGAGAAGGCCCACGGCGCCGACATCTACAACACCGACATGGTCCTCGAGCCCGCCGGCGACGGCGGCTTCCGCGCCACCGGCTCCAAGTACTACATCGGCAACGGAAACGCCGCCGGGCTCGTCTCCGTCTTCGGCCGCCGCAGCGACGTCGAGGGCCCCGACGGCTATGTGTTCTTCGCGGCCGACAGCCGTCATCCGGCGTACCACCTGGTCAAGAACGTCGTCGACTCGTCCAAGTTCGTCAGCGAGTTCCGGCTGGAGGACTATCCCGTAGCGGCCGAGGACGTCCTGCACACCGGCCGCGCCGCCTTCGACGCCGCCCTCAACACGGTCAACGTCGGCAAGTTCAACCTGTGCACCGCCACGATCGGCATCTGCGAACACGCGATGTACGAAGCCGTCACGCACGCCCACAACCGCGTCCTCTACGGCCGGCCCGTCACCGCCTTCCCGCACGTGCGGCGCGAGTTGACCGACGCGTACGTCCGGCTCGTCGGCATGAAGCTGTTCAGCGACCGCGCCGTCGACTACTTCCGCTCCGCCGGTCCCGACGACCGCCGTTACCTGCTCTTCAACCCGATGACGAAGATGAAGGTGACCACGGAGGGCGAGAAGGTCGTCGACCTGATGTGGGACGTCATCGCCGCGAAGGGCTTCGAGAAGGACAACTACTTCGGCCAGGCGGCCGTGGAGATCCGCAGCCTGCCGAAGCTGGAGGGCACGGTCCATGTCAACCTGGCGCTGATCCTGAAGTTCATGCGCAACCACCTCCTCGACCCGGCCGAGTACCCCGACGTGCCGACCCGCCTCGACGCGGCCGACGACGACTTCCTGTTCCGGCAGGGTCCGGCCCGCGGCCTCGGCTCGGTGCGCTTCCACGACTGGCGCCCGGCCTTCGAGGCGTACGCCCACCTGCCCAACGTCGCCCGTCTGCGCGAACAGGCCGACGCGCTCTGCGAGTTCGTCGCCACGGCGGCCCCCGACGCGGAGCAGAGCCGCGACCTCGACCTCGTGCTGTCGATCGGTCAGCTCTTCGCGCTCGTCGTGCACGGGCAGCTCGTCCTGGAGCAGGCCGGCCTGACCGGGCTCGACGAGGACGTGCTCGACGAGCTCTTCGCCGTCCTCGTACGGGACTTCTCCGCGCACGCCGTCGAACTGCACGGCAAGGACTCGGCGACCGAACAGCAGCAGGTATGGGCGCTGGGCTCGGTCCGGCGACCGGTCGTCGACACGGCGCGCACCGAGCGGGTCTGGCAGCAGGTCGAGGCACTGTCCGGCGCGTACGAAATGGCCCCGTAGGTACGCCGTACGCATCACCGGTGGCCGAGCCACGTGGGCTCGGCCACCGGTGAGTCAGGCTCGGCTCAGGGCCGAGCGGCCCGCGTAGCGCGCCGAGTCGCCCAACTCCTCCTCGATCCTGATCAGTTGGTTGTACTTCGCCGTGCGGTCGGAGCGAGACAGCGAGCCGGTCTTGATCTGGCCGCAGCCGGTCGCCACCGCCAGGTCGGCGATGGTGGTGTCCTCCGTCTCGCCCGAGCGGTGCGACATGACGACCGTCCAGCCCGCCTCGTGGGCCGTGGCCACCGCTGCCAGCGCCTCGGTCAGGGTGCCGATCTGATTGACCTTGACCAGGACCGAGTTGCCGACGCCGGTACGAATGCCCTCGCGCAGCAGGGTCTCGTTGGTGCAGAACACGTCGTCGCCGGTGAGTTGGCAGCGCTCCCCGACGCGGGCGGTCAGCTCGCGCCAGCCGTCCAGGTCGTTCTCCGCCATCGGGTCCTCGATGGAGACGACGGGGTAGGCGTCGATGAGCTTCGCCAGGTAGTCGGCGTGCTCCGAGGGGGTGCGGCGCACTCCCTCGCCCGTGTAGTCGTACACCCCGTCGCGGAAGAACTCCGACGACGCCGGGTCCATGACCAGGCCGATGTCCTCGCCGGGACGGTAGCCGGTGCGCGCGATGGCGGTCATCACGAAGTCGAGCGCCTCTTCAGCGGTACGCAGCGCGGGCGCGAAGCCACCTTCGTCGCCCACGCCCGTGGAGTGCCCGGCGGCCAGCAGATCGCGGCGCAGGGTGTGGAACACCTCGCTGCCCATGCGGACGGCTTCGGCGAAGGTGTCCGCACCCACGGGCACGATCATGAACTCCTGGAAGTCCAGCGGATTGTCGGCGTGGGCGCCGCCGTTGACGATGTTCATCATCGGCAGCGGCAGGAGGTGGGCGTCCGGGCCGCCGAGGTAGCGGTAGAGGGGCCGGCGGTGGGCCGCCGCGGCCGCCTTGGCGACGGCGAGGGAGACGCCGAGGATCGCGTTGGCGCCGAGCCGGGACTTTGTGGCGGTGCCGTCGAGGGCGACCAGCGCGGCGTCGAGCCCCGCCTGGTCCGCCGCGTCCCGGCCGCGCACGACCGCCGCGATCTCGCCGTTGACGTGGGCCACGGCGCGGTCGACGCCCTTGCCGTGCCAGCGCGCGGAGTCTCCGTCGCGCAGTTCCACGGCCTCCCGGGCACCGGTGGAGGCGCCGGAGGGGACGGCCGCGCGCCCCAGGGAACCGTCCGTCAGGACGACGTCGACCTCGACCGTGGGGTTGCCGCGGCTGTCGATGATCCGGCGGGCACTGACGGTCTCGATGGTGGCGTCGACGGTTCCGACTGCCTTTGCGGACATGGGAGTTCCTTCCCGTTGTCGTGTGCCGTGGCCCCGGCTGCGACAACGCTGGCGCTGAGCCCGACAACGCCAAACCCTACAGCAATGCTGCTCAGTTTCGCTGCTCAGTTTTGCTGTACAGCATTGCTGTGCAGGTCAGGTGCACAGCAACGCTGACCAGCGGGGTAAAGTGCCCTATGCCCACCCCGGAAGCCGCCGCCATCGCCGCCGAACTGCGCACCGCGATGGGCAAGCTCACCCGACGCGTCAAACACGAGGACCGCATTCCACTGGGCCAGGTCGCCGTGCTCGGCGCACTCGACCGCGACGGCGCCATGACCACCAGCGACCTCGCCGCCGATCAGCGCGTACGCCCCCAGTCGATGGCCCGCGCGGTGGGCCTCCTCATGGAACAGGACCTGATCACTCGCCGGGCCCATCCCACGGACGGCCGCAAGTCGCTGATCGAACTGACGGACGCGGGCCGGGCCGCCCTCGAAGCGGAGCGCGGCCGCAGGGCGGGCTGGCTCGCCCAGGCCATCGAGGCCGAACTCACGGACGAGGAGCGGGCGTTGCTCGCACGGAGCGCCACCCTCCTGGAGCGCCTCGCCACACGCTGATGGCTCCGCGGACTTCATCCGACCTGCTCAGCTCCCCGACAGACAGCACCCGCCCCGCCCCGAACCTCCGCCGCATGCCCCCGAGCTCTCCCGGTAAATGCCTCTCAAAAGGACGCATAACGGCAGCTCATTGCCGGAAGGAATGAAATACGCGCACGTCCCGCGAGCGGCGCGAGAGGGAGGCCGACATGGCCGTATCGGAGGGCAGTGTCCCGATCGCCAAGGAACCGAGCCGGTTCTACGACGGTGGCATCGACGGTTCGAAGGGACACCAGGAAGAACCACCGAATCCGCGCGCCGACGCCCGCATCGAGCTCGAGCAGGTCATCGTGAACCGCAAAGAGTGCTTCCTGATGAAGCGGCGCATCGCATACCGCGACCGGCACCTGGGCGAGCTTCTGGTGCCCGGGGAGACCGGCACCTTCCATACCGACCTGACCTCGGTACCCGCGTTTCTCACCTGGCTCGTGCCGAAGACCGGCGAGCACCTCCCGGCCACGTTGCTGCACGACGGGCTGAGCCATCCGGAGGGCGCCCCGGAGTACATCTCGACCGACCACAAGGTCCTGTCGCGCGTGGACGCCGACCGCGTACTGCGTGATGCGCTGGCGGATGCCGGCACCGCGCTGATCCGGCGCTGGCTGATCTGGTCGGCGGTCGCCATGGCGACCATGGTGAGCTGTGAGGGAACGAACTGGTCGACCTGGCTCAAGTGGCGCTACCGCCTGATCGTCGGCCTGACCGGCCTGGGGATCCTGGTGCTCGGCACCTGGGCGACCATCGACCTCTTCGATGTCGAGATCTCCTGGCTCGGGAACCTGTGGTGGATGGGCGACCGGCCGTACTGGCAGGAGCTCGTCGGCGGGCTCACAGCCGCGATCGTGTTCGCGGTGGTCTGGTCGGTGACCTGGGGACGCTTCTGGAAGGCGGGAGCGGTCGTCGGAGTGAGCCTGGCGGTGCTGTTGCACGTCACGGCGGCGCTCCTCCTCATCACCGCGATCTACCAGGTGACGGAGCGCTTCACCAAGAGGGCGCCGAAGGCCGCACGCGCGCTGGCGGTCCTCGGATTGCTCGCGGCACTGGCCGGTTTCGTCGCCGTGCTCGCGACCCGATGAGGCAGGACTTCACCCACGGACAGCAGCTCCACGGCTGAGTGCCGGGCCCCGAAAACATGAGTACGCGGGCTCAGGCCCCGGCCACTCCCCCGGCCGACGATGAAGATCGACACATCGAGCCCAGGGGATCACACACATGCTCAGCCGCTTCGCCGACTTCGTGGTGCCGGCCGTAGGCCGTCTGACCGTCACCGCCGACGACAACGCCGACCTCGCCCCGGGCAGCGTCATCGTCGCGAACCACACCTCGCTCGCCGACCCCGCCGTCGTGCTCGCGGCGCTGCACCGGCTCGGCGCCCGCCCGGTCGTCATGGCCACCGCCGGGCTGTGGCGCGTACCGGTGCTCGGTCGCGCCCTCGCCCGCGAAGGGCACATACCCGTCCACCGCGGCGACCGGCGCGCCGCCCACGCACTGGACGCGGCCGCCGAGGCGCTGGAGCAGGGACACCTGGTCCTGATCTACGCCGAGGGCGGCCTCCCCCGCCGGTCCGACGCCGCGGAAGCCGCGCCCGGACCGTTCCGCAGCGGCGTGTCCCGGCTCGTGCGACGCACCGGGGCGCCCGTGGTGCCCGTCGGACAGGCCGGTGCCCGCCGGGTCGTCTCGGGCAGCCCGGGCAAGCAACTCGCAGGCCTGGTCACGGCGCCGTTGCGCCGCCCGAGGCTCCATGTGCACGTAGGAGATCCGCTGGATCTGACCGCCGAGGGGGGCCGCGTCGACACAGCACGCGCACACAGCGGTCACGGCGGCATGGCGCACCGCCGCGGCACGGCTCGGCGCGCCCGCCGTACTCACCTCATAGGCCCACGGCGACGACCTCACCACACCGGCCGACGCAGGACCTCAGGCCGGTCGGACCGCGCCCTTGATGGCCGCGTGGCCCGCGAAGAACACCGACTCCTCGCGGATCTGCGCGCCCGGGCCCGGGGCGTGGATCATCATGCCGTTCCCGGCCCAGACACCCACGTGGCCGAGGTCGTCGTGGAAGAAGACCAGGTCCCCCACCTGTACGTCGGCGAGGGCGATCGGCATCCCGTATTCGGCCTGGGCCTGCGTGGTCCGCGGGAGCGTGACTCCGGCGGTCTTCCAGGCGGCCTGGGCGAGACCGGGGGCGTCGTAGGATCCCGGCCCGACCGCACCCCTCACGCAGGGCCGGCCGATCTGTCCTCGCGCGAAGGCGAGCACCCGCTCGGCCTTGGTGCCGTGCCCCCCGGCCCAACTAGGCACGGCGGGCGCGAAGGTGGCCGTGACAGCAGGTTCGGCGAGGGCTACGGCGGCAGGGGCCGCGAAGGCCTGTTCCGTGAAGGCGGGGGCCGCGAATGTGGGTTCGGCAAACGTGGGGGTCGCCAACGCAGGTTCGGCGAACGCGGGAGCCGCGAAGGCAGGCGCCATCGGCTCAGGCGCTGTGAACTCGGGCGCTGGGACAGCGGGTGCCGGGATCGCGGGTGCCGGGACCGCGGGCAGGCCGGCGCCGTAGGTCGTCGTGGTCGCCTCAGCCGGCAGTCCGACGGGGTAGGCAGGGGCCGGGTCGGCCCACACGCCCGTGGCATACGACGTCGTCGCGTCCGCCGCCAAACCAGCACCGTACGTCGGCGCTCCCTCCCCGGGAACCCCGAGCTCGTAGGCACCGACGGAGGAGCTCTCGACGGTCGGCATCGCCATGGTGGGCGCCGGGGCCGGAATCTGGGCCGCGGGGGCCTGGGGCAGCTCCCACGGTGCCGTGTTCTCGGCGATGACCGGCTGCGGACCGGTACTCCACATGCTCTGGTCGAACCAGGAGTCGGGTGCCGCGGTCGGCGAGACGGACGCGGAGGGGAGGTCCGGGAAGGTGCCGACGGTCGGCTCCGCGACGGAACCGGCGGTCAGTTCCGGGAGAGACGCGGTGGCCGCGGGGGCCGACGCGCCCCTGCCCCCGGCCACGCCGGGAACCGCCTTGGGCGCTTCGAGGGCGAGCGGCTGTGCGGGACGTTCCTGAGCGCGCGCGGGCCGTTCCTCGGAACGTGCGGGGCGTGCCGGCTGGGGCGCACGGGCCGGCGTCCGGCCGGACGGCTGAGACACCGGGACGGTCGGGCCCAGCTTGGCGCGGGCCATGTCGAACCATCGTCGGGTCAGGGCCGAGAGGTCGGGATCGGCCGCCTGCTGGGGGCGGGCGCCGCCGCCGTTGCCCCGCTGACGGGGGACCGAGGCCGCGCGCGTCGCGTTGAAGGTGCCTGTGTCGCTCTCGGCCCGGTCGTAGAGGCTGTTGATCTTCCGGCGGACCTCGTCGCGGCTCGGTGCCTCGCCTTCCCGTGTCGACGCGGCACCCGCGGACTGCGAGAGCAAGGGTTCCGGCGACATGGAACAGACTCCTTCCGTACGGCGACGCACGAGCCGACCAGTTCATCAAAGGCAGTCGTGCAGGCAGTGGCCAACTTAACCAACTTGTGTGCCTTGTGTGAAGTTTGAAGCGTCAAATGCCCGATACGCTGCTGTGACCTTCGTCCCTTCGCTCCAGAAGGCAACAACGGCAAGCCTTTTGTCGATCGGTCAGATTCCGCCGGTCCCCACAGGAAGTGGGGCGTTTCCCCTTCCGCTGAGTCTCCGCCCGGCGATCTTCCGTACCTCCGCTTGCAACGCCGTACAAGGAGGTACGTCATGACCGTCCAGCACACGCCACCCGCGCAACTGCGTCTGACCGCCGACGTCTTCGCAGGCGTCCTGGCCAGGGATCCCGCACAGTCCGAGTTCCACCAGGCGGCGCGAGAGGTGCTGGAGTCCCTGGAACCCGTGCTCGCCCGGCGCCCGGAGTACCTCCGCCACCGGATTCTCGAGCGACTGTGCGAGCCGGAGCGGCAGTTGGTGTTCCGCGTGCCGTGGGTGGACGACGCCGGGCGGGTGCAGGTCAACCGGGGTTTCCGCGTGGAGTTCAACTCCGCGCTCGGGCCGTTCAAGGGCGGCCTGCGCTTCCACCCTTCCGTGAATCTGGGCATCGTGAAGTTCCTCGGCTTCGAGCAGATCTTCAAGAACGCCCTGACCGGACTGCCCATCGGGGGTGGCAAGGGAGGCGCCGACTTCGATCCCAAGGGCCGCTCGGACGGCGAGATCATGCGGTTCTGCCAGTCGTTCATGACCGAGCTCCACCGCCACCTGGGCGAGCACACCGACGTGCCCGCCGGGGACATCGGGGTCGGCACGCGCGAGATCGGCTACCTCTTCGGCCAGTACAAGCGCATCACCAACCGCTACGAGTCCGGCGTCCTCACCGGCAAGGGCCTGAACTGGGGCGGCTCCCACGTCCGCACCGAGGCGACCGGGTACGGCACCGTCTACTTCGTCTCCGAGATGCTCGCCGCACGCGGCCAGGACCTCGACGGCCGGCAGGTCGTCGTCTCCGGCTCCGGCAACGTCGCCCTCCACGCCGCCCGGAAGGCGCACGAACTCGGCGCCCGGGTCGTCGCGATGTCCGACTCCGGTGGCTATGTGGTCGACGCGGCCGGCATCGACGTCGAACTGGTCAGGGACATCAAGGAAGTTCGCCGCGCCCGGATCAAGGAGTACGCGCAGACCATGACCCGGTCCCACTACGTCGAGGGCGGCTCCGTCTGGGACGTGCCCTGCACGGTCGCACTGCCCTGCGCCACCCAGAACGAACTCGACGAGCACGCGGCACACGCCCTTCTGACCCACGGTGTCGTAGCAGTCGCCGAAGGCGCCAACATGCCCACCACCCCGCAGGCCGTACGGCTGTTCCAGGAGGCGGGCGTCGCCTTCGGCCCGGGCAAGGCGGTCAACGCGGGCGGCGTCGCCACGTCGGCACTGGAGATGCGGCAGAACGCCGGGCGGACCGCCTGGACCTTCGAGGACACCGACCGCCACCTCGCCGCCATCATGACCGGCATCCACGCCACCTGCCGCGACACCGCCGAGGAGTACGGCACCCCGGGGAACTACGTCGCCGGGGCGAACATCGCGGGCTTCGTCAAGGTCGCCGACACCATGATCGACCTCGGCGTCATCTGACTCCTGCGGCTCCTCACCCGGCGTGGCTCGCGTCTGCGGGCCACACCGGCCGCACGGAGTCGGTCGGGGCCGTTGCCCGTCGCCTTCACGGCGGCCGGGGTGCGCTGGATCACCACCGGCGCCGCCCGCACGGCTGTGGGCGTCCGAGCCGTTCAGGGCGCCCGCGTCCCGGCCGTTCACCGTGCCACCGTGGCCAGGACGTCGTGGCCCAGGCGCTGGACGACGTCCGTGGCGAGCCGATGGCGGACCAGCTTGCCGTCCCGCGTGGAGCGCACCAGGCCGGCCTCGCGCAGCGTGCGCACGGCGCGGGAGACCTGCGGTTCGGTCGAACCGAGGCGGGCGGCGAGTTCGGAGGTGGTGATGGGCTCGCCCAGCAGATGACGGCACAGCTCCATCCGGGCGGGCGAGGTCAGCGCCATCAGCCGATCGTGCAGGTCCCGCAGGCTCAGTTCGCCGGCCGGGGTGGTGGAGCGCGCGGCGTACTGCACCACCACGCACGACGGGTGTTCGTGCTTGACGGTCAGGTGCGGCCACACCCGGGCGGACGGGACCAGCACGAGCGGGCGCGGAGCCACCTTCACCTCGTCGATCTGGAGCTTGTCGAGCCGCACCCGCTCCCCCGGCCCGACGCGCGCCGCCGTCGGCAGCAGTTCGGTCAGGAAGTCCGCGGGTGACCGGGCGACCAGCCGGCGGCCGACCTCCCGGGCATGGTCCTCCAGAGGCGGGCGCAGGGTGGTGCGCCAGTCCTCGGCGAAGAACGCTGCATCGGCCGCGCGCAGCACCGCGAGCAGTCGGTCCCGCAGCTCGAGGGGTGCCGCCACCAGCTGCCGCGCGAGCTCCCCGCGGGAGTAGGAGCGGCGCAGGCAGCGGCGGGTGAAGTCGTCCGCCGCGGCCGTGCCGACGCGCAGTTCACGAGCCGGCGGCACCTGTTGTGCGGTGGTGCCCAGGACTCCGGCCGCCAGCTCCACGAGGAAGTCCTCGGCGGGCATGGCCGCGATCTCCGCCAGCTCCTCGTCCAGGCTCGCCGCGAGCGGGAGCGTACGCGGAAAGAACAGACGGCAGCGGAAGCGGGCCCACAGGGGAGCGAACACGGACAGCTCGTCGCGCAGTTCGGGCCTGGCCGCGACGGCACGGGCCGTCCATCCGGCGGCCTCGGGGTGATGCTCGGGTTCGGCGAGTACATGCAGGCTCGCCATGAGTTCCGACAGCGCGGACGGAGCGACGACGACGTCCGCGGAGCGCAGACCGTTGAGGTCGAGGACGATGCTCACGCTGACAGCGTACGGAGACTCACCGCACCGGGGCGCCCGGGCCGAGCGGGATGCCCAGCAGGTACCAGACGAAGAACAGCAGCACCCACACCACCAGCATGATCATGGCGACCGGCAGGGTGAAGGAGACCAATGTGCCGATGCCGGCCTTGCGCCGGAGGGTCTGGAGATATCCGACGCAGAGCATGAACGAGGTGCTCATCGGGGTGATGGAGTTCGTACAGGAATCCGCGATGCGGTACAGGGCCATGGTGGTGGCGGGGCTGGTGCCCAGGAGCATCAGCATCGGCACGAGTGCCGGGGCGACCAGGGCCCACAGGGCGGAGCCGGACGTGATGAGCAGGTTCATCAGCGCGACCGCGACGATCAGCAGCGAGAAGAGCACCAGAGTGGGCGCGCCCAGCTCACGGAGGACGTCGGCGCCTTCGACGGCGACGACCGTGGCGATGTTGGTCCACTTGAACAGGGCGAGGAACTGGGACACGGCGAAGAAGAGCACCAGCAGCGGCGCGATGGACCGTACGCCCTCCGCCATGAACTCCGGTATCGCCCGGCTCCCTCTGATCCGCCCGGTGAGCCGGCCGTAGACGGCGCCGATGAGGAGGAAGAAGGCGGTGAGGAAGACGGCGATGGCGTTCATGAAGGTGGACTCCACGATGGCGCCGCCGTCACCGCGCAGTGGCGACCCGGTGGGCAGCATGGCGAGGACGACGAACGCGGCGTAGCCGAGCACGGCCAGCCCGGTCAGCCTCAGCGCCCGCACCTCGGTCGCGTCGTCGACCTCCGCGGCGACGACCTGCCCGGCCGCGGCGGCCTCCAGGTCCGGGTCGGGGGTGAGGTGGTGCTCACGCTTGGCGAGGATCTTGTCCACGACCAGGGCGATCGTGCCGGCCAGCACGAACGCCGAGACGGTGGTGAAGTACATGTTGTCCGTCGCCCGGACCACGACGTCCTGGTCGACCAACTGCGCCGCCTCGGTCGCCACCGAGGCGAACAGGGCGTCCCCGGGGGCGATCAGCGGGTTGGCGTCGCCCGCGGCGTTGATGGAGACGAACGCGACGATCATGCCGAGCATCGGAGAGCGACCCACGGCACGGAAGGCCACCGCCCCGAGCGGGATCAGGACCACGTACGCGGAGTCGGACAGGAACTTGCCCAGTACGCCGCCCAGCGCCACCCCCAGGACGACGGCCCGCGGCGACAGGCCCGAGAGCATGCGGCGCGCCAGGGCCTCGAAGAGTCCCGACCGCTCGGCGACCGCGACGCCGAGCATCACCATGAGCACCGTGCCCAGCGGGCCGAAGGTCACGAAGGACTCCTCGGCGCCGGTGACCAGGTCGCGTACGGCGGCCACCGACAGGGCACTGCGTACGCCGACGAGGTCGCCCGAGGAGGGGTCCTCGACCCGCACCCCGGAGACGTTCAGGGCCCAGCTGACGAGGGCGACCACCCCGGCCAGGATCCAGAACAGCCAGAACGGATGCGGCAGCGCGTTCCCCGCCCGCTCGACCAGGTCCAGGAGGCGGGAGCCGCGGCCACCGCTCCCGTCGGGCTCGTCGGCCCGCACCTCCCGGGTGCGGCTGTCGGATGTGCTCATGACGATCTCCTGTGCAGACGGTGAGATGAAGGCGCGAGGCCGGTGCCCCTTGAGAAGCGGGGCCGGAAGCCGCACCCGGTCCGTCGCGACGGCACGAGGAGCGGTGCGGAGTTGCTGCACAGTAGGACCCGGCATCGCTCCAGGTCACCGTCCGGGAGAACAGTTGACCTGATGACGTCAAGTGATCGCCATGCCCTGGGCGACTGCCTAGCGTCACAGGAGTGACCACGTACGACGCCTCCCCCACCCACCGCTCCGAACCACTCCAGGGCGGTGCTCTGTGGCGCCACGCCCTGCGCATCCCCCTGCGCGACGGCGTCCGACTCGCCGCCGACCTGTACTCCGCCGCACCCGACCCCGAGGCGACCCCGCTGCCGGTACTCCTGGAACGCACGCCCTACGGCCGGCGCACGCAGCGCGGTTCGGACCAGAACCGCAGCGACGCGCCCCTCCCCCGGCCCGAGGACATCGCACGCCACTTCACCGAAGCCCGCTATCACGTCGTACGGCAGGACTGCCGAGGTCGCGGCGACTCCGAGGGAACCTTCGTGAAGTACCTGGGCGAGGGCCCGGACGGCGTGGACACCATCGCCTGGCTCAGGGAACAGCCGTGGTGCGACGGCAGGGTCGTGATGACGGGTGTGTCCTACTCCGCCCATGTGCAGGCAGCCGCGGCCGCCGAGGGCGCGCCGGGGCCGGCCGCCATGTTCCAGGACTCCGGGGGCTTCTCCTCCGCGTACGAGGCGGGGATGCGGATGGGCGGCGCTTTCGAACTCAAGCAGGTCACCTGGGCACTTCGGCACGCGGCGCAGAGCCCGGAGGCATCGGCGGATCCGGTCCTGGCCGAGGCACTGCGAATGGTGGACGTGGCGGGCTGGTTCGGTGCGATGCCGTGGCGGCGGGGATGCACGCCGCTGCGGCACCTGTCGGCGTACGAGGAATTCCTCCTGGAACAGTGGCACCAGGACACCTTCGGGGACTACTACCGCAACCCGGCGATCTACGGCCGAGGCTTCTACGACCGCTTCCCCGACGCGCCGAGCCTGCACATGGGCAGCTGGTACGACCCCTACGTCCGCTCCACGATCGAGAACTTCACGTCCCTGCGGCAGCTCAAGTCAGCGCCCTCCTATCTGGTCATGGGTCCTTGGACACACGGGCACCGCTGCGAAACACACGCCGGAGACGTGGACTTCGGCCCCCTGGCGACACTGGACGGCAACCTCGCCCCGTCGTACCTGGAGTTCCGCCGCCGCTGGTTCGACCGCGCGCTGGGCCGCCAAACGGAGGACGGCCCGGAGGGCGGAGACCTGCCCACCGTCCAGTACTTCCTCATGGGCGGTGGCGACGGCCGACGGGATGCCGCCGGGCGCATGCGGCACGGCGGCCAATGGCGTACGGACACCCAGTGGCCGCCCGCCTCGGCAGCCCCCGTCGACCTGTACTTCACCGCGGCCGGCGCCCTCACCCCCACTCCGCCCGCGGTGAGCGTCTCGTCGGTGACCTACGACTTCGACCCGCGCCACCCGGTCCCCACCATGGGAGGCCAGATCACCTCGGGCGAGCCGGTGATGGCGGGCGGGGCCTTCGACCAGAACGCCCCGGACGCCCGGACGTACGGAGCACACGAGCCGTATCTGCCCCTGGACTCCCGCCCGGATGTCATCAGCCTGACCACACCACCGCTCGATCGGGACGTGGTGCTGGCCGGTCCGGTCTCGGCGCTGCTGCACATCTCCACCACGGCACCGGACACCGACTTCACGATCAAGCTGATCGACGTCCACCCGCCCAACGCCGACTATCCGCAGGGCTTCGCCATGAACCTCACCGACGGCATCGTCCGCTGCCGCTTCCACCGCTCCTACGAGAAGGCGGAGCCGCTGACCCCGGGTGAGGTCTACGAGATCAGGGTCACCGCCCCCGACACCGCGAACCGCTTCGCCGCCGGCCACCGCATCCGGCTCGACATCTCCTCCAGCAACTTCCCCCGCTTCGACGTCAACAGCAACACCGGCACACCGGAGGCCACCACCCGCCGCACCGCCATCGCCACGAACACCGTGCACATGGACGCCGCCCACCCCTCCCACCTGCGCGTACACCTCGAAGGCGGAACAACCGCCCTCCCCGGCTGAAGCGACGCCGTTCCTGAGCACTCCCGAACGGTGACGCAGCCCGGTTCTTTCGCAACGTAGGCCAGGACATCGCTCGTCGAGGGCAGGTCCCGTCCTTCCTCGGTGGCGGTGACCGGCAGCCGCGCAGGCCTGTCTCTTATTTTCTGGCGGTCCTGAAGCGGTGGGGGCAGAGTGGGCGGCATGACAGACAGTTCCGGCCCTGTTCCCGCGGACGTGGCCGACCGCCGGGCGGTGGAGCACATCCTCGGTCGTCCCTTCAGTCAGACATGGCCGGTGGGTGCGCTGGCACCGGGCACCCGGGTCACCGTCGTACGCGCCCAGGACTGGGACGGTCCATGGCAGGTCGAGTTCACCGGAACGATCGACGCCATGGACGCACCCGAACCGAACAGGCACGCCCAGGCGCTCGACGGCGAGTTGCTGTACTGGGTCAGCTTCGACACGCCACAGCACGACAGCGGCGGCGACGGCCCCTACCGCAGGGCGCAGATCTGGGGCCGCTACCTGAGGACCGGGCCGGGGTCCGAGAGCGCTCAGCCGGAAAACGGGTAGGCGAGTACGTCGCGTCGACCGATCATGTGGGTATGACCGATCAGCCGACGATCAACACCCTGACTCTGCAGCACAGGATTCCCGACGACTGGGCGGCGGATCCCTGGGCCGAGGTGCGGCCCCTGATCGACGGCGTGGACGTTCTCAGGGAGGTCCACCCGGACGGGTTCGCACCCAGTTGCCGTCACTGGACGGGACCGGCCGAGAGCTGGCCGCTGGCGGTCACGGAGGAACCCCGCACCATCATGATCACCGAGCCGCCCTGTACGGCCGGCTGCTGCGGCGCCCTGTATGTCACCATGCGCCGCGAGGGCGATCTGGTGATCTGGGACGATTGGAGGAACACCAGCAACATCCATGCCCTGCCGCCGGCGGACTTCCATTTCGATCTCGCCCGGTACGAGGCCGAACTCGCGCGAGCCGCCGCGGACCGCAGCTGGGAAGAGCCGGTCGACACCGTCGCCCGGCTCCTCGGTGAGACTCTCGCCGAGAGCGGCTGGTTCGAACGCTGGGACTGCGTCCTCACGTACATCTCGCCACGGCGCGAGGAGCCTGGCCTCCCCGAGGTGCTCGCTGTCCCCGAGGGTGTCGATGTCGCCTTCCACCAGGTCGGGGGGCCGAACGAGCCGACCCGCTATTACGGGTACGAATTGTTCGTCACCCGCGACCAGCCCGTGGAACAGCAGGCCCAATTGCTCGCGCAGCACATCCTGGCGGACGACCCGCGGAAGACCGCGGAGCTACGGGATCACTGAGAACCAGGGCCGTCAGCCGAGTTGGAATCCGTCGGCCCTGACGTGCTGCATGACCCCGCTCGTCACGCGGTAGCGCCCGTTGGGGACTTCGCCGGACCTGGTGACGTGCACCACCAACGGTCCGGCCCATTCGTACCCCTTCTTCTCGCCGTGCCGCGCCAGCCTGTCGGCGAGGACCTGCCCCACCTCGCCTCCGTTGCGGCCGAGTTCGTCGTGGACGTGCTCTGCGAGTTCCACGTCGTACGCGTTCGGCACCACCACGCGGCTGCGACTGCACACCACGGCCTGGCTGTCGCACTCCCGTCGCAGTGCATCGACCAACTCGACCGGTTCCTTCGGGAAGATCTGTGCCAGCAACGCCTCTTCCACCCGCTCCAGAGTCCGTTCCCATGCCGTCAAGGTGCTCATCCGTCTCGTCCTCTCCTTCCCCTTCAGGGAGATCGGCGCGCCCCGGCTCCGGCTTGCCCGTCGCGCTTGGCCGTGGCGTTCACGTGCCCCTTGCGGGTGTCCGAGACGCGGCACATGACTCCCCTCATCCGCGGACGACCGACTCGAGTCCGCAGCTCCGAGTCCTTGGGTAGCCTGTCCATCTGTTCGAACGACATGAAGAGGCTGAGGGTGGACGAGACGCTCCGGGACGCCGTCATCCGGCTCCCTGAAGGGTCCTGGTGGCACTGGGATGTCATCGCCTGGGACGCCGGTCAGTTCCGTCTGGCGGCCGGGCACGACCTCACCTACCACCACGGTCTGGAGCTGGTGTTCGGCGATCCGGGCTTCGTCAGCTGTCCGGCGATGTTCCACGATCCGGTCTTCCGCGCGCCGACACGGGAGGAGCACATGCGCATCGCTCGTCAGCTCGGTGCGCAACCGCCAGTCCTCGTCGCCTTCGAAGCGGACGCGGGCGGTCAGGAGCCCGTCTCCTGCCTCATCGCCGCGGAACACCTCGAGATCGTGCACGAAACCGTTCTGAGGTACTGGCGGGACGACGCACCCCCTGACCAGCGCTTCGCCCCGTGGGTGCGGCAACCGAAGTGAGCTCACCCCTTGGCCTCCCGGACCAAGTCGCCCGCGTCTCCGTACAGTTCAAGGTCGAATCGCAGGCCGAACCGAGTGAGCAAGGCGCCGAGATCGTCAAGGCGCTGTGGGGCGATGACGCCGTTGAGGAGGGTGGCGGAGCCGTCGATCGGTTCCGCTTCGAACCGGCACCAGGTGGTTTCGATTTCGTACGCGTCCCACGAAGAGGACCGAGACCTCCAACCCGCCCGCACGAACAACTCCGCCACCCTGGAGGCGTCGTGGCTGTCCGGCAGGCATCCGCACAGGTTGTTGTCGATCCCGGCCCATCTGGCATCCAGGGCCGGTCCGTCGTCCGATAGGTCCACATCCCCATGATGGATCACCGCAGACGACCCGCGTCCGGCGGCTCGGAAGAGGCGGCCGCGGCTCAGAACAGGCCGTTGGTGTGCGGCAGTTCGGCCGGGACGGGAGCGACGACGTCCCAGTGCTCGACGATCTTCCCGTCGGCGACCCGGAACAGGTCCCAGTAGGCGACGGGCACTGCGAACTCACCCTCGGACTGCAGCAGTACGAAGTCGCCCTCGGCGACGGCCCGGTGGATCGTCCGGTAGACCAGGTTCTTGCCCTGCTCCGCCCACTTCGCCGCGGCGGCGCCGAACCCGTCCAGACCGTCGGCGGCCTCCGGGTTGTGCTGGTGGTAGCTCTCGGTGGAGATGTAGTCGGTCAGCACCGAGTAGTCGGCGCCCTTGAGCACCTTCTCCGCGAACTCCAGGACGAGCGCCCGGTTGGCCTCGGTCCGGTCCAGGTCGGAGGGCGCCGCGGGGCCGTCGGTCTGTGAGCGGCCGGAGGCGGTGTCCGTCACCAGCGGGGTCAGCGCGTCCCAGTGCTCCACCAGCTTGCCGTTCGCGTCCACCCGGAACAGGTCGAAGGCGACCAGCGGCTGCGGCCCGAAGCCGTGATACGTCCCGTGCAGCGCCACCAGGTCACCGTCGGCGATCACCCGGGCACCTTCGTAGCGGAAGTCGTCCGAGAGGGAGGAGACCAGGCCACGCAGGGCCTCCGGGCCATCGGCCGCCAGCGAGCTGTGCTGGGTGTAGTCGGGCGAGACCCAGCGGTCCACGGCGGAGGGGTCCTTCTTCCCGAAGAGTTCCCCGGTGGCCTGGAGGACGATTTCCTTGCTCATGACAGCTTCCCTTTCGCTTCGGCGGCACCTGGCGGCGATGCCTGGTTCATCCACTTCATCGTCGCTGGCAGCGCCCACGGAGGACGAGGTAGCATCCGGAAGGGTCATGGTCGAAAGTGGACACTCAGTGGATGCGCCCGACATCGCGGCGGTCGGTTTCCAGAACCCCGACCGTTCGCGCCTCGGTCTGGAGGCGGTGCGTCACTCCCAGCTGACCCGCCGTATGGCGGACGAGACCCGGGCCCGGCCGCATCGTCCGGACTTCCACACCGTGGTCCTGACGACTGCGGGGCAGGCGAGTGTCACGGTTGATTTCGTCGAGCGCCCGTGTGAGCCCGGCACGCTCCTGCACATCCGCCCCGGGCAGGTCCACCGGCTCTTCCACCCGGCCGCCGACACCATGGATGCGGACGTGGTGCTGTTCACCGCGGCCTTCCCGCCCCGGCTCGAACGTATCGCTCCGCTCCTGAGCCACCTGCCCGGACCGGTCGCCTGGCAGCTCGCCGACGACGAGTACGCCGGCATCGCACCGACCATGGACGAGATCGCCCTCGAGTACCGCCGCGTCGCCGGTGAACCGGCGACGGCCGGCGCGACCGTCGATCTCCTACGGCTCCTGCTCGGGGTTCTGCTGATGCGGATGACCCGTCTCGACCTGCCACGAGCCGACGCCGCCGTGGGCGCGAGCAACGACCTCTTCCGCCGCTTCCGGCACGAACTCGACCGCTCCTACGCGACCACCCGCAACGCCGCCGACTACGCCGCCCGCGTCGGCTGTTCGCCCCGCACCCTCAACCGCGTCTGCCAGGCCGCCACCGACCTCACCGCCAAGGATCTGATCGACGCCCACGTCGCTCTGGAGGCGAAGCGCCTCCTCGCTCACACGGATCTGCCCGTGGTGACCGTGAGCCGGCGGCTCGGCTTCAGCGAGCCCACCAACTTCGGCAAGTTCTTCGCCCGTGAGACCGGCACCACCCCCGGCGCCTTCCGCGCCCGGGAACAGAGCTGAGAGTCCACGGGGACGTCCCACAGGTCATCCCGGCTATGGGGCGTGCGCTGCGAGCGCGCGCCCTCTGAATGTCCCGAGCGCTGCGAGGTGAGTCGGGAACTCCGGTGTTGTCGTTGTGCCGGGTCCCTACTGTTGTGGCAGCCGTGAGAGGGAGGGACGCGCGCCCCTCCCTGTCGACCTGACACGGCATCACGCATCAGTCATCTCATCGCTCGGGTGCCGGAACCCACTCTCGACCGCAGGCCGGCCGCGTCTCGGCGGTCGAATGCCGGACGACCGGTTCTGGGCCCGGAGCATGGATGTTCGGGGGGACACACATGGATCTCGACAAGAAGACGGACAGCGACCGGGAAGAGCGGCGGCGCCGACGCCGCTGGGGTGTGATCCCGCGCTGGCTGGAGGTCCTCGCGATCTGTCTGGCGACCGTGGCGGCCGGCTTCTTCGGCGGCAGGGTCACGGTCGTCCAGGCCGACGCCCCCACGCCGACCGCCACCGTCACCGCGACCGTCACGGCGACACCCGAACCCGTGGTGAGTGCCAAGGAGGCCGAGGACGAGACGGTCCCACCGACCACCGACCCGACGACGCCCGAACCGAGCACACCCGACAACGCCTCCAGCGTCTACCTCGCGGACCTCGACCCGGTGGAGGGGGACCGAAACGTCCAGCCCATCACCGTCCACGGTCGGCACTACGCCAAGAGCATCACGCTCACCTGCAGCAGCAGCGGTACGAGCGTCGTCTACAGCACCAGCGGATACACCCGGCTCAAAGCGCAGGCCGCCATCGTCGCCGACTCCCCCAACGCGATCGGTTCGGTGGGGACCATCAAGGTCACCAACGCGGCCGGAGAGCAGATCGGCGAGGACGCGACCATCCAGTCCAGCAAGGCCACCGAACTCTCGGTCGACGTCACCGACCAGGACCAGGTCGAGATCGCCTGCGTGATGACGAAGTCGGGCGACGAGGACGGCTGGTACTTCTACGGCGGCCTGGGCGATGCCACGCTGTCCTGACCAGCCCGGAACGAAAGAGATTCCATGAGGCCCAAGGCGCCCGGAGCGGACGTCGTCGTCTTCACCGCGCTCGGCAAGGAGTCGGCCGCGGTAGTGGATCACCTCGAAGGACCGCTCGTCGAACACGAGGTCCGCGGAGCCCTGTTCGAGCTCGGCACTTTCACCGGCGAGCACGCCACCTGGCGCGTGGCCTGCCATGAGACGGGAGAGGGAAACGCCGCCGCAGCAGCGCTCGTCGAACGCGCCGTGACGGAGTTCGAACCTCACCACATCTTCTTCGTGGGCATCGCGGGCGGCCTCAAGGACGTGAAGCTGTGCGACGTCGTCGCGGCCCGGCACATCTACGACTACGAAAGGGGCAAGGACGGGGAGCGGGGCTTCCAGGCCCGTATCACCACCCATCTGTCGACGTTCGGCCTCGTCCAGCGCGCCCAGTCGGTCGCCCGCTCGGACAGCTGGCGCGACCGGATCAGGTCCCCTCTGCCCGACCGCACGCCGAAGGCCCACGTCAAGCCTCTCGCCGCCGGCTCCAAGGTGGTGGCCTCCGAGCGCTCCGCCACGGCCCGGCTGCTGGCCCGCCACTGCGGTGACGCGCTCGCGGTGGAGATGGAGGGATACGGCTTCCTGCAGGCCGCGTACATCAACGCGGGCGTCGGCGCGCTCGTCGTCCGGGGGATCTCCGACCTGCTCTCCGACAAGGGCGAGGACAACGACGACGTCTGGCAGCCCGCTGCCTCCCGGTGCGCCGCGGCCTTCACCTTCGAGGTGCTGTCCAAGCTGTCCGCTCCCCCGGGCCGCCGCCAGGGACTCGGGAACTCCGTAGGAGAGTTACGCCGCACACGGCGGTCCGGCGGTCAGGCGACGATCGGGTTCGGGCCCGAGCACACGGCGGTCGTCATCGGTGGGGACGGGGCGATCGAGCGATGGGACCTGAAGTCCGGCGAGGCACTGCCAGGTGCCCCGGGCGGCGCCGAACTGCGCCTCGGCCACCAGGCCATCGCCTCCCCGTCCCGCCACAGTGTCGCCGTCGCGCGACGAGCGAGCCTCGAACTGGTCCACTTCACGGGCACGTCCGGCGAGCACCGGCGGCATTCCGTGCCGCTGGGCCGGGACGAGTTCCTGGTCACCAGTGGCGGCACCGTTCTGGCGACCCACGACGGCCGCCGCCTGGCCGTGCGCGACTTCGACGACGGCCGGATCCTGCACGAAGTGCCGTGCCCCCAGGGCCTGGCGGCCTCCGCCGTAAGCGCCGACGCCTCCGTGATCGCCATGGCCACCTCGAACAAGGTCCACATCCACCGGCACCACCCACACGCACCCGCCCCGGTCGAGCTGGACATCCGCAACCGGCTGGGGATTCTGAGACTGGGCTGCTGGCTGAGCGTCTCGCCCTCCGGAAGGTACGTCGCCTGCGCCACGTTCCGTGAGCTACGGGTCTGGCGCACCGACGGTCAATCGGTCGTCCTGCACCGGGAGTTCAGCGGACACGAGAGCTTCGACGGCCTGGGGGCCCAGGGCATGCGCCTGCTCTGCACCGACGAGGGAAAGGTGCTGTGGCTTCGGCGGGGCCTGCTGTCGCAGGTCACCCACGCCCCCGAGATCCGTCATCTCGAACAGGCGGGCCGCTACGACGACTTCGCCCTGCACCCCGATGGAAACCTGCTGGCCGGCATCAGCACCACCGGCCTCGTACGGACCTGGGAGTGGAACGGCTGAGGCGTACCGCACTCACGGAAGGCTCTCGCCCCTTTACGGCGACCACCCCGAACCCCTCAACTGGTGGGCATGAAGCGGGTGTTCAGACGTAGGTTGTGCCATGGATGATCCACACCTCGACTGAAGGACTGACGCGACTCATGACCGACTCTGTGACGCCCGAACCAGCGGGGCACCAGAACATCGACACCTCTGTGCCGCACTCCGCCCGCATCTGGAACTACTGGCTCGGCGGCAAGGACAACTACCCCGTCGACGAGCAGGCCGGTGACGCCTACACCGCCGTCTTCCCCGGCATCGTCACCATCGCCCGCAGCAGTCGCGCCTTCCTGCGCCGCAACATCACCTATCTGGTCTCCGAGGCCGGGATACGGCAGTTCCTCGACGTCGGCACCGGCCTGCCCACAGCCCAGAACACCCATGAGGTCGCCCAGCGGATCGCCCCCGAGGCGCGGATCGTCTACGTCGACAACGACCCCATGGTCCTGGGTCACGCCCGTGCCCTGCTCTACTCCACCCGCGAGGGCGCGACCGCCTACATCGACTCCGACGTCACGGACCCGGACCGCATCCTCGCCGCCGCCGCGAAGACGCTGGACTTCCAGCAGCCCACCGCGCTCATCCTCAGCAACATCCTGGGACACGTCGCCGACCACGACCAGGCCCGCTCCATCGTCACCGGGCTCATGGAGGCCCTGCCGTCGGGGAGTTACCTCTCCATCAACGACGGCTCCCGCGGCATAGACCCGGTCTTCGAGCAGGCCCAGGACGCCTACAACAGCAGCGGCGCGGTGCCGTACAACCTGCGCACCCCTGATGAGATCACCGCGTTCTTCGACGGTCTGGAGCTCGTCGAGCCCGGCGTCGTCTCGGTCACGCAGTGGCGTCCGGAGCCCGGTTCGACCGCTCCGGAGGTCATCGCCGAACATGGCGGCCTCGCCCGGAAGCCGTAGGCGTCACCAGGATCGACAGTCACTATGATCTTGGTCATGACAGTGCAGAGCCCCGAGAAGACCCTCTCCCGTAAACAGAGGCTGCAGGAGAAGCAACGCCGCCAGTTGCTGGCGGCCGACATGGTGGACAAGGCCGAGGTCAAGGTCCACAAGGCCGAGTCCGAACTGGCCGTCGCCGTCGCCGAGGCGGTCCGCGTCTTCGGCGACGAGCAGTCCGCGTCCGAGGGGCTGGACATGCCGGTCGAGGCCGTCCGGCGCTTCCTCGCCATGGCGCGGGACGCGGGCGTCGAACCGGTCGACGACACGGACGCCACGACCTGAACCACCGGCACACCCCACAACCCGTACAACCATGAGCAAAGGCGGCCTACCCCGGCCGCTCGCTCGCAAGTAGGGTCCATCACCGTGAGACTCGCGATCTTCGATCTGGACGGCACGTTGGTGGACCGCACGGGCGCCTTCGCCCATGCCATCACGACCTTGAGCAGCGACCACGGTTACGGCCCGGAGATCGAGCAGTGGCTGTTGACCGAGTTGGCCGACCACGCCGAACGCGGCGATTTCGACCGGCTGCGCGCCACCTTCCCCGTGCGGGAGAGCGCCGACCATCTGTGGCGTGTCTACATCGACCGCATGGCTTCCGCCGTGCGCTGCCGCCCTGACGTCCTCGACAGCCTGGCGGGCCTCAAAGAGGCGGGCTGGAGCATCGGTGTCGCCACCAACGGGGCCAGCGACATCCAGCGGGCGAAGATTCGGGCCGCCGGGCTCTCCGACCTGATCGACGGGATCGCGGCGTCCGGCGACATAGACGTCCGCAAGCCTGATGCGCGCCTGTTCGAACTCGCCGCCGCACGCTGCGGGACCCAGCTCACCCCGGGCGACTGGATGACCGGCGACAACCCCGAGACGGACATCGTCGGCGGCCACCACGCGGGCCTGCGCACCATCTGGGTCCGCGACCGGCCGTGGCCCGACGGACTGCTGACCCCTCATCACACGGTCGACGACGTGATCGACGCCGTCGACCTCCTGCTCGCCGAGACCACGGGATAGCCGAGACCTCGGGACAGCCCCGCTCGCCCGGCGATCAGTGCCCTGAAGCGGCGGCTACCGGTCAGTGGCTGCGTCAGGTCCGGCGCCGGGCGCCCGGTCCTGGCCGGGCGGTCACGTCCCTGGGGGTCAGAACCATGTGCTCGCCCTCGCACTCGACCACGGCACGGACCGGGGATCCGCACTCGGTGTGCCGCAGATCCAGGACCGCGCCGTCGGGGTCGGGGTCGTGTGTCTCGCCCCACTGACGCAGTGCGACGAGCACCGGCCACAGGTCCCACCCCTTGCGGGTCAGCCGGTACTCGTTGCGGGATCGGCTGCCGGGCTCCTGGTAGGGGACCGTCCGCAGAATGCCCGCCTCGGTCAGCTTGCGGAGCCGGTCGCTGAGGACCGCCTCCGACAGGCCGATATGGCGTCGGAACTCGTCGAACCGGCGCACGCCGTTGGTGGCGTCCCGCACGATCAGCAGGCTCCACTTCTCCCCCACCACGTCGAGCGTGCGCTGGACGGGGCAGTTGTCGGTGCTGATCTCGAGCCACTCCACCCGGCCATGGTAGCCACCTGGCTTCGTCGTTGACAGTCAGGTTTCCGCCGGGCTAGCTTCGATCGACAAAGTCAGCTGGGAGGACGCAGGGGCATGGGACGCACACGCACGTACAGCTGGGACGACCCGGCGGTCACGGCCGCCGCCGTGGGCCGCTCCACCGGTCTGGACTTTTTGCGCGACCTCCAGGGCGCCCGGCTTCCGGCCCCGCCGATCGGGGCCACCCTCGACTTCACGCTCGACGAGGTGGCGGAGGGGCGGGCCGTCTTCTCCCTCGTCCCCGGCGAGGAGCACTACAACCCGATCGGCAGTGTGCACGGCGGCGTCTACGCCACCCTCCTCGACTCGGCGGCCGGCTGCGCCGTGCAGTCCACGCTCCCGGCCGGCACGGGCTACACCTCGCTGGACCTGAACGTGAAGTTCCTCAAGCGCATCACCGTGGACACCGGCCCGGTCCGGGCCGTCGGCACCGTCGTCCACCGCGGCCGTACGACCGCGCTCGCCGAGGCCACCCTGCTCGACGCCGAGGACCGACTGCTGGCCCACGCGACCAGCTCCTGCATGCTCTTCCCGCTGCCGCCCCAGGCCGCCTGAGACCCGGGTCCGTCACCGCGGATCAAGCCGAACGGGACGGGTCGGCATTCATCGGGGCAGGTGTGGCACTTGGCCTGACATGCAAGGGATACGTGGGGCAGTGCCGGATGCCCGGCGCCGGGTCGGGGCGGCGGCCGAGGCCCTCCGTCGGGCTCGGGCCGAGCCGGGCCGGGAGCGGGATCTGCTGGTACAGGCCCTCAAGGCGGCTCTGGCCGCGTGGGTGGCATGGATGGTGGCGGGCTGGTGGCTGAAGGCGCCCATGGCGTTCGTCGCGCCCTGGGTGGCGATCGTGCTGGTGGAGTCGACGGTGTACCGGTCGATCGCGCACGGACTCCAGCAGGTCGCGGCCATCGCCACCGGGACCGTCGTCGCCACGTGCGTCGCCGTGGTGCTGGACTCCCCGATCGCGGCCATGGGTCTGGTGCTGCCGACGGTGGTGCTGCTGGGCAACTGGCAGCGCCTGGGCAGCCAGGGCGTCTACGCGGCCACGGGCGCCCTGTTCGTCCTGACCGGCGGGCCCGTCACGATCGCCACGTCGACGGCGCGCGTCGCGGAAGCGGTCTTCGGCGCGGTCGTGGGCATCGGGGTCAACGCACTGATCCGGCCCCCGGTGCATCTGCGCAGCACCCGCGCCGCGCTCGAGGAAGCGGCCCGCGAGGCACGGGAGATCCTCGACGGGACAGCCGAGCGCCTGACCGCCGACGACTGGGACCCTCACGGGGCCGACGCCCTCCACGAGCGGGCCCTGCGCCTCTACCGACTCGTACGCCAGGCGCGGACCGCGGTCGACCGGGGCCGGGAGAGTCTGCGCGCCAACCCTCGACGCCACAGCCGTGTCGTCGCTCCGCCCGGCCAGGACTACGACGACGCCGTCACGGTCCTGGACTATGTGGCCGTCCACATCACCGGCGTCACCCGGCTGATGCTGGAGGCTTGTCACGACGACCGCAGGAAGCCCGGTCCAGGACCGCGGTTCACCGAACCGTACGCGGAATTCCTGCGCACCAGCGCTCGCGCCGTCCAGCTCTACACCCGGATCCAGTTCGACCCGAAGGGACGGGACGAGCGGGCGGAACAGGAACTGCGCGACACCGTCGAGAACTCGGTGCGCACACTGGACGATCTGCGGCAGAGGCTGCCCGCCGCGATACCCACCGATCCCGAGGCCTTGGCGACGTACGGCACGCTGCTCACGCAAGCACGCCGTCTGGCCGGCCAGTTGATCACGCACTGAGTGGGAAAGGCATTCGGGGCCCCGTCCGCATTCGGACGGGGCCCCGAGTCGAGCGCCGGGCAGGCCTTGCACCTGCATTTCCCCGCGGGAAGCGGGGCGTCTTTCCTTGGACCACCAACGCAGAACCAGCAGCGGTGAGTTACCACCGGCGAGCTCGTGATCAACCTTACCGCATGTCGTGGCCTGCTCTGTCCCCACCGCCCATGGCCCAGCGGATGGTTCGGGTCAGGGCCTGCCCTGTGGGACGTACCGCGACGCTCTCCACGAGGGGAAGCCGGGGCAGCCAGAGCATCCCGCGCGCCCAAGGCGGCAGCAGGGCTACGGCGTTGGCGGCCAGGCCGCCGTAGAAGGGGCGCACCGCGAGCGGTATGGGGGGCCGCAACAGCAGGTAGCGGGCGGTGGATCGGGCCTCGGGGGTGGCTCGCAGTTCGGGGCGGTAGGCCCTCAGGCGCTCGGACAGTTCGTGGCGGTCGCGCGGTGGGTCGGTGACGCCCAGCGCCTCGGCGACGCGTGCGGTGTCGGCGACGTAGGCGTCGTAGTCGGCCGGGCTCAACCGACGGGCCCCGTAGCGTTCGTGGGCGCGCAGGAAGCTGTCCGTCTCGGCGATGTGGACCCAGGCCAGCAGGTGGGGGTCGGCCGCGTGGTAGGGCACGCCGTCCGGCGTGGTCCCGCGGATGTGGTCGTGGATGTCGCGGACCCGGTCCACCGCCTGCTGGGCGTCGTCGGCGGTGCCGTAGGTCGTCACGGCCAGGAAGGTGCTGGTGCGCTGGAGGCGGCCCCACGGGTCGCCGCGGAATCCGGAGTGCCCGGCCACCGCCGCCATGGCGAGCGGATGCAGGGACTGCAGCAGGAGCGCGCTGAGGCCGCCGATGAACATCGAGGCGTCGCCGTGGACCGTGCGGATGGGACGGTCCGGTGCGAACCATCGTGGGCCGGGGGTGTCGTGGATGCGCGCGCGGACGGCCGGTCCGTCGGGGCCCGCGACGCGCCGGAACAGGGCCTTGCCCAGCTGTTCACGCACCGCCGTCAGCACGGTTGCGCCTCCCTGTCCGATGCGGGCCACACGTAGGGGAGGTCGTCGGGCACGTGGGGGAACAGCGCGGCGTACACCTCCGGGGCCTTGCGGACCAGTGCCGAGCGGTGGCTCTCGTGGAAGGCCTCCTCCCCGAGCCAGGGCGGCAGTTCACCGGCGGCGGCCAGTTCCGGCTGGTCGCGCACCGGGGCGCCGGGCCGGGTCACGGCCAGTCCGGCCACCAGCGAGGCGGCACAGCTGTCCTGGTGCCCCTGTTCGCGCCAGACCTGGCAGATCTCCAGGCCGTACCGTACGAGCGCCTCCTCGTACCCCGACCACATCCGTACGGCCGGGTGCCGGCGCCAGCCGTATCCGGGCACCGTCAGCCCGCGCAGCACCTGCAGGGCCTCGACCCGCTGCTTGCCCAGCCGTCGTCGGTCCAGCAGCAGGGCCGTCTGCCGGAAGTCGGGGTGGGGCAGGAAGGTCTGCATCGGTCACCGGGTCACTTCTCGCGCGGCGCGGTCGGCCAGGCCTCCCGCGCCCAGCGGGCCGGTGTGCTCCAGGGAGTGGGCGGCCTCCATGCGGGGCAGTGCGCGACGCGACACGCGCAGCACCACGGGCGGTATGGCCGCGCGCACCGGTTGGGTCAGCCGTAGCCAGGCCGGCGCGTAGATGGTCGTACGGCGGTGTTCCAGGCCGTTGACCAGGCGCGCGGCGACCGTGTCGACCGGGTGCACGCGGCGGGCCGGGGGCGGCATGTGGGCGCGCAGTTCGCGCATGACGGCGTACCGGTCGGCGTCGCGGATCATGTCGGTGTCCGTCCAGTTGGGATAGGCGATGCCCACGGCGACGCCCCGGTGCGCCACCTCGGCCCGCAGGGAGTGCGCGAAGGCCTCGGCTCCCGCCTTGGACGCGCAGTAGGCGCTCATCAGGGGGACGGCGCTGATCGACGCCAGAGAGGCCATCTGAAGGAAGTAGCCCGACGTGTCGAGGAGGTCGGGCAGGAAGGCGCGGGCCGTGTGGGCGCTGCCGGTCAGGTTGACGTCGATGACGCGGCACCAGGCGGCCGGGTCCGAGTCGAGGAACGGGCCGCCCTCCGCGATGCCCGCGTTGGCCACCACCGCCGAGGGCCGGCCAAGACCGGACCGCACCGTGCGGGCGGCCGCAGCCAGCGCGTCGGGGTGGGTGATGTCGACCGCGAGGGCCAGTGCCGGTCCCGGCAGGGACGCCGCCACCTCCTCCAGGGCGGCCTGCTCATGGCCCAGCAGCGCGACCCGGGCGCCGCGACGGGAGATTTCGCGGGCCATGGCCGCGCCCAGGCCGCGAGCGGCCCCGGTGACGACGACCGTCCGGCCGACGAGCGGACTCCTGCGCACGGGATGACCTTCCCTTCCGTTCGACTGCGCGACCTGCCCACCACTTCCGCGCGGAGGCGGTGTCCGGATGCGGCTCATCTCCTGGATGACGGAGGCATACGCAGTGGTCGGGGTGGCCGGGCGTTCACTCTTCCTCCTTGGCGGGGCTGGCCCCCGGGTCGGTGCGGTGGTGACGGTTCAGCGTTTGGTGCCGGTGCGGTCGCGGCGGGTGAGGAGGCGTTGGGCGCGGGCCAGGCCGGGGGGCCGGTGGCGGTGCAGTGCGGCTCGTGCGGCGTTGGCCCCCGGGGCGCCGTGTACGCCGCCGCCGGGGTGGGCGCCGGAGGAGGCCAGGAAGAGTCCGTGGACGGCGGTCTCCGGCCGTCCGGTGCCAGGGAGGGGGCGGAAGGCGAGCTGCTGGTGGATGGCGGTCGTGCCGCCGTTGATGGCGCCTCCGTGGAGGCTGGCGTCGCGGGCCTGGAGGGTCGGGGGCGCCAGGACGCGCCGGGCACGGATCAGGGTGCGGAAGCCGGGCGCGAAGCGTTCCACCTGGCGTTCGACCCGGTCGGCCATGAGCTCCTGGTCCTTGGTGTCCCAGCGGCCGGTGATGCCCTCGTCGGCGGCGTCGGCGCCGATGTCGTGGGGGACGTGGGTGTAGGCCCAGGCCGATTCGGTGCCGCGCGGTGAGCGGGTGGCGTCGGCGGTGGTCATCTGGCCGAACAGCAGGAAGGGCCGGTCCGGGACCTGCCGCATGGCGATCTGCGCGGCGAACCGGGTGAGCTCGTCGACGCCGTCGGCGAGGTGCACGGTACCGGCCCGGGACGCCTGCTCCGCCTGCCAGGGCACCGGCCCGTCGAGCGCCCAGTCCACCTTGAAGGTGGCGAAGTCCCACTGGAACCTGCGCAGGTCTTCCCGGAGCTGCGCGGGCAGGTGCTCGGGGTCGAGGAGATCGCCGTACAGGGCGGGCACGGACACGTCCGCCAGCACCGCCCGGCGCGCCACCACCGCGTCGCCTTCGGCCGTCCGTACGCCGACGGCACGCCCACCACGGACGACGACCCGCGCGACACGCTGCCCGCACCGGATCCGCCCGCCCCGGGCCTGGAGACGCCGGGTGAGAGCCTCGGTCAGGGCGCCGGCGCCACCGACCGGGACGGGGAAGCCGTACGTCTGTCCCAGCATGGCCATCAGCCAGCCGAAGCCGCCGCTGCCCGCAGACTCGGGGGCGAGATCGGCGTGCAGGGCGTTGCCGGCCAGCAGCAGTCGCCCGCCCTGGCCGTGGAACTCCTCCTCCCCCATGCGGCGCACCGGCAGGATCAGGGTGCGTGCCATGCGCAGTCCGCCCGCGGCCCGCAGCCGCCACGCCAGCCGTGCCGTGGCCCGGACCGGCGGGAAGGGCGTGAACAGCGCGTCCAGCACGTCGGGGCGCAGCTGCTGCCAGGTCTCGTGCAGGCGCCGCCAGGCGGCTCCGTCACCGGGCGCGAAGGTGTCGAGGGAGGCCGCGGTGGTGTCGATGTCGCGATCCAGGACGGCGCAGCTGCCGTCGGTGAGGGGATGTGCGAGCACGCTGGGGGCGTGGCTCCACTTCAGCCCGTACTCGCCCAGGCGCAGTGCGGACAGGACCGGTGAGGCCGCGGCGAGCGGGTAGAAGGAGCTGAAGACGTCGTTGACGAAGGCGGGGTCGACCTCGCGGTCGTGGCGCACCGCTCCCCCCGGGTCCGGCTGCTCCTCCAGTACCTCCACGCTCCATCCGGCATCGGCCAGCATGTTGGCGGCCACCAGGCCGTTGGGGCCCGCTCCGATCACCACGGCGTCAGGCATGGCCGGCCCCTTCCACGCCGGTCGCCGCCGACCGCACCGTCGTCCCGTGCGGTGCCTGGCGGGTGTCGTCCGGGGTGCCTTCCGCGACGGTCTCGCACAGCCGGGCGAGCCGGGCGAGCATGGTGCGGTGGCGCAGCTGGATCAGCGCGTCGAAGCCGACGTTGTGCAGCCGTCCGCCCGCTCCCTGGAGCGGGTGCTCGTCCACGATCACCAGGCACTGCTCGCCCCACGGCCGCAGCTCGATCGCGATCCGCGCCGTGCCCAGGACACCGGCGTGCGCCTCCAGCTCCAGACCGGCGCCTTCCTCGCAGCGACGCACGATCGTGTTGTTGACCAGCCGGATCGGGCCGAGGCGGACCTGGAAGCGGATCGCCGCGCCCGTTTGCGGCCAGTCACCGCGGACCGGCTCGGACCGCGAGGTCCCCACCACCCACTCCGCGTAGCGGTGGCCGTCCGCGAGAACGTCCCACACCGCGCTCGGGCTGACTCGGATCAGACGATGGCGAACGGCCACGGTTGCCTCCAAGGGGTCGCCTGGACCGGGTTGCCCGTCGACCGCGCCCCGAGTGCCCGCGTGGGACGGGCCCAACCAGCGACGTCCCCTCCGGACCCGAGCGGAAGATCACCGGCCGGCCCACGCACGGCCCGAGATGATGCCGAGCACTCGGGCTCGAAACGGTGCCGCGGTGGCGTCATCTTCGGGCGCCTGTACGCCAGTTGTAGCCGGGCGGGTGGTCCCGTCCGGGTGCCGATCAGTCATGAAGGGGCAGTCGCGAAGAGCTCCCCCGGGCGCCGCGACGGCAGTCGTACGGTCCGGCCATCGGGCGGACCGGGCCATGCCGGCCCGCCGTGACCGACTCACAAGGGGAGGCGCCGTGGCAGGTGTGGAAGTGTCGCTGAAGGAGATGATGGCCGGCATCGAAGGGTCGATGGCGGCCGCGGTCGTCGACTACACCAGCGGGATGGCGCTGGGCACGCTGGGCGGGGACAAGGATCTGGACGTCACGGTCGCGGCGGCCGGCAACACGGACGTCATCCGGGCCAAGCTGCGCACCATGGAGCAGCTGGGGCTCAAAGCCCGTATCGAGGACATCCTGATCACGCTGGAGAGGCAGTACCACCTCATCCGTCCGGTGGCCGGCCGCAACGGAAACGGACTGTTCCTCTATCTCGTCCTGGACAAGGCGCGTTCGAACCTGGCGATGGCACGCCATCAACTCAAGCGCGTGGAAGAGCATTTGGAGGTCTAGCTCTCAGCCCGGGGCCGGGGCGTCGTACGCCCATGATGTGAAGACTTCTTCAAGTCACCACATCAACATGGTCCCAATCCGTGGTCGCCCACGGCCCCTGGCTAGCAGGATCGGCATCCATCAGACCGTCCGGCCGCGGCGGCGCCCCTGCCAGGTGCCGCCGCACCGCGGCCATGTCCATCCGACCCATCCGGCAGGGAGCGAGCACCCATGCACGTGCCCCTCTACCAGGCCAAGGCGGACTTCTTCCGCATGCTCGGGCACCCGGTGCGCATCCGCGTCCTGGAACTGCTCCAGCACGGACCCGTTCCGGTGCGCGACCTGCTCGCCGACATCGCGATCGAGCCCTCCAGCCTCTCCCAGCAGCTGGCCGTCCTGCGCCGCTCCGGCATCGTGGTGTCCATCCGGGAGGGCTCCACCGTCCGCTACGCACTCGCCGGGGGCGACGTCGCCGACCTCCTGCGGGCCGCCCGCCGCATCCTCACCGAGCTCCTCGCCGGACAGAACCAGCTGCTGACCCAACTGCAGCAGGCCGACACCGAAGAGCTGACGCCACCGCTGCTGGCGGAGCCCGGCAGTCACGTTCCGCCTTCGCAGGTGCTTCCCACGCCTTGACCGGCATCGCCGAGGCGGGGGCTCTCCCCACGTAGCCTCTCCCCCATGCCAGCCTCCTCCCTGCATCGCGTCGCCGTCCTTGTGCTGGAGGGTGCGAAGCCGCTCGATGTCGGAATCCCCGCGCAGGTCTTCACGACCCGCGCGAGCATGCCCTACGAGGTACGGGTGTGCGGGGCGGCACCCGGCCCGGTGACCGGCGGCGACGGCCTGTCGTACGCCGTCGCCCACGGCCTGGAGGCACTCGCGTGGGCGGACATCGTCTTCGTTCCCGGCTACCGGTTCCCGGACCGCGAGGACCCGCCGCAGGCCGTCGTCGACGCACTGATCGCCGCCCACGCCCGGGGCGCGCGGCTCGCCGCCATCTCCACGGGCGCCTTCGCGCTCGCCGCCACGGGCCTGCTCGACGGCCGGCGCGCCACCACGCACTGGCACTACACGCGGGCCCTCGCGGCCAGGCATCCGCTCGTGCGGGTCGACGAGAACGTGCTGTTCGTCGACGAGGGCAGCGTGCTCACCTCGGCCGGCGCCGCCTCCGGCATCGACCTGTGCCTGCACATCCTGCGCGGCGACCTCGGAGTGGCCGCGTCCAACCACGCGGCCCGCCGTCTGGTCGCGGCCCCCTACCGCAGCGGCGGCCAGGCCCAGTACGTGCCGCGTAGCGTCCCCGAGCCGCTCGGGGAGCGCTTCGGCGCCACGCGCGAATGGGCGCTGCACCAGCTCGGCGAGCCCCTCACCCTGGACATACTGGCGCGGCAGGCCGGGGTCTCGGCGCGCACCTTCTCCCGGCGCTTCGTCGAGGAGACCGGTTACACGCCGATGCAGTGGGTGATGCGCGCCCGCGTCGACCTGGCCCGCGAACTGCTCGAGCGCTCTGAGCGCGGTGTCGAACAGATCGCCGCCGACGTCGGTCTCGGCACCGGGGCGAATCTGCGCCTGCACTTCCAGCGCATCCTGGGCACCACGCCGAGCGAGTACCGGCGCACCTTCACCCGGGGCGAATAGCACCCGACGGGCCCCTGAACCGGTCCCCGGCGGCGCTCCTGGCCGGTCCTTTCCCGGCCCTGGCGGGATCCTTTTGAACGATGGCGATCTCGCCACTGTCAGCGGAGCGCGCCGCGAGCGAGCCTGGTGGCGAAGGGAAGGGACCCCACTCATGACTCGCATCGCCATCAACGGATTCGGCCGCATCGGACGCAATGTGCTGCGCGCACTGCTGGAGCGCGACAGCACCCTGGAGATCGTCGCCGTCAACGACCTCACCGAGCCCGCCACGCTCGCCCGGCTGCTCGCCTTCGACAGCACGGCCGGCCGACTCGGCCGTCCGGTGACCGCCGACGGGGACACCCTCGTCGTGGACGGCCGTCGCATCAAGGTGCTGGCCGAGCGCGAGCCGGCGCAGCTGCCGTGGGCCGAACTCGGCGTCGACATCGTCCTGGAGGCCACCGGCCGCTTCACCTCGGCGAAGGCCGCCGGCGCCCACCTCGACGCGGGCGCGCGCAAGGTGCTCGTCAGCGCGCCGTCGGACGGCGCCGACGTCACGCTCGCGTTCGGGGTCAACACCGACGCCTACGACCCGGCCGTGCACACGATCGTCTCCAACGCCTCCTGCACCACCAACGCGCTCGCGCCGCTGGCCCGGGTGCTCGATGAACTCGCGGGCATCGAGCACGGGTTCATGACGACGGTGCACGCCTACACGCAGGAGCAGAACCTGCAGGACGGACCGCACCGCGACGCCCGTCGCGCCCGGGCCGCCGGTGTCAACATCGTGCCGACCACGACCGGTGCCGCCAAGGCGATCGGCCTGGTGCTGCCGAACCTCGACGGCAAGCTGTCGGGCGACTCGATCCGCGTGCCCGTGCCGGTGGGTTCGATCGTCGAACTCAACACGGTCGTCGCCCGCGACGTGACCCGCGACGACGTCCTGGCGGCCTACCGCGCCGCGGCGGAGGGACCGCTCGCCGGTGTCCTGGAGTACTCGGAGGACGCGCTCGTGTCGTCCGACATCGTCGGCAACCCCGCCTCGTCGATCTTCGACTCGGCCCTCACCCGCGTCGACGGCCGCCACGTCAAGGTGGTCGCCTGGTACGACAACGAGTGGGGCTTCTCGAACCGTGTGATCGACACGCTCCAGCTCCTCGCCACCGGCTGACCGGACGCCGGGGCCGTACGCCCTCCTGGCACTTCCCTCGAGTGCTCCGGCCGGTTGTCCGACCGGCCGGAGCACTCGTCACCGCCGCCCTCGACGGCTCCGCGTACATGAAGATCTTGTTGCGGGCCGTCCTCGCGGCGCCCGAGCCGCCGATACTGAGCCGGCGGGCGGAACGGGGGCATCGGTGGTGGACTGGACGTTGGCGGGAGGGCTGGCCGCCGGCCTGCTGATCGCGATCGTGACCGCGCCCGTCGGCGTCTCCGGAGCCGTGTTCCTGCTCCCCGTCCAGTTGAGCGTCTTCGGTGTGCCCAGCCCTGCGGTGACCCCGACGAACCTGCTGTTCAACGTCGTAGCCGGCCCGGGCGCCCTGTGGCGCTACCGCCGCGACGGCACCCTGCGCCAGGACCTCACCCGCCGCCTCGTGCTGGGCACACTGCCCGGCGTCGTCATGGGCGCCGCCATCCGTGTCTTCGCCCTCCCCGGCCCGGAGGTCTTCCGGCTCCTGATCGCCGTCCTGCTGCTCCCGCTCGGCCTGTGGCTCTGCCTGCGCGCCGTCACCCCGGCAGGCCACCGTCAACATCCGGCATCCGTAAGCGAGTTGCCCCCACGTACTCTCACCGGCCTCGCCCTGGCGGTCGGAGTGATCGGGGGCATGTACGGCATCGGCGGCGGCTCCCTCCTCGGCCCGATCCTCGTCGGACGCGGCCTGCCCGTCACACGCGTCGCCCCCGCCGCGCTCTCCGCCACGTTCGCCACCTCTCTCGTCGGCGCGGCCGCCTACGCACTGCTGTCCCTGGTGAACTCGGGGGACATCGCCCCCGACTGGTGGCTCGGAATCGCCTGCGGCACCGGCGGACTGCTCGGCGGCTACCTCGGCGCACGCCTCCAACCCCGCCTGCCCGAACGGGCCTTGCGCCTCACTCTCGGCGCGCTCGCCTCGGCTCTCGGAGCCCTGTACGCCACACAGACCCTGCTCTGAAGCACAGATTTGGTGGCTCGCGGTGTGGGTGGTTCTTTGCACGGGGGAATCGCCTTCAGGGCGTGAGCAGCCGGTCCTGTTCCACCGGCGGCGTACCGCCACGCCAGGGCAGGACCTTGCCGAAGCGGACCAACTCGCCGTACAGGGCGGGATCGACGTGCTCGGCGAAGACCAGGTCGAGCACGGCCGTGGCGGCCTGGTCCGGTGACTGTGCCCGGCTGTAGTCGCTGAACCAGGGGCGTGAGGTGGCGGTGTCGACCATGCCGGGGCACACGGAGGCGATCAGGGTGCCGGTGGCGAGGTCGCGTTCGCGACGTTCCGCGGCGAGGGCGCGCACGGCGGCGACCTGCGCGACCTTCGACGGCACGTTCAGCCACACCGGCCAGCCCGCCTCCTGCGCGGTCTTGTCGTGGATGGCGCTGCGCCAGGACTCCACGGCGTACTCGACCTGCTCCAGGCTCGCCTCTTCGAACAAGTGGTGCAGTCGGTGGTCGAGATGCCCCAGAGTGCCCAAGGTGCTCGCCACGACGAGGAGCCGGCCGCCCGGGCGAAGGACGGGGCCGAAGGACCGCAGGATCGCGTGGGTGGCGGTGTTGGAGACGGCGATGAACTCATCGGCCCGCTCGACCTGCGAATCCTCGGGCAGCAGTCGGAGGATCGCGTTGGAGATCACCACGTCGACCCCTCCGTGCCGGACCCGGAGCTCGTCGGCGAGGCGGGCGATGGCATCGGTGTCCGCGACGTCCAGCACCCTGCCCTCGACGCGGGCGCGGGTGCCCGGCAGCGCCGCGACCTCCCGCGCGGCGTCCGTCACGCGCTGCTGGTTGCGGCCGGTGAGCAGGACCAGATCGTCCGGGTGCAGACGGGCCGCCAGCCCTTCGACGAGGGCACGGCCGAGTCCTTGGTTGGCGCCCGTGACGAGGGCGATACGGGAAGTGTTCATGCGAGCCACGCTAAAAAGCCGCGCGCCCATGAGTCCAACGAAAGTTCGGAACGTCTGGTATGCGTAAACGTCATGGACTTCTCGGATGTCTCACTCACCGCGCTGCGGGTCTTCCGCACCGTGGCCGAGCAGGGCACGTTCACCGCGGCCGCCGCGTCTCTGGGCTACACGCAGTCCGCGGTCTCCCGGCAGATCGCCTCGCTCGAACGGGCCGCGGGCGCGGAACTGCTGGAGCGGCGGCGCGACGGCGTACGGCTCACCCCGGCCGGCCGCGTCGTGATGCGCCGCGCGACCGTCGTACTCGACGAGATCGACGCGACCGCACGGGAGTTGTCGGGCCTGCCCGGACAGGCCGGCACGGTCCGCCTGGGCTGGTTCCCCAGCGCCGGAGCCGTCCTGGTGCCCCGTGCCCTGGCCGCACTGCGCCGCACCGACCCCGGCCTCCAGGTCGTCAGCCGCGAGGGCGGCACCCCGGCGCTGGTACGCGCCCTGCGGGCCGGCAGTCTCGACCTCGCCCTGCTCGCCTCGATGCCGCCGTTCAGGCCGCCGGACACCGAGTCGCCCCCGCTCGTGTTGCAGACGCTCACCGAGCGGGCCCTCCGACTGGCGGTGCCGGCCGCCCACCCGCTGGCCCGCGGCGACTTCGTCGACGTGGCCGATCTGCGCGGGCAGCGCTGGATCGCGAGCTCCTCCTCGGCGGAGGACCGGCTGATGGGCGTCTGGCCGGGTCTGGACGAACGGCCCGAGATCGCCCACATCGCCCGCGACTGGCTCGCCAAGCTCCACCTGGTCGCCGCGGGCGGCGGACTGACCACGGTCCCCGCCCTGCTCGCCGCCGCCGCGCCACCGGGCGTCCGCGTCCTGCCCGTCCGCGGCGGCCCTCAGGAACAGCGTCGCCTGCTCCTGGCGCACCTCCCCCACCCACTGACCGACCTGGGCCTCCGCGTCGCGTCCGCCCTCCGCACCGCAGCCCTCGAAACCGACGAACCCACCCGGCCCGAGCTTTGAGCGTCCATCCAGGTCGGCCAGCCAGGTACCCGGTGTCGGGTCCACTCTGGTCGCCGACGATCCGGGGGAAAATGCGCGCGGAACGACTCGTTCGACACGGCGTGGGAGGGGTCTCGCTTCGACCTGAACCTCCATGGTGGAGAATCAGCACCATGAGTGAGAACGTCTATTTCCAGGTCTCCGCGAACGGCAAGCCTCTCGGCCGCATCGTCTTCCGGCTGTTCGACGAGGTCGTACCGAAGACCGCCCGAAACTTCCGCGAGCTGGCCACCGGCCAGAACGGCTACGGCTACAAGGGCTCCCCCTTCCACCGCGTCATCCCCGAGTTCATGCTCCAGGGCGGTGACTTCACCAACGGCAACGGCACCGGCGGCAAGAGCATCTACGGCGAGAAGTTCGCCGACGAGAACTTCCAGCTCAAGCACGACCGGCCGTTCCTGCTGAGCATGGCCAACGCGGGCCCGAACACCAACGGCTCGCAGTTCTTCGTCACCACCGTGGTGACCCCGTGGCTCGACGGCAAGCACGTCGTGTTCGGCGAGGTCGTCGAGGGCGAGGACATCGTCAAGGCGATCGAGGCGCTCGGCAGCCGCAACGGTGCCACCTCCCAGACGATCGTCGTCGAGGAGAGCGGCGTGGTCTCCCCCGCGTGATCTCAGCGCGCCCAGGACCTTGTCTGCGACAGGGGCCTGGGCGCGATCCCATGCCGCGCGTAGCGCCCGCTCACCGCATCGCCGTCAGAACCAGTGCAGGCAGTGCGGAGGGCCGTCGGTGCGGAAAAGGGCGTCGGCGAGGGTGGCCGCGTCCGGGTGGTGGGCGCGGATGTGTCCGGCGCGCACGAGCGTGCTCGGGGCGGTGCCGCCGAGGTAGACCGAGCCCAGGTCGCGCACGTCGAGGGACAGGTCGGGCTCCCGGTCCGTGGGCACGCAGTCGGCCTTGCTGTCCTTGACGGTCAGCAGATAGCGGCCGCGCTCGCCGAGAAACGGGTCGACGACGTCGAGGACGAGTTCGCCGTCCGTGAACCAGCCGCGTGCCGTCAGCGCACGCGGGACGTCGAGGAGACGTACCCAGAGCCAGTCCATGTCGCCGCCCACCTCACCGGCGCGGAAGTCCTCGAGTTGCCGGCGCAGCGGGTGCTGGGGCGGGACGTGCTTGAACACGACCTGGGAGACCAGGTCGTGTCCGAGTACGAAGCGGGCCAGGGCCGTGAAGACGGCGTCGTCCGTGGTGATGGTCTCGTCGACCGTCAGGGTGCCGGAGTCGATCGAGTAGCTGGCGTATCCGTCCGGAACGCCGTCGGCATCCCGGTGGACGGCGATGTAGCGCGGCGCCGGCGAGATCGGCGGCTGCCCCGCACGCAAGGCCCACCAGCGGTGCGGCCGGGACAGCGCGCCGGGCTGGGCGCGGCGATAGCGGTCGTAGACCTCTTCCAGGATCGCGCCGCACTCGGCACGACGCAGCACCTCGACCGAGCCGCTGTCCGTGCCACTGTCCGGGCCGCCGTTCGGGCCGGTCGCCGGTGCGTCGGGCAGCCCGTGCGCTCGGGGGGCGGCGAAGGCACCCCGGTGGCGCGGCACCGTCAGTCGACGTGTGTAGGTCGCCGGTCCGTAGCCGAACCGGCCGTAGATCGTGGCCTCGGAGGCGAGCAGTACGGAGAGGAACTCCCCGCGGTCCCGGAACTCGGCGAGCTGATGCCGCATCATCGCGCTGAGCACGCCCTGGCGTCGGTGCGTGGGCAGGACGCCGACGGCGGTCACCCCGGAGACCGAGGCGAGGGTCTCACCAGGCAGGGTCAGTTCGAACGAGTGCGCGGCGGCGGTGCCGACGGGCCGCCCGTCCGCCGTCAGGGCGAGCAGGCAGCGGTCCGTTTCGAGCGCCGACCACCAGAGCCCGCCACCCTCCACCGGGGTTTCGGGGAAGTGCCCGAACGCGGCATGGACCGTGTCGACGAAGACGTCGAGATCCTCGTCGGTCGTGGGACGTATCTCCATCGCTGCCGCTGCCTCCTCGGGTGACCGGCACCACGACAGGTGGTGCCGGGCCACAATGCAGCGTCGCCCCGTAGCCCGGTCAAACGAATATCGCACCGCTCGAGGCGAAACGTGCGGGCCACATGGGGATCACGGAGGGCGGCAGGGCCGCCGGCGGGCGCCGACAGATGTCAGGGCTGCCGATGCGACTTCAGCGATGATCACCCTTGTGGAGCAATTGATCGATTTCAGGTACCTATGTCCATGATCGGGATGATAGGAAACCCCTTGATCCAACGGGCACTTCAGAGGCGGGCATGGGGAAACGGTTCTACACGGGGACGCAGGCCGGAGTCGTGATCCTCGGGGCCGGGCCGGCGGGGCTGGTTCTCGGGAATCTGCTGCTGGACCGCGGGGTCGACTGCGTGATCCTGGAACGGCGCAGCCGCGCGGCCGTGGAGGGGCGGGCCAGGGCCGGGTTCCTGGCGGCGCACTCGGTGCGGATCCTGGCGGAGAACGGCCTGGGGGCGGGAGTGCTGGGCCGGGGCCGGACGCACGGGACGTGTCTGTTCCGCAGTGACCGTGGCGAGTTCACCCTGGACTACGGGCGGTTGGGGCGGGGCGAGGTGCACACCGTCTATCCCCAGCAGGAGTTGGTCCGGGACCTGGTGGCCGAGTATCTGCGGCGCGGCGGTGACCTTCGGTTCGAGACCGAGGCCGAGGACGTCTCGGAGGGCCGGGTGCGGGTGCGCGGCGGCGCGGACGTGACGGGCAGGTATGTCGCAGGCTGCGACGGGCATCGAGGAGTCGCGCGTCGAGCACTGGCCGCTCGCGGGGTGTCCGCGGACCGGTGGGACCACGGGGTGTCCTGGCTGGCGGTGCTGGTCCAGGCCCCGCCCAGCCTCGCGGCCGTGGGATACGCCCTGCACGAACGGGGGTTCGCCGGGCACATGGCCCGTACGGCGTCCGTCACCCGGTACTACCTCCAGTGCCCGCGCGGAACCGATTCGGCGGACTGGAGCGAGGAGCGGATCTGGGCCGAGCTCGCGACCCGGATGCGCACGGCCGAGTTCGGACCGCTGCACGAGGGCGCCGTGCTGGAGAAGGCGGTCGTCGACCTGCGTTCCGACGTGCTGGAGAGCCCGGGGGCCGGGCGGCTGTGGCTGGCCGGTGACGCCGCGGGGCTCATCAGTCCGTCGGCGGCCAAGGGCGCCAACCTCGCCGTACTCCAGGCCGAGTTGCTCGCCCGGGCGCTGCACGGCGCCCTGGCCCACGGGGACGAGAACGGCCTTGCCCGGTACGCCGCCGACTGTCTGCCGCGCGTCTGGCGGGCCCACGAGTTCTCGCACTGGATGAGCGGGCTGCTGCACGGCCCAGCCGACGACAGCGCCGAGGCCCGGTACGGGCGCGCGCTGCAGTACGCCCGGCTGGAGAGCCTGCGCACCTCGCGCACCCATCAGGACCTGTTCGCCGAGAACTACACCGGCATCTGATTCCCGGGATCCGCGTCTGCGCATCCCGGTTCCGTCCGCACGATCATCGGAAACCCCTTCATGAACCTCCCTGTCGCACAGGCCTGCCTGAACGCATCCGACCTGGAGCGCATCGAGCGCGCGGCCACCCATGTCCGCGCCCACGACACCGAGCAGGTTCTCGCCGAACTCCTGCCCGGACTCACGGCCGAGGAGCGGGCCGACGTCTGCCGCCACCTCGTGTACGACCACACCGCCGTCCTCGTCTTCCCCGCCTCCCTCGACGGGCTCCGTGAGGAACTCCGGCGGCACGGTTTCGACGCGGGGCGTCTCACCCCGAGTGTGGTGGTCCGTCAGCGGCTCGTGCGCCGCTACGGCTCGCTCGTCGGCGACAGCCCGGTGGGGATCGTGCACGTACCCGTGGACGGGCGCAGCGTGGAGATCTTCGCCCTGCCAGTACCGCCGGACTCCCCCGGAGAACTCGTCGCCGAGGACGAACGCGCCGCCGAGCACGAGGTGCACCACGCGTTCGCGGTCACCGTGCCGGGGACGGTCGTCCCGGCCGGGCTGCGGACGCTGCTCCAGGAGCGCGGCGGTGCGGTGCCGGACGGCGGCGGCTACAACAGCCACGAGAACGTGACCGTCCTGTACTTCCGTACCCGGCAGCACCGCCGCTTCGAGCTCCGGTTGCCCGGCCGCCACGAGCCGCTGCCGGACCCCTCGGTGTCCTTGCTCGACGTCATGACCGGCGCCTGGGCCACCCAGGCCGTCGCCGCGATGGCGGAGCTCGAGATCGCCGATCACCTCGCCGACCGGCCGGGGCTCGGCGCCGACGACCTCGCGGCCCGCACCGGAACCGATCCGGACGCACTGCGCAGACTGCTGCGCTATCTGGCCTCGCTGGGCCTGCTGACATCCGCCGAGGAGACGTACCACCTCACCGCTCTCGGCCAACTCCTGCGCACCGGCGCCGAGTTCTCCCTACGGCCACTGGCCCTGCTCTACGGCGGCCCGTTCTACGACTCCTTCGCCGGGCTGACGTACTCCGTGCGCACCGGTCGGGAGGCCTTCGCCCACCGGTACGGGGAGCACCACTTCGCCTACTTCGCCCAACGGCCCGAGCTCGGTGGGCTGTTCCACCGGGCGATGGCCGCGAGCGCCGAGATGTTCACGCCGGTTCCGGCGCTGGTGGACTTCACGGGTGCGCGGCGCGTCGTCGACGTGGGCGGCGGGAACGGTGCCCTGCTCGGGCGGGTGTTGCGGGCGCACGGGCATCTGGAGGGCGTGCTGCTGGAGCGGCCCGAGGCGCTGGCGACCGCCCGGGAGGAACTGGCCACGGCGGGGCTCGACGGGCGGTGCTCGTTCGTCGCCGGGGACTTCACCATGGCCGTACCGGCGGGCGGCGACGTCTATCTGCTGTCCCGGGTGCTGCACGACTGGGACGACGAACGGTGTCTGTCCATTCTCCGCCGGTGCGCGCGGGCGATGCGGGCGGGCAGCGAACTGCTCGTCGTGGAGCGGCTGTTGCCCCGGCAGGAAGGGGTGTCGTCGCCCGCGGTGGCCTGGGACGTTCATATGCTGTGCAACGTGGGCGGCCGGGAACGGACCGAGGACCACTACGGACGTCTCCTCGCGGAGGCGGGGTTCGAGATGACGGCGTGCCATGCCCTGCCCCTGGGCGCCTCACTGCTCCAGGCCGTGAGGCGCTCGGACATGTGACCTGCGCGGCCGCGGACCGTTCGGGATCGTGCCCGGGCGGTCAGCCGTCGCGTGGGCCCTGGGTGGTCAGGTGCTTCAGCATCTCGGCGGACGACCGGCCCCGCAGCCGCTCGAGGAGTGCGCTGACGGCCTTGAGGTCGGTGTGCACCGCGCCGTCCTCGGCGCCGCACCTGGCATCGAGGTCGCGGAGCAGGTCCAGGCCCAGGTCGGCCTCCTCGTCGCCGAACTGCTGGTCCGTGTCCGTCGCGAGCTGCCCGGCATGGGCGAGCAGCTTCGCTGCCTTGGCCGCCAGGCGCTCGTCGTCCAGCAGGACCGGGGCGATGGGGAGTTCGACCCGTTCGATGAGGGTGATCCACTCGCGTCCGGCCTCGGTCTTCGCCAGTGCCTCGTCGCGGACGGTGCGCAGGGCGTCCACCTCGCTGCGCCGGCCCAGCAGTTTCAGGCCGATCAGGTCGAACGCGCAGATGCTCTGCTGGGCGAGCGCGATCAGGCCCGACTTGGCGTCACGCTTGATGAGCGTGGGATCCGCCGGATGGAAGGACTCCTCGAGGGTCGCCGCCCGCGGCCCGGTCTCGAAGGTGAAGCCGTAGGTCTTGCCCTGAGCCGGGTCGGCGATGTGCCGGCTGTAGGCGTAGTCGCTCTGCGTGCCCGTGGTCGCGTAGAGCGCGCGTCCGGTCTGCGGGGTGTACGCCCGGCCGCGTACCGCGGCGATCGCGTCCACGATCCGGCCCGCCACCGTCTCGAAGCGCTGCTGGTCGCGCACGGTGATGTACTCCTGGTAGCCGGAGACACCGATGGGCGCGCACGTCCCCGTCGGCAGCGTCGTGAACCGCTGCGCCGGGTTGGTGCTCTGGTTGAAGGCGTGTCCCCACGGATACAGGACGAGTTCCGAGTACGAGTGCACGTCCGCGAAGGTGTGGATGGTCTGCGTGTCCAGCAGATGCTTGACGTTGCGGGTCTCCGGCTCCGAGAAGGCGCCGGGTCCGACGTAGACGTCGCTGCAGGGGCTGCACGAGGTCTGGCCCTCCGTGACGCCCCACAGGATGGCCGCGTTGCGGTTGAGGTCGACGCCGTCACAGGCGGTGCCCGGGTTGTCACGCAGGTTCTTGCGCCACATGCCGTCGACCGTCATCACGTGGTGGCGGCCGTCCGGGTTGATGCAGGGCACGATCCACACGTCGAGGGTCTCGAGGATGAGCCGGACGTCCTGGGCGCTCCAGGTGCGGCCGCCGTAGACGACGTCCGTGCCGTTCAGTCGGCTGACGACCAGGTCGACGGCGAGTTCCACCAGGGCGTCGGGGTTCATCAGCTCGCGGGAGTGGGTGCCGCCGATCAGGAGCACGCCCCGGCGGTTGGTGCCCGTGCCGGAGCGCAGGCGCAGGGCGTACACGTCGCGCCCCTGCACGGAGCGCTCCGGCAGCCTGGTCCGGGTGCACAGCTGGGGGAACCAGTTGGCGAGAGCCGCGGTGAGGGAGTCGAGCTGGGCGACCGTCCGGTACATCACGCGCCCCCCGATCGCTCGATGCCCTGGACCCGCTCGTCGAGCCAGGCCATGACCGACTCGTCGGTGGCCACGAGCTCGGCGGGAACCGGCCGTACCGGCACCAGGGCGCGCAGGTGGACCTCGTAGCCGCTCTCCAGCAGCCGTCGGCAGTCCTCCGGGGTGACCAGCAGCCGGACCTCGTCCTCGGGGTCGGGCATCCGGTCCAGGTCGAGGTCGGCGACGGCGCGGAGGTTGTGGTTGGTGATCCCGGGGTGGACGGTCGCGTCGAAGCGGATCGCCGCGCTCTCGGGTGGTGGCTGCTCGGCGGGTTCTGCGGGCTCGTTCATGGTCGTCTCCCTGGGTGCTTTGTCCGTCTCGCATGTGGAGCGGAAGCCGGCGGGCGCGCGCAGGCGCGGGGGACGACGAAGTGCACGGCGCCGACCAGAGCGGGAAGGCCGGGACGCAGGTCAGCCTCTTCATCGAAGCAGGCCAAATCCGACAATCCGCCATTACTGCCGATACTGAGACCGGGTCCGGCCGCTGTCAACTTCGGCGCCGCAACTGGTAGTCGGCGCCTCCAGAACCGCGCTCACGACGCGTCACTCTCCGCGACGGGTCGCCTGGCGCCGGCCCGTCAGGCGCTCGGGCCCGTGTGCACGAAGAGGCAGAACGGGTGGCCCGCCGGGTCGCACAGGACACGTACGTCGGCCTGGGGTTGGAAGTCCGCCACGGTCGCCCCCAGTGCCACGGCGTGCTCGACGGCTGAGGTCAGATCGTCCACCTCGATGTCCAGATGCATCATCGTCTGCTGCCCGGACGCGGTGGTGGGCCATCGCGGGCGCGTGAAGAGCGGCTCTGCCTGGAACGACAGACCGGCGCTGCCGTCGGGCGCCGCGATCTCGATCCAGTCCGATTCCGCCTTCCGCACCGGCCAGCCGAGCAGGCTCTGGTAGAACCGCGCCAGTTCGTGCGGGTTCGGTGCGTCAAGGGTCGTCGCAGCCAACGTGAAACGCGGTTTCGATGCCATGCGGTGCTGCTGCCCTGATCCACCCGCCGTACCCGGCCTGCGGAGCCGCCCGCCGGTTCTCCCCCGTGGCGGGCGGCTCACGCCGGTGTGGTTCAGAGGTCGAGATCGGCGGCGGCACATGGCATCTTGGGCCGCTAGACGACACCGGCCGGAGCCGGCGGCGGGATTCGAACCCGCGTCGCTCTCTTTACAGGAGAAGTAGCCGCAGCCTGCGCACCTGAACCGCGGCCAACCGTAGTGCAGGACCAGGGCGTTGGGCACCTGACTTTTCAGGGCTGCGAGGTCTCGGATTCGAGTGAGGCCCGCGTCGCCGGGCCGTAGACCCCGGGCTCGTCCGCGAGCACCACACGGGTCAACTGGTAGCCGCGGACCGCGTTCTCCACGTCGCGGTCGTAGGTGCCGTCGGCCTCGCCGTCGTAGAAGCCGGTCTGCCGCAGGCGGAGTTGGAGTTCGGTCACCTCGGGTCCCTGGTCGCCGAGGCGCAGGACCGGGGCCGCGTCCTCGGGGGCGCTCGCTGGGGGACGGGCGGTGGCGCCGGCCGTGCTGGACGTGGTTCCGGTGGGGCTGGCCGGGCCGGTCGTCGGGGTGGGCAGGTCTGTGGTCGAGGTCGTGTCCGGAGAGGGAGAGGAAGACGGGGTCGGCTGCTCTGAGGACGTTGGCCGGGAGGGAGCAGGGGACGAGGGATCGGTTCCTGTGGGCTGTCCGTCCGGCAGGCCCGCACGTACGCCGCCGGACTGGGAATCGTCCCGCTCAGGGCTGTCGTACCAAGGGAGCCCGCCGACCAAGCATCCCGTCAGCAGGACGGCCGCTGCGGCACCGACTCCGGTGGCCAGCAGGACAGGTCGCCGGCGTGACGGATTCCCTGTGACGGCATCCGAGGGCGGTGGGGCGGGTTCATGGAGGTGTGGGGCCGCTGTCTGCTCGGCGGGTCCTGTGGTGCTCGGCGCGGATGGTTCCTCCGCCTCGGACAAGGAGCTTGGCAGCGGGGGCGGTTGGGTGCCCTCCGGGCCATCAGCCGGTTCGCCGGGCGGTTCGTCGCCGATCTCCACGAAGGGCCGTATGCGTACCGGGTCGAAGTCCTCCGCGGCCGCGGCCTCCGCCGTGCGGGCCGCTCGGTGAGCGTCGGATGCGCGGCGGGCGCAGGAACAGGCCAGGCTGCCGTCCGCAGGCCGGGGTGTGCCGCACTCCGGGCAGGCGGGATCCGTCGGTTCACTCACGCGTGCTTCCTCTCCGCAGAGCCTCCGTAGTTTAAGCGGAAACGACACACACGATGTGCGAAGGAAATCGAAAACTGGAATATGCACATCCGGAGAGTCCGGAATCGGCCATGCCCCATGTACCCCCGGGATCCGCTCCGGATCAGACGTGCGCGAGGAGGCGATCCAGGGGCTCCGGCACGCGTTCCAGGTCCAGGTGCGTGACCAGCGCCTGGGCGTAAAGGGCCTTGCGGCCGCTGTGCGTGCCCATGAAGCGGCGCAGTTGGTGTTCCACGGGCCGTTCACGCTGCGCCGGTTGGCCCTGGAAGGTGTGGAAGGGGCGTGTCTCACCCTGCGTCTCGATCACCTGTTGCACGCGCTCGGGCCCGAGGGCGCGGATCAGTTCGTCCTCCAGGTCGGCTACGCAGACGTGGAACCCGAGAGCCTCCAGGCCGGCCTGCGAGTGACCGGCCTCCAGCCCGACCCGTCCCAGGTGACGGCGGAAGTGCCGTTGCTCGCCGACGTCGCAGAGACCGGCCAGCGGCAGGCCGAGCCCGGTCGGACCGCACACGTCGAGGAAGTGTCCGATGTTCGTCGCGCCTCCCAGGGGCACCACCGCGACGCCTTCGGTGTCCAGGTCCCGGCCGTAGCGCGCAGCCAGGGTGTGCAGGGCTACCTGATCGCTGTTTCCCTCGACGAGGACGATCGTGCGTACACCGTCGGCCAGTTCGCGCGACGCCGTAGCGGCTTCGTCCGCCCTTGCCCCGCCGGCCGCCCAGGCGATGACCGCTCGACGGAAACGCCCCAACTCGTCCACGGCACCTCGCTTCCCGCCGCCATCGTGGCATGGTCGAGATCCCGTACGCACACGGGTTTTCCTCATGGCCCCCTGGGGGCCGTTTCAGCCGCTCGCCGCCTGCCGCACCGCGCGCGGCGAGGCGCCGAGCTCCCTGCGGCAGGTCTTGTTGAACGCCTGGAGGTCGCCGATGCCGACGGCGGCCGCGATCGCCGGGATGGCCAGGGTCGAGGCGATCAGGAGGTGGCGGGCGCGCTCCATGCGACGGTGCCGGATGTAGCCGACGACCGTGTGTCCCGTGTCGTCGCGGAAGAGCCGGGTCAGATGGGTGTGCGAGACGCCTGCGGCGCGGGCGACGGCGGGGATGCTCAGCGGGCCGGCCAGGTGCTCCTCGATGTGGGTCATGGCCGTCTGCAGGGCGGGATGCCGGGGGCTGGTGCTGTTGCCGGTGGAGCCGGTCAGGGCGGTCGTGCGCCACAGCACCGTCCACAGCTCCGCGGAGGCCCGTACCGGGGAGTGTGTGTTCGCCGCGACCGTCTGCCGCAGCAGCCCGCTCAGCGCCACCGCGTCCGCACCGGCGTCCTGCATCGCGGGGAGCCGGCGCCGCTCTCCGTCGCCGGGCAGCCGGAAGTGGGCGTAGAGGTGCTCGCAGTGCGGGGCGTCGTAGTGGAAGTGCACCTCGGTGTCGGGCGGCACGAGGCTCACATGGCCAGGGCGAATCGGGTGCGAGACGCCGCCGAACTCCAACGTGCCGCGGTAGTTGTAGAGATGGAGCTGCCACAGCCGCGGCAGGCGGAACACCTCGTGCGGACCGGCCGCCCCGTGTACGCCCACGCCCGCGTTCGCCACCTGAGGCGGCAGATCCAGGGCGAGTTCCACCTGCTGCTGCATGGCGAGAAATTACCAGTACTCGCCGAATACAGCCCACGACAGGCCCGGCGGCGGCTTCTACGGTCGTCGTATGTCAACCACACGACAGCTGCTGAACTCCGTCCAGGTGGCGCGGTTCGTGGCCCATGGTTTCCTGCGCCTCGACGGCATCGTGCCCCGGGAGATGAACGAGGAGGCGCTCGGCGTCTTCGCCGCCGGGCTGCCGGCCGTGCCGTACGGCACCTCTGTGCCGAAGGCCTTCGCCGAGGGCTCCTTCGCCCGCAGGCTCGTCGAACTGCCTGCCGTGGCAGGTGCGTTGGAGAGTCTGGTGGGACCGGACCCGACCGTCGACCACCACTTCGTGCACACCCGCGAACCGCACGAGGGCAGCGCGCAGCCGCTGCACGCCGATGCCCTCATCGATGTGCGGACCGACGCGTTCGATGTGCAGCTCATGTACTACCCGCAGGAGGTCACCGCGGACATGGGCGGCACGCTCGTCGTGCCGGGCAGCCATCTGCGCCGCACCAACGAGTCGGACACCGGCCGGTACCAGAACCTGCTCGGACAGACCCGGCTGACCTGTCCCGCCGGCACCGTCATGCTGCTGCATCACGGCATCTGGCACGGCGGGCGGCGCAACGACAGTGACACCGTCCGCCACATGTACAAGATCCGCTTCAACCCGACCGTGCCGCAGGTCCGGTTGTGGGACACCACGGACCAGGAATCTCCCGTCGTGGCCTCGGAGTTGAGCCGCACCTTCCCCTGGTACGAACCGGCCACCGGACGGCTGGAGATCCACAACCGGATCCAGCTGTGGCGCGCCCTGACGGGCGACCCCGCATTCGACGTCGACCACTGGGCCACCCGGATCGCCAACCGGCCCGCCGAGAGGAGCCAGGCATGACCGTCACGGACCACGAGCCCACCAGGGCCGCCGCGAGCACCACCCGCCAGCAGGTTCTCGTCCTGTACCTGGCCACCTCCGCACTCGACTCGGACGTGGTCGGCTGGGCCCACTACGACGGCACCGGCGCCACCCACCCCACCACCGGCGACAGCGACGAGCCCCCGTACCGGACCGGCGTCGCCGCGCTGCGGGACGGCTGGCGGCTCTTCCAGGCCGCCCAGCTCATCCCTCCCTATCCGGGGGCGGAACACGAGACCTCCTTCCTCAAGCACGAGTTCTTCTTCGAGAAGCTCGTCGCGGTGTGAGTCCGCGACGCAGTAGGGGCCGAACAGGCGAAGAAGGGCTCGGCCCCTATCTGCTGCTGAGTCTGTGCGGTGCCACGCGGCCGGGACGGACGGCTTCTCATCGGGTGTCGCCGGGCCGGGGACGATCATTGCTGACCAGCACGTTCAGCCCGCCCAGTGCCGACACGGTCCGCTCGACGGCCTCGCGGCAGAACTCCGGGTCCGTCAGGTCGCCCGGCAGCAGCAGGCAGCGCCGGCCCTGTTCCTCCACTGCATGCGCGGGCTCGGCACATGCGCGGCCTACCGTGCGTTCCCCCTCCGCAGGCCGGAGGTGGCGTCGGTCGACCGGCGGACTGCGCACGGACGTTCTCCACGAAAGCCCGCTCAGTCCTCGCCCCGGATGATGTTGCTGTCCTCGTCGACGGTCACGCGCTCGCCGTCATCCCCGCCACCCGGAGGGGCGGTACGTGCGGTTGGAGCGTCATCTGTCTCACCGTCGCGGAGGGTGGGTCGGCCGTCTGCACCGCATCCCATGAGGGCACCTCCCACTGTCCTACGCCCGAGCCCACGAGTACCCCGAAGCCGCCTGCGGACACGGCGTCTCGCATGCAGTGGCGGTCTCGCGGTCCGAGGAGGTCGCCCGAACCGTCAAGGTCGACGACCGCGTCCCCCGACCCCGCTGTGTGCCGGGGTCGGGGGACGCGGTCATCGTTCGCTCGTGAGGCGGGCCGGGGTGTCAGCGCTGTTCGCGCAGGTCCTGCTCGGCCGGCGGCATGGACGACCTGGACTGCGTGGGTGACGCTGCCGCCGACGCCGGCTTCTTGCCGCAGAACGCGGCCTCGAGCGTGCCGCCGAGCGCCGTGTTGGCGGAGCCCCTGTTCGAGGTGTTGGCCATCGCGGAGAGGCTGCGCCGGCCGTCGCGGGTGGCGAAGGCGTAGGTGTAGTAACCCTGCACGGTGCCGGTGTGGCCGTAGACCTGCGTCCCGCAGGACAGGTCGTAGCGGCGCAGGCCCAGGCCGTAGAAGCGGGTGTTGGTGGTGTCGGTCGGCGTGACGGTGGTCATCGCCTCCAGCATCTTCGGCGAGAGCAGCTTGCCCCGCATCAGCGCGATGACGAAGACGTTCAGGTCCGTCGGGCTGGAGATGATCGCGCCCGCCGACTGCGCCCAGGACACCGTCTGCTCCGTGGAGTCGACCAGCGCGCCGCCCTCCTCGTCGGGATGCAGGTAGCCGCGGACCTGCAGGCCCGCGATGCGCGTGTCGGGATGGACGTACGAGGTGTTGCGCAGGCCCAGCGGCCCGATGATGCGGCTCTGGTACTCCTTGGCGACCGGCTTCCCGGTGAGCTTCTCGATGAGCATGCCCACTACCACGAAGTTCGTGTTGGAGTACTGGTACGACACGCCGGGCTCGGTGGTGCGGGGCTCCTTGAGGGAGAGGTCCACCAGCTCCTGGTAGCTGAAGACCCGGTTGCGCACCGCCTCGAAGCCGGGGACGGTCTGCTCGAACATCGCGTTCGTGTAGTCCCACAGACCGCTGCGGTGGGTCAGGAGATGACGCACCGTGATCCGGTCGTCGGGCAGCAGCCCCGGCAGATACCGGTTGACCGGGGCGTCGAGCTCCAGCTTCCCCTCCTGCACCAGCTGGAGCAGGACCACGCTGGAGAAGGTCTTGCTGACGCTTCCGATCCGGAAGCGGGCGCGGATGTCCATGGCGGCGCCGGACTCCCGGTCGCGCACGCCCATGGTGCGGGTCTCCACACCACCGGGGCCGATGAACCGTGCCATCGCTCCCGGAGCGCCCTGGGCCATGGCGGCCTTCAGCGCCGCGGAGACGCCGTCCATGTCGGGGGCGGGTGTGGTCTCGCGCACGGCGCCGGGAGCGGCGGGTGCGGCCTGCGCGGTGGCGGCGGGGACCACACCGGCGGCGAGAGCGGCGATCAGGGTGGCACCGACGGCCAGGCGTCGGCGGTTGTTCAACGTCAATTCAGTTCCTCAGGTCGATGTGCGGGGCGGGAGCGGCCGCCGATGTCAGGGGCACTGCCTGATCTGCTGCTTCCACGTCGCCGGGCCACCGGTGTCCAGGTACCAGTCGTTGACGTAGCCGCTACGGCTGTTGCCGACCTCGATGTGCATCCAGTAGCGGTAGTTCGGGTTGTCGGCGGCGCCCTCACCCGTGGTCCAGCAGGTGATACCGACCTGGTTGCCGTTGTACAGGCGGCTGTACGCCTGGTCGATCGGGCCGGCACTGTAGGACGGGGCGGTGCGCACCTGGAGCCAGGAGCCCGGGTCGATGCCCGTGACCGTCGTGCACGGGATGTTCGCGTCGGACATCCGGCAGGTGTAGATCGCGGCGTTCGCCGGGGTGGCCGTGGCCATCATGGTCGCGGCGGTCGCGAAGACGGTCGCGAAACCGAGGATCTTGCGGTGTACGGAGTTCATGGGGTTCCCCCTCTTGGTGGTCAGGGTCTTCAGCACTGCGGGATCCGCTGCTGCCACACCGCGGGACTGCCGGTGTCGAGGTACCAGTCGTTGACGAAACCGGAGCGCACTCCGACGTCGACCCGCATCCAGTAGCGGTAGTTCGGGTTGTCCGCGGCCCCGTCACCCGTGGTCCAGCAGGCGAGGCCCACTTCCCGCCCGTTGTCCAGGCGCCCGGACGGCACGTCGGCGTAGCCGTAGCCGGGGCCGGTGCGCATCTGGAGCCAGGAGCCCGGGTCGATGCCCGTGACGTAGGCGCAGTTCGCCCGGTCGCCCGACACCCGGCAGTCGTGGATGGCGGCCTCGGCGGGGGTGACGAGCCCCAGGGTGGCGGCCGAGGCCGCCGACACGGCGAACAGCGCCCTGCCGGTACGGCTTCGAAGATTCATTGAGTGCCCCGTCTCTGTGACGTGTCGTGCGCGGGGCACAGCGATGTGCGCGGATGGTCAGCCGCCACCGTCCCCCGTGGTCGGACACAGTCTGTTCAAAGGCGGGCGCACGGCCCAGCATTTCGAGGGACTTCAAAACGTGTCCCGGTCGGCGCTTTTTGCTCAAGCGGGTCGAAACTTTTGCCCGGACCTGTGCGTCCCAAGGGGTGGCAGTACGTCAACGGGAGAGAGTTCATGGCCCGGTTCTCCGAATTGCGCCTGGGACCGCTGGAAACGGTCCCGGTGTCCGTCGTGGCACAGCCCGGCGTCACCCTGATGTCGCTCGTCGCGGACGCGCTGGGCGGCCGGTCCCAGGGCGTGCACCCCACCTGGCGGCGGGCGCTGCGCTCCGCGGTGCCCGAGGGGGCCGAGGCGGTTCTGCGGCCGCTGTTCGCCCGCGAGTACTCGATGGTCCCCGACTGCCTCACCCCTACGGCGCCGCTGTGGGAGACCGACCTCTCGGTCCAGCTGGAACGGCTGGCGGAGGTTCCGTCCGAGGTGCTGCTGCGGGAGCTGGAGGCGGATTTCGAGGGGAGGGTGCCCCGGCAGTGGCAGGGGGTCGTCGACCGGCCGAAGGCGTTCATCCACGCGTACGCGGCGATTCTCGGTGCCGTGTGGGAGGCCTTCGGGCCGATGTGGGCGCGGGCCGGCTCCCTGCTCGCCCGGGAGACCGAGCGGGTGGGTGTGGCGGTCGTCAGCGACGCTCTGCCGCTCGTGCTGACCGGGCTCGGGCCCAAGATCCGCTTCTCCGGGCAGACGCTGTCCGTGCCGGATCCGCACCCCGAGACGTTCGAACGGGGTGCCCGCCGCGTGGTGCTGGTGCCCATCGTGTCGGGCCGAGGTGCCTCGGTCTTCAGCTTCGACCGTTCCGACGCGGTGTGGTTCGGCTATCCAGTGCCCGGCCTGGACACGCTGTGGACGGCTCAGGAGGCCGACCCCGCGAGGGATCCGCTCACGTTGGTGGTGGGCTCGCTCCGGGCGGGGATCCTGCGCGAGCTGGTCCGCCCGTGCACCATGGGCTCGCTGGCCTCCGCGCTCAACTGCACGCCGGCGACCGTGACGTACCACTGCGCTCAGCTGGAGACGGCCGGTCTCCTCACCCGGGAGCGCCGGGGACAGCACGTGATGGCGCGGCGCACCGCGTCGGGAGGGGCACTCGTCAACCTGCTGTCGGGGTGAGCCGGTGGAGCTCCGGGCGCCACCCTGACATCCGTCAGTACCGCGGCACCGCTTCCGTTTCTAGGGTTCGAGTCGTCTTCCAGGCCCCGGCCGTACCGCGGGGCACCCTCCACAGACAGGAAGAGACGGCTTTCATGCGCCCGTTGCGCTCCGCACTCGCCACCATCTCCATCATCACCTCCGCCGCCGGCTCCGACAGCGTTCGCATCACGCGCACGCGCCCCCGCGACGCCGCCGCGCTCGCCCTCACGCCTGTCGACTCGCTCCGCCTTCAGGAGAACCACCTGTGAAGCGCCGACTGATCGCCGCCGCCGTCACGCTGCTGCTGGTCGGCGGCGCCGTGGGGTCCGCCGCCGCCGACGCTCCGAGCGAGCGGCCCGCACAGGCCGACGCCGCGTCCGTCCAGGTGCCCGCCGGCGTCACGGCCGGGGTCGCGGTGTTCGACCGGCAGACGGGGGCCTTCACCGAACAGCTCAACTCGAGCGCCACCTTCCGGTCCGCGTCCGTCGTCAAGCTGCTGTTGGCGCTGGACTACCTGTGGGACCGCGGCCCCGGCTATGTCGTGCCCGCCGCCGACCGGGCATGGCTGGAGCCGATGCTGCGCAGCAGCAAGGACAGCGCCGCCGACAACTACTGGTCGGACAACGGCGGTTCGGCGATCATCACCCGCATGGTGCAGCGCCTCGGCCTGCGGGACACCGCGCCGCCGCCCGCCACCCACCCGGGCTACTGGGGCTACACCGCGCTCTCCGCCCGCGACACCGTGGCGATCTACCGCTACCTCCTGGACTCGGCGCCCGCTCCCGTACGCGACTTCGTGATGGGCAACCTGCGCAAGTCCACCCGCTGTGCCTCGGACGGCTTCGACCAGCACTTCGGTGTCGCCGGGGCGTTCGAGAAGCCGTGGGCGGTGAAGCAGGGCTGGTCGGGGTCGTACGAGAAGGGCACCTGCGGGCCGGCGGGCACCACGAGCGCGACGCGTACGGCGAGCGCCGCTCCGGCCGCCGCCGCGGACGTGGATCTGACCCGGCCGGCGCTGCACAGCACGGGCACCGTCGGTGCCGGTGACCGGTCCATCGTGGCCGTGTTCACGCTGCATCCGGTCGGTACGTCGTACGGGAAGGCGTACACGGACATCGGCCGGCTGACCCGCTCGCTGAACGTTCCGGGCGCGACACGGCCGGCGGGGTGGTGGTACGGCACCTGGAGCGACCATGTGAACGTCCGGCCCAATGCCTCGACGGGCAACGCCGCGATCACCCAACTCCCGGCCGGTGTCGAGGTGTTGGTGGGTTGCCAGGCGCGGGGCGAGGAGGTCCAGGTGCCGCCGTACACGAACGACTGGTGGGCCTATCTCCCGCAGTACGGCGGCTGGATCTCCAACATCTACATCAGCTCGCCCGACAACAAGATGCCGGACGTGAAGGACTGCTGAGCAGCCCTTGACGCGGGCTCCGTTTCCTCAGCGCTGATAGGCGGCGAGGAAGCGGAGCACCTTGTCGACGTGGGGTCGCACGCGTTCGGGGACACCGCCCTCCTCGATGACGGTGCGGTCGCTCGTGCGGTAGCCGGCCGCGATCAGCGCGGGAAGATCCTTGGCGGGCATCCGGGCCTGCTTGAACTGCTGGTCCAACCAGCACACGTACACCGACATCGTGGAGATGGCGTCCGGCGCCGACCGGTAGTCCTTGTCCCCGTCGCCGTCACCGTCCACCGCCCAGGCCCGGAACACCGACGGCGTCCACATGGCGATGCCGTACTCCTCGCTCTCCGGGCGGGCCGCGTTCACGTCGAATCCGCTCTCCGCCTTGAGCATGGCCGCGAGCAGCGCGGGGGTGACCTCCGCGTCGGTGCAGCGGTGGGCGGCCTTCACGATGACCGGGCGCAGCGCCGCGGGTACGTCGGAGTCCTCCGGGATCTCCCCGGCGGCGACCGGGCTGTGCGCACCGGTGACGACGGCGGGGGCACTGCGCCCCTTGTCGTCGTCACCGTCGCCCCCGGCACCGCCGCCCCCGAGCATCGCGCCGCCGGCGAGGGCGGCGGCGGACATCACGGCGAGCGCCACGGCGACCGGAACCAGCCGGCGCCGGACACGCGGTTGTGAGAGTCGTTCGATCCGGTCGGAGATGCTCTCGGCGGTGTGGCGCACGCGGCCCGCATGGTCCGGTGCCAGGCAGTCGCTGATGAGTTGACGCCAGTTCTCGTCGAGCCCGTCGTCCAGCCGCAGGGGCGCCGTGCCGCGGGCGTAGGCCTGCGCGGCGAGCGAGCGCCCACGCGCGGTGGCGCCCGGGAACGGGTGGAGGCCACCGGTGAGCACCTGGTGGGCGAGAACACCGAAAGCCCAGACGTCGGCGGTCGGGCGTACGACCGTCCCGTTGGCGCCGGTGCGCTGCGACCACCACTCGGGCGGCACATGGTCGAGCGTGCCGAGCGGCGGGACATAGGCGTGGGTGCCGTCGAGTTCGGTGGCCAGGCCGAAGTCGGCGAGCCAGGCCGCGCCGTCCGCGCCCAGCAGCACGTTGGCCGGTTTCAGGTCACCGTGCACCCAACCGGCGCCGTGCATATGGGAGAGCCCGGCGGCGACGCCGCGCAGCACCCGCACGGCGTCCGGGATCGGGCGGCCGGTCGCGGCGGCGTCCAGCACCTGCCGCAGACTGGCCTCGGCGCGGTCCATGACGAGCGCGATCGCACCGTCCAGCGCGGGCAGGTCCGGCGCGTCCACCGTGCACACGGCGTGCGTCCGTACCAGATGCGGGTGGTCCGCCTCGGCGCTGAACCGCACCTCGCGCGCGACCAGTTCACCGAGCGCGGCACGCTGCCCGGGGGCCAGGCCTCCGGTCGGCAGCACCTTCACCGCCGCGATCGTGCCGTCGGTGACCGCGCGGGCCTCGTATACGGTCCCCCAGCCGCCCGAGCCGATGACCGCGTCCAACTCCCAGCCGTCGATGCGGAATCCGGCCGGGAGCCGGGGTGTGTCGAGTGCGCCCTCTTCGGCGCCTGGCGTGGTCATGCGCCACTCTCCTGCGGGGCGGGCCGCCTGCGGGACGGCAGTAAGACGAGGTGTTCCTCCCGCACCAGGCCGAAGCGCAGGGCGAGGGAGGCGAGGCGGGCGCGCTTGACGCCGGTGCGGCCGTTGCCGTCGACGCCGGGGTCGTCGCCGAGGTCCAGGCGTAGTTTCGTCAGGGCCAGGTAGTCGATGTGGTAGTTCACCGCTGAGCGGGTCAGACCGCGGCAGCTCTCCAGCGCGCGCAGCCGCTCCGCGATGTCCCCGGCGCCGGGCAGCGCGCTGTCCGAGGGGTCGCGCAGCCGTGGCTCGCACAGCGCCACCAGCACCAGGAAGTACTTCGCCGTCACGTCGAGCGCGTAGGGATGCACGGTCAACTCCCCGGCGCCGGGCGCGGATCGCTCGTCCAGGTAGGCGTGCTGTGGTGCGAACACCTTGAAGTCGACGGTCCCGTTCAGCGCGGGCAGGACGACCCGGGAGAACTCGAAGGGAACCGGCGCTCCGAGCCGGCCGGGCGCGACGGTGAGGTACTCGCCGGCACCCTCCAGATTCTCGACCACGTACGCGGTGTCACGGCTGAAGTTCGACAGCCGCCAGTAGTCCTCGGCCGCCTCGAGCCGCCCCGCCCGCCGGGAGACCCCGGGGTCGGGCAGGACGATGGAGACGTCCCGGCCGCCGGGCTGCCCGCGCCCGAAGTCGGCCACGTCGCCCGGTCCCATGTGCAGCAGGTCGGGTGTGCCCGCGTCGACGGCACCCGGCCGCGACGGACCGGGCGACTGCACAATGATCGTTTCCATACCGACTTTCCCCCGATGTGGTCGCCAGGATTCTACGGGCGGTTCCGGTCGCCGCCTGCCCGGCGCCGACGCACCGGGCAGGGCCTCACGAGGCGCGCCCACTAGGACGGTCGGTCGATCATTCCGGTTCCGGCGGACAGGGTGATCGGACCGTCGCCGTTGTCGGCGTCGCGCGGCTTCGCGGGACTGCCTCATGGAGCGAGCCGGTAGGCGTTCGTGATCGTCTCGCGGACGGTGTTGCCGTCCGTGTCCTTCAGGTCGACCCGGAAGGACACGGCCTTGGCGCTCGCCGGGTGCTTCACGCTCACCGAGCGGGCGCCCTGCGCGTCGGTCGTCACGGTGAGCGGCTTCCAGGTCCGGCCGCCGTCGTAGGAGATGTTCACGGTCAGTGCGGCGACCCGTCCGGTCGTGGCGGCCGGGCCGCTGAGCTTCAGCGGCACCTTGAGTGTGCTGCCGGCCGGAGCGGTGCCGCGCAGGCTGAGCTTCGGTGTGAGCCGGACCGTCGACAGCGGCAGGGCGGTCGTGCGGTCCGATGCCGGGCGGGCCGATGTGAATGTCCACACCCCCGCCACCTTCGTGCTGGTGGAGGTGTCCGCGGTGGAGCGGCTCGCCTGGACCGTGAGGCGGTAGGCGGCGGAGGCGGCGGGGACTTCGGCGCTCAGCCAGTCCATGGCCGGCCCCTCCGCGAGCACCCGACCGCCCGATTCCAGCCGGGCGAAGCCGCCGGTGACGGTCGAGGAACCGGGGTTGCCGCTGCCGTCGTTGAAGAGCGGGATCCTGGCGTCGATGTAGTCACCGGTCCGCCTGGCACCCCGCCCCTCGGGGTTCACCGCCGCGAGGTCGGGGCCCACCACACCGGTGTTGAACCGCAGCGTGTGGCTGGAGCCGGGCTTGTAGGTCACCCGCTCCTTGGTGAAGTGCATCCGTGCCTCGCCGCGGGCGTTGAGCTGCGCGGCCGTCCAGGACCAGCGGACGCCGGCCGTGCTGAGGTAGTGCGTGGTGGTCTGCGGCAGCTTCCGGGCCTGCGGTTCCTCGATGCCGACGCTGCTCCCGCGATCGTCCAGCGGCAGGATGTGGACCTGGCCCTTGGCCCCGGTGACGGACGCGCCGAAGCCGAGCTTCACCTCGGCGACCTCGGCGCGGGTGACGGTGCGTTTCATGCCGGTGAAGAAGGTGCCCTTGCGGTTGAAGGCGAGCCGGTGGTCGACGTTCGCGCCGGGCGCGCCGGGATTCTTCCACACGCCGTTGAACTGGGCCCGCATCGTCGCGGACGCCGGGCCGAGGTGGGCGGTGCGGATCGGCGGCACCCCGCCGGTGGACCAGGTGTTGCCCACGCCCGCGGCATCGTCGTTGTAACCAACGGTGGACGTGACGAGCTTCGCGGCCGGATCCGGGGCCTTCACGGCGAACGGCTTGGCCTTGCGGGAGTCGAGGGTGACCGTGACGTTCCCGGTCACCTCCAGCACCGGCTGGACGAAGAAGCCCAGCTCGTTGTCCCGGGCGAAGACCAGGCTCTCCAGCTGGTAGGACCCCTTGCGCAGCCGCTGAACCACCGTGCCGTTCGCGCGGTACGGAAGCTCCACGTACTCGCCCTCCCCGCCGACGTGGTTGATCGTCGTCGTGTACGTGGCCGGGTGCGCGCCGTCGGCGTCGATGTGCCGCACCGTGACGTCGTAGGACTCCACCTCGCGCTCGACCACGAGACCGGTGCGCACCTGCTGGCCGTCGCCCGACGCCAGTACGGTGCCGCCGAAGACGCCGTCGACGCTGCCCTTGCTGGTGTCGGCGATGACGGTGGTCTTCGCGGTGCCGCCGGCCGGAACGGTGACCTGGGCGTCCTTGACGGTGAACATGCCGGCCGGGGCGGGGCTGCCGGACGGGCCGACGCCGGACGCCGTCAGCTTCAGGGTGACGGCCTCGGTGCCGTAGTTGCGGTAGGTGACGGTCTTGGCGACCGGCTTGTCGTCCGCGTGCGGCCAGGACTGCATGCCGAAGCCGAGGGAGCCCGGCTCGGAGACGACCAGGGCCGTGGCGGCGCGTTCCAGGTCCACGCGGCCCGCGCCCTGCTGATGGGCGTTGAGCAGCGGGTTGGGCTTGGCCGAACCGGTCAGGAGTGCCTTCAGCCGGGCTCCGCTCCAGCCCGGGTGCTGCTGGAGCACCAGGGCGGCGGCGCCCGCGACGTGCGGAGAGGCCATCGACGTGCCGGACTGGACGATGTAGCCCTCGTCGGAGGGCTCCTCGCGCTGTGTGGTCAGGGCGGCGGTGATGTCGACGCCGGGGCCGGTGATGTCCGGCTTGGGGGTGCCGTCGAGGTTCGGGCCGCGGCTGGAGAAGTCTGCGATCTGGTCCTGCTTGTCGACGGCGCCGACGGTGAGCGCCGCGGGGGCGCTGCCGGGTGATCCGAGCGTGCTGGGTTTGTCGCCCTCGTTGCCCGCGGCCACCACGAACAGGGCCTTGCCGGACAGCCGGGCGACGGCCGCCTCCAACGGGTCGACACCCGGGATGTCAGCATGGCCCAGACTCATGTTGACCACCTTGGCGCCCTGGTCGACGGCCCACTGCATGCCGGCGACGATGCCCGAGACATCGCCGAAGCCGTTGTCGGCCAGGACCTTGCCGTCCAGCAGCTGCACGTCGGGGGCCACGCCCTTGTAGCGGCCGCCGGACTTCGCGCCGCTTCCGGCGAGGATGGAGGCCACGTGCGTGCCGTGCCCGAAGCGGTCCTTGACGTCGGGTGATTCGCTGAAGTTCTTCTGGGCGATCTCGACGCCCTTGAGGTCCGGGTGGGTCTGGTCCACACCCGTGTCCAGGACCGCCACCTTGATGCCCTTGCCGGTGTAGCCCGACCGCCACATGGTGGGCGCACCGATCTGCGGCACGCTCTCGGCCAGGGCCGCCCTGACCTTGGCGTCCAGCCAGACGTGGGCGACGGGCCGCGCGGGGGCGGCGGTGCCGTTCGCGGTACGGCCCGTGGCGCTGGCGGAGATGGCCGCCCACAGGGCCGGGGCGCCGCTCTTGGGTGCCTCGAACGCCTCACCGCCGACCGCCGGCAGCGCACGGCGTTCCCGTACGGCCGCGCGCGCGAACGGATCGCGGGCCGCGCCGAAGGCCGTCGTCGTCCCCGCGCCGTCCTGCCGGTAGCCGACGATCAGCGGCAGCGTGGTGCGGTGCGCGTCGTCGTATCCGTCCCTCACCAGCTGCGTGACGTCGAAGAGCCGGCGGTCGAGCACGCCGTCGGCGACCAGACGCAGGGCGTCCTGCGGGACGACGTACGTGTGGCCGGCCTCGCGCCGGATCGAGATCCCCATGTCCTCCCGGCCCTTGCCGCGTTCCAGTCCGCGCACGCGGCCGTCCGCGCCGACGGTCGCCCGGTCACCGGTGATCAACGTGACGGTCGCCGGCGGTTTCGCGTTCGCCGTCGCCTTCGCCGAAGTCTTGGTCCCGTCGAACCCGGCGGACCCCGCGGCCGCTGCCGACCGGCCGTCGGCCGGTACGGCCCCCGTGACCAGTACCCCGGCCACCGCAGCGGCCAGTACGGCCGTTCTCACGCGTGCTGTGGATCCCACTCGCGTTCCCCCGCTCCCCTGTGCATGCCAACCCGTTCCCCCTTAACCACTCGCTCGGGACGCGTCGGGTTGTCAGGGGCACTCGCCTATCGCCAAGGAAGGTGCGGTGCCGCATCCCCACCGGCCCGCCCGCCTCGGCATGCCGGACCGCTCCGGACGCACAACACTGGAGCTGTGAGGCCATGCCCGCACCCAGGGCGCCGGCCCGGGCGGAATGAGGCGCCGATGAGTGCGGAACTGAGGCGTGTCGCCGTAGTGGGCGACTGTCCGCTCCTCCGCAGCGGTGTGGCCCACGTCGTCGAGGGCGCCGACGACCTGCTGCTCGCGCTCGTCGCCCGGTCCGCCGACGAGGCATTACGCAGGCTGGAACGGGGGGACATCGCACTCGTGGACCTCCAGCTGCCACCGGTGTGTCTGGCGGAGGTGGTGGGGCGGCTCGCCGCCGAAGGTGCCTCGGTCCTGGTGTTCTCCTCGGTGCGGGACGGACACGCTGTGCCCGCGCTGCGCGCCGGTGCCCGGGGCTGCGTCAGCCGGCACGCCGACGAGGGCGAGCTGCTGGCCGCGATCCGGCTCGTCGCCGACGGCTGCTCGTACGTGTCCGCGGATCTCGCCGTACGCCCGGACACCGAGCCGTCATGCCGTGTCACGCAGCGTGAGCGTCAGATCCTGGAGCTGGTCGCGCACGGGGAGACGGACCACTCCATCGCCGTACGGCTGGGTATCAGCGAGCACACGGTGCACTCGCATCTGGACCGCCTGCGCGACAAGATCGGCTCCCGGCGCCGGGCCGACCTGACCCGCTTCGCCCTCACCCACGACATCATCCCCACGGCCTCCTGGCAGGGGTGACGCGCGGCGGGAACGCACGGTCCCAGGGGTAAGGCTGCCCCTGCCGGGTGTGGGTCCTTCTGCCCTGTGCAGCCCCTCCGCCGCGCTCCACACTGAGGGCGAGACCCCCTCGCGCCGATTACGGCCCGCACCGGCACCTGATCCATGGCGAGGACCAGATGGACCGAACGCGACTCGAAGAACTCTTCTACGGAAAAGGCCCCCGGCCCGTTCCCTGGGCGACGGACTGCCCCGTACGGTTCGACGCCCTGCTGGCCCTCGCCCGGTTTCCCGAGGACGCGGCGGAGACGCGCGAGGACCTGATCCTCGCCATCAACGAAGAGCACGGCGTCCAGCAGATCCTGCAGCGCTTCAGCAACCTGAACATGATGAACGACTGCCAGCCGATCGCGTCCGGCAGCTTCATCGCGGTCAAGCTGACCCTGCGCGAGCTCGTCCAGACCGTGCTGCCGAAGACCAACCTCAACCGTGTCGTCCGCGACGCCCACCATCTGGCGAAACGACACAAGGGCGCCGGCATCGCGGACGCGCTGCGGGACGACCCTCCGGTGACAGAACGGTCCGCGACCTCTCGAGAGCGGGTCAGCGACGTCCACGACATCTCCGAGAGGCGGCAGGAGCGCACCCGGCACCAGCGGTGGCTCCTCAGACTGCTGGCCGCCATCGTCGCCGAGTCGAATCCGGCGTTGCGCGAAAGACGAACGTCGGACCCGGAGGTCAGCGCCGAAGTGGCGCGGATGCTGACCGGTGTTCATCTGGAGCGGGCGGACACCGAGCCCCCGGCGGATCCAGCGGGGCAAGGTGTCCTCGACCGCAGACAGCGGTATCCGATCCTTTCCGTGACGGCCAACCGGCAGGCGTCCTCCGCGGTCGTACGATCCCGGGCCACCATCAAGGCCGACGCCGCCGAGCAGGTCTTCTCCGTGAACTGCAGTTCCATAGGCTGGGCCGTGGTCGACAGCGGCATCGACGCCCGGCACCCCGCCTTCTTCGACTGGGACATCACGGCCACACCGGAGCCGGCGCCGCGCCGGTCACGTATTCCCCGAGCGTTCAACTTCGTCGGCGTCCGCAGAACGCTGTCCCTCGACGCGCTGAACGACGGACGCATCGACTGGCCCAAGGCCCTGCCGTACGCCGAGATCGATCTCGCCCCGGTCCCTGAGACGGCACAGCCTTCCGAGGTCCCGCGCTACCAGCCGTACACCACCCCGGTCGACCCGCACGGCACTCATATCGCCGGGATCATCGGTGGCTGGTGGCCGCGTCCCGCGGAGGAGTTCCGTGGCATCTGTCCGCGGATCCAGCTGTACGACTTCCGGGTCCTCGGCGACGAGGGGACCGGAGACGAGTTCTCCATCGTGACGGCCCTGCAGGCCATCCGGTACATCAATGAACAGGCGGGCCGGATCGTCATCGCCGGGGTCAACATCAGCCTCTCGGTGCCGCATGACGTGGCGAGCCACTCGACCGGCTGGACCCCGGTGTGCATCGAGTGCGACCGCCTGGTCCGCTCGGGTGTCGTGGTCGTCGCCGCGGCCGGGAACTCCGGATACGCCGGAGCCGTACGCACATTGGGCCGGGACTACCGCGGTGCGAGCATCTCCGATCCCGGTAACGCGGAGTCCGTCATCACGGTCGGCTCCACCCATCGCAGCAATCCGCACCGCCATGGCGTCAGTTACTTCTCCAGCCGCGGTCCCACCGGCGACGGCAGACCGAAGCCCGATCTCCTGGCGCCGGGCGAGGACATCGACGGGCCCGTTCCCGACCAGGGCATCGCCGCACTCCACGGCACCAGTCAGGCGGCGGCCCATGTCAGCGGTGCCGCCGCGATGCTGCTGGCACGCAACCGGGAACTGATCGGGCGCCCGGAGCGGGTCAAGCAGATCCTGTGCGCGACGGCGACCGATCTGGGCCGGGAACGGCACTACCAGGGGGCCGGCCTGGTCGACGTCCTGCGTGCGATGCAGTCCGTCTGAGACGGCCGAACCCCCGAAAGGAGCGCGCGATGTTCACCTTCGACTTTCTCAACGCCCGGCACGGCGATTCCTTCCTGGTCCGGTGGGGGACGAAAGAGCGGGTCATGCTCGTCGACGGCGGGCCGAGCCAGGTCTACGAGACCTCCCTGCGCGAGCGCCTCTCGCAGCTCCCGCCGAACGGCCAGGGCGTGCCGCGTATCGACGTCGTGTGCCTGTCCCATGTCGACGACGACCACGCGGTCGGACTGCTCAAGCTGCTCAGCGGGATCCAGCACGCCAGAGACGACCAGGAACCCGATCCCTTCGCGGTGCAGAAGGTCTGGTTCAACTCCGTGGACGAACTCGTGGACCAGCAGGAGGAGGGGCTGAGCGCCTCCGCGCAGGAACTCGTCGACCGTGCGAGCGCCGACAGCGGTGCCGTCAGGGCCAGTTACAACCAGGGACGTGCCATCCGGAACGTGGCGGCCAAACTGGGGCTCGACGGCAATCCCCTCTTCGACGGCCCGCTCATCACGGGTGGGGAGGCGACGCTCGACCAGCTGCACATCACCGTGGTGGCGCCGGACGAGACCGCGCTGCAGGAGCTGACGGAACGCTGGCTCAAGGCCCGGCAACTCCAGGACCCGAGCGTCATCACCTCGTCCTACACGGACGGCTCCATACCGAACCTCTCCAGCATCGTCCTGCTGCTGAAGCACGGCGGGCGGACCGCGCTCCTCACCGGTGACGCCAGAGGCGACCGCATACTGGCCGGACTGCGCGAGACGGGGCTGCTCGACGGCGCGGGCCCGCTCCACGTAGACCTGCTCAAACTCCCCCACCACGGCAGCGATCGCAACGTGGAGGGCGACTTCTTCGAGCAGGTCCACGCCGACCACTACGTCATCTCGGCCGACGGGGTGAAACACCATCACCCCAACGAGGAGACCCTGCACATGCTGGTGGACTCACGGGACCCGGACGACGAGTACACCATCCACCTGACGAACCAGATCGACTTCGCCGACGCCACCCTCGCGGATCTCCAGAACGGCCGGCGATTCACGGTCAGTGTCCGCCCGTCCGCGGACCTGGCCGAGGTCGTCGCGATCGGTGGGCAGCCATGACCCCGGCCCGCCCCGGCGCCGACGACCGCTGGGCCGTGGACTCACCCGCCCTCGGCACCGGCCTACGGGCCCGGCCCTGCGGTGACACCCTGCGCCCCGCTGAGCCGCCCCCGGCCGACACCCCCGTCGCCGTCGCACTCTCCGGAGGCGGCTTCCGGGCGACGCTCTCCGCGCTGGGCGTCCTGCGCTTCCTCGCCGACGCGGGAATGCTGACGGAGCTGAGATACGCGTCGTCGGTGTCCGGCGGATCGATAGCCAACGGCCTGCTCGCCACCCATTGGCCCGCCCTGGCACAGCGGGGCTTCACCACGGCGGCGATGGACGACCTGCTCACCGGCCCGACGATCGAGAAGATCAGCTCCCGCTCCCTCAAGAAGGCACTCCTGCGCGGTCTGTGGCGCACCGTGGGCTCCTCGACCCGCACCGACCTCCTCGCCCGGCGGCTCGACGAGTGGTTCTTCGACGGCACCGAGCTCGCGGACCTCGACCCGGGGGTCCGGTGGATCCTGAACGCGGCCAACCTCACCACGGGCGCCCGGTTCACCTTCGAACGGGACGTGTTCGGCGACTACACGATCGGGCTGGCCCCCACGGCTCGTACCGGGCTGAAGCTCAGCGTCGCGGTCGCCGCCTCGGCCTCGGTACCCGGTGCCTTCCCACCCCTGGTCCTCGACCACACCGGTTTCCCGTGCGGCACCGACGCACCCGCCCTCCTCGACGGAGGCGTGTACGACAACACCGGTACGGAGGCCATCGACAGCGAGAGCTACCGCGATGTCTTCCTGCTCGTCCTCAACTCCGGCGGCCTGCTCCGGCCCGGAGCGTACGGCGGCCTGCCGATCGTCCGGGACCTGGCCCGCGCCAACTCCCTCCTGTACCGCCAAAGCACCGCTCTGCGCACGCGGTTGATGGTCGAGCGCTTCCAGCGCGGTCACACCGCGGGCCCCGACGAACCGCTGCCCTCCGGTGCACGCAGAGGCGTCCTGATGGCCCTGGCCACCGACTTCGCCGACAACGACTCCGGACAACTGGACAAGTGGCGGGACGCCTTCCCCGAACACCGCACCCACGACGGCCGCGACCTGTCCCTCGTACCGACCGTCTTCGACCAGCTCGAGGAACCTCTGTGCCGGGCCCTGGTCCACCGCGGCTGGTGGCTCACCGGCGCCGCCCTGTCGACCTACCACCCCCACCGCCTGCCCGACCTGACCACACTGTCACCACCACCCGTGTGAGGACCGCGGGAGACGTTCCTGTCGTCGTGGACTACTGGTCGTTCTGTCCGACGAGGCTCAGAAGTCCTCGCAGCGCCGGAGTGACGCCTGTCGGGAGGTGGGTCAGGGCGAGGTCCACGGTGGGCGTGGGGGCGGTGACGTGTTTGAGTCGTGCTCCTGGGATGCGCAGTGCGCGGGCGCGTCCCTCGGGGACCGGGGCGATGCCGATGCCCGCGGCGACGCTGAGGAGGAGTTGCTCGTCGTCGGGTTCCTCCCGCACGATGCGCGGGCCTCGGTCGGGCCACAGTTGCCGGGTGATCAGGTCGTGCATTCCGGGGGCGTTCTCGCGCGGCCAGAGGATCACGGGTTCGTCGGCTATGTGCCCGCGGGTGATTCTGCGTGCGCGGGCGAGGGGGTGCTCCGCCGGGACGGCCACGAGGAGTTCCTCGCGGGCGATGTGCCGGCACTCCAGGCCCTCGCCGTCCAGCGGCGGCCGTACGAAGGCCGCGTCCAGCCTCCCGGCCAACAGCTCGGTGATGTTGTGCGAGGTCCACCCCGTCCGTACGACGAGCTCCACCTCCGGATGGAGGGCCCGGAACGCGGCGAGGAGGGCGTCGACCGGGCCACCGCGAGCGGAACGGGTGAGGGCCAGGCGCAGCTGCCCCTGCCGGCCGTCGACGGACGCGCGGATCCGTTCCCGCGCCACGTCCGCGTGGGCCAGGAGTTCGCCGGCCTCGCGGGCCACGACCTCCCCGACGGCGGTCAACCGGCAGCCCCGGCTGTTGCGTTCGAGCAGCGGAGCTCCGATGTCCCGCTCGAGCGCCTTGATCTGCTGGCTCAGCGCGGGCTGTGCGATGTGCAGCCGGTGCGCGGCCCGCGTGAAGTTCAACTCCTCGGCCAGCACGAGGAAATACCGCAGCCGACGCAGGTCCATGCTTCAACTATAAGCCTGACTTATGGCGTTGGGCGTGACTGGTCTTGGACAGCTTCCCGGCTCCCCGCCGACATTGAGAGCCACAGGGTTCGGCAGTCAAAGGGGCTGGCATGAGTTGCAGATTCGACGCGGTCGTCGTCGGTGCCGGGGTCATCGGGCTCACCACCGCGCTGCGCCTGCGGCGGGCCGGTGCGCGCGTCGCCGTGGTCTCGGCCGAGACCTCGGACCGTACGACGTCCTTTGTCGCCGCGGCCGTCTGGTACCCGACCCGCACCCGCTTCGAGCCGCATGTGCTGGACTGGGCCACCCGCACCTACGAGGAGTTCGCCCGCCAGGCGGCGGACGGGGTTCCCGGGGTCGTCATGCGCCCCACCCGCATGCTGCTGCGCGGAGACACCCAGGACCTCCCCTGGTGGGCCTCGGCCATCCCCGACCTGCGCGCCCTGCGCGCGGACGAAGTGCGCGACCCGTTCACCGGGGGCTGGGCGTTCACCGTTCCGACCGTGGAGATGTCCCGGTACCTGCCCTGGCTGGAGGAGTCCTTCACGGCGGCGGGCGGCACGCTCGTCCGTCGCCGTATCGACGCCCTGGAACAGGCCGGTGTCTGGGCTCCGGCGGTGGTGAACGCCTCCGGGCTGGCCGCCCGCGCCCTGTGCGGCGACTCCGAAGTACGTCCGGCACGCGGCCAGTTGGTCCTGGTCGCCAACCCCGGACTGCACACCTCCCTGCGCGACGAGGACAACGCCGACGGCCACACCTACGTCCACCCCCGCAGCACCGACGTCGTCCTCGGCGGCACCTTCGAGCTCGGCGAGTGGGACACCGTTCCGTCCCCGGCCACGGCTGCCGCGATCCTGCGCCGCTGCACCGAACTGCAACCCGCCCTCGCCGGCGCGACCGTCCTCGGCCACCAGGTGGGCCTACGACCCTGGCGAGACAGCGGCGTCCGTCTGGAGGCCGACCCGCACCCGCCCGGCCGGATACGACGACTGGTGCACAACTATGGCCACGGCGGCGCCGGAGTCACCCTGGCCTGGGGCTGCGCGGACGCCGCAACCGCCCTGCTCCACCCGTCCGGTTGGCACGGCTCCTGATCCCTTGGGCCAGGAGGGGTCAGGGTGCGATCAGGGATCGCTCCGGGGCGACCCCGATGTTCGGTCGCGTACTCACTGGCAGTGTGCCGGGCATGACCCCAACACACATGTCACGAAGGGCCTTTGCGGGCGCCGCCTTGTCAGGAGCGGCCGCGCTGGCCACCGCCATGGCACTGCCCGCACATGGCGCCGCCGCATCCTCCGCGCCTCCCGCACCGCTCCCCCCACTCGACACCACCGCGCTGCGGGCGGCGATCGACGATCTGCGGCATCCGCCGTCGACCGCGGCCCAGTTACGTGTCGGCGGCGCAGCCGGTCACTGGCGTGGGACCTCGGGTGTGTCCGACATCAGCACGCGGCGGCCGGTGGCGGGCAACGACAAGGTCCGGATCGGCAGCATCACGAAGGTCTTCGTCGCCACGGTGGTGCTGCAACTGGTCGCCGAGGGCCGGGTCGCACTGGACACGCCGGTGCGGCACGTCCTGCCGGGGCTGCTGCCGGCCCGCTTCTCGCCTGTCACCGTCGCGCATCTGCTGAATCACACCAGCGGCTTCCCGGACCACGTCGGCATACCCGAACCGTCCACCGCGGAGGACGTCCTGCGCCACCGCTTCGACCACTGGACGCCGCGGGAGTGGGTGGCGACGGCGACGCACGGACCGCTGAAGTTCGCCCCGGGTACCCGGCAGGAGTACCGCGGTATCAACTACGTGCTGGCCGCGCTGATCATCGACAAGGTGACCGGCCGCCCCTACGGAGAGGCCGTCGCGGCCCGCGTTCTGCGTCCGCTCGACCTCGCCCACACCCTGGTGCCCGGCGACGATCCGCGCATCCACGGCCGACACGTGCACGGCTATCTGGCGATGGCCGACGGCAGTCTGGGGGACGTCACCACGTACGACCAGTCGTCCAGCCGGGGCGAGGGCGACATGATCTCCACCACGGGCGACCTCGACAGGATGCTCTCCGTCCTGTTCTCCGGCGGACTGCTCCCACCGGAGCTGCTTCAGCTGATGTTCACGCTGCCTCCGGACGACGTGCGGATGCTGGACGGCTCCCCGGCCCGCTACAGCACCGGGCTGCAGCAGGCCACCGTGAACGGCGTGACCCTCTGGGGCAAGACCGGTGAGACGTACGGCTACAAGAACGCCGCGTTCTCCACTCGTGACCGGCGACGCCGCTTCGTGCTCGCCTACCACCCGACGACCGCCCGCAACGGTGACGAGAGCCAGATGATCGCCCGGATCGCCGACCTGCTCACCCGGACCCGAACACCTGCGTCAGCGCCCTGACGCGCCTGCGAGGTTGAGACCAGAGCAGTCCGGGCTCGGGCACGGCGTACCGGTCTGCTCAGACGGCCGGGAACGGAGGTGTCCTGTCCATCGTCAGCAGCAGCTTCCGGGCCGGTTCGGCTTCTTCGGGCCGCACGGATGAGGCGAGGCCCTCGATGACCGCCCGACCCGCGCGCACCGCTTCCCGGCCGGCCACCTCCCACGCAGGCTGCTCCCGGAAGCTCGTGCGCTGCGGACCACCTGCCGCCACGGCCGAGGAGTGCCACTGCTCGGTCCGGTAGACGCTCTCGAGCAGATCCAACACCTCGGCCTTGCACGGCACGTACGGGGCACCGGCGAGCTCCAGCAGGAAGGGCACCGTCGGGGCGGTCGCCTCACCGACGACGAACCCCAACGCACAGACGAGGTCGCCCAGTTCGTCGAGGGCGTGGCGGGCCGTGTCCTCGCCTCCGTACGCGATCCGGGAGAGCAGCGGTGGGATGTCCCCGGCCGGGAGTTGCCGCGCGTCACGCAGGTCCTCCCAACGGACGCCGGAGACGCCTTTCAGCAGACTTCCCACGCACAGCCCCCTTCGCCCCGGCGTGGCGGACGTTGCCGCCCGCCGCAGTGCCTCAGTCGAGGCAGAACTCGTTGCCCTCGATGTCCTGCATCGCGATGCAGGACTCGTCGAAGCCGTCGGCACGCAGGACTTGTACGACCACCGCGCCGAGCGCGACCAGTCGTGCGGCTTCGGCCTCCAGCGCGGCGAGGCGCTCATCGCCCACGAGCCCGGTGCCGGCCCGTACGTCGAGATGGACCCGGTTCTTGACGACCTTCCCTTCGGGAACGCGCTGGAAGTACAGACGCGGGCCCACCCCCTCGGGATCCACGCAGGCGAACGACGCACCCTGACGCTCAGGGGGCAGTGAGCGGTCGTAGGCGTCCCAGGTGGCGAATCCCTCGGGCGGCGGCGGTACGACGTACCCCAGCACCTCGCACCAGAAGCGGGCGACGCGCTCAGGTTCCGCGCAGTCGAAGGTGACTTGGAACTTCTTGATCGACGACATCGGACCACCATAGGCGCAGTCAGGGGTGGGCGGGGCCGTCGGTCGTGATGGCGGTGGTGAGGAGGCGGGCGCCGGCTCGTAGCCAGAGGGGGGCCGTGGCCAGGGGGACGTCGACGCCGTGCCAGGCCGGACCGGTGAGCGCGGGTCCGCCGTCGTAGGGCAGCCACTCCCCCGGTGGGAACCAGATCTGCCGTCGGCCTCCCGGCGCGTACAGCGGGGCGACCAGCAGGTCGGGGCCCAGCAGGTACTGGAGGTCGGCGGCGTGGGCGTCCGGGCGGTCGGGGTGGTCCAGTGGCATGGGGCGGGCCAGGGGTTCGCCGGTGCGGACCGCGTCGGCCGCGGCCGAGCAGAGGTACGGCAGCAGGCTCATGCGCAGTCGGGCCGCGTGCAGGACGGCCGCGTACGCCTCCTCGCCGAAGTCCCAGGGCAGCCGGGACGTCATGCCGTGGAACCGGCTGAGGGGTGACAGCAGGCCGAACTGGGCCCAGCGCACGAAGAGTTCGGGGCCGGGTGTGCCATGGAAGCCGCCGATGTCGTGGCTCCAGAAGGGGTGGCCGGACAGGGACAGGGAGAGGCCCGCGCGCAGGGTGGAGGCGAGGTCCTGCCAGCTCGCGTTGGGGTCGCCGGTCCACTTGACGCCGTGGCGCTGGCCGCCGGTCCAGGTCGAGCGGCCCCAGGTCAGACCGTGGCCGGTGCCTGCCTCGCGGGTGGCCTCGGCGACCAGGTCGTTGTAGAGGAGGGGGTAGAGGTTGTGCAGGCGGTCGCCGGTCATGCCGTTGTGGGCGACCGCGTCGGCGGGGACCGCCTCGCCGAAGTCGGTCTTCAGGACCGACGCGCCCGTGGCCAGCACTGCCCGGACACGGGCCCGCAGCCAGTCCGCGGCGCCGGGGTGGGTGAGGTCCAGCACGGCCGAGGCCGGGTGTGTGCCGCCCCAGACGTCGGCGATGTACGTGGCGCCGGAAGTGGTGTGCAGGAACCAGCCGTTGGTGTCCGCCTCGGCGAAGTACGGGCTGTCGACGCCGATGTAGGGGTTCATCCAGAGCGAGACGTGGAAGCCCTGCTCCGCCAGGTCCCGCATCAGCCCCTCCGGGTCCGGGAACGCCTCGGTGTCCCAGCTCATGTCCGACCAGGAGCCGTGCCGCTGCCAGTACGTGTCGATGTGCAGGACCTCGCAGGGGAAGCCGTGCGAGCGGATGAGGCGGGCGCGCTCGCGTACGTCGGCCGCGCTGTCCTGGCGGAAGCCGCCGGAGATCCAGGGGCCGAAGGCCCATCGCGGGGGCAGGAGGGCGGGGCCGGTCAGGTCGCGGTACGCGGTCAGGCACTCGGCGGGGGTGCCGGTGACGAGGTGGTAGTCGAGGATCTCGTCGGGCACGGTCATCGACCAGGCTCCGGTGTTGCTGTGGGCGAGGTCGAAGGAGGCCGCGGTGGTGGTGTCCACGAGAACGGCGTAGCCCCGGCTGGAGAGCAGGAAGGGAACCGCCTTGTAGGAGCGGGCGCCGGTCGAGCCCTGGGCGTCCTGGACCCAGCACTCGACCAGCTGTCCGCGCAGGTCCGGGCCGGTGAAGCGCTCGCCGAGGCCGTAGAAGTGTTCGTCGGGTCCGGTGATCCAGCTGTCGTGATGGGCGAGCCGGCCGTCCGCGAGTGCGGTGACGCCGAGCGGCAGCACGGCCGGGCGGTCGTTGGTGTCGCTCACGTCGGTGGCCTGGCGCAGCACCCGTCCATGACGGTCCGTCACCTCCATGGCGAAGGGCGACAGTTGGACGTCCGCCCGCAGGCCGTCGAGGTGCAGGGTCAGGGTGTCCCGCGTCTTCTCCACCGTGCAGCCTGTGTCCGTCGGCGCGGTCACGACACTGACGCGGGGCATGGCCGGGGCGTCGGTCATCCGCAGCGTGATCCGCAGAGCGCTGCCCGTCGCGGGGCGCAGACGGAGTGTGCCGGTGCGTCCGGACGCGGTGCGTACGTGCAGGGTCGCGCCGTCCTGGCCTGCGTGGGCGACGGAGGCGGTGACGACCGGGTCGAGCGCGGCGGGTCCGGCCGGGGTCAGCGGCGGGGGCGGCGCCACGAAGGGGGTGTGGTCGCGGGGGTGCACGGAGGACATGGCGGTCAGCCCCTCACACTGCCCGTGGCGAGCCCGCCGACGATGAAGCGCTGGAAGACGGCGAAGACACACACGACCGGGATGCTGATGAGGGTGGCGGTGGCCATCAGGGCACCCCACGACGTGCCGTGCTGTCCGATGAAGGAGTTGAGCAGCACGGTGACGGGCTGGACGTCCGGTCCCGGACCGAGGGTGAGGCCGAAGAGGAACTCGCCCCAGGCGATCAGGAAGGACAGGCCGGCCGCCGCGACCACCGCGGGCACCATGAGCGGAAGGACGACACGCAGCAGCACTCCGGGCAGTCCGCAGCCGTCGACCAGGGCGGCCTCCTCCAGCTCCGGTGAGACGCTGCGCATGACGGGACGCAGCACGATCACCGTGAAGGGCAGGGTGAGGGTCGTGTCGGCGGCGATCAGGCCCAGGTAGGTGTCGGAGAGGCCGGCCCGGCGTTCGAGGATGAACAGCGGTGCCGCCAGCACGATGGCGGGCGGCAGTTGGGCGACGAGGAGGCCGAGCACCATCGCGCCGGAGCCCCGCATCCGGACCCGGGCGAGCGCGTAGGCGAGCGGGACACCGAGCAGCAGGGTGAGTGCCACCACTCCGCCTGCGATGACCAGGCTGTTGAGCAGGGCCCTGGTCAGCCCGGCGTAGCCCAGCGCCGTGGAGTAGTTCTCGCCGGTCACGGGGCTGGGCACCCATTGCGGGGTCGGGCTCAGAATGCGGTCCGGCGGGGTGAGGCTGGTCTTCACCATCCAGTACACCGGCAGCAGGAAGGCCGCGGTGATCACGGTGGCGAGCGCGGTGAGCAGCCAGGGGTGGCGCGGCGGTTTCATACGGCACCTCCCGCCGGCGCCTCGTGCTCGCGCCGCAGCCGTCGTACGTACCACGCGCCCGCGAGCAGCGGTACGCCGAGCAGCAGCAGGCCCGCGGCGGCGCCCTGGCCGAACCGGAAGAAGGTGAAGAAGACCTCGTAGACGTAGAGGGAGAGCACGCGGGTGGCGTCGACGGGGCCGCCGCCGGTCATCACGAAGACGATGTCGAAGACCTTGAAGGTGTAGACGAGGCCGAGGAGGAGGACGGTCACCGAGACCGGCCGCATCAGCGGGAGGGTGATGTGACGCAGGCGCTGCCAGGCGTTCGCCCCGTCGAGGGCGGCGGCCTCGTGGAGCTGGGGGTCGATGGTGTGCAGTCCGACCAGGAGCAGCAGCATGTTGAAGGGCACGCCGACCCAGATGTTGGCGAAGACCACCCCGGTCATGGCGGTGGACGGGTCGGTGAGCCAGTCGTGGGACAGGGAGTCGAGGCCGACCGCTTCGAACAGGGCGTTGTAGGCGCCGGACTCCGCGTCCAGCATCCAGCGGAAGAGGGTGCCACTGACGACCGCGGGCAGCAGCCAGGCGACCAGCAGGAGTGAGCGCAGCAGGCCGTTGAACGGGAAGGGGCGGGCGAAGAGCAGGGCCAGGGCGAAGCCGAGGGTGAACTGGAAGAGCAGCGAGCCCAGGGTGAAGACCAGGGAGAGGCGTACGGAGTGCCAGAAGGCCGGTTCGTCGACGACGGCCCGGTAGTTGTCCAGTCCGTTGAACCGCTCGCCGCCGCCGAGCAGTTGGCCCAGCTCGACGTCGTGGACGGAGGTCCACACGTTGTAGAAGAGCGGGTAGGCCAGGAAGAGGGCGAGGAAGGCGAGGCCCGGGAGGCAGAACAGGTAGCCCGCGCGTCGGCGGCGCGCACCCGGCGGGAGACTTCTTCGCTTCATCGCTCTCCCAGCGCCTTGTCGATCTTGACGGCCGCGTTCTTCGCCGCCGCGGACGGGGAGGCGGCCCCGGTGAGTACGGCCTGCTCCGCCTCGGCGACGGCCTGGGAGGCCTCGGCGTAGTGCGCGCCGTACTGACGGGGGCGGGCGAGGGGCAGCTGGCTGAGGAAGAGCCGCAGGGCCGGGTCGGACGCCCAGCTGCCCCGGTCGGCGAGGTCCTTGCGCGCGGGCAGCTCACCGAAGGCCACCAGGTACGGCACCAGCACCGACGGGCGCTGGGTGTACTCCAGGACCTCCCAGGCCTTGTCCAGATGCTTGCTGTTGGCCATCACCACCCAGTTCTCGCCGCCGAGACAGGTGGCGGCCTCCTGGTCACGCGGGAGGGCCACGACGTTCCAGTCGAAGTCCGCCTTCTTCAGCGTGGGGATCTGCCAGGGGCCGTTGATCTGCATCGCGGCGCGCTGGTTGAGGAACCGGGTGTTGACGTCCTGCTGGGTCCAGCCCACGCACTGTTCGGACAGGGAGCCCTTGGCGATCAGGCCGTCGAGGAAGGACAGCGCCGTGGCTCCGTCGGTGGCGAAGGTGTCCAGGTCGCCGCCCGCCTGCCACAGGAACGGCAGGAACTGGAAGACGCCCTCCTCCGTCTTGATCGCGCTCAGGGCCAGACCGTAGCGGTCCCCGCGCGTCAGCCGCTCGGCGGCGGAGGCCAGCTCGTCCCAGGTGGTGGGCGGTTCCACCCCGGCGGACTTGAGCATCGCGGTGTTGCAGTAGAGGGCCAGGCAGTTGCTGTTGTTGGGGATGCCGAGGGTCTTCCCGCCGACCTGGCAGCCCTCCCAGGGGCCTTTGTAGTACCGGTCGGCCTGGCCCCACTTCTCGACCCGGGCGGTGAGGTCGGCCAGCAGGTCGCTGCCGCCCAGGGTGTTCATGGCGACGTTGTCGACGATGGCGATGTCGGGGAGGTCGCCGGAGATGGCGCCCAGGGTGATCTGGCGTTCGAGTTCCGCGAACGGGAAGGACCTGCGCTCGATCTTCACGTCCGGGACGCCCGCCTCGATGTCCTTGATCAGGCGCCGCATTCCGGGCTGGAAGTTGTCCAGGGTGAAGTAGTCCCACCAGGTGAGGGTGGTGGGGCCGGACTCGGACGAGCTGCAGGAGGTGAGGGTTCCGCCGAGGCCCAGGGCGGCGGCGCCCGCCACCGCTCCCGAGGTTCGCAGGAAGCCGCGACGGTCGACGGGGTACGACATGTGCTGCTCCCAGGGGTCGGTATTTCGGGGTGCAGAAACCGACGTATCAGAAATCTATGTCGAAATCGGGGAATTCCGGCTCGGGTTCCGTACCCGGCACCGGTCGGCAGCGGCCGGTGCTCGCGCGCAGGGTGATCAGAGGTTTCAGCAGGACGTGCCGGGGGGCCGCGTCGGGCGTGCGCAGCCGCCGCATCATCAGGTCGACGGCGACCCGGCTCATCTCCTTGGCGGGGATCTCCGCGGCCGTCAGCGCCGGGCTCACCTGTTCGGCCCAGGGGCTGGCCGCGACGCCGACGACCGAGAAGTCGCGCGGCACGCTGCGGCCGTTGCGGGTGAGCCCGCGGTAGACGCCCTCCAGGGCGGCCTCGTTCTGGGTGACCAGGGAGGTGGTCTCCGGGTCGTCCCGCAGGATCCGCTCCACGACCTCCTCCCCCGAGGCGAGATCGTCGCCGCACAGGTAGGCGCGCGGCGTGAGCAGCAGCTTCTTCATCGCCTCGGTGTAGCCCTCGTCGCCGAGCCGGGCGAACCCGTACCCGCTGCGGAACAGCTGCTCCGACCGGTTGACGAAGGCGATTCTGGTGTGGCCCAGGTCGGCGAGGTGCTGGACACAGCCGCCGGCCAGACCGGCGAAGTCCAGGTCGACCCAGCCGGACACCTCGGCCCGGTGGTTGCGGCCGATGGCGACGAAGGGGAAGCCCTCCTCGGCCAGCCGCTCGACCCGGTCGTCCTCCCGGCGGATCTCCATGACGATCACGCCGTCCACCCGCCGGTCACCGACCATCCGCAGGAACGAGGGATCCTCGTGGGTGCCGGCGGGCGAGAGCAGCAGGTCGTAGCCGCACGACGTGGCGGCCTCGGCGACACCGCCGACGAAGGCGAGCTGCATGGTGGTGTAGTCGTGGCCCCGTCCGGCCGGCGGGAAGAGCAGCCCGAGTGTGTGCGTCCCGGCGCCGGAGCCCTCGCTACTGGTGCGCGCTGTCATGGTCAGCCCGCCGGGAGGGTTTGTTCGGCCCAGATGGTCTTGCCCTCGGCGGTCTGGCGGGTGCCCCAGCCCTGGGTGAGCTGGGCGACCATGTGCAGCCCGCGCCCGCCCTCGTCGTAGGTGCGGGCCCGGCGCAGATGCGGGGCGGTGTTGCTGGCGTCGGACACCTCGCAGATCAGGGTCCGGTCCCGGATCAGCCGGAGGCCGATCGGTACGGCCCCGTAGCGGATGGCGTTGGTGACCAGCTCGCTCACCACCAGCTCGGTGACGAACGCCGCGTCCTCCAGCCCCCACAGGGCCAGCTGGCGGGAGGCCTGGGCGCGGGCGTCGGCCACGACCGAGGGGTCCGACGGCAGGGACCAGGCGGCGACCTGGTCGGCGTGCAGGGCCCGGGTGCGGGCCAGGAGCAGTGCCACGTCGTCGGCGGGACTGTCGGGCAGCAGGGCCTTCAGGACGGTGTCACAGGTGGTCTCGAGCGGGGCGACGGGGCCGGCCAGGGCCTCGCAGAGCTTCTCGAGCCCGAGGCCGACGTCACGGTCGCGCGCCTCGATCAGGCCGTCGGTGCAGAAGGCCAGCAGACTGCCCTCGGGCAGCTCCAGCTCGGTCGACTCGAACGGCAGCCCCCCGACCCCCAGCAGCGGCCCGGGGCTCAGCTCGACCACGCTGACCGTGCCGTCGGGGAGCAGGACGACCGGCGGGACGTGCCCGGCGCTGGCGATGGTGCAGACCCGGGAGACCGGGTCGTAGACGGCGTACAGACAGGTCGCGCCGACCTCGCCGGTGTCGTCCCGGATACGGCCCTCGACACTGTCGTCGTCCGACGTGAGGTGGATGACCAGGTCGTCCAGATGTGTCAGGAGCTCGTCCGGGGGCAGGTCCACGTCGGCGAGGGTGCGGACCGCGGTGCGCAGCCGTCCCATCGTCGCGGAGGCCTGGATACCGTGCCCGACCACGTCGCCGACGACCAGGGCGACACGGGTGCCCGACAGGGGTACGACGTCGAACCAGTCGCCGCCCACGCCCGCCCCCGTGCCGGCCGGCAGATAGCGGTACGCCACCTCGACGGCCGCCTGTTTGGGCAGGTCACGGGGGAGCAGACTGCGCTGGAGGGTGAGGGCGTTGATCCGCTCACGGGTGTAGCGGCGCGCGTTGTCCACGCCTACGGCGGCCCGGCCGGCCAGTTCCTCGGCGAGGATCAGGTCGTCCTGCTCGAACGGCGGGGAGTCACCGGCACGTACGAAGACCGCGACTCCGAGGGTGATGCCCCGGGCGCGCAACGGGGTGGCCATGACGGAGTGGAATCCGTACTCCTCGACGCGGGCGGTGCGGGTCTTGTGCCCGGCGATCCAGCGCGCGAAGTCGGGGGCGTCCACGCCGCTGAGCACCGGTCGGCCGTCGGCCAGACAGCGCGCGGGCGGGGAGAACGGGGGGTAGCTGTCGATCTCTCCGAGGTCGATGGCGGCCTCGGGGACGTCCTCGCCCTCGGCGGAGGACTGGTGGGCCACCCTGCGCAGCACCACGGCGGCGTCGATCGGCCCGGGGACCGGCTCCTCCCCGCGCAGGACGGAGTCGAGCAGGTCCACGCTGACGAAGTCGGCGAGCCGCGGAACGGCGAGATCGGCGAGCTCCTGGGCGGTGCGGGTGACGTTCAGGCTGGTGCCGATGCAGGTGCCGGCTTCCTGGAGCAGCGCCAGCCGCTGACGGGCGGAGTGCTGGTCGCTGCTGTCGAACGCGGCGGTGCCGACGCCGACGACCTCGCCGGTGGCGGGATCCCGGACGGGCCAGAGCTCGAAGACCCGGGCGCGCTGACGGACGGAGGCGGGGGCGCCGCCATCAGGGGTGGAGGTCGGCTCCGGGACCGGGGGCTCGTAGCGCATCGGCTCGGCCTCTTCGGCGACTCGGCGTACGCAGCGGAGGAAGCCCTCGTCGGCGGCGGGGGCGGCCATGCGGCGCTCGCTTCCGGGCTCGGAGGCCTCCTCTCCCGCGAGCTCGGCGACCGGGCCGCCGCCCTCCGCGGCCGCGTTCAGCTGCCAGGAGCCGGACGCCGTGGTGTGCGTGGACAGCGGGATCGAGGCCTGGGCGAAGGACCATTCCGCCATCCTCGGCTCCGCGGGAGCGGCGACGGCGGTCAGCACGAACCCCCGGGGCGCGCCGTCGGCGCCCAGCGACGGATGGGTGGACAGGGTCACTTCGACGCGGTGACCGTCCCGGTGCCGCAGCGCCGCCGGACCGCTCCACTCGTCACAGCCGGTGAGGGAGGCGAGGGGGGTGGCGGAGGTGGGGGAGCTCGCCGCCTCCGATCCATCGAGGAGCAACTCCGTCGCGGCACGTCCTACGGCCTCCGGGGCACGGTGGCCGAGCAGCCGCCGGGCACCCTCGCTCCACCCGGTGATGACACCGCCCTCGTCGACGGTGACGGTTGCGACATCGGCTGACCACCCGTAGTGACTGCTTCCTTGATCAAAAGTGGCCATTCTTGCTCTATTCGTGCAGTGAGGTGACTCACAGACCCAGCGTGCGCGCAGGGAAAGAATCGGACAAGTCAGATCGAGGGATCGGGCGCTCCGTCCGAGGCCAGGGGCGGGTGGCAGAATGCCGACATGATTCTTATCCGAAAGGGCAATGCCGCGTAGGCGCCCCAAGGCCGTCCGCGCCGAGCGATGGCGGCCGCCCAAGCACCCACCGGTCCGTCGGATCCCGGGCGTATCAGCTCGAACGCGGGCGGCGGTGCGACGTGTCGAGGCCGAACGCCTGTGGCCGGACGCGGTCGCTGTCGCTCTCGACCGGTTCGCGAGGGCTTTTCAGCAGCCGGGACGCTATCTGACGGGCCCCGGCGACAGCCCCGGCATCGAGATCGAAGACGGCCGGGACGACCTGGACGAGGCACTGCGGTACCTGCCCGCAGGAGCCCGCGCGGATCTGGGTCGCCTGGTGGAGCGGATCGACGTCGAGTTCGAGCGCCGTACCGTTCCCGATCCGGGTCGGATGTGCGAATGGACGGCCGGGCGCTGGTGGTGGTGGCGTATCCGCGAACGGTGACGCGTCAGGCGCCGGTCGACGGCGGTGCGAGTTCGGCCGCCACCTCGACGGCGATGTCGACGGCCCGTCCGGCAAGGGGCGAGTGGATACGTCCGGCCTGCCAGTGCAGATAGATCTCCCTGGGCGGCGGGGACGGCCGCAGCTCATGGACGCGAAGCCTGTCGTCGGCCTGGACGTCGGCGCCTCGGATGGCGAGCCAGGGCAGCACCGCCGATCCCAGGCCGGCTCGCACCATCGACAACAGGGTGTCGTTGACCGCGCTCCGGAACACGATCCGCGGACGGGCGCCGCTGGCGGCGAGGGCCTGCTCCATCGAGGGCTGGTCGCAGGTCAGGGGCCAGGCCACCATCGGTACGCCGTCGAGCAGTTCCAGCGGGACCGGGCCCTCGGGGAAGGTGCCGGCGCCGGCCACCAGCAGATACGGATCGTCGAGCAGCTTGCGGTGCTCCACGTCGCCGTCGAGGCGGCCGTCGTAGAACAGCAGGTCGAGGTCACCGATCTGCGGCTGCTCCGGCTCCTCCTCGGACAGGCGGATGTCGCAGCCGGGGTGCTCGTCCCGCAGGCGGCGCACGACCGAGGGCAGGATCACGTTGGACACGCTCTGGAAGGTGCCGATGTCGATCCGGCCGTCCCCCGCCCTGAACCGGTCGACGGCGGTGGCGAGGCCCTCCGCCCGCGCCAGCACCGCGCGACCGTGCTCCAGGACCACGGAACCGAGCGGAGTCAGCCGCACCGGCCTGGGCCCGCCCGGCCGGTCGAAGACCGGACCGCCCACGGCCCGCTCCAACGCGGCGACCTGCTGACTCACCGTCGACTGGGTGTACCCGAGCCGGGCGGCTGCCCGGCCGAACGAGCCCTCCTCGACGATGGCGGCCATCGCGGCCAGGTGGCGCAGCTCGACGTCGCTCATGCCGTCCAGGGTAATCAGGTTCATCGTCATGTGCGATCGAGTCGATCGGAAATCATCGCTTTTCACGATGGAGTCGCGGCCTCTAGCGTTCCTGACATGACCTCACATCAATCTCATGGCGAGCAACTCCTCGGTATCAACGGCGTCGAGCTGTGTGTCGAGACCTTCGGGGACCGCGACGCCCCGGCGATCGTGCTGGTCGCCGGGTCGTCCGCCTCGATGCTGTGGTGGGACGCCGAACTGTGCGAACAGATCGCCGCCCGCGGCCGGTTCGTGGTCCGCTACGACCACCGGGACACCGGCCGTTCCACCAGCTACCCGCCGGGACAGCCCGCCTACTCGTACACGGACCTGACCCTCGACGTGCTCGGCATCCAGGACGCCCTGGGCATCGAGCGGGCCCACCTGGTCTGTCAGTCGATGTTCGGCGGGGTCGGGCTCATCCTCGGTGTGGACCATCCCGACCGGGTCGCGTCGCTGACGTTCGTCTCCACCTCGACCGGCGCCGACGAGCTGCCACCACCGTCGAGCGACCTGGCCGTACCGGCCGAACCCGACTTCTCCGACACGGCCGCGGTCGTCGACTACGTGGTCGCCGGCGCGAAGGCGTACGCCGGTGGCTCACCGCACTTCGACGAGGCCGCGATCCGGGCACTGGTCGCACATGACGTGGCGCGCGCCTCCAGCTACCCCTCCACTCTGGTCAACCACTACGCCATCGAGTCCGGCGGTCCGACGCGCGGCGGCTTCGGCGACATCACGGCGCCGACCCTCGTGGTCCACGGTGACCACGACCCCCTGCTGCCACTGCCGCACGGCGAGGCGCTGCGCGACGCGATCCCCGGTGCGGAGCTGCTCATCCTCAAAGGGGCCGGACACGACCTGCCCGGTGCGGTGTGGGACGACTTCGCGTCCGCTCTGGTCCGGCACACGGCAGGGGGCCGCTCATGAACCGGCTGCGTTCGGCACTGTGGCTGCCGCTCTTCGACGACCTGGCCGACCCGCGGGTGGTCGCGCGCCTGGCCGCCGAAGCGGAGGAAGCCGGCTGGGACGGCTGCTTCGTATGGGACCAGCTCACCTGGCGGGCGCCGGTCCGACAGGTCGCCGACCCGTGGATCACCCTGACGGCGATGGCGACCACGACCGAACGCCTCCGGCTCGGCCCGATGGTGTCGGTGCTCCCCCGCCGCCGGCCCGCCAAGGTCGCGCGGGAGAGCGCGACACTGGACCGGCTCAGCGGTGGCCGACTCACCCTCGGTGTCGGCCTGGGCAGCGACCGGTTCGCCGGGGAGCTGTCCAGGACCGGCGAGGAGCTGGACGACCGGCGGCGCGGGCGGATGCTCGACGAGTCCCTGGCCGTCCTGACCGCAGCCTGGTCGGGCGAGCCGGTGCACCATCACGGCGAGCACTACACGGTCGACGACATCACCTTCCTGCCGCGCCCGGTCCAGCGCCCGGGCATCCCGGTCTGGGCCGCCGGATTCCCGGGCAACGCCAAGCCGGTCCGCCGCGCCGCACGGCTCGACGGCTTCTTCCCCGCCAACCTCGACCACCCGGACCAGCTCGCCGAGGTCGTCGACACCCTCACCGCACTGCGCCACGGCGACATGGCCTCGTACGACATCGCGGTCGGGCTGCCGCACGGCGTCGATCCCGCACCGTACGCGCGAGCGGGCGCGACGTGGTGGCTGGCAGAGTTGGACCCGGGTGTACGGCTCGACACCGTGCGGGGCGTACTGCGCGACGGTCCCGCGGCCTGAGGAGACGATCGCGTTGTTCGACTACGACTCGGAGCTCGCCCGCCATCAGCAACGGCTGTGGCAGGCCCTCGACATCCGGCCCGGCGAGCGTGTCCTCGACATCGGCTGCGGTACCGGTCAGACCACCAGGGACGCGGCCCGAGCCGCCTCACCGGGCACGGCGCTCGGCGTCGACGTCTCCGATCCGATGCTGGCGCGGGCCCGCCGACAGGCCGAGACGGAAGGGCTCCGCAACATCGATTTCGTACGGGCCGACGCCCAGACCCATCAGTTCGCGCCGGAGCACTTCACCCTGGGCATCAGCCGGTTCGGCACGATGTTCTTCGCCGACCCGGTCGCCGCCTTCACCAACATCGGACGGGCCCTGCGTCCGGGCGCACGCTTCGTGCAGCTGGTCTGGCAGGCCGCCGACCGTCAGGAGTGGCATACGGCGATCCGGGCGGCGCTCTTGGACGGCCACGCGGCCTCGACGGCCACGCAGGCGGCCGACGGCGCCTTCAGCCTGGCGGAACCGGATGCCGTGGTCGACATCCTGACCTCGGCCGGCTTCACGGCGGTGGACCTCGTCGACGTACACGAGCCCGTCTACTACGGGCCGGACACCGACGGCGCGCGTACGGCCGTACTCCAGCTGCGCATGGCGAAGGAATGGCTCGCCGAGCTGGATGCCGCGTCGGCCGAGCGGGCGCTGGATCGGCTGGGTTCGACGCTCGACGCGCATGACACCGGCGGCGGCGTGTGGTTCGACTCCCGCGCCTGGCTGGTGAGCGCGCGGCGGGCCTGACCGGGCGACCGAGCGAATATCGGTGGAGACGATACGCATCGTCTTGTACGGTGTCTGTATGCGCTTCTTCTACTTTCTCTGAGTCCGGGCACGGCCGACGCCGCCGTTTCTGCTGCCCCTAGACCCTTCGCGACCCCAGGGAAAGTCATGCGCGAACGCGCCCGTACCGCCATGCCCGCCGCCGTGTCACAGCTGTCCGTCAAGGAGGTGACCAAGTCCTACGGCACCCGAACCGTCCTCGACCAGGTCGGCTTCACCGTCCGCCCCGGCGAGAAGGCCGCCGTCATCGGCGAGAACGGCTCCGGCAAGTCCACCTTGCTGCGGCTGCTGGCCGGGGCCGAGGTGCCGGACGCCGGGGAGATCACCGTCGACTTCCCCGGCGGCACGGGACACCTCGCCCAGACCCTCGATCTCGACCCCCGCCGCACCGTGCAGGACGCGGTCGACGTCGCCCTGTCCGAACTGCGCGCCATGGAGCGCCGGTTGCGCATGGCGGAGGAGCTCCTCGGCGAGGCGTCGGAACCGGAACTCGCCGCGTACGGCGAGCTGTTGAACGCGTTCGAGGAGCGCGGCGGGTACGAGGCGGACATCCGTGTGGAAGCCGCCATGCACGGACTGGGGCTCGCCGGGATCACCCGCGACCGCGTCCTTGGATCGCTCTCCGGCGGCGAGCAGTCACGGCTCGCGCTCGCCTGCGTACTGGCCGCCGCCCCCGAACTGCTGCTCCTCGACGAGCCGACGAACCACCTCGACGCGGCGGCCGTGCGCTGGCTCGAGGAGCATCTGCGCGCGCACCGCGGCACCGTCGTCGCGGTCACCCACGACCGCGGATTCCTGGAGCGCATCGCCACCGCGATCCTCGAGGTCGACCGGGACACCCGCACGGTGCGCCGGTACGGCGACGGCTGGACCGGCTACCGCGCCGCGAAGGCCGCCGCCCGACGCCGCGCAGAGCAGGAACACGCGTACTGGCTCGACGAGGTGGCCCGCGCCGAGGAACTGCTGGAGGCCGCCGGGAGGCGGCTGGCCACCACCGGCAAGGACCCGCAACAGGGCTTCGGCAAGCATCGCCGGTCGCACGAGGCGAAGCTCGGCGGACAAGTGCGGTCGGTGCGGGAGCGGTTGGCCCACCTGCGGCGCCACCCGGTTCCTGCGCCACCCGAACCGCTGCGGTTCACGGCGGCCCCGTCAGCCACCGGCGGCGCGCATGCCGTCGAGCGTCCGCTGGCCGAGCTCGACAGGGTGAGCGTCGGCGCACGGCTGTCTCTGGACGGTCTGCTGACGATCACACCCGGGCAGCGGCTGTTGGTCACGGGCGGGAACGGGGCGGGCAAGACGACCCTTCTGCGGGTTCTGGCGGGCGACCTGGAACCGGACGCCGGCTCGGTACGGCGTCCGGCCCACATCGGCTACCTCGCCCAGGAGTTGCCCACGCGCTCCACCCGACTGCCGCTGCTCGCCGCCTTCGCGGTCGGCCGGCCAGGTCCGCCCGAGGAGTACGCCGACCAGCTGCTGGCACTCGGGCTGTTCCGCGAGGAGGATCTGCGCGTCCCGGTCACAGCACTGTCCGCCGGGCAGCAACGGCGACTGCAGATCGCGAGGTTGGTGACCCGGCCCGTGGACCTCCTCGTACTCGACGAACCGACCAACCACGTCGCGCTCGACCTCGTCGAGGACCTGGAGGCAGCGCTCGCGGCCTACCAGGGTGCGGTGGTCGCGGTCTCCCACGACCGCGGCTTCCGCGAGCGCTTCCCGGGAGAGCGGCTGGAACTGAGGGGTGGGCGCAGGTGCTGAGCGGTGAGTCAGATCCTCGGAGCGAGCCGATACCTCTCGGGATGCGCTTGAAGCCGGGGTGAGGTGAGTGACAGGGCCCGGTCGTCCAGTCCGGCCGTCATGTGGTCGAGCCAACGCTCGTACCAGGCCAGGAAGTCCATGGCCGAGGAGACGTTCGGGCCCCAGAAGCCGTCGGCGTTGCCGATGAGTACTCGCCCGGTGAGGGGGCCGGTCACACCTACCAGGACGAGATCGCTGCAACCGGGTTCGATGACGTGCAGGAACAGGTCACCTCGACGGGTGGCGCGCCAGGCCCGGTCGAATCCTCTCGTGTCCCGGCCGGCCTCCTTGGGGTTCATCGTGAAGAGCGTGCAGTCCTCCAACGGGATCAGCCCGTAGAACGGGGACGCACCGCTGCCACCCATGCCGGTGAGGAAGTCCCGGTAGGAAGAGGGGAGTTCCACGTCGTGTTCGGCCTCGAAGTCATCGACCCGAGCCGCGGCCACGCGGGGGCCGAGACGGAATCTGTGCCGCTCCTCCCCGAAGGAGTGGCTTCGGTCGGGCACGTAGGGGATGTGTGCCAGCTTGCGTCGCAGCCGCGGAATGCGGGAGTCCATGCGAGCTCTTCTCTCGTGTCCGCCCGCACACTACCGCAGCGGGCGGCCGCGGCGGCGTGGCATGTCGTGGTGCCGCAACGGATGTCACTGGGGTGTCACAGCACGCCTGGGCCCCACAACTTGTGCCGGACCACCCGAGTCGAACCCCGCGTCGGAACCAAGAACAGCCGGCCCTGACCAGTCGGCTGATGGAACGTCAACTACCCACGGGGGAACGAGACATGAGCATCAGCACGCGCACCACCCGCCGTACCGCCGGCTCCGCCGCCGTCGCGGCGACCGCCTTCCTGCTGCTGACGGGGGCGGGCATCCTGGCCGCGCCGTCCGCCTTCGCCGGCGTCCCCGGCGGCACCTCCGCCGCCGACCGCAACAGCGACTTCAACGGCGACGGATACAACGACCTCCTCACCGGCGCTCCGGAGGGCACCGTCAACGGCAAGGAGGGCGCCGGTTACGTCACCGTCCAGTACGGCGCGCCCAACGGCATCGGCACCGACACCACCGTGCCCAGGGGCCGGGTCCAGGTCGTCAGCCAGTCGACCCCGGGCGTGAGCGGCACCTCCGAGACCGGAGACCGTTTCGGACAGGCGGTCGCCACCGGTGACCTGGACGGCGACGGCTACGACGACGCGGTCATCGGCACACCCGGTGAGGACGAGGGCGCCGTCGAGGACGCCGGCCGGGTGACCGTCCTGTACGGATCCGAGAAGGGCCTCGGTGCCGAGTACACCGCGACGGTCGCCGCCGACAAGCCCGCCGAGGGCGCCCGATTCGGCCAGTCGGTGGCCGCCGCCAGGTTCTCCGGTGACATCGACGGCGACCAACTCGTGGTCCTGGACCAGAAGTCGGGCCTGCACGTCTTCACCTACCACGCGGGCGTCCTGCGACAGGTCGGCACGCCCCACTCCACCGGTCACACCCTCCAGGCCGCCTACCTCACCACCGGCGACTACGACCGCGACGGCTTCGCCGACCTCGTCGTCTCCGGTTACAGCCCCGACGACGACTACGTCATGGGCTGGTCCGCCCTCTACGCGGGCGGGGCGGAGGGGCTGAGCTACCAGCGGGACCTGCACGGCGGTCTGGGCACGGCCTCCGGTGACATCGACGGCGACGGCTACGACGACCTGGTCGTCGGCCAGCTCAGCGCCGTGGACGAGGCGGCGGGTGACGCGGACGCGCCGGGCGGGCTGATCGGCGTCTACTACGGCGGCGAGGACGGTCCCGCCGGAACCCAGGGCCCGGGCAGCGCCCCGCAGTGGTGGTCCCAGAACTCCCCCGGCGTGCCCGGCACCGCCGAGAAGGGTGACGCGTGGGGCAACGACCTGTCCGTCGCCGACGTCGACGGTGACGGCAAGGCCGACGTGGCCGTGGGCGCCCCGGGCGAGGACATCGGCACTGTCCCCGACGCGGGCGCCGTGTGGCTGCTGCGCGGCTCCCACACCGGCCTGACCGCCGTCCACGCCCAGTCGTTCGACCAGAACTCCCCCTCCGTCCCCGGCACCGCGGAGGCCGGCGACGCGTGGGGCGCCCAGGTGCGGCTCGTGGACACGGACGGCAACGGCCGGGCCGACCTGGTGGCCGCCGCGCCCGACGAGAACGCCGGGAACGGCGCGGTGTGGCTGCTCCCCGCGCGCAGCGACGGACTCTTCGCCGACGGCTCCTTCTCGTACGGCGCCGCGGCTCTCGGCGGCAACGCCCGCGGCGCCCACTTCGGCGCGGTCATCGACGAGTAATCCGCTCACGGCGGCCATCGTCGTGCCGGTGCCGACCTCGTATCGGCACCGGCACCTGTGCTCATCGATCCGTATTCATCGATTGCGCGGTCGGTCAGCGCGGTCCCCGGATGCCGTCGATGATGCGGGTCCAGTTGTCGCCGCCGTGTCCGTCCTCGATCGCGCGCCGGTAGTGGGCCTGCACGGCCAGGGGCAGCGCGAGGTCGAGCCCGAGTGACGTACTGGTCTCGACGATGTGGTCGGCCGTCGCGCCCATCATGGTGACCGTGCTGAGGTCGCCGGGGTGTTCTCCGGCATCCAGCGCGGCCCCGGGATTCTCCTCACCGGCCCTCAGCATGTCGCCGATCGAGTCGGCGGAGGAGAGCAACTCGGGCAGCACTTCCTGGGCCTTCAGTCCTGCGGTGCCCAGCATCGCGGTGGCGTGCATGAGGGCCGACAACGTGGTGAGGAACACGGCGAGTTGGGCTTGGTACATCATCTGGGCGAGGCCCGGTTCGGCACCCATGTACTTCGGTGTGCCGATCGGTGTCAGCGCCGCCCGGTGCTTCTCCATCACCTGGCCCTGGCCGCTGTAGTAGACATGGGCCGCCTCCGTGCCGACCATCGGCGCCGGTGCCATCACCCCTCCGGTGAGGAAGGTGGCACCGTGGCCCGCCGCCCAGGCCTCCGCCTCGCGGGTGCGGTCGGGAGTGTCGGAACTCAGGTTGACCAGTGTGCGGCCGGCGAGCGACGCGGTGGCGCCGTCGAGGATGTCGTACATCGCCTGGTAGTCGGTGAGGCTGAGGATCACGAGGTCACTCGCTTCGAGCGCCTCGGCGGGTGTCGCCGCGAGCGTCGCTCCTTCGGCGACGACGCCGGCGGCCCGGCCGGCGGTGCGGTTCCAGACGGTGACGGGGTGGCCGGCGGTGAGAAGGGTGCGGGTCATCGCCTGACCCATCGGGCCGAGCCCGATCACGGTGACAGGGCTGTTCTGTTGGGTGGTGCGGTTCTCTTGTTCGTTCACCCCTCCATGGTCGAAGGGCGCCACTAATCTCGGAAGTACCCACTATTTACTGCGGTACTTACCTTTTAGTTAGGGGATCAGCCATGGCCAGGGCGCCGAGATGCGGGCCTTACATCTGCGGCATCGACGCCGCGCTGGACGTCGTGAGCGGCAAGTGGAAGGGACTGATCCTCTGGGAGCTCGACGCCCATGGCGTGCGCCGCTTCGCCCAACTCCGGCGCGGCCTGCCGGGAGTGAGCGAGAAGATGCTGACGCAGCACCTGCGCGAGATGGAGGAGGACGGCCTCGTGCACCGGAAGGTCTACGCCGAGGTGCCGCCGCGGGTGGAGTACTCCCTCACCGAGCACGGCCACACCCTCAACCAGGCACTCGAGCCCCTCGGCGCCTGGGGGGTCGAGCGGATACGTCGGGACGGCACGGACGTGGTCGACACGGCCGAGACATCACACGCTTAGCGCACCTCCGCAAACCCGTCAGCGCACGCCCGCCGCGTCGAGCAGGGTCGTCACCGTCGGCGTAAACAGCCCCGTCAGCTGGTCCGCTCCGATGCCCGCGCGGGCGCTGCCGCCGTCGAAGACCAGGGCGAGCTGGCGGGCCAGCAGGGAGGGATCGCTCGCCCCGCCCCGTTCGGCCTCGGCGCGGAAGAAGCCGGTCAGGTTCTCCTTGACCACGCGGGCGACCTGGCTCGCGGGGTGACCCTGGTCCTTGAGCTCGACCTGCGCGGACAGGAAGGGGCAGCCGTAGAACTCGGGCCCGCCCGCCTGCGCTTCGACCTGCTCGAAGACGTGCAGGATCCGCTCCCGGGACGAACGGCCGTCGTCCACCGGCGGCAGCAGTGCCGCCACATAGGCGGACTTGCGGCGCTCCAGGCTCGCCGCGAGCAGCGCGTCCTTGCTCTCGAACAGCTGGTACATGGAGCGCTTCGACACTCCCGCCGCCTTGCACAGCGCCTCGATGCCGATGCCGACGCCGTCGCGGTAGGTGAGCGTGGCCGCCGCTTCCAGCAGCCGCTCCCTGGGGCTTTGTTTCACTTCGGTGGTCATACCGCGAGGTTAACCCAAGAAGAAGCAAAAGAAAACCGATCGGTTTCCAGGGTGATGTATCCGGCAGGACGACAGACGCCCAGGGCCGCTCCCGACCGACGACCCCCGTGTTGACGCCGGTGGCCCCGGGTACCCGGGGTTCATCGTCACGGTCCTCGCGGGCGGCCGCCGGGCTCGGGACGGGACACCCTGCCTGGAGATGAAGGGGGCAGCGATGACGCAGTACGCCGACGACACGACCGGCCTGCCTGCCGAGGCGGCCGCGCCGCGCTTGCCCGCGGGGGATCCGGAGTCCGGCCTCCGCGACGACCCGCCCGCAGAACAGCTCCCGCTCGACCGCAACCAGGCGATCCTGGAGGCCGCGAAACGTACCGGCGCGCTGCTGAAGCAGACGGGCTACCCGTTCGCCCTCGCCGGCAGTGTCGCGGTGTACGCGCACGGCGGCGCCCAGAACCTGCAGCACGACGTGGACTTCTGCATCAGGCCCGAGGACGCCGAAGCCGTCGCCGAAGCCCTGCGAGACGCCGGCCTGGCCGTCCACTGCCCGCCCGAGGACTGGCTCCTCAAGGCCACCTGTCTCGGACAGCAGGTCGACCTCATCTTCGAGCTGGCTCACCAGCCGGTGACGAAGGAGCTGCTGGGGCGAGCCGAGGAGCTGTCGGTGGATTCGGTGCACATGCCGGTCCTGTCGCCGACCGACCTCATGAGCAGCCTGATGGCGGCCTTCTCCGAGCACCACTGCGACTTCGGCGCGGTCCTGCCGATCGCCCGCGCCCTGCGGGAGAAGATCGACTGGGACGAGGTGCGCGGCACCTGCGTCGGCGCCGCGATGCCCGAGGCCTTCCTCTATTTCCTGGAAAGGCTGGACGTCATCCGGCCGCCGGAGGAGCAGCGATGAACGATCCCGCCGAAGACCTCGCCGCCCCGGAGAACGCCGAGTACCGGATCGCCCACCTGCGCGACCGGCTGGCCGCGGAGGAACTCGGTGAACTGGGCGTACGCGTGGAGCTACGAGCACAGACCGTCGTGATCATCGGCACGGTCCCCTCCGCCCAGTGCCGGGACACCCTGTTGCGGACCGCGCGTCAGGAGCTGGCCGGACTCGCCGTGCACGCCGATGTCGTCGTCGCCGAGAACACCTCTCCCGGCCAGGCCGAGGAGCTGCCGTGATCCGCGTCGCCGCCGTGGGCGACATCCACATGGGTCCCGACAGTCAGGGACTGCTGCGGCCCGCCTTCGACACGCTCCCCGACTGCGCCGACCTGCTCCTGCTCGCCGGCGACCTCACCCGCCACGGCACGCCGGCGGAGGCCCGCGTGGTCGCCCGGGAGGTCCAGGGACTCGGCGTGCCGGTCGTGGCGGTCCTCGGCAACCACGACCACCACGACGAACAGCCCGAGAAGGTCGCCGACATCCTCCAGGACGCCGAGGTGACCGTCCTCGAAGGCGACGCGGCGGTCCTGGACTGCGGTGGCACACGCGTGGGCGTCGCCGGGACCAAGGGGTTCGGCGGAGGGTTCGTGGGACGCAGCGCCGGGGAGTTCGGCGAGCCGCTGATGAAGGAGTTCGTACGGTACTCCCGGCGCTGCTCCGACAGCCTGCGCGGCGCTCTGGAGACGCTCGGGGAGGACACCTGCGCGGTCCGGATCGCCCTGACCCACTTCTCCCCCGTCGCCGACACCCTCGCCGGTGAACCCCTGGAGATCTACCCCTTCCTCGGCAGTTACCTGCTGGCGGAGGCGATCGACACCGCGGGCGCCGATCTCGCCGTCCACGGCCACGCCCACATGGGCACCGAGCACGGCATGACCGCCGGTGGGGTTCGGGTTCGCAACGTGGCCCAGCCCGTCATCCGCCGCGCGTTCAACGTGTACCAACTGCACACCGCCGACGAACGAACCAACTGAGGTGAGGCCTCCCCTCGTCAACGCCCGGAGCTCTTCGACGCGGACTCATCCGTCGACCGCCACCGGCGTTGCCGACCGGGTCGGCCGCTGCTGGTCCGGGTGGCTGGGGAGCAGCACGCGGAAGGTGGTTCCGCAGCCCGGAGCCGAGTCGACCTCGACGCGGCCGGCGTGCGCGGTGACGAGGGACTGGACGATGGCGAGGCCGAGACCGGCGCCGCCGGTGCTGCGGGTGCGGGAGCCGTCGGCGCGGTAGAAGCGTTCGAAGATGCGGGCCTTCTGTTCCTCGGTCAGGCCCGGCCCCTGGTCCGCGACTTCCAGGACCGCGCACTCGCCCAAGGTGCCGACGCCGATCCGGATCGGTGTGCCGGGTGGTGTGTGGGTGACGGCGTTGCCGACCAGGTTGGTGACGACCTGGCGCAGCCGGGACTCGTCGGCGAGGGCGGGGGCGGAGCCGGGGAGGCCTGCACCGCCGGGACCGGTGACGGTGACAGGGCGGGTGGGATCGAGGGCCCGTACATCGTGCAGGGCGTCGACGGCGGGCGTGCGCAGGTCCATGGGGGTCAGGTCCAGGGCGGCCGGGACGGTGGTGCCGGGGTCCGTCCCCTGGTGGCGGGAGTACGCCGTGTCGGACGGGGTGCGTTCGTCGAGGCGGGCGAGCAGCAGCATGTCCTCGACGAGCCGGGTGAGGCGTTCGGACTCGCGGGCGATACGGGTCATGGTGTCGTCGATCTCCTGCCGTCCGGACAGGGCGCCCATGCGGTGGAGGTCGGTGAGGCCCTTGATGCCGGCCAGCGGGGTACGTAGTTCATGGCTGGCGTCGGCGACGAAGCGGCTCATCCTGGCCTCGGACTCGGCGCGGGCGGCGAACGCGGTCTCGATCTGGCCGAGCATGCCGTTCAGCGCCGCGGCCAGCCGGCCGATCTCGGTGTTCGTGCCCGCCGCTCGGGGCACCCGGCGGGACAGGTCACCGCCCGCGATCTCGGCCGCCGTCTGCTCGATACGGGACAGCGGTCGCAGCCCGGAACGGACCGCGAACCAGCCGGCCACGGCGAGGACACCGAGCAGGCACAGTCCGGCGACCTCGTAGATCCGCCACATCTTGTCGACCGTGCCGTCCACTTCGGACAGCGAGGTGGCCACGACCACGCTGCCACCGGTGCCGGTCGAGGCGGTCCCGGCGGTGCCCACGAGTGCCGTACCGGCGACTCGTGCCCTGGGGACGGCGATCGCCCGCCAGCGTCCGTCGCCCTGTGCGCTGTCGACGGTGAAGGGCCGGCCGCCGTGCGCGGCGACGTCGGTGGCGGTCAGCCCGGGAAGCGCCGGGCCGGCCGCGTCCCCCTCCCGGTTCGGGCCGGCGAGGGAGTCGATGCTGCTCTCGACGGCGCCGTTGTCGTCGACGTAGGTGATGACGGGGTTGCCCAGGACGTCCGTGCTGAAGTCCGCCAGTCCCGGCGGTGGGCTCCGGCGGGCGCCGGTCTCCGCGGCTGTGGGCGGCAGCAGGGCGAACACCTGGGCGGCGGCGCGGAGTTGGCCGTCGACGCGGTCTTCCATGTAGGAGCGCAGGGCGCTTCCGGTGAGGAGGCTGAACGCCGTGAAGCCGGTGGCCAGCAGGGCGACGGCGAGCAGGAGGACGCGGCTGCGCAGCGAGGCCCGCGTCCATACGGCGGTGAGGCGGCGCACGGTCATGTCCGGGGCCCGCGCAGTACGTATCCGACGCCGTGGACGGTGTGGATCAGCTTGGGGCCGCCGTTGTCGAGCTTGCGGCGCAGGTAGCTGATGTAGGTGTCGACGATGCCGGTGTCCCCGCTGAAGTCGTAGTCCCACACCCGGTCCAGGATCTGGGCCTTGGAGACCGTGCGCCCGGCGTTGGCCATCAGGTAGCGCAGCAGCCGGAACTCGGTGGGCGAGAGGCGTATCGGCTCCCCCGCCCTGGTGGTCTGGACGCCCTCGGGGTCGAGTTCGAGGTCGGCCACGCGCAGCAGCGCCGTGGGGTCGCCGCTGGTGCGGCGCAGCACGGCGCGGATGCGGGCGATCAGTTCCTGGAGGTCGAAGGGCTTGGTGACATAGTCGTCGCCGCCGAGCTGGAGTCCGTCGATCTTGTCCCGGGTGGTGTCCCGGGCGGTGAGGAAGACCACCGGGATGTGTCCGGTCCGGGGCCCGGCGGCGGGGTCGTACCGCTCACGCAGCCGGCGGATCACCTCGAAGCCGTCCATGTCCGGCAGCATGACGTCCAGCAGGACCAGGTCGGGCGAGACCGTCCGCGCGCCCCGGAGCGCCTCCTGGCCGGTGGCGGCGGCGGTGACGGTGAATCCGGCGTGCCGCAGGGCCGCGCACAGCAGTTCCCGCACGGTCGGTTCGTCGTCCACGACCAGCAGGTTCACACCTTCGGTGACGAGCCCGGCGGCGTGCTCGGGGCGGTGGTCCGGCAGCGGGGACCGCTCAGCGGTGGGCAACGGGTACCTCCATGGGGCCGACGTCGGCTCCCGGCTCGGGGTTTTGGCCGGTGGCTGCGACGGGCGGGGTCTTGCGCGGGAGGATACGGGGGCGGTGTGTCGTCGCCCGGTAAAGAAGGCTCCCGATCGCTCCGGCCACGGCCCCGGCGACCAGCCCGCCCACCAGGGTCATCAGCACGCCGCCGTCGAGCTGGGCCTGCTTGCCGCCCATCTCGCTGCCGAACATGCTGGCGCTGAACCGTCCGGACATCCCCGCCAGCGCGGCGGCCGTACCCAGGACCAGGGCGGTGCCGATGCCGAACCGCTCGGCCAGGCCGAGGTGCGGGGCGAAGGGGCCGCGGTAGGGGTGCAGCGGGCGCATGTGCCGGGGATCCGCGCGCCGGGCGGCCACGTACGCGCAGGCCACCAGGAGCAGGACGGTCACCACCAGAGCCACCAGCCACAGCGGCCGACCGGCCACCGACACCTCCCTGAGCTGTTCGTGGCGGTCGGGCTCCACCGGCCGCTCCCCGCCGCCCAGCGAACCCAGCAGGCCGGCCAGCGGATTGCCGCCCTCGCTCCGCACCGCCTCCATGGACCCCGTCCACGACGCTCCCACGCCCAGCGACAGCACCACGGCCACCGCGTTCGGCGCCAGCAGCAGCGCGGCCCCCGCCACCATCGAGGCCCGGCCACCGACCACCACACCGACGAACGTGACCACCACCAGCGGAACGGCGACCACCAGCAGCAGCGTCCGTACGACCGCCGAGAGACCCGGCGCCCAGCCGGGCCGCAACCGGTCCACCACCCCGCCCAGCGGCACCTTCACCCGGCGGCTGACCACGCATCCCACGCCCAGCACCACGGCCACCCACAGCAGCGCGCCGAGCGCCGTCGAGCCCACGCTCACGTGGAACGCCATCGTGGGCTCGGACGCGGCACCCCCGCCACCGCCGGCACCGCCGAGGAGACGGCCCAGCATGCCGCCGGCGTCGCCGCCACCGCCGCCGAGACCGCCTCCGCCCAGACCTCCGCCGCCCCCGCCGCGGCTCGTCATCGACGCGGGCAGCGTGATCGTGCCCTTCGCGAGGGCGGCCAGGATCACCAGGGCGAACAGTGCCGCCGCCCCCGCTCCGGCCGCCCGTGCGGCCAGTTCACCGGCGTCGAACCTACGCTGCCGCAGCCGCCGGGAGAACACGAACCACAGGACGACGGCGCCGACGAGCGTCACACCGAGGGGCGTGACAGCCGCCGAGCCGCTCATCGACGGGCCCATCCCGCCACCGCCGCCGAACAGGCCCGCGAGACCGGAGCCCGACGACTCCGCCGCACCCGATGTATCCGGACCGGCGGTCAGGGAGCCTCCGACCGCCAGCACCGTCATGGCCGCCGTCAGCGACCCCAGCGATCCGACCGATCCCGCGTCCAGCAGGGACAGCGCGAGCACCGAGACCACGACCATGGCGACCACCGCGCACAGTGCGGCCGCCGCTCCTTCGACGGCGTGTGCGAGCGGGCCGTCCGGTGCGGCGGGCAGGGGCCGGGGCGCCGCCCCTGTGGGCCGGGACTTGGAGACAGTGGCAGGCATGTGAGGGGCACTCCGCTTCGCTCTCGGGAAGACACGCGGCGCCGTACGGGGACCGGGGGAAGGTACGGCGCCGCGTGCCGCGGGGACGTCCACACACTGGCGCCCGCGCCTGCGCGCATCCGGAGAGGTTCTGAGAGGTTCCTGAGAGCCCTCGGCGGAAGGCGGCGGCTCGCCGCAGGTCACACCCGTACGGCGGCCGGCGGACCGGCCCCGCTTCTCAGGAAGTTCCCGGAACCCGGCTCGGCCGCTCCGAGTTCAGCGGCGTCGTAGCCCCGCCCCTTCGGCGTGCTCATCCTCGGGCGAGCCCGAGGGGGCCTCGGCGGCCGATCGTCCACACGAGCAGGGCGAGACAGGCCAGTCCGGCGCCGGTGAGGGTGACGGCGGTCCAGCCTCCGGCGTGCCACAGCGGCGACGCCGCGGCCGAGCCGATCGCGCCGCCGACGAAGTTGCCGGTCACGTACGCGGTGTTGATCCTGCTGCGGGCCTGGGCGGACACGGCGGCGTACAGACGTGTGACGTAGAGGATGTTGGCGCCCATGACGGCGATGTCCAGCACGACGATGGCGACGACCAGCAGCACTACGGAGGTCTCGGCGAAGGCGGCGACGACGAAGGCGACGAGGGTCAGTGCCCAGGCCGCGCCGATGGCCGGCAGGGACCAGCCGCGGTCGTACAGCCGGCCGGCGCGCCGCGCGGCCACGGCGCCGCTGAGGCCCACCAGCCCGAACAGGCCGATGACGGACACCGGGTAGGAGAACGGCGGCGCGCTCAGCAGGAACGTCAGGGCGGTCCAGAACATGGTGAAGGAACCGAAGCCCACGGCTCCGAGAGCCAGGGTCCAGGGCACCGACCGCTCCTGGCGCACGACTTGGCCGACCGAGGCGATCAGCGCGCCGTAGGCGATCCGGGTCTTCGGTGCCATCGGCGGGATCGCGCGGCGCAGCAGGAGGGCGAGGACGACGGCGGCGACCGCGGCGGCGGCGTACATCACGCGCCACCCCGCCCAGTCGGCGACCAGTCCGCTCAGGGTGCGCGAGAGCAGGATGCCGATGAGCATCCCGGAGGCCACGGTGCCGACCACCTGGCCGCGGCGGGCGTCTTCGGCGAGGTCACCCGCGAGCGGGGTGAGTATCTGGCCGGAGACCGTGGTCGCCCCCAGCGCGGTGATCGCCACCAGCAGCACGCCGATCGACGGAGCCAGCGCGCATCCCACCAGGGCCACGGCACCGAGCAGCGTCATGAGCGGAACCAGCCGTCGGCGGTCCAGCACGTCACCGAGCGGAACGATGAGCAGGATGCCGAGCGCGTAGCCGATCTGGGTCGCGGTGACCAGCCATCCGGCCACGGACGTGGACGTGTCGAGGTCGCCTGCGATGAAGTCCAGCAGCGGCTGCGCCCAGTACAGGTTGGCGACGGCGGCGCCGCCGGCGATGGCGAACAGCAGCGTCAGTCCGCGGCTGATTCCCGGCGGTCCGCTCACGGGGGCAGCGGCCGTCGAGCCGGATCCGGTCGGCGGCGACTGCGTGGGGTTCTCGGGTGTGGGCACGAAAAGCTTCCTGGGTTCGGGGAGTCGGGATGTCGGTCGCACCGGGGGCACGGGCTCGGCCTGCCGGCGCTCCTGCGGCCGGTGCCGCCCGATCTATGCAACAGGGTGCGTGAGCGTCGGGGGAGAGCCTGCCGAACCAGGTACTGACAGGACCCCCCACCCGCGTGGCCAGGGCCTTAGCCTCGAGGCATGGACAGACGCACCGAGATCCGCGACTTCCTGATCTCCCGCCGGGCACGGATCACGCCCCAGCAGGCGGGGCTGCCCCTCTTCGGCAGGGACTCACGGCGTGTCCCGGGCCTGCGCCGTGAGGAGGTCGCCCTCCTGGCGGGGGTCAGCGTCGACTACTACACCCGGCTGGAGCGCGGGAACGCCCGTGGTGTCTCCGACAGCGTTCTGGACAACCTCGCCCGCGCCCTCCAGCTCGACGAGGCCGAACGCGGCCACCTCTTCGACCTGGTGCGCGCGGCGAACGCCGGCACACGGCCGCGCCGGGCCACCCGGCAGCATGTGCGCCCTGCCGTCCAGCGGGTCCTGGACGCCCTGACGATCCCCGCGTTCGTGCGGTCCGGTCTGTTCGACACCCTGGCCGCCAACCGGCTGGGCCTCGCCCTGTTCTCGCCGATGCTCGAGGGCCGGTCGGTGCCCGTCAACAACGCGCGGTTCATCTTTCTCGACCCTCGGGCCCATCGGTTCTTCGGCGACTGGGCGAGCGTCGCCGACGACACCGTCGCCGGTCTGCGCTGGGCGGCCGGCCGCGACCCGTACGACAAGGCGCTGACCGATCTGGTCGGCGAGTTGTCCACGCGCAGCGAGTTCTTCCGTACGCGTTGGGCGGCACACGACGTCCGGCTGCACCGCAACGGCGTGAAGGACTTCCATCACCCAGTCGTCGGCGATATCACCCTGGCCTGGGAGTGCATGTCCATCGACGCCGATGCTGGGCTCACCCTCGTCACCTACTCCCCCGAACCCGGCTCCCCCTCCGAGGACGCGGTCGAACTCCTCGCCGGCTGGGCGGCGACCGTCGACCACGAGCGGGCGGCCGACCAGGCGCACGAGAAGGAAGCGGGGCCCGGTCCGCGGCCTGACCACTGACGGCCAGGGCAGCTCCGCGCCCGTCCGGCCGGTGATCGTCGCAGCGGTCAGCGGGTCCTGCGGCCGTCACGTGGCCAGGGGCGTCCGGTCAACCTCTCGATGTCGGTGTTGAACCGCTCCAGGTCCCCGATGAAGCGCTCCAGGTCTTCGGGGGCCCAGTCGCGGAGGACCTCCGCCAGTCCGTCCGCCGTGGTGTCCTGCTCCGTCTTGAGGCGGCTGTAGCCCTCCTCGGTGATGCGGAACTTGTGGGCGGTGCTGCCGTTCGGGTCGACGGTCCGCTCGACGAGGCCGTTCTTGAGGAGGGCGGCGGTCTGGCGGTTCAGGGTGGAGGGCGCCAGGCCGAACGCGTCGACGAGGTCGGGGATGGACATCGGGCGGCCCTCCGCCTCGATCCGGGTGAGCAGGACGTAGGCGCTGCGGTCGAGCACGGTCTGTCTGCGGGGCCCTCGCGGCCTGGACATGTTCATGTGCCGAAGCAGGATGAGCAGCTCTCGTTCGATTTGCCGACCTGCCAGCTGCGCGTCCACTGCTGCCTCCCTCATGGTCCGGTGGCCCGGGGCCGGCCGAGCGGTCCTCGCCCCGACCTCCGATACGACGTGTTTATGCATCCTACACGTAGAGTGCATGATGCCTTGATTGTGCATCATGCACTCCATGCGTATCGTGCACACCCGTCACCGTCGCGCCTCGCGTACGAGCACATCGATCAGGAGCACGTCATGGAAGCCACGACCACCGTCCAGGAGCCGAGCGGACACGAACCGGCGTCGCCTGAGACACCGCACCGCGCCGACGCTCCGCACGACGGGCGGCGCCGGAGTCCGCTGCCGGAACCCGCCCTGCGGCTCGCCGCCGGGAGCGCTCTGGTCCTCCTGCTGAGCGGCGTCGTCTCCCTGATCGTCTGGATCTGTGTGACGTTCCAGGCCGTCGTGACACCGGTCCTGCTGGCGCTGCTCGGCGCGGCGCTGCTCGGCCCGCTCTACCGACGGCTGATCGCCCTCAGGATCAACAAGTCCGTCGCCGCCGGGCTGACCTGTGCCCTCGTGGTGCTGGTCATGGGCGGCGCGGCCTACATCGTGGTCACCGCGCTGATAGACACCGGCGACCAGATCATCTCCTCGCTGCGGGACGCGGCGGGGTCCTTCGACGGAAGGTTCGAGGCGGCGGGGACCTCACTGGACGAGATCGCCACGAACGCGAAGGACCTGATGTCGCAGTTCGGCGGTACCGCGGTCGCCGGGGTGCTGAGCGGTGTCAGCCTGCTCACCGAGATGATCGCGACCGGCCTTCTCGCGATCCTTCTGCTGTTCTTCTTCCTACGCGACTCCGACAAGGCCGTGGCCTCCCTGCACGCGCTCGCTCCCCGCGGTTCCGGGGACACCGCCGTCGCCATGGCCCGCCGTGCCTTCCAGGCGGTCGAGGGGTTCATGCGCGGCACCACGATCATCGCCTTCATCGACGCCGCCTGCGTCACCGTCGTCCTGCTGATCCTCCAGGTGCCCAACGCCGTCGGGCTCGGCGCACTGGTGTTCATCGGCGCCTACATCCCCTACCTCGGCGCCCTCCTGTCGGGCGCGGTCGCGGTCCTCGTGGCGTTCGCGGACGCCGGTGTCACCAAGGCGCTGTGGGTCCTCGGTCTGCTCCTCGTCGTCCAGGGCATCGAAGGCAACGTCCTCCAGCCGATGATCCAGAGCCGCACGGTGCAGATGCACCCGGCGGTGATCCTGGTGGCCCTCACAGCAGGCGCCTCGGTCGCCGGCATCCTCGGCATGCTCCTGTCGGTACCCCTGACCGCGGCGGCATTCGGAGTGGTCTCGGAGCTCCGCAAACGACACGGTTCGCAGGTCCGGCCGGCAGCCGACCGAGCGTGACCCCTGCGACCTTCGCACCAGTACCCCGGTACTGGTCCGGGCACGGATTCGGTCCCGTGGTACCGGGGAGGCGCGGAGATCCGCTCATAGCTTGAGGACAGGGCCGGACAGGCCCTTCCCCTCCTCTCTATCTGAGCCTCTTCTCCTGGTGGGAGTAATTCCGTGGCCACCTTCCTCTATCGTCTGGGCCGACTGGCCTTCCGGCGACGACGACTCTTCCTCATGGCGTGGATCGTCGTGCTGGCGGCCGTCGGCATCGGCGCCGCCGGTGTGTCCGGCACCACGACAGACGACTTCACCCTTCCCGGCACCCAGTCCCAGAAGGCCATCGACCTGCTGGAGAAGGAGTTCCCGCAGGCATCCGCCGGCGGCGCCACCGCCAGCGTCGTCTTCGAGGCACCCGCCGGGCAGAAACTGACGTCCGAGGCCCACAAGGCCGAAATCACCGCGCTGGTCGACGAGTTGAAGACCGCACCGCAGGTGTCGAGCGTCTCCGAGCCCTTCTCCAACGGTCTGGTCAGCAAGGACGGCACGATCGCCTACACCCAGGTCACCTACAAGGTGCCCAAGGCCGACCTGACCGACGCGGCCTCCCAGGCGCTGGAGACGGTGGCGGACAAGGGTGAGAAGGCGGGGCTGCACGTCAGCATGGGCGGCAACGCCGTCCAGGAGAAGGCGGCGAGCAAGGCGGCCGAGCTGATCGGCCTGGTCGTCGCCGCGCTCGTCCTCGTGATCACGTTCGGCTCGATGATCGCCGCCGGGCTCCCCCTGATCACGGCGATCATCGGCGTGGTCTCGGCCATCCTGTGCATCACCATCGCCACCTCGTTCGTGGACATGGCATCCGCCTCCTCCACGCTGGCGCTGATGCTGGGCCTGGCCGTCGCCATCGACTACGCCCTGTTCATCGTCAGCCGCTATCGCAGCGAGATCCGCGACGGCCACGAACCGGAGGAGGCGGCCGGCCGGGCGCTCGGGACCGCCGGCTCGGCCGTGGTGTTCGCCGGACTGACCGTGATCATCGCGCTGGCCGGGCTGAGCGTCATCGGCATCAAGATGCTCACCAGCATGGGCCTGGCCGCCGCCTTCGCGGTCGCCGTCGCCGTCGTGATCGCCCTGACGCTGCTGCCCGCCGTGCTCGGCTTCGCCGGGATGCGCATCATGAAGGGCAAGCTCACCACCAAGCGGCATCGCGCCGAGGAGCGCGGCGAACGCGAGGCGATGGGCCTGCGCTGGGGACGCTTCGTCACCCGCCACCCCGTGAAGATGCTGGTGATCTCGGTCCTCGGCCTCGGGATCCTCGCGCTGCCGGCCACCTCGCTCCGGCTGTCCCTGCCCGACGACAGCATGGCCTCGCCCGGCTCCACCCAGCGCACCGCCTACGACACCCTGAGCGAGGGCTTCGGGCCGGGCTTCAACGGCCCGCTGACCGTGGTCGTCGACGCCCGTGCCAGCGACGACCCGAAGGCCGCCGCGGACGACGCGTACGCCGCGATCACCAAGCTGGACGGCCTGGCCGCCGTACGGCCCGCCGCCTTCAACGCCTCCGGTGACGTCGCCCTCATCGGCGCCGTACCGAAGAGCTCACCGACCAGCGAGGCCACCAAGGACCTCGTCAACGCCATCCGCGACCAGAGCGGCGCGCTGAAGAAGGACACCGGCGCCGATCTGATGGTCACCGGCACCACCGCGGTCAACATCGACGTGTCCCAGAAGCTCGGCGACGCCATGATCCCCTACCTGGCCATCGTGGTGGGCCTGGCCCTGATCCTGCTCCTGCTGGTCTTCCGGTCCATCCTGGTCCCGCTCAAGGCCGCCGTCGGCTTCCTGCTCAGCGTCATCGCCACGCTCGGCGTCCTGGTCGCGGTCTTCCAGTGGGGCTGGCTGAAGGATCTCTTCGGTGTCGATCAGACCGCCCCGATCGTCAGCGTGCTGCCGATCCTCCTCATCGGTGTCATCTTCGGTCTCGCCATGGACTACGAGGTCTTCCTGGTCACCCGGATGCGGGAGGAGTACGTCCATGGAGCGGAGCCCGTCGAGGCGATCGTGGCCGGTTTCAGGCACGGCGCCCGGGTGGTGACCGCCGCGGCCGTCATCATGATCTCCGTGTTCGCCGGGTTCCTTCTCGACGACACCGCTCTGGTCAAGTCGATCGGCCTGGGTCTCGCCGCCGCGGTCCTGTTCGACGCGTTCGTGGTCCGCATGACCATCGTGCCGGCCGTGATGACACTGGTCGGCCGGCATGCCTGGGCGATCCCGAAGTGGCTGGACCGGGTCATGCCCGACGTGGATGTGGAGGGCGAGAAGCTGCGGCACGTCCTGGAGGCACGGGAGGCGGCCCCCCAGGAAGGCACCGAGCCGGTGCCGGCCGCCCCGACCCACCAGGGCTGACCGGCGCGAAGCCGGACCGTACCGTCCGCCTCCGTAGCGGATCACCACCACCCGTCCGCCCCTGAGCGCCGTCCGCCGGTCCCCCTTCCCCCCGGGACCGGCGGACGGTCCCGCCCGCACCCCGAAGGACGTACTCCGTGACCCCACCACCCCGGCCGTCGACGGACAGCGGCAGGCAGCCCCGGATCCCCGAGCCGCTGTCCTGCGACCCGGACCAACGGGTGATCGTCTCGATCATCAGCCGGATCTCCGACTGGCGGCTGGCCGACCAGGAGCACCCCTGGATCCGCCGCTGGGGCGTCCCCGCCGTCTGCGCCGTGCTGGGCGTCCCCGCCCTCCTCAACCCCGCGAACAGTTCCGAGTGGCCGGTGCAGCTGACACTGATGGTCGCCTTCACCGGGCCCCTGCTGTGGCGCGACCGCCGTCCCGTGCTCGTCTTCGCCGCGACCACCGCGCTCTCCCTCCTCGCCATGTCCATCGACGCCTTCAACGGTGCCGAGGCCGCACGAGCCGTGGCCCTCTACAACGTCGGCCGCTACAGCACGCCCCGGCTGCTGGCCGTCTGCCTCGCCGTCACCGTCGCGCAACTCGTCGGCTGGGCCGCGGTCTACTCCAGAGACGGCCAGCTGGAATACGCCACCCGCCCCGAAGTGGTGACGCTGCTGGCGATCGCCGTCATGGCCGCGTTCGCCGGACTGGGACTGGCCGGACGCCTGGCCGGCGCCTACATCGAGGCCCTCCAGACCGAACGCGACCAGCAGGCCCGCCTCGCCGCCGCGCAGGAACGCGCCCGCGTCTCCCGCGAGATGCACGACATCCTCGGCCACACCCTCGCCGTGATCGTCGGCCTCGCCGACGGCGCCGCGGCCCTGTCCAGAACCAAGCCCCAGCACGGCACGAAGACGCTGGGGATCATCGCCGAGAGCGGCCGCGACGCCCTGGGCGAGCTGCGCCGGCTGCTGGCCGTCATCGGCGCCGAGGACACCCCGCACGGCGAGGCCCCGCTCGCCCCGCAACCCAACCTGACCGACCTCGACGCCCTGCTGGAACGGTTCCGGGCGGCCGGCCCCACCGCCACCCTGCACACCGAGGGCGACCTGACCGGTCTGTCGCAGGGCCTCCAGCTGGCCGTCTACCGCATCGTCCAGGAAGCCCTCACCAACACCCTCAAGCACGCCGCCCTCGACACCACCGTCACCGTGACCCTCACCGCGGACCCCGACGCCGTACGCATCGCCGTCCACGACACCGGCCCCCCGCGCCTCACCAGAGCGCCGGGCAACGGCACCGGCCTGGTCGGCATGCGGGAGCGCGCCGCCCTCTACCAGGGCGAGGTCACCTCCGGCCGCAACCCGCGCGGCGGCTGGAGCGTCCGCGCCCGCCTCGTCCCCACCACCCCCCTGGAGAAGCACCCCGCATGACCACCGTGCTGATCGTCGACGACCAGACCCTGCAACGCCTCGGTTTCCGCATGCTCCTGGAGGCCCAGTCCGACATGACCGTCGCCGGCGAGGCCACGAACGGCAGCGAGGCAGTCCGCCTGACCGCCGAACTGCGCCCGGACGTCGTCCTGATGGACGTCCGCATGCCCGGCATGGACGGCATCGAGGCCACCCGCCGCATCGCCGAGTCCGGCGGCCGCAGCCGGGTCCTCGTGCTCACCACCTTCGATCTCGACGAGTACGCCTACGAGGCGCTGCGCGCCGGGGCCAGCGGCTTCTTCCTCAAGGACGCCCGCCCCGACGAACTCGTCGTCGGCATCCGCGCCGTCGCCGCGGGCGACTCCGTCATCTCCCCCGGCATCACCCGCAAACTCATCGACACCTACACCCAGCGAGTCCCGGGCGGCCGCGCCGCCGCCCAGGAGAACCGGCTCGCACAGCTCACCGACCGCGAACGCGAGGTCCTCACCGCCCTCGCCACCGGCGCCACCAACACGGAGATCGCCACCCACCTCCACCTCGCCGAATCCACCGTGAAGTCCCACGTCAGCCGCATCCTCACCAAGATCGGCGCCCGCGACCGGGTGCAGGCGGTGATCTTCGCCTACGACGTCGGCCTGGTCCGGCCCGCCTGACCCGCTCAACCCCCTGGCAGTCCCCACCGCTCACGTCCCCACAACAGAACGACCACCCCCACGAAGACAGGACACACCCATGGGACTGTCAGCTCGCTCCGGCATGGCCGGAACACTGGCCCTCGGCGTCATACTCGTCGTCCTCGCCGTCACCATGCCGGGCAGCGGCGAAGGCGACGGCTCCCCACCGCCCGAGGGCCCGTACGTGGCCCTGGGCGACTCCTACACCTCCGGGCCCGGCATACCCGAGCAGACCGGCAGGCCCGCCGGCTGCGACCGCTCGGACCGCAACTACCCGGCGCTGGTGGCGGCGGAACTCGGTCTCGAGGCCGCCGAGTTCCGCGACATGAGCTGCACCGGCGCCAAGACCACCGACCTGGACGCACCGCAGTCGACCGACGACGGCACCAACCCCGCCCAGCTCTCGGCACTCGGTACCGCGACCCGCCTCGTCACGCTCGGCATCGGCGGGAACGACATCGGGTTCAGCTCCATGCTCACCACCTGCGTCACCGCCGGAGTCCTCCACAACGCCGTCGGCGACCTCACGGACACCTCCGGCGGGGCGCCCTGCGAGCAGCGCTACGAAGACGACGAGACGGCCCGGAAGATCAGCACCGCCGGCGACCGGGTCTCCCGTGCCCTGGCCGAGGTGAAGCGCCGAGCGCCGCAAGCCGACGTGTACGTCGTCGGTTACCCGGCGATCCTCCCGCCGGCCGCCGACGCCGCGTCCTGCGCCGGCGCCATCCCCTTGGCAGCCGGTGACGTGGCCTTCCTCGGCGAGACCGAGCGGCAGCTCAACGACGCGCTGCGGCAAGCGGCACGGGCCGTCGAAGCCACCTACGTCGACACCTACACCCCCTCCGTCGACCGCGACGCCTGCTCCCCGGCGCACACCCGCTGGATCGAACCCCTCGACCCCGCCGGGCCCGTGGCCGCCGTGCACCCCAACGAACGCGGAGAGCGCGGCATGGCCGGGGCCGTCCTGAAGGCACTCGGCGGCTGAGCCCGCCCGGCCCGACCGATCCGGCACACCCGCATGATCACCGTTCTCGTCGTCGACGACCAGGCACTGCGCAGAGCGGGCCACCGACTGCTCCTCGATGCCCAGCACGACGTGACCGTCGTGGGCGAGGCGGCCACGCGCCGGGAGGCGGCCCGCCTGCTGGCCCGACTACGGCCGGACGTCGTGGTGTTGAGCGCCCATCAGCCCTTCGCCGACAGCATCGGCATCCTCACCCGGCCGGAGCGGGCCCGCCCCACGGACCCGCCCCGGCCCCGCGTCCTGCTGCTGGCCGCCACCGACGATCACGACCAGGCCTGCTCCGCGCTGCGGGCGGGCGCCGACGGCTTCCTCCTCCACGACGCCCTCCCCGACGAACTGGCCGCGGCGGTCCGCGCTCTGGCCGCCGGACACGCCGTGCTCCCGCCCCGCCTCACCCACACCCTCATCGACACCGTCCGCCGGCACCGGCCACCCGACCCCGTGGGCGACGGGGGGAAGGCGGCCCTCACGGCACGCGAACGCGAGGTCCTCGCCGCTCTCGCCACCGGCGGGAGCAACGCCGAGATCGGCGCGCTCCTGTGCATCGCCCCCACCACCGTCAAGTCCCACGTCAGCAGCATCCTCACCAAGATCGGCGCCCGCGACCGCGTCCAGGCCGTGGTCTTCGCCTACGAGACCGGCCTCGTCCGGCCCACTCCCGTCGACCCTCGCCACCCCTGAGGACAACCCCATGCACATCCTGCTCATCGAAGACGACCAGGACACCGCCGACGCAGTACGCCGCAGCCTGACCCGCTACGGGTACGGCGTCACCTGGACCCCGACCGGACAGGCCGCGCTCGCCGCCCCCGAACCGGACATGGTCCTACTGGACCTCGGCCTCCCCGACATCGACGGGCTGGACGTCTGCCGCGAGCTGCGAAGACGGGGCGATGTCCCGCTCATCATGATCACCGGGCGCGACCACGAGATCGACAGGGTCGTCGGCCTCGAACTCGGCGCGGACGACTACCTGGTCAAGCCCTTCCTGATGCGTGAACTCATCGCCCGGATGAGGGCGGTCCAGCGCAGACGGCCCGCTCCGAGCACCGTCGACGCCCCACCGGGAGTCGACGTGTACGGGCCCATGACCATCGACCGGCGGGCCCGGCGCGTCTTCCTGGACGGTTCCGAAGTCGCGCTGCGGCCCAAGGAGTTCGCCCTGCTGACGTTCCTCACCGACCGCTCGGAGGTGCTCGTGACCCGCGAGGCGATCATGACGGCCGTCTGGGACACCAACTGGTTCGGCTCGACCAAGACACTCGACGTCCACGTGGCCGCGTTGCGCAGCAAGCTCGGCGAGGCACTGCGCATCGAGTGCGTACGCGGCGTCGGCTTCCGGACGGCCGTACGGAACCCGGCGAGTTGCCCCGGCCAACGGCCGACGACCCCTCCGGCGGGTGCGCGGCGGACGCAGCCGTCCAGGGGCGTGGGCGGGAGATGAGACGCCGGATCGGCACCTGCACGAACGACGGCGTGCATTGTGCGCCTCGGACGGTTCAGCGGCGCCGTTCCTCAGGCCACGGTTGCCCCTTCCGCCTCCCCCACTCGCATGCCTGTTCCATGAGGCGGCGCCGCAGCCAGATCATCCACAACCCCAGCGGCGTCGCCACCAGAGCGGCCAGCAGGGCCGGGCCCCAGCCGACCCCATCGCCCCCGAACCGGATCATCAAGGCCAGCAGCACATAGAACGCCGACACACCGCCCACACGTTTCGCCCGCTTCGACATGGGGGCGCGAGTACCCCCGATTTCCGGCAAGCACGACGACCGGGCACCCATCGCAAACCTGTTGTCGCGGCCGGTGTGATCAAGTAGCGTCAGTCGATGTGAACACCGGACCGGCCTTGCGCCACACACGGATTGGCCACCCGGTGGTGGACTGATCGCACAGCGGGTGCGCACCAGGCACCCCCTCGGTAAGGCACGCGGACCTCCCGACGCTCGTGCACCGCGAGTCCGTTATTCGTGTCGAACAACACCGAGGTCAGCTGAATGACAGTCACGTTCAACCACACCATCATCGCCTCCAAGGACCGCGACGAGTCGGCTCGGTTCTTCCGCGAGCTGCTGGAGGTCGCCGAAGCGCCGTCCTGGGGCCCGTTCACCAACATCCAGCTCCCCGACGGCGTACTGCTGCAGTTCGCCGAGCCGCCGGTGGAGATCCAGATGCAGCACTACGCCTTCCTGATCGACGACGAGCTGTTCGACCGGGCGTATCAGCGGCTGTGCGACCGCGGCATCGTGCACTGGGCCGATCCGCAGATGCAACGCCCCGGTGAGATCAACCACGGGCACGGCGGCCGAGGGGTGTACTTCAAAGACCCGGCCGGCCATGCCATCGAGCTGATCACCCGTCCCTACCTCTAGACGGGGCCGGCGCCTGGTCGGGAACCGGAACGCGGCCCGACCAGGCCTCCCGTCAGGACGGGGTCACAGCAGACGCAGCACTCCGACCACCTTGCCGAGGATCTGCGCGTCGTCGCCGCGGATCGGCCGGTAGGCACGGTTACGGGGCATCAGCCACACCTCCCCGTCCTGCCGGCGCAGCATCTTCACGGTGGCTTCGTCGTCCAGGAGCGCGGCGACCATGTCACCGTGGTCGGCGCTGTCCTGGCGCCGGACGGTGACGATGTCGCCGTCACAGATCGCCGCGTCGATCATGCTGTCGCCGGTGACGGTCAGCGCGAACAGGTCGCCGTCGCCGACGACTTGGCGTGGCAGGGAGTAGACGTCCTCGACCATCTCCTCGGCGAGCAGCGGAGCACCGGCGGCGATCCGGCCGACGAGTGGTACGTCGACGGGCGCCTCGCCCCGCTCGCCCAGGTCGGGCGCCCAGGAGCCCCGTACCCGGTAGGCGCGGGGGGTGTGCGGGTCCCGGTAGAGGACACCCTTGCGTTCGAGGGTCATCAGGTGATGGGCGACCGAGGAGGTACTGGCGAGGTTCACCGCCTCCCCGATCTCCCGCATCGACGGCGGGTAGCCCTGCCGCTCGACCGCCTCCATGATGCAGCGGACAATAGCCGCCTGACGTCCCGTCAGCTCACCCTCGGCAGTCCGCGGCCCCGGAGGGCGGCCTCGGCGAGCGGGCACGCTGTTCTCCATGTCCGGTGCACCTCCGTACAAGATCCGCAGAACCCGACCCTAACCCGCCGCGCCCGACAAATGGAACAGTCCTTCGAACTGTGAGGACGACCACCCGCCAGACCCGAGCCGTCCACGTCGACGACCCTGCTCAGTCCCACCAGTTGAACATCAACTCGCCAACCGTGCCGGGCCGCCAGTACCGCACCTGTTTCAGCTCCGCTTCGGCAAGCTCTCCGATGTCGGCCGAGCCCAACGGCGTACTCAGTTCCCCGACGTCCAGCAGCCGGAAGCCGACCCGCTCGAAGGCCGCCGCCCACGCCGGTGGGGAAACGAAGTCCACCGGCGGAGCACCAGCCTGCGGAGGGCTCGCCGCGAAGGCGACGACCGGGAGGACCTCGTGGCACAGAACGGCAAACCGCACCCCTGCGGCGGTGATCAGGGCCGTATGGAAACTCGACGTGACACCGTCCGAGGCCACGTCATCGACCGTGGCCCCGATCGACCGGGCCGCCTCGTAGCAGGCGCCTCTGAAGGCCCGGACATCCACCCGCGGCAACGGCTCGTCACCATGCCCCCACAACCCGCTGGACCCTCGCACGACGTGGATCAACGCACCACCCCACTCATCTCCCGTCTGCCGGACCCTATGACAGGTGCTCCACGGCCGATCCGAGTCTCGGGTGCCGAGGGATTGTCAGTGGTGGCAGGCAGGATGTGGGACATGACGACATCAGCTGTACAGATCGTGGACGCCGCCGCCTACGCGCAGGCCGTCGAGACCGCCGTGCAGGCCGCGGCCGCCTACTACACCGGGGGCACCTCGGCGCTGGACGACGACACCTACGACCAGCTGGTGCGCGGTATCGCCGCGTGGGAGGGCGAGCATCCCGACGAGGTGCTGCCGGACTCGCCGACGGGGAAGGTCGCCGGCGGGGCCGTGGAGGGCGATGTCCCGCACACGGTGGCGATGCTGAGCCTGGACAACGTGTTCTCGCCGGAGGAGTTCACCGCCTGGACGACCTCGCTGGCCCGCAGGATCGGCCACGACGTCGAACAGTTCAGCGTCGAGCCGAAGCTGGACGGCCTCGCGATCGCCGCCCGCTACACCCGCGGCCGCCTCAGACAGCTGATCACCCGCGGCGACGGAACCGCCGGAGAGGACGTCTCGCACGCGATCGGCACCATCGAGGGCCTGCCGGAGCAGCTGTCCGAGCCGGTCACCGTCGAGGTACGCGGTGAGGTCCTGATGACCACCGCCCAGTTCGAGCACGGCAACGACGTGCGCACCGCGCACGGCGGCCAGCCGTTCGCGAACCCGCGGGGCGCCTCCGCCGGCACCCTGCGCGCCAAGGAGCGCGCCTACACGGTGCCGATGACCTTCTTCGGCTACGGCCTGCTCCCCCTCGCCGACACCGAGACCGACCTCGCCACCCGGCTGGGCGAGCTCGCGCACAGCGACCTGATGGCCCAGGCCGCCGCGTACGGGATCAACACCACCGCCACCACCGCCGTGCCCGGTATCACCGCCGACAGCGTCGAGCGGGTGCTGGCCCGGGTGCAGGAGATCGCCGCGCTGCGGGCGGAGCTGCCGTTCGGGATCGACGGGATCGTCATCAAGGCCGACCTGGCCGTCGACCAGCAGGCCGCGGGCTCCGGGTCACGTGCCCCGCGCTGGGCGATCGCCTACAAGCTGCCCGCCGTGGAGAAGATCACCCGGCTGCTGGAGGTGGAGTGGAACGTGGGGCGCACCGGCATCATCGCGCCTCGCGGCGTGCTGGAGCCGGTCGAGATCGACGGCGCCACCATCACCTACGCCACGCTGCACAACCCAGCCGACATCACCCGCCGCGACCTGCGTCTGGGCGACCACGTCATGGTGCACCGGGCGGGCGACGTCATCCCGCGCATCGAGGCCCCCGTCGCGCACCTGCGCACCGGCGACGAACAGCCCATCGTCTTCCCGGAATCCTGCCCGCGCTGCGGTTCCCCCATCGACACCAGCGAGCAGCGCTGGCGCTGCGAGAACGGCCGCAACTGCCACCTGGTCGCCGCCCTCTCCTACGCCGCCGGCCGCGACCAGCTCGACATCGAAGGCCTCGGCCACACCCGAGTCGTCCAGCTCGTGGACGCCGGCCTGGTCGCCGATCTCGCCGATCTGTTCGCCCTCACCCGCGACCAGCTCCTCGGCCTGGAGCGGATGGGCGAGACATCCACCGACAACCTCCTCACGGCGATCACGGCCGCCAAGGAGCAGCCGCTGTCGCGGGTGCTGTGCGCGCTCGGGGTGCGCGGTACGGGCCGCTCCATGTCCCGCCGCATCGCCCGCTACTTCGCCACCATGGACAACATCCGGGCCGCCGACGCCGAGACGATGCAGCGGGTCGAGGGCATCGGTACCGAGAAGGCCCCCTCCATCGTGGCCGAACTCACCGAGCTCGCCCCGCTCATCGACAGACTCGTCACCGCCGGGGTCAACATGACCGAACCGGGCGCCACCCCGCCCTCCCCCGCCGCTGAAGACGCCGGAGCCGACCCCGACGCAGCCACCGGTACCGGCACGGAGAACGCGGAGGCGGCGGGCGGACCGCTCGCCGGGATGACGGTGGTCGTCACCGGCGCGATGACCGGCGCGCTGGAGAAGCTCAGCCGCAACCAGATGAACGAACTCATCGAGCGCGCCGGCGGCCGCTCCTCCTCCAGCGTCTCCAAGAAGACCACCCTGGTCGTCGCCGGAGAGGGCGCCGGGTCCAAGCGGGCCAAGGCCGAGTCTCTCGGTGTCCGGCTTGCCGACCCCGATGAATTCGCCGCTCTCGTCGCGGACTTCCTCACCTGATCGCCTGGCACCCCGACCACCGGTAGGGCGGGGTGTCCCACTTCACAGCGGCACCCGGGCGGCACACGGAACAACCCGAGGCGGTTGACCGTTCATCCATATGTGGCTGCGGAGGGGACAGTGTCCCCGGGCCTCACCTATAGCCCATGGGGAAGATCGTTCGGCTGAAGCCCCATGGAGCCTTTCGCCGAGAGGCGACCGCCCTCCGCAAGTCACCGCATTACGGCCCCGGTTGGTCTCCCCCGTCCAGCCGGGGCTTCGCGTTGCACGACACTCGCGGCACACCGGACAAACAACGACCCGCCTCGCACAGTGTGCGGGACGGGCCCCGTAGGTCGAGCGCCGGGCAGGCCTTGCACCTGCATTTCCCCACAGGAAGTGGGGCGTCTTTCCTTGGACGACCAACGCAACACCGATCGACCGGAGTTGCGGCGACCAGCTCAAGATCAAGCATAGCGCACGAGGAAGGCACCGAGTCACCGGCCGGACCCTGTGCCGATCCACGGTGGTTGACACCGGCAGGCCCGACAGTTCATTGGATCAGGTCGGTGTGCGGATGTTCGGGAGAGGTCGGGCAGACGTAGATCTGCATATTGTCCGTGCTGCCTACTTCCACCCCCGTCGGCTGCGAGGGATTCCGGCCCCCGTGGCGGGAGCCGGCGAGGGCCGCGGCCTGGTCTTCCCGCGGCGCCCAGCTGTGACCTTCTCCGCCGTCCCACTCCCAGGAAGCGATCGTCAGTAGCGGGACCATCTGCACCTCGCACACAGTGCAGTACAGGGGGTTCGGGTCGGTGCGGCCCCAAGGGGGCCAGCCGCCGACCTTCCAGCCCGGCGCGTTGCCCAGGTGAATGGAGTAGAAGTCGCGCGGAGACTCCGCGTAGGAGCTGTCCACGTCGACGCCGGCTGCCTGCCACCTGTTCCGGTCCTCCAGCAGCAGCCGCAACTCCGGGCTCAGATCGAGGCTGTTGGGGTACTCGGTGATCGCTTCCGGCGCCAGCAGGCACGGCTCCGGCACGTAACCCGGATAGTCCGCCTCGTACGGTTCCGGAGGTGTGGCGAGGATGTCGCCGACCTCCGCCGCCGACCGCCAGAACAGTGCGGTCGCCGGTTTGTAATCCGGTTCGTGCTCGTACGGGCACCAGAGAATCTGCAGCAGATCGGCCTGCCCGGGCGGCCGCAACAGGGGTATGTCACGCAGGAACAGCTGAGCCACGGGCAACATCGGGACCGGGCAGTCGGCGGGCCGGGGAGGGCCGGCGTCGAGTCGTTCAGCGAGCCACGCGGCATTGCGTTCCTTGAGCGCTTCCTCCTCGGGCGTGAACGCGGGAGGCTGCTCACCAGGGCGCCACCGGGACTGCAACCGTCGCTTGAGCCGCACTTCGGTCGGTGACTCGCGGAATCCGGTGTCCACGTGCAGGTTCGCGTCCTCGCAGTGCGGCCACGGCTCCCCGGCCGGCCACAGCAACGGCCCGCCGACCGAACTGTCCCTGACCGAAGGCGACCCCGGACGCGGATGCAGCCGGATGGCAGGACGCGCCAACGGAGCCAGCTCGGGAAAGACCGCGGTCACCTCGATGGGCCGCGGCGGAGTAGTACGTACGAAACCCATACCGGTGATCCTTCCACCAGCCACCGACAGTCCCCCAAGCCTGACTACCGCGGGGGACTTCGGCTGGGGTGATGAGAGTCTTCCGAAACACTTCCTTCATTCAGGAAGTATTTAGGGGTAACGACTCCTGCCTAACGTCCCTCGTCATGTGCATGAGGCCGTATACGACCCGCAGCGCGGGGCTCCCGCCCACCAGAAGCCCCAAGTTGTCGCGCTCGTCGAGGAGTTCCACGCACGCGCCCTCCAGGCATCGAGCGGACACGGACCGACGCACCCCCGCCCTCCTTCGTGGGCGATACCTCACCCCCGTCCCCAACCCGCAGCAAGGAGGCGTGGCATGAGTACCGAGCCACGACTGGCCGAAGTCACCGAACCGCCGGGTCCCCCGCAGAAGGCAGCGCCGGGCACCGATCAGGCCGTGAAGGAGACTCTGGAGGACTACACCCTCCGGTTCGCGCCCCGCAGTTACCGCCGCTGGACCCCGATGGTCGTGGCCACGACCGCCCTCGGCGGCATCGCCTACATGGCCGACTTCTCCATCGGCGCCGGCATCGGCCTGGCCCACGGCACCGGCAACGCGCTCGTGGCGATCGCCGTCGCCGCGGTGGTCATCTTCGTCACCGGGTTCCCGCTCGCCTACTACGGCGCCCGCTACAACATCGACCTCGACCTGATCACCCGCGGCTCCGGCTTCGGCTACTACGGCTCGGTCCTCACCAGCGTCATCTTCGCCAGCTTCACCTTCATCTTCTTCGCCCTCGAAGGCTCGATCATGGCCCAGGGCCTGAAACTGGGCCTCGGACTGCCGCTGTGGCTGGGCTACCTGGTCTCCACGCTGATGGTGATCCCGCTGGTGATCTACGGCATGAAGGCGCTCAGCAAGCTCCAGGTGTGGACCACCCCGATCTGGCTGATCCTGATGGTCGCCCCGCTGGTCTACCTGATCTCCACCGACCCCGGCACCGTCGACCGCTTCCTCGCCTACGCCGGCACCGACGGCGAGGGCGGCGTCAACACCGCCTCCGTGCTGCTGGGCGCGGGCGTGTGTCTGTCGCTCATCGCGCAGATCGGTGAGCAGATCGACTACCTGCGCTTCATGCCGCCCAAGACCGAGGCGAACAAGCGCAGTTGGTGGACCGCGGTCATCATGGCCGGCCCCGGCTGGGTCGTCCTCGGCGCGCTCAAGCAGGCCATCGGCGTCTTCCTCGCCGTCTACATCCTGGCCAAGGTCGGACCGGACGTGGCGCCCGAGCCGATCCAGCAGTTCAAGGGCGCCTTCGACGCGATGATGCCGTCCTGGGTCGTGCTCCCGCTGGCCGTGGCGCTGGTCGTGATCAGCCAGATCAAGATCAACGTGACGAACGCCTACTCCGGCTCCCTCGCCTGGACCAACTCCTTCACCCGCGTCACCAAGCGCTACCCGGGCCGCATGGTGTTCGTACTGGTCAACCTGGGCTTCGCGCTCGCGCTGATGGAGGCCGACATGTTCAGCTTCCTCAACGACATCCTGGGCTTCTACTCCAACTGCGCCATCGCCTGGGTGGTCACCGTCGCCACCGACATCGGCATCAACAAGTACCTGCTCAAACTCTCCCCGCACGCACCGGAGTTCCGCCGCGGCATGCTCTACGCCGTCAACCCGGTCGGTGTGGTCGCCTTCGTCGCCGCCTCCGGTCTCTCCATCGCCATGTACTTCCACGCCCTCGGCGACACGCTCCAGCCGTACTCCCCGGTCGCCGCCGCCGTGATCGCCTTCGTCCTCACCCCGGTCATGGCGATCGTCACCAAGGGCAAGTACTACCTGCGCCGCACCGACGACGGCATCGACGAGCCGATGCTCGACACCGAGGGCAACCCGAGCGCCGTCACCCTCGACTGCCACGTCTGCCACCAGCCCTACGAGCGCCCCGACCTGGCCGCCTGCCAGACCCACGACGCCGTCGTGTGCTCCCTGTGCCTGAGCACCGACAAGGTCGGCGACCACGTACTGCCCGCCATGTCGTAACGCCCCGCCGTAACAGCGAGAACCGAAGGGCTCCCCCGGATCACGTCTTCGGGGGAGCCCTTCCTCTGGCCATTCTTTGTGGGCGGGCAGACGGACGGACGTGGGCGGCCTAGCCTGGAAGCGGGTTGCCGTGGCAGCCCGTGTTGGAGGCGGCCGCCGCCCCTTCGAATGACGGCGACCGCCGAGCGCGTGAAGAGCGAGGCTCCCCCTCGTCAGCTCCTCACGCGATGCCCTCCGAACAGAGGATGCGGGAGGTTTCCTCCATCGAAGGGCGGGGCTGGAGCCGTGTTGTCGGCGATGCGGCTCCAGCAGCCCACAGGGGCATCCGGGCGCCTGGCGCGGAAAGGTCAAGTGGGCGGGAGGCAGGGATGCCGGTGCGGTCACGGAGCTTCGTCCCAACTCCGCGCCGATCGTAACGTGTTGGCCGACATGATCGGAACACGTCGTGAGCTGCCCTTGTTCGCCGACGGCGGCCGGCGTGCCACGCGTGGCGGCACGGGTGGTGACGGGAGTGACCGTGCGGTCGGGGTGTTACGGGCCGGACGGTGGTGCGAAGGTCTGCGGGTCGTGCGGGGGCTGCCCCGTGAGGCGTGTGATGAGCTCGGCGCACAGATCGCGGAGTTTGACGTTGCGGCTCTGTGAGGCGCTGCGCAGGATCGCGAAGGCCTCGGGGCTGGGGCAGCGTTGCTGGGCCATGATGATGCCGACGGCCTGGTCGATGACGGCACGCGAACGCAGTGCCTGCTGTACGTCCCTGGTGAACTGCTGGGAACGGGCCATGCGTTGGGCCAGGACGATCGCACCGGTGGCCTGGCTGGCCAGGGCGCGCAGCGCGGACAGGTCGGCGTCGTCGAAACCGTGGGGCTGGGGGGAGTACAGGTTCAGGGCGCCGGCTGTGTCGGTGCGTGCCGCGATCGGGAAGGACATCGAGGAGCGGGCTCCCGAGGCCACCGCGTGCGCGGGATAGCTGCCCCAGCGCTGCTCTTCCATCATGTCGCTGACGTGGGCCTCCTCACCTGTGCGCAGGGCCTGCAGGCAGGGACCGTCGTCCAGGCCGTACTGCTTCTCGTCCAGGGCCGAGGCGCTGACGCCCACGCTGGTCACGGTCACGAAGCGGCCCCCGCGTTGCAGCGTGAGACCGCAGCCGTCGGCTTTGGGCGCGTGCGTCATCGCCTTTTCCGCGAGACCGTGGAGGAAGTCCTCCAGGGTTTCGGTGTCCAGCAGCAGCTCGACCACGCTGGTGACGCTGACGGCGTCGTCGGGTTGGGAGTTCACAGACAGTCCGTTCCGCGGGCCGCTCGGCCCGCCGGCCGGGAGGGGTGGGCGGCCGCCGAGGTCCACGGGCTCCCAAGCCGCAGGGCCACATCCCGGCGCACGGTCGACACCCGGTCTCGGGAAGAGACCTGGAAAATGAGCCGCGCTCTCTTCGCGGCTCCCCCGCTGAACGCCGGACAAACCCGGCCCCCAGGTGAGCACCTCCCCCTTTCCACAGGCGTAAACGCAACGTCGGCCTGATGGCGCCCGGCCTCAACGACATCTCATGGGAATGCCCTCGGATCCGGACAGGTGGCTGCCAGGAAGGCATGTGACCGTGCTTTACGGACAGGCGCACGGAGTCATCCCGAATCAGTGGGCAGGTGGGCAGCGATCTCGTTCATGGTCAAGGCACCGGACTCGACGGCCGTAGAAGCAAGCGGGACGGACACGGCGGTCGACGTCCGCAGATCCACGGCCCCGGCGGCGCCACGCGCACGCCGGGGCTTCCCGTCGGCCACCCTGCACAGCGGCCGGGTGAGCGGTCTGGACGGACTGCGGACCCTGGCGGTCGGGCTGGTCCTCGTCTATCACGTCGACCACACCCTGGTGCCCGGCGGCTCGGTGGCCGTGGACGTCTTCTTCACCATCAGCGGGTTCGTCATCACCCGCCTGCTGCTCGCCGAGTACGCCCGCAACGGCACCATCGCCCTCCTGGCCTTCTACCGGCGCCGCTGGCTGCGACTCGTCCCCGCACTGGTGGCGCTGTGCGCGGTCTGCCTGGTGCTGGCGGCGACGACCTCGCTGTGGGCCTTCGAGGGCTCGTGGCAGGCGGTGGGTCTCGCGGCGGCGTTCGTGACCAACGTCGTACGGGCCATGGAGTCCGGGCCGTACTCCGGCGGACCCCTCGCGCACACCTGGTCACTGGCCGTGGAGGAGCAGTTCTATCTGCTGTGGCCACTGTTCCTGCTGTTGCTTCTGCGCCGGACGCGGGCCCGTACGGTCTGGTTGTGTACGGCCGCCCTGTGCGTCCTGCCCTTCCTGTGGCGCTGCGTTCTGTGGAACCCGGACGCGACCCACCGCATCTACAACGGCACCGACACCCGCGCCGACCAGCTGCTGGCCGGCGCCCTGGTCGCCGTGGTGCTGGCACGGCTGCGCGCCGACGACCCACGGCTGGCCCTGTTGCGTACCTGGGCCGGCCGGCTCGCCGTCCCGGCCCTCGCCCTGCTGGCGCTCGTGGCCTGGCGGGTGCCCGTGACCGGGGACCACGGCATCTGGACGACCCTCTGGTACACGGTCGGATTCCTCGGCGTGGCGGTGGTGTCCGCCACCCTCGTCGCGGGGCTGGAGCTTCGGCCCGACGGCCGGCTCTCCCGGCTGCTGGCGCTCGCCCCGCTCGCCTGGGCGGGACGCAATCTGAGCTACGGCATCTACCTGTGGCACTACCCCGTCATCCGGCTGCTGGCCTCCCTCGGCATGAAGGACGGGCTGCTGTCGGCCACGGTGGTGCTGACCGTGGCGATGGCCCTCCTGTCGTACTACGTCGTCGAGGCCCCGTTCCTGCGCCGGGCGCGCAGACACCGGCCCGCCCTCGGCGCAGGGGAGGTCAGCGCTCCCGTACGTCTCCGATCGTCCTGAGCGTCCGGACCGCCGCCGCCCTGAGCGCGGGGCGGTCCCGGACGAAGCCGTGAGCGGCTCGCACCGGCTCGCGGCGCAGCCAGTGCAGGACGGCGCCGGGGCCGGCCGCGCGCACGGCTCCTTCGTGGACCAGGAGATCGCCGGTCTTGAAGGAGTCCTTGTAGGCGGCCTGGCCCCGGCCGAAGTCGAAGACGTGGACACCGGCGGCGGCTGCCGCCTCCATCATGCGCAGGTACAGGACACGGCCCGGTGAGTAGGTGGCCAACTCCCGGTCGTAGGAAGGAAACCAGCAGGAGAAGACCGTGCGGGAGCGCAGCCCGAAGTGAGCGGCCACGGGTCTGCCCGCCGCGTAGAGCACCGAGAGGATGCCGGAGCAGTGCGGTGACCTCGTGTCGGCCAGCATGGTCACGAGCCGGGCGATCCAGGGCTGGGCGAAGGGGTCCCGGCGACCCGTGCGGCGATACTGGGCGGACTTCCATGCCAGGAGGGTGCGCAGGGCCGCGGGGTCCCGCTCGTCGTGGACGTAGCGCAGCGGGCCGAGGTGGCGGTCCATGCGCCGTTCCTGGGCCCGCGCCGCCTTCAGGAACTTGCGTGAGTGCGCCCGCAGATGGTCCTCGTAGCGTACGAAGCCGCGGGTGAGGTCGACGAAGGGCGACGCGAACTCACCTGTCGCGTAGGGCAGGAAGAGGTCCTGGCCGGCTTCCAGGTGGTTGAACTCCCAGGCGTTCAGGGAGCAGGCCCGCATGAGTTGCCGGGGGTCCAGATCCACGTCGGGGTGCAGCACCGCACCCTGGCAGTCGGAGACACCCATCCCGAGCGCGTGTCCGTGTCCCCATCTCCCGTGCTGGTAGGGGAAGTAGCCGACCGGTTCGCCTCCGCGGCGCAGGACGGCCACCCGGGTGTCGGCCCGCACCCGACCGACGGCCCTGGTGAACTCCGCGCTCATGAAAGGGTTGTGGGTTGTCGTGGCCCGACTCCGCAGCTCGCTCCACACTTCGACGTCGCCGCTGCCGAGGGCGTCCGGGTGTACGACGTCGATACGCGGTGGGTTCATGCGGGCTCCGGGTTCGGCGTCATGGCCCACCATGGTGCGACAGAGCGGCCGCCGAAACGGACGAACCAGAAGATCGACGCACTAGAACGTTCACCCGACAAGTCCCCCGCCCGCGCCCGCTAAACCGGCACGGTACCCGGAGTCCGAGCTTGACGAGGGTGCGGGCGACGTGCGTCTTCACGGTCGCCTCGGCCAGATGGAGACGGGCGGCGAGTTCGAGGCCGGGCGAGCGGGAAGCGGCGGGCCGGTCACGGTCAGCTCGACGGCCAGTCCGGTGTCCCGGACCCGCTCGACCAGCGTCTCCAGCCCGGGTTGCGGGGTTGGCTCCGCCACCGGGCCAAGGTACCGAGCGCCACGACCGACACGGGCAGTGCCGCGAGAGTCGCCACCCGGCCACCGTCTCGCCGGACGGGTCACCGCGGGCTCCCGAGCGGCTGTCCGCCCTGGTGGGCCAGGCGGAAGGCGCCGGGAGTGGCTCCGGTGCGGTGGGTGAAGAACTTGCCGAAGTTGGTGGGTTCGGGGAAGCCGAGGCGGCGGGCGATCGTCGCGACCGGCTCGTCGGTGTGTGCGAGCAGGCGTCTGGCCTCCAGGGCGACCCGGGCGTCGATGACGTGTTTGACGGGCTGTCCGGTGGCGACCAGGCAGGCTCGGGTGAGGGTCTTGACGGTGTAGCCGAGACGGTGGGCGTAGTCGGCGGCACGGCGGGTGGTGGCGTAGGAGCGTTCCAGTTCGGCGCGGAAGCGGGCGTACACCTCGCCGCCGGCCTGGGGGTCGGTGCCGCCGGCGGGGTGGGGCAGCCGGTCGATCTGCAACAGCACGGTGGCCAGCAGGAGTTGCAGGATCTCCGCTGACACGGCGGGCTCGGTTCGGTCGTACTCGGCGCGCATCTGGCCCAGCAGCGCGGTCAGGACGGCGTAGGCCGGGCCGGCGCCCAGTTGCCAGCACACGGGGCCGTACCACTCGTTCACCAGTCGCTCGGCGCTGCTGAAGTGCGGTGGGAAGGAGGGAGTGAAGAGCAGTTGCGTGCCGTCGGTGGCTCCGGGGTCGGCGTATCGCTGGACCTGCCCGGGGCGGATCCACAGCAGGGTCCCGGGGCGACAGGGGTGTGTCTCGAAGTCGATCGTGTGCTCTCCGCTGCCTCGCGTGACCAGCGTGAGGGTGTGGAAGTCCACCCGGTGGACCGCGTCGGGCCGGCTGCGCCGCCGTCGGCGCCGTTCGTGCAGGGTCGCCAGATCGAGGATCTCGAAGCCGGGGACCCGGTCCTCGGGCGGATTGAAGTCGAGCCGGGGGATCACACCGCCCCGGGAGGGATCACCACATTCCCAGGAGGGATCACCGCCTTCCGGACTCGCGGGAAGCATCACGATCTCCAGATGTCCTCGATTTACCATGCGGCGTCTTCAGCGTATCTCGTCTGCCTGCGGTTTCACGACGAGAGTGGACGTCGTACAGGCGGCACAGGGCCGCCTTCACCGCAAGGAGCACTCCCATGAACGGCACCGTCACGGTTCTCGACAGGGGTCCGGTCCGCATCCACAGCTACATGTCCCCGGCCGACACCTTCCACGCCACCACGCAGCTGATCGAGACCCCGGCTCGCATCGTCGCGATCGACGCCCAGCTCGATCCCGCCTACGCCGACGAGGCCGTCGCCTACGCCAGGGGCCTCGGCAAGCCGCTGGACCGCCTGATCATCACCCACGGCCACCCCGACCACTACAACGGCGCCGACCGCTTCGGCGTCCCCGTCCACGTACTGCCCCAGGTGCGCGAACAGATCGCCGCACGTCCCGCCGCCCAGCTGCCGAGCGGCCTGGTCGTCCCGGCCACCGACCTGCCGTCGAGCGTGGACCTCACGCCGGGCACCGAGATGATCGACGGAGTCCTCTTCGTCTTCGAGACCGTCTCCGGCGGGGAGGCCGCCGACGAACTCGTCGTCAAGCTGCCCGACCAGGGCGTCCTCGTCGCCCAGGATCTCGTCTACCACGACGTCCACCTCTACCTGGGCAACGACGACATCGACGGCTGGCAGCGGGCCATCGACACCCTGGCCGCCGAGACCGCCTTCGACACCGTCCTCGCCGGCCACGGCCTGCCCTCCGGCCCTGAGGTCTACGCCGAGATACGCCGGTACCTCACCGACGCCCGCGAACTGCTCGGTGACGACGGCGAGGCGTACAAGAAGGCGATCGTGGACCGGTACCCCTCCTATGCCGGCCCGTTCATCATCGACGTCGCCAACCGGTCGCTGTTCGGCGCAGGTCACTGAGCACCCGGACCAGGACGTACGAGCCTGCGCTCCTCGCCGCACATGCGCTCGCATGAGACCCAGGTCACAGCCACGACGTCAGGGATGCGCTGTAATACTGAACAAGTGTGACTAATCGGACTCCGGTGAGCGGCGCGCGCCGGAGCTGCGCGGCAGCACCACTGCGACCGGGCCATCCATGACAGGAGCGAGTGACCTACCGGATGAACGCCCTCGACCCTCGCCTGACCGCGCGCCTCGCCCCCTTCCTGACGTCCGCGACGCTGAGGGCGCTGTCGGAGGCGGTGCGGAACGGGTCGGACCGCGGTCCGGAAACGGACCGGGCGCTGGACGAGCTGTGGCTCGGGCGGCGGTTCCTGGACGAGACACCGGCGGCCATCGGGATCCTGGACACGGACCTGCGCTACCTGTACGTCAACGACGCACTGGCACAGGCCAACGGCGTGCCGGTCGAGGAGCACCTCGGCCGGCCGATGCCGGAGGTCATCCCCGGCTCCGGACCCTCGGCCGACGTGGCCCGCGAGGTGCTCCGCACGGGCCGACCGCAGGTGGTGGTGTTCGACGGCCGCGCGCCCGTCGACCCCGTGGACGTGCCGCGCTGGTGGCTCGGCGCCTTCCAGCGGCTGACCAGCGAGGACGGTGAGATCCTCGGCGTCGCCGCCATCGTGATGGAGGTGACCGAGGGCATCCGGCAGAACGAGTCCCTGCGGCGCGCCCAGGACCGTCTGGAGCTGCTGGACGAGACCGCGGCCCGGGTCGGCAGCACGCTGGACGCGGCCGAGGCGTGCCGGGCGCTGACCGATGTGCTGGTGCCACGGTTCGCCGACTACGCCGCCGTCGACGTGGTCGACCCCGAGGGCACACCCAGGGCACCGCTGAGGCCTGCCGCGGTGTGGCTGCGCCGTATGGCCGTCACCGCCGCCCCCGGTATGCACGGACCGCCGCTGGCCCCCGTCACCAGGAGCGGCGAAGTGATCTTCCATCAGGCCAGTTCGTCGATGGCCCGGGTCCTCAGCGGGCACGAGCCCATGGTGCTCAACCGGCCCGACGACGAGGCCCTTCGCCTCCTGGCGCCCACCCGGCAGCGCCTGGAGCGCTACCGGGCACTGGACCTGCACTCCGTGGCCTATCTCCCGCTGATGGCAGGCGGCGAGCCCATAGGGGCCGTCATCGTCGGCCGCAGAGGCGACTCCCCCGAGTTCACGCCACAGGACGTCGAACTCCTCGCGCAGCTCACCGCCCGGGCCGCCACGGGTATCGGGCACGCCCTGCGCTACACCCACGAGCACGAGACCACCCTGGAGATGCAGCGCGCCTTCCTGGCCACCCCGCACAGGCCCGGGCCGGGCGTGGAGATCGCCAGCCGCTATCTGCCGGCCGGGCGAGGCGCCGAGGTCGGCGGTGACTGGTTCGACGCGGTCGCCCTGCCCGGCGGACGCACCCTGCTCGTCGTCGGCGATGTCATGGGGCACGGGGTGCGCGCGGCGGCCGCGATGAGCGAATACCGGTCCCTGATCCGCGCCCTGGCCCTTCAGGGGCTCGCCCCCGACCGGCTGCTCGCCGAGGCGGACCGTACGGCCCACGCGCTCGACCTGGACCGGGTCGCCACCTGCGTCCTGGCCCTCCTCGACCCCACCGCCGAACACGCCGAGCTGGCCACAGCGGGACACGTCCCACCCCTGCTGGTCCGCCCGGGCGCCGCCCCCGAACTGGCCTTACTCCCCGTGGGCCCGCCGCTGGGCACGGGAACCGGCGAGTACGGCAGCAGGCGCGTCCCGCTGCCGCCGGACTCGCTGCTGCTCCTCTACACCGACGGGCTGGTCGAACGGCGCGGGACGGACATCGACACCGGACTGACCGCGCTCGCCGCCACACCCGTCGTCTCCGGGCACCCTCTGCCGGCCGTCCTGGACACGGTCCTCGACCGGCTGGCCCCCGCCGGTTCCGAGGACGACGTCACACTGCTGGCGGCCCGGGTCCTGCCCGGCAGGGAATCGGACACGGCCGTGACGCCCGACCCGACGGGAGCGGGCTGAAACAGCTCTCGGAACCGGGCCGAGCACCTTGCGCTCAGGGGGTCGTCCGTCCTCCCAGAGGTTCCGTCACCGCCTCGGGATGGTCGGCGACATAGGCCCGTACGACCGATTCGAAGGTCGCGTCGGGCCGTAGGCCCAGGTCCGTGGCTCGGCGGTTGTCGAAGTGCGCGGGCCACGAGCCGACCAGGGCCTCCACCGCGGGGTCGGGTGCGACGGTCACCAGATCCGCGGTCGCGGCACCTGCCACCCGGCGCAGGGTGGCAAGCATGTCGGCGACCGAGACGGTCAGGGCGGGCACATTGACCGGCATCGCCGCCGCCATGGCTCCCGGCCCGTCGTCCGGCTCGGTCTCCGCGATGCGGAGCAGGGACTCGATCGTGGTCCGTGGCGAGGCCAGAGCGACCTTCAGGTCGGGGGCGACGGGGCAGACGGTGGGCCGTCCGGCGAGCGGCTCACGGATGATCGCGGAGAGGAAACCGGACGCGGCCGCGTTGGGCCTGCCCGGCCGTACCGCGACGGTCATCAGCCGGGCCACGCGCCCGTCGACGAATCCCCGGCGGGTCATGTCCGCGATGAGGTGTTCGCACATCAACTTCTGCGCGCCGTAACTCGATTGCGGCACCGGCAACGTCATCTCGCTGACCGGCGGCCGCGGTTCCCGCGCCGGAGGCGGACCGTAGACGGCGAGACTGCCGGCGAACACCACCCGGGCCACCGGCCCGCCGGCCGCCGACTGCGCCCGCGCCGCCTCCAACAGAGCACGGGTGGCATCCACGTTGACGCGCATACCGAGGTCGAAGTCGGCCTCGCACTCGGCGGACACCGCGGCCGCGAGATGGAACACCACGTCCACCGGCTCCGCGAACACCTCGGTGAGACGGTCGACCAGGTCACCGTTCACCGATCGCACGAGGGGATCCGCGAGCTGCGGAGCGTCGGGCCAGGCGACCCGATCGACCAGCACCAACCGGCTGACCGGGGTTCCCGCGAAGCATCGCCTCCGAAGCAGTTCCCTCACCAGCAGACGCCCCACGAACCCGGACGCGCCCGTCACGACGACCCTCACCCGCCACTCCTCCCACCAGACAGCCGGCAAGCACGTCACACGATGTCGTACCAGGTCGCGTAGCGACACCACGCGCCGTAGTACGTCAGAGCGAATCGCCGGACGCCGAACGGGTGGACTCGTCCGGAACCCCGCCATGTGCAGAACCTGCCCCGAAGGAGCGGGTGGTGACGTGGCTGCCCCGCCCCAGACCTGGAAGAGGCACCGAGACGTGAGACGTACCCCCGCCCGCCGTGTCCTCTCCGCAACGCTGCTCGTGGCGTCCGTACTGGCACCGATGGCAGCGGCCCCGGCCACTGCTGCCCCGGCCGTGCCACCCTCTCGGACCGTGGCCGCCGACTGCCCTCCGCACGGATTCGACCGTGAGCTGACCGCGCGCCTGGACAAGGCCATCGAGAAGGTCCGCCGACAGGCCGGGATCCCCGGTGTCGTCGCCGGGCTGTGGATGCCGGGCAAGGGCAGCTACGTCCGCGCGACCGGAGTCGCCGACACGGCCACCCGCGAGCCGATGACCACCGGCGTGTACACCCGGATCGGCAGCGAGACCAAGACCTTCACGGTCACCGCGCTGCTCGAACTCGTCGACGACGGGCGGGTCGGACTCGACGATCCCATCTCCCGCTACATCCACGGCGTGCCCCGCGGTTCGCGGATCACGCTGCGCCATCTCGCCGAGATGCGCAGCGGCCTGTTCCCGTACACGGCCGACGCGACCTTCCAGCACGACCTGCTGAGCGACCCGCGGCGGTCGTTCACCCCGCGGCAGGTGCTGGCGTACGGCTTCAAGCACAAGAACACCTCGGCGCCTGGCAAGAAGTTCGAGTACTCCAACACCAACCTCGTCCTCCTGGGGCTGGTGGTCGAAAAGGTCAGCGGGCTCCGTCTGGCCGACTTCCTCGACCGACGGGTGCTGCGCCCCGCCCGTCTGTCCCACACGCTGCTCCCCCGGGGCTTCGAGTTCCCCCTACCGCACTCACGGGGCTACACCAACCAGACGCTGACCGGGGAGGTGACCGACAGCACCGACTGGAACCCCAGTTGGGCATGGGCGGCCGGCGGGATGATCTCCGACCTGCACGACCTGCGCCGCTGGGCGAAGATCGTCGCCACCGGCACGCTGCTACGCCCCGAGACCCAGGCGCAGCGCCTCAAGACGCTGCCCACCGGCATCCCCGGCACGAGTTACGGCCTGGGCATCTTCGACAGCGGCGGCTGGATCGGGCACAACGGCTCCATCCCCGGATACCAGACGGTCACCGTCTACCTGCCCTCGAAGAAGGCCACCCTGGTCCTGATGATCAACACGGACATCGCGTACCAGGGCCAGGAGCCGTCCTCGCTGCTCGCCCGGGCGATCACCGAGATCGTGACCCCGGACAACGTCTACGACCGAGCGCTCCCCCGGCCGTAGTGGGCCGGGCCGGCCGCGTAGGCCAGTGGCGGTGCGATCGCCTGGGCGTCCGCCTCCTCGCCCACCCACAGCGCGATGAACAGCGCCGCGGTCGCCTCCAGGAGTCCCGCTCGGTCCAGCCTGCCGCCGGCCACGGGTGCGCAGCCCACATCGCGCACCAACTCGCGTACGCGCGCGAGGGCCGACTCGTCGTCGCCGCAGACCGGTACGGCCAGCGGCCGCCCGTCGAACACGGGCGGCCGCATACGCCACACGTCCTCGTGACAGAGGTTGAAGGCCTTGACCACATGGGCTCCCGGTGCCGCCGCGGCCAGTCGCTGGGCAGCCGAGGGGCCGCCTTCCGTCAGCAGCCGGAAACCCGGGCCGATCGGGTTGGAGCAGTCGATGAGCGCCTTGCCCTCCAAGGCCGCGCGCAGTTCCCGTACGACGTCCTCCCCCGGCCCGAAAGGCAGCGCGGCCAGCACCACCTGACCGGACTCGGCCGCCGCGCGCAGCCCGTCCGCCCTCGCGCCGCCCCCGATGCGCCCGGCGAGCCGCTCCGCCCTGGCCGCGTCCCGGCCCCCGATGGTCACCTGGTGCCCGGCGCGCACCCAGTGGGTGGCGAGCGCGTCGGCCATGTTGCCCGTTCCCAGCACGCCGATCCTCATCACGCGTTCCTCTCCTGCCGGTTCGACGGTTCATGCCGACGCTAGAGAACCGTTCGGGCACCATTTGGTGCGTGACGACCGACGCCTTCCTCGCCGACTGCCGCGCCCGCCTCGCCTTCGACCTGCTGTCGAACACCTGGAACGCCGTCGTGCTCTGGGCGCTGCGCGACGGCCCCCGGCGCCCGACCGAACTGCGGGAGCGGATCGGGGGAATCAGCTCCAAGGTCCTCACCGAGACGCTGCGCCGCCTTCAGTTCAACGGGCTGGTGCACCGGTACGCGTCCCCCGAGGCACCGTCACGCGTCGAGTACGAACTCACCGCTCTGGGACGGACCTTGCTGGCCCCCATCGACGCCGTCGGCGCATGGGCCTTCGAGCACGGTGACGAGGTGATGGCCGCCCAGGAAGCGGCCTGCGATTCCGCGTAGGGTGCGTCCCGTTCCTCTCCCGCTAGGCTGCCGTGCCGTGCAGAAGACCCGCCTCGAGACCGAACGGATTCGGGCCGCTCGCCGGATGATCGACCCGGTCTTCCTCGACACGCCGCTGTACCGCTGCGAGGCACTGGAGCCCGAACTCGGGTGCGCGGTGAGCATCAAGCTCGAGACGGCGAACCCGGTCCGCAGCTTCAAGGGCCGTGGCACCGAGGTGGTCGCGAGCCTGCTCGCCGGCGGTGACTCGCGGGCGGTGGTGTGTGCCAGTGCCGGCAACCTCGGTCAGGCCCTCGCCTGGTCCGGTCGCGGCCGGGGGCTCGATGTCACCGTCGTGGCATCCCGTTTCGCGACCGCGGCCAAACTCGATCGCATCCGCGCGCTGGGCGCCGAGTTGGAGCTGGTGGACGGCGACCACGAGATGGCTCGCGAGCGGGCGGCGGCCATCGCGCGGTACGAAGGCATCCGGCTCGTCGAAGACAGCCTGGACATCGAGACCTGCGAGGGCGCGGCGACCATCGGGCTGGAACTGGTGGACAGCGCCGCGTCGTTCGACACCGTCCTCATCGCTCTCGGCGGCGGGGCGCTGGCCACCGGTGTAGGTCACGTCGTGAAGGACTTCGCGCCGGACGTGGAGGTCGTCTGTGTCCAGCCGCTGGGCGCACCGGCGTTGACCCTGTCCTGGCGTCAACGACGCGTGGTCACCACCGACGCGACCGACACCATCGCTGACGGGGTCGCCGGCCGGTTCCCCATCCCGGCGGTCCTGGACGACCTCCTCCTGGTCGCCGACGACGCCGTCCTGGTCCGGGAGGAGTCGATCATCGCCGGTATGCGGATGCTGTTCGACCACGCCGGCCTCGTGGTCGAGCCGTCCGCCGCGCTCGGCATCGCGGCGATCCTGGAAGACCGTGACCGCTTCGCCGGCCGGCACGTGGTCACCGTCTTGTGCGGCAGCAACGTGGACGTGGACGCCTACCGCCGCTGGATCGGCCCGCCCGCCGCCCGTCCCTATTGACCGGCCTCTCCCCGAAACGCCACGTCCAAAGGGTCAACCGAGCGCCACGCTCCTCCAGAAGTCCCGCATCAGCGGTGTCGGGGTCGGGCTCTCCATCGCGACCTGTGTGAGAAGGATCGCGACCGTGCCCGTGGACGGAACGACATGTGCCGTCGTGCCCGTGCCGCCGACCCAGCCGTAGCGGCCGGGGACGTTCCAGGGGTCGGCCGCGCTGATGTCGACCTGACCGCCGTATCCCCATCCCTGACCTTCCAGGAAGAGGGTGGCGTTGCCGCGCTGGGCGGGCGTGAGGTGGTCGGTGGTCATCCGGGCAACCGAGGCGGGGGCGAGCAGGCGGCGCCCGCCCGCCTCGCCTCCGTTCAGCAGCATGCGTGCGAAGGCCAGCCAGTCGTCGGCGGTGGAGACCAGGCCCCCGCCGCCGGAGTGGAAGCGCGGGACACGGCTCCACTCCCCGTCCGGGGTATCCACCATCTCCAGGGTGCCGTCCGGGGACGGGCTGTAGGCCGAGGTGAAGCGGTGGCGCTTGGACTCGGGGACCTCGAAGGCGGTGTCGTTCATGCCGAGCGGCTCGAAGATCCGTTCCTTGAGGAAGTCGGGCAAGGAGCGGCCCGACGCCCGGGCGACCAGGATGCCCTGGAGGTCGGAGGAGGTGCCGTACAGCCAGGCGTCCCCCGGCTGGTGCAGCATCGGCACCCGCGACAGAAGGGCCAGCCAGGTGTCGGCGTCGGGCCAGTCCTGGAGCGCGCGGCCGTCCTTCTGGACCGTGAACAGGGACTGCACCGCGGGCAGCGAGAAGTCGTCCGGGAAGCCCCAGCCCGTGCGGGAGCTGAGCAGGTCCTCGACGGTGATCGGACGGGCCGCCGGGACGACGTCCTCGACCGGGGCATCAGGGGTACGCACCACGCTCGGCTTCGCCAGTTCCGGCAGCCACGTCTCCACCGGCGAGTCCAGGGCCAGGCTCCCGTCCTCCACCAGCATCAGGACCGCCGCCGCCGTGATCGGCTTGGTGATCGAGGCGATACGGAAGAGCGAATCCCTCGCCATCGCGGCGCCGCCGGCGGTGTCGACCGAGCCGGCGGTCACGACCTGGACGTCGTCACCGCGGGCCACGAGGCCGACGGCGCCCGGCACCGTTCCGGCGTCGACATACCGGTGCAGAGTGGTGTGCAGTGTGGTGTGCGGCGTGTTCATCGGTGGCCTTCCGGTCGGCTGGTCGTCACGGTTCGACTTCGACTCGACTTACGGCTGATCGTCGCGGGTACGACTCCCGGGGCGGCGAAAAGTCATCGGCCACGTGGCTGCCGTGCTCCGTTCGAGTGGTGTGTTCAGGCCCTCGGTCGTAGCGTCGGAACCGGGACATCCCTCGGCGAGCGGGCAGCGGGGAAACGGCCATGCACATACGCGCACTCACCACGACGATCGCCCTCTTCGCGGCCGCCACCCTCGCCACCGCGGCAGGCACACCGACCGAGGCCCGGTCGGCCCCGGCACCCGCCGCGCAGACCGCGCAGGCCGCACCGCAGGGCGTCGATGTTCCGGTGCTCGTGGACTGCCTGTGGCATCCGGAAGTGCGGCCGGTCGACTTCATGCTCGCCTGCGGTGACGGCAACAGCCGTCTGGCCTCGCTGCATTGGTCCCGCTGGGGCACGGACTCGGCGCGGGCCGAGGGTGTGAACTGGGTCAACGACTGCAAGCCGTACTGCGCCGCCGGCCGCTTCCACGCCTATCCGGTGACCGTGACGCTCGACCACCCGCGGCCGTGGAAGAAGCGGCCTCAGCTTTCGCACTACTCCCGGATCACCCTCGTGTACCCGGACGGTCGGCCGGAGCAGTTCTCACGGACCGTGTCCTATCCGCTCTGGGACTGAACCGCCCGCTCCCCACGACCGGCAGCACTTCTACCGACCGGCGGTGACCTGCTCGGTCTGCGCGCCCGACGACGTGATCACCTCGGAGCGTCGGCCGCCCCGGTCCATGACGCCGCCCATGAACGCCAGCCCCAGCCCCGCCACGCCCAGGGCGGCCCCGACCAGGGCGGGCGAGGCCCAGCCCCAGCCCGCCGAGATGGCGAGACCGCCGAGCCAGGCACCGCCCGCGTTGGCCAGGTTGAACGCGGAGTGATTGGAGGCCGCCGCCATCGTCGGGGCGTCCTTCGCCTTGGCCATGAGCAGGATCTGCACGGGCGTGGTGATGAGGGCACCCATCGCGCCGATGAACGTGATCGTCAGCAGAGCGGGAACCGTGCTGTGGACGGTGAAGTAGAACAGCACCAGCGCGGAGGCCAGCAGGGCGAGCCCCGCGTACAGCGTCGGGCGCAGGGCGCGGTCCGTGAGCGGGCCCGCGATCAGGGTGCCGAGCGTCATGCCGACGCCGTAGAGCGCGAGGACCAGCGTGGTCGAGGAGTCGGACAGGCCCGTCACGTTCGTCAGCATGGGCACCAGGTAGCTGTAGACGGCGAAGAATCCGCCGAATCCCACGACCGCGGTGGCCAGGCCGATCACCACCTGCTTGTTGCCCATCGCCCGCAGTTCGTGCCGGACGCCGGACTGCTCGCCACGGGGCTGGTGGGGAACGAACGCGGCCAGCGCGGCGAGCGCGACGACGCCGATCACGGCCACCGCGACATAGGCGGACCGCCAGCCCAGCTGCTGTCCGAGGGCCGTACCGGCCGGTACGCCGACGATGTTGGCGACGGTCAGGCCGAGGAACATCTTCGACACCGCCCGTGCGGCCCGGTCGGAGGCGACCAGGCGCGAGGCGACGACCGCGCCCACGCCGAACAGCGCTCCGTGGGGCAGGCCGGCCAGGAACCGCGCGGCGAAGAGGAGCCCGAAGTTGGGGGCGAGCGCGGACGCGACGTTGCCGATGACGAACAGCCCGGACAGGAGCAGCAGCAACCGCTTGTGGGGGATCCGCGCGCCGATGCCGGTCAGCACCGGGGCACCGACGACGACACCCAGGGCGTAGGCGGAGACGATGTTGCCGGCCTGCGGCACGGAGACGTCGATCCCGTCAGCGATCTGGGGCAGCAGTCCCATCGTGGCGAACTCGGTCGTGCCGATGCCGAAAGCGACAACAGCCAGGGCCAGGAGAGCCAGTGGCATGGCGCAGCAGAACCTTTCAGAGGAAGCGGTGCGGAAAAAGCGCGGGAACAGGGGCGCGGCCGCGGCAGTGCGGCTCCTCAGGCCCTTCAGGCCCTTCACGCCCGGCATCGTTGCCCGGCGCCCCCCCCAGGGCATGGTGAACCCGCAACCAGTGCAGCAGCCGAACGGCGCCAGGCATTCCAAGATCTCGCCCCGCGCCCCATGATCCATGTCACATCGCTACGACGATCATCTGCCGCCGGTCCGGGCAGAGCGCGGAATCAGCACGACAGCGCACTCAGGGTCCACCACTCGGCGCTCGCGCCGCCCAGTGCATCCGTGCGCCCGGCCGCGTGGCCGGTTCCCGCCCGCCGGTCGAGCATTCGTTCGCCTCGCGGGGTAGTCCTCCGGCATCGGCGGAAGCAGATGCAGGGGGCTGACACTGTGGCACGCCCGTTATGGACGTCCGATCCGACTGAGGAACAGCGTCACTCGAAACGGGACACGGTGCGCAGGCTGCGTGCCCAGGGCCGCTACGGGCCCAGGTTCCGCGATGTCCTGCCCGCCTTCGCGGTTCTGGCGACGGTGGTGTGTTCGGTCGTGGCCGGCCTCGTCGTGGGTTCGCGGGTCGTCGGCCTCGTCGTGCCGATCGCCGGCGTCCTCCTCCTCGCGGCCGTCCTGGCCATCGGGATCAGGCGCCGCCGCCCGGACGCCCGACGCCGTCGTGGGCACTACACCCCGCAGGAACTGTTCGAGCTCGACATCCAGGGGCTGGCCCTGGCGGTGGCGCGGATGCTGCGCCGGGACCACTGGCAGGTGCGGCTGCTCCCCGCGCCGGACCGGCCGCGTCTGTGTGCCCGGCACGCGGACGGCCGCCGGCTCGACGTGGCCTTCCGGCCGGTGGCGGAGCCGCTGCCCGACGAGGCCCTGCCCCACCCTCACACCCATCGGGAGAACCCGGAGACGCTCCTCCACCTGGTCGTCCACCGGGGCACCTTCCAGGCCCGCGACATCCGGTGGGCACGACGCGAAGGCGGAACCTTCCTACTGGACAGCACGGGGTTGCGACGCTGGGCGGAGGGGGCGTGCCTCGACGAGTTGCTGCCGAAAGACCCGAGGGAGCCGAGAGAACCAGGAGAACCGAGAGAACGGTGAGGCATCGCGGGGAGGTGCTCCGCGGAGCAAAAACATGGCGCGCGGATCGACGGCCTCATGCCTTACTGGCTGCCATGGTGGAGCGTTTCCCTGAGATCACGTCCGTGGCGGAGTTCATCCGGCTGCGGGAGAGCGAGGACCCCGCCGAGTACAGGCGCTCGGCGTGGGCGGCGATGGCGTTGCCCCTGTGGTGGGACCTGGTGCGCAACCATCCCGACATGCGGTTCTGGGCCGCGCACAACAAAACAGTGCCGACGGAGATCCTCGCGGAGCTGGTCAAGGATCCGGACTGGCGGGTCCGGGACAGGGTGGCCGGCAAGCGACGCTGTCCGCCCGAACTACTGGAACGGCTGGTCGACGATCCCCATGACGCCGTCCGGCGGGTCGTCGCGGGACATCGTCACTCGCCGCGCTGGGTGGTGGCGCGTCTCGTCGATGATCCGTGGCCGGTGATCGCGCAGGAGGCCCGTGCCCGGCTTGCCGACTGGCCGTCCGAGGGGCCGGCTGTGGGACCGGCCGCGGGACCGGCCGCCCCGAGCGGGGAGTAGCCCTCCGGCCTTCTCCGTTCGGGTTTCCGGTGTACGGGCTTCCGGGCCGTGATCGTCCACCTTCACGGAGCAGGTCAGAACGGGTCTGTGGCGTCCGACGGCACCTGTGCCTCCTATGAGGGTGCTGTGAATTTCCGAGTCGGTTGAACAGGCGTGGTGCCGCATCCGTATGGGACCGGGGGATTTCCATGCCGGGACGGACGACACGCGCAGGAGTACTTCCGTGGGACGCAGCAATCGCAGACGCCCAACAGGTGCGCGGCGGGCGACCTTTGCCGCCGTGGCTCTCATGTTGGGGGGTGGTGGCCTGGTCGCCGCGAATGTCTATGCCTCGGCGACCGAAGACGGCACCGGGACCAGCCAGTCGTCCGACGGTCGTTGGGGTGCCGGTACGATCGGCTGCCCGGACGTGGGAGACGCGTTGACCAGCGTGCCGGACGGCGTGCGGGCGGACGTCGACAAGGAACTCGCCCTGCTGGACCAGCAGACGGCTCAGGCGTACCAGTCGTTGCAGGCACCGGCGGTGCGGGACCGTGAAGCCGCCGAGAGCGAGATCATGAACCCGCTGGCGGAGAACCGGGCCGCCACGATCCAGCGCATAGCCGCCGCTCTCGAGCGCGCGGGCGAACGCCCCGAGGGCCTCGACGAACTGGCGGCGTGCACCCTGCGCCAGTCCGACGACACGGCCGGCGGGGACGACGGCGCCCAGGACGGGCAGGAGGGCCAGGAAGGCCAAGACCAGAACGGCCAGGGCGACCAGGGAGGTCAGGGCGACCAACAGCAGGGCAACGGTGGGCAGTCCGGCAACGGTCCCGTCGCCGCCGACTACGCCGACATCACCAACGCCCCGCCCGCCGCGCAGTCCCCGAACCCCGGGGCCGACGCCTCCCGCGGCACTTTCGTCACCAGCTGCGGTGTGAACGCCAACGGCCTGTTCAACTCGGACAACGTCATCGTCGCGCCGGGCGTGTCCAACGGCGCCCACCACTTCCACGACTACATCGGCAACCAGGCCAACAACGCCTTCGCCGACGACAACGAACTGGCCAACGCCGACACCAGCTGCGTCGACCAGGGCGACAAGTCCACCTACTACTGGCCCGTCCTGCGCCTGCAGAACGGCACCCAGGAGCAGGATGCGAACGCCCCGGGCGGCGGCATCGAGGGCAACGCGGGCGAGATCGTCACGCCCAAGGAGGTCACCCTCACCTTCGTCGGCAGCCCGAACAGCAAGGTCACCGCCATGCCGCGGCTGCTGCGCATCATCACCGGCGACGCCAAGGCGTTCGTCAACGGCACCGCCAACGCCAACGCGTCCTGGAGCTGTACCGGGTTCGAGAACCGGCAGTTGAAGGACAAGTACCCGGTGTGCCCGCAGGGCAGCGACGTGGTCCGCACGTTCAAGTTCCAGAGCTGCTGGGACGGTCGCAACATCGACAGCGCCAACCACCGCACCCACGTGGCGTTCGCCCAGGCCGACGGCGCCTGCCCGGCCGGCTTCCAGGCGATCCCGCAGCTGGTCCAGCGCATCGTCTACGACGTCGACGCGCCGAGCCTCCAGGACGGCGGCCGCACGACGCCGCTCTTCGCGGTGGACGCCTTCCCGGAGCAGCTGCACAAGCCCGTCACCGACCACGGCGACTTCATCAACGTCTTCGACGAGGGCCTGATGAACGAGATGGTCGGCTGCATCAACGAGGGCCGTAAGTGCGGCGTGGGCGCGAACGAGGAGCCCGGCTCCGGCGACAACGGCAACGGCGGCAACGGCGGCAACGGCGGCAACGGCGGCAACGGCGGCAACGGCGGCAACGGCTCAGACGACGGTGCCGACAACGGTTCTGGCAACGGCTCGGACGATGGCTCCGACAACGGCTCGGACAACGGCTCCGGCCAGGAACCCGGCTCCGGCTCCGATTCCGGTTCGGAAGACACCGGCGGATCCGACGACAAGCCCCAGGAGCCGCAGCCGACACCGACCGCCGAGGAATCGACCGGCGCCGGTGACGAAGGCACCGCGCCCGCCGAGAACGAGCCGAAGACGTACACCTCGCCCTCGGCCACCCAGCGGCCCGCCACGCAGTCTCCCGACGCCACGTCGTACCCGCAGGACGACAACACGGCGAGCGCGTCGGAGAGCGCGTCCACCGGGGGTGCCGTGGCGCAGCCTCCGGCCGACGCCCAGACCGAGCCGCAGGGCGGCAAGGGCAGCCTCGCCGAGACCGGCACCCAGTTGTGGCCGGCCGCGGCCGGGGCGGTGCTCCTCGTCTCCGGGTTCGTCCTTCTGCGCCGCACCAGGCGCCGGTACATCTGACGCGGCCCTTCGATTCGCGTACTGCACGGGGCACAGGCCGGTTGGCCGAAAAACCCCGTGCGGTACGCGCGTCCGCGCACCGCCGGTCACGGCCCGCGGCACTGCCGTAGACGCTCCTCGCCGCCCGCGCATCCCCCTGCCGAGACGGCGACCGCCCGCTCCCGGGGCCGATTGTCAGTGATCGCCGCTAACGTTCCTCGCATCGTCGCACTGGCGCCGGGAAGTCCCGGCTGAACTGTGCTTTCTTCTTGCTGTCTTGATGCGGAAGGCGGGGACTCGTGGGTTGGCTCTCGGCGGGTGACGGGTATGAAGTCGCCCTGGTGGACGGACGGGTGGCGGCACGCGCCACCTCGGGCCGGGCGGCGGGGCGGCAGTTGAAAGCGCTGCCGCCCGCACTGCGCGACCATCCGGAGGTGGACCGGCTGCGGCGGTTCGCCGAATGGCTGGATCGGCACGCCACGGCCTGCGTCGCGCAGGTCGACTCCTGGATGGTGTCGTCGTTGCCCGTCCCCACCGCTCTGCTGGCCCGGGTGTGGCCGGACGAGGCCTGGCAGTCCGCGCTGCGTGACATGGCCGTGGTGGGCGACGACCCCGACGAGGTCGGCTTCCTGCGAGGGGCCACCGAGGACGGCGAGCTGCGCGTGGTGAACCTGGACGGCGAGACCGTCCGGCTGTCCCCGCGCACGGTCACGCTTCCGCACCCGGTGCTGCTCCCCGACCTGGACGACATCCGGGAGTTCGCGGCGGAGCTGGGCATCGTGCAGCGCGTCGAGCAGATCCACCGGGCGACGTGGACGCGGCCCGTTGACCTCGATCCCAAGGCCACCGAGATACGGGAGTTCACCGGCGGCTCGTTCCGGTCCCGCTTCGCCCTCGCCGCGCGCGCCAGTTCGCTCGGCTACCGGGTCTCCGGGGGCTACTCCACCGCCCGGGTCCGTGACGGCGGGCGCACCGTGGAGGCCTCGGTGTGGATCGGCGAGCCGTACTGGGAGGACACCGTGGAGACCGGCGGTCTCACGTGGCAGGACCAGGACGGCCGTGCCCTCCCGTTGCGGGAGGTGGGGCCGGTGGCCTGGTCGGAGGGGATGCGGATGGCCGCGGCGCTGTATGCCGGGCGCGTGATCGAGGAGGGCAAGGACGCATGAGCGGGGGGACGCGGGTGTCGTACAAGGAGCTGCTGGCGGCGGGTGCGGTGCTGCCGCCGGACACCGAGGGGGCCGGCGAGCGCGCGGTGCCGCTGACGGCGCGCGCCTACCGTCACCCCGGTCTGGACGACCGTGTGGTGGTGCGGCTGGTGGCCGGTGAACTGGGGGCGGCCGAGGATCTCGCCGCCGGGTTCCTGGGGATGGAGCCGGACGCCGAGCCGGCGGTCGTGGGGCTGGGGCTGCGCCAGTCGTTGGGCTTCCCGGAGTGGGTGCTGGTGCACCACCCCGAGGACGGCCACCACGCGCTGGGGGTCGTGCCGGACCTGGAGCGGGCGGCCCGGCAGGCCAAGTCCCGTCCGAAGGCGGCCATGGACGCCTGTCTGGAGCTCGGTCAGCGGCTGGCCGCGTCGGTCCCGCACTTCCTGCCGACGTTCTACGAGCAGGCCGGGCGGGTGTTCCTCGCCGAGGAGAACGCCACCTACGCCGCCCAGTTGTTCACCCGCGCCCGCAAGGCCGAGGCGGAGCACGGGCTGACGGTGCAGGAGGAGCGCCTGGACGCGGTGTTCCTGGAGTTCGCGCTGGCCGGCGCGCTGCCGGTCAAGGTGCTGTCCGCGTACGTCAAGGAGCTGACCGCGCGGGTGTCTGCGGAGGAGGCGCTGCGTCGCTTCACGCGGTTGTGCCTGCGTCGTACCGCGGGTGGTCTGCCGCCGTCCGCGCAGATGGCGAACGACCTGCGCAAGCTCGCCCGGGCCGCCGGCCAGGACGCCGACCGTGCCGAACAGGACTATCTGGCCGAGCTGCTCGGTCTGCCGGCGACGCTGCGTGCCGCGGCCGGCTGGTGGAAGGGGCATCGGGCGGCCCTGGTGGCGCTGGCCGAGCGGGACCGGCGGGTGCGCGGTGCCCTGCTGGACATGCTGCCCACGAGTGCCGACGACGAGATGCCCGCGATGTGGCTCCAGGTGCTGGAGGCCTCCGGCGCCTCGGCCGGGCTGTGGGACGGCTCCCTGCCCGCGGAGGAGCGGCCTTCCGGCGGCACCGCGGGCTGGCTGGAGCGTTTCCTGGTGTTCCGGGAGCGGGCTCGGTCCTGGCGTGGCTCCACCCGGATGCCGGAGCTGTACCCGCTGGTGGAGCGGGCCGCGGACCTGCTGCGGGCCGAACTCACCGCGTCCGGGCGGGCGTTGAAGGTGCTGCACGACATCGACCTGATCGACCTGCTGCTGTCGTTGAAGGTGCCGGTGGCCGCCCCGGACAAGGGCGAGCATCTGCCGCTGATGGCGTGGGCCGTGGGCGAGGGGCAGCGGGACCTGGTGCTGTTCGGAGCCGACTCCCGCTTCCGTGACGCCTTCCTGCGGGGCGCGGACCACTTCCACAACAGCGACCAGGGGCTGCGGGCCATCCGTCTGCTGGCCGCGTCGCCCGGCGGCCGCCGCTGGCTGACGGAGTGGGTCAGCTCGGTCGTGCAGCGGTTCACCGCGGTCGGTCTGCCCGGGCTGCCGAACGCGCTGACCCGGCTGGGCTGGCTCCCCGCCGAGGCGCTGGCGCTGGCCGAGGACGACGTACGCGCCGCGGTCGGCACCGACCTCGCACCCGTGCTGGCGCGCACCCTGCGGGCCGGGCTCTTCGACGAACTGGGCTGGCCCGCCTGGGAGGAGGCGACCGCCGACCTCGTCCCCAAGGGCCAGGTCGAGGACATCATCGTCGCCGACGCCTGGCCCCACCTCGTCGTGGCCGGCAAGGCGCAGGCCCGGGTCATCGGCGCCGACGGCACCCTGCTCACCCACGATCTGCGGCTGCCCGCGAACGACGTGTCGGGCGACCCGGGTTTCCACCACGTGGACGGCGAGCTCCTCGTGTACTGGAACTCCCGCAAGGACGGTCTGCGCGGCTATTGGCACTCCCGTGCCGACCGCGTCGAGTCCCTCAAGGGACCGCACGCCACCCGCGGCACCGAGATGGACTGGTACCGGGGCGACTTCCCGATCACGCTGCCCCTGCCGGGCGGCGGCCGGACCACCGGCCACGGTGTCCTGCACGCCGGGGACACCACCCTGCCCGAGGAACGCCAGGTGCTCTTCGACGGCTCCTCCTACTGGGTCTGGCACGCCGGCTCCGAGGACCGCGAGACGCACGGCTGGTACGAGTTCGACCCGGCCACGAACGAGCGCGGCCGCATGAGCAGGCCCGCCTTCCTGGCCGACGCCCTGCGCGACGCCCCCGAGGGCAGCAGCTTCGCCGACGGCCGACTGCTCCCCTCCCCCACCGCGGGCGCCACCCCGGCCAGTGCTCCGGTGAACGGCCTGGTGGGCCTCCGGGTGGTGGAACTGCCCGACGGCTCACGGCGTGCCGAGGACCTCGCCGGACACACCGTCACCCTGCCCGCCGAGGTGGGTGTGCCGAGCGCGCTCGTGGTCTTCCCGGGCGCCGAGCGGGCCACCGCCGTCGTGCGCAACAACTGGCAGCTCAACCTGGTCGACGCGGACGGTGTCGTCACCGCCTGGGGCCAGTGCGACCGTACGCCCGGTCTCTTCGGCGACGGGACCCTGCTGCTGCCTCCCGTGCAGTACTGGGAGTGCCTGACCCCGCGTGACCCGGAGGGTTCCAAGGCGCTGCGCGGCCTCGACCGGGACACGGCCGAGGCGTTGCTGGCCGCTGCGGCGCGCGGCAACGCGGAAGGGCTGTCCGACGCGATCCGCGCCCTGCTTCCCGTCACCCACGACGCTCTGGTGAAGGGCATCGCCGGTGTCACGCGCTTTGCCGCGGCCCAGCAGGCCGTCCTGGACGCCGCGGCGGACCGGCTCACCCGCGCCCTCGAAGGCAACCTGGAGGACGAGGGCCCCGCCGGACCGACGGACGGCGCGCTGGTCAAGGCGATGAACGGACTCGGCGCGTCGCGGGGCTACTGGTGGAACCGCGACGACGAGACCGACTGCGTCTTCCGCGCCCTGCGCGTGCTGGCCCGGGCCGCGGGGCTCGCCGAGCCCTCCCTCGCCGACCGGCCGGACGCCCGACTCCACCTCGACGGTCACCGGCTGCCCACGGGACAGCCGGAGTTGGACACGCTTCCCGAGCGGGCGAGTGCCCTGGCCTACCGGGCAGCCGTCGCCACCACCACCGAGGAGCACCGCGAGACACTGCGCACGCTGCTCGCCGCGTTCGACCGCCTCGGGCTGGTGCCGGCGGCGTCCGGGCACTGGCGCCGGGTGCGTCTGCGGGTGGAGGCGGCCGAACTGCGCACGCCTTTGGGCGAGTGGCGCGAAGGGGCGTGGACCGGCCTGCTCCCGCTGCCCGACGGTGCGTTCATCGCGATCACCGGACGCCGCTCGCTCGAGGACGACGGCGGCACGTTCACCGGCTACTTCCACGACCCGTCCGGCCGGTTCGAGACGCCACGGCCGTACACGGCACTGGCATCGGAGCCGCTGGGCCAGGACGCGGACGCCGGACGCCTCGGCACGCTCCTCGCGGAGCTGGCCGAACGTGGCCCGGCGCCCTGGTTCCCGGAGGCCGCCGAGGAGTTCGCCCGGCGCACCGGGGTGACCGACACGATGGCCCGGCTGATCGTCGCCGGCCTGCCGGACATCGACGTCTACGAGCGGAGCTTCCTGAGCTCCGAGGCGCGCACCCTCATCGGGGTGAAGGTCGCCCCGGCGGCGGTCGCCAAGGACGAACTGCACGCCGTCGACGGCGCCGTGCGTTCCGCGGTGGTGGGCGCGCTGCTGCCCGCCGAGCCCGCACGCCTGTGGACCGAGGGCCCGGACGTGGCGGCGGCCACCGCGGTGTGGAACGACCGGCTCGGCAAGCGGACGGCTGTGCCCGAGGAACTGCTCGGCGAGGCGGGCCGCGCCTTCCGGCACGCCTCCTGGAAGATTCGGGAGGCGCTGCCCGCCTTGCTGGACCCGGCCGGTTCCCCGCAGCTCAGCCGGGATCTGGAGTGGGCGGTCAAGGGCGACCGGGTCCGGGCCGTCGGTGACGACACGGACGGGTTCACGGTGGAGACGCTGGTCGGCGCGATCGGCCTGACCGCCTGGCTCGCCCACCGGCTGCCCGCGGGCGACCCGATCCGGGCCGCGCTCCCCCCGGCCCTGACCGCCGTGCGCGAACGGCTGGCCCACCCGGGACTCATGCTCGACCTGGGGCGCTACATCAGCCTCCCCGACTTCCGGAAGACGGCCGGCGCCCCCACCGAGACCGGCCCGGGGTTCGAGCGCTACGGCGCGGTCGTCCTGGCCACCCAGGACGACCAGCCCGCCCCGGCCCTGCGGGTCGCCCTTCTCGACGAGGCGGGCCAGGACCCCTACCTGCCCGCGGTGCGCGTCGACAACCAGCGGCCCTACGCCGCCGAAGTGGCGCTGCGCCTGGTCCGCGACCAGCGGTTCGCCGCCCTCCTCGCGGACCCCGGCGCGCCGCTCGCGGGCGACCGGGACAAGAACGGCACCTGGTGGCCGCAGGACCCGAGCCGCTCGGTTCCCGAGCTGGTGACGGAGGCGGCCAAGGAGTACGGCCTCGGTGAGGACGCAGCCACGCTCTATCTGATGCTGCTCGCCATGCCCGATCCGACCGACCGCATGACGGCCCGCTGGACGGGCTGGAAGCCGGCCCGGCTCAAGGCGGCACGTGCCGAACTGGCCGCCACCGACCTCGTGGTCGAGGCCAACCGGACCCGGGCGGGACGCTCACTGTTCCTGCCCGGCGCCTGGGTCGAGCAGTCGACGCCGCGCGTTCCGCTGGAGCGCTGGAAGCTGCCGCTGTTCGGTGAGGTGACCGACGAGCACGTGCCGTTCGGCCTGATCGTGCCGTTCGAGCCGGCCGCGGAGCTCTACCGCCGGGCGTGGCAGCGCGTGCGGGACGGCGACGCTCCCCGCTTCGAGGAGCTGAGGGTGCGGCGCGGACGCCGTCGCTGACCCGCGCGGTCCCGGGGCGCCGCTCACCGGCGGCGCCCCCGCCCCCCACATCTGTCTCCATCTCCCCCACCCCGCACCGCCACAGACCGATCCATCGAGCAAGGACATCCATGCCCCTGACCGACACGGTGACGGCCCTCCCGGCCCGGCAGACGCTGCCCGCCGAAGAGCGTTTCGCCACCGAACTCGCCTTTCTCGCCGCCCACGACGACGGCCCCCGCCCGCCCGGCTGGCTGCTGACGCCCCGCTCCGTGATCACCTTCGTCTGCGGCAGCGGCGGAGAGGCCCTCAAGCTGCCCGAGGCGCCCGATCCGCTGCCCGACACCCTGGTCATCACGCCCACGTTCGTCGGTGAACGCGCCCTGGTGGAGCGGTGCGTGGTCACCCTCGCCGGAGAACGCGGACTGCTGCTCGTCGGCGAACCGGGCACCGCCAAGTCGATGCTGTCGGAGCTGCTGTCGGCGGCCGTCTGCGGCACCAGCGCGCTCACCGTGCAGGGCACCGCCGGAACCACCGAGGACGCCCTGCGCTACGGCTGGAACTACGCGCTGCTCCTCGCCCAGGGCCCGACCCCGCAGGCCCTGGTGGACTCGCCCGTGCTCGCCGCGATGCGCGCCGGGAAGGCCGCCCGTATCGAGGAGATCACCCGCTGTCTCCCCGAGGTGCAGGACGCCCTGGTGTCGATCCTGTCCGACCGGCGGATGAGCGTGCCCGAACTCTCCGGAACCGACGACGCCCAAGTCTCCGCCGCCCCCGGCTTCACCGTCATCGCCACCGCCAACCTCCGCGACCGCGGGGGCTCGGAGATGTCCGCCGCCCTCAAGCGGCGCTTCAACTTCGAGACCGTGCACCCGATCGCCGACGTCGAGGCCGAGACCGCCCTCGTCAAGTCGCAGGCCACGGCCGCCGTGGCGCGGGCGGGCGCCGCCTTCGGCGTCGACGACGCGGTGCTCGACGTCCTGGTCACCGTCTTCCGCGACCTGCGCGCCGGACGCTCGTCGGAGGGCTGGGACGTGGAGCGCCCGGGCACGGTGATGTCCACCGCCGAGGCGGTGCAGGTCGCCGTCTCCCTGGGCGTGGCCGCCGCCTATCTGCCCGGCGGCGACTCCCTCGACCTGGTCCCCGGCCACCTGCTGGGCGTGGTCCGCAAGGACGACCCCGCCGACCACGCCCGGCTGCTCGGCTACTGGGACGGCCCGGTGCGCCGCCGTGCCGAGGACGGCTCGGCGACCTGGCGCCGGCTGTGGGACCTGCGGGAGAACCTTCGGTGACACTCGCTCAGGAACCGAGGGCGGCCCTCGCCGCCCTCACCGACTCCGTGGTGCCCTATCTGCTGGGCGTACGGCACCACAGCCCGGCGCTCGCCGCCGCCGTGCCCGCCCTGTTGGACGCCTCCGGCGCCGAGGTCGTGTGCGTGGAGCTGCCCACCGACTTCCAGCCGTGGCTGACCCATCTCGGGGCGCCCGGCACTCTCGCCCCGGTCGCGCTTGCCGGGGCCGGCGAGGGCGGGCGGCTCGGCTTCTACCCCTTCGCCGACTTCACGCCCGAACTCGCCGCGGTCCGCTGGGCACGGGAGCGTGGCGCGGAGGTCGTGTGCTGCGACCTGCCGATGTCCGACCCGCGATGGCAAGCCGACGGCCCCGCACCCGTCGCGGACGACGGTGCGCGGGCCGCCTCGGCGCCCACGGCGTTCGCGGCGGCGCTCACCGCGGCCGGGACGGGACGGGACGGCGACGACATGTGGGACCGCAGCGTGGAGGTCCTCGCCCCCGGCTGCGCCCCCGAGGCCGTCCGCCGGGCCGCCCTCGGCGTCGGCTGGGCGCTGCGCCGCGACGCCGAGTCGGCGGGCGGGGTCCCCTCGGTGGACCTGGCGCGTGAGAACCATATGCGTGCGGTGATCGCCCGCGCCGCGGTCGGCGGACGCCGGGTCGCGGCCGTCGTGGGCGCCTTCCACGCACCGGCGTTGGTGGCAGCAGGGGCGGAGACTCACGACGCGGCGCCCGAGTCCGTCGTGGAGCAGCCGTCGGTCGTCGTCACGTCCCTCGTGCCGTATGCGTTCGATCTGCTGGACTCCCGTTCCGGGTACCCGGCCGGTATTCGCGACCCGCGATGGCAGCAGGCGGTGTTCACGGCCGGGGGTGACCCCGAGCGGCTGCACGAGGCCGCCGCGCGGGCGGTCACCGATGTGTGCCGTGAGCTGCGCGCGGCCGGACACGTCGCCGGCACCGGGGAGGCCCGCGAGACCCTGCGTGTGGCCTGTGACCTGGCCCGGTTGCGCGGGCTGGCGGCGCCCGGTCGGGGTGAGGTGCTGGAGGCGCTGACGACCGTGCTGGGCCAGGGTGAACCGCTCGGCCGCGGACGGGCACTGGCGCGGGCGCTGGAGGTCGTCCTGGTGGGCACCGACCGTGGCCGCGTCGCCCCGGGCACGCCCCGCTCCGGGCTCGGCCCGTCCGTCGAGGCCGAACTGGCGGCGCTGCGGCTGCCGGGCCCCGACGAGCCCGCCGCGCGCGAACTGCGCCTCGACCCGCTGCGTTCGGCCCTCGACGGCCGCCGCGAGACCCTGCTGCAACGGCTCGCCGTGTGCGGTGCCGGGTACGGCGAACCGATCCGGGTGTCGGGCACGGGGGACGGGGCCGCGCTGACCACCCGGTGGCGGTTGTCGTGGACGCCGGCCGTCCCCGTCCGGCTGGATCTGGCCGGCATCCGGGGTGTGACCACGGCCCTGGCCGCCGAGGGCACCCTGCGGGAGACCTTCCGCAGGGAGGCGGCGGACGGTGGCCCCACCAGCGCCCTCGTGCTCGCCCAGCTCCGCGGCGCCGCCCAGTGCGACCTGCCCTCCCTGGTCGCCGAGCGGCTGGCCGACGCCGCCGAGGTGCTCCCCACGTGCGCCACCCTCCCCGAACTCCTGACCGCCCTCGACCTGTTGGAGGCGCTGCGGCGGGGCCACCTGCCCGGCGCTACGGCCAAGGGCCGGGAGGCGGCCGCCGAACTCGCCGCCGAACTACTGGAGTCGGCGGTACGGTCCCTGCCTGGCCTGGCAGGCAGCGACGATCCGCAGGACGCGGACGCGCTCGTGGCACTGGCCGCGCGTGCGGGTGAACACCGGCTCGGGTTGCGCATGGACGACGCGCTGGAGAACCTCGCCCGCACCGGCTCCCCGCTGCTCCAGGGGGCCGCGCTCGCCGCCCGGGTCATGCTCGACCTCGACGGCACGGACACTCTAGGCACCCGCGCGGCGGGCTGGATCGACACCGCCACCGGGCCCGGCGAACGGCACGCGATGAGCCGTCGGCTGACCGGCCTGCTCAGCGGTGCCGCGCCGCTGCTCCAGTCGGCGCCGACCGCTCTGGACCCGCTGCTCGACAGGATCGACACGCTCACCGACCAGGGGTTCCTCTCCCGGCTGCCCGCCCTGCGCGGTGGCTTCGACACGCTCAGCCCGGCGGGCCGCGACCGGCTCCTGGGCACGGTCACCGAACGCCTCGGCGACCGTCTCGACCTCTCGCTCGGCGCCTCACCGCGGCTGCTCGCGCTGTGGACCGCCGCCGACGCGGCGGGCCGCGCGGCCGTCGAGTCGCTGCGAGCGCCGCTGGGAACTGCCCTGCCCGCGGCCCAGAGCGCCCCGATCCGCACCGCAACGGACACCACCGACGCTCCCGTGCCCGCCCCACCACCGGCCGCGACCCGGCCCGACGGACCACCCGGCTCAGCCCTCCACCTCACGCCGACCGACCGCTGGCGACTCCTCCTCGGCCGAGAGAGCGACAAACTGCCGCAGAACGCGCTCCGTTACGCGCAGGCACTCGACGAGCTGTACGGCACCGGCCGGGGCGAGGGCTCCGCGGACCTCGGCCGGGAGGGCGGGCAGGGCGGCGGCCAGGACGCGTCCTTCCCTACCGCCCGCGAGTGGGCCGACGAACTCGACGCGCTGTTCGGCGCCGACGTCCGGGAGGAGGTGCTGGCACTGGCGGCCGACCAGGGCCGTAGCGACGTCCTGGCCGAACTCGACCCGAAGGCGGTCCGCCCCTCGGTCGAACTGCTGACGTCCGTGCTGTCCCTGGCCGGCGGTATGCCGGAACAGCAACTGGCCCGGCTGCGCCCGCTGGTGCGCCGTCTGATCGACGAACTGGCCAAGGAGCTGGCCACCCGGCTGCGCCCGGCACTGACCGGACTGGCCACACCGCGCCCCACCCACCGGCCCGGAGGCCGGATCGATCTGCCGCGCACCCTGCGGGCCAACCTCGTCCACACCCGCAGGACGGACGACGGCCGCACCCTGGTCGTCCCGGAACGGCCGGTGTTCAGCACCCGCTCCCGCAGGGAGGCGGACTGGCGGCTGATCCTGGTGGTCGACGTGTCCGGGTCGATGGAGGCATCCGTCGTCTGGTCGGCGCTGACCGCGGCCGTCCTGGGCGGAGTGCCCACGCTGAGCACGCACTTCCTCGCCTTCTCCACGGAGGTGATCGACCTGACGGAGCGCGTCGACGACCCGCTGTCCCTGCTGCTGGAGGTGCGGGTCGGCGGCGGCACGCACATCGCGGCCGGACTGGCCCAGGCGCGTTCCCTGGTGACGGTCCCCAGCCGGACCCTCGTGGTGGTGGTCAGCGACTTCGAGGAGGGATATCCGCTCGGCGGACTCCTCGGCGAGGTACGGGCCCTAGCGGGTTCCGGGGTGCATCTGATGGGCTGCGCCGCCCTGGACGACACCGGCACCCCGCGCTACTCGGTGCCCATCGCCCAGCAGCTCGTCGCGGCCGGAATGCCGGTCGCCGCCCTCAGTCCCCTCGCCCTCGCCCGCTGGGTGGGCGACCGCCTCCGCGGAGAGACCCGATGAACACCGACCTGCCTCCCGTCGCGCCCGAGGTGGTCGCCGCCGCCGTGGAGCAACTGACGTCCCGGCTGCGCAAGAAACTGGACGCCGCGATCGAGACGTACGCGACACTGCCCGTCACCGTCGACGGCGCCGTACGGCGCGTGCGGTGCGGTGAGGACGCCGAGGTCACCCTCACTCCCGGACCGTCCGGCGCGGTCACGGACGACGGCCAGGCGGAGTGCAGCTGTCTGCTCGCGCCCCGGTGCCTGCACCGCGCGGCAGTGCTCGGAGCCGCTCCGGTGGCCGACGCGGACACCGCTGCCGAGGCCCCGGATCCCACCCCCGAGGAGGGCGAGAGCCCGGCAGAAGGACCGGGCGAAGCCGCCGATACGCCCGTCCCCGACATACCGCCGACGGCAGGACCGACCGCGTCTCAGGTGGCGGCCGCGGCCGGACTGTGGACCGCGGCCGCCGCAGTACTCGCCGCCGGTGTGCCCGGCGCGGGCGCGGTGCCGCAGGCCGAGTTGCTGCGGGCCGCGCACACGGCCCGGCTCGCCGGGCTGTACCGCCCGGAGGCCGCCGCCCTGCGGGTGGTGCGCGCGGTGCGCGCGGCCCGCGCCCGCCACGACGGCCACCGGCTGGCCGATCTGGTGGCCGGTCTGCGCGAACTGCTCCTCACCAGCGGCCTGTTGGCAGCGTCCGATCCCGACCCGGCGCTGGTCGGCACCGCCCGGCGCGGTTACCGGCCGGGCGGCAGCCTGCGGGTGCACGGAGTGTGCCGGGAGCCGGTGATCTCGGCGACCGGCTACGGCGGAATCGTCACCCACGTCCTGTCCGACGAGGGGCGCTGGTTCTCCGTGGCCGACGTCAAACCCGGTGGTACGGCACGGGCGCGGGGTGCCGCCACGGCCACCGTCGCGCTCGGTTCCGGCAGCCTCGATCACGCGCAGCTCTCCCGGGGCGGGCTGTTGATCTCCGGTGCGACGCTCTCCCCGGACGGCCGTCTCGGCGCCGGCAAGGGAGTTCGGGCCACCCCCGTCACGGGCCTGTCCTGGACGTCGGGCCCGCTCGCCCGCCTGTTCTCCCGCCCCCTGGCCGAAACCGCGGCGAGGCGGTTGGAGGCCGCCGCGGTGACCGAGCCGGAGCAAGGCGGTCAGGCGGCCGATGAACTGGTCGGCTGTGACGTCATCGTCGTAGGAGCAGCCGAAGACCAGCTGTTCGCACGGGAGTTGCCGCCCGACGGGTCGGCCACGGAGGGGCTGCTGATCCGGCTGGTGCCGGCCAACAGCCATCCCGGCCTGGCCCATGGGGCCAACTTCCGCAAGCTGGCCTCTCGGCCGGGACTGCGGTTGCGGGTCGTAGGACGTCTCGACGCCACGCGCGCCGCGACGCTCCGGCCACTGGCGGTCGGGCCCGTGCCGGACGGCTCGGCGACGCTGCGGCTGCCGCCCGAGTGGGCGGGGCACGCGGATCTGGGCTACGACCGCCTGGAAGGCGCGCACTTCCCGCCGGCCGACGAACTGCCGTCGGTGGAAGGGCTGTCGGCGTTCCCGCCGGATCCAGTGACCGAAGCACCCCTGTGGCGGCTGCGACGGCTGGTCGAGGTAGCCGTGTCCGGGGGCCGCCGGGCCGCCGCCGAGCCCGCGCGTGACGGTGACCGGGCCTCCGGGGCGGCGGCGCTGCGGCGTAGCGGCTTCCGGGCGGCCGCGGAGCTGGCTGAGGCACTCGCCGCGGAGGCCGACCGGCGCGAGCGCGATGTGTTCGGCCGCACCCAGGAGTCCGATCCGGACGCGTACGCACGGAAGTGGCTCGCGGCGGCGGTCTATCTGTCCGGCACGGAACGGGCCCTGGTGGAGGCAACATGGCAGCCGTCACCGGTCACCTGACATCCAACGCCGGGAAACGCCGAGAGCTGAGGCCCGCCGCCGGGTCTCCTCAGGGTGATTGGGCCGGTCCTGGGCCGCCCGCGGCGCGGGTGCAGCGGGCGGCGAGGTCCGCGAACGCCGTCGCCAGCCGGGGTGGGCCGATGACCTCGATCTCGGTGTCGAAGCGGCTGAGGGTGGCGGCGAGTCCGGTCCATGACCAGGAGCCGAGGGTGAGTCGGCAGTGGTGGGGGCCGAGTTCCTCGACGATCCCGTCACCGGCGAAGGGCGCGACCTCGGCCGCCGGGCGGTGCAGGACGACTTCGCCCTGGCAGGGCCAGTCGGTGGCGGCGCCGTCGTTGCCGCGGAATCGGCTGGTGACGAAGGCGGAGACGCTGCCGCCGGGGAGTTCTCGGGGGCTGAAGCGGGGGCCGGTGGGGGTGCGGGGCCGGATGCGGTCGACGCGGAAGGTCCGCCAGTCCTCACGGTCGAGGTCCCAGGCCACGAGGTACCAGCGGTTGAGCCGGGTGACCAGGTGGTGGGGTTCCACTCGCCTGGTGTCGCCGGTCGAGGTGTCGTGGACCGGGGTGTGGTCGAAGCGCAGTTCCTCGCGGGCGTGAACGGCGCGGCCCAGGGCCGTCAGGACGTGCCTGTCGATCCGATCGGTGGCCGGGGCCGTGGGCGGCCGGACGGCCGTGACGGGCAGCAGGTCGATGCGATGGCGCAGTCGGGACGGCATGACCTGGCGCAGGGTGGCCAGGGCGCGGGTGGCGTCCTCGCCGACGGTGGCGTCGGCGGCCGCGGTCCGCAACGCCACGGCCAGGGCGACGGCCTGGCCGTCGTCGAAGAGCATGGGCGGCATGTGGGCGCCCGCGTCCAGACGGTAACCGCCCGCCGGTCCCTTGACGGTCGTGATCCGGTAGCCGAGTTCACGCAGACGGTCGATGTCACGGCGCACGGTGCGCGAGGTGATGTCGAGCCGCGCGGCGAGATCCTCACCGGACCAGTCACGGTGCGCCTGCAGCAGTGAGAGCAGCGCGAGCAGCCGGGAAGAGGTCTTGTGCATACGCTCCATCCTTCCCGCAGTACCGGACACATCCTGTCCGCTACCTCCGACATCGTCGGCACTCGAGCAAGCGCACACGTCATTTCGATCTTCTCGAGGCAGGGAGCAGAGCATGTCCGTCACGACCACCACACACCTGAACTTCCGGGGCACCGCACGCCAGGCGCTGGACTTCTACCGGTCCGTCTTCGGCGGCCGGACCGTCACGGTCACCTACAAGGACGCGGGCGCCGTCCAGAACGAGAACGAGGCGGACTGGGTGATGTGGGGCGAGGTCGCCGGCGACAACGGCTTCCACGTCATGGCCTACGACGTGCCCTCGCAGCTGCCCTGGAACCGGGGCGACAACCCGTTCTTCGTCTCCGTGCGCGGCGATGACACCGAGGAGATCTCCGCCCTGTGGGCCGGACTCGCCGAGGGCTCGACCATCGTGCGCCCGCTGGAGCCCGCGCAGTGGGCGCCCCTGTACGGGATGCTCACCGACCGTTTCGGCGTGACCTGGGTCCTGGACGTGACGGCCCCGTACAACGGCTGATCCGGCCGACCTGCCGTACCGCACCCATCGCACGCCCCCGCACGTACCGTCCGCCGCGCCCGCGGACGGCACGTGCGGGGGCGTGCCATCACGTCTTCTTGCGGAGCAGCCGGGTGATCTCCCGGCCGGCGTCGTGGGTGAGCCGTCTGCCCGTGCCGTTGCTGACGCCGAGCGCGGCGGCCAGCCTGCGTGCGTGCAGGTCGACCGTCGACTCGACGAGTTCGGCGAAGGTGTTGGCCGCTTCGCGCCCGCCCCGCCAGGCGCCCACCAACGTGATGGCCCCGGCCAGCGCGGCGGGCCACCACCACGGGGCCACCGCGAGATACATCAGGCCCCAGCCCGCGCGGCGGGCGGCGACACCGATGGCGTCCCGCGCCGACATCAGGTCCGCCCGAGGCGTCGGGGGCAGCAGCAGCCACAGGCGAGGCCACGCGGAGGACAGATCGATCCGGTAGGCGTCGAACACCCGGTGGTCGACGGCCACCAGCCGGTCCCCCATCCACGTGGGCCGCCGGGGCGGAGCGAGGGCGATGCGGTTGCGGGCCTCGTTCAGGGCGACGGTGTCCGTCTCGGCGGACGGCGTCCGGTCGGGGTCGAGATCGTCGAGTACGTCGAGATCCTCGAGGACGTCGGCTGCGGCGGCGCGGCTCAGTACGGCGCCGTGATAGCGGTCCCGGGCCTCGGTCCAGCGGCGCGAGCGGCGCCGCGTGAGCGGACCTGCGGCACGGTCCAGAGGTGCGGGCCACTCCCCCAGCCACAGCCGCTCGACGGCACCGCCCAGGAAAGAGGCGAGCATGCCCGCGCCCGCCGAGGCGGCCAGGACGAAGGCGGCGGCGAGGACGATCGTGCCGTTGGAGTGCGCGGCGGGACTCGCGGCCACCTCGTCCAGACGGTCCGTCAGGAGGCTTACGTCGAAGGCACCTCGGTGTCCCAGGACGGATCCGGCGGCGGCCACGGACACGTAGAGCAGACCGGGCAGGACGAGCAGCGAGACCCAGGTGTCCGCCAACTTCCCGCCCAGGGTGCCGAGAAAGGCCTCCACGGGTCAGAACTCCCTCAGTCGCAGCGGCAGTCCGGTGAGCTGACATGGCGGCGCGGCGGCCGCTTCGGGGATGTCGAAGGCGTGGATCATGCGGGTGCAGCGCGACTCCCTCTGGAGTGGGCAGAGGTAGAACTCCTCGACAGGGTGCCCGCCTTGCGCGTCAGCGAGGGCGGGAACGGTTCCGCGAAGCAAGCCGGGCATGCCGCACCGGCGCAAAAGATCCGCGGTCTGCCGCAGCAGTGTCGGCAGCTCGGCAGCGGGTTTCGCCAACTCCGCCAGGATGTGGTCCAGTTCGGCACGTAGGTTCTTGCGGTCCGCCAGCTGGCGCAGCCGGTCGGCCTGGTCGCAGATCCAGGCGAGTTGCCGGGCCTGTCGGTCGCTCATCACCGTAGTGTCCCCCGCATTTCGCCCGACCCGCCCTCGATCGACAACGCTTTCGTTCCCTCGCGTGTGGCCGTACCGTACTGGCAGGCACGTGGCCGACGGGAAGCGGGGGCGATGGCGCTTCAGTTGCGTGACGAGCTCACCCGCGCGCTGATGGCGCGGGTAAGCCTGTTCACCGCCACGATGGACCGGGACGCGGTGCTGGATCCCGAAGCGCTGCGGCAGGCGACGGCGTTGATGGCCTGCGTCGCCGACCCCGCTCGCGACCCGCAGGCCGTCGCCGCTGTCGCCGGACTGTACCGGGCTCGATCCCTGCTGCTCACGGGCGAGGCCGCCGAGGACGCGCTGCTCTTGGCGCAAGCCCTGGATGCCCTGGCCGGCCCGGGAGACGACGAGGAAGTCCTGGACGACCTGCCGGACGAGCCCGTCGAACAGACCTGGGCACGCGTGGCCGAACTCGACGGCCGAGCCGCCCTGTTGGAGCAGGAGGCCGTCGATTCGCCGGGCGATTCCGAGGTGCTGGCGCGGGCCGAGGCAGCCGCCCGGGCGACGGTGAGCGCGGCGCCCCGGGCCCTGTTGCCGCAACGCGCCTCGGCCCTGCGGCGGCTGGGCAGCATCCTGCGCCTGCGCTACGAGGCCCGAGGCAACCTCACCGACCTCGACGAGGCGATCCAGGTGCTCCGCGAGGCCGAAGTGGCCCATGGTAGCGGGCATCCCGAGCGCGGCGCGCTGGCCACGACCCTCGGGGTGGCGCTGCGGCTGCGGTACGAGCGGACCAATGCGCTGGGCGATCTGGAGGAGGCGGTGCGCTTCGGGCGGGTGGCCGTGGCGGTGGCCGACGCCGATCGCCGCGCGGCCGTCGAGGGTGCCGACGGGGCCGAGCCGGACCCGAACTGGGCCGGCTGCCTGCACAACCTCGGTATCGCGCTGCGCCTGCGCCACGAGCGCCTGGGCGAACCGGCCGACCTGCGGGAATCCCGGCGGCTGGGACAGGAGGCGGCCGCGTCGGCCGCGCCCGGGCACCCCGGGTTCGGCATGATCCGCCTGGGCCTCGGCAACGCCGCGAGCGGCGAGGAACGCATCGCCGCCTACGAACAGGCCCTGGCCGGACTTCCGCGCGGGGACCCCGCACGCCCTCGCATCCTCGGCAGTCTCGCCGATGCCCTCACACAGATCTGGGTCCAAGAGGGCTCCCCCTCCCCTTCCCCCGCCTCCCCGTCCTCCCCCTCCCTCTCCTCCGTCGCCACCCGCGCCAGAGCCCTGCTCGACGAGGCACTCGCCGCCGTGCCGGACGACCATGGAGACCGGGCCCAACTGCTGTATCTGCGCGGCCGATTACTGACGGCGAGGATCTTGCGGACCGGGACGGCGCTCGGCGGCGTGAACACGCGGCATCTCGACGAAGCCCTCCACTGCCACCGTGCCGCCGCCACGCACCCGGCGGCTTCGCCACGCGTGCGGCTTTGGTCCCTGACGCACTGGGCCAACCTGGCCATGGTCGCGGGCGATGTGCGGCAGGCCGCGCGGGCCTATGGGGACGCGGTGGCGCTGCTGCCCGTCCTCACCCCGCGCAACCTCACGACCGCCGACACCGAGCACACCCTGACCGCGCTGTCCGGTCTGTCCAGTGACGCCGCGGCCTGCCACCTGGCGGCCGGCGAGCCGGAACAGGCCCTGGCGCTGCTGGAGTTGGGCCGCGGGGTACTCCTGGGGCGCGGGCTCCAGGGCCGCGACGACATGTCCGAACTCACCCGGCAGGACCCTCACACCGCTGAGCGCCTACGCACCCTGCGCACCGCACTGGACACCCCGGTCCCCACCCACGGTGACCGCCCCTCGGACGGTGCCACCGCCGCGGACGTCCGGCACGTCCTCGCCGGGGAATGGCACGACCTCCTCGCCGAGATCCGCACCACCCGGCCGGGATTCGAGCACTTTCTCCAACCACCCCCGGTACCCGACCTGTTGAAGCAGGCCGCCGACGGACCGATCGCGGTCGTCAACGTGAGCCGCTTCCGCTGCGACGCCCTGCTGCTCACCCGCACCGGGTTACGTGTGGTCCCGCTGCCCGCCCTGACTCTCGACGAAGTCCGGGGCCTCAGCGAGAAGTTCCTCACCGCGCTGCGCGAATTCACCGACCCGGAACGGGACTTCCTTGCGGACCCCGACCGGCAGGACATCCTCGACCTGACCCTGCGCCGACTCTGGGACACCGTGGCGGCCCCGGTGCTCGACGCGCTGGAGCCCGACGCCTGGCCCGGCGCACACACGCCACGGCGGCTGTGGTGGGTGCCCACCGGACCGCTCACCGTGCTGCCGCTGCACGCGGCGGGCCACCACCGTGAGTCGGGACGCCCGCAGCCCCGCACGGTCCTCGACCGGGTCGTCTCCTCGTACACCCCCACCGTGCGGGCCCTCGCGCACACCCGTAGCCGCCCGGCACGCACCCATGGCCGGGCGCCGAAGGACGAGAGGCGCTCCCGTCTCCTGCCTCGCCGCGCCGGTTCCGTCACGCCCGGCCGTTTCCTGGTCGTCTCCGTCCCCGGGGCACCGGGCAGCGGCAGTCTGGAGCGGGCGGCCGAGGAGGCCGACCTGCTGGCCCGGACTCTGACCGGCGCGCGGCTGCTGGACGGCACGCACGCCACCCGCGGCCGGGTGCTCGAGGAGATCCGGCGCCATGACTGGCTGCACTTCTGCGGCCACGGCGTGACCGAACCCGACAGCCCCTCCCGCAGCCACCTGCTGGTCCACGACCCCGCCGACCAGCGTCTGACGGTCGCCGACATCTCCCGGCTCGACCTGCCCGGCGCGGAACTGGCCTATCTGTCCGCCTGCGGCACCGCCGGCACCGGGACCGCCCTCGCCGACGAGGCGCTGCACCTGGCGAGCGCCCTCCAACTCGCCGGCTACCGCCATGTCGTGGGCACTTTGTGGGAGACCGACGACGAGGTCGCGCTGGACCTCGCGGCGAGAACGTACGCGGCGCTGGGGGCGCCCGAGCCGGTGGCAGCACGTGCCGCCCACGCCCTCCACACCGCCGTACACGCGCTACGCGACCAGTACCGGGACAGCCCGTGGTTCTGGGCCGCCCATGTCCATGTAGGCGTCTGAACGCGGCAACGGGGAGGGGCAGCGGATGAGGATGTGGAAGAGACGCGGCGAGAGCGGGGGCCGGGAGCACGCGGTCGAGATGGCCTACCGGTTCGATCACGCCATCTCCGAGGATCTCGCGCGCGAGGCCGCCGAGAGCGGCAGCCCGCAGGCCATGACCGTCTACGGCATCGGCCTCGGCGACCTGGGCCGGACCGACGAGGCGACGCACTGGCTGGAACAGGCCGCGCAGGCCGGTGATCCGCTCGCCCCGGCCGCCATGGCCACGCTCCACTGGGACCGTCAGGACGCCGCCCGTGCCGTCCACTGGCTGCGCATGACCGAGACCACCCAGGGGGCGCTGGACGCGAGGATCTCCCTGCTGCGGGTATGGGCCCGCAGCACCGTCCCCTTCGACCGGCCGCCCCGCCCGGCCGGCACTCCCACGACCGACGCGCAGAAGGGGCGGGCCGCGGAGCGGGGCGGCGGGCTCTCCCCCGCCGACTGGGAGGAGATCCGGCAGAGGCTGGGACCTCAGCTGTCGGAGGATCCGCGGATGCTGTGCCTGGTGGATCCGGTCGCCATGGAGGCCGAGGCATGGTTCACCGCCGCGGCCGAGACCGCGCGACTCGGCGTCGGCGACACCCTGGACGGGCTGAGCCCCACCCCCGACAACTGGCCGGTGCTGAAAGAGGTCTTGAGCCCGGACGACGACATGCCACCGGAGCACCGGCTGGCGGTGGGAGCCCTCGCCGCGCAGGCCGGAGACCTGGCCGCGGCGGAGGAGTGGTTCGCGGCGGCCGCCCGCGGTGGTGACCCTACGGCGCTGCTGTACCGGGCGGAGGTGCACCGCGACCGGCACGGCATGCAGCGCGCGGACCCGTACTTCAAGGCCGCCTCGGACGCGGGCAGCCCGCAGGCCCAGTACGCGCTGGGCCACTGGTACGCCGAACGCGGCGACCATCACGGCGCCGAGCGCTACTACCGGCTGGCGGCCGACGCCGGATACACCGACGCCTGGCTCAATCTCGGTGTGAGTCTGCGCCAACTCGGCAGGCTCGACGAGGCCGAGCGATGCTGCCGCCGCGCCATCGAGCTGGGCGAGGTCGCCGACGGCTGGAACAACCTCGGCAACCTGATGCGCCAGCGCGAACGGATGGGCGAGGCCGAGCAGTGCTGGGCCAAGGCCGCGGCGGCCGGCAGCGGCCCCGGCATGACCAGCCTGGGCGTCTGCCACTTCGGGCGCGGCGAGGCGCAGGAGGCGGAACGGCTCTTCCGCGAGGCCGCGCAGACGGGCGACCCCACCGGCATGCTCAACCTGGCGACACTCCTCAAGCAGACAGGCCGGATGGCGGAGGCCGAGGTCTGGCTACGACGGGCGGCGACCGGAGCGACTGCCAGCACGACGCCCACCACGGCCACTCCCACCCCGCCCGTCGAGGGCACCCTTGAAGGCGCCCCACCGCCGCGAACACCCACCTCCGACCGCGACGCCGTCGCCCAGTGGCTGTCCGGGAGCGAGGCCGCCGGAGACCCGGCCGTACAGGAAGCCCTGCGAAGGCTGCGGCGCGACGAAGGATGACGGTGACCGTCTGCGGCGTCCGCGCCTACGTGAGGACCAGCTCACCCTCCATGGCTCACCGGCGCGAGCGCCGCGAACCCGCCGACGAGCAGGACGAACACGGTGAGCGCCAATCGTGCCCTGACGTTCTTCAGGAACCTAGGCATGCGGACTCCTCTCCCCGGCGTTCGACCAACGTAGCGCTGTGATCAGGACGTGGACAGGGTCACTTCAGGAAGCGGTACTTCAGGTGGGTGGCCAGGGGTGTGTCGACGACCCTGGCCACTTCGAGGGTCCGTCGCCCGGCGTCCGGTCCTCCGAAGAGTCGTAGGCCGTCTCCCAACAGCGCTGGCACCACGTGCAGTTGGAGTTCGTCGATGAGGTCCTCGTGGAGGTACTGCCGGACCGTGCTCGCGCCGCCCGCGATGTCGACGTTCCGCTTCCCGGCCGCGGCCTTCGCCTGCTCGAGGGCGCTGTGGATGCCGTCGGTGACGAAGGTGAAGGTGGTGCCGCCCTCCTTGACGAGGGTCGGTCGGGGGCGGTGGGTGAGGACGAAGACCGGGGTCCTGAAGGGCGGGTTGTCGCCCCAGAACGCCTCGCCGGTGTCGTACATCATCCGTCCCATGACCACCGCGCCGGTGGCGTCGAACCACTCCCGCATCAGCTCGGAGTCACGGTTCTCCTCCCCGCCGCTCATCCCCTGGCGCTCCCGCCAGCTCGCCAGGTTGTGGATCCACTCGAAGAGCGGTTCGGCGCCGTCGCCTCCCGGATTGTCGAGGGTGACGTCGGTGCCGGCGATGTAGCCGTCGAGGGAGATGGCCAGATCCGCGGTGACGGTCACGATGGGGTACTCCTCAGGTCTCGGGACACTGTCTTCACTCTCGCGTCGATCGGGAACCGGCGCATTCGACAGGGCCGTGGATCGAATCTGCGTCCCCTGGTGAATGGCAGACAACCCCTTTGTCGTGGGCAAGGCCCGGTGGGCAAGATGATCGCCATGACGAAAGCCTCGGCGGACGCCGCCGCCTTCCACGACTTGCTCGCCGCGCAGCCCCGGCCGACCGCCCTGGCCCTGTCGCCCGACGGAAGGCGCTTGGTCCTGTCGGTGCAGTCGGTCGACGAGCGGGGGACCGCGCGGGTGTCGACGCTCTGGGAGGTCGACCTCTCGGGCCGGGGCGAGAGCCGGCTCGTCGACCGGTCCGGGGAGGGGGACTCGGCCCCCGCGTTCGCGGCCGACGGGACGCTGTGGTTTCTCTCCGACCGGAAGAACACGGACACCACCGCCGGTGAAGGCTCCGCCGGACAGGGTGCGTCGTTGTGGGCGTCGTCCGAAGGCGCCGAGGCCAAGCAGATGGTCCAACACCCCTGGGGCATAGCCGCCTTCACGATCGCGGCGAGGGCCGACACGGTCGCCTACACCGCGGATTTCCTGCCCGGCGCGACGGACACCGCGGCGTACGCCGCAGCGCGCAGGGAGCGCCAGAACTCCATGGTCGACGCGGCCCTGTACGACGAGACCCCGGCAGCCGACTGGGGCACGGCCCTCGGACCTGACGAGCCGCACACGTTCGTCGTGCACTCCGGCGGACCCGAGGTGCGGGCGGGCAGCCAGGGACCGGCAGGCTCCGCGGACATGGCACTGTCACCGGACGGATCGTCGGTGGCCTACACACGGGGCGCGACCGCTCGTACCCCGGACACCAACACGGTGGTGATCGCGGACGCGGCCACTGGCGCCCCCCGTCACATCCTTTCGCGCCCCGGGCATCAGTACTACGGCCTGGCCTTCACGGCTGACGGCTCGAAACTGGTCTGCCAGCGCCAGTTGGAGGAGACCTACGACACCGACTGGGGCGTCACGCTGGTCGCCTTCGACGTACGCTCCGGCGAAGAGACCGACCTGCTGCCGGAGTTCGACAACTGGCCGTGGCCCGGACGTGCGGTCCTCTCCCCGATTCCCGGGGACACCACCCTGTGGTTCACCGGGGACGAGCAGGGGCACTGCCCGGTCTTCCGCCGCGACGCGGACGGCACCGTGACCCGCCTGACCGCCTCCGGCGGCTACGACTCGCTCTGCGTGACACCCGACGGGACCACCCTCTACGCGCTACGCAACGCGATCGACAGCCCGCCCCGGGTGGTCCGGCTGGACGCCGTCACAGCCGATCAGGAACCGGACTTCCTCGACGCCCCGGGCGACCTCCACCCGCTTCCCGGCACCCTGACCGAGGTACGTGCCGAGGCGGACGACGGCTTCCCGCTGCGCGGCTGGCTCGTCCTGCCCGAAGGTGCCTCGCCCGAGCACCCCGCTCCCCTGGTCGTCGTCCCGCACGGTGGCCCGCAGGGGTCCTGGAGCACCTGGACGTGGTCGTGGAACCCCTGGCCGTTCGCGGCCCGCGGTTACGCCGTGCTGCTGCCGGACCCGGCCCTGTCCTCCGGCTACGGGCCACGGATGCAGGAACGCGGCCGGGGCGAGTACGGCGGACAGCCCTACCGTGACGTCATCGCGCTGACGGACGCGGCACTGGCCCGCGCCGAGCTCGACGCGCACCGTACGGCCCTCGCCGGATGGTCCTACGGGGGCTATCTGGCCAACCGGGCGGCGACCCGGACCGACCGTTTCAAGGCGCTCGTCTCGGCCGCCGGGATGTGGAACCTGGAGGTGTTCCAGGCCGACACGGACCTGCACGCCTTCTTCCGGAAGATCTTCGGCGACCCGCGGACACAGCGCGAGCGGTACGAGGCCAACTCGCCGCACCTCGACGCGGCGAGGATGACGACACCCATGCTGCTCGTGCACGGCGGCAGGGACCACCGGGTGCCGATGGGACAGTCCCTGAGCCTGCACAGCGATCTCCAGCGGCTCGGAGTGCCGGTCAGATTCCTGCACTTCCCGACCGAGGGCCACGACATCGAGGCACCGCACCACCTGCGGCTCGTGTACGAGACGGTGCTGAGCTTCCTCGACCATCACGTCCTCGGACAGGAGTGGCGACGTCCCTCGATGCTGTGACCGATCCGGTGCACGCTCAACGCGACCGAGGCGACCGCATATTTGGTTGCCGCGCGCCGGTCCGGCCGGATAGGAATCTCGCATGCTTCGAGGCAGCAAGGTCGGGCTCAGGGCCCGGCACGAGGACGACATCCCGATCCTGCGGGCCGAGCTCTACGACGACGTCGTCAACTCCTCGCGTGCCGAGAGCGGGCCGTGGCGGCCGGTCTCGCCCGGCTCGAACGATCCGCGGCTCGTGGTGGACGACAAGCAGCAGGGCAGCGTCCCGTTCTCCGTGGTGGAGCTGGCCGGCGGCACACTGATCGGCACGGCGACGCTGTGGGGCATCGACACCCACAACCGCCTCGCGCACATCGGACTGGGCCTGCTGCCGTCCGCCCGCGGCAACGGCTACGGCACCGACGTGGTCGCGGTGCTGTGCCACTACGGTTTCACCGTACGCGGCCTCCAGCGCCTCCAGATCGAGACGCTGGCGGACAACACCGCGATGCTGCGCTCCGCCGAACACAACGGCTTCGTCCGCGAGGGCGTGCTGCGCTCCGCGGCCTGGGTGCTGGGCGAGTTCCTGGACGAGGTGATCCTCGGGCTCCTCGCCCAGGACTGGAAGCAGGACCCGAAGAGCTAGGTCGCCGTCGTCACGGGCCCGGTGGGGCGCACGGCACCCCGGCCTTCGTCGGGCAGGTGGGCAGCGCGGGCGGGTGGGCGCGGTCGTACTGCTGGTCCCAGGCGGAGATCGTGAGCGTCAACGCGACGGCTGCCACCAGCAGTTGTGCCGCTCCCGCGAACGGGTGCGCCGAGCGCAGGAAGCCCGCGGCGACCACGAGCACGGCCAGGGTGAACCCACCGAGCCACACGACCGGCACCCAGTCCATCGGAGGTGGTCCGGCTCCCTCGTCCGTGTCCCCCCATCCGCGAAGCGACAAGGTCAGTGCGAGAAGAACGAAGACCGGAATCTCCACGAGCAACGCGATCAGGACCAGGCAGCCGCCAGTGAACCCATCGCCTCGAGAGCCGGAGAGCCGCTCGGACCGGTGACCGTCGTCGGGCATGCGCGTCAGGGGCGAACTCGGCTCGAAGCTCATGACCCCACGCTCGCACGGCAGATCGTGCGCAGCGCGCCGGTTCACCGGGCCGAGGCCAAGTCGTGGCTGGGCCGGTCCAGTTCAGTTCACTTCAGCCGGAGTGCAGCACCCGGAAACGACCGGGCCGCGCGGGGTCCCGGTCCACGACCTGGATCGGCGCGGAGGCCCACTGCCACACGTTGATGCCCGGCACGCGGGAGAACTCGATCCGCCCGCGGGTGCCCTCGACGGCGACGCGTGGCCAGGCCTCGGCGACGCGCGCCCGGTCCGGGCCGTGCGTGCGCAGCGCGTCGGCGAGGACGGCGATGGTGTCGTAGCCCTCGAAGGCGACGAAGGAGGGGCCTTCGCCCAGCCGCTCGCGCAGGGCCTCCTCGACACGGGCGCCGAGTGGGGTGAGGTGGTCGGGGAGGTAGCGCAGGAAGGGGACCTCGGCGCCGTCGTCGCCCAGCAGCGTCGCCCACTCCGCGAGCTCCGGCTGCCCGGCGGGAGCGCCGATCAGGATGTCGCCGAGTCGTCGGTCGCGGCGGACGGAGCGGACGATCGGTACGGCCGGATCCGGGTGGCCGACCAGGAGCAGGAGGGCCGTGGCCTCGCCGTCGAGGAGTTCGTCGCACACGGTGGCCGGGGTGAGCACGCTCATGTCGAGTTCGATGAGTGTGGCGCCGCGCGGAGTGAGGTGGTCCCGCAGAATGCGGGTCCCGGCGGCCCAGTAGACGCTCGGCTGGGCGGCCACGGCGATCCGGCGGTGCCCGGCGCCCAGGAGGAAGTCCGCGTAGACCCGCCAGCCTCGGGACTGTGGCGGGGAGAGGCGTGCGACCCATGGGGTCGGCTGTTCGGTGAGCGTGTCGAGCACCGCCGACGAGCACAGGTACGGCAGTCCGAGGGCGTCGGCTCTGGCGGCGGCCGCACGAGCCACGACGCTGTGGTACTCCCCCACCACAGCGGCCACGCCCAGCCCGGCCAGTTCGTCCACGGCCGCCTCGGCCCGCTTCGGATCAGCAGCGGTGTCCCGGACCAGCAGCTCGAGGGGCGCTCCGGCCATCCCGCCGGCGTCGTTCACCTCGCCGGCGGCCAGCTCCAGGCCGGTGAGCAGGTGCCGTCCGGACTCGACCCAGCCGGGCCGGGACAGCGGAGCGAGAACGCCGATCCGGACGGATGATCCGTGAGTCCGCCGCGTTCCAGAGGGCGATGAGGGCGTGATCATGCCGGTCATTGCATCCACCACGGTCACCGACGAGCAACCGATTATCCGCGAGCCCCTGGCCACCGGGCGGCCGCGGCCCATTGTCAGACCCGCGTGCCAACGTGGAGGCAGGACAAGTGGCACACCTCGAAGGAGGGGCCGGGTCATGGCCGATGTGGACGCACAGTTCCTGCGCGGTCTGTTCGACGAGGAGGGCAGCCTGCACACCGCCGGTCGCACGGCCCTGTACCGGCTGTACGGCCCCGAAGGCCTGCTGTACGTCGGCATCACGATCTGCCCGCTCACCCGTATACGCACCCATCTGCGCGAACAGCCCTGGGGATCGGGCGTCATCGCCGTCCGGATCGACTACCCCGAGGATCCGGAGGCGGCCGAACGCCGAGCCGTCCGCGCCGAACACCCGCGGCACAACGTCGTCTTCAACGGGCCCGTCCCTCCCCCGCTCCCCGATCCCGCCTCCCCCCTCAGAGCTCGACTCGGCGTCGAACGGCGCCGGCTGCTGGAGCTCGAGGACACCGTGCCCGAATCGGCTTCCCATCTCCGCCTGCTCAATCGCGCCCTCGCCGCGAAACGGCGCAGGATCGCGGAACTCACCGAGGATGTCGAGGCGGCCGAGGCCGCGGCTGCCCCTCTCCCGCCACAGCCGCGCAGGCGTCCCGGGTGACCGGATCGGTCCGCTGCCGGACCCGATGCGGTCTGTCGTCACTCCGTCCGCGCGGACCAGGCTTGGTGCATGACCCGAGCACTGATCGTCATCGATGTCCAGGAGTCCTTCCGCGCCCGACCGCTGTGGGAGGCCATCTCCGACCCGAAGATCGCCGACAAGGTGAACCGCCTGGTCAGGCTCGCCCGCGAGGCCGGGGACCTGGTGGTGTGGGTGCTGCACTCCGAGCCCGGCAGCGGCGACGCCTTCGACCCGGCCCTCGGCCATGTCCGGTTGCTGGAGGAGCTGGAGCGCGCCGGCGGCGAGCCCCTGATCCACAAGACCTCGCACAACGCCTTCACCACGACCAACCTGCAACAACTCCTCACCGAGCGGGGCGTCCGCGAGCTCACCGTCTGCGGTATCCGTACCGAGCAGTGCGTGGAGACCACCGCCCGTGTCGGGAGCGACCTCGGGTACCAGGTCACGTTCGTCGTCGACGCGACCGCGACGAACCCGATTCCGCACCGCGACGCGCCCGCCGACCAGAGCGTCGCCGAGCTGCTGGCCGACCCGCGCACCCTGTCCGCCGAGGAGGTCGTCCGACGGACCGAGTACGTCCTGGCCGGACGCTTCGCCACCATCGCCACGGTCGAGGAGCTGGAAGCGAGGGCGGACCTTCCGGCATGATGACCGAATCGTGAGCCACGTCGTCTTCTTCCTGGTGCCCGGAGTCCATCTGCTGGACCTGGCCGGCCCCGCGCAGGTCTTCTCCACGGCCGGCGACTTCGGGCACCCCTACACGCTCTCCTACGTCGCCGAGCGGCCGCAGATCATTTCCGCCCAGGGGCTGCCGCTGGTGGCCGACCTCGACTGGCCCGAGCTCGGAGCCCAGGACCTGATCGTGGTGCCGGGCTGGCGGGCGGTCACCCTGGCCGCCTCGCCCGCGATCGGCGCCGTCTCCCTCCAGGTCCTGCGCGACCATCACGCCGCGGGCGGGACGGTGGCCAGCGTCTGTGCCGGGGCCGAGGCGCTCGGACAGGCCGGGCTCCTCAAGGGGCGGCGCTGCACCACGCACCACGACGTGCAGGACGAACTCGCCCTGCGCCATCCCGGGGCGCAAGTGGTCCGCGATGTGCTGTTCACCGCCGACGACCGGGTGATCACCTCGGCCGGCATCGCCAGCGGCCTGGACCTGGCCCTGCATCTGGTCGCCGGCCGGCACGGCCCCGCCGTCGCCGCGCAGGTCGCCCGGGACATGGTCGTCTACGCCCGCCGCAACGGCCACGAGCCGCAGTCCAGCGCGATGTTCCGGCACCGCTCCCATCTCGACGACACCGTGCACCACGCCCAGGACCTCATCGACACCCGTTTCGACGAGCCACTCCCCCTGCCCGCCCTGGCCGCGGCGGTCGGCGTCAGCGAACGCACCCTCACCCGCCTGTTCACCCGCGCCACCGGCCTCACTCCGCTGCGCTACCAGCAGACGCTCCGCGTCGAACGCGCCCAGCACCTCATCAGCCACGGCGCCACGGTCGACGCGGCCGCGCGCTCGGTGGGCTTCGCGGACCCCCGCATGCTGCGCCGGCTCCGCGCACGGACGGAATGAGGGCGAGCGCGCCTGCGGCAAGGTGCCGGACGCGGGTGGCTGCGGGTGGGTGCGGGCTGATGCACGCGGATGCGGGGGGTGCATCAGGTCTCCTCGAAGTGGTCCGGTCTTCCGTCGAGGTGCACGAGCCGGCCGAGTGCGGCGGCCCGGTCCCGGGGCATCAGCGTCCAGCCGCCGTCGGCGCGGCGCAGCGCGGTCGAGTGCCAGGGCGTGGTCCAGGCGTCGGGTGCGTCGAGGAGGCGGATGCCGAACTTCGGGGCGCCGATCGGCTGGGGGTGGATGGACAGGCGTACCGCCCGCGGGTGGTGCTCGGCGATCAGGTCGCCCCAGGCGCGGCTGCGCTGGATGACGCCGTACGCGCGCTGTCGGCAGGCGCGTTGCAGGGCGGAGCGGGTGCCTGCCCAGTGGGCGGTGTCCTCGACGAGGAAGCGGGTGATGCCGCGGTAGAGGGCGAGGGCGCCGGCGTCGGTACGGATCTCGGTGCGCAGGTCTGCCTGGGCGGGGGCGTAGCGGTCGTGGACGTGCGCGCGCTTCGTGGCGTGGTCGAGGTCGCCGAGGACGTCTCGCAGGTCGAAGACGGAGAGTCTGGTCAGTGCCGATCCGGCTATGAGCGAGCGCAGTTCGTCGGCGTAGGCGTCGATGTGCTCGTCGGGGACGTGGACGAGGTCGCCGAAGACATGGCCGTCGGAGCAGATGGTCACCTGGGCGCCCGGCGGGTAGATCCGCTCGATCTCCGTGCACAGGGTGTCGAGGAAGGCGATGGAGAGGCGTTCGCCCTGGTCGGGGAGGTGGCCCAGGACCTTGGCGGGGTTCGGGGACTTGCAGGGGAAGCCGGGCAGGGTGAATCGGATCGGCGCCCCGGCCTGTACGAAGTCGGCGATGCGGCGCAGTTGGTGGGGAAACGCCTCGGCGGGGGCCGCGCGCGTGGGGTCTGTCGTGCGGTGGTGGGGCAGGAGCAGGTCGAGGATCGCCGTGCTGATGCTCTTGGGGCGGGCGGTCGTCAGCGGCATGTCGTTCCTCCGGAGGGCATGACGGCATGGCGCCGTGGCGGGTGGTGGCCGCGCCCGGCGCCGTCGGGTGGAGTGGGTCGGACGGTCGGCTTCGCCGGTCGGTCCTACGGCGGTGTCAGCGGCGTCGGTCGTAGCCGACGGGCAGCTGGTTGGTGCCGCGGCCGAGGACGGCCGGGATCCACTGGATGTCCTCGTCGTCGATGGCCAGGTGGAGGCCGGGGAGGCGGCTGAGCAGGGTGCCGAGGGCGATCTGGAGTTCGGCGCGGGCGAGGGCGGCGCCGGGGCAGAAGTGGATGCCGTGGCCGAAGGCGAGGTGGGGGTTGGGGTTGCGGTCGAGGTCGAGGGTGTCCGGGGCGGGGAAGCGGCGCGGGTCGCGGTTCGCGGCGCACAGGGAGACGATCACCGAGTCGCCGGCCGGAACCTCGGTGCCGTGCAGGTCGCTGTCCTTGTCGAAGAAGCGCCAGGTGGTCAGTTCGAAGGCGCTGTCGTAGCGGAGGAGTTCCTCGACCGCGCGGGGCAGCAGGTCCGGGCTGTCGCGCAGGCGGGTCAGCTGCTCCGGGTGGCGGAAGAGCGCGATCAGGGCGGTGGTGATCTGGTTCGTCACCGGTTCCTGTCCCGCCACCAGGAGCTGGAAGATCATCGAGTCCAGCTCCTCCTGGGAGAGTTCGCGTCGGTCGCGGGCGACGACGAGCCGGCTGAGAAGGTCGTCCTCCCAGTGGTCCCGCTTGTGGGTGACGACCTCGGCGATGTAGCTCTGGAGGCCGTGCAGGCGGGCTTCGTACCGCGGTCGTCCGGGGTCCGTGGGGCCGACCGGCTGCACGACCTTGCCCCAGTCCCGGTCGAAGCGGGCCGCCAACTCCTGGGGCAGGCCGATGACTTCGGCGAGGACCTGGAAGGGGAAGCGGGCGGCGAAGCCCGCTACGAGGTCCGTCGGCCCTGTCTCCGGCAGCTCGTCGATCAGGGCGTCGGCCAGTTCCTGGAAGCGCGGGCGGAGCTGTTCGACACGGCGCGGGGTGAACGCGTCGGTGACGAAGCGCCGCATGTGGGTGTGCCGGGGCGGGTCCTGGTGGAGGAGGTGGACCTGGAGCTGGGAGTGCTGCGGCTCGGGCATGATCGAGGCGCGGGCCCGCCAGCGGTCGTTGCCCCGGTCGTGGTTCTTGCCGAGGCGGTCGTCGCCCAGGGCGGCCTGGGCGGCGTCGTAGCCGGTGACCAGCCATGCCCGCACCCCGCTGGGGAAGAGCACGCGGTGGACCGGGCCGGCCTCGCGCATCTGCTCGTACAGGGGGTAGGGGTTGGCCTTGTAGGGGCAGCCCATCAGCGGGACTGCGTCGATCGCGGGTTCCTGGATGCTCAAAGCAGCTCCCTACAGGGCGAGTTCGGGTTGGTGGTGGTCGAGCCAGAGGGCGAGGTCGACGACGCGTTCGAGGCGTAGGCGGTGGCCCCACTCCAGTCGGTCGGGTGGGGTGTCCAGGCAGGGCTTGAGGAGGGTTTCGTCGGCCAGGGCGCGGACCTGTTCGGTGGCGAGGGCGTCGCGGGCCATGTTCTGCAACCCGCGGTTGTAGTCGGGGTGGTGGGTGGCGGGGTAGTGGTTCTTGGGCCGCCACAGGACCGAGTCCGGGGCCAGGCCGGTGCCGGCCGCGCGCAGCAGGCTCTTCTCCCGGCCGTCGTGACTCTTCAGGGACCAGGGGGTGTTGAAGGCGTACTCCACCAGCCGGTGGTCGCAGTACGGGACGCGGACCTCCAGTCCCTGTGCCATGCTCAACCGGTCCTTCCGGTGCAGGAGTTGGCGCAGCCAGCGGGTCAGGGACAGGTGCTGCATCTCGCGCTGCCGGTGCTCGACGGGGGTCTCGTCGTCGAGGTGCGGTACGGCGGCCAGGGCGCTCGCGTAGGTGTCGGCGCGGAACTCGCCGATGCGCAGGTCGAGTTCGGGGTTCATCGGCATCGCGGCCTCGTCCCCGGTCACGAGCAGCCACGGGAAGGTGGCGGCGGCCAGGGCTTTCGGGTTGTGGAACCAGGGGTAGCCGCCGAACACCTCGTCGGCCGCCTCGCCGGACAGGGCGACCGTCGAGTGCCGCCGTATCTCCCCGAACAGCAGATACAGCGAGGTGTCCATGTCGCCCACGCCGATCGGCGAATCGCGGGCCGCGACGACGGCCCTGCGGTGCTCGGGGTCGAGCAGGGCGCGCGGGTCCAGTACGACCGTGCTGTGGTCGGTGCCGATGAAAGCGCCCGCTTCGACGGCGTAGGGGGTGTCGTGGCCCGTCCGCAGGACGTCTCCCTTGAACCCGGCGGCCTGGTCGCTGTAGTCGACGGCGTACGAGCGGATGCGCGCGTCCGGCCCTTCCCGTACCCGGAGTTCGTCGGCGAGCAGCGCGGTCAGGAGGGTGGAGTCGAGGCCGCCGGACAGCAGGCTGCACAGGGGGACGTCGGCCTCCAGTTGACTGCGGGCGGCTGTGCCGACCAGGTCGTGGATCCGCTCGACGGTCGTCTCCTGGTCGTCGGTGTGGGCACGGGCCGCCAGCTGCCAGTAGCGGTGCTCGCGGATGCCGTCCCGGTCCAGGACGAGCACGGCGCCCGGTTCGAGCTCCCGCACGCCCGACCACACCGTCGGCCCGGTGTTGAACAGCAGGCTGTACGCCTCCCGCAGGCCGTCCGCGTCGACGCGGGGCCGGATCTCCGGGTGGGCGAACAGTGCCTTGGGCTCGGAGGCGAAGGCCAGGCCGCCGTCGATCGCGGCCCAGAAGAGTGGCTTGACGCCGAGCCGGTCGCGGACGAGCAGCAGGCGCTGCGCGCGTTCGTCCCAGACGGCGAAGGCGAACATGCCGTCCAGGTGTTCGGCGACCGCCTCGCCCCACTCCTCGTAGGCGCGCAGCACGACCTCGGTGTCGCTGCGGGTGCGGAAGACATGGCCTCGGCCGCGCAACTCGTAGCGCAGTTCGTGGTGGTTGTAGACCTCGCCGCTGTAGGTGAGCACGATGCTCGGCTCGTCGGGCCGGTCCGTCATGGGCTGTGTGCCGCCGTCGAGGTCGATGACGGCGAGGCGGCGGTGGCCGATCGCCGCCCGCTCGCAGAGCCGGACACCGCCCGCGTCCGGGCCGCGTGGGGTCAGCGAGGCGGTCATGGCCTCGATGACCGGCCCCTGGGTTCGGGCGTCGTGGTGGAAGGACGCCCAGCCGGTGATTCCGCACATGGGTGACTCCTGTTCAGGCGGGGACGGGCTTCTCGGGGACGGTCGCGGGTCGTCGGACCGGCATCGCGATAAGGGGTACGGCGAGACAGGCGGCGACGGCCGCCAGGGCCAGCGCCGCCCGGGCACCGTCGGCGAGGCCCCAGGCGGTGGTGGCGAGGGCCGGGCCGAGGGTGAAGCCGAGGCTCCGGGCGAGCTGGACGGTGGAGCCGAGCGTGGCGATCCGCTCGGGTGGGGCGGCGCCCATGACGAGAGCCTGGGTGGGGCCGCCGTTCAGGCCCATGCCGAGGCCGGCCAGCGCCAGTCGCCAGGCCACGTCCGGTGGCGACCAGCCATCGCTCAACGGGACGAGCAGGAGCAGCCCGACCGCGGTGAGCACGGCACCCGTGACGGCGACCGGTCGAGCGCCGTGGAGGTCGGCGAGGCGGCCGCCCAATGGTCCGGCCAGTCCCATGGCGAGCGGGAAGGCCAGCACGGTGAGGCCGGTCGTCGTGGCGCTGAGTCCGTCGTCACGCTGGAGGTGCAGGGCGACGACGTAGTGCATGGCGGCGAAGCCGGTGGCGAGGGCCAGCACCGCACCGTGCGCCGGGTAGAGCCCCGAGGAGCGCAGGGCGCCCGTTACCGGACGGCCACCGGGGCCCCGCAGCCACCACCACACGGGCGGGACCGCGACGGCCCCGAGCCACAGCCACTTCGGGGCGTCCGCGGCCAGGGTCGACGCCAGCAGCAGCGTGGCCACACCGGTGCCCACCAGCACGGCGTCCACCGTCGAGCGACGGTCCGGGCGGCGCAGTCGGCCGTCCCGGGGCATCGCTCTCCGGACCACCGTCAGGGCCAGCAGACAGAAGGGGATCTTGACCAGGAACACGGCGTGCCAGCCCAGGTGGTCCAGCAGCAGCCCTCCCACGGCCGGTCCGGTCACCGCGCCCAGCGGGCCCAGGGTCGCGGGCACGCTCATCGCCCTTCCCCGCAGCTCCGGCCGTACCGAACGCATCGCGAGCACCGGCATCAGCACGAACAGGGCCGCCCCGAACGCACCCTGCGCGAGCCGGGCGGCGATCAGCCAGGCCGCCCAGGGCGCTACGGCGGCCAGCGCGCCGCATACCGCGAACCCGGCGGTCGAGGCGAGCACGGCGGCACGTGTCCCCACACCGTCCAGCCACCGTCCGGCGGGCAACAGCAGTGCGACCACGGGCAGTTGGTAGGCGAGCACCGCCCACTGGGCGGTCGCGGCCGACACGTCCAGTCCGTCGGCGATGTCCGCGAGGGCCACGTTGACGATGTTCATGTCGAGCATCGCCACGAACGCCAGCAGGCCCGCCACGGCCACCAGCGGCCAGCGGTCCTCACCCACGGACATGTGGCCGGGCCGTTCCGAGCCGGAATAGCGGTGCGTCACCCGTCCGCCTCTCACTGTCGTGGGCGGGCTACCGGACGGCAGCCTCGTCCCACAAGTCGGCGCGATGTCAGGGTGAGTTCCCGTGCGCTTACGACTTTGTGGCTGCTGTGCGAAGTTGCGCTGCGCCATGGACCAGAAGCGGTGCCGCGTCACCGGGGTGAGCTGTGAGCACTGCGCGGCGAGTATCGGGGAAGAGGTCATCGAGGTACCCGGGGTGTGGGGTCGTGCTCGCCGGTCGCCGCATGCTGCCGCTCCGGGCCGGGCAGGGGTGGCCCGGCCCGTGTCATACCGCGGCCCGTCTTTCCCCGGCCGCGTCGGCCGGGGTGCGGTGGTCGAAGGCGATCAGCGGGTCGCCGGTCAGCGGGTGGTCGACCACGGCCGCCCGCACCCCGAACACCTGCGCCATCAGCTCGGGCGTCAGGACGTCACGCGGCGGCCCCGAGGCGACCACGGCGCCCGCGTGCAGCACATGCAGCCGCTCGCACACCGAGGCCGCCGCGTTGAGGTCGTGCAGCGACACCAGGGTCGTACGACGATCGGCGCGCAGGAGTGCCAGGAGCTCGACCTGGTGCCGGACGTCGAGGTGGTTGGTCGGTTCGTCCAGCACGAGGATGTCCGGCTGCTGGGCGAACGCCCTTGCCAGCAGGACACGTTGGCGTTCACCACCGGACAGTTCCGTGAAGCGGCGTCCGCTGTGGCCGGCCATGCCGACGTCCGCCAGGGCGCGGGCGACGATGTCGCGGTCGTCGGCGTCCTCCCCGGCGAAGGCCCGTTTGTACGGGGTGCGGCCCATCGCGACGACCTCGCGGACCGTCAGCTCGAAGTCGTCGCCCCGCTCCTGCGGGAGCGCGGCGACATGCCGGGCCGACTGGACGGGGGTCATCTCACGGAGGTCGGCGCCGTCCAGCAACACCCGTCCGGCCACCGGCTTCAGATGCCGGTAGACGGTCCGCAGCAGGGTGGACTTACCGCTGCCGTTGGGCCCCACGAGGCCCGTGATCTCGCCCTCGGCCGCCATCAGACGCGCACCCGCCACGACCGTACGGCCCGCGTAGGCGACGTGCAGGTCCTCGATGTCGATCCTCAACTGCCGCTCCCCAGGCGCCGGTCCAGCAGATACAGCAGGGCCGGAGCCCCGATGAGCGAGGTGACGACACCTACCGGCAGCTCCTGGGTGTCCATCGCCGTACGGCAGACGATGTCGACGACCACCAGCAGCAGCGCGCCGAACAGCGCCGAGACGGGCAGGAGCCGTCGGTGGTCGCCGCCCAGCACCAGACGGCAGACGTGCGGCACCATCAACGCGACGAAGGCGATCGCACCCGACACCGCGACGAGGACTCCGGTCAGCATGCTGGTCACCGTGAACAGTTCGCGGCGCAGGCGGGTGACGTCGATGCCGATGCCGGCCGCCGTCTCGTCGCCCATCAGCAACGCGTTCAGGCCCCGGGCACGGGCCTGGAGCCAGAGTCCGGCGGCGGGGACGGCGATCGCGGGCACGGCGAGGAGTTCCCAGTTCGCGCCGCTGAGGCTGCCCATGAGCCAGAACAGCACGCTGTGCGTCTGCTGCTCGTCCCCGGCCTGGAGCACCAGGTAGCTGGTGAACCCGGACAGGAACTGGCCGATCGCCACCCCGGCGAGGACCAGCCGCAGTGGTGCGAACCCTCCGCCGCGCCGGGCCACCGCCCACACCAGGGCGAACGTCGCCAGCGCGCCGGCGAAGGCCGCCCCCGACAGTCCCAGCCCCAGAGCCCCGCCCGCCCCGAGGCCGAGCACGATCGCCGCGACCGCCCCGAGGGAGGCGCCGTTGGAGATGCCCAGCAGATACGGATCGGCCAGCGGGTTGCGCACCAGTGCCTGCACCGCCGTACCGACGAGTCCGAGCCCGGCTCCGACGAGGGCCGCCAACAGGGCGCGGGGGACGCGGAGTTGCCACACGATGAGGTCGTTCGTGCCGGGGCGCGGCGCCTCGCCGGAGAGCCGGCGCCACACCACGCCCCACACCTCTCCGGGCGGGATGGACGTCGAGCCCCAGGCCACGGCCGCGGTCAGCGCGGCGAGCAGTGCCACACCGAGGGCCAGGGCCAAGGGCCCGGCGCGCAGCGTGCGCGTCTTCGGGGACGCGGCCGTGCGCCGCAACAGCGTTGCGGCCACGGTCAGTTGACCTTGCCGGGGTAGAGGGTCTCGGCGATCGTCTCGACGGTGTCGGCGTTCTCGACCCCGGCGATGGTGGTCTGCTCGGAGCCGATGCGCAGGAAGTGGCCCTCCTTGACCGCGGTCAGGCCCTTGGTCGCCGAGTCGGACTTCAGCCACCGCTCGGCCTCGTCGAAGGCCTTGTCGTTGGCCGCCTCGCTGCCCCGGTTGCGGACACCGAGCTGGATCCAGTCCGGGTTCTTCGCGATCACGTCCTCCCAGCCGACCTGCCGGTAGTCGCCGTCGCAGTCGGCGAAGGCGTTGCGGGCACCGGCCAGGGTGATCACCGCGTTGGCGACCTGACGGTTGCAGACGACGAAGGGCTGCTTGGTGCCGGCGTCGAAGTCGAAGAAGAAGTACGTCGGCCGCTCGTTCTCCGCCGTGGAACCGACCGCCTTCTGCACGGCGTCCACCTTCTCCCGCATCCCGGCGACGAGTCGCTTCGCCTTGGCACCCGTGCCGGTGACCGCACCGAGGGAGGTGATGTCGGCCTCGACCGCGGACAGGTCCGTCACCGCGCTCTTGCTCTGCGCCGCGCAGGCGGTGGACTTCAGGTAGATGTGCTTGATCCCGGCGGCCTTGAACGCCTCCTCGGTCGGGGCGTCGCCCGTCCCGGCGCCCATGTCCATCGCGGCGAAGGTGTCGATGTACAGGTCGGCGCCGGAGCCGAGCAGCTTCTCCTTCGGGATGACGGTGTCGCTGAGCACCTTCACCTTCCGGGCCCGCGCGTCCAGGTCGGCGGGGAGCGTGCCCTCGCCGGGCGGGAACCCGGTGCCGATCACCTTGTCGCCGGCGCCGAGGCGCAGCAGCAGTTCCAGGCTGGAGGCGTTGCTGGTGACGATCTTCCCAGGAGCCTTCGCGAACGTGGTCTCGGCGCCCGTGCAGTCGGTGACGGAGACCGGATAGGCGCCGGAGACGGCCTTCCCGGCGTTCTCCTCATCCGCGGTGTCCTTCTGCTCGCCGCCGCAACCGGCCGCCAGCAGACCGCCCAGCACGACGGCCGCCGTACTGCTCCACACACGAGAACGACAACGCATCGAACAACTCCCGGATCCACTCGGTACACGGGCGAGCCTCCGTCACCCGGTCCAGTAGTCGGGTCGAAGGCGCCCTGAGTTCCCGCCGAGTTGGAGACGGGAGCTCAGGTTGAGCCGATGTCCCCGGACGTCAGGCCAGGTCGGCGAGGTCTTCCTCGGTGAGGGCGATGTCGACTGCGGCCATGTTCTCCTCCAGGTGGGAGACCGATCCGGTTCCGAGAGGTACTGCACGCCCTGGGCGCGGACACACGCTTCCAGGCCGGCATGCGGGTGGGCGAGTTGGGCCTGACCCACAGGTAGCCAGGCCCTCGCCCGGGCCGCGGCGGGTCAGTCGTCGAGGATCGGCGTCGGCGCGGGCAAGGGTGACGGGGAGGGAACGGGAGCAGGGGCGGCGGAGGCTGAGGCGGTCGCCGAGGGGCAGTCCGGCGGCATGGGCAAGTCCGCCGCCCGGCCTGGGAGTCGGGTCACCGACAGCACACCTGGTGTGGTGACGAGCGTGGCGGCCTGCGGGCCTGTGAGACGGGCGGTGAAACGATCAGGCTCGGTGCCCGCGATGTCACCGAGCCGAACGGTGTACACACCGTCGTCGTAAGCCCGTCGTTCGGTCGACGCCGGAGCTTGGAGCGGCGCCGCTCTGGTCTGCGCGACGACGAAGGCGAGTACCAAGGCCGCGACGAGGACAGAGGTCAGCAGTGCGGCGACCGCACGGCCATTGCCTTGTTTCTTTGTCAATTCCGGTCCAGAGATGGTCTGTCCGATGTGCCGTACGCCCCGGTGGTGTCCGTGCGGGACGTCGGCGGATCGGCGAGGTGGGGGAAGACGGTCTGGAGTGTGGGGTGAGCCGGTCCGGCTACGGGGCCCTCGACACCGCTACAGCGCAGGCCGTGAACGACGGTTGGCGACGGGCCGTCCGTGCCGCTGCGGCCTCACCAGGGCAGCGCGCCCTCGGTGTCGAAGTAGCCGCCGGTCGGACCGTCGGGGCCCAGCTGCGCCATGCGCACGATGATCTCGGCGCCTTCCTCGACGGAGTGCATGCCGGTGTGGCCGTTGAGGTCCGTCTTCGTGAAAGCGGGCGCCACGGCGTTGATCCGCATGGCCGGGAAGGCCTTCGCGTAGTGCGCGGTCAGCATGTTGACCGTGGCTTTCGAGGCCGCGTAGGTCATGCCCGGGTAGCGGTGGGCCGGATGGTCCGGGTCGGAGACGTAGCCGACCGAGCCGAGTGCGCTGCTGAGGTTGACCACGACCGGTGCGGCCGAGCGTCGCAGCAGTGGGAGGAAGGCGTGGGTGACACGGACGATGCCCAGGACGTTCGTGTCGAGGACGGTCCGCATCTGCTCGGCGGTGACATCCGCGGCGCCTGCCACGCTGTTGCCCTCGCCCCGGACCTCGATGCCGGCGTTGTTGACGAGTACGTCGAGCCCGCCGTCGGCCTCGATGGTCTTGGCGGCGGCTTGGACGGAGGCGTCGTCGGTGACGTCGAGCCGGACGAACCGGGCGCCGAGCTCATCGGCGGCGCGGCGCCCGCGCTCGGCGTCCCGGGCACCGACGTAGACGATGTGGCCTGCGGCGACGAGGCGGCGGGCGGTCTCGAAGCCGAGCCCCTTGTTCGCTCCGGTGATCAGTGTTGTGGTCATGTCGCCACAGTCCCGCGCGGTCTGACGGACAGCCAGAAGACTCCGCTTCCTGGGACTGCCAGTACCAGGCACATGCCCGGCCGTCGGTGTTCACTGAGGCCATGACCGCGACCGAACTCGGACAGGCTCTACGGCGCTGGCGCGACCGCATCTCCCCCACCACGGCCGGACTGCCCCTCGGCGGACAGCGGCGGGCGTCCGGGCTGCGGCGGGAGGAGCTGGCCCTGCTGGCCGGGCTCTCGGTCGACTACGTCACCCGCCTCGAACAGGGCCGGGCGACCAACCCTTCCGATCAGGTCGCCGAGGCCCTGTCACGGGCGCTGCGGCTCACGGGAGACGAGCGGGCGTATCTGTTCGGGCTGGCCGGGCTGGTGCTCCCGGGCCCCGAGGTGGTGCCGACGTACATCCCGCCCAGCGTCCTGCGGCTGCTGGACCGACTGGTGGACACACCGGTCGCGGTCACCGACGCCGCCTTGACGCTGCTGATGGCCAACCCGATGTACCAGGCGCTGTTGGGCGACACGTCCGGCGCACGGGGCCTCGAACGCAACGGGGCGTGGGGCGTGTTCCTGGGACCGTCCACCCGGATCCGGCACACGCCGGAGGAGCAGCGCGTCCTGGAGATCGGCATGGTGTCCGAGCTGCGGTCCGCCGCCGCCAGGTTTCCCGCCGACCGTCAACTACGCCGGCTGATCAGCGAGTTGCGGGCGGGCAGCGAGCGGTTCGCCGAGCTGTGGGAGGCGGGTGTCGTCGGCAGTCTGGAGGTCTCACGCAAGACGATCGAGCATCCGCAGGTGGGCCTGCTGACCCTGGACTGCAACGTGCTCCGGATGGACGGCAGTGGCCTGCGCATCCTCGGCTACTCGGCCGAGCCGAGAAGCGAGGACGCCGAGAAGCTGGAGCTGCTGGCGGTGATCGGTACACAGAGCCTGGCTGCCGAGTAGTACCCACCCGGGCCGCTCCCCCAACACGTCGAGCTTCGCCTCCCGACCTCGCGATAGACTATCTCGCGATAGACTATGACGATTGTTATAGGAAGTGGGACCGGAAGGGGCCTCGCAGGTGAGCAAGTCCAGCCCGTCAGCGCGTGAGCGGATCGTGGCCGGCGCGGCCGACATGATCAGTCGGCGCGGCCTGAACGCGACGAGCATCCGCGAGATCGCCAAGCACGCCGAAGCGCCGCTCGGGTCGACGTATCACTATTTCCCCGAGGGCAAGCAGCAGTTGACAACCGAAGCCGTCCGCTACACGGGCGAGTGGACCGCTCGCAGCCTCCGCGCGGAACTGCGAGCGGGTCCGGCAGCCGGACTGCGGGCCTTCCTCGCGCTGTGGCGCAAGATCGTCGTCGACAGCGACTTCCGGGCCGGTTGCCCCGTGCTCGCGGTCTCCATCGAGGAGTCAGCGATCGACGAGATGCCGGCCACCCTCGCGGCCGCCGCCGACGTCTTCGCCACGTGGGAGAGGCTGCTCGCCGACTCCCTGCGCGAGCACGGCGCCGAGCCCGATCAGGCGGCGCAGCTCGCGACGCTCGTCGTCGCTGCCGTCGAGGGAACCGTGGCCATGTGTCGCGCCAAGCACAGCACCCAGCCCCTCGATCACACCGCCGACCAGCTCCAGGCGCTCATCCTCGCCGCGATCAAGGACTGAGCCGAGCCCCGCTCGACACCCGCGCTTTCACGCGCCCAGCGCGGCTCGGACCGCCTTGACCCTCTCCTCCGTGAAAACCCCGCTCTCCAGCAACGGCAGGATCGACAGCACGCCACCCGAGGAGCCCCAGCTGCCCTCGTCGATCACCCGGAAGTTGACCCACCAGGCCGGCGCCGGCCGCTCCAGCCCGCAGGCCGCCGCCAGTGCGGCCAGGACGCGTTCGATGACCTCGGCGCGCACCTCCGACTGCCAGGCGGCGTCCATGACGGCGAGGTCGATCACCATCACGTCGAGTTCCTGGTCGGCGTCCGCCAGCAGCCTGCCGCCGATGGCCATCATGTCCCGCTCGCGCTCGACGAAGTGCACCTGGAACCCGGCCCGCGCCGCCGGGACGGGCTGACCCACCTCGGGCACCAGCACCGCGTCGGTCAGCGTCTCGGCCAGCTCGCGGCGCTGCTCCAGGCTCAGACGGCCCTTCGGCGCGTTCACGGTGATGATGGTCACGGCATCCTCCTATGACAGTCGTTATAGACCTCAGGCTACACGCTTCCATAACGACTGTCATAGGAGGCCGGACAAGCCGAGCCGTCAGGCGATCGGCAGGCTCGGGAACAGCGCGCGGGCACGGTCGGGGTCCGGAGACACGAAGACGCCGTCCGCTGCCACCAGAACCGTGGCGTGGTCCTCTTCCGTGGTGATGACGCCGCCTACCGAGATCCTTCGGTCCTCGACCCCGGCGACCTGGGCGAACGCACGCAAAGGCGTGTCCAGGGGAACGGGGCGGTGATAGCGCAATTGCAGCGAGACCGCCATCGCCGGCATCCCGGCGACGACGCAGGCCCAACCCATCAGCTCGTCCAGGAGCATGGCGCTCATGCCGCCGTGTCCGTAACCGGGCGGGCCTTCGTGCGCTTTGCCGAGGACGCAGGTTCCCGCCACTCCGCCGTCGGCCGGTGTGTAGGTCATGGGCGGCGCGAGCGGGCTGCCGGCACCCGTGACAGGGCTGTACATGCGCACCCCTCCCGGGAACTCGTCCACCGACGGGATCTCCGCGCGAGCGCGGCGCCGCCCGGTCAACTTCCCGGTGAGGCTGCGGACTTCGTCCGTCACACGGTGCAGGGTGTCCGGCGAGGCCGCGGTACGCACAGTGGCGTCGACCAGGGCCCGCAGCTCATGGCCCAGTGCGGCGATCGCGGCCCGTTCACGTTCTGGTTCCTGGGAGTTGTTCGCGACCGACCGCGCCCCGCCCCCTCTCCGCCCCACCGGACCATGGGACCCGGTACCTCAGTCCTCCAGGACGAAGATCGGCTTGTGGCCTGCGCGGTCCGAGGTCAGTACGTCGGGGATCTCGTGCCAGCCGTAGACGCCGCTGGTCACCAGCTCGGGGTGGAGCGTCCCGGCGGCCACCGCCTCCAGCGTCGGTGTCATGTTGGGCCGCGCGTGCCCCTTGCCGTTGTGGAAGTGGACTCCGCGTTGGTACAGCGCGAGCAGGGGGAGCTGGACGTCGTCGAAGTAGATGCCGACGCTGTTGACGTAGCCCTCGGGCATGACCGACAGCAGCGCCTTGCGCAGCCGCGCGGCGTCGCAGCCGGCGTCGACCGCGAGGTGGAAGTCCTTCTCCCGCTTGCCGTTGACGTCGTGGACCTCGGCGCCGAGCTGCTCGGCGACCTTCATCCTGACGGGGTCGTCGTCGTAGTACACGGTGCGGGCGCCGGCGCAGTGGACCGCGACGTCGACGCAGTACAGGCCGATGGAACCGGTCCCGCCGAACACGGCGATCTTCGGGTCGGAGATCCCGGCGACGGTCGGCATCACCGTCTCCCAGCCGAGGGCGAGATTGTCGCCGATCGAGGCCAGGTGCACCGGGTCGACCCCGGCGGGCAGCTTGGCGAGGTTGAAGTCCGCGTAGGGAACGCGGATGAGTTCGTCGAAGGTCCCGCCCCAGGCGCCGTTCACCGGAAGTCCGTACTGGGCGTCGCCGTGGCGGAGACAGCGGGCGGTGTGTCCGAGCCTGCACTGCGCGCAGGCACCGCAGGCTATGTGCCACGCGACCCCGACGACGTCACCGACCGCGACATCCGTGCAGTCGGGGCCGACCTCGACCACCGTACCCACGCACTCGTGGCCGATCGGGAACGGGCCGAATCCGGAGAACGGCGTCTTGTCGCCGATGACATGGTGGTCGAGATCGCACGTCGTGGCCGCGAGCGGGCGTACGAGCGCGTCCGTGCCCTCGACGAGGGTGGGGGCGTCGACCTCGTCGAAGCGCAGTTGTCCAGGCGCGACGAACATCAGGCTCTTCATGGGAAAGCTCCTCGGTTCAGTGGGGAACCAGGGGTCGGCCGGTGTGCCGGCCGACCCGGTCGCCGTACTCGGTCAGAGGGCGCCGGCGTCCGGGTCGCCGGCCGGAATCGCGTCCAGGAAGACCATGTCCGGGGCACTGGCCAGCGCCTGCGCCAGGGCGGCGCCGATCTCCCGCATCGCGGCGCCCCTCATGTGCGCGTCCAGCGCCTCCCGCGAGGCCCACTTCTCGATCATGACGAACTCACCGGCGGTACCGGCCTTGCGGTGCAGCGCGTACCGCAGGCATCCGGGTTCGGCGTGCACCTTGGCCGCCGCTGCCGTCAACGTCTTCTCGATCAGCTCTTCCTGACCGGGCTTGGCGACCATCGTCGCCACCAGAACCACAGGGTTGGTCATGGGGTCACACCTTTCACTTTATGACACTCGTTATAATCATGGCAGACGTCAGACCGACGCCAGTGCCGCGAACGCGGCCTTGACGTACTGGTTCGTGCGGTCGCTGCCGAGGATCCCGGCGCCCATGCCGTTCATGACGTACGAGATCGCCGCTCGGCGTTCGGTGTCGATCACGACGACCGAGCCGCCCCATCCGGTCCAGAAGCAGATCCGTCCGGGCGGGAGATACGGCACCGCGGGCGACGGCAGCCCGAACCCGATCCCGAATCGCAGATGAGCCCCGAGCACCAGGTCCGTGCCATCGGACTGCTGACGGAAGATCAGGTCGATGGTCGACGGCGACAGCAGGTGTACGCCGTCCAGCGTGCCGCCGCAGGCGATGACGGAGTGGATCCGGGCGAGCGACCGGGCGTTGGCGTGGCCGTTCGCGGCGCCGATCTCGGCGCGACGCCACTCGGGCCGCCACGACTCCTCGGCACCGCCCGGAGGTCCGGTGAAGGTCTGCACCGCCACACCGTTCGGATCGGCGGCGGCGAGGTCGCTCGGCCGGAGCGGAGGGGGTACGACATCGGCGACCCGGTCGGACTCGGAGTCCGGCAGACCGAGGTGGAAGTCGGCGCCGAGCGGACCGGCGATCTCCTCGGCGACGAACCGGCCCAGGGTGCGCCCGTCGATCCGCCGGACCAACTCCCCCACCAGATGACCGTAGTTGAGCAGGTGGTAGCCGGACGCCGTGCCCGGGGTCCACCACGGCGCCTGCGCGGCCAGCCGGGCCGTCGACGTCGGTACGTCGAGGACGTCCGCGACGGTCACCGGCCGCTCCCAGCCCGAGACGCCGGAGGCGTGCGAGAGCACGTGCCTCACCAGCACCCCTCCTTGCCGCGCGCGGCGAACTCCGGCCAGTACCGGGCCACCGGCGCGTCGACGTCGAGGACTCCACGCTCGACGAGCAGCAGCGCCGCCAGGGACGTGACCGTCTTCGTGCACGACCAGACGTTGGTGATCGTGTCCCGCCGCCACGGCGCCGAACGGCCCTGGTCGGCCCATCCGCCCCACAGGTCCACCAGCGGCTCCCCGTCGACGACGACCGCGATCGAGGCGCCGAGTTCCTCGCCCGCGTCGAGGTTCCCGGACAACCGCGCGGCCAGTTCCGCGAATTGCTCGTCGCACTTTCCGTCCAGATTCGCCATGGTCAGCGTCCCGTCCGGATGTCGTCGCCGGCCGCGCGCACCGCCGTGCGGGGCACGCCGCGCAACTCGCGGCGCAGGCTCGCGCGTGCGATGTCGGCCATGTCCAGCAGATACGTCTGGCGCATCCGCCACGGGGCTCGGTGGCCCTGCCGGGGAAAGCTCTGGACGCCTCGCTGGACGTAGCCGGAGGCCAGCTCGATCATGGGCCGCTCCCGGACGCCGGGCTCCGCGCGCGGGGTGACCGCCGCGAGCCCGGCGCGGCGCATGTGGTGGAGGACCCGGCACACCAGCCGCGCGGTGAGGTCGGCGCGCATGGTCCAGGACAGGTTGACGTAGCCGAAGCAGAGCGCGAGGTTCGGCACGTCGCTGAGCATGGCGCCCCGCCACAGCAGGTGACGTGCGGGATCGACCGGCTCGCCGTCGACGCTGACCGCGATGTGGCCGAACGCCAGCATGCGCAGCCCGGTGGCGGTCACCACGATGTCGGCCGGCAGCACCTTGCCCGACCGCAACCGGATCCCCTCGGCGACGAAGCTCTCGATCTGATCGGTGACCACGTCGACCTCCTCGCGCCGGATCGCCTTGAACAGGTCCGCGTCGGCCGTGATGCACACCCTCTGGTCCCACGGCGCGTACGCCGGGGTGAAGTGCTCCCGCACCGCGTCCTCACCGAGTCGCCGCGCGGCGGCCGTGGTCAGCAACGCCCGCGCCCGGTCGGGGAAGCGCCGGCAGTAGTGGTAGAAGCCGTTGGAGTAGGCGGCGTTGCGCGCCCTGATGACCCGGTGCGCCGGTCCGGCGGGCAGCCGGCGGCGGACCCTGGCGGCGAAGCGGTCCCGGCGCGGTACCGCGGTGATCCATGTCGGCGTGCGCTGGAGCATGGTCACTTTCGCCGCGTCGCGGGCCATCGCGGGGACGATGGTGATCGCGGTCGCCCCGCTGCCGATCACGACGACACGCTTGCCGGTGTGGTCGAGCCCCTCGGGCCAGAACTGCGGACGCACCACCGTGCCGGCGAAGGACTCGACGCCCGGGAACCGCGGTTCGTGGCCGCGTTCGTAGTCGTAGTAGCCGGTGCACATATAGAGGAACGAGCAGGTCATGATGGACCGCCGCGGACTGTCCTGGCCGCCGCTCCGTTCGACGGTCACCGTCCAACGGGCCGTCTCACCCGACCAGTTGGCCGAGATGACCTTCGTGGAGCAGTGGAGGCGGCGGTCGATGCCGAACCGTTCCACGGTGCGGCGCAGGTAGTCGAGGATCTCGTCCCCGTCGGCCATGGAGTTCTCGCCCGTCCAGGGCTGGAACGGAAAGCTGAGCGTGTAGATGTCGGAGTCGGCGCGGACCCCGGGGTACCGGAACAGGTCCCACGTCCCGCCCAGTGACTCGCGGGCCTCCAGTACGGCGTACGACCGGTCGGGGCACCGTGACTGGACCCGGTATGCGGCATCGATGCCGGAGATGCCCGCGCCGACGATCAGGACATCGACGTGGGCGGGCAGCGAGGCGGAATGGGGGGAACTGGTCATGGCACCCGAGTATGGAAGCGCTTCCTGCACCCCACTTAACCCTGGACGACAATAATTTAACCCTGCCCGACACGCGGTGACCGCGAGGTACACCTTGCGTCACGGCGGACCTGCGTCGGCGTCCGACCGAACCAGCGCCGGGACGCCCGGGTCAGCGCCGCCTGCCCGGACAGCTCCGACAATGACGCGACCTGCGAGAACGGCATGTCGGTCCCCGTCAGCAGCCGGTGTGCCGTGCTCTTGCGTACGTCGTCGAGGATCGCCTGGAACGAGGTGCCCTCCTGCGCCAGCCGCCGCTGCAACGTACGCGGATGCGTGTGCAGCCACCCGGCGACCAGATCGATCCGCACGGGAACCGTGCCGAGGGCGCGCCCGACCGCCGATCGCACCGTGGTCGTGAAGCTGTCGCCGGGATCGGTGTAGTGCGCCTCCAGGTACTCGACGACCATGCGCCGCAGTTCCGGGTTGACCGGGGTCGACATCGGCTGGGCGAAGAGGTTCGTCGGCACCCGCAGCAGAGCGCGACCGGTGTCGAACCGGACCGGCGCGCCGAAGAACTCGGTGTACACCGACTCGTCCGTCAGCGGCGGATGAGGCATGTAGACCCCGAGCAACTCGTATCCGCCGCTCATCGTGACGAGATTGCGGTGCAGCAGCCCCAGACCAGCGTCGATCGTCTGTGGCTCGTACGGAATGTCCGCATGCAGCATCCGGTACTCGACGGCCCCCACACCCGCATAGCGTTCGGGATCATCCGCACGGGACAGCCGGACGCCCTGGTTGTGCACGAACAGGAACCGCGACGCGCAGTCGACGCCCTCCCCGACCGTGTCGCAGTTCCCGACCGCCAGGGCCAGCGGGCCGAGCATCGACATGTCCTGGTACGCCGCCAGCCGAAGCCCCAGATCCGGACAGTCCAGTTTCCTCGCGGCAGTGCGCAGGATCCGCCCGGCCGTCACCGTCGGCAACAGGCCGTGGTCGGAGTCCAGGTCACCCGGCGAGACGCCGAACTCAGCCAGCAGTCCCGCCCCGTCACCGCCGAGATCGTCGATGAGGCGATCGATACCCCGGACAGCGGCGGCCCGGATCTCCATCTGCATGTGTCAACGCTATCCCCGCCAGGACAACGCCCTTGGCAGCTTGAGGCTCGGGCGCGAGGACGAGGACGGGGTACGGCCGGGGCGGCCCTCGCGACCGCTCTCCGGCCGTCCTCGTCAGTACTCGGCGCGACTCGGGTTCAGAGGTGGATCACCAGCCCAGCTCACCGTGCCGGTCACGGAAGGTTCCGGTCGGGCCGTCCGTCCCGATGGTGGCGAGTTCGACGATCGCGTCGGTGCCCTCGGTCACCGTCTGCGGGCCGCTGTGGCCGTTGAAGTCGGTCGCCGTGTAGCCGGGGTCGGCAGCGTTCACCTTCACGTCCGGCCAGGACTTCGCGTACTGCGTGGTCAGCATGGTCACGGCGGCCTTCGACGCCGTGTAGAGCGGCGCGAGGTTCTTCGCCTCGATGCGCCCGGCCTCGTGGGTCAGCGTGAACGACCCCATGCCGCTGGAGACGTTGACGATGACCGGGTGCGCGGACTTGCGCAGCATGGGAAGGAACGCGTGCGTCACCCGGACGATCCCCACGACGTTGACGTCGAAGACCGTGGTGGCGTCAGCGGCGGTGAGCTGGTCGGCGGGGATGTGCGGCCCGAAGACACCGGCGTTGTTGATCAGGACGTCGATGCCGCCCTCGTGAGCCGTGATGTCGTCGGCGGCAGCGGCCACCGACGCGTCGTCGGTCACGTCGATCTGAACGAAACGGGCGCCGAGTGCTTCGGCGGCCGCCGCACCGCGCTGCGCATCGCGAGCGCCGACGATGACGGTGTGACCCGCCTCGATCAAACGGCGTGCGGTCTCGTACCCGAGGGACTTGTTGGCTCCGGTGATGAATGTTGTCGTCATGGCTTCACTCTCGGCCGGTGCCGAGAGGACAACCAGTGCCCCCTGCGACGGTAGGACTGCCAGTACCAGGCACATCGGCTTCCCGGCGGACACAATGGTCGGGTGGAAGAGACCCTTGGCACGGCGTTGCGCCGCTGGCGCGACCGGCTTTCTCCCCTCGACGTCGGGCGGACCTCGCGGCGAGGACGACGTGCGGTGGGTTTGCGGCGCGAGGAACTGGCCGACCTTGCCGGGCTGTCGGTCGACTATGTGGTGCGGCTGGAGCAGGGGCGCGCCACGAGCCCTTCGGCACAGGTCGTCGCGAGCCTGGCCAGGGCACTGCAGCTGGAGCCCATGGAGCGCGACTACGCCTACCGGCTGGCCGGCCTTCTCCCGCCCCCGGAGGGGACGATCTCCACGCATGTCCCGGCCGGGGTCCAGCGGATGCTGGCTCGCCTCGGGGAGTTCCCGGTGGGCGTGTTCAGCGCCGACTGGACCCTGCTGTCGTGGACTCCCTCATGGTCGGTCCTGATGGGCGACCCAGGCGCACGGACCCACGCCGAGCGGAACCTCGCACGGGCGGTCTTCTCCGCAGGGCCCAGCAGCCTCACGGCCTGGCCCGTGATCCAGGACGGGAACGCCCTCAAGCCCGCCCTCGTCGCCGATCTGCGCACGGCTCTCGTCGACTACCCGGGCGACCGTGCGCTGAACGGCCTTGTCGAGGAACTGCGTGCCACCAGTGCGGAGTTCACCCGGCTGTGGGACGAGGGCGTCGTCGGTCCGCATGTCTCGGCCCGCAAGACCGTCGTGCACCCGCAGGTCGGCGAGGTGCGGTGCGACTGCGACGTCCTCACCGTCCCGGGCTGCGACATCCGGCTCGTCGTCTACACGGTGGCCGCAGGATCCGCCGACGCGGAAAAACTGGAGTTCCTACGGGTCACGGGCGGCGTCCGCGCCGACGGCCCCTCGCCTCCGGGGCCGGGTCTGTTCTCCACGCCGTAGCAGGAGCGCCGGCCGGACCGACCAAGGGCAATTCGCCGGTGAGGCGGCGCCGGGGGTGTCGGTGGGACCTCGCCGACACCCCCGTGCCGAAGGGCTCAGGCCACGGCCGGGGCGGCGGGCCCGTCCGCCTCGTCCAGCAGGTCCATCAGGGTGGCCCGGGCGCGGGCCACGCGGGAACGGACCGTGCCGATCGGGCAGTTGCCTGCCTCGGCCGCCTCCGCGTAGGGCAGGCCGACCAGTTGGGTGAGGATGAACGCCTCGCGGCGCTCGTCCGGCAGGGACTCCAGGAGATCCAGCAGGGCGATGCCGTCGTCGAAGCCGGGCAGGTCGCGCGGCTGCGCGTTCTCCACGGCTATCTGCCAGTCCGGTGTGTCGGACAGGCGCGGCCGGGCGGCGGCGTACCGGTAGCTGTCGATGACCGCCCGGCGGGCGATGGACAGCAGCCAGGCCCGGGCCGAGGAACGGCCCTCGAACCGGTGCAGGCTGCCGAGCGCGCGCAGGAACGTGTCCTGTGCGAGATCGTCGACGGCCTGGGGGTCTGCGCAGAGGTGCGCGACATAGCGCTTCACGTCGAGGTGCAGGGCGCGTACGAAGTGCTCGACCGCGTCCGCGTCACCGCCGCGGGCGGCGAGCGCCCACGCGGTTGTCGAGTCGTCGAGCGATGCCGTTCTCTCGCCGGCGCGCGGCGAGACGGGCAGGACAGAAGTGATCACCTGGTGTCCTTCGTCATCCGTGATCCGGACCGGCGGCGCGCGCGGGCGGGCGCGGGCGGTCCGTGAGTGGGGAGACGGCCGTACGACGCCGGTGCGGGCGTACGACCGATGCCCGAGGCGCGCACAGGCGTGACCTCGGGACGCCGGCTGTCGTCAGGCGACAGCGGTCCCCGGAGGCGGACCCCGAGAGGTGATCGCGTGGACGAGGAGACGAAGGACGGGTGCCCGGTCCGAGCGGGGTCGGGGCACTCCGAGGCGCGGCCGGTCCGAGACGACGGGCAGGGCGAACAGCAGCCGGAGCGGCGCCGCCAGCCAGCCGGCCACGGTGCGCAGGATACGGAACGCGGCCCGCTCGCCGTGGGCCAGCCACAGGCCGGTGAGCAGCGCGGCGAGCAGGTGGGCGGCGAGCATGCCGAACGACGACGACCCGCCGCCCTCCATGAGATGCCCCGGGTGATCCATGTGGCCCATGCCCATATGGCCCGGGTGACTCATGTCCATGGAGCCCATCCGCATGGCCCCCATGCCGCTCATGTCCATGGAGTCGGCGCCCCCGGCCCCCGCCGCTGACTGGGCGAGCGAGAAGGCCGAGTGCAGTCCGGTCTGGGCGGCGACCACGACGGTCACGACCAGCGGCAGCCCACGTTCACGGCCCGCCAGGCCCCAGCCCACGGCGCCGGTCGCGGCAAGGCCCGCGGTCAGCGCCCACGCCGGGACGTCGGCGCCGGACATCATGACGTGACCCAGGGCGGCGAGCAGCACACAGACGGCCGCGAACACCGCGGCCCGTACCGTGCGAGAACACCACCCTGCTGTCATGGCGCCTCATCCTCGCATCCGACAACGGGCCGGCACCCGTGCGAGCGGATATTGCTCAGCCTTCGCACGCGACTCACAGCGCGTCGCTGCTCGGGCGCACCACCACCGCCAGGGTTCTGACCGCCTCGCTGTGCTCGAAGTACAGCGTGAAGGAGACCAGATCGCCGGCCTGCCAGTCCTCCTCCGCCCGCAGGGTGATGTCCAATCCCTGTGGCGACATGGACAGTTCACCGCCCGCCGGAACGGCGGCCGACGTCACGTCCTCCCGGGAGGCGGCGTTGCTCCCGGCCATGCGGTGACGGCTGAGGGCGATGTCTCCTCCGGTCTCGGAGGACGTCACCGCGACCAACCGGTCGTCCGCGCCACCGGTGTTGGTGAGGTCGAAGAAGGCCGCGGTCGCCGTGGTGTCGCCGTACGGCAGGAAGACCCGCCCGTTCGAGACGCCGATCCGGGCCGGGCTGCCCGCCTTCCCGGCGCCGACCCAGGTGGTCAGGCCGCCGAGGGCGATGCTGCACACGGCGATGGGCGCGAGCGCGGCGGACAGGGTGTCGGTGAGCCGACGGCGGGTCGGCCGCCAGGATGCGGTGTCGGTCATCGGGCGGCCTTCCCTCGCCCGGGCTCCGGCTGCCAGGCGCGCAGTCGCAGGCTGTTGCCGACCACGAGCAGCGAGCTGACCGACATCGCCGCCGCGGCCGGCATCGGGCTGAGCAACCCGACCATGGCCAGGGGCACGGTCACCACGTTGTACCCGAACGCCCACACCAGATTGGCGCGGATCGTGCCCAGCGTGCTCCGGGCCAGTCGTACGGCGTCCGCCAGCGCCTCGATGTCACCGCGGACGAGCGTCACGTCGGCGGCGCCGATCGCCACGTCCGTGCCGCCGCCCATGGCGATGCCGAGGTCGGCGCCGGCCAGGGCGGCGGCGTCGTTGACACCGTCGCCGATCACCGCGACCCGGCAGCCCGCTTCCTGAAGGTCCCGTACGAGAGCGGCCTTGTCCTCGGGGGTGCAGCGGGCGTGCACCTCGTCGATGCCGAGTTCCTTCGCGACCGCCCGGGCCGGTGCCTCCCGGTCGCCGGTGGCGAGCACCGGGCGGACACCGAGGCGGCGCAGCCGGTCGACGGCCCGGTAGCTGCCGGGTCGTACGACGTCCCCGACCTCGATCAGGGCTTCGGCCACGCCGTCGATCCGCACCAGGACGGGCGTGTGCGCGGCCGAGGGGTCGATGGTCAGGGTGGCGGGCAACTCGTCGTCGGGCGCGCCGACTTCGACCAGACGGCCCTCGACCCGGCCGCGCACACCCCGCCCGGGCTCGGCACCGAACTCCGTCACGTCGGGCAGCGTGCCCACCGTCCTGCGCGCATACGTCGTGACGGCCCGCCCCAGCGGATGCTCCGAGCCCTGCTCGACCGCCCCGGCCAGCCGCAGCACCGCCTCCCTGCCGAGCCCGTCGGGGACCGCCGTCACCCGGGCGACGGTCATGTGACCGGAGGTGAGGGTGCCGGTCTTGTCCAGTACGACGGTGTCGAGGTGCCGCAAGCCCTCCAGTGCCTGTGGTCCGCTGACGAGGACGCCGAGTCGGGCTCCCCGGCCGGTGGCGGCCATCAGGGCGGTCGGCGTGGCGAGGCCCAGCGCGCACGGACAGGCCACGACCAGGACGGCGACGCTCGCGGTGATCGCGGCCTGCGGTTCGGCTCCGGCGCCGAGCCAGAAGCCGAGCGTGGTGACGGCCAGCGTGAGAACGGCCGGTACGAAGCCGCCCGCCACCGAGTCGGCCAGCCGCTGCGCATTCGCCTTGCCGGCCTGCGCCTCGGTCACCAGCCGGGTGATGCGGGCGAGCTGGGTGTCGGCGCCGACCGCCGTGGCCCGTACGAGCAGCAGACCGCCGGCGTTGACGGCCCCGCCGGTCACCGCAGAGCCCGGCCCGACCTCGACCGGTTCGCTCTCTCCTGTCACCAGGGACAGATCCACGGCCGAGCTGCCCTCGACCACCTCGCCGTCGGTGGCGGCCCGCTCCCCGGGCCGGACGACGAAGACCTGCCCGGCTCGCAACTCCTCGATGGGGACGAGGCGTTCCGTGCCGCCCTCGCGTACCGACACTTCCTTGGCGGCGAGTTGGGCGAGCGAGCGCAGCGCCGCTCCGGTCCCACGCCGGGCCCGCGCCTCCAGGAGCCGTCCCGCGAGCACGAACAGCGGTACACCGACGGCCGCTTCGAGATAGATGTGGGGGACGCCGTCGGAGGCGGAGGGCACCAGGGTGAACGGCATCCGCATCCCGGGATCGCCGGCGCCGCCGAGGAAGAGGGCGTACGCCGACCAGGAGAAGGACGCGACGACGCCCAGGGAGACGAGGGTGTCCATGGTGGCGGTCGAGTGCCGAAGTCCGCGCACCGCGCGCAGATGGAAGGGCCACGCACTCCACACGGCAACCGGCGCGGTCAGCACGAAACACAGCCACTGCCAGTTGCGGAACTGAAGTCCGGGCACCATCGACAGCACGAGCACCGGCACCGCGAGCACGGCGGTGACCAGCAGCCTCTCCCGCTCCTGCCGGGCCTCCTCGGTCTCCGGGTCGCGCTGCCGCTGCTCCTTATTCGGCGGCTCGGGCAGGGCGGCGGTGTATCCGGCCTTCTCGACGGCCGCGACGAGTTCCTGCGGGGTGATCCGCGGCGGATGGTTCACCCGGGCCCGTCCGGTGGCCAGGTTCACGGTCGCGGTGACCCCGTCCAGCTTGCCGAGCTTCTTCTCGACGCGCCTGACACAGGCGGCGCAGGTCATGCCGCCGACGGTCAGGTCGGTCGTCACGGGGACGATCACCGGCTCGGCACCCATCAGTGGCCGCCTCCGTCCATGCCGGGCATGTCCTCCATGCCGCCGCCCCCTCCGCTGTCACCGTCACCGTCACCGTCGCCCGGGGTGCCGGCGGTGCCGTGCATGCCGGGGGCGACGGGTCCGGCGGCGGCGCCGACGCCGTACGAGACCGCGAAGATCAGTGCCAGCAGGAGCAGGAAGCCGCAGAGCGCGGGCGGGGGTGCCGACTTGCGCAGCACGCCGCCCGCGCGGGAGGGGGATTGTCTGGGCTGGTCCATCGCCGGGTCTCCAGATCGCGTCGTACGGCATCGGCCGGGGGTGGCCGTACCGGTTCAGAAGTCGGAGCGGTCGGAGTCCGGGTTCCGCGACGGGAGCGTGGCGCCTGTCACACACAATGCGGCGGTGGCGGCGGGGAGTTGTCGTGCGGTGTCGTGTGCGCGGCCTAGGTCTGCGGGATGTCCCTGACGAACACGATCCCGTCGTGGCCGGCCAACTGCGCCGGGTCCAGCGGGGCATAGCCGAAGTACGGGGACACCCGGGTGGCGGGCGGCGTCGCGGCGAGGGTGGTGGCGAGCCGGGGGGCGTCGATGAGGCAGGGGGTCTCGGGGAGGGCGTAGAGGAGTCCTTCGAGGGTGTCCGGGGGCGGGGTGTCCACGCCCTGGTGCCGGATGGTGCCGAGGGCGGTGGCCAGGAAGGCGTACCGCTCGCCCAGGCGGGCGCTCACGATCGCGCCGGCGCTCCACCACTCCACCGGCGGCTGGTCCCACATCCGCATCGAGCTTTTGTGCCGCTGGAGATGGCCGTTGTGGGCGTGGACGAGTGTCGGGCCCCGGTCGGCGAGGGCGAGGAGGTTGTCGGCCATCATCTGGTCCCGCAGGCTCACCATGCGTGTCATGCGGTTCGGCGCGGTGTCGGCCATCCAGTGGTGGTAGCGCAACAGGCCGGTGGCGGTACGCCCGTACAGGCGCGCCCGGTCCCAGTCCTCCCGCGAGGTCGCCTGGACGAGGTGCGGGGTCTGTGAGTCGAGCAGCGTCACCAAGTCGTCGGCGTACAGGCGCAGTTGACGGGCATCGGCGGACTGCCCGACAGAGCGGGCGGGGTCCAGCATGGCGGCGGGTTCGGTCCACCGGTCGTCGGCGCCGAGGAGCCGGTCGAGTGTGTCGGCGGCGCACGGGAGCAGGTCCGCGGGCACCTGGGCCGAGAGGTGGTCGTGGAGTGCGGTGAGGGCCTGCCGGGGGCTCGCGGCGGCGGTGATCTCCAGCGGGCCGTCGAATCCGGCGAAGCGCACTCGCTCGGACGCGGGCCGGGTGGCGTTGTGGTCGCGCATCCAGTGCACGAGTGCGCGGTTGGCGGCGGAGCGGCCGAAGCCGTGGCTGAAGCCGCGCTCCATGACCTCGTCGAGGGTGCCGGTGCCCGACGTGACGTAGTCGTCGACGATCAGGCCCATCAGGCAGTCGCTCTCGATCGCGATGGTCCGGTAGCCCTCCTGCTCGACGAGTTGCCGGAAGAAATCGTTGCGCACGTCGAGGAGGAGATCCTCGCCGTGGGTGGGCTCCCCCAGGGCGAGCAGCCGTGGCCGGGCCGGGAGCAGCCGCATGACAGCGACTGCTTCCACGGCGTGGACGGTGTCCTTGATGTCGGTAGCCATGCCCTCAACGCTATCGTTGAAGCTTCGGTTGAAACTTTCTCGCGTTGTCGGCAGGAACATGGGACGAAACCTTCAAACCACGGAGCGGCTCAGGCCGGTAGACCTGGCCCGCGGGCACGGTCTGTCCACCCAGGCGGTCAGGAACTACGAGGAGGCGGGCATCCTCCCGGCCGCCGAGCGCACCGCCCACGGCTACCGCACCTACACCCCGCTGCACGCGCGGGCCCTGCGCGCGTTCCTCGCCCTGGTGCCCGGTCACGGCCACCGGACGGCGACGGCGATCATGCGGGCGGTGAACGAGGCCGCCACCGAGGAGGCGTTGCGTCTCGTCGACGAGAGCCATGCCCAACTCCTCGACGACCGGCGGACCCTCCAGGCCGTGGAGCGCGCCCTCCGCGACCTGGAGCCCGCCGAGGCGGCCACGCCGACCGCCGGCATGTTCATCGGGACGCTGGCGCGACAACTCGGCCTCCGTCCGGCGACCTTGCGCACCTGGGAGCACGCCGGGCTGGTGCGCCCGAGCCGCGATCCGCGCACCGGCTACCGCGTGTACGACGAGGCCGACGTACGGGACGCCCGGCTGACCCACCAACTCCGGCGCGGCGGCTACCTGTTGGAGCAGATCGCCCCGCTGATCACCCAGGTCCGGGCAGCCGGCGGCACGGAACCCCTGGAGGCCGCCCTGCGCGACTGGCACGGCCGGCTGTCCGCCCGCGGGCGCGCGATGCTGACCGGCGCCGCGGAGCTGGAGGCGTACCTGCGCGCACGCGGATGAGCGATCCGCGGCCGGCCGCCACGCGTCGCGCGGTTCAGCGCACCTGGCGGAGGAAGTCGGTGAGCGTCGCCGTGAGTTCGGCCGGTGTGTCTTCCTGGACGAGGTGGCCCGCGCCGGCGAACCGTTCCAGTCGGGCGCCCGGGATGAGGGCGGCGAGTTCTCGGCCGCGGTCCACGGGGATCCAGGTGTCGTCCTCGCCCCAGCAGATCAGCGTGGGGATCGTGATGTCGGCGTAGCGCTGCTGTATCTCGTCGGTGTGGCGCTGGGTGGCCTGGGCGATCTGGCGGTAGAAGGCCGCCTGGCCGGGGTCGCCGAGCCAGGGTTCGACGAGTCGCTCGAGGACGGCCGGGTGGAGGCCGGGGCTGCTGGCCGAGCCGACGTATTCGCGCACCAGGGCCCGGTGCAGTGCGGGCGGCAGTTGTTCGAAGACCGCGGAGTGGTCGCCGACGAGGCGGAAAAACGGGGAACCCCAGGGGGCCACGGCGACCGGGTCGACCAGGGCGAGGGCACGGTAGCGGGCTCCGTGCAGGAGATGGGCCCGCAGACTCACCGCACCGCCGAAGTCATGGGCGACCACCAGGGGTTCGTCGAGTCCCCAGTGCGCCAGGAGTTCGGTGAGGACCCGGCCCTGGGCGGCCAGGGAGACGTCCTGGCCGGGGGCCTTCTCCGAGGCCCCGTAGCCGGGCATGTCCCACACGAACACCTGGTGCCGGCGGGAGAGTGCACGGGCCACGGAGCGCCAGACGTACGACGAGAAGGGCGTGCCATGCAGCAGCACGACCGGGTCCTGGCCCGGTGGGCCGAGGCTGTGCCAGCGCACGTCGCCCGACGTACTGCGGAAGCTCTCTGCCAACTCCCAGTCACCCACGGATGCCGCTCCTCTCGCCCTCTGCACGGTCAAGGGCGGCACCGTCGGATGTATTCCCTACGCGGGTCCTCCGGCGAGGCGGGAGGCGACGCAGGGCGGGAGGTTGGGGGCGTCCGTGGACAACCGGACATAGACCATGCCGTCCTCGACGAGTACCTCGTGCGTGCGCACCGGGAGCTTGGCCGGCGGGGCGTCCACCGCCCCCGTCCTCAGGTCGAACTTCGAGGCATGCAACGGGCACTCCACCTCGCACCCCTCCAGCCAGCCGTCCGCCAGCGAGGCGTCCTGGTGGGTACAGGTGTCGTCGATCGCGAACAACTCGCCCTCGTCGGTGTGGAACACCGACACCGGCGGATCGACATCGAGCCGGTGGGCCTCGCCTCGCGGAAGATCCTCGAGACGGCACGCGGGAATCATCATGACACCTCGGTGCGTATAGCGGAACGGATTGCGTTAAGCGCAACGCCAGTCTGAAGTCGCCCCCACCCCTTGTCAAGGCATCACGAGACCGTCAAAAACCCCGATCGATCCACACCTGGAGATGTGGGGCCTCGGCACCGATGACGGTCGCGTCACCGTGGCCCGTATGCACGGCCGTGTCCTGCGGCAAGGTCAGCAGCCGGTCGCGGATCGAGTCGATGATGGTCGGGAAATGGCTGTACGACCGTCCCGTGGCCCCCGGCCCGCCCGCGAACAGCGTGTCGCCGCTGAACAGCGCCTTCAGGGCCGGCGCGTACAGGCAGACCGCTCCTGGGGCGTGCCCGGGGGTGTGCAGCACCGTCAGCTCGACACCGGCCACCGACAGGCCCTGGCCGTCGGTCAGTTCGGCGTCCGGGGCCCGCTCGGGATGGGTCTGCTTCCACAGCGGAAGGTCGTCCGGGTGGAGGAGGACCGGGGCACCAGTGCGCTCCGCGAGTTCGGGCGCGGCGTCGATGTGGTCGTTGTGGGCGTGGGTGCACACGATCGCGGTCAGACGGCGGTCGCCGACGGCTTCGGCGATCGCCGCGGCGTCGTGCGCCGCGTCGATGACGATCACCTCGGTGTCGTCGCCGACGATCCACACGTTGTTGTCGACGTCCCAGGTGCCCCCGTCGAGGGAGAACGTGCCCGAGGTGACGAGGCGTTCGATACGGGCGGCCATCAGAGGATCACCACCGAGCGCAGGACGTCACCGTGGTGCATGCGCTCGAAGGCCTTCTCGACCTCGTCCAGCGCGATGGTCTCGGTGACGAAGGCGTCCAGGTCCAGCCGGCCCTGGAGATAGAGGTCGATGAGCATCGGGAAGTCCCGGGAGGGCAGACAGTCGCCGTACCAGGAGGATTTGAGGGAGCCACCGCGACCGAAGACGTCCAGCAGGGGCAGTTCCAGCTTCATGTCCGGTGTGGGCACCCCGACCAGGACGACCGTGCCGGCCAGGTCACGGGCGTAGAAGGCCTGCTTGTACGTCTCCGGGCGACCCACCGCCTCGATGACCACGTCCGCGCCGTGGCCGCCGGTCAGCTCACGGATCGCCTCGACCGCGTCGGCCTCCTTGGAGTTGACCGTGTGGGTGGCGCCCAGCTTCCGGGCCGTCTCCAGCTTGCGGTCGTCGATGTCGACGGCGATGACCTTCGCCGCGCCCGCCAGGCTCGACCCGGCGATCGCGGCGGCTCCGACTCCGCCGCAGCCGATGACGGCGACCGAGTCGCCCCGGCCGACGTTGCCGGTGTTGATGGCCGCACCGATGCCCGCCATCACGCCGCACCCCAGCAGACCAGCGGCGGCCGCCGACGCCTTCGGGTCGACCTTGGTGCACTGCCCGGCGGCGACCAGCGTCTTCTCCGCGAACGCGCCGATCCCGAGGGCGGGCGACAGTTCCGTCCCGTCGAGCAGGGTCATCTTCCGCTTCGCGTTGTGGGTGTTGAAGCAGTACCACGACTCGCCGCGCAGACAGGCCCGGCAATTGCCGCACACCGCACGCCAGTTGAGGATCACGAAGTCACCGGGGGCGACGTCGGTGACGCCCTCGCCCACCGCCTCCACGATCCCCGCCGCCTCGTGGCCCAGCAGGAACGGGAAGTCGTCGTTGATGCCGCCCTCCCGGTAGTGCAGATCGGTGTGGCAGACCCCGCAGGCCTCGACCTTCACCAGGGCCTCACCCGGGCCCGGGTCCGGCACGATGATCGTTTCCAGGCTGACGGGGGCGCCCTTGCCCCGCGCGACGACAGCACGGACCTGGTGCGTCATGGCCACTCCTCGGCTGATCGGAACTCACATCAGATGTTGCTCATTACGGCACGCATCTCACGTGCCGCAACACAGCATCGTCGAGCACCGACCGGGGGTCAAGGCACTCGACGAGGGTTCCCGTGGAGCGTGGCCGGAGCCCGGGACGGCAGCGCGAACGCCCGGCGGAGCCGTGGCCGACCAGGTCGGTGCCACGGCCCGCCGGGCGCGGGTCCGGCCGCTCTCAGTGGGCGGTGGAGGCGGGCTGCGTGGGCTGCGCGGATTCCTCGGACGGACCTGGTTGCGAGGCGTCCGGGCCGTCGGTGGGCGCACACGGGCCGATCTGCAGCTCGAAGTCACCGTCGTACTGCTCGTGTCCGGCGATGACGGCCGTTTCGATGGCCTCCTCGCCCCTGCGCCCGCGGATGATGAGCGGGTCATGGCGCAGATCGCGGGTGAGCGCGACGCACAGACCGACCATCACCAGGGTGAACGGGGCCGCGGCCAGGATGGTGAGGTTCTGCAGTCCGGTGAGCGCGTCGCCCTTGCCCCCGCCGATGAGCAGCATGACCGCGGCGACCGCGCCGGTCAGCACGCCCCAGAAGACGACGACGCCCCGGGTCGGCTCCAGGCAGCCGCGCTGCGAGAGCGTACCCATCACGATCGAGGCGGCGTCGGCGCCGGAGACGAAGAAGATCCCGACCAGGATCATCACCACCACGCTCGTCACCGTGGCGATCGGATACTGCTGGAGCACGTCGAAGAGCTGCCCCTGTGCGGTCGAGGCGTCACCGAGGCGCTTGTCCTCCTGAAGATGCATCGCCGAGCCGCCGAAGATGGCGAACCACAGCAGACTGACCGAGCTGGGCACGAGGATGACCCCGCCCACGAACTGCCGGATGGTGCGGCCGCGGCTGATCCGGGCGATGAACATACCGACGAACGGCGTCCAGGAGATCCACCAGGCCCAGTAGAAGACCGTCCAGCCGGCCAGCCAGTCGGCGACGCCCTCGCCGCTCGACGCCTCGGTACGCCCGGCCATCTGGGTCAGGTCGCCGAGGAAGGCCCCGATGGAGGTGGGCAGCAGGTCGAGGATGAAGATGGTCGGCCCGACGAGGAACACGAAGGCCGCGAGGGTCACCGCCAGCACCATGTTGATGTTGGACAGCCACTGGATGCCCTTGGCGATCCCGGACACGGCCGAAGCGACGAACGCCACGGTCAGCATCGCGATCACGACGACCAGCAGGCCGGTGCCTACCGAGCCCAGCCACCCGAGTCCCGTGAAGCCGCTGCCGATCTGGAGGGCGCCGAGCCCCAGGGAGGCCGCCGAGCCGAAGAGGGTGGCGAAGATGGCGAGGATGTCGATGACCCGGCCGCCCCAGCCGTTCGCCCTCCGCTCGCCGATCAGCGGGGTGAACACGGCGCTGATGAGCTGTCGGCGGCCGCGCCGGAAGGTGCTGTAGGCGATGGCCAGACCGACCACCGCGTACATCGCCCACGGATGCAGCGTCCAGTGGAAGAGGGTGGTGGCCATGGCGGTCTCCATGGCCTGGTTGGCGTCGGCCGGGTCGGTGCCCGGCGGCGGTGTGACGAAGTGCGACAGCGGTTCGCTCACGCCGTAGAACATCAGGCCGATGCCCATGCCCGCGCTGAACATCATGGCGATCCACGAGACGGTGCGGAACTCCGGCTGCTCGCCCTCCTGACCCAGGGTGATCCGGCCGTAGCGGCTCATCGCCAGCCACAGGGCGAAGACCACGAAGCCCGAGGCGGCGAGGACGAAGGCCCAGCCGCCGTTGCGTATGGTCCCGTCCAGCAGCCTCCCGGACACACTCTCCAGCGTGTCGGTCGCCGTGGCTCCCCAGACGACGAAGGCGAGGGTGAGGGCGGCGGCGACACCGAAGACGACCCGGTCGGTACGGGGGCGGGCGGAGGCCGTCGGGCCTCCTGGGGGTTCCGCGTCGACCGGATGGCTTCGACTCCCGTTCCTTTCACGGGTTTCGTTCATCGGCTCGTCCTTTCCACATACGGCGGCGGAATCTTCGTCGCGGACGACGAGAGAAGGGGAGGCGAGCGGCCGCCATGCCGTTCGTTGCGGATGGCGCATCAGACACCGCTATGAGCAACAACCATCTGGGCGCAGGACAGGGCTGTCAAGAGTGCGGACACGCGAACTGCCCGGACGCACCCGACGCCACCGTCAGCAGCCGGCGCGCCTTGAGCAGCGTCTCGGCCCATTCGCGCTCCGGGTCGGAGTCCCAGGTGATCCCGGCGCCGGTGCCGAAGCGCAGAGACGGACCGCCGGGAGCGGTGCGGTCGATCCAGAACGTCCTGATCCCGACGGCGAGTTGCCCCGTTCCGCGGTCGGCGTCCACCCATCCGAGGCCGCCGCAGTACGGGCCGCGAGGCACGGTCTCCAGCGCCGCGATGACACGCAGCGCGCTGGACTTGGGGGCACCCGTGACGGACCCGGGCGGGAAGGTGGCGGCGAGCAGCTCGGGCCATCCGGTGCCTTCGGCGAGTTCGCCGCGCACGGTGGAGACCAGGTGCACCAGACCCGGGTGTTCCTCCACGGCACACAGCTCGGGGACGGTCACGGAACCGACGGCACAGGCCCGCCCCAGGTCGTTGCGGACCAGGTCCACGATCATGACGTTCTCGGCGTGGTCCTTGGCGAGAAGGTCCGCCGCGGTACGGCCGGTGCCCTTGATGGGGCCGGACTCGACGGTGCGTCCGTCCCGGCGCAGGAACAGCTCGGGCGAGGCCGTGGCGATCTCGACGCCGTGCGCGGGCAGCCGTACCGTGCCCGCGTACGGGGCCGGATTGCCGCGCGCCAGCAGGGCGGTGAGGGCGTCGACGTCCGCGCGCTCGGGGTCGGGCAGCGGCGCGGACAGCACCCGGCACAGGTTGGCCTGGTAGACCTCCCCGGCCGCGATGTGCTCGCGGATGCGCCGGACCCCGGCGACATAGGCGGCCCGGTCGAGCGAGGACGCCCAGGTGTCAGGACCGGGCCCGCGCCATGCTCCGGGCGCGGCGGAGGGCACGGGCGCCCGGCGTACGTCCCCGAAACGCGCGCAGACCAGGTGGCCCTCGAAGTCGGCCACCACGGCCCAGAACCCGGTGGAGTCCAGGGCTGCGGGATCGCTGGTCACATCCCGCAGGTCGGTGGCGACCAGCGGGCCGAACCGGGCCAGCGGGGTGAGCTCGCGCAGGGGCCCGCTCATCGGTCACCGCCTCTCGGGAACCGTCAGCACTCGATGACGTTGACGGCGAGTCCGCCGCGGGCCGTCTCCTTGTACTTGACCTTCATGTCGGCGCCGGTCTCCTTCATGGTCTTGATGACCTTGTCGAGGGAGACGTGGTGCCGGCCGTCGCCGCGCAAGGCCATCCGGGCGGCGGTGACGGCCTTGACCGCGGCCATGCCGTTGCGTTCGATGCAGGGGATCTGGACGAGGCCGCCGACCGGGTCGCAGGTCAGGCCGAGATTGTGTTCCATGCCGATCTCGGCGGCGTTCTCCACCTGTTCGGGGCTGCCGCCGAGCACCTCGGCGAGACCTCCGGCGGCCATCGAGCAGGCGGAGCCGACCTCGCCCTGACAGCCGACCTCGGCGCCGGAGATGGAGGCGTTCTCCTTGAAGAGCATGCCGATCGCGCCCGCCGCGAGGAGGAAGCGGACGATGCCGTCGTCGTCGGCGCCCGGCACGAAGTCGAGGAAGTAGTGCAGGACCGCGGGGATGATCCCGGCCGCGCCGTTCGTCGGGGCAGTGACGACCCGGCCGCCCGCGGCGTTCTCCTCGTTCACCGCCATCGCGTAGAGCGTCACCCATTCCATGGCGCGGGCCGCCGGGTCGCCCTCGCTGCGCAGGGCCCGCGCCGCCGCCGCGGCCCGGCGACGGACCTTCAGCCCGCCGGGGAGGATGCCCTCCCGTCCCATCCCGCGTGCGACACAGGCCGCCATGACCCGCCAGATCTCCAGCAGACCGGCGCGGATCTCCGCCTCGGTGCGCCAGGCCTTCTCGTTCTCCAGCATCAACGCGGAGATCGACAGACCGGTCTCCTTGGTCAGGCGCAGCAGTTCGTCACCCGTGCGGAACGGATGCGCCAGGACGGTGTCGTCGGGCTTGATCCGGTCCGCGCCCACAGCGTCCTCGTCGACGACGAAGCCACCGCCCACGGAGTAGTACGTCTTCTCCAGCAGCGGCACCCCGTCGCCGTCGTACGCGAAGAGGGTCATGCCGTTGGCGTGGTACGGCAGCGAGCGTCGGCGGTGCAGGACCAACTGGGTGGAGGCGTCGAAGCCGATCTCGTGCGCCGGGCCGATCTCCGCGCCGAGGAGACGGATGCGCCCGGTGCCACGGATCCGCTCGACGTCCAGGTCGGCGCGGGCCACGTCGACCGTGTGCGGCTCGTTGCCCTCGAGGCCGAGCAGCACCGCCTTGGGGGTGCCGTGGCCGTGGCCGGTCGCGCCGAGGGAGCCGAACAACTCCGCCCGCACCGCGGCGGTCTGGGCGAGCACGCCGTCCTGCTTCAGCCGGGCGACGAACATCCCGGCGGCGCGCATCGGGCCGACCGTGTGCGAGCTGGACGGGCCGATGCCGATGGAGAACAGGTCGAAGACGCTGATTGCCACGCCGTACTCCGGGAGTTCGGGGAAGCGTGCCGAGTGGTCACGGACACGCCGCTGCGGGGAGGTGGTGGTCGGTCACAGGCCGGGGTACAGCGGGTGCTTGTCCGCCAGTGCCTTGACCCGGGCCTTGAGGTCCTCGACGTCGTACGAGGGCTTGAGTGCCGAGGCGATCACGTCGGCGACCTCGGTGAAGTCCTCGGCGGTGAAGCCGCGGGTGGCCAGGGCCGGGGTGCCGATCCGCAGACCCGAGGTCACCATCGGCGGACGCGGGTCGTTGGGGACGGCGTTGCGGTTGACCGTGATCCCGACCTCGTGGAGGCGGTCCTCGGCCTGCTGCCCGTCCAGCTCGGAGTCACGCAGGTCCACCAGGATCAGGTGGACGTCGGTGCCGCCGGACAGCACGTTGACACCGGCCTCCCGGGCGTCCGGGGCCGTCAGACGCCCGGCGAGGATCCGCGCACCCTCCACCGTACGCGCCTGGCGCTCCTTGAACTCCGCGCTCGCGGCGACCTTGAAGGACACCGCCTTCGCGGCGATCACATGCTCCAGCGGGCCGCCCTGGAAGCCCGGGAAGACCGAGGAGTTCAGCTTCTTCGCGAACGCCTGCTTCGCGAGGATGATGCCGCCGCGCGGCCCGCCCAGGGTCTTGTGGGTGGTGGAGGTGACCACGTCCGCGTGCTCGACCGGGTTGGGGTGCAGGCCGGCCGCGACCAGCCCGGCGAAGTGCGCCATGTCCACCCACAGGAACGCCTCGACCTCGTCGGCGATCCGGCGGAACTCGGCGAAGTCGAGTTGGCGCGGGTAGGCGGACCAGCCCGCGATGATGACCTTGGGGCGGTGTTCCTTGGCCAGGCGCTCGACCTCGGCCATGTCGACCAGGCCGGCCGCGTCGACGTGGTAGGCGACCACGTTGAACTGCTTGCCGGAGAAGTTCAGGCGCATGCCGTGGGTGAGGTGGCCGCCGTGCGCCAGGTCCAGGCCCAGGATGGTGTCGCCGGGGGAGGCCAGCGCGAACAGGGCGGCCTGGTTGGCGGAGGCGCCGGAGTGCGGCTGGACGTTGGCGTACTCGGCGCCGAAGAGGTCCTTGACGCGGTCGATGGCGATCTGCTCGGCGACGTCGACGTGCTCGCAGCCGCCGTAGTAGCGCCGGCCGGGGTAGCCCTCGGCGTACTTGTTGGTCAGGACCGAGCCCTGGGCCTCCATCACCGCCAGCGGCGCGAAGTTCTCGGAGGCGATCATCTCCAAGGTGGACTGCTGACGGTCCAGCTCGGCGTCGACCGCGGCCGCGATCTCCGGGTCGAGCTCATGCAGGGGCAGGTTGAGCAGGGTCATCGGCGGGCTCCTCGGGTGTGGGCGCGACGGTCAGGTCAGGCGACGGCGGCCGCTGCGGCCGGGACGAGGGTGCGGCGGAGCCGGTTGAAGAACTTCGGCTGGTTCAGGGAGAGCACGGCGACGGGGGCGCCTTCGCGCCGGTAGACGGCCGTGAAGGCGCGGCCGGCGATGTCGCCTTCGACGATCTCGGGCTCGGCTCCGGGGACGACGCATCCGGCGACCTGGATACGGACCCCGTACTGGTCGGACCAGAAGTAGGGCGCGGTGACCGGTGCGGGGGCCGAGACGCCGGTCAGCAGCGTACGGACAGCGGTCTTCGCCTGTTCGGTGGCGTTGGTCCAGTGCTCGACGCGGGCGTGCCGTCCGGTGAACGGATGCGGGCAACGGGCGACGTCACCGACGGCGACCACGCCCGGGACGCCGGTCGAACAGCCCGCGTCGCACACCACACCGTCGTCCACCCGCACCCCGGAGCCCACCAGCCAGTCGGTGTTGGGTCGCACCCCCACGCCGACCACGACGACGTCGGCGGGCAGCACCCGCCCGTCCGCCAGCCGTACGCCGGTGACCCGGCCCTCGCCGATGAGTTCCGCCACGCCGATGCCCGACAGCAGGCGGACCCCGTGGTCGTTGTGGAGCGAGGAGCACACCAGCCCCATCTCACGCCCGAGTTGGCGCTCCAGGGGCACCGGGAGGGCCTCGACGACGGTGGCGGGGAGCCCGAGCCCGCGTGCGGTGGAGGCCACCTCGGCGCCGATGAACCCGGCGCCGATGACGACGACCTCCGGCCGGCCGTCGAGCAGTTCGGCGCGCAGGGCCTGCGCGTCGTCCAGGGTGCGCAGGGTGTGGACGCCCGCCAGACCGTCCGTGCCGGGCAGGGTGCGGGGGGCGGCGCCGGTGGCGACGACGATCCCGTCGGTGCGCACATGCCGTCCTCCGGTGAGGGTGACGGTGCGGGCCACGGGGTCGAGCCGCACGGCACGCTCGCCGAGCAGCCACTGCACGTCGAGGGCCTCGTACTCGTCGGCGTCGCCGAGCGCGAGCCCCTCGGCGCCGATCGCGCCCTTGAGGAAGTCCTTGGACAGCGGGGGCCGGTCGTAGGGGGTGTGGCGCTCCTCCCCCACGACGACGACCTCGCCGTCGTAGCCCTCTGCGCGCAGCGCGCGGACCGTGCTCAGCCCTGCCAGCGACGCTCCGACGACGGTGATGCTCCTCATGCGGGCTCCAGACGGGGTTGTCTCACACATCCATGTCTCACATACCACAACTACATGCGCTATACGCAACATGCTTCCGGCGCGCAGCGCCGCTTGTCAAGGGCGGTGCCCCACCTCAGCGCCGAACGTCGAGCTTGTTCTGGAGCCAGGTGTGGAACTCGCCGATGTGGTGCTCGCTGGGCACCAGCACACCGCCCTTGGCGTATGCCTTCGAGCTCATCGCCGGCTGGGTGCGCTCACAGGCGTCGAAGTCCTGCTGGTTGACCCGGTGGAAGAGTTCCACCGACCGCTCCACGTCCCTGCCGCTCTCCACCACGTGCGGCAGGTACAGCCAGTCGCACTCGACGACCGTGCGGTCGGGTGCCATCGGGTACATCCGGTGGAAGATCACATGGTCGGGCACGAGGTTGATGAACACCTGCGGCCGGACGGTGATGGCGTAGTAGCGACGGTCCTGGTCCTCGGCGACGCCCGGGATGCGGTCCAGTCCCTCGGAGCCGTCGACGGTGAAGCCCTGGACGTCCTCGCCGAACTCGGCGCCGTGGCCGACGTAGTACTGGGCCGCGTAGCCGTCGGCGAACTCCGGCAGGACCTCGGTGAGTTCGGGGTGGATCGTGGCGCAGTGGTAGCACTCCATGAAGTTCTCGATGACGAGCTTCCAATTGGCCTTCACGTCGTAGGTGATACGGCGGCCCACCTGGAGGTTCTCGATGCCGTAGCGCTCGATGGACTCGACGTCGCCGAGCCGCTCGACGACCGCGCCCAGCACGTCCGCCTCGAAGGACGGCGGGTCGTCGGCCAGGCAGACCCACACATACCCGAGCCACTCCCGCACATGGACGTTGACCAGGCCGTACTCGGTCCGGTCGATGTCCGGCATCGACGTCAGGTTCGGCGCGGCGACCAGCTTGCCGTCCAGGCCGTAGGTCCAGGCGTGGTACGGGCACTGGAAGGCGCGCTTGACCTCGCCGGACTCCTCGGTGCACAGCTTGGCCCCGCGGTGCCGGCAGATGTTCAGGAACGCCTTGATCGAGCCGTCCCGCGCGCGGGAGATCAGCACGCTCTCGCGGCCGACCTGGTAGGTGCGGAAGGCGCCGGGCTTGGCCAGTTCGGGGCCGCGAGCCACGCAGAACCACATGTTCTCGAAGACCCGCTCCTGCTCCTGGGCGAAGATCTCGGGGTCCGTGTAGTACTCGCCGGGCAGCGTGGGGATCAGGCTGGGCGGCAGGTTCGTGATGGTCATCTCGCTACCTTCGGAAGATGTCGCACGCGTACGTGGCGGGGTCGGACAGGGTGAGTCAGTGGTCGGCCGGGGTCGCGGTCACAGGAGCACCACCGAGCGCAGCACGTCGCCGTGGCGCATCCTGGCGAACGCCCTCTCCACGTCGTCCAGGGTGATCGTCTCGGTGACGAAGTCGTCCAGGTCGAAGCGGCCCTGGAGGTAGAGGTCGACCAGGGCGGGGAAGTCCCGGGAGGGCAGACAGTCGCCGTACCAGGAGGACTTCACCGCCCCGCCGCGGCCGAAGACGTCCAGCAGGGGCAGTTCGAGGGTCAGCTCCGGCGTGGGCACGCCGACCAGGACGGCGGTGCCGGCCAGGTCGCGGGCATAGAAGGCCTGTCTGAAGGTCTCGGGGCGGCCCACCGCGTCCACCACGACGTCCGCGCCGAAGCCGCCGGTGAGCTCACGGATCGCCTCGACGGCGTCGGTCCTGGAGGAGTCGACGGTGTCGGTGGCGCCGAACCGCTCGGCCCACTTCAGCTTCCGCTCGTCGACGTCGACGGCGATGACGCGGCCGGCGCCGGCCACCTTGGCGCCCGCGATCGCGGCCATGCCCACGCCGCCGCAGCCGATCACCGCGATCGAGTGACCGCGGCGCACGCCGCCGGTGTGGACCGCGGCACCGAATCCGGCCATCACCCCGCAGCCGAGCAGTCCGGCCACGGCCGGCGCGGCGGTCTCGTCGACCGTGGTGCACTGACCGGCGGCGACCAGGGTCTTCTCGGCGAAGGCGCCGATGCCGAGGGCCGGGGACAGCGGGGTGCCGTCGGCCAGCGTCATCGGCCGGCCGGCGTTGCGGGTGGCGAAGCAGTACCAGGGCCTGCCCCGGCCGCAGGCCCGGCAGGTGCCGCAGACGGCCCGCCAGTTGAGGACGACGTAGTCGCCGGGGGCGATGCCGGTGACGCCTTCGCCGACCGCTTCGACGACGCCCGCGGCCTCGTGGCCGAGCAGGAAGGGGAATGCGTCGCCGATCCCGCCCTCCCGGTAGTGCAGGTCGGTGTGGCAGACGCCGCAGGCCTCCACCCGCACCAGCGCATCGCCGGGGCCGGGGTCCGGCACCAGGACGGTCTCCACCGAGACCGGTCCGCCCCTCCTTCGGGCGACGACGGCGCGTACCTCGTGTGTCACGGTCGATCCCTCTCGGTTGCGCATACCGCAACTACATTCGCTATAAGCAACGACTGCCCAAACTGTCTCCCCGCGGACATCCACTGTCAAGAGTCCGGCCGAGCCGACTTGTCGTCCGGCGAGGGGCACCGCTGTCTTCCATCAGCAGCGCGCGCCGTGCGACCATGCGGGCGACCGGATTCGGCCACCCCAGCCGACTCCCACGGACCCCTCGGGTTCATGGACCGCCGTGCGTATAGTTGCGCTATGAGCAACTACACCGCAGAGAGCGAAACAACAGGCCCCGCGGTGAACGGGGTTCAGTCCGTCGACCGCGCCGTGAGCGTCCTGGAGATCCTCGCCCAGCGCGGTGAGGCGGGCGTCAGCGAGGTGGCCGCCGAGATCGACGTCCACAAGTCGACCGCGTTCCGTCTGCTCGGCGCCCTGGAGGCGCGCGGTCTGGTCGAACAGGCCGCCGAGCGGGGCAAGTACCGGCTGGGCTTCGGCATCGTGCGGCTTGCCGGCGCGGTCACCGGTCGCCTCGACATCACACAGCAGGGCCGGGCCGTGTGCGAGCGGCTCAGCGAGGAGATCGGCGAAACGGTCAACATCGCCGTCCTCCAGGAGCACTACGCGGTCAACCTCCACCAGGTACGGGGCCCAGGCGCGGTCGGCACTCACAACTGGGTCGGGCAGCTCACGCCGGTGCACGCCACCTCGAGCGGCAAGATCCTGCTGGCGCATCTGCGGGACACCGAGCGCGCCGACGTGCTCGCGGCGTCCGGGGTGCAGAAGCTGACGCCGCGCACCCTGACGTCCAGGACCGAGCTGGAGAAGGACCTCGCCGCGGCGCGCGAGCGCGGCTACGCGGTCACGCTGGAGGAGCTCGAGATCGGGCTGCACGCCGTGGCGGCCCCGATCCGGTCCCGCGACGGCGAGGTCATCGCGGCGCTCAGTGCTTCCGGCCCCGGGTACCGCTTCACCGAGGAGCGCATCCACGAGTTCGCACCCGCGCTGATCGGCGGCGCGGACGAGATCAGCCGGCGGATGGGCTATCTGGGCTGAGGCTCCCGGCCGGGGCGTGGCCGGCCGGCGATCGTGTCGGCGCCGCTTCGAGGCCCAGGCGGGCCGTCACCCGTACCGCGTCGGCCGTCGAGGCGACATCGTGCACACGCAGGCACCAGACGCCCTGGGCGGCGGCGAGCGCGGACACGGCGGTGGTCGCGGCGTCGCGCAGCCGGGCGGGCCGGGGGCGGCCCGTCGTCCGGTCCGCCAGCAGAGCGCCCAGGAACGACTTCCGTGAGGCGCCCACCAGCACCGGGTGCCCCAGGGCCAGCACGTCCCCGAGACGCCCCAGCAGCTCCCAGTTGTGGTCGGGTGTCTTGGCGAAGCCCAGTCCGGGGTCCACGACCAGCGAGCCGGGCGCCACTCCGGCCGCCAGAGCGGCGTCGATCCGCAGGCGCAGTTCGTCCAGCACGTCGGTGACGACGTCGTCGTAGACGGCGCTCGCCTGCATGCCGGCGGAGTGCCCGCGCCAGTGCATCAGCACGTACGGCGTCCCCGCCCGGGCCATCAACGGCAGCATCGCGGGGTCGGCGAGGCCCCCGGAGACGTCGTTGACCAGCCGCGCGCCCGCGTCCAGCGCACGGGCGGCGACCTCGGCCCGCATCGTGTCGACACTCACGCTCGCGCCCGCCGCCGCCAGCCGCCGTACGACGGGCAGGACCCGGCGCAGCTCCTCCTCGACGGACGGACGGGTCGCGCCGGGGCGGGTCGATTCGCCTCCCACGTCCACGAGGTCCGCGCCCTGTTCGAGCAGCGCGAGCCCGTGCGCGACGGCCGCGTCCGGGGCGAACGACAGCCCGCCGTCGGAGAAGGAGTCCGGCGTCACGTTCACGACGCCCATGACCAGCGTCCGGCCGGGCCGGGGCAGCCCGTACGGGTGGCGTGCGGGCGTTCCCGGATGCGCGGGGGTGGTGGGGGCAGCCGTGACGCTCACAAGGGCCGGCCTTCCATGAGGGGGGACTCCATGCGGCTCAGACGTACTCCGCCGCCGCGTCGAGCAGCCAGTCCGCCAGATATCCGGCGAACGTCGACCGCACCAGGACCCAGAACCCGGCCCTGGGCTCGTCCCGGGCGACCAGGACGACCTGGGTGCGGCCCAGCGTCGTCTGGGCGCAGCGACCGGCGCCGAAGACGCGCGGATGCAGATCCAGCGGACAGCCGTGGGCCAGCAGGTCCAGGGCGAGAGGGCCCGTGACGAGGAGCGTGGTGCGCTGCGCGGAGACGTCGGTGACCGAGACGTGCTCGTCCCCCGCCGCCTCCCGGATCCGGTTCTCCAGATCCCGCTCGCCGCCCGGTGGCCCGACCAGCAGCCACTCGTCCGGGCCGAGCCACACCGCGGTCAACTCCCCCGCGCGGACGACGGTGTTCGGCTGGAGCGGCAGTTGCAGGTCCAGCGCGAGCCCGACGGTCTCCGCGGCGGCGCCCTTGGCGTCCAGGCGCACGTTGAGCTGCGTGAGGAAGGGGAGTTCGGCCAGCCGGATCGCGCCCCCGGAGGCGCGGGTCGCGGCGGCCAGCCGGTCGGCGGACTGTGCCAGCGGACTGCGGAGCGGGGCGGTAAGGGCGGTGTCAGCCATCGCGACGGGCTCCCTCGGGGTCGTAGAGGACGGGACTTGCGACGGTCACCGGCACCAGCCGGTCGCCCACGGGGGCGTACAGACGCTCGCCGATGCGCTCCCGGCCGCCCTTGATCAGGGCCAGCGCGAAGGTCCGGCCCAGGGCAGCGCTGCGGTAGCTGGACGTGACATGGCCGAGCATCGGGACGGGCGGCGCGGGCAGCACGCTGTCGGCGACCAGGTGGGTGCCCTCCGGCAGGAAGGTGCCCGGGTCCTCGGGGAGCAGGCCGACCAGGTGCTTGCGGTCGGGTCGGCCGGTGTCGGCGCGGGCGTAGGACCGCTTGCCGATGAAGTCCGGCTTCTTCTTCGACACCACCCAGTTCATGCCGAGATCCTGGGGGGTGACGGTGCCGTCGGTGTCCTGGCCGATGATCGGGTAGCCCTTCTCGGCGCGCAGGACGTGCATGGTCTCGGTGCCGTACGGGGTGATGCCGTACGGGGCGCCGGCCTCGTGGACGGCCTCCCACAGGGCGAGGCCCTGCCACGGCGACACGTTGATCTCGAAGGCGAGTTCGCCGGAGAAGCTGATCCGGCAGACCCGCGCCTCGATGCCCGCGACGGTCGTCTCCCGCCAGGCCATGAACGGGAAGTCGTCGTTGGCCACGGCGAGTCGGGGCGCGAGGGAGGCGAGGACCTCCCGGGACTTCGGGCCGACGAGGGCGACCGTGGCCCACTGCTCGGTCACGGAGGTGCAGTGGACCTTCAGCTCGGGCCACTCGGTCTGGTGCCACTCCTCCATCCAGTCCAGTACGGCGGCGGCGTTGCCCGTCGTGGTGGTCAGGAGGAAGCGCTCCGGGGCGACGCGGATGACGGTGCCGTCGTCGAAGACCATGCCGTCCGGGCGGCACATGACGCCGTAGCGGATCATGCCGACCTTCAGGGTGCTCATCATGTTGGTGTAGAGCAGGTCGAGGAAGACCCCGGCGTCCGGTCCCTGCACGTCGATCTTGCCGAGGGTCGAGGCGTCCATGAAGCCGACGCTCTCGCGGGTGGCCCGGCACTCGCGCAGCACCGCGGCCTCCATGTCCTCGCCGGCCTGCGGGTAGTACCAGGGGCGCTTCCACTGGCCGACGTTCTCGAACAGGGCGCCGTGCGCGACATGCCACTCATGGAGCGCGGTCGTGCGGACCGGGTCGCTCAGCGCGCCCCGGTCGCGGCCCGCGAGGGCGGCGAAGGAGACCGGGGTGTACGGCGGGCGGAACGTGGTCGTGCCCAGCGCGGAGATGTCCACCCCGAGGAGTTCGGCGACGACGCCGCTCGCCAGGACGCCGGAGGTCTTGCCCTGGTCGTTGGCGGTGCCGGCCGTGGTGTAGCGCTTGGTGTGCTCGACCGAGCGCAGTCCGGCGCCGGTCGCGCGGGCCAGGTCCTCGACGGTGACGTCCCGTTGGAGGTCGACGAAGCGGGGAGCTTCCGTGCCGCCCGGGACGACGTACACATGCATCGGGGGCGTGGGCGTAGGCTGCGCGGCCGTGGCGGGCAGGCGGGGTGTCTCCGGCTGGTAGCCCTCAGCCTCGACGGCTCGCGCTCCGGCGGCCGCGCCCTGCGCGAGGACCGTGGCCGCGTCCAGGGCACCGCTCGCGCTGCCCACGACTTCGAGCGCCTGATGGCAGGTGTCCGGGACGAAGGAGCCCAGCGTCTCGTCGTGGCGCAGCTTGCCGCCGGACTGGCTGAACAGGTGCGCCACCGGGTTCCAGCCGCCCGAGACCAGCAGCAGGTCGGCGGCGAACTCACGGCGCCCCACGGACTCTCCGTACGGCGCGACGGTCACGGCGCTGAGACGGGCCTCGCCCTCCGTCCCGGTGACGGCGTGCCCGGCCAGCACCTCGATGCCGGCCGCCCGGGCCCGCTCGGCCCACTCCCCCGGTTCGGGGCGGGCGTCGACGATCGCCGCGACGGCCAGGCCCGCCGAGGCCAGGTCCAGTGCGGCCGCGTAGGCGCTGTCGTTGGTGGTGAAGACGACCGCGTGCCGGCCGGGGAGAGCGCCGTGCCGGTTGACGTGGGTGCGGGCCGAGGAGGCCAGCATCACGCCGGGTCGGTCGTTGTCGGCGAACGCCAGCGACCGTTCGTGGGCGCCGGTGGCGAGGACGACCCTGCGGGCGCGGATACGCCAGACGCGTTCGCGGGAGACGTGTTCCGGGGCGGCGGCGCCGAGGTGGTTGGTGCGGCGTTCGACGGCGAGGAGGTGGTTGTCGTCGTAGTAGCCGAAGACGGTGGTGCGGGACAGCACGCGGACCTCGGGGGCGGCCTCGAGACGTGCGCGCACCTCGCCCACCCAGTCGAGGTGCTCGCCCGTGCCCAGGAGGCTGCCGCCGGGTTCCGGCTGGTCGTCGGCGAGGATGACGCGGGCGCCGCTGTTCGCCGCGGCGGCCGCTGCCGCGAGGCCGGCCGGGCCGGCGCCGACGATCAGCAGGTCGCAGTGGGCGTGTACGGCGTCGTAGCGGGCCGGGTCGGGGTCGGTGGCGAGGCGGCCCTGGCCGGGGAGGCTGCTCGCGACCAGGCCGTCGTAGAGCTCGACGGTCGTCGCGGGGAGCATCGGCTCGGGGAAGGGTTCCTCGATCTGGATGACCGCGTTGGGTTCTTCGACTCCGGCGGAGAAGATGCCGCGGGGGCGGCCGAGCTTGATGCTGGTGCCGGCCTGGATGACGCCGTTCGCCAGGAGGGCGGAGGCGAGGGTGTCGCCTCGGTAGCCCTGGTACTCGGTGCCGTCGAAGGTGAAGGTGAGGGGGGTTTCGCGGTCGATCCGGCCTCGGGTGGGGTGGCGGAAGGGGTTTTCCTCGCCCCCGCCGCCCCTACCCGTCCCATCCTGAAGGGGCTCCGCCCCTTCGACCCCGTTCGGCCCTGAAGGGGCCTCGTCCTCAAACGCCGGACGGGCTGGCAGCAGCGGCCTCGCCTCAGGAGTTTCCGGCCGTTCCTCTCCCGTCCTGTACACCGTCAGGATCTCGTTCGTCGACGTGTCCCGGACCGCGTTGAACCAGCGGCGGCAGCCCGCGGCGTGGCTCCAGCGTTCGGCGAAGGGGCCCTTGGGGTTGTCGCGGAAGAAGAGGTAGCGGGCCCAGTCCTCGTCGGAGAGGGACGCCGGGTCCGGGGGGTAGGCCACGTGGGCCTGGCCGCCGTAGTGGAACTCGGCCTCGTCGCGGGGCCCGCACCAGGGGCAGGGGATGAGCAGCATGTCGTTCGGCTCCCTTGAGGATCCCTAGTGGGCCACCGCGGCCGCGCCGTGCTCGTCGACGAGCGCGCCGGTGGTGAAACGGTCGAGCGAGAAGGGGGCGTTGAGGGGGTGGGGGGTGTCGTGGGCGATGGTGTGGGCGTAGACCGAGCCGACGCCGGGGGTGGCCTTGAAGCCGCCCGTGCCCCAGCCGCAGTTGAGGTAGAGGTTGTCGACGGGGCTGAGGCCGATGATCGGTGAGGCGTCGGGGCTCACGTCGACGATGCCGCCCCAGGTGCGCAGGACATGGGCGCGGGCGAAGACGGGGAAGAGCTCCAGGGCCGCCGCCATCTGCTCCTCGATGATGTGGAAGGCGCCGCGCTGGGTGTACGAGTTGTACGCGTCGATGCCCGCGCCCATCACCAGCTCGCCCTTGTGTGCCTGGCTGACGTACACGTGGACGGCGTTGGACATGACGACCGTCGGGTGCACCGGCTCCAGCAGTTCGGAGACCAGGGCCTGCAACGGGTGGCTCTGGACGGGCAGTTCGATGCCCGCCATGGCGGCGAGGACCGAGGTGTGGCCCGCCGAGCAGAGCGCGACCTTGCCCGCCGCGATGGGGCCGAGGTTCGTCTGCACGCCCACCACCCGGTTGCCGACCACGTCGAGGCCGGTGACCTCGCAGTTCTGGATGATGTCGATGCCCGCCGCGTCCGCCGAGCGGGCCAGGCCCCAGGCGACGTAGTCGTGCTTGGCGATGCCGGCGCGGGGCTGGTACGTGGCGCCCAGGACCGGGTAGCGCACGTCCTGCGAGATGTTGACGATCGGGCAGACTTCCTTGACGCCGTCCGCGTCGAGCCATTCCGCGTCCACGCCGTTGAGACGGTTGGCCTCCACGCGGCGCACGCTGTCGCGCACGTCCTGGAGGCTGTGGGCCAGGTTCAGCACACCGCGCTGGGAGAAGAGGATCGGGTAGTCGAGCTCCTCCGCCAGGCCCTCCCACAGCTTGAGCGCGTGCTCGTAGATGCCGGCGCTCTCGTCCCACAGGTAGTTGGAGCGGATGATCGTGGTGTTGCGGGCCATGTTGCCGCCCCCGAGCCAGCCCTTCTCCAGCACCGCGACATTGGTGATGCCGTGGTTCCTGGCGAGGTAGTGCGCGGTGGCCAGGCCGTGTCCGCCACCGCCGACGATGACGACGTCGTACGACCGCTTGGGCTCGGGGTTGCGCCACAACCAGTCGGGGTGGTCGGGGAGGTCGGCGCCAGGGGCGTGGGGACTCATCGCACGTCTCCGTTCAGCACGTTCATACGGTGTTCGCGTTCCTCTCGGCGGCCTCGACCACGTTGGCGAGCAACATCGCCCGGGTCATGGGGCCCACTCCGCCGGGCATGGGCGCGAGCCAGCCGGCGACCTGGGCGGCGTCCGGGTGGATGTCGCCGACCAGCCCCTGTTCGGTGCGGGTGATGCCGACGTCCAGGACCGCGGCGCCGGGGCGCAGCATGTCCTTGGTGACCAGTCCGGGCGAGCCGGCGGCGGCGATGACGATGTCCGCCTCGCGGGTGTGCCAGGACAGGCCCTTGGTGCCGGTGTGGCACAGGGTGACGGTGGCGTTCTCGGAGCGGCGGGTGAGCAGGAGGCCGATCGGGCGGCCCACCGTGATGCCGCGGCCGATCACGCAGACGCGCGCTCCGGCGAGGGGCACGTCGTAGCGGCGCAGGAGTTCCACGATGCCGCGCGGGGTGCACGGCAGCGGGGCGTCGACTCCGAGGGTGAGCCGGCCGAGGTTGACGGGGTGCAGTCCGTCGGCGTCCTTGGCCGGGTCCATGCGTTCCAGTACGGCGTTGGCGTCGAGGTGGCGCGGGAGCGGGAGCTGGACGATGTAGCCGGTGCAGGCGGGGTCGGCGTTGAGTTCGTCGATGACGTCCTCGACCTGCTCCTGTGAGGCGTCGGCGGGCAGGTCCCGGCGGATGGAGGCGATGCCGACCTGGGCGCAGTCGCGGTGCTTGCCGCCGACGTAGGCGCGGCTGCCGGGGTCGTCGCCGACCAGGACGGTGCCCAGGCCCGGCGGCCGGCCGTCGACGGCGGTCAACTTGGCCACCCGCTCCGCGAGTTCGCGGCGGATGTCGGCGGCGGTCGCCTTGCCGTCGAGCAACGTTGCGTTCACCGGCGGTGTTCCTTCCCTCGGAGTCGACGCGGGGTGTCAGCCACGCAGGCGGGACATGGTGGGGTCGAACAGGGGCTCCTCGGCGACGACCGCCTCGACGCGCTCGTCGAAGTAGCCGATCTGTACGGGCGTGCCGGGGGTGGTGAGTTCGGCCGGGAGCCACGCGTAGGCGATGCCCTTGCCGATGGTGTAGCCGTAGGCGGCGCTGGTGACGTAGCCGACCGGGCGGTCGCCGTCGTACACCGGTTCCTTGCCCAGGACGACCGAGCGCGGGTCATCGATGGTGAGGCAGGTCAGCTTGCGCCGTACGTTCTCCTTGCGGCGCTCCAGTGCGGCCTTGCCGACGAAGTCGCCCTTGTCGAGCTTGACGGCGAAGCCGACGCCGGCCTCGTAGGGGTCGTGCTCGTAGGTCATGTCGGTGCCGAAGGAGCGGTACCCCTTCTCCAGGCGGAGGCTGTTGAAGGCGCCGCGGCCGGCGATGACGCCGCCGAGCGGCCGGGCCGCCTGCCAGAGGGTGTCCCACAGCTTCTGGCCCTGGTCGGCGGTGGTGTACAGCTCCCAGCCGAGTTCACCGACGTAGCTCAGGCGCATGGCGGTGACGGGTACCGAGCCGATGTAGGCGCGCTTGGCGCGGAAGTACTTCAGGCCGTCGTTGGTGAAGTCCTCGTCGGTGAGGGGCTGGAGGACCTTGCGGGCCAGCGGGCCCCACAGGCCGATGCAGCAGGTGCCGGGGGTGATGTCGCGGACCTGGACCGTGCCGTCGGCGGGCAGGTGGCGGCTGAACCAGTCGAGGTCGAGGTTGCCGTTGGCGCCGACCTGGAAGAGGTCGCGGGCCAGGCGGGCGACGGTGACGTCGCTGCGGATGCCGCCGTCGTGGTCCAGGAGCAGGGTGTAGGTGACCGAGCCGACCGACTTGGCGACCTTGCCGGTGCACAGGCGCTCCAGGAACTCGGCGGAGCCGGGGCCGCTCACCTCCAGGCGCTTGAGGGCCGTCATGTCGTACAGGGCGACGGTCTCACGGGTGGCCTGGGCCTCCGCGCCGACGATCGGGGACCAGAACTGCGCCGCCCAGTCGTTGGGGGTCGGGATCGTGCGGCCTTCGACGAGGTCCGCGTTGGCCTCGTACCAGTGGGGGCGCTCCCAGCCGTTCGCCTCCAGGAAGAACGCTCCGTGCTCCTGCTGGCGGGTGTGGAAGGGGCTGGTGCGGATCGGCCGCGGGTCTCCGGAGGGCTGGAGCGGGTGGAGGATGTCGTAGACCTCGACGAAGTTCTGGCAGTCGCGGGCCAGGACGTACTCCGGGGACAGCTGGTGCGGCTCGAAGCGGTTGACGTCGCACTCGTGCAGGTCGAAGGACGAGCAGTGGCCGTCGACCAGCCATTCGGCCATGGCCCGGCCGACGCCCGCGGAGTGGGTGACCCACACCGCTTCGGCTACCCAGAAGCCCTTGACGTCCTGGGACTCGCCGAGCAGCGGGAAGTTGTCGGTGGTGAAGGAGAACAGGCCGTTGATGCCCTCCTCGACCTTCGCCTCGCGGGTCGAGGGGAGCAGGGACTGGGTCTCCGCCCAGGCCGGCTCGAAGTCCTCCTCGGTGAACTTCAGGACCGAGGGCATCTCGGCGTTCTCGTCGAAGGCGCGGATGTCGTCCGCGGAGATGGGCATCGGGCGGTGGCCGTAGTAGCCGATGCCGATGCCGTCGTAGCGGTCGCGGTAGTAGAGGTCGGCGTCCTGGTGGCGCAGGATCGGGCGGACGGCCTCCTCGGTCTGGCCGGCGAGGGCGGGGACCGGGCCGGTCCAGGCGAGCTGGTGGGCCAGCGGGGTCAGCGGCAGGTTCATGCCGACCATACGGGCGATCTTGGGGCCCCAGATGCCGGCGCAGCACACGACGATGTCGGCGGGGATCTCGCCCTGGTCGGTCAGGACGCCGGTCACCTCGCCGTCGGCCTTGAGGACGTCGAGGACCTCGTGGCGGGCCAGGAAGCGCACACCGCGCTCGGTGGCCCGGCGGATCTGCGCCTCGACGGCGAGGACGGCCTTGGCGAGGCCGTCGGTGGGGACGAGCAGGCCGCCGAGGACCCGGTCGCGGTCGACCAGGGGGTGCTGTTCGACGCACTCGTCGGCGGTCAGGATCCGTGACTCGATGCCCCAGGCGGTGATCCAGCCGTGCCGGCGGTGCAGTTCGGTCAGGCGCTCCGGCGTGGTCGCCACTTCGAGGCCGCCGACCTGGAGGAAGCAGGGCTTGCCGTCGACGTCGAGGGAGCAGAACTTCTCGACGGTGTAGCGGGCCAACTCGGTCATGGTCTTGGAGGAGTTCGTCTGGAAGACCAGGCCCGGGGCGTGCGAGGACGAGCCCCCGGTGGCCGGGAGCGGGCCCTGGTCGACCACGGTCACTTCGGTCCAGCCTCGCGCGGAGATCTCGTCCGCGAGTGCCGCACCGACGACTCCCGCTCCGATGATGACCACTCGGGGTCCCGCCATCGCCGCACCTCCGGTTGAGTTGCTTTCTGCGCAACGTGCTTCAGGTTGCGCAACTCAATGTGCCTTCCGTCCGGGTGGGTGTCAAGGGTTGCGGGACCTCGGAAAACAGGCCGGAAAACAGGCCTGGACACAGCGACGCCCGGCGGGTGGTGCGCAGGGGCTGCGCACCACCCGCCGGGCGGGTTCGGACCGGCTTTCGGCTCTCTCGTCGCCGGCGCTACTTGATCCAGGCGTCCACCTTGGCGCGGTTGGCGTCGACCCACTTCTTCGCCGCCGCCTCGGGGGTCATCTTGTCGACCGCGATGTACTTGGCCACGACGTTCTGGTCGTCGTTGGTCCAGGTGAAGTTCTTGACCAGGTCATAGGCCGGGCTGCCCGACTTGGCGAACTTCGCGCTGACGATCTTGTCCAGCTTGTACACCGGGTAGTCGCAGTCGACCTTGTCGGGCTCGGCGTCGCAGCCCGCCTTGTAGTCGGGCAGCTTGACCTTCTTCAGCGGCACCTCGGACATGAACCACTGCGGCTCGTAGAAGTAGCCGATCACCCATTCCTTGTTCTTCTCCGCCTTGCGGAAGGCCTGGATGAGCGCGGTCTCGCTGCCCGCGTACACCACCTTGTAGTCCAGCTTCAGGTTCTTCACCAGCGCCTCGTCGTTGGTGACGAACGACGGGTCGCCGTCGAGGAGCTGGCCCTTGCCGCCGGACTCGGAGGTCTTGAACTCGGCGGCGTACTTGTCGAGGTTGTTCCAGTCGAGGATGTCCGGGTGGGCCTTGGCCAGCCACGGCGGCACGTACCAGCCGATGAGGCCTTCGTTGCCGGTCGGGCCGGCCTCGACGGCCGTCTTCTGGTCGGTGATGTACTTCTTCTTCAGGTCGTCGTGGCCCCAGTTCTCCACGACGGCGTCGACCTCGCCGGTGCCGAAGCCCTGCCAGGCGATCTCCTCCTTGAGGTCCTTGGAGTTGACCTTGCAGCCGAGGTCGTTCTGCGCGACGTAGGCGAGGACCGCCGCGTTGGCCTCGTAGCCCACCCACGGGTTGACCGCGAGGTTGAAGGTGCCGCACTTGCCGGAGCTGCCCGAGCCGCCGGCGTCCGAGGAGCTGTCGCCGACCTTCGCCCCGCCGCAGGCGGTCAGGGTGAGGCCGAGGACCGCTATGCCGGCCGCGCCGGCCCGCCAGTGTCTTGCCATGATGTGGAGCTCCTTCATGCGGTGGTGCGGCGAGCCGCTGCCTGAGTGATCCGGTCGAACATGACTCCGAGAAGGACGATGGCCAGCCCTGCGGCGAGGCCCTTCCCGAACAACTGTCCCTGCGAGAAGCCGGCCACGACGTCGTAGCCGAGGGCGCCGGCTCCCACCAGGCCGCCCACCACAACCATCGACAGCACGTAGATCAGGCCCTGGTTGAGCGCGAGCGTCAGGGCGCCGCGTGCCATCGGCAGCTGGACCTTGGTGATGATCTGCCAGGTGTTGCACCCGGCGGAGGTGGCCGCCTCCACGGTCGTCGCCGGCACGTTGCGCACCCCGTCCGCGATGATCTTCATGGCGACGGGGGCCGCGTAGACGATGGCCGCGACGATCGCCGTGAAGCGGGTCGCCCCGAACAGGGCGAGGAACGGCACGAGATAGACGAACGGCGGCATGACCTGCGCCGCGTCCAGGGTGGGCCGCAGCAGCCGGTCCACCAGCGCGCTGCGTCCCATCCAGACGCCGAAGACGACGCCGAGCAGCATCACGAGCACGGTGGCGACGAGCGTGGACGCCAGCGTGGTCATGGCGTCGGACCACACGCCGGTGGCGACCAGCAGACCCACGCAGACGGCCGTGGTGACACCGGCGCGCCAACCGCCGAGGACGACGGCGAGCGCGATCAGTGCCGCGCCGACGAGCCACCACGGGGAGTCCGTGAGCAGCGCCTGGAAGGGGTTGAGCAGACTGTTGGTGAGGGCGTCCCGGAAAGCGTTGGTGAGGCCCGAGAGGTTGTCCTGCACCCAGGTGGTCACGCTGTCCGCCGTGCTCCTGATGTTGCTGCCGGTGCTCCCCTCGCCGGGGAACTCCGCCGCCCACAGATAGGTGTGGGACAGATAGGCCAGGACCACAGTGACCGCCGCGCCTGCCGCCAGCAGCGGGCGTCGCCAGGTGGCGAAGCGGTTCTTCGAAAGGCGGGCGGCCTCCTCGCGTGCGCTGGCGGCGGTGGTGACCCGGTCCAGCACGATGGCCATGACGACGATGGCCAGACCCGCGTTGAAGGCCGTGCCGACGTCGAGCGTCTGGAGTGCCTGGACGACGGTCTTGCCGAGGCCGGGCGCGTCGATCAGGGCCGTGATGGTCACCATGGCCAGGGCGGCCATGATGGTCTGGTTGACGCCCATCACCACGGTCCGCTTGGACATCGGCAGCAGGACCTTCATGAGGGACTGCCGTCGCGTGGCACCCAGCGAGTCGGCCGCCTCCACCGTCGTCTCGGGGACGGAGCGGATGGCGTGCGCGGTGATGCGGATCGTCGGCGGCGCCGCGTAGATCAGGGTGGCGATCGTGGCGGAGGCCGGGCCGATCTGGAAGAACAGCGTCATCGGGGCCAGGTAGACGAAGGTCGGCATGGTCTGCATGAGGTCCAGGAAGGGCGTCACGAACCCGTTGAACCGGTCGGACAGCCCCGCCCACACACCCAGCGGGATCGCGAACAGCAGCGCGACGAACACCGCGGAGAGGGTGAGCGCCAGGGTGTCCATGCTCTCCTGCCACAGGCCCTGCAGGCCCAGGAAGGTGAAGCCGGCCACCGCCAGCAGGGCGACCCGCCAGTTGCCCACGGCCCAGGAGACATAGCCGGTGATGCCGACGACACCGAGCCAGCCGATCTGCGGGAGGGGCCGGTCGCCGGAGGGCTGGGAGATCAGCTCCTGGACGAAGGTCACCACGGAGTCGATGACCAGGCGGATCTCGTTGAAGAAGTACAGGAACAGCGGGTTGGAGTTGCGGTTCGCGCCGATCGAGTCGTTGACGTCGTTGAACCACCGGTGCAGATCGGTCAGGTCGGCCGCCGCCAGCGCGAGGGTCTGCTTGCCGCGCAGGATCGCGAACAGCACCAGCCAGACGACCAGGATCGCGCCGAGCACCATGGACCGGCTGACCTTGCGCACGCTCTTGGCGGGAGGGGGCGGTTCGACGGTCCCGGTCTTCTGCGGTTGCTCCGTCTTCTCCACGGCGACGGTCATCACGCGCCGCCTTCCTGCCCGGCGACCACCGCGAGGATCTCCTCGTCGCCGACGATGCCGAGCAGCTTGCCGTTCTCCACGACCTTGACCGGCTTGTCGGCGGCGAGCACGGCGCGGGTGGCCTCCTTGACGACGACGTCCGGGCCGAGCTCCGGGCCGTCCAGGGGGTCGCCGTCGGCCGGCGGCCGCATGATCCAGCGCAGGGTGAGCACATCGCCGCGCGGCACGTCCTTGACGAACTCGCGCACGTAGTCGTCGGCGGGAGCGCCGACCAGCTCGTCACCGGTGCCGCACTGGACCATCTTGCCGTCGCGCATGATGAGGATGCGGTCGCCGAGCTTGAGGGCCTCGGAGAGGTCGTGGGTGATGAACACCATCGTCTTGCCGACCTCGTGGTGCAGCCGGATGACCTCGTTCTGCATGTCACGCCGGATGAGAGGGTCGAGCGCGGAGAACGGCTCGTCGAAGAAGAGCACGTCGGGGTCGCCGGCCAGGGCGCGGGCCAGGCCCACGCGCTGCTGCATACCTCCGGACAGCTGGTCGGGGTAGGAGTTCTCGTAGCCCGCGAGGCCGACCAGTTCGACGACCTCCTGCGCCCGCCTGGTGCGCTCGGCCCTGCCCATGCCGCGGATCTCCAGCCCGAACGCCACGTTGTCCACGACGCGCCGGTGGGGCAGCAGACCGAAGTGCTGGAAGACCATGGAGAACTTGCGGCGCCTGAGGTCGCGCAGCCGCTTGTCGTCGGCCTGGCGGATGTCCTCGCCCTCGAAGACGATCTCGCCGGCGGTGGGTTCGATCAGCCGGGTCAGACATCGCACCAGCGTGGACTTGCCGGAGCCGGACAGGCCCATCACGACGAAGACCTCGCCGGGCGAGACGTCGAAGTGGACGTCGCGTACGGCGGCGGTGCATCCGGTGCGGTCCATGAGCTCGCGGCGGGTGAGGCCGCACAGCTCCTCGGACTCCGGCACCCGGTCGGCCTTCGGTCCGAACACCTTCCACAGCCTGCGCACGGAGATGACCGGGGTGGAGCCCGAGTCCTGGGGCGTGCCGCGCCGCTGCGGCACCTCGGTCTGTGTGGTCACGTTCGACCTTCTTTCGGCGTTCAGCCGCGGAACCAGTGCTGCGGCCGGGGTTGGATGTTCTGCCAGATGTGTTTGGGCTCTCGGTACTCGTCCAGGCCGGTCGGTCCCAGCTCCCGGCCCACGCCGGAGTGCCCGAAGCCACCCCATTCCGCTTGCGGCACATAGGGGTGGTAGTCGTTGATCCACACCGTGCCGTGCCGCAGCCGCCGGGCGACCCGCTGGGCCTTGCCCGCGTCCTGGGTCCAGACGGCTCCGGCGAGTCCGTACTCGGTGTCGTTGGCGATGCGTACGGCGTCGTCCTCGTCGGTGAAGCGCTCCACGGTCAGGACGGGGCCGAAGGACTCCTCGTGCACCACGCGCATGTCCTGGCGGCACTCGTCGAGCACGGTCGGCGGGTAGTAGTGGCCGCCCGCCAGGGCGGGGTCGGTGGGGCGTGCGCCGCCGCAGCGCAGTACGGCGCCCTCGGCGAGACCGGCGGCGACGTAGGCCTCGACCTTCTCGAGGTGCTGGGCCGAGATCAGTGCGCCGGTCTCGGCCTCGGCGTCGAACGGGCCGCCCAGGCGGATCTGCCGGGCCCGGCGGACGACCTCGTCGACGAACCGGTCGTGCAGCGAGTCCTCGACGATCAGCCGGGCGCCGGCCGAGCAGACCTGTCCGGAGTGCAGGAAGACGGCGGTGAGCGCGAAGTCCACGGCGGTCTCGAAGTCGGCATCGGCGAAGACGACGTTGGGGTTCTTGCCGCCGAGCTCCAGCGCGACCTTCTTCACGGTCGCGGCGGCGGTGGCCATGATGCGCTTGCCGGTCTCCAGACCTCCGGTGAAGGAGACCATGTCGACGTCCGGGTGCTCGGAGAGCGGGGCACCGACCTCGGGCCCGGCGCCCAGGACGAGGTTGGCGACGCCGGCGGGGAGTCCGGCCTCCTCCAGTGCCCGCATCAGCAGGATCGAGGTGGAGGGGGTGAGCTCGCTGGGCTTGAGGACGATCGTGTTGCCGGCGAGCAGCGCCGGGGCGACCTTCCAACTGGCTTGCAGCAGCGGGTAGTTCCAGGGGGTGATCAGGCCGCACACGCCAATCGGCTCGTGGACGACGCGGCTCACGGCGTCGTCGCGGCCGGTGTCGATGACCCGTCCGGCGCTGGTGCCACCGAGTCCGCCGTAGTAGCGGAAGCAGGAGGCGACGTCGGCGATGTCGTACTCGCTCTCCACCAGTCGCTTGCCGGTGTCCAGGGACTCGGCGCGGGCGAAGGTCTTGGCGTCGCGTTCGATGATGTCGGCGGTGCGCAGCAGCAGGGCGCCGCGCTCGCGCTCGGGGGTGTGCGGCCAGGGGCCGGCGTCGAACGCGCGGCGGGCCGCGGCGATCGCGGCCTCGGTGTCGGGGCGGGTCGCCTCCGATACGGTCGTGGCGAGCGTGCCGTCGGCGGGACATCGGATGTCCCGCTGCCCGCCCGCGACCGGCTCGCGCCATTCGCCATCCACATACAGGTCTGCCACGCGACGAGCCTTTCAATGTGAATTCGTTGCGCATTGTGCACCGGATTGCTTGTGGTGGAACACAGTGTCGAATGGACAGACCGGCGTCAAGAGGTTGGCCGATGACGATTTCGCCATGCGCACCTTTACCCCTCCGCCCTTGACCGCAAGCCGCACCGAGCCGACCATGTTGCGTATCGCTCACCATGTTGTGCAATACGCACCAACGGAGGCCGCGCATGTCCCCTCGCCCGCAACCTGGCCGTGAGTACGTCCTCACCCTCTCCTGTCCGGACAGCGCCGGACTGGTCCACGCGGTGAGCGGCTTTCTCGTCAGGAACTCCGGAAACATCCTGGAAAGCCAGCAGTTCGACGACCGACTTCAGGGCCGCTTCTTCATGAGGGTCCACTTCGACGTGACCGACCCCGACGTCGAACTCGACGGTCTGAGCTACCGGTTCGGCCCGGTGGCCCAGGCCTACGGCATCACCTGGGCCCTCAACGAGGCGGCCACGCCGACCCGGACGCTGATCATGGTGTCCAAGTTCGGCCACTGCCTCAACGACCTGCTCTTCCGCCGGCGCACCGGCGCGCTCAACATCGAGATCCCCGCGATCGTCTCCAATCACCGGGACTTCGAGGGGCTCGCGGAGACCTACGGCGTCCCCTTCCACCACATCCCGGTCACCAAGGACACCAAGCCCGAGGCCGAGGCGCGGCTGCTGGAGCTGGTGCGCGAGCTGGACGTCGACCTCGTGGTGCTGGCCCGCTACATGCAGGTCCTCTCCGACGACCTGTGCAAGCAGTTGGAGGGCCGCGCCATCAACATCCACCACTCCTTCCTGCCCAGCTTCAAGGGCGCCCGCCCCTACGACCAGGCCTACCAGCGCGGGGTCAAGCTGGTCGGCGCGACCGCGCACTATGTGACGTCGGACCTGGACGAGGGCCAGATCATCGAGCAGGACGTGGTGCGCGTGGACCACTCCCTCGACCCCGGCGACCTGGTCACCGTCGGGCGGGACGTGGAGGCGCAGGTGCTCGCGCACGCGGTGAAGTGGCACAGCGAGAGCCGCGTGATGGTGGACGGCAACCGCACGGTGGTCTTCCGCTGAGCCGCGTACAACCGCATACAAAGGGGGGCGGGACCGGATGCCGGTCCCGCCCCCCTTTCGTATACGACGCCGCCGGAACGCCCGGCTCAGCCGCCCAGCCGGTCCAGCAGGGCGCGCCGCCACCGCTCCGTCTCGGCGATCTGGTTGAACGTGAACAGGTGCAGGCCCGCCACGCCCGCCGAGGGCTCGGTGAGTGCCTCCTGCGCGCGCGACAGCAGCCGTTCGGGCGCATAGCCGCCGGGCGCCGCGAAGCGCACGAACCACGAGGCGTGCTTGGTCAGGAAGCGCGTCGACTCCCCCACCCCGATCTTCGTGGCCATCGCCAGCAGCTTCGCCCGCTGCACGGGTCCGGCGATGCCCACATGGACCGGCAGCGTGACGCCCCGGCGCCGGATGCGCACCAGCCACTCCCCGAGCACCCGGGCATCGAAGCACAGGTTGCTCACGAGGTACGTGGCGTGCTCGCGCTTGTCCCACATCGCCTGGACGGTGATGTCGTCGTGGAGGAGCGGATGGCTCTCGGGGTAGCCGGTGACGCCGACCCGGGCGAAGGGCCCGCCCAGCTCGCCCAGCCTGCGCAGGACCGGCAGCGCCCCGTCGTAGCCCCCGGCGGGCGGGTCGGCGTCGCCCGCCGGGACGAAGACGTCGCTCACCCCGGCCTCGACGAGCCGGCCGACCACCTCCTTCAGGTGGACGTCGTCCCGCAGCAGCCGCGCGGGCACGTGCGGAACGACGCGATAGCCGTGCGCGGCGAGCCGCCCGGTGAGTTCGAGGGTCGGTTCCAGGCCCTTGACCGGCGACGCCGTCACGGTGACGACGACGTCGCGCGGCACATGGGCGAGGACCTTGTCCTCGGTCGTCCTCGCGGGCAGCACCTCGTAGCGGACGCTGTCCAGCAGCGTCCGTAGCCCTGTGGCGGCCAAGGTCTACCCCGCCTGCTTCTGGGCGTCGCGGTGGCGGTAGAACGCAGCCTTGGAGGGCGCCAGCGGCTCCTTGCCGAGGATCAGGTCGGCGGCCTTCTCGGCGACCATCATCACCGGGGCGTAGATGTTGCCGTTGGTGACGTACGGCATGACGGAGGCGTCGACGACCCTGAGACCCTCCATCCCGTGCACACGCATGCTGGTGGGATCGACGACGGCCATCTCGTCGGAGGAGGGGCCCATCTTGCAGGTGCAGGACGGGTGCAGGGCGGTCTCGCCGTCCTTGGCGACCCAGTCGAGGATCTCCTCGTCGGTCTCGACGGCCGGTCCGGGCGAGACCTCCCCGTTGTTGAAGGGGGCCAGCGCGGGCTGGTTGAGCAGCTTGCGGGCCACCCTGATCGCCTCGACCCACTCACGGCGGTCCTGCTCGGTGGAGAGGTAGTTGAAGCGCAGGGCCGGGTGCTCGCGCGGGTCCTTGCTCTTGATCTTCACCGAGCCGATCGCGTCGGAGTACATGGGCCCGACGTGCACCTGGTAGCCGTGTCCGCCGGCCGGCACGGAGCCGTCGTAGCGGACCGCGATGGGCAGGAAGTGGAACATCAGGTTGGGGTAGTCCACGTCCTCGTTGCTGCGGGCGAAGCCGCCGGCCTCGAAGTGGTTGGTGGCGGCCGGGCCCTTGCGGAAGAGCCACTGGAGCCCGATGAAGGGGGCGCGCCACTTCGCCAGGTAGGGCTGCATGGAGACGGGCTGCTTGCAGGCGTACTGGATGTACACCTCCAGGTGGTCCTGCATGTTCTCGCCGACACCCGGGAGGTCGTGCACGACGTCGATACCGAGGGCGCGCAGTTCCTCGGCGTTGCCGACGCCGGAGAGCTGGAGCAGTTGCGGGGAGTTGATGGCCCCGCCGCACAGGATGACTTCCTTGGCGCGGACCTGCTGGAGGGCGCCCTTGCCGCGCTGGTACTCGACGCCCACGGCCTTCTTGCCCTCGAACAGGACGCGGGTGACGAGGGCGCGGGTCTTGACGGTGAGGTTCGGGCGCTTGCGCACGGGCTTCAGATACGCCTTGGAGGCCGACAGCCGGCGTCCGCGGTGGACGTTGCGGTCGAACTTGGCGAAGCCCTCCTGCCGGTAGCCGTTGACGTCGTCGGTGGCGGGGTAGCCGGCTTCCTCGGTGGCCTTCTGGAACGCCGTGAAGAGCGGGTTGGTCGCGGGGCCCCGTTCCAGGACGAGGGGGCCGTCGTGGCCGCGGAACTCGTCGTCGGGGTCGGCCGCGAGACAGTTCTCCATGCGCTTGAAGTACGGCAGACAGTGCGCGTAGTCCCAGCTCTCCATGCCGGGATCGGCGGCCCAGCGCTCGTAGTCCAGGGGGTTGCCGCGCTGGAAGATCATGCCGTTGATGCTGCTGGAGCCGCCCAGTACCTTGCCCCGGGCGTGGTAGACGCGCCGGCCGCCCATGTGGGGCTCGGGCTCGGACTCGTACTTCCAGTCGTAGAACCGGCTGCCGATCGGGTAGGTCAGCGCCGCGGGCATGTGGATGAAGACGTCCCACGGATAGTCCGCCCGGCCCGCCTCCAGGACCAGCACCTGGTTCGCCGGGTCCGCGGAGAGCCTGTTCGCCAGTGCGCTGCCGGCCGATCCGCCGCCGACGATGACGAAGTCGTATTGCAGGGGAGCCATGGTGCCTCGTCTCGCTCGCGCCGTAGATATGCGAGGCATGCTAGCGCCGTAGCGTTATACGCACCAGGTTGCGAACGGCGCAACTTCGATGCTCATGTTTCGATGCCGTTGCTTGCAGTCGCGTTGTTTACTACGCGTATAGTTTCACTGTGAGCAACTACAGCACTGACACAGAAACGTCGAATTCACAAGCCGGCGGCGTGCAGTCCGTGGACCGTGCCATCAGCGTCCTGGAGATCCTCGCTCAGCGTGGCGAGGCGGGCGTCAGTGAGGTGGCGGGCGAGATCGAGGTACACAAGTCCACCGCGTTCCGCCTGCTCGGCGCCCTGGAGGCACGCGGTCTGGTGGAGCAGGCGGGCGAGCGCGGCAAGTACCGTCTCGGCTTCGGCATCGTGCGGCTGGCCGGCGCGGTGACCGGGCGTATCGACATCACCCAGCAGGGCCGCCCGGTCTGCGAACGTCTCGCGGAGGAGATCGGCGAGACGGTCAACATCGCCGTCATGCAGGAGCACTACGCGATCAACCTGTACCAGGTGCGCGGCCCCGGGGCCATCACCGCGCACAACTGGGTCGGCCAGCTGACCCCGCTGCACGCCACGTCCAGCGGCAAGATCCTGCTGGCCCATCTGCCGACCAAGGAGCGCGCGACGCTGCTGGCCGAGACCGGCATGAAGAAGGTCACCGCGCGGACCATCACCGCGAAGACGAAGCTCGAGAAGAACCTGGCCGACGCCCGCGAGCGCGGCTACGCCTTCACCCTCGAGGAGCTGGAGATCGGCCTGCACGCCATGGCCGCCCCGGTCCGCAACCGCGACGGCGAGGTCATCGCCGCACTCAGCGCCTCCGGACCCGCTTACCGCTTCACCGAGGACCGACTGCACGAGCTCTCCCCGGTGCTGCTCAAGGGCGCCGAGGAGATCAGCCACCGTATGGGCTACCTGGGCTGAGTCATCCCTGGGCGCCACCGAGGCGCTCGGTCACCCAGTCGTGGAAGGCACCGATGTGGTGCTCGCTGGGCACCAGCACACCTCCCTTGGCGTACAGCCGGGAGCTCATGCCGGGCTGGGTGCGCTCGCACGCCTCGAAGTCCTGCCGGTTGACCCGGTCGAAGAGCTCCACGGACCGGCTGACGTCCTTGCCGCTCTCGACGACGTGCGGGAGATAGAGCCAGTCGCACTCGACGATCGTGCGATCGACGGCCACCGGGTACATCCGGTGGAAGATGACGTGGTCGGGCACGAGGTTGATGAAGACCTGCGGTTTGACGGTGATCGCGTAGTAGCGGCGGTCCTGGTCGTCCGCCACCCCGGGGATGCGGTCCAGGCCCTCGGAGCCGTCGACGGTGAAGCCCTGGACGTCCTCGCCGAACTCGGCGCCGTGGCCGACGTAGTACTGCGCGGCGTAGCCGTCCGCGAACTCGGGGAGCACCTCGGTGAGTTCGGGGTGGATCGTGGCGCAGTGGTAGCACTCCATGAAGTTCTCGATGATGAGCTTCCAGTTCGACTTCACGTCGTAGACGATCCGCCGGCCGACCGAGAGGCTGTCGATGTCGTAGCGCTCGATCGACTCGACGTCGCCGAGGCGGGCGACGACCTCACCGATGACGTCCTCCTCGAAGGAGGGCGGGTTCTCCGCGAGGCAGATCCACACATAGCCCAGCCACTCACGCACGGCCACGCTCACCAGGCCGTACTCGGTGCGGCCGACGTCGGGCATCTTGGTGAGGTTGGGCGCCGCGACGAGCTTGCCGTCCAGGCCGTAGGTCCAGGCGTGGTACGGGCACTGGAAGGCCCGCTTGACCTCGCCGGACTCCTCCGTGCAGAGCTTGGCGCCGCGATGGCGGCAGACGTTGAAGTAGGCGCGGATCGAGTTGTCCCTGGCACGGGTGACCAGAATGCTCTCTCGGCCCACGTCGACGGTGCGGAAGGCGCCGGGCTTCGCCAGTTCGGAGGCGCGGGCGACGCAGAACCACATGGTCTCGAATATCCGCTCCTGCTCCTGGGCGAAGATCCCGGGATCGGTGTAGGAGGAGCCGGGCAGGGTGGCGATCAGACTGTCCGGCAGGCTGGTCGAGGTCACGGGGCACTCCTCGGGAGAACGTCGTGGCGGGGTCGGTCACACGCCGGGCAGGGCGACTCCGGACGGTGTTGTGCTGAGAGGTGTTGTGCAGAGAGGTGTTGTGTATAGATGTGTTGTGTATAGAGCAACGCCGCGTGCCATATGCAACCGCAGCATGGGATGCCGCCGGGGCGGTGTCAAGACGCGGCGGCGAGTTGCCTGCGCCAGCGCGTGAACAGCCGGGGCTGGTTCATCCCGAGCACGGCGACCGGGGTCCCGGCGCGCCGGTAGACGGCCAGGACGTCACGGTCGTCGGCGGCGCCCGCCTCGACGGTGACGCTGTCCGCGCCGGCCGCGTGACCGGTGAACTGGATCTTCACTCCGTACTGGTCGGACCAGAAGTACGGCGGCCGGGGCGGGCCCGGTTCCACGGCGCCGCCCGCCAGCAGGACGGCGACGGCGGCGTCCGGCCGCTCCCGGGCTCCGGTCCAGTGCTCGACACGGCGGTGCGCGCCGGCCCGGGGGTCGTACCAGTTGGCGCAGTCGCCGACCGCGACCACCGAGGCCAGGCTGGTGCGGCCGTCGGCGCCGCACTTGACGCCGTTGTCGAGAGCGATGCCGGAGCCCTCCAGCCACTCGACGCTCGGGCGCGCGCCCACGCCGACGACGACGATGTCGGCGGGGATGCTGCGGCCGTCCTCCAGCAGGACGGCGTCCACCCGCCACTGTCCGCTCAGCCCCTTGACGCCCACACCGCACACCAGTCGTACGCCGTGGTCGGCGTGGAGGGCGGAGACGACGGCGCCCATGGTCTCGCCCAGGGGGCCGGCGAGCGGGGTCGGGGCGGCCTCGACGACGGTGACCTCGAGGCCGAGGGCCTGGGCGGTGGAGGCGACCTCGGCGCCGATGAAGCCACCGCCGATCACCACCAGCCGTCCGCCGGCGGCGAGTTCGTCGCGCAGGGCGCGGGCGTCGTCCAGGGTGCGCAGGGTGTGCACCCCGGCGAGCCCCTCGGAGCCGGGCAGCTCGCGGGCGGCGGCGCCGGTCGCGATGACGATGCCGTCGGCGCGGACCTCTCGTCCGTCGGCGAGCCGGACGGCGCGCGCCGCGTGGTCCAGGCCGGTGGCCCGCACGCCCAGCAGCCACTGCGCCCCGAGGTCCTCCTCACCGGCCTCCAGGGCGAGGTCGGCCTCGCCGAGGGTGCCGGCCAGGAACTCCTTGGACAGCGGCGGCCGGTCGTACGGGCGATGGAGCTCGTCGCCGATGACGACCAGGCGTCCGTCGTAGCCCTGCTTGCGCAGTGAGCGGGCCGCCGACAGGCCGGCCAGCGAGGCGCCGACCACGGCGACCGTCCTCACGCGGGTCCTCCGGCGAGGCGGGAGGCGACGCACGGCGGCAGGTTGGGGGCATCCGTGGACAGGCGGACGTAGACCATGCCGTCCTCGACGAGCACCTCGTGCGTGCGCACCGGGAGCTTGGCCGGCGGAGCGTCCACCGCCCCCGTCCTCAGGTCGAACTTCGAGGCATGCAACGGGCACTCCACCTCGCACCCCTCCAGCCAGCCGTCCGCCAACGAGGCGTCCTGGTGGGTACAGGTGTCGTCGATCGCGAACAACTCGCCCTCGTCGGTGTGGAACACCGACACCGGCGGATCGACATCGAGCCGGTGGGCCTCGCCTCGCGGAAGATCCTCGAGACGGCACGCGGGAATCATCATGACACCTCGGTGCGTATAGCGGAACGGATTGCGGTAAGCGCAACGCCAGTCTGAAGTCGCCCCCACCCCTTGTCAAGGCATCACGAGACCGTCAAAAACCCCGACCGATCCACACCTGAGGACGTGCCCTCGCCGGGCCTAGTCGCTCGCGTTGAGCGCGTCCACCGCGCCCCGGGCGTCGCCGACCGTCGCGTAGTCCACCGCGATGAAGTTCACCGGCCTGCCGCGCTCCCGTTCACAGCGCTCGGCACGGTCCAGGACGTACTGGCGCGTGTTGACCTCGCCCGCGTCCAGCCGGCTGCCGCCGTTGGCGGTGATGAAGTGGTTGAGCAGGAACAGGCGCTTCCCGGTGCCGCCCCGATGGGGCACGCAGCTCATCTCACCGGGGCTGCGGAACGCGAACGGCGTCTCCATGCCGTAGCGGTAGAAGTTGCGGTACCAGGGGGCCGGGCCGTCCGCCTGTTCGGCGAAGACGACGAGACGGCGACCGTCGTCGATCATGTCGCCCAGCGTCGGCCACGGCTCCGAGGGGTCGGGATCCGGCGTGTATACAAGGTCGGCGAGTCCGGCCCGCTCCACTGCCTCGGCGGTGTCCTCGGCGGAGATCGCGTCCTGGACGATCAGGGTCAGCACCTCGGTCGGATGGTCCCGCAGCCAGTCGCCGATCTCGCGCAGCGTCGGCACGAGCTGGATCGCCCCCGCCCGGCACACGGCGTGGCACAGCCACAGGCCCTCGCGGGGCGGGTTGACCTTGTTGACGGCCGCCGCGACGAACGCCCGCTGCTCCGGGGTGAAGTCGGACTCGGCCAGCCGTGCGGTGATCTGGTCGGGCCGCTCCCAGCGGTAGGTGTCGAGCTGAAGGGCGCGCACCCCGTCGTCCAGTTGAGTGGTGATGGCCGGGTCCTGGAGCGGTCCGATGAACCGGTCGATGGTGGTCGACATGGCGTTGTGCGAGGTCAGATACACCACCTCGTCATACGGCCGGTCGCACAGCGCCACGCTGCCCTGGCACCGGCGCGGTGCCGAGGGGCTCGCGACGAGCGGTACCAGCACCAGACCGGCCAGGGTCACCGCGCACGTCCCGAGCGCCACCCACCGCACGTACGGCGCGGCAGTCCGCAGCGTGGGCCGGGTCTGGAGGGCCCAGCCGAATCCGGCGAGCAGCGCGCCGGCGACCAGCGGGACCAGTGCCGTGGACAGGGCCGCGGTCACGATGTCGTCGACGGCCCGGCGCTGGAGGTCGTCGACCAGTCGGGCCAGGTCGGGCGGCCAGCTCGCCGGTGGGTCGATCAGCCGGTCGCCGTTCAGCGCGCGTACCAGGACGACGACGAGCGCGGTGAGGGCACCTCCCGCTGCCAGGGCCCAGCCCAGCACGACGGGCCGCCGGCCGGGCGCGGCGGACGTGGTCCACCACAGCACCGCGAGCGTCGCGATCAGCAGGGCGGCGGCGACGGCCTCCACGATCCCGAGGCCGACCACCGTGTAGGTACGGGCCCGGTGCACGCCGCTCAGGTCGTTGCCGGACGTCTCCAGCGCCTTCTCCAGGTTCCAGCCGTTGCCGCCGGCGAGCGTCCGCAGCCGGGCGGTGGCGTCGGTGGTGCGCTCGGTCACCGCGAGGGGCGCCACGGCGGCCAGCGCGCTCGCGATGTCCCCGTCGGCCAGCGCCACTTCGAGCTCGTCGCGCAGCCCTTCCCGGTCCCGCGCGGGCAGGGCGCCCAGGAGTCCGTCGGCCGCCTGGGCCGCCTGTGCGTCGGACAGCGGCAGGGCGGGCAGCGCGCCGGGGGCGCGTCCGGCCACCACGTCCTTCAGCGCGGCGGACAGTCCGGCGGAGAACGCCGGGAAGTCCGGCTCGGACCGCTCCTGTACGGCGGCGACCAGGTCTCCGAAGTAGATCTGCGCCAGGTCGTTGATGTTGCTCAGCACCGGCCGCAGATCGACGGTCAGGGTGAGGTCGTCCCGGTCGCCGCCGAGGTAGCCGACCACGGCGTCGATCTGCTCGTTCGTGAGGTCCCGGACGGTCTCCGGGGGCAGGACCAGCTTCACGTTGGACGTGACCACGGCTTCGGGCACCGGCAGCCCGGCCAGCAGGCTGCGGGTCACGGCGGCCGCCCCGGGTTCGACCAGGACTTGGTCGTAGAGCCGGTCGTAGGCCGACTCCTCGTCCAGGACCGACTGGTAGAAGGCCGGGGAGACGACCGTGTCGCGGGCGGTGGCCGCCACGGTGACGATCACCGTGCAGAACGCTGCCACGGCGAAGGCGAGGACGCGCAGCCAGCTGCGCGGGGGCACGGTATCCATGGGCTGTCTGCTCCTCATGGTGATCGCGCCGCGTGGAAGCCGCAAACGGGGGGTGCGGTCCGCCGGAGAGGCGGTCGCCGGGCACCTACCGCTACGGCCTCGCGGGCGGCCCGGTGCCGGATCTCAGAGGCCGGCCTCCGCGAGGATGCGGTCCATCCGGGCGGGCCCGAGCGCCGGGTTGGCGGCGGCCTCGTCGGCGACCTCGGGTTCCGGATCCGCCAGCAGCCGCTCCAGCAGCTCGTCCGTGATGTTCGGGTGGCGGGCGACGCCGCGGCGCAGGAAGGGTTCCTCGGCGTCGGCGAGCCGCCGAAGGGCCGCCTCGGGCAGCTCGGGGTCCTGGAGGGCGACGTAGCGCGCGTTCGGGTTCGGTTCCTCGACGAAGGTGCGCAGCGTGTGGCGGGGGAAGTTGGGGTGTTCCACATGCAGTGGCCGGATGTGGAACACGTCGCCGTGGGCGCGGACCAGCCGCTCCAGGACGTCCGGTGGCGCGTCCGGCCGGCGGGCGGCGGCGCGGCGGACGCCCAGGTCCGGGTCGTCGTCCAGGCGGCGCCACGCCTGCTCGGGCAGGTCCCGGGAACCGGCCAGGACACGCCGGAAGATCGCGTGCGGGCAGTCCAGGTAGGTCAGCCGCTCCCCCAGGGGCGCTTCGCGCAGCCAGCCCGGTTCGGTGAAGTTCCAGGTCAGGGCCGCCTTCGCCTCATCGGCGTACAGCCGGTCGCGGGTGGCGGCGTCGATGTGGCGGCTCTGTGCCACGACGGCCCGCACCATCGGGTCGTCGAACTCCAGCAGCCGGGCCACCATGGCGGCCGAGAGATGCGGGTTCGCGGCCACGGCCAGCCGGATGTCCTCGTCCTCGGTTGCCGTGAGCTCGGTGAACTGGTCCCAGGTGAGCGGGACATACCAGGCGACGTTGCCCCGCACCGCCGGGTCGGCGAGGCAGCGGTCCCGCCACTCCGCCGGGACACCCGGGCTCGGTTGCACGGTGGCGGCCGCGCGCACCCGTGGATCCGGGTCGGCGAGCAGCCGCGTCTGCACCGCGAGCGGCCGGTCGTACCAGGCGCCCGCGACCGCGGCACGCAGCTTCGGATCGGGGTCGTCGGCGAGCTCCGTCCGGGGCCGGCCGTAGACCTGCTCCAGGTCGCCGAGATCCGCCCTCACCTCGCGGTCCACGAGATGCCGGACGAAGTTTGCGCGGGCGTCACGGATCGCCGGATCGGGATGCTCGGCGATCCTGCGGCGCATCGCCGGGGAGATCCGGTCCTCGCGCAGACCGACCACGACGATGTCGTCGCCGTGCGTCAGCAGGGCCTCGACCACGGCGTCCGCCAACTGCCCCCGGCGCAGCGCCATCCCGTGCCGGCCGGCCCTGTGGGCGGTCAGGCGCATCAGGACCTCGTCGGGGGCCGCCGGGTTACGTCCCAGGCCGGACAGACGCGGGTGATGCAGGTTCGTCATGGCGCCAACCTATGCGGCCCGTGCGGCAGGCCGTCCGTCGCCTTCCGTCCGTCGTCTTCGCTGTCGTGCCGCGGAGGAGTCGCCTTCCGTCCGTCGCCTTCGCCGTCGTGCCGCGGAGGCCCGGCAGCCGACCCGGGCCCCGCGCGACCTCCCCCTCGCCGAAGAGGTCGTACGGTCATGGCTCCGGGTCGGCCGGTCCGGGGTCAGGCGGCGGGCGCGCCGTTGAGGACCTCCACGCGGCCGGTGTCCAGCGAGTAGTACGCGCTGACCACGCCCAGGTCGCCCTTCTTGGCGAGCGGGGCGAGCGAGGTGTTGGTGCGCAGCGCGGCGGCGGTCTGCCGGGCGTGGATCCGGATCATGGTGTCGACGGGGTCGGCGGTCTTCTTCGCGACGGTCGCCTCGTACGCGGTGCGCAGCGAGTCGGCGATCGACTGGAGGTTGCCGGGCAGCGTCGTGCGGTCGTGCAGCGCCTTGTACGCCGCCTTGATGGCACCGCAGCGCTGGTGCCCCAGCACGACGATGAGCGGGGTGCCCGCGGTGAGGGGCCCGTACTCCACGGAGCCGGTGACGACCGGCGCGACCACCTGGCCGCCGGTGCGTATCACGAACAGGTCGCCTATCCCAGTGTCGAAGACGAGCTCCGGCGGCACCCGGGAGTCGATGCAGGACAGCACGACGGCGTACGGCTTCTGCTCCTCGGCGACCGCCTCACGCCGACGCGGGTCCTGGTCGGGGTGGAGCAGCGCGCCCTTCACCCAGCGCCGGTTGCCCTCCATGAGCCGGGTGAAGGCGGCGTTGGGCGAGGCCGGCGGAGCGCTCGCCGACGGTGACGGGGTCGATGCCGTGCCCGCGGCCCCGACCTGTGCCGCGGGCGTGGCGCCGGCGTTCGACGAACATCCGGTCAGCAGGGCGGCGGCGGTGGCCGCCAAGCCGCCGGTGACGATGGTCCTGCGCTGCGGATACCCGATGGTGCCCATGAACTGTTCCCCTCTGGCCTCCCGCACGGTGCGCCCTCGGGGGGCCGCGTCGTACCGAGACTCACGTGACTGCTGTGACGTGCCGCCACTCTTGCTGGCGGCCGGCAAGCGCAGATGCAGCACTGATGCAGCGCAGGGGAAGCGTTCGTCCAAGACCCGAGGGGACCTCACACCACCCGCCCGGGACGCCCGGACGACCCGGGCAAACCGCCCGCCGGTGCCGGGACTTGCGCCTCAGGCGGCGGGGTTCACGGGCTGGCCACCATGACGTCCTGCCGCCCGTGGGAGCAGCTCGCGGAGCGGTTCACACCGAACTCGCAGGAGACGTCATGAACAAGGGCATGGTCCAGATCGCGCTGGTGGGTCTGACGGAGGTGATCGCCCGTTCCATCGGGCTGACGGCGGACGCGGTCGCCGCGAACCGGCTCGGCGGCACCCGGCCGGACGCTGCGGGCGACACCGCTTCGGCGGACTCCGCCGACGGCACCGCCACCGACCACTCTCCGTCCCTGTTCGTGGGGGCACAGGCGGCGGAGGTGCGGCTGCAGAGCCGTGACGACAGCACCGTCTTCCCGACCTGGTTCTGGGGTGCGACGGCGCTGAGCGTGCGCAACGACGGCTCCTCGTACGGTGAGGCGCGTGTGCAGACCGTTCTGGGAGCGGACCCCGAGTGGCTCCCGCTGGCCCCGGGCGAGACCAAGACGGTGCGGCGCTGGTGGGGAGCCGTGCCGGTCCGGGTCACCAACAACGCGGACTCGCCGCTGACCGCCTGGACCAGGTGAGCCCGTGACAGCGGAGGCCCCGTCCCGTGCGGTTCGCGGGCCGGGGCCTCTCTTCGTACGGACGGATCCACCCGGCTTTGACACTGACATGCCCTGAACACAGGCCCGTTGTTCTCCGTACCGATCCGAAAGGGCCGTGATCGGAGCGTCATCGCGGCGCCGCTGTCGAGAGGTCGGTAGTCAGGTGAGGAAAGCAAGGCGAGCAGCGTCCGACGAGGCGACTTCGGGCCCCCCGGCGCCGGTCGCCCCTCGTCCGCCGGGCGCCCCGCCCCGGCCGGATCGGTCGCCCGGACGGCCGCCGAAGATGTCCCTCACCCGCAACTGGCGGGTGGCCCGGCGGTTGCGTGCCATCCTCCTCATTCCGGTCCTCGTCACGCTCGTGCTCGGCGGATTCCGGGTGTCGCGTGCCGTGGACACCTGGCAGAGCGCCGACGACGCGGTCCGGGTCGCGGAACTGGTGCAGGCGGCGAACAAGTACGCCAGCGACGCGATCAACGAGCGTGATCTGTCCGTCGTCCCGCTGCTCAAGGGCGACACCGACTCCGGCGTCGTCGCCCAGGCGCGCAAGGTCACCGATCAGGACCGGGCGGCCTTCGACAAGGCGGTCGAGCGGATGCCCCAGACCGCGCGGCTGCTGAGGCGGGTCGCGGTCGTGCAGAGCGGCGGCAAGCAGCTCGCCGGCATCCGCAAGGCGGCGTTCACGTCCGCGCTGCCCGGGGTGCAGACCGAGGAGAAGTACCACCTGATCCAGCACCCGCTGATGGAGCTCTCCAACGAACTCGGCTTCGGCAGCAGCAACCAGGCCAGCTTCGGCCGGGCCCTCTACGCCATCTCCCTCACCCAGGCGGCCGAGTCCCTGACCCGGGCCATCGGAACGCACATCCTGGCCCAGGACCGGGACAAGCTCCAGGAGGGCGAACTGGCCACCCAGCTCGCCTCGTTCCGCTCCTACGCCTATCTCCAGCGGGTCGCGTTGGTGGAGTTCGACGGCGCCGCCACCAGCCAGGACTCCGCGCGGCTCCAGAAGGCGCTGGCCGCCGCGCAGACCAAGGGCAAGCAGCAGGTCACCGAGGCCGCCGCGCAGGCCGAGGAAGCCGGGGAGGATTTCGTCGCCCCGCCGAGCATGACGACGATGATCAGCGAGATCGCGTCGGGGAAGCCCGCCTCGGAACTGGCGAAGCAGGGCATCACCACCGACTCCTTCTTCGCCGCCTCCACCCTGTCCTTCGACGCGTACCGCCAGGTCGAGGTCTATCTGAGCGACACCGCGCTCGCCAACGCCAAGGACATCGCCGCGAGCGCCCGCCGGGACGCCATCGTCCTGTCGGTCGTCGTGCTCGGCGCGGTGCTCGCCGCGTTCCTCATCGCGGCCGGGGTGGCCCGGTCGATGAGCAGCCGGATGAGCGTGCTGCGCGGCTCGGCGTTCCAGATCGCCGAACAGCGGCTGCCGGCGCTGCTCTCCCAGCTCAACCGCGCCACTCCGGGACGCGTCGACACCCGGGTGGCACCGATCCCGATCACCTCGACCGACGAGATCGGCGAGGTCGCCCGCGCCTTCGACCAGGTCCACCGGGAGGCCGTGCGCCTGGCCGCCGAACAGGCGGCGCTGCGGAGCAACATCAACGCCATCTTCACCAACCTCTCGCGCCGCAGCCAGTCGCTCGTCGAGGGGCAACTGGCCCTGATCACCGACCTGGAGAACAACGAGGCCGACCCGGACCAGCTGGAGAACCTCTTCCGGCTGGACCACCTGGCGACCCGGATGCGCCGCAACGGCGAGAACCTCCTGGTCCTCGCCGGCGAGGAGTCCAACTACCACGGGATACAACAGCTCGCCCTGGTCGACGTGTTGCGCGCGGCCGCCTCGGAGGTGGAGCAGTACGAGCGCATCGAGCTCACCGGGATCCCGCAGGCCGAGATCCACGGCCGGGCCGTGAGCGACCTCGTGCATCTGGTGGCCGAACTGCTGGAGAACGCCACCGCGTTCTCCTCACCGCAGACCAACGTGTACGTCACGGCGGGCCGGCTGCCCGACGGGCGGGTCATGGTGGAGATCCACGACAGCGGTATCGGCCTGACGGCCGAGGACTTCGCGGCCATCAACCACAAGCTGGCCCATCCGCCGACCGTGGACGCCAACATCTCCCGCCAGATGGGCCTGTTCGTGGTCGGCCGGCTCGCCGACCGGCACGGCATCCGTGTCCAGCTGCGACCCTCCCGTGAGCAGACGGGCACGACCTCGCTGATCATGCTGCCGCACACCATCACCTACACGGCACCGAACGAGGTCCCGGCCGACGCGACCGCCGACTTCCCCTACCCGCTGGAGGACACCCAGCCCTTCCCGGCCCTCGCCGGAGCCGCCCCGGAGTCCGCCGGCAACGGAGGGCACGCGCTGCGGGACCAGTCGGCGACGGACGCGATGAGCCGCTATCTCCACCGTGAGGAACGGCGCCGGCAGACGGGGCACGGCGACCACATGGACACTCCCCGGTAGCAGCGCGGCAAGTCCGGAGCGCGGCGCCCGCCCAACGCGGCGCCGCGCTCCGCGCGTTGGCGGCACATTCAAGATGTTCGACCTGTCGGACATTGTTCGAAACCTCTTGACGCTGCACCACACCCCGTTTGACACTCTCGCAACACGACGTCACACAGCCGAAACTCCAGGGTGTCCACGGCCGCGGCCACCCTCGTTCCCGGCCTGCTCACCCATGCCTTTCCCTCCCCCGTCAGCCATGCCTCAGCAGGGAAACCCCACATGACGTACTTCGCACGTCCGCGCACCCGCGCGAGACGCCGGGCAGGCCGGCTCGCCGGTCTGACCGTCGCGTCGCTGTTCCTGGGCCTCGTCGCGCCCCTCGTCCCCGCGCAGGCGGCGGACACCGCGGACGTCACCGACGGACTGGCGCTCTGGTACAAGCTCGACGCCTCCTCCGGCACCACCGTCACCGACGCCTCCGGCAACGGCCGCGACGGCACGGTCAACGGCACCGCCGGCTGGACGGGCACCGGCCAGGGCCTCGCCTTCAACGGTTCGGACACCTACATCAAGGTGCCCAACGACGTCATGAAGGGCATGAACTCCATCAGCGTCTCCATGGACGTGCAGATGGACGAGTCGCAGGTGGGCCCGTACTTCATCTACGGCTTCGGCAACACCACCAGCGGCGCGGGCAACGGCTACCTCTTCGCCACCGGCAACTCGCTGCGCACCGCCATCGCGTCCGGCAACTGGTCGACCGAGCAGAACACCCGGCCCACCGACTCGCACAACCTGACCCGCTCGGTGTGGAAGCAGCTCACCTACACCCAGACCGGCAACACGGCCGTGCTGTACGAGGACGGTGTGGAGGTCGGCCGCAACACCTCGGTCACCATCACGCCGGGTTCCATCGGCTCGGGCACGACGACCGCCAACTACATAGGCAAGTCGGTCTACACCAGCGACAAGCTCTTCAAGGGCAAGATCCGTGACTTCCGGATCTACGACCGCGCGCTCGCCGGCTCCGAGGTCGAGCAGCTCTCGCTCCCCATCGCCGAGGAGGGCCTGGCCGCCGACAAGGCCGCCCTCACCCTCGGCGACACCAGCGCGGTGACCGCCGACCTGAGCCTGCCGAAGACCGGCACGGCCGGGGGCTCCACCATCACCTGGGACAGCGACAACACCGACGTGGTCTCGGACTCCGGCGCGGTGACCCGCCCCGCCGCCGGGCAGCCGAACGGCCACGCCACACTGACGGCGACCCTGAAGAAGGGTCCGCTGAGCGCCACCAAGACCTTCGAGGTCACGGTCCTGCCCGCCTTCGACGACACGACCGCCGTCCAGCGGGCCGCCGAGGCACTGACCGTGCACAACCTCGACGACGTCCGCGGCAACCTCACGCTCCCGGCCACCGGCGACCTGGGCACCGAGGTCTTCTGGTCCTCCGCGAACCCGGACGTCGTCTCCGCCGAGGGTGTGGTCCACCGCCCCGCGCACGGCGAGGGCAGCGCGACCGCCGAGCTGACCGCGACCGTCACCAAGGGCGACGCGACGAAGACCCGCGTCTTCACCGCGAAGGTCCCCGAACTCCCCAAGAAGGAAGCCCTCAAGGGCTACATGTTCAGCTACTTCACCGGTGAGGGCACCTCGGACGGCGAGCAGCTGTACGCCGCGCTCAGCAAGGGCAACGACCCGCTGAAGTGGCGGGAGTTGAACGACGGCAAGCCCGTCCTGACCTCCACGCTCGGTGAGAAGGGTCTGCGCGACCCGTTCATCATCCGCTCCCCCGAGGGCGACAAGTTCTACCAGATCGCCACCGACCTCAGGATCTACGGCAACGGCGACTGGGACGCCTCCCAGCGCACCGGCAGCAAGTCCATCATGGTCTGGGAGTCCACGGACCTGGTGCACTGGACCGACCAGCGCCTGGTGAAGGTCTCCCCGGACGCGGCCGGCAACACCTGGGCCCCCGAGGCGTACTACGACGAGAAGCTCGGCGAGTACGTGGTCTTCTGGGCCTCCAAGCTGTACACCACCGCCGACCACTCCGGCGACACGTACAACCGCATGATGTACGCGACGACCCGGGACTTCTACACCTTCAGCGAGCCCAAGGTCTGGGTCGACCGCGGCTACTCGGTCATCGACTCCACGGTCATCCAGCACGACGGCGAGTACTACCGCCTCTCCAAGGACGAGCGGAACAACACCTCCTCCACGCCCAACAGCAAGTTCATCTTCGAGGAGAAGAGCGACACGCTCCGCAACCTCTCCTGGACCCCCGTCGCCGAGGGCATCGGCAAGGGCGCGATGAACGCCGCCGAGGGCCCGCTGGTGTTCAAGTCGAACACCGAGGAGAAGTGGTACGCGTTCCTCGACGAGTTCGGCGGACGCGGCTACATCCCCTTCGAGACGACGGACCTGGACTCCGGCAACTGGACCCCGTCCGCCGGCTACGACCTGCCGTCCAAGCCCCGGCACGGCACGGTGCTCCCGGTCACCCAGGCCGAGTACGACCGGCTGCTCAAGACGTACCAGCCGGACCAGATCATCACGAGCGCCGAGGACGTCAAGGTCGAGACGCGTATCGGCCAGGCCCCGGTGCTGCCCGCCACCGTCATCGCCGAGTCGGCGGACGGGGTGAAGCGTCCCGTCGCCGTCACCTGGGAGGACGTGGCCGCATCGCAGTACGCGCAGGCCGGCGTCTTCACCGTGAAGGGTGACCTGGCGGGCGACTCCGCGATCGACGTCAGCGCCGAGGTCACGGTCTCCACCGAGGGCCCGGACGTGCCGGCAGACCTGCTCCTGCACTACGACTTCGACGAGAGCGGCGGCTCCATCGCCCGCGACACCAGCGGCCACGGCAACCACGGCACCTACGTCCGTACGCCCGACTTCGGCACCGGCGTCGAGGACGGCTCGTTCAAGATGTCCGGTGACTCCGCCACGTCCCCGTACGTCAAGATCCCGAACGGCGTCCTGAAGAACGCCGACAGCGTCACCGTCTCCACGTACGCCAAGTGGAAGGGCGGCAGCAGCTTCCAGTGGCTGTTCGGGCTCGGCCCCGACAGCAACAAGTACCTCTTCGCCACCCCCTCCAACGGCGGCAACAGCCTCTACTCGGCCATCACCAAGGCCAGTTGGTCGGCGGAGTCGAAGCTGACCGGCGGCTCGCAGCTCACGCCGGGCGAGTGGGAACACGTCACGGTGACCCTCGACGGCGCGAGCGGCACGATGGTCCTCTACGTCGACGGTGTCGAAGCCGCGCGGACGACGACCGCCATCAAGCCGTCCGACATGTACGACGCCGCCAAGGACTACAGCGGCTACATCGGCCGCTCCCTGTACTCCGCCGACCCCTACTTCGCCGGCGAGGTCGACGACTTCCGCATCTACAACCGGGCGCTCACCGCGTCCGAGGTGCTGGAGCTCAGCGGCAACACGACGGGCATCGCGAAGGCGACCCACCCGTCCCTGAAGGTCGACGCGATCGTCGACGACGCCGACAGCAAGGTCACCCTGCCGCTCACCGAGGGCACCGATCTCACCACCCTGGCACCGGAGTTCGCCCTCGCCCACGGCGCGGCGATCAGCCCCGCCTCGGGCAGCGTGCACGACTTCAGCAAGCCGGTGACGTACGAGGTGACCGGCTCGGACGGCAAGAAGCGCACCTGGACGGTGTCGGCGCAGATCATGAAGAGCCCGGTCCTGCCGGGGCTCAACGCCGACCCGAACATCGTCCGCTTCGGCGACACCTTCTACATCTACCCGACCACCGACGGCTTCGAGGGCTGGAGCGGTACGCAGTTCAAGGCGTACTCCTCCACCGACCTGGTCCACTGGAAGGACCACGGTGTCATCCTCGACCTCGGTCCCGACATCTCCTGGGCGGACAGCAGGGCCTGGGCGCCGACGATCGAGGAGAAGAACGGGAAGTACTACTTCTACTTCTGCGCCGACGCGAACATCGGTGTCGCGGTGTCCGACTCGCCGACGGGTCCGTTCAAGGACGCGCTGGGCAAGCCGCTGCTCAAGGCGGGCGACTTCAGCGGCCAGATGATCGACCCGGCGGTGTTCACCGACGACGACGGTCAGTCGTACCTCTACTGGGGCAACGGGCACGCCTATGTGGCGCCGCTCAACGACGACATGACCTCGCTCGACCTGACGAAGATGAAGGACATCACCCCCAGCGGCTACAACGAGGGCACCTTCGTCATCAAGCGCAAGGGCACCTACTACCTCACGTGGTCGGAGAACGACACGCGTGACCCCAACTACCGTGTCGCCTACGCCACCGGCCCCTCCCCCACCGGTCCCTGGACCAAGCGGGGCGTGATCCTGGAGAAGGACCTCTCCCTCGGGATCAAGGGTCCCGGCCACCACTCGATCGTCCAGGTGCCGGGCACCGACGACTGGTACATCGCCTACCACCGCTTCGCGATCCCCGGCGGTGACGGCACGCACCGTGAAACGACCATCGACAAGCTGGAGTTCGACGCGGACGGCCTGATCAAGAAGGTCGTGCCGACGCTGACCAGCATCGACCCGGTCACCATCGTGCACGCCGGTCCCGACGCCAAGGGCGCCGAGGGCACCGCGATCAAGTTGGACGGCACGCTCTCCGGCGCGGGCAACGCCAAGTGGACCGCCGAGGAAGGGGCGCCCTGCACCTTCGCCGACGCCGGGGCCGCGAGCACGACGGTCACCTGCACCGACAACGGCACGTTCAAGGTGACGCTGACCGGCGGCCGCAGCAGCGACACGGCCACCGTCACGGTCACCAACGCGGCGCCGGCCCTCACGACCGTCACCGGACCGAAGTCCCCGGTGTCGGTGGGCAAGCAGGTGGTCGTCACGGCCGGGTTCACCGACCCGGGCACCAGCGACACCCAGACCTGCGCGGTGGACTGGAAGGACGGCACCCAGCCGACGACCGGCACGGTCACCGCGTCCGGCTGCCGGGCGGAGCACACCTACCGCAAGGCCGGCATCCGCAAGCCGGTGATCACGGTCACCGACGACGACGGCGCCTCGGACAGCAGGACGCTCTCCGAGCTGATCGTCTACGACCGCGACGCCGGACCCGCGTTCGGCACCGGTCTGTTCACCTCGCCGGCCGGGGCCTTCCCCGCCAAGCCGACGCTGACCGGAAAGGCCGGGTTCTTCTTCACCGCCTTCTACACCAAGCCGTTCACCGCCCCCCTCGGGCAGATGTCCCTGGACTTCGGACCGGCCAAGCTCAAGTTCCGTTCCACCGGCTCCGACTGGCTCGTGGTCACCGGCTCCCAGGCCGTCTACCAGGGCAGCGGAACGGTCAACGGCGCCGAGGGATACGGCTTCCGGGTCACCGCCACCGATACCCCGGACAGCTTCCACGTCAGGATCTGGAAGAAGTCCGGTGGTGACGTCGTCTACGACAACGTCACCGGCTCGAAGATCACCGGCATCGTCACCATCGGCAGCCGTCGAGAGTGAACCCCCGGCCGGGCGTACTGGTCGTGCCGTCCCCCCACACTCGACGGCCCCACCCCCACAGGAGGACCCGCATGAGTCCAGACCGGAACCAGAAACGCACCCGTACGGCCATACCCTGGCGCACCAAGCTCGTCGTCACGGCCCTGGCAGCAACGCTGCTGGCAGGGCCCGGCGTCGCCCAGGCCGTCCCGAAGGCGGCACCGGCGCCCCGGGAGCAGGTGGCCGCGGCCACCATCACCTGGACCCTGGAGCGGGCGAGCAACCCGACGCAGGACCAGCAGAGCGCGTACAACCTCATCACGGCGGCCATGAACGCCGCCGTGGCCCGCTACAACAACGTCAGCGACCTCGGTAAGTCCATCACCGTCCGCTACGACCCGAGCGTCCCCACCGCCGACGGCAACATCAACGGCACCATCCGCTTCGGCAACCGCGGTTACATGACCGAGCGGACGGCCCTGCACGAGATCGCCCACACCATCGGGGTGGGAACCAGCTCCGGCTGGTCCCGGCTGGGCGGCAGCGGCACCTGGACCGGCGCGCAAGCCACGGCACTGGTCCGGCAGTTCGACGGATCCGCCGCCAAACTGTCCACGGGCGGCGGCCACTTCTGGCCGTACGGCCTGAACTACGAGAACGAGATGTCCGGTACGGCGGCCGACCGCCATGTACAGATCGTCGCGGCGATGGTGCGCGACGGGCTGTAGGTCTCACGGCGCAGGGCATGGGGATGGCCCGGAGGTGTTCACCACCTCCGGGCCATCCCCTCATCCGTGCAGGGCTAGTTGCTCGGCGAGGTCCGTCAAGTCGGTCGCGTACAGGTCGAATCGGTCCGAGGGGGCGGGCGGGTCGCCCACCGGGCGGGCCACGTTGGCGGTGCGCAGGCCGAGGCTCTGCGCTCCGCGCAGGTCCCAGGCATGGGCGGCGACCATCAGCAGTCGCTCCGGCGGTCGCCCGGAGACGGTGACGGCCAGCCGGTAGACGGCCGGATCCGGCTTGTAGCTCCGGGCGTCCTCGGCGGACAGCGCCTGATGCCAGCGCAGTCCGGCGTGGGCGTTGACACCGAGGAGCGCCACCCGGCTCGCGTTGGAGAGCCCGATCAGCGGAAAGCGTTCGGCGAGCCGAGCGAGGCCCGCGACGGTGTCGGGCCACGGCGGAAGCCGACGACCGGAGAGAGCCACCGTCGCCACGACCGCCGGGTCGTCGACGCCGGCCGCCTCGGCGACGATCCGGGCGGCCTCCCGGTCCAGGACGTCACTGGCGACGAAGGGCCGTCGGCCCTCGACGATGCGGCGCTGTTCGCCGTCGATGTGCCGCTGCCACAACGACACCAGCTTCTCGATCCCGGGATCGTCGAGGGAGGGGTCGAGTGCCCGGATGCCGTCACGCAGGCCGGCGGGTTCGTCGACGAGCGTGCCGAGGACGTCGAACACGAGGGCGTCGATCTCCGGTTCCGGCATGGGAGAGGTCTCCTGGTGGAGTCGGGGCGCGCGAGCAGTTGTCCTGCCCAACCCCTGGGACGCCCTTCCGATTCCCGGTGCGGCTCATGCTCGGCGGCGTCGGCCGCTTCAGCTCACGGCCTTCTTCACGAGGGCGCTGATCTGCGCCTCCACCTCGGCGGTCAGGTCCGTCAGGGCGTAGGCGGTCGGGAACAGCGGGCCGTCGTCGAGGTTCGCCAGGTCGCTGAAGCCGAGCGTGGCGTAGCGCGTCTTGAACTTCTGCGCGCTCTGGAAGAAGCAGACGACCTTGCCGTCCCTGGCGTACGCCGGCATGCCGTACCAGAGCTTCGGCGTGAGTTCCGGCGCACTGGCCTTCACGACGGCGTGCAGCCGCTCGGCCAGAACCCGGTCCACCTCCGCCATCTCCGCGATCTTCGCGAGGACGTCGACCTCCGGATCCGCCTTGGCGGCGCCCCGTCCCCGGCGCGCGGACGCCTTCAGCTCCCGGGCGCGCTCCTTCATGGCGCCCCGCTCCTCGTCCGTGAAGCCGTCGTACTTCTCGCCGGACTCGGTGGCGCTCTTGCCGGAGGTCTGGGAGGCCTTCATGGCTGATTCCTCTCGTAGGAGCCCTGGTGGGATGACACCAGGTTAGGAATCCTCCGGCGCAGCGGCTTCTCCGAAACTGACCGGATGAAGCCCGGGGGACCACCGTCGCGCGGAGCGTGTGTGCCCCGCGCGGTGAACGGGTCGTGCTCGACCCTGGGTCGACAGGAAAGCAGCGTTCACCGGGCGTTGTCAGCCCCCGTGGCCGAAAGTCGCGACGGGTGGGGGTACAGAGGCGTATCGCTACGGCAGGGTCGGCGGGGCCTGCTCCGCGAACGCGAGGATCCCCGGCACCGCCGCGCGCAGGGTGGCGAAGTGACGGTGTACGCCGCTCACCGCCACCGCGGCGTTGACGCCCCACACCGTCATACCGGCCCGCAGCCCCGCCTCCACCCCCGACGGCGCGTCCTCGACGACCAGGCAGTCCTCGGGGCGCACCCCGAGCCGTCGCGCGGCCTGGAGATACGGCACGGGCGAGGGCTTGCCCTCCCGCACCGCGGCGGCATCCACGACGACGGGCGGCACCGGCAGGCCGGTGCGGGCGAACCGTCCCCGTACCCGGTGCTCGTAGTTGGAGGTCACCAGCGCCCAGGTCTGCGGCGGCAGCGCGCCCAACAGCTCCGACGCGCCGTCGAAAGCCGTGTAGACACCGGATCGGACGTCGTCGTCCTCCAGTTCGTGCAAGGCGGCCAGGCACTCGTGCGGATCGCGGTCCGGGACGACCTGGGCGAAGGTCTCCAGCGGCCGGGTCCGCAGCGCCACCCGGTAGACCGCGTCCGCGTCCAGTCCGTAGCGGCCCGCCCACGTGCCCCAGACGCGACGCTGGTTGTCGACGGCGTCGATCAAGGTGCCGTCGACGTCGAAGAGGACGCATTTGCGGGAACGGTCGGGCTGCACACGGTCACTGATCACCCGGTGATGATGCCAGGAGGCCCCCGGTCCGGCCTCGGGCTCCGACGCGCATGGCAAGATCCACAGGCATGAGCACCATCGAACCCACGGACCGCCCTGTCGCCCTGGTCACCGGGTCCACCTCCGGCATCGGCGAGGCGGTCGCGCGTCGGCTCGCGGCGGACGGCATGCGGGTCGTCGTGCACTCGCGGCGCAGCGCGCAGGCCGGCGAGGCCCTGGCGGCTGAGCTCGGCGGCGTGTACGTGCGGGCCGACCTCGGGATCGAGGACGAGGCCCGCGCCCTGGTCGAGGAGACGCTGGACCACCACGGCCGACTGGACGTGCTGGTCAACAACGCCGGTATCAGTTGGCCCATCCCACACGACGACCTGGCGGCCGCGACGCCGGCGGACTGGCGGCAGCTGCTGGAGGTCAACCTGATCGCGCCCTGGGTGCTCTGCACGGCCGCCCTGCCCGCGCTCCGCCGGTCCCCCGCCGGTGGCAGCGTCGTCAACATCACCAGCCACGCCGGGGTGCGCCCCAAGGGCTCGTCGGTGCCCTACGCGGCGAGCAAGGCCGCACTCAACCACGTCACCCGGCTTCTCGCCGCCGCCCTCGCCCCCGACGTCCGCGTCAACGCCATCGCCCCGGGCCTCGTCGACACCCCCATGACCAAGGACTGGACGCAGGCCCACGAACTGTGGCGCGACCGGGCCCCCATGGGACGCCCCGCCCAGCCCTCCGATGTCGCGGACCTCGTGGCGTCGGTCATCGCCCACACCTACCTCACCGGCGAGGTCATCGTCCTCGACGGCGGACTCAACCTGACCTGAGCGCCGGGCCGCGCCACGCGCCACAGTGGAGGCATGGACACCACCGACAAGAACTCGCTGGCACGCGGCCGAGTGGCGACCAGGCTGCCCGCCCAGGACCTGGAGCGGGCCCGGCGCTTCTACGCCGAGAAGCTGGGACTGGAACCCGTCGACGAACGCCCCGGCGGACTGCTCTACCGCTGCTCTGGCACGGAGTTCGCCCTCTTCGCCTCCACGGGAGCCTCGCCCGGCACCTTCACACAGATGGGCTGGGAGGTCGACGACGTCGAGGCCGTCGTGGCGGAACTCAAGCGGCGCGGCGTGGAGTTCGAGGACGTCGACCTGCCCGGGTTCCGCACGAAGGACTCCCTCGCCGACATCGACGGCAACTATCCCAGCAAGGGCGCCCGAGGCGAGCGGGCCGCGTGGTTCCGGGACAGCGAGGGGAACCTGCTGGGCATCGGACAGCCTGTCATCTGACCGAGGTTCCGTAGCCGACCCGCATGGGGCCGATCACCCCCGGCCGTGGCCAGCTACTCTTCCGCCGTGTACGCGTACGAGGAACTCACGGCGGCGGAACGACAGTTGTGGGACGCCTATCCCACGGGCCGTACGGTGGACTTCCGTACCGGCGGCGCGGAGGACGACCCCGAGCACGGGGGCGGGTGGGGCGAGGAACGGACCGTCAGGGCCGCTGTCGTGGCCGGTCTGCTGCTCGGAGTGATCCCGGCCGAGCCCGGACACGTGCCGGCGCTGAGGGTCGCGGGGGCTCGGATCAGCGGTGCGCTGGAGCTCGACGGCGCCGAGATCGGGCATGAGATGCGCTTCGAGGGGTGCTCGTTCGAGGAGGGTGTCGGGCTGGCCGGCGCCGGCACCCGGACGGTTTCCATCAAGGGCTGCAGGCTGCCGGGGCTCGACCTCACCACGGCCCGGGTGGAGGGACGCCTCTCCTTGCGCCGAACCGTGGTCAACGGCGAGCTCCAACTGCTCAACGCGCGCCTGACCGGGGAGTTGATCCTCACCGACGCCGTGCTGTCCCGCCCGGACGGCTGGGCTCTGCTGGCGGGCGGGCTCGTCATGGAGGGCGCGCTGTTCTGCCGCAGGACCACCGTGCACGGCGGTGTCCGGCTTCTGGGCGCCCAGTTGCCCGGCGGCCTGCACATGGAAGGGGCGCGGCTTCACCACCCCGGCGGCGTCGCACTGCTCGGCGACCATGCCGTGGTGCGCAGCCTCGCGCTGTCCAAGGGGTTCACGGCCGAGGGGACGGTCAGCCTGCGGGACGCGCAGATCACCGACCAGGTGAGCTTCGACGGCGCGGTCCTGCTCGGCAACGGTACGGCGCTGGACTGCGCCCGTATGCAGGCGGGCGTACTCGCCTTCACTCCGGCCGAGGCGCCCTCCGGCCTGGTGAACCTCGAGGACGCCCGGGTCACGGCCGTCCACGACCGTGAGGGCGCCTGGCCCGAGACCCTTCGACTCCAGGGCTTCACCTACGGCTCCCTGCACGAGAGCGGCGAGCATCAGGCGTCCTCCGTGGAGCGTCGCGCGGCGTGGATACGGCGGCATCCGGGCTACGCCGCCCAGCCGTACGAGCAACTGGCGGCCTGGTACCGGCAGATCGGCCACGACGACGACGCCCGGCGCGTCCTGCTGGACAAGCAGCGCCACCGCAGGAGGACCCTGGGCCTGCCCGCCCGGCTGTGGGGGCACCTCCTGGAGGCCACCGTCGGTTACGGCTACCGCCCCTGGCGTGCGGGACTGTGGCTCGCGGCGCTCGTCGCGCTCGGCAGCGCGGTCTTCGCGACGCACACACCGAAGGCGACCGAGCCCGGCCAGGTGCCGCCCTTCAACGCCTTCGTCTACACCCTCGACCTGCTGATCCCCATCGGCGGTCTCGGTCAGCGCACGTCCTGGTACTGGGAGGGCGGAACGGCCGCCTGGCTGTCGTACGCCCTCATCGCCGCGGGGTGGATCCTGACGACCGCGGTGCTCGCCGGCATCACCCGGACCCTCAACCGGAGCTGACTCCGCCGCCATCACCACTCTCCTGCAACCGATGGTTGCGCAATGCCCGGCCCGGTCGTAGGGTGATACGCAACCGATGGTTGCGAAAGGGAGTCGGGCATGGAGTACGGCAGCATCGAACGCGACATCCACGTCGACGCCTCGCCCGAGGTGGTCTTCGAGGTCGTCAGCCGCCCGGAGCACATGCGGGAGTGGTGGCCCGACGACGCGCGGTTCGAGCCCGCCGAAGGAGCGCCCGGGGAGCTCTTCTGGCGTGACGAGGCGACGGGCGAGACCATGACCGTCGCACTCACCGTGGTGGAGGTGGACCCGCCCAAGCGGTTCTCGTTCCGGTGGTGCCACACCGGCGCCGAACGCTCCGGGGACGCGCTGCTGGTCACCTTCGACCTCGTACCGACCCCGACGGGGACCCTGGTGCGGATGACCGAGACCGGGTTCCGCGAGATGGGGTGGGAGGTCGCCGTACTCGAGGAGCAGTACCGCGAGCACGCGAGCGCCTGGGACCACTACATCCCCCGGCTGGGCGCGTACGTCGCACGGCTGGGGTCGGCCCGATGAGCACGCCGGTCGACGACGACCTGTGGTCGGCCATCGGCGACCCGACCCGGCGCACGATGATCGACCTGCTCCTCGCCTCCGGGCCGGGCACCGCCACCTCGCTCAGCGCGAGCCTGCCCGTCACCCGGCAGGCGGTGGCCAAACACCTCGCCGTCCTGGACCGGGTCGGGCTGGTCCACGCGGAGCCGGCCGGACGGGAGCGGCGCTACCGCGTCGACGAGGCCCAACTCGCCCGCGCGGCCGCCCAACTGGCCGCCGTCGGGGCCACCTGGGACGCCCGGCTCCGCCGTATCAAAAGCATCGCGGAAGCCATTCAACGAAGCCGCACCACCACGGAAGGAGCATGAAAATGGTCGACATCCTGCATCGCGTCGGCGCCGTCGCGCCGCTGGACGAGGTCTACCGGGCCATCGCGACCCCCGAGGGCATCGCCGGCTGGTGGACCACCGACACCACGGGCAAGAGCGAGGTCGGCGGCCGGCTGGCGTTCCGCTTCGGCGACGTCGGCGGCTTCGACATGGAGATCCTGGAACTCGACCCCGCCGGCCATGTGCGCTGGCGGGTCACGGACGGCCCCGCGGAGTGGATCGGCACCGAGATCGACTGGCGGCTCAGCCGGCACGACGACTACACCGTCGTCCTCTTCAAGCACGAGGGCTGGCGCGAGCCGGTCGAGTTCATGCACCACTGCGGTACGAAGTGGGCGATCTTCCTGATGAGCCTCAAGGAGTACGCCGAGACCGGCCACGGCAGGCCGGCACCCGACGACGTCCGGATCAGCGACTGGCACTGAGCGCTCCGCTGGAGGTGGGGGGACGGGTCGCCGTTCGTCCGCGGCGCCGTCGTGGCCGGCCACGACCGCCACCCGGCCCGCTCAGCTGGTCGTCCGGCGGGACGCTGAGGGCGCGCCGACGACGAACCGGTCCAGAGCGGCGGCATCGGCCGTGCCGGACGCATGGCGGGATCCGATGCGGTCTGGGCAGACCACGAATTCGTTCAAGTCACGCAGGACGCCGCAATCCGCGTTGAGCGGGGGCCCGGTCCGTCCTACGGTGGCCCGGTGAGTGATGTGAAGCACGACGTGTTCTGCGCCGAAATCGCCACCCGTACCGACGAGTTGCGCGCCGCCGTGCGGGCCGCCGAGGCGGGGGCGGCCGGGACCTCCGTGCCCGGCTGTCCCGGCTGGAGCCTCGTCCAGCTCGCCCGGCACGTCGGAGGGACCCATCGATGGGCGGCGCGGATCGTCGGTACGCGGGCCGCCGGTCCCGTCCCGCACGACATGGTGGACGACGTTTTCTCGCCCGGCCCCGAGTCCGCCGCCGATCTGGACGCCTGGCTCGCCGAGGGCGCCGCGGAGCTGGTCGGCGCCCTGCGGGAGGCGGGACCGGACGCCCCGGTGTGGACGGTCGCGCCGAGTGGCCTCGCGGGATTCTGGGCCCGGCGGATGACTCACGAGACGACCCTGCACGCCGCCGACGCCGCCTTCGCCACGGGCGTCCCCTTCGCCGTACGCGAGGATCTGGCGCGGGACGCCCTGGACGAGTGGATGGGGTTCGGCGCGCTGCCCCGGGTCCTGGAGGCCGCCGGACCCGATGCCCCGCCGCTCACCGGACCCGGCCGCACCCTGCATCTGCACGCCACCGACGCGCCCCACGCCGAGTGGCTGGTGGACCTCACGGCCGTACCGGTCACGTGGCGGCACGCCCACGAGAAGGCCGCGGTGGCAGTACGGGCCCCGCTGACCGACCTCGTGCTGCTGCTCTACGGCCGCCGCACCCCGGCCGACGCCTCGGTCGAGGTGTTCGGGGACGCGGAGCTGCTGTCCCTGTGGCTGGAGCGCTCCGGCTTCTGGCTCCGCAAATAGCTCACGGCGCCGGGATCTTGAACTCCACCCACAGCGGATAGTGGTCCGAGATGTGCCAGGACAGCGCGTTCAGCGTCCGGTCGCCGCGCAGCTCGGGCACGAAGTCGATGTGGCCCCCGGCTCGGGCCTCCAGCGTCAGGACCGGCCGGCGCTTCTGGCCCTTGGTGAACCAGGCGATCTGGTCGTAGAAGTGCTCGGCGCCCGGGTCGTCGAAGATCGTGCGCGGCAGACCGTTCAGGGCCGGGGCGGGCACCAGGCCGGTGGAGGTGAAGGCCTGGAACAGGGGGTCGCCGGCGCGGTCGATGTTGAAGTCGCCCAGGGCGATGAGGTTGTGGTCCCAGCCGAACTCCTGCTCCGCCCAGTCGGCCAGCCACCGCGCGATCGCCCGCAGTTCCGGGACCCGGTCCGCGGCCTGGTCGCCGAACAGGACATGCAGGGTGACCAGGGTGAACGTCTGGCCCTGGGAGAAGAAGCTCACCGCGTAGGGGGTACGGGCGAACTGGCGGCCCAGATCGGCCTCCGGTACGCCCGCGTCCTCCTCGATGGGCACCACCAGTTCGCAGGCCAGCCCCGACAGCTTCACTCTGCGGGTGTCGAACAGGAACGCCAGCCGCTCGCTGTTGCCCGCGTCGCCCCGTGTCACATCGGTGAGGATGAACGCCCACTCCGCACCGAGGACCTTCAGCAGATAGCGCAGCGCGCGCAGGTTGCCGCGCACCTCCTGCACCGCCACCACGTCGAAGCGGCGAATCACCGACGCGATCAGGTGGATGTCGGTGAAGTTCCGCTTCGGCGAGACGCCTTCCGGAGTGGTCCATGCCTTGGTGAGGTCGGAGAAGGCGCGCAGGTTCCAGGTCGCGATCAGCAGGTTGGTCCCGTCGTCCTTGCCCGGTACCTGCCCGTCGAGGAAGGCGTCCCAGCGTGCGACCTGTTCGACCACCCGCTGGGGCGGCGCCAGGATGTCGGCTTCAGCGGGCACGGGTCCTCCTCGACGCCGGGAACGGGGCGATTCGAGCGTGCGAGATCCCCCGCACAGGGGGCAAGAGCCCGTTTCGGTGACTCGCCCCCGCCCCCGCTGCGGCGAACCGGCAGCGGGCCGACCCTGCCCGAGGTGCGCTCCGACCTGCCTCATAGGGTCGGAGACATGGTGAACCGATTCAGCGACGCGTTCCTTCTCGAGGCCGAACGGCATGCCGCGTGGGGCGCGGCTCAGCTCGAGGCGCTGAGCACGTTTCTGCCCGAGGGGCCGTGGACCGCCGATCTGCCCTCGTGCCTGTACCAGCAGGGGGACCTGGAGCTGCGGGTGGCCGTGCTGGGCACCTACGACATGGAGCAGCGGACCTGGATGTGGGGCTGGGCGAACCCGGGGCTGCGGGGCACCGAGGTGGCGGCGCTCAGCGGCGCGGTCCGGCGGTACGGGCGGGTGCACCGGATCACCGAACTCGCCGAGGGGACCGTGTCGTTGGCCGGGTTCGACGATCCCCGCCGGGCGGCGGAGATGCTCGCCTTCACGGGGATGGGGGTGGCCGAGGCGCCCGGGTACATCGGCGTTCCGGCGGGTCCGGCCACGCGGGTGTACTTCCTGCCCGACGACGCCCGGGTCCCGCGGGCCGGCCTGGACCCGGTCTCGCTGCCACGCACGCTGCTCACCGGAGCGGGACTGATCGGGTACTCGGCCCGGCATGTCGTCGGCGGCTACTTCGACCACCACGATGTGGCCCACCGGGTCGAGGGGGACCGGCTCGTGGCCGACCTGGGCGACGGCACCGCGGTCGAGGTGGACTTCGACGAGGTGGGGCGGATCGCGGGGGTTCAGGTGAAGGTACTGCCCTGAGGCGGCGCCCTGTCCCCGTGCGGGCGGTCAGGTCAGGCGCAGGCCGCCCGGCAGTTCGTCCTCGATGATCCCGACCAGCCAGTCGAAGACGGTGGGACCGCGTCCGGCACGGGCCTCCGCCAGATCCGCGCCCACGGAGGGCCTGTTGGCCGGGTGGCAGCGCGCGAGCCGCAGTTCGAGCTGCCGAGCGGTCTCCGGGTGCCCGAGGTGACGGCGGGACAGCTCGTGCTCACGCCACTCGATCACGTAGTCACCGTCGTCCGGCGTACCGAAACCGCCGCGCAGGCAGTCGGCGAAGGCGTCGAGGTTGCGGCCGAAGTACCCGTCGCTCCCGATGCTCTCCCCCACCACGAGCCAGAAGTCCTCCAGCGTCGTGATCCGCGAGCCGTCGAGTACGTAGGTGACCGTCACAGCCCGCAGGATACTTTCTGGGGCACGGAAGGCGATTGGCGGCGAAGATGGCTCCATGACCAAAGCATCCGGATCGTCGGCACAACCCGCCTGCTCCTCGAACTCCGTGCTGTCCCTGTGGTCTCAGGACTCGGTGCTGTCGATCGGTTCCGTGGGATCGGTGCTGTCCATCGGGTCGGTCGGCTCGGCACTGTCCGTCGGATCGATCGGGAGCGCGCTGTCCGTGGGTTCGATCGGTTCGGCCCTGTCCCTGGTGTCGTTCGGGTCCTGGCTGAGCACGGGCTCGTGTCTGTCCGCGCAGTCGCGGTGGTCGGTGCTGTCCTGGGGCTCCTCGCGCGGCTTCCGATCGGCCGGGGCGCTGGGGTTGGCGGGCATGGCCGCCCTGGTGGTGGCTCGGCAGGCGGGGCGAGCGAGGTAGCGGGGTCGGGGACCCTTCGGGGCGCCAGGCGCGGGGGCCCTCGCGGACCGTCGCGTCCCGGCGTGGCGGTCAGTCGCGTTTGCGGGCCACGCCGCCGTAGAAGCCGATCTGTTCGGAGCCGGGCGGCGGTGGGGTGTCAGGGCGCCAGAAGGGGGCCTGGACGAGGCCGGGTTCGATGAGGTCGAAGCCGGCGAAGCAGCGCTCGATCGCGGTGTGGGACCGGAGGTTGAGGCTGGCGGTGGCCTTGGTGTAGACGGCCTGGGCGGCGGTGCGGTCGGCGAAGTCGCCGGTGGCGTGGGAGAGGACGAGGTAGCTGCCGGACGGGAGCGCGTCACGGAGGGTCGCGATGATCTCCGCGGGCTGCTCGGCGTCGGTCAGGAAGTGCACGACGGCGACGAGGAGCAGGGCGACCGGCTCGTCGAAGTCGATGATCCGGCGGATGGCGGGGTGCTCCACCAGGGCGCGCGGGTCGCGCAGGTCGCCGAGCACGATGCCGGTCGCGCCGTCGCCGCTGAGCAGGGCGTCGCCGTGGGCCTTGACGATGGGATCGTTGTCGACGTAGGCGACGCGTACCTCGGGGGCGGCCTCGTGGGCGATCTCGTGGATGCCCGGCGAGGTGGGCAGGCCGGTGCCGATGTCGAGGAGTTGGCGGACGCCGCCCTCGGCGACGACGTGGCGGACGGCGCGCCGGAGGAAGCCTCGGTTGGCGCGCAGGCCGACCCGTACCTCCGGTGCGGCGGCGGCGAGTTCGTCGCCGGCCCGCCGGTCGACCTCGTAGTGGTCCTTGCCGCCCAGCAGATAGTCGTAGATCCGGGCCGGGTGCGGTCTGCTGGTGTCGATCTCCTCGGCACGCACACCGTTCCCGGTCACCCTGTGCTCCTCTCGACGACCGCCGCGGCCCGCGCCGCGTCCGGCGGGGATCAGCCTCGCACATCAACGCCCTTGCCCACGGCCCGAGTTCAGGCGTGGTGCAGTTCCACCGAGAGGTGCTCCGACAGTGCGTCGAGGAAGTCGGCCGCGTCGAAGATCTCCCCGGCGGAGGCGACGCCGACCGTCCTGGTGCGGCCGGTGAGGATGCGGTGGACGGCCTCGACGGCGAGGGGCGCGGTGATGGCGTAGATGTCGCGGCCCCGGGCCACGGCGCGCCGTTCGGTGCCGCCGGAGCGTACGACGGCGTCGACGAGGAAGGTCTGGTCGGAGCGGCCGTCGTCGTCGGCCGCGGTGGGCTCCGGGGTGTCGGGGGCGGCGAGGTCCCGGGCCGCCTCGGTCGCCATGTGGGTGCTGACCTCGGGGACGGCCAGGTGGCTGGGGATGGTGACGACGTCGGCCATGGTGAACTCCGCCATGACGTCCCGGATGCCCATCGGCTCGGGGAAGTGCCACTTCAGGACCGTCGGCTGGTCATCGTGGTAGTCGAGCCGACCCTTGGTGTAGCGGACGCGCTGTCCGCCGCGTCGGCCGTGGGAGACCGCGCCCGCGGCACGGGTCCCGGCGGTGGGGTGCCAGCTGCTCAGCCCGTAGGCGATGTGCGCCTCGTCGGCCGTCTCCCAGTCGCCCATCGCGACGGTGGCCAGCAGGTCGCCGAGACCGCCGTAGAAGGCCATCGCGGGGACGATCACCGCGTTCGCCTGTCGGGCGCGGAACGCGAAGTGGGTGAAGGTGTCGACGTTGGCCTCGATCTCGGCGGCCACGTCCACGTACGGGATCCCGGCGCGCAGGGCCGCCTCGATCACGGGAGCGGCGGTCGTGGCGAACGGCCCGGCGGCGTTGATCACGGCGTCCGCGCCGGCCACGGCCCGGTCGAGCGCGGCCGTGTCGTCGACCGCGGCGGGCCGGACCTCCAGTCCCGGGAAGTCGGCGGCCAGCGCCCGCAGTTTGCCGGCGTCGCGACCGGACAGCACCGGGACAAACCCGCGCTCCCGCAGGTGCGCCACCACGAAGCGGCCGGTGTGCCCGTACGCGCCGTACACCGTGACCGTCTGTCCCGATCGCATGAGCTCTCCCCTGTAGGCATGGATCAACTGTCCGACTGCCCACCGCTGTTCGGCGGGCTGTCGCTGATCGACTGAGACCATCCTGTCGAGTTCGGACGGCTCCCCGTGAGTGTCCGGAACGACGAGCCCCGTACACTTTCGGACATGACCACGGTCGCGCTCCCCCTCACCGAGGGCATGCTCCACTTCGAACTCTCCATGGCCTACGAGGTGTTCGAGGCGCGCCCCGTCGGGGTCTCCGTCCCCTGGTACGACGTGGCGCTGTGCGGTTCCGGCGCCGTGCGGGTCGGCCGGTTCCGTCTCGAGCCCGACGAGGGGCTGGACGGGCTGCGGCGCGCCGACACCGTGATCGTCCCCGGCTGGGCGGACGTCGATGTGGAGCCGCCCGCCGAACTGGTCGACGCGGTGCGGGCCGCCCATGAGGCGGGGGCCCGGGTGGCCTCCCTGTGCACGGGGGCGTTCGTGCTGGCCGCCGCCGGTCTGCTGGACGGCCGGCAGGCCACCACGCACTGGGCGCACACCGACATCCTGGCCTCCCGCTTTCCGCAGGTGGAGGTCGACCCGGACGTGCTCTACGTCGACAACGGCAGTGTGCTCACCTCCGCGGGCAAGGCCGCCGCGATGGACCTGTGCCTGCACCTCGTCCGTCTGGACCACGGCTCGGCCGTCGCCAACGCCGTGGCCCGCCGGCTGGTCGTGCCGCCGCACCGGGCGGGCGGTCAGGCGCAGTTCGTCGCCGCCCCGGTGCCCACCCGGGACGACCATCCGCTGGGCGCGCTGCTCCCCTGGGCGATCGACCGCCTCGACCAGCCGCTGACCGTGGAGGACCTGGCCCGCCGGGCGCGGATGAGCTCCCGGCACCTGGGCCGTCACTTCAGGGCGGCGACCGGCACCACCCCGCTGCAATGGCTGCTCACCCAACGCATCCGCCGCGCCCAGGAGTTGCTGGAGACCACCGACGACAGCGTCGACGCCATCGCCACGGCCACCGGCATGGGCACCGCCACGACCCTGCGCCGCCACTTCAACCGCACGCTCGGCGTGCCCCCGGACACCTACCGGCGCACCTTCCGCGCCGAGTCCCCCGGTTCAGTGTGATTCACGGCTGACGTCCGAACCGCTGGAGCCGATGAGGAAGTCGAGGTCGGCTCCGGTGTCGGCCTGGAGGACGTGGTCGACGTAGAGCCGCTCCCAGCCGCGTCGCGGGGCGGCGAAGCCGTCGAGCGTGGCCTGGTTCGGCTGGCGGCGGGCGAGTTCGTCGTCCGGTACGTCGACGTCGATCCGGCGGGCCTCGACGTCGAGGACGATGAAGTCGCCGGTGCGCACCAGGCCCAGCGGCCCGCCTGCCGCGGCCTCGGGGGCCACGTGCAGCACGACCGTGCCGTACGCCGTGCCGCTCATCCGGCCGTCGCAGACCCGGACCATGTCGCGCACCCCCTGTTCGAGGAGCTTCTTCGGCAGCGGCATGTTGGAGACCTCGGGCATGCCCGGATAGCCCTTGGGTCCGCAGCCGCGCAGGACGAGGACGGAGTCGGCGTCCACGTCCAGGTCGGGGTCGTCCACGCGGGCGTGGAAGTCCTCGATGGAGTCGAAGACGACGGCCCGGCCGCGGTGGCGCAGCAGGTGCGGGGAGGCCGCGGCGGGTTTGACCAGGGCGCCGTCGGGGGCGAGGTTGCCCCGCAGGACGGCGATGCCGCCCTCGGCCACCAGGGGTTCGGCGCGGGTGCGGATGACCTCGGCGTCCCAGATCGGGGCGTCGTCGAGCGCGTCGACCAGGGGCTTGCCGGTGACGGTCAGCGCATCGGGGTCGAGCAGGTCGCGGACCTCGCGCAGGACGGCGAGGAGTCCTCCGGCTCGGTGGAAGTCCTCCATGAGGAAGCGTCCGGCGGGCTGGAGGTCGACCAGGACCGGGACGTGGGAGCCGATGCGGTCGAAGTCGTCGAGGGTCAACTCGATGCCCAACCGGCCCGCGATCGCGAGGAGATGGACGACCGCGTTGGTGGAGCCACCGATCGCGGCCAGCGCCACGATCGCGTTGTGGAAGGAGGCCTTGGTCAGGAAGGTGCCCGGCCGCCGGTCCTCGGCGACCATGTCCACCGCCAGCCCTCCGGTGACGTGCGCGGCCTCCAGGAGCCGGCTGTCCGGCGCGGGCGTCCCGGCCACACCCGGGATCACCGTGCCCAGCGCCTCGGCCACCAGCGCCATCGTGGAGGCCGTGCCCATGGTGTTGCAGTGGCCGCGGCTGCGGATCATCGAGGACTCGGAGCGGGTGAACTGCTCCTGGGAGAGCGTGCCCGCCCGCACCTCCTCCGACAGCTGCCACACCCCGGTGCCGCAGCCCAGCAGCCCACCACGGAAGGTGCCGTTGAGCATCGGACCGCCGGGGACCACGACCGCGGGCAGGTCCACCGAGGCGGCGGCCATCAGCAGCGACGGGATCGTCTTGTCGCAGCCGCCCAGCAGGACCACGCCGTCGATGGGGTTGGCGCGCAGCATCTCCTCCGTCGCCATCGCGGCCATGTTGCGCCAGAGCATGGCGGTGGGCCGCACGTTCGTCTCGCCGAGGGACACCACGGGCAGGTCCAGCGGGATGCCGCCCGCCTCGTAGACGCCGTTGCGGACCGAGGCGGCGACCTCGTCGAGGTGGGCGTTGCAGGGGGTCAGGTCGGAGGCGGTGTTGGCGATGGCGATCTGGGGCCGGCCGGTGAAGGCGTCGCCGGGCACGCCCCGGCGCATCCAGGCCCGGTGGATGTAGGCGTTGCGGTCCTGACCCGCGTACCACTGTGCGCTGCGGAGCCTCACCATGGAATCCCTTCCAATAGTCGGTACGGCGGTCTACTGTTCGAAACACGATGAAGCCTACGCAGACGTACGACGTACCGACAGACCCCGGCGCCGACGCGGCGACCGGCCTGGACGCCGCGACCGGCGACGACGGGTCGACCGCCGTGGACAGCGGCCGGCTCGTGGGCTCGGACCGGGTGCTCGCGGTCCTCAAGGAGCTCGCCCGGTATCCGCAGGGCGTGGGTCTCGAGGAGCTGACCCGCGTGATCGGCAGCCCCAAGCCCACCGTGCACCGGGCACTGGGCGCCCTGCGCCGGGCGGGGCTCGCCGACCAGGACACGCGCGGCCGTTACGTACTCGGGGACGAGTTCCTGCGCATGGCGTTCGCCCATCACGAGGCGCGGCCCGACCATGTCCGCATCCAGCCCGTGCTCGAAGCGCTGGCTCACCGGTTCGGGGAGACGGCGCACTACGCGGTGCTCGACGGCCACGAGGTCGTCTACCGCGCCAAGGTCGACCCGCCCGCCGGCGCCGTGAAGCTGACCTCGACGATCGGCGGACGCAACCCCGCGCACACCACGGCCGTCGGGAAGCTGCTGCTCGCCCGGGAGTTGACCGCCCTGGAGGAGGTCGAGGCCTGGGTCGCCGAAGCCGCCCCGGAGCGCCGTACACCCCGGAGTCTGTGCACGGCGTCCGACCTGCACCGTGATCTCGCCGCCACCCGGGAGCGGGGGTACGGCGTCGACGACCAGGAGAACGAGACCGGGGTCAACTGCCTTGCCCTGCCGGTGTATCTGACCTCGCCCACGATCCCCTCCGGAGCGGTGAGCGTCAGCGCGCTGGCCTACCGGACGCCGCTGGCCTCCCTGGTCGGCGCTCTCGACGAGATCCGCGCGCTGCTCACCGGCCCGAACAGCTGAAGCCCCACCGACCCCAGGAGACAGTCCCCGTGTACCTCATGCGCATCGGCGCCCCGGGCGCCGAGAAGCCCGTCGCCCGCCTCGACGACGAGACGTACGTCGATCTCTCCGACGTCGTCACGGACTTCGACGAGGCGTTCTTCGGCTCGGGCGGCCTGGACCGCGTCCGCCCTGTCGTGGCCGAGCGGGTGGCGGCGGGGCGGGTGTCCCGTTTCGCCGGGGAGCGGGTCGGGGCGCCCGTCGCGCGTCCGCACCAGATCCTGTGCATCGGGCTCAACTACCGGGACCACGCGGCCGAGAGCGGCATGGCGGTGCCCGAGGAGCCGATCCTGTTCACCAAGTCGCCCAACACCCTCGTCGGCCCCGACGACGACGTGCGCATTCCGCGCGGTGCCACCAAGACCGACTGGGAGGTGGAGCTCGGCATCGTGATCGGGCGGCGCACGAGCTATCTGGATTCGGTGGCCGAGGCGCGGGACGCCATCGCCGGCTATGTGGTCGTCAACGACGTGAGCGAGCGCGGCTTCCAGCTGGAGCGCGGCGGGCAGTGGGCCAAGGGCAAGTCCGCGGAGACCTTCAATCCGGCGGGGCCCTGGCTGGCCACCGCCGACGAGATTGACGACGTGCTCGCGCTGGACATGTGGCTCGACGTCAACGGGGTGCGCCGGCAGACCGGCAACACCAAGACGATGATCTTCGATCCGTACTTCATCGTGCACTACCTCAGCCAGTTCCTGGTCCTGGAGCCCGGCGACCTCATCAACACGGGCACCCCGCCCGGGGTGGGCATGGGCCTCAACCCGCCCGTGTACCTCCAGCCGGGCGATGTGATGGAACTCGGCATCGAGCGGCTCGGCACGCAGCGTCAGCGCGTGCTCGGGCCCCGGTGAGCCGCCCGGTATGCGCGCGTTCGTACTGACCGGCCCCGGCACCTACGAGGTCCAGGACCTCCCGGCGCCGGTGGCCGGTCCCGGCGAGGTCGTCGTCGACGTCGAGCGGGTCGGGGTGTGCGGCACCGACGTGGAGTTCTTCACCGGCGAGATGGCCTACCTCCACCAGGGACACTCCGCCTATCCCATGCGGCTGGGCCACGAGTGGTCCGGGCGCGTCACCGCGGTCGGCGACGACGTGGACCCCGGCTGGCTGGGCCGCCGGGTCATGGGTGACACGATGCTCGGCTGCGGCACATGCCGCCGCTGTCTGCGAGGGCGGCGGCATGTGTGCGAGAAGCGGCAGGAGGTCGGCATCCGAGGGGGCCGGGCCGGCGCCCTGGCGGAGCAACTCACCGTGCCTGCCTCCTCGTTGCACGCCCTGCCCGAGTCCGTCGACGCCGAGCTCGGCGCGCTCGTGGAGCCCGGCGGGAACGCGCTGCGCGCGGCCCGGGCCGCCGAGCCCCGGCCCGGGGACCGTGCCCTGGTGCTGGGTCCGGGGACGATCGGGCTGCTGGTCGCGATGTTCCTGCGGGCCGCCGGTGCCGAGGTGCACCTGATGGGTGTCACCGAGAGCTCCCTCGGCTTCGCCCGCGACCTGGGCTTCGCGCACACGTGGACCGAGGAGGCGCTGCCGGACCTGGCGTTCGACTCGGTCGTGGACGCCTCGACCGCGCCCCATCTCCCCAACCGCGCGCTGGAGTTGGTGGAGCCGACCGGCCGCGTCGTGTACATCGGACTGGCCGGCGAACCCGCCCGGCTCGACCATCGCACGCTCCTCCTCAAGGACATCACGGCGGTGGGCGTCCTGTCCGCGTCCCCCGGTTTGGACGCGACGATCCGGGCCTACGCCGACGGCTCGGTGGACCCCCGGCCGCTGGTCGCCGCGACCGTGGGGCTCGACGAGGTCGGTCCGGTGCTCGCCGGTCGGCGCCCGGCGGGGGCGGGGCCGGGGCCCAAGATCCACGTCGATCCGAGGCTCGGCGGGAACGGGCGAGCCTGAACCGCAGTCGGGACCCGCACCGGCCGCACAGGGTGCCCTGAGGTCGGCCCGGTGCTCGCCGGACGGCGCCTGCCCGGGGCGGAACCGTCGGGCGAGCCTTACCGCGGCCGGGCCCGCGCACGCCGCATGGGGCACCCCCAGCGCATGGGGTGCCCTCAGGCCGTACACATCCCTCTCACAGCTCGGCGCGGGAGGGTCGGCGCATGTCTGGCTTCTCCGCTCACCGTGACGGCACGGTCCGCGTCCTCATCGTCGACGACGAACCCGAGCTCACCGAGCTGCTGTCCGCGGCGGTGGCCGAGGTGGGCTGGCGGCCCTTCGCCGCGGCGGACGGCCGTGGCGCGCTGCTGATCGCCCGGGACTGCTCCCCGCACCTCGTCGTCCTCGACGGGATGCTGCCCGACGTGGACGGCGTCGACGTACTGCGCAGGCTCCGCGGCGAGAACGCCCGGCTGCCCGTACTGATGCTCACCGCCCGCGACGCTCTGGAGCACCGGATCGACGGGCTGTCGGCGGGCGCGGACGACTATGTGACCAAGCCCTTCTCCCTGGAGGAGGTCATGCTGCGCCTGCAAGGGCTGCTGCGTCGGGTCCGCCCCGACGAGGCGCCCTCGGGGGAACCGGTGCGGGTGCTCGGCGACCTCGTCCTCGCGGAGAGGACCCGCGAGGTACGGCGGGGCGGCACGCCGATCCCGCTCACGGCCAAGGAGTTCGACCTGCTCGGCTTCCTGATGAGCCACCCCCACCAGGTGCTGAGCAAGGCCCAGATCCTCGAGCACGTCTGGAACGCCTCGTTCGACGGCGAGGGCAACCTCGTCGAGGTGTACGTCTACAGCCTCCGCTCCAAGATCGACAAGGGGCGGGCGTCGATGATCCACACCGTGCGGGGTGTCGGGTACGCGATCAGAGCCGCGGACCACGGGGCATGACGGCACTCGAGCACGGTGCGGGGCTCCCCCGGCCCCGGCTGGGCCGCCGCTCGCTGCGGGCCCGGCTGGTGCTCTTCATCTCCGTGACCATGGTCGTCGTGTGCGCGGCCATGGCGCTCACGACGGTGTTCGTCCAGCGTGCCTATCTGCTGGGGGATCTGGACCAGCGGGTCACCGACGCCGCCGAGCGCGGTCAGGGCGGACTGCAACGACGCACGGGCGGCGCGACGGACCTCGGCTTCCTCAACGAACGCGGACAGCCCACCGGGACCCTCGCGGCCCGCTTCGGCGACGACGGCGTCATCGCCGCCGAGGTCGTGACGGAGGACGGCCGCCGACAGGTCCTCACGGCGGCCCAGCGCGCCGCCCTCGACGGGATCACCACGGACGGCTCGCTGCACACCCGTACCGTCCCCGGCCTCGGCACCTACCGGGTGACCGCCATCGCAGGCGACGGCGTCCCCGTCCTCGCCGGACTGCCCATGGGCGACGTACAGCGCATGATCGACCGTCTGGTCGTCGTCGAGGTGGTGATCGCCGTCGTCGGGCTGGCCGCCGCGGCGGGCGCCGCGACCGTGGTCGTACGACGTCAGCTGCGCCCTCTCGGCCGGGTCGCCGCCACCGCCGCCGAGGTCGCCCGCGTCCGGCTGGACCGCGGTGAGGTCACCGGCCTCACGCGTGTCCCCGCCGCGGACACCGATCCCGGCACCGAGACCGGTCAGGTCGGCGTGGGGCTCAACCGGCTGATCGACCATGTGGAGTCCTCGCTCGCCGAACGCCAGCGCACCGAGGACCGCATGCGGCGCTTCCTCGCCGACGCCAGCCACGAGCTGCGCACGCCGCTCGCCTCGATCGCCGGCTACGCCGAGCTGATGAAGCGCGGCACGCGCCGGATGGAACCGGAGCTGGCCTGGCACCGGGTCGCGGCCCAGTCGTCCCGGATGACCGGGCTCGTGGAGGATCTGCTGCTCCTGGCGCGCCTCGACGAGGGACGACCGCTGCGGTCGGAGGAGGTCAACCTCGCGACGCTGGTCGCCGAGGCGGTGTGGGACGCGCGGGCCGCGGGCGGCGCGCACGACTGGCGGCTCGCCCTGCGTCTCGACGGTGGGCGGGCGGCCGTGGTCGGAGATCCCGCCCGGCTCACCCAGGTGCTGGCCAACCTGTTGGCCAACGCCCGTCAGCACACACCCCCGGGCACCGGGATCACCGTGGTCGTGGAGGCCACGGACACGCACTGCGTGGTCCGGGTCCAGGACGACGGCCCCGGCATCCCGACCGACCTCCTCCCCTCGGTCTTCGAGCGCTTCACCCGCGCCGACGCCTCCCGTTCCCGGGTCCCCGGCGAGGAGGGCGGCGCGGGGCTGGGTCTGGCCATCGCCGCGGCGATCACCGAGGCGCACGGCGGGCGCATCGACGTGCTGAGCGAGCCCGGGCGGACGGAGTTCGCGGTCACGCTGCCCGCCGCCGACGGCGGCCGAGCTGACTGCCAGGGACTCTAAGCATCTCCACATGTTCGCAGGTCAGTTGGGTCGTACCCGGCCGTCCGAACCCTCGCCCCGCCCACCCTGAAGGGCCCGTTTCAGCTCCGACTCAGTTCGCTCCCCCACAGTGATCACCAGGCGGCCGTCCGGCGGGGACGTGCCCCTCACGAAGGGAATCAGCGACGATGACCGAGCTCGACACCGGTGAGCCCACGGCCCAGGAGCCGCAGTCCGAAGGCGGCCGCCGTGCTCACGCGAGCCGCCGCAACTTCATGCGGAAGGTCTTCTTCGCCAGTGGCGCGACGGCCGTCGTCACCATGGGCGGCGCTGGAGCCTTCGCCGCGATGGCCGACGACACCACGGGCACCGCCGACGCCACGGCGAGCGCCGCACCGAGCGGTGCAGCCGGCGAGGGCCCGGGCGGCGGCACCGGCGGCCCCGGAAACCAGTCGATCACCGAGGAGTTCTTCGGTCTCACCACCGACGGCAAGCGGGTCGACGACCTGTTCACGATCCACTCCACGGGCGTGGCGACCGCTCCGGTGATCTCGGCCGCGAACGCGTTCCTGGCCGGGCTGAGCGACACCCAGAAGTCCTCGACGCAGTTCACGATCCACTCCACCGAGTGGCGGCTGTGGAGCAACATCGACTCCTACGAGCGCCAGGGCGTCTCCCTCGCGGACCTGAGCGACGATCAGAAGGCCCTGGGCACCGCCCTGTTGAAGGCCGCGCTGAGCGCCGACGGGCTGGAGACCACCGAGAAGATCCGGAAGATCAACCAGGCGGCCGGCGAGGCGATCGGCAACACCGGCTCCTTCAACGAGGACGCCTACTACTGGACGTTGATGGGCACCCCGTCCGCGACCGAGCCCTGGGGCTTCCAGTTCGACGGCCACCACCTGGTGATCAACTACTTCGTGCTCGGCGACCAGGTCGTCATGAGCCCCTGCTTCTGGGGCTCCGAGCCGACCTCCATGGAGATCGACGGCGAGACCGTGAGCGTGTGCCGCGAGGAGGTCGTCGCGAGCCTCGCCTTCATCAACTCCCTGACCGAGGCGCAGCAGAAGGTCGCCATCGAGACCGCGACCAAGTCGAACGAGTCCATGAAGGCGGGCGCGTTCTCCGACAACACCGTTCAGGCCTACACGGGCCTGCGCGGCAACGCCCTGACCGGCAGGCAGAAGACCAAGCTCCTCGGGATCGCGGAGTCCTTCGTCGGCCGCGCCAAGGCCGACGTGGCGAAGGTGAAGCTGGCCGAGGTCCGCAAGCACCTCGACGACACCTACGTCACCTGGGCCGGGGGCACCGGCGACGACGACGCCTTCTACGTCCGGGTGCACAGCCCGGTGGTGTGGATCGAGGTGGACTGCCAGGCGCCGGGTCCGCTGGCGGGCGCGTACGGCGCCACGCAGGGCAGCGGGGCGACGCAGAAGCACGTGCACCCGATCATCCGCACCCCGAACGGCAACGACTACGGAAGGGAGCTCCTCAGGCAGCACTACCTGACCTCGCCGCACCACCAGTGACACGGGCGGCGTGACCCCGAAGTTCCCGTCATGGTGAAGGGCCGCACCCTCTGGAGGGTGCGGCCCTTCGCCGTGCGCCGTCAGCGGCGCAGTTTCACCTTGCTGATCGCGGCCACGCCAAGGGCCGCGAGGGCGATCTGGATGAGCCACTCGACCCAGTCGACGCCCTCGGTGTCGGCGACGTCGAGGCCGGAGGCGATGCCGGTTCCGATGAACGCGGCGACGATGCCGATTGCGATCGTCCACAGAATGCCGATGCGCTGACGGCCGGGTATGACCAGCCGGCCGAGCACACCGATCACGATGCCGATCACGATCGCGCTGATGACGCCTGATATCTCCATGAGCGGTATGCCACCCCTCACTTGGTTGGTGACATACGAGTGCCCGTTCGGATCGATGCCACTCCGATCCGTCGCGCGGACATGAAATCCGGTGCGGCCGGGGGCCGCGAAGGCCTACCCTCCGGCTGTGCGTTGATCTTCCGAGCGGTGGCCCAGTGCCGCCGCGGACGGTACTGGCGCCCGCGCCGCGGGCCGCCCCGCAGGCATGCCGTCAGCCTCCTCCCGACACCGGAGGCCGGACACCGGAGATCACCCATGACCGCTGGACAACCGCTCACCTACGACGCCTTCGTGGCACGCGCCACCGCCGACCCCGCCGTCGTCGGCCTGGTCCTCAAGGGCTCCCGAGCCCACGAGGACATGGTCACCGAGCACTCCGACCACGACCTGTACGTCGTCCTCGCCGACGCCGCGGCCACGGAGCTCACCCGCTTCGGGGGCCACCGCACCCCCGGGCTCGATCTCGTCGTCGTCTCGCTCACCGAGTTCCGCGCGGCCGGCATGCCCGGCTTCGAGCGCTACGCCCTCGCCCGCGCCCGGATCGTGCTCGACCGGCTGGACGGAGGCATCGCCCGGATCCTGGCCGCCAAGGCACACCTGGACGCAGACGAGGCGCGCGGGGACGCACAGGGCTGGCTCGACGCCTACGCGAACTCCCTCTACCGGTCGATCAAGAACGCGCGCGACGGACAGGGGCTCGCCGCCCGTCTCGACGCCGCCGACAGCGCGCGGTTCCTGCTGGAACTGCTCTTCGCCCTCGACCGCCGCCCCCGTCCCTACAACAAGTACCTGGAGTGGGAGCTCGCCCGGCATCCGCTCCCCGGCTGGGACACCGGCCTGCTTCTGGACACCGTGGACCGCGTCGCGCGCACCGGAGACGTGGCCGAGCAGCGGCGCCTGTTCGCCCGCGTCGAGAAGGTGGCCCGGCGGGCCGGGCACGGGGCGGTGCTGGACGACTGGGGTGCGGACCTCGGCCTGATGCGGCCCCGGTGACGGACCGAGGTCAGTTCCGGTCACGGGCGGCCCGTACCAGGGCCGCCTGTACGAGGGCGTCGAAGAGGCCTTGCTGGGCCGGGTCCTCGTGGGCGGTGTCCTCGGGGTGCCACTGGACGGCGGTGAACCAGCCGCGCGCGGTGGGGAGTTCGAGCCCTTCCACCGTGCCGTCGGCGGCGCGCGCGGTGACCGTCAGTCCGGCGCCGAGGCGGTCCACGCGCTGGTGGTGATAGCAGGAGGCCTCGGCCTTCTGGGCCCCGGTGGCCCGCTCCAGCAACGTGCCCCGCTGGAGTTCCACCGGGTGCACGAGGTGCCGGTGTTCCCCGCCCGGTCCGCCCATGTCCTGCTCCAGGGTGCCGCCGAGGGCGACGTTGACGACCTGAAGGCCCCGGCAGACCGCCAGCAGGGGCAGGCCCAGGTCCAGGGCGTGCCGGGCGACTTCGAGGTCGAAGGCGTCCTGTGTCTCGTCCACGTCGTAGACGCTGTCGTGGACGCCGGGCGCCCCGTAGCGGTGCGGGGCGAGGTCGCCGCCGCCGGGGAGCAGGACGCCGTCGAAGCGGGCGAGGCGGGCGGGGACGTCGGTGGTGGCGGGGTGGATGCTCGCCGGTTCGCCGCCGGCCCGCCAGACGGCCTCGATCAGGGCGCGGGCGTTGACCTCGGCGGCGTAGCGCAGTGCGGAGGTGGTGGCGGCGAAGCGGGCGGGGACGGCGATGAGCGGTCGTACGGGCGTCGTCACAGCTGGATCCAGGTGGTCTTCAGTTCGGTGTACTTCTCGAGCGCGTGGGCGGACTTGTCGCGGCCGTTGCCGGACTGCTTCATGCCGCCGAAGGGGACGGTGAGGTCGCCCTCCTCGTAGCAGTTGACCCAGACCGTGCCCGCCTTGAGGCGGCGGGAGACCTGGTGGGCGGTGGTCAGGTCGGAGGTCCACAGGCCGGCCGCGAGGCCGTACTCGGTGGCGTTGGCCAGGCGTACGGCCTCGTCGAGGTCGTCGAAGGTGAGGACGGACAGGACCGGGCCGAAGATCTCCTCGCGGGCCAGCCGCATGCCGGGGTCCACGTCGTCGAAGACGGTGGGGGCCAGGTAGCTGCCGCCGGTGTCGGCGAGCGCGCGTTCGCCGCCGGTGCGCAGCCGCGCGCCCTCCTCGACTCCGGTGCCTATGTGGTCCAGGACCCGCGCGAGGTGGCTCTCGCCCACCAGGGCGCCCATCTCGGCCGCCGGGTCGAGGGGGTCGCCGACCCGCAGTTCCCGGGCGCGGGCCACGATCGCCTCGGTGACGCGCTCGGCGACGGAGGTGTGCACCAGCAGCCGGGAGGGGGCGGTGCACATCTCGCCCTGGTTGAAGAAGATGCCCCAGGCGGCGGTGGCGGCGGCCCTGTCCAGGTCGGGGGCGTCGGGGAGGACGATGTTGGGGGACTTGCCGCCGAGTTCGAGCCAGACGCGCTTGAGGTTGGAGTCGGCGGCGTAGCGCAGGAAGTGGCGGCCCACGGCGGTGGAGCCGGTGAAGGCCAGGACGTCGACGTCGGGGTGCAGGCCGAGGGCGCGTCCGGTGACGGGGCCGTGGCCGCCGACGACGTTGAGCACGCCGGGCGGCAGTCCGGCCTCGGTCGCGATCCGGCCCAGCAGCAGTGCGGACAGTGGGGAGTTCTCGGAGGGCTTCAGGACGACCGTGCAGCCCGCCGCGAGTGCCGGGGCGACCTTCCAGCCGGCCAGGGTGAGGGGGAAGTTCCAGGGCACGACGGCACCGACGACGCCGGCCGGTTCGCGGGTGACCAGGGCGAGGGCGTCGGGTGCGGTGTGCGGGGACTCGTCGGTGAGTTTGTCCGCCAACTGCCCGTACCAGCGGAAGGTGTTGATGACGGCGCGCAGTTCGATCTCGTAGGCGTCGGTGATGGGCTTGCCCATCTCCAGGCTGACGGTGAGCGCCAGTTCCGCGCGCCGCTCCTGGAGCAGGTCGGCGATCCGGATCAGCAGCCGGCCCCGTTCGGCGGGCGCGAGGCGGGGCCACGGGCCGGTGTCGAAGGCGCGGCGGGCGGCGGCCACGGCCGCGTCCACCTCGGCGGCGCCCCCGTCGGCGACCTGCGCCAGCACCCGGCCGTCACGGGGTGAGACGGCTGCGAAGACCGCGCCCGACCCACCTTCGTCGACCCCGTCGATGTGATGGGCTCCGGACGGTTCCAGGGACTTGGCGCGGCGCTGCCACTCCTCGTGGGTGATGTCCAGCATGCGGAGACCTCCAGAGAACTTATTTGAACCCAAACGATAGAATGCGTACGGAGCCGCCACAAGGGCTCGAGGGATCGATCCGGCAGGTCCGCGGACCCCGGGGAACGGAGCACACCGTGCGCGCACTCGTCGTCCGGCACGAACACATCACCGAGCCCGGCGCGGTCGGCGCCCGGCTCACCGAGCGCGGCTACGACCTCACGGTCCTCACCGTCGTACCGGAGGCGCGGCATCACACCCCGGACGTCCGCTTCGACTTCCCCGACGCCGGCGAGTGGGACCTGATCGTGTCCCTCGGCGCCCCGTGGTCGGTGTACGACGAGGGGGCCATAGGCACCTGGATCGGCGGTGAACTCGCGCTGCTGCGCAAGGCCCACCACCTCGGCGTCCCGGTGCTCGGAGCCTGCTTCGGCGCGCAGGCGCTCACCACCGCGCTCGGCGGCTCGGTCGAGGCGTCGCCGCGCCCGGAGATCGGCTGGGTGGAGGTCGAGACGGACGACCCCGCCCTGGTGGGGCCCGGCCCGTGGTTCCAGTGGCACTTCGACAGCTGTCTGCTGCCGCCGGGGGCCGTGGAGGTGGCCCGGAACGCGGTGTGCGCGCAGGCGTTCCGGGTCGGACGGAGTCTGGGGGTGCAGTTCCATCCGGAGATCACCACCGCGATGGTCAGTGGCTGGCTCGCCCACGGGGGCGCGGAGCAGTGCGTACGGCAGGGAGTGGACCCCGAGGAACTCCTGGACCGCAGCCGGGCGCTGGAGCCGGTGGCGCGGGCGGGGGCGCGCCGGCTGGTCGACGGGTTCCTCGATCGAGTGGCCGGCTGACGCGGATCGGGTGCGGCCGGTCCGTTCCCTGGGGAGCGGGAAGGGACCGGCCGCACCGCGCGGTGGTGGCCTCAGAGCTCGGCCGGCGCCCGGTCCCGCGTCACGCGGGCGGCTACGACGCCGAGGACCAGGACCGCCGGGACGGTGAGCTCCAGCCAGGTCGCCGTGGTCGAGTCGCCGCCGATGAGGGTCGTGAAGTTGGCCAGGATCACCCAGATCGCACCGGCGATGCCCACCGCGCCCAGGACGGGGGCGATCAGGGTGTTCCACGGGCGGGTGTCGAGCCGCTCACGGCGGAAGAACACCACGACCGACACGGAGGTCAGGAAGTACAGGAGCATGATCGCCAGCACGCCCACCCCGCTGAACCACGAGAAGAGGGTCAGCACCGGGTCCTTGCCCAGCAGGGCGAAGGGCAGCACGAACGCCACGGCGATCACGGTCTGCACGGTGCCCGCGACCCACGGGGAGTGACGGCGGTTGATCGCGCAGAGCCCGCCGGGCAGCAGGCCCTCGCGGCCGAGGGAGAACAGGTAGCGGTTGGCGGAGTTGTGGAAGGCGAGCAGGCCCGCGAAGAGGGAGGTCGCCAGCAGGATCGGCAGCACGTCCCCGGCCCAGTCGCCGAACTCCGCGGTGATCGGCGCGAAGACCCAGGCGGCGGCGTCCCCGCTCTCCAGCGCCTTGCCCGCCTCGGCCGTGGCCTGTGAGGCGCCGTGGGCGGAGACCAGCATCCACGAGGTGAAGGCGAAGAACCCGGTGACCACGGCGACGGAGAGATAGGTGGCCCGGGGCACGGTCTTACGGGGCTCCCGCGCCTCCTCGCCGTAGATGGCGGTGGCCTCGAAGCCGAACATCGACGCGACGGCGAACATCAGCGCCACGCCCGGGGCGCCCTGGAGCGCGGCGGACGGCGAGAAGCTGTCGGAGAAGCCGAGGCCCTCGGGACCGCCGCCCTTGAAGAGGGTGACCACGGCGAAGACGAGCAGGATGGAGAACTCGGCGAGCACGAAGACGGCGAGGATCCGGGCCCCCATCTCGATGCCCAGGGCGCCCAGGAGCTGAACGACCACCATGGTGCCCAGGGCCCAGACCCACCAGGCGATGTGGACGTCGGCGTGGTGCTCGACCAGGCCGCTCACCGTGGCGCCGTAGAGCCCGTACATGGCGGCCTGGATCGCGCAGTAGGCGAAGAGGGCGACGCCGGCGCTGCCGGAGCCCGCGGTGCGGCCGAGCCCCTTGCCGATGTACCGGTAGAAGGCGCCCGCGTCGACGACATGGCGCCCCATGGCGACGAAGCCGACGGAGAACAGCAGGATGACGGCGCCGGCCGCGGCGTAGGCGGCGGGGGCGCCCGCGCCGTTGCCGATGGCGACGGCGATGGGCACGGCGCCGGCGATGCCGGTCAGCGGTGCCTGCGCGGAGAGGACGAAGAAGAGGATGCCCAGAACGCCGAGGGAGTTGGGCTTGAGTCGGCCTGCGGTGGGCTCGTCCTGCACGGTCGGTTTGCTCGGGACCGTTTGACTGTCCACGCGGATCACCTGCCAGAAGAGGGAAAGGGCGGATTGTTTTGAGCCAAACGAGTTGCCTCATAGTGGTGGGGAACTATCCACCTGGCAAGGGGTTCGGCGATGATTTTTCCGGACCGGAACAAGGCCCCGGAGCAGGCGCGTCCGGGGCCTCGTGAAGTGCGGCTCAGGGCCTACTCGTCAGCGGTGCCGCCGTCGGCGTCGAGCAGCCGCAGCAGGTTGCGCAGCTCCTCCACGGCGGCGTCGGTGACCTCCGGCTCGCCGAAGACGAGCTGGTGCAGGACGAGCCCGTCGAGGGCGGCGAAGACCAGCCTCGTCAGCGCGCGGTCGGCGCCGCCCGGCAGGATGCGCCCCAGCTCGCGCCCGGTGGCGTCGAAGTACTCGTCGTACAGCTCGCGCAGCGGTGCCGACAGCTCCGGCCTGCGCCGGGACTCCAGCAGCAGTTCGTACTGGAAGGCCTGGGTGTCCGGGTCGGACGTGACCATCTCCGACAGGCCCACCGAGAAGTCCGCGACCTTGCCCGTGCCGGGCTCGACGTCGCTGACGTTGAGGCTGGTCCGCACGGCGTACGCCAGCGACTCCTCGATCAGCGCGTCCCGGGAGCCGAAGTGGTGCACCACCAGCCCGTGCGTGACCCCGGCCTCCTCCGCGACCGCCCGATAGGTGAGCTTGCGCAGGCCGCCGCGCGCCACGACGCGTACGGCGGCGTTGAGCAGGGCCTCCCGGCCCTCTCCGTAGCCGACCCGGCGGCGGCGCGCGCGTGGCTCCTCGGGGGTGTCGGCGGAGTCGCTCATGCAGGTGACCCTACCCGCCCCATTCCGTGCGGGGACGTCACCGCCGGGGCGGGCGGATACCGCGGAACTCCCAGTCGCCGCCGAGCGCGGTGGACAGCACCTCCTCGGACTCGGTGGGCTGGGCGCCGACGTCGGTGCGGATGGCGGTCGGGCCGGTGACGACGTGGTTGGTGAGCCGGCCGAGGCCCTCGACCTCCACCTCCACGACGTCACCGGGCTGCACGGGCCGGGAGTTGGCCGGGGTGCCCGACAGGAGCACGTCGCCCGGATACAGGGTGATGGTGCGGGCGATGTCGGCGACGAGGTAGTGCATGTCCCACTGCATCTCGTCGGTCGAACCGTCCTGCACCACCTCGCCGTTGACGTACGTCCGCAGGCTCTTGCCGTGGAAGTCCCAGTCGGTGACGAGTCCCGGGCCGAGCGGGCAGAGGGTGTCGGAGCCCTTGACCCGCAGCATCGAGCCGGCGTCGGTGTCGCGGAAGTCGTGCAGGCCGTAGTCGTTGGCGACGGTGTAGCCCGCGATGTACTCCCCCGCCTCGTCCGGGGAGATGTTCCGCGCGGTCCGGCCGATGACGATGGCGACCTCGCCCTCGTAGTTGAGCCATTTGCAGCCCTCGGGGCGGACGATCGCGCCCCGGTGGGAGTTGAGGGCCGAGGTCGGCTTGTGGAAGTAGGTCGGGGTGTCCGGGAGGCTGATCCCGAACTCGTCCACGCGGCTGCGGTGGTTGAGGTGGACGGCGATCACCTTGGACGGGACGACCGGCGGCAGGTGGCGCGCCTCGTCGGTCTTGACGCGGCGGCCGTCCCCGGCGACGAGTTCGTCCCCGTCGACGGTGACCTGCACGGCGGCGCCGTCGAGGAGGATGCGGCGGTACTCGGGCATAGGAGCTCCTAGACGCGGGAGTGGGGGTTGTGCGGGGCGGACAGGCCGGTGCCGGTCCAGCCGTCGGCCGGGCGGTCGAACCACAGATGCGCCTGGCCGGTGCCGACGGAGTTCTCGTACTCCCCGTACTGACGGGCCCTGGCGACACAGCGCTGCTCGCCGAGGGCGCCGGCCATCATCAGGTAGTGGAAGAACTTCGCCTCGGGCTTGTGCTTCCAGAACTCGTCCATGGTGTCGAGGACCTTGTCGTGGCGGCCCTCCTTGAACCAGGCGATGCGTTCGTGGTCCGCCGCGCGGGCTTCCGGTGTGCGGATGTGCGCCGGGTCGCTCGCCTCGTGGTCGCGCAGCTCGCGCAGCGGCCAGAAGGTGTGCGAGAGGGCGCCGGAGGCGATGACCAGGACCCGGCGCCCGGGGGTGGCGGCGATACCGTCGGCGAGCGCCCGCCCGAGGCGCAGATGGTCCTCCATGTCGCCGGTCTGGCAGACGCCGACGGTGACCCACCGCTTGTCCGGCAGGCCCTCGCCGAGGAACTTCCAGAGGTTGGTGGTGGCGTAGTAGATCGGCAGGTACTCGTCCTCGATCGCGGTGATCCAGGTGCCGTGCTTGTCGGCGAACTTCTCGACGTTGCGGGCGAGTTCGGGGTCGCCGGGGAAGTCGTAGGGCATCCGACACATTCCGCGCGGCAGTTCCTCGGAGGTGAAGAGACCGGCGCGGCGCTGCTGGGCGGTGATCACGAACTCGACGGTCGTGGCCCAGTGCGAGTCCAGGACGACGACGGTGTCGTAGTCGTCGCGTTCGAAGACATCCCGGCGGAGCTGCCGGAGGCCGGTGACGAGGGTGATCTCCTTGCCCTCGTTGAGCTCCAGCCGGTCGGCCTCCGGGAGCACGATGGTGGGGACGTGGGCGAGCAGGCCCGCCCCGACGATCTCACCCATGGTTGGTCCATCCGTTCGGTGCGGTGACCGTGTTCTTCAGGTCGCAGTAGAAGTCGAAGCTCCAGGTGCCGCCCTCGCGGCCGACACCGGAGTGGCGGGAGCCGCCGAAGGGGGCCTGGAGGTCGCGGACGAAGAAGCAGTTGACCCAGACCGTGCCGGCCACCAGCCGCTCGGTGACGCGGGCGGCGCGCTCGGGGTCCCTGGTGGCGACGGTGGCGGCCAGTCCGAAGCGGGTGTCGTTGGCGAGGCGGACCGCCTCGTCCTCGTCGGTGAAGGTCTGGAGGGTCAGGACGGGCCCGAAGACCTCCTCCTGGACGATCTCGGAGTCCTGGGCGACGTCGGTGAGCAGGGTCGGCGCGTAGTACTGGCCGTCCTTGCGGTGCCCGCCGATGACGGCCCGGGCCCCGGCCTCGACGGCCCGCCGCACGAACCCGTCGATCTTCTCCAGTTGGCGGGGGTGGATGTTGGGCCCGATGTCGGTGGCCGCCTCCCGCGGGTCGCCCTGGGTCAGCTGCCCGGCCTTCTCCACGAACCGTCGCGTGAACTCCTCGGCGACCGACTCCTCGACGAGGAACCGGGTGGCGGCCAGACACACCTGACCGGCGTTGTCGTACTGCTCCACCGCGAGGTCCACCGCGAGGTCGAGGTCGGCGTCGGCGAACACCAACAGCGGTGACTTGCCGCCCAGTTCGAGGCTGAGCGGGGTCAGGTTGGCGGCGGCCGACCCGGCGATCCGCCGGGCGGTCGGCACCGAGCCCGTGAAGCTGATCCGCCGTACGTCCGGGTGGGAGGTGAGGGCGTCGCCGATCTCGGAGCCGTAGCCCTGGACGACGTTCAGCACGCCGGCCGGCAGTCCCGCTTCGGCGGCGATGTCGGCGAGCAGGGACGCGGTCAGCGGCGACCACTCGGCCGGCTTCAGGACGACGGTGTTGCCGGCGGCGAGCGCCGGGGCGACCTTCCAGGTCGCCAGCATCAGGGGCGCGTTCCACGGCGTGATGAGCACGGACGGCCCCGCCGGGTCCCAGCTGACGTGGTTGGTGTGGCCGCGCGTCTCGAAGTCCTCGTGGTCCAGGTTCAGCAACCAGTCCGCGAAGAAGCGGAAGTTGTGTGCCACGCGGGGCATCACACCCCGGCGGTGCGAGCGCAGCAGGGCGCCGTTGTCGGTGGTCTCGACGATGGCGAGTTCTTCGAGCCGCTTCTCGACCCCGTCCGCGATGGCGTGCAGGATGCGGGCGCGTTCGGCGCGGGAGGTGGCGGCCCAGGCGGGGAAGGCGGCCTTGGCGGCGGCGACTGCGGCGTCCGTCTCCTTGGCGGTGCCGCGGGCGATCTCGCCCAGGACGCTGCCGTCGATGGGTGAGATGTCCTCGAAGGTGTCGGCGGAGGCGACGCGTTCACCGCCGATCCAGTGCCGGGTGTCGACGGTGACCCCGGCGACGGTGAGGGTGTGCTGTGCGGTCATGGTGTCCGGATCTCCCAGTCCTCGATGTCGTACGCGGGTCACTCGGCGCCGGAGGTGTTGGACTCCAGCAGGCGGCCGCCGTCCCAGACCACGCCGACCTGCCGGTAGTACGCGGCGATCGGCTCGCGGATCTCCAGCCGGGCCAGCTCCTCCGTGGGCGCCTCGAAGAGCTCCAACTCGGCGTCGCCGACCCAGGCTTGGCCGCCTTCGAAGGAGGCGGCGCCGGTCTCGATCAGCTCGTCCAGGGCGAGCCCCTTGCCCTTCTCGATGGAGGGCAGCCAGCGGTGGTGGGCCATGGGGTGGCTGTTGACGAAGCCGTTCGTCTCCGACGGCTCCCGCAGGGTCACGACGGCCTGGGCGAGACGCCGGTCCGCCGCCGCGAGGGTCGCCCCGAACCGCGCCCCGGCCTCGATCCGCGGGGCGGGACCGTACGGATGGGGACGCGTCTGGTGGATGGACCCGAGCTTCTTCGGATACCCCTGGTGCAGACCACGGGCGATGGCGAAGTCCTTGTCGACCCAGATGTACACGCACCGGGTGTAGGTCTGACCCCGGTACGTGCAGCGAACGACCGCGAAGGCCTCCTTGTACTGGCTGAGCACCGGGTCGAGCAGTTCCGCGCCGGACTCCGAGCAGGACTGCCAGTCGGCCCAGATCAACGCGACGGCGCCCGGGTCCTCGTCGGCCAACTCCAACGGCTCGGGCAGCAGTTCACGTACCCGCGCCGGATCGGTCCGGTACTCGACGGTGAGCAGGTCGCCGGAGTAACGCCAGGGCGGTGACGGGATCAGCGACGAGGCACCGCTCGCCGTCTTGGGATGGAAGTAACCACGGACAGCAGACATGGCGGGGATTCCTTACGCGGTGAGGGCGGGCTGCTCGATCAACTGGGCGCGGTACTTGGCGGCGCCCGTCGCGGCGCTGTGGCCGCCGAGCGCCACGACACCGACCAGCCGGTCGCCGGTGTGGTAGCCGACCAGCACATCGCCGTGCGGGTCGCCGTCCAGCACGCGGACGTCGCCGAGGCCGAGGACGGGGGCCCCGAAGGACTGCAACCGGAAGTCGTGCTGGTCGCTCCAGAAGGTGGGCAGCGGCGCGAAGGGCGCCAACTCGGTCTCGGTGTCGGTGAGATGGGCGACGAGGGCCTTCGCGGCGTGTTTGGCGGTGTCGGTCGGGATGGACCAGTGCTCCACGCGGCGGGGCACGCCGTCGTAGCGGGCGTTGGGGAAGCGGGCGACGTCTCCGACGGCGACCACCTCGGGCCGTCCGCCGACCCGGAGCCGCTCACAGGTGAGGACACCGTCGGCGAGGTCGAGCCCGTTGCCCTCGAGCCACTCGACGTTGGCGACCGAGCCGACCGACTCGACCACGACATCGGCGGGCAGCACCCTCCCGTCGCTCAGCACGACGCCCGTGACGCGGTCCTCGCCCTCGAACCCGGCGACTCCCGTGCCGAGCCGGAAGCGCACCCCGCGCTCCTCGTGCCGCTCGAGCAGCGCCCGGCCGAGGAGTTCGCCGAGCGGTCCGACCATGGGCAGGGGCAGCGGGTCGACGACGGTCACCTCGCGCACACCCAGCCCTACGGCGGTGGCGGCGACCTCGCAGCCGATGAACCCGGCGCCGACCACGACCAACCGGATGCCGGGGCGGGTCAGTTCGTCGCGCAGGCCCTGGGCGTCGGCGAGGGTGCGGACCGTGTGCCGGCCGGTGAGCGGTCCGGGGCAGCTCAGCCGCCGGGGGCGCATTCCGGTGGCGACCACGAGTCCGTCGTACGAGAGGGTGGTGCCGTCGTCGAGTGCGACGGTGCGTTCGGCGAGCCGGGCGGCGGTGACCCTGGTGCCCAGGCGCCACTCCACGTCGGCGGCGGCCGCCTTCGGGGTGAAGGCCAGTGACTCGAAGGGTGCCTTGCCGGCCAGTACGTCCTTGGACAGCGGAGGCCGGTTGTAGGGCATGTGGGGCTCGTCGCCGACGACGGTGATCGCACCGGTCCAGCCGGCCGCCCGCAGTTGCTCGGCGGCGCGCAGGCCGCCCATCGAGGCGCCCGCGACGACCACGCGTGCGGTCATGGGGCTCAGCCCTCGATCCGGATGGCCTGGAGCGGGCAGACGTCGGCCGCTTCCTCGACCTCCTCGCGCAGGGTGTCGTCGGGGTCGGCGACGTACAGCAGGTGTCCGTCGTCGTCCAGCGAGAAGACGTCGGGGGCGGCGAAGACGCACTGGCCGTGGTCCTGGCACTTGTTCATGTCGACGACGACCTTCATGGCGGTCCTCCTGGGGCCACGGCGGGATGGAAGGGCCCGGCCGGAGGCGGCCGGGCCCCGGGCCAAAGGGGTGCGAGAGCCGCACCCCTGACTCGTTTGGCTTCAAACAACATAGGAAGCCGCCCGGCCCTGGTCAATAGCTGTCCAGATGGATAAATTTTTCGGGCGACCCCCTTGCGAGCGGCGACACCCCTCCATATCGTTCGGAACCAAACGACCAACCGGGGGCTGCCCTCTCTCCCGCACCCCGGCTTTCTCTCCCCCACGCCACCCATCCGTCCGAGGAGACATCGGTGAGCGCATCCGACATCCCAGACATCCGCCGGCACATGGAACGGCTCGCCGCCGAAGGCGTCGACGTGGTCCGGGTGGTCTACCCCGACCTGATCGGCACCGACCGCGCCCGTGACGTGCTCCTCGACCATCTGCCGTCGGCCTGCGAGCACGGTCTGGCCTTCTGCCGCGCCGTCTACCACACCACCCCGCAGGGCGACGTGGTCCCGGTCGCGGGCGGTCTGGACGCCGGCCTGCCCGACGTGCACGTACGCCCCGACCTGTCGACCCTGGCCGTACTGCCCTGGGAGCCCGGGGTCGCCACCTGCCTCGGCGAGGTCCTCGACCCGGCGACCTCGGCGCCCGCCCCCGAGTCGCCGCGCGACCTGCTGCGCACCGTCCTGGCACGCTGTGCCGAGCAGGGCCTGCACCCGGTCGTCGGCCCCGAACTGGAGTACTTCCTGCTGGAGCCGGCCCCCGGCACCCCCACCGGCTGGCGCCGCTCACCGGAGACCACCGGCGCCGTCTACACCGCGGGACTGCGCTCCGACCCCGACAACCATCTGCTGCGCACCCTGCGGCAGCTGCGCGATCTCGGCCTCGGGGTGGTCACCGGCAACCACGAGTTCGACGGCGGCCAGTACGAGATCAACCTGACCCACTCCGCGGCCCTCGACGCCGCCGACCGCGCCTTCCGCTTCAAGGCGGCCGTCAAGGAGCTGGCCCGCAAGGAGGGCAACCTGGCCACCTTCATGGCCAAGCCCTTCGGCGACGCGGGCGGCTCCGGCTTCCATCTGCACCTGTCGTGCGAGACCTCCGAAGAGGAAGGCGCCGGCAACGCCTTCGACGACCCGTCGGGCGCCTACGGCCTCTCGGCCACCGCCCGGCACGCCCTCGCCGGCATCCTCGCCCACGCCCCCGCGCTCGCGGCCCTGGCCAACCCGACCGTGAACTCCTACAAGCGCTTCGGCCCGGACACCCTCGCCCCCTGGCTGATCGACTGGGGGCTCGACAACCGCAGCGCCATGCTCCGCATCCCCCCGGAGCGCGGCTCCGGCACCCGGCTGGAGCTGCGCCTCGGCGACGCGAGCGCCAACCCTTACCTGCTGATCGCGGGCACGGTCGCCGCCGCCCTCCTCGGCGTCCGGGCGGGCGAGGAACCACCGGCCCCGCTGGAGGGCTACGGCTACGACACCGACCGCTCGGCCCTGCTGCCGACGACTCTGACCGGTGCCCTGGACGCGCTGGAGGCGGACACCGACCTGGCCGACGTCCTGGGCAAGGAGTTCACCGCCTCCTTCCTCACCTACAAACGCAACGAGATCGAACGCTTCCAACGGCACGTCACCGACTGGGAGTTCACCGAGTACGCCTACCACCTGTGATGCCCGGGAGCCACCGATGACCGAGATCCTGACCCCCGCCGTGAACGAGCCGATGCCCTTGTCGGACGTGAATCTCGCCGACCTCGACAACTTCACCGACGGTGTGACGCCCTGGCGGATGTTCCACACCCTGCGCCACGAGGACCCGGTGCACTGGCAGCCGGAGGAGGCCCCCAACTCCGGTTTCTGGGCGGTGACCCGGCACGCCGACATCGCCCGCGTCGACCGCGACGCGGAGACCTTCACCTCGACGAGGTTCGTCAACCTCGAGGAGGTCGACGACGACCAGATCAAGAAGCGGGCCTCCATCCTGGAGATGGACGGCGTCCGCCACCGCGCCCTGCGCAGCGTGATCCAGCGGCAGTTCGGCGCCGGCGTCATCAACAGCTACACCGACTTCCTGCGCGGCCTGACCGCCAAGACCCTGGACGCGGCCCTGACCAAGGGCACCTTCGACTTCGTCGCCGACGTCTCCGCCGACTTCCCCATCAACGTGCTGGCCCGGCTCCTCGACGTGCCGCCGGAGGACAACCAGCAGCTCATCGACTGGGGCAACCGCATCATCGGCAACACCGACCCCGACTACGCGGACGTACTGCTGCACAGCGAGGAGAGCGAGAAGTACCGCGACCTGCCGTTCCGCTCCCCCGCGTCGATCGAGGTCTTCGAGTACGGCCGGGAACTGGCCCGGCAGCGGCGCGGCGGCGACGGCCAGGACCTGGTCTCCAAGCTCGTCAACACCACCCCGCGCGACGGGATCCCGCTCTCCGCGCAGGACTTCGACAACTACTTCCTGCTGCTGGTGGTCGCCGGCAACGAGACCACCCGGCACACCATCACCCACTCCATGCTGGCCCTGCTCCAACACCCCGAGCAGCTGGCCCGGTTGAAGGACGACCCCGCCCTGATCCCCACGGCGGTCGAGGAGTTCCTGCGCTGGGCCTCCCCCGTCTACCACTTCCGCCGCACCGCGACCCGGGACGTCGAACTCGGCGGCAAGCGGATCAAGGAGGGCGACAAGGTCGTCATGTGGTACGCCTCCGGCAACCGCGACGAGGAGGTCTTCGGCAACCCCTACGACCTGGACGTCGCCCGGCAGCACAACGACCACGTCACCTTCGGCAAGGGCAGCCCCCACCTGTGCCTGGGCAACCTCCTCGCCCGCACCGAGATCCGCATCATGTTCGAGGAGCTCATCCCGCGCATCGCCGACATCAGGCTGGCCGGCGAGGTCCCCCGGGTCCGCTCCAACTTCGTCAACGGCATCAAGAAGCTGCCGGTCGAGGTCACGCTCGCCTGAGAGGGCCGAGGGCGCGGGTCACTCGGGCAGGGTGGCGGCCGTCAGGAAGAACGTCACCGCGTACGTGAACCGGCCCGTGCGCACGGCGTCGTCGTAGAGGGCGACGAACCGGTCCGCGTCCGCGGGGTCGACGTGCCCGCGGGCCGCGGCGGTATGGGCCCAGGTGCGCAGGCCCATGACGTTGTCGACCGCCGACGGATCGCGGACGACCAGGGTGCGGGCCTCCACGGTGAGGTCGTGCAGTCCACGGGCGGCGAGGAGACCGGCCTGCCGGTGGGCCAGCGTGCCGTTGCGCAGCAGCACGTCCGCGCGGAAGCGCAGCACCCGGCGGGCGAGTTCCCGATCGTCGATGTCGAGTACCTGGGTGTCGTAGTCCGGATCGGCCAGTGCGATCCGGCCGCCGGGGCGGATCACGCGCAGCAGCTCGTCCAGGACCCGGTCGGGGTCGGCGACGTGCTGCAGGACGCGGTCGGCCCAGGCGCCGTCGAACCGGTCGGCGCCGAACGGCAGTCGGTGTCCGTCCGCGACCACGGCACGGGCCAGTCCGCGTGTCCGTGCCCGCGCGGCCATCGTCAAGGAGCTGTCGAGCGCGACGACTTCGGCGTTCCAGCGTGCGCGCAGTGCCCGTGCGGCGTCGCCCGTCCCCGCTCCGACCTCCAGGAACAGCTCGCCCGCCGTGGGGCGCAGCAGCTCCCGCAACCGTCGTTTGTAGGCGGCGTAGAACGGCTCCGCGGCCACTCGGTCCAGAACGGTCACCCAGTCGCCGGGCCGGGTCTGCGAGTCCACCGATGTGAAGCCGTGAGCGGCGCCGGGTTCGTCCATGAGGACAGGCTAGTGACGCACCGCCGCGTCCAGGAGGGGGCCGAGTTCCCGGGCCACGGTTCTCAGGGCGCGGACGTCCTGCTCGGCGCGGGCCATGAGGAGGGCTCCCTCCAGGCTGCTGATCATGAGCGTGGCGAGCGCGACGGTCCGTTGCTCGGGTACGCCCATGTCGGCCAGGGCCTGGGCCACCGGTCCGGTCCAGGTGGCGAACGCGGCGGACGCGGCCTCTCGCGTGGAGGCGGTGGACTCCGCGCAGTCCACCGTGGCGGCGGCCACGGGACAGCCGCCGGCGAAGCCCTCGGCCTCGTACTCGTCGGTCCACTGCCGCACCATCTCGGCGAACAGTCCGCCGGGCGTCGGCTCGTCCAGAGCGGCGACGAAACGGGCGACGCGCTTGCCCGCGTACCGGCCCGCCCAGCCGACCGCCTCGTTGACCAACTGTTCCTTGCCGCCGGGGAAGTAGTGCTGGAGCGAACCGCGGGGCGCTCCGGCGTGCGCGGCGACCTCCCGCATGCCGGTGGCGGCGACCCCGTCGCGCCGGATGAGCTGGGCCGCGCTGAAGACCATCCGCTCACGCGGCCCTCGTTCGGACATCCTCGGTCTCCCGTTCGCCCAATGGTGCGACTCCCACTCTATGACCGCTGTCATAACGACGGCTACTATGACCGCTGTCATAGCGGGAAGCGGCAGACCGGCCACAGGGTGAGCCGGAAAGGCGGCGCGTCATGTACGTCGGTTTCGTCGGCCTCGGGCTCATGGGGCAGCCCATGGCGCTCAACCTCGCCCGCGCCGGGACCCCGCTCGTCGTGTGGAACCGCACGCCGGGCCGTGCCGAGCCGCTGCGCGCGGCGGGGGCCGAGGTCGCGGCGAGTGCGGCCGAGGTCTTCGAGCGGGCCGGGACCGTGATCCTGATGCTGGCCGACGAGGCCGCCATGGACACGGTGCTGGGGCGTGGCACCCCGGACTTCGCCGAGCGGGTGGCCGGGCATGTCGTGGTCCACATGGGGACGACTTCGGCCGAGTACTCGCACGGGCTTCAGGACGACATCAGGGCCGCGGGCGGCCGCTATGTGGAGGCCCCGGTCTCCGGTTCCCGTGTCCCGGCCGAGCGAGGCGAGCTGGTGGGGATGACGGCGGGCGACGAGGACGCCGTGGCGGCGGTACGGCCCCTGCTGGCGCCGATGTGCCGGGAGACGTTCGGGTGTGGTGCGGTGCCGGGCGCGCTGCTGATGAAGTTCTCGGTGAACCTCTTCCTGATCACCCTGGTCACCGGGCTCAGCGAGGCGTTCCACTTCGCCGACGGGCACGGACTGGACCGGGGGCTGCTACGGGACGTCCTGGACGCGGGTCCGATGGCCAGTGCCGTCTCCCGGATGAAGGGGCCCAAGCTGCTGGCCCGCGACTTCGGCGCCCAGGCGGCCGCCGCGGACGTACTGAAGAACAACCAGTTGATCGCGGAGGCGGCCCGCAAGGCCGACATCGCCTCCCCGTTGCTGGATGTCTGCCACGCCCTCTTCGGCGAGACGGTCGACCAGGGTCACGGCGGCGAGGACATGGTGGCGGTGCTGCACGCGCTGGAGACCCGCACCGCGCTCGGCTCCCCGGGGAACCGCGAACCGGGCCGCGAGCGTTGTGATGAGGGAGTGGAGGGCGGGCCCTGACCCTCCGGCGACGGGAATGAGGACGACCCCATGAGCGACAAGGCCCGGATCCTGTTCGAAGCCCTCGACCTCGACCGGAACGGGACCCTGACCCGGGCGGAGATCATCATCGCCCTGCGGACGAAGGGACCGACGCTCGCCGCGTCGGGTGCGCTGCCGTTCTGGGCTCTCGGTGACGCCGACGCCTCCTCGGCACTGTTCGACGCCGCCGACCAGAACGGGGACGCGGTGCTCACGCTGGAGGAGTTCGCCGCCGTGGTGGACCGGCGTTTCGGCTGGCGCTGAGCGTGATGCGAGGGCGCAGTGCGGTGAGGCGGCGGCCCTTGAGGGCGGAGAGCCATACGCCGGCGCCGTAGGCGAGGTCGTCGAGGCGGCGGGCGGTGCCGTAGCGGAGGGGGTCGAGCGCGGCCCGGTCCCGGCGGTACTCGAGGGCGATGTCGGTGAGGGCGGCGAGCGTCGTGGCGCGGCGTGCCCGACGGGAGAGCACGCATCCGGCGGCGGCCAGCGGCCACCAGTGGCGGATGAGCAGCGCGGAGGTCTGTGCCAGGGTGCCCAGCGCGCCGTTCGCGGTGAGGCGGGCTGCCAGGCGGTAGGGGTGCCGGGTGCCGTCGAGCTTGCGGGCGATGCGCACGGTGACGACGCCCAGGACGGCGCCCGCGACCGGGACCGACCAGCGCCGCTGGGCGAGCAGGGCCGCGGCGAACGCCAGGCCCCACGGGGCGAACACGGCGGGCGCGATGTGCTCGGGATGCCGGCGGGCCAGGGGGTGGGCGCCGGTGCCGTACACGGCCTTGCGGCGCAGCCAGTCCCCCACCTGTACGCGGTGCTCGTGGCAGGCCCGTACGGCGGGCTCGTACCGCACGCGTGCGCCGGCCGCGATCAGCCGCCAGCACAGGTCGACGTCCTCGCCGACCCGCATGCGCGCGTCGAAGCCGTCGGCGAGCGCGTCCACCCGCGCCACCATGCAGGCCGAGGAGGCCCAGGAGACGGGGGTGCCGGGGCGGACCGGGGCGGGGTGCGCGCCGAGGTCGAGTGAGGACCTGGCGTTCTCGTACCGTTCGATCCAGGTCGTCGCGGGGGCGGGCAGCCCGGCGATGCGGGGGACGGCCAGGGCGACGCGCGGGTCGGCGAAGTGCCGGAGCAGGGTCGGGACGGTGTCCGGGTCCAGCACGATGTCGGAGTCGACGAAGACCACGTACGGCGTGCCGACCAGGCGCAGCCCGGCGTTGCGCGCTCCGGCCGGTCCGGCGTTGACGGCGAGGGTCACCAGTCGGGCGCCGTGCTCGGCGGCGACGCCCGCCACGGCGGCCGGGTGGTGCGAGGCGTCGTCGACCACGATCACGGGGGTGTCGGTGCCGATGCTCCGCAGCAGACGGTCGAGTTGGCGCGGACGGTCGCGGACCGGGACCACGACCGTGTACCGGGGGTCGGGGGGCAGCGGAAGGGATGCGGCGACGGGGTGGGCCATGCCGATGTCCAGGAGCCGGTCCGCGAGGAGCGCGCTCGGGGCATCGCGTACGGAGAGCGTTCTGCCGTCGAGGAGCCCTCGGGCCTTCGGGGTCAGTCTCACCAGCCGGGTCGGGAAGCCGCCGAGGAGGGCCCGGCCGCCGTCGACCACCCGGGTGTGCCGGTCGAGTCGGGCCACGAAGCCGAGGGGAAGGGTCATCTGCCCACGCCCTCGGTGCGGGCCGGGTCGGTGAGGCGGCCCCGGGCGTCGCAGGTCCACGCGGTGACCCGGCGGACCGTGGCGCAGACCATCGCGTCCAGCGCCCGGCGCCCTTCCTCGGCCGAGGCGCCGGCGGGATCGCCGAGCACGCCGCTGGGCGAGACCGCGCGGACGCCGTGGGCGATCAGGTCGGGCAGGAGGACGGCCAGCGGTCGGGTGTCGCCGGCGAGCGCGGCGTCGAGGCGTACCCGGTCCGGCGCCAGGTGCAGCATCAGCGAGGTCTCCGTACGGCCGGCGTGCGCGTCGCCGCCCGGTGTCCCGCACCCGGTCCAGGCGGCGTCGTGGCCCTCCGCGCGCAGCAGGCCCAGTGCCGTGTCGAGGGTGGCGGTGTTGCCGCCGTGGCCGTTGACGAAGACGATGCGCCGGGCCCACAGGGACAGGGAGCGCGTCAGCTCCACGACCACCGCGCGCAGCGCCTCGTGCCCGATCGAGACGGTTCCGGGAAAGTCGGCGTGTTCGCCGCTCGCGCCGTACGCGAGCGGCGGCGCCGGCAGACACGGGCTCGGCAGCGCCTGGGCCGTCCGGTCCGCGACGGCTTGGGCGACCACGGTGTCGGTGTCCAACGGCAGGTGCGGGCCGTGCTGTTCGGTGGAGCCCACCGGGACCAGGACGAGCGCGCCGGGAGGCACTCGCGGCCACACCTCGTCGGCCAGTGCCATGGTCAGGCGGCCGGAGCGGGGCGTGGGACCGACGCCTGCGAGTCGCCCAGAGTCAGGCGGAAGCCCGGTGGTATCACCAGGTCGTCGGGCGTCAGTTCGTGGATCGAGGAGTGCCCGAGGCCCAGCACGGCCGAGTCGAGCCCGCCGCGCAGGATGTCCAGCACGTTCTCGACGCCGGCCTGTCCGTTCGCGGCCAGCCCCCACAGATAGGCGCGGCCGATCAGGACGGCCCGGGCGCCGAGGGCGAGGGCCTTGGCCACGTCGCCGCCGCGCCGGACACCTCCGTCCAGCAGGACTTCGACCTGGTCGCCGACCGCTTCGACGACGGAGGGCAGGATCCGGATGGTGGCCGGGGTGGTGTCCAGGTTGTTGCCGCCGTGGTTGGACACGGACAGCGCCGACACCCCGGCGTCGACGGCCCGCTTGGCGTCGTCGACCCGGGTCACGCCCTTGAGGAGGAAGGGGCCGCCCCACTCCGCACGCAGCCACTTGACGTCCTCCCAGGTGGGCGGCGGGGTCTGCATCCACTCGCCGTAGGCGCCGAAGAAGGTCGGGGCGGCCGCGCCGGGGGCCCGGAGGTTGGGCACGGTGAGGTCGGGGAGGCGGCCGGACCTGGCGTACTTCCACAGCCAGCCGGGGCGGGGCAGCACGTCGGGGGCGAAGCGGAGCATGGTCTTCAGGTCGAGCTTGTCCGGGATGGCGGGGCTGCCCCAGTCCCGGCCGTGCGAGAAGGACCAGTCGAGGGTGACGATGAGCGCCTTGGCACCGGCGGCCCTGGCCCGGTCCATGCGCTGCACCATCGTCTCGCGCGACCCGCTCCAGTACAGCTGGAAGAAGAGGTCCGGCCGGGCGGCGGCCACCTCCTCCACGGGCCGGCTCGCGAACGCGCTGAGCCCCATGATCACGCCCCGGCTCGCCGCGGCGCGGGCCACGGCGACCTCCCCGTCCGGGTCGACGGCCTGCACCCCGGTCGGCGAGATGAGCACGGGCAGTTCGGTGGGCACGCCCAGGACGGTCGTGGACAGATCCCGCCGCGCGTGGTGGCCCACCACCCGGGGGGCGAAGCCCAGTTCGGCGAAGGCCGCCAGGTTGGCGTCGATCGTACGACCGCGCTCGGAACCCGCGACCAGCGCGCCGTAGACCGGGCTCGGCAGGCGTTTGCGGGCCCTGCGCTGTGCTTCGGCGACGGTCTCGAACCAGGGGTTCCTAGGCATGTGCCGCGTCCTTTCCGGTCCGTGTGGAGGCAAGCCCGGCCAGTGGGTTCTCGTCGCAGTCGCTGATCGGTGGCCGCCGGGTGAGCACGAGGTCCACCGTCCGCCGGGAGTGGTCGGCGGCCGGCCTGGGCAGCCGGCTTCCGTCGCGGCGGGCCAGCAGGTCCTCCCCGTGCCCTCGCACGCACTCCGGGTCGGGGCCGTCCAGCGGCAGCCCGGTGAAGAACTTCGCCGCCATGCAACCGCCCTTGCAGGAGTCGTAGAACGCGCAGGAGGCACAGGCTCCGCCGTGCCGCGGGGTACGCAGCCGCCGGAACAGCTCGGAGTCACGCCACACCCCGCGGAAGCCGTCGGGTGTACGGACGTTGCCCGCCAGGAACTCCTCGTGGATGGCGAACGGACAGGCGTACACGTCCCCGACGGGGTCGATGAGGCAGACGACCCGTCCGGCGCCGCACAGGTTCAGGCCGGGCAGGGCCTGGCCGTAGCCGGAGAGGTGGAAGAAGGAGTCGCCGGTGAGCACGTTCTCGCCGTGCGCCAACAGCCAGTCGTACAGCTCGCGTTGCTGTGCGGCCGTCGGGTGCAGCTCGTCCCAGACGTCGGCGCCGCGACCGGAGGGGCGCAGCCGGGTCAGGCGCAGCTGGGCGCCGTAGCGGTCGGCGAGTGCCTTGAACTCGTCGAGCTGGGCGATGTTGTGGCGGGTGCAGACCACCGAGATCTTGAAGTTCTTCATGCCGGCGGCGGCCAGGTTCTCCAGCGCCTTGAGCGCCGTGGCGTACGAACCCCGGCCGCGTACCGCGTCGTTGACGTCGGCGGTGGCGCCGTCGAGGGAGATCTGGACGTCGACGTAGTCGTTGGCGGCGAGGCGTGCGGCGGCCTCGGGAGTGATCCGGACGCCGTTGGTGGAGAACTTCACCCCGACGTGGTGGGCCGTCGCGTACTCGAGGAGTTCCCAGAAGTCGGCGCGGACCGTGGGCTCTCCGCCGCCGATGTTGACGTAGAAGACCTGCATGGCCTCCAGTTCGTCGATGACGGCCTTGGCCCCCTCGGTGGTCAGTTCGCGCGGGTCGCGCCGGCCGGAGCTGGACAGACAGTGGGCGCAGGCCAGGTTGCAGGCGTAGGTCAGTTCCCAGGTGAGGCAGATCGGCGCGTCGAGCCCGTGCTCGAACAGGTCGACCAGCCGTGACGGGGCGCTCATGGGGTCCTTCCGACGAGCATCGAGGACTCGGCCAGCGCGGCCAACGCCCTGCCGTACCGGGGCAGTTCGGCCTCGTCGACACCTGCGGCCAGACAGGCGGCCCGGGCCGTACGGGCCTGGGCGAGGTGCTGGACGCACGCGAGCAGCCGGCTGTCCTTGAGGAAGGTCAGCCTGCGGGTGCCGAAGTGGTAGAGCAGCGCGCCGAAGGGTTCCGGCCGCACCGAGACCTGCGGGTGCAGGTCCCAGGCGCGGTCGAGGTCCATCGCGGTCACCGGGCGGCCACCTAGTAGACGCCGCACATGCCGTCGATGGAGATCTCCTCCAGGAGATCCTCGGCTTCGATCAGGTCGGACGACGTCTCGGTCGGATCGGCCGCGTCGGGCTGGGCCGGGGCCGGGGCTTCTTCGGTCGGGGCGGAGCGGAGTTCGTTCATGCGACTCTCCCTGGAGACCGTTCCTCTCGGATGCCCGGGAGACTAATGGCACACGGTGTCAAAAGTGAAGGGGTCTGCGGCGTCGGCCAGTTGTACGTCCGGCACCGGGGCAAAGGCATGCCGGTGAGGCCGCCCACGCCAAGAGTCGAACTACGCGCGGGCGCCGAGCTCGCCGTATCCGGCCGCCAGCTGCCGTATCGCCTGATCCAGCAGGCCGCTCAGGTCGGCGTCCTCGTCGGTCAGCCACTGCTCGTAGGCGGCGACGCACGCGGCCAGGACCGTGCTGCCGATCAGCCGGGGCAGCAGGTCGGAGGCGGGAAGGTCCAGGCGCCGGGCGGCGAACTCGGTGACCAGGGTCCGCCAGGAGGCGTAGCGCACGGCCGAGTCCGCCTGGAGGGTCGGCACGCGCAGGATGAGTGCCATGCGCTGCCGGTGCCAGGGCACCTCCGCCGGGTCGAAGCGGTTGAACTCGACGACGGCCTCGCGCAGCGCGTCCATCATCGAGGTGCTCGGCTCTGCCGCCTTCAACAGTGTGTCGAGCCTGGCCAGTTGCTCTTCGAAGTCGCCCCACACGAGGTCGTTCTTGGAGGCGAAGTAGCGGAAGAAGGTGCGCCGGCCGATCCCCGCCACGTCGGCGATGTCGTCGACCGTCGTGCCGTCGAAGCCCTGCCGCGCGAACAGCTCGAAGCCCAGTCGCTCCAGCACCGCCCGCGACGTGGCGCGCGGCCGGCCCGTCCGGGCGGACCCCGCACAGTCCGCCGGCCCGTTCGGCAGCGACTCCATCCGTGCTCCCCCTCCTCCTCGGCCCGCGCTGATCCATCAGCAGGGCCCCAGCCCGCACGCCGTGGTCCGTCATCCTCGCACTGGAGCCGGCGGGCACCCGAGTCACGGTCCGGGCCCTGAGCAGGCTGGGCGACGTCGACCACGGTTCGGCAACGCCCTCAAGGGGCGCGGGGCTGTGACATATGCGACTCCGCCGCGTGGGCGCGACCAGCCACAACGGCGCCGCAGCCGAACGACGGCACCACGCGCCACTTCCAGCGGAGCGCTTAGTCGGGCAGCCGTTCCAGGGCCGCCGAGATCCCGGACCTGCCCACCACGTCGATCAGTGCCTGGCCGATCACCGAGACGGGCTCGCGGGCTGGCAGGACCAGGCCGATCTGTTCCGAGCGGACCGGGCGGACCAGGGGTACGGCGTGCATCCCCGCGGGGACACCGAAGACGTGCAGCCAGGCGTACGGCACGATGCTCGCCCACTGTCCGGCCCTGACCTGGGCGAACAGGGAGCCGATCGAGTCGGTCTCGACGCGCGGGGTGACCGAGACGCCCACGGCCGCGAAGACCGCGTCGAGGATCTGGCGCCCCTGCATCATCGGGTCGAGCAGACACAGGGGGTACTGGGCCGCCTCCTCCCAGGAGATCTCGCCGAGTCCGGCGTCGGGGGCGGACCGCTGGGTCAGCAGGACATGGCGCTCCCGGTACAGCGGGACGAACTTGAAGTCGTACTCCGCGACGGAGCTCTGGTAGGTCACGGCGGCGTCGAGCTCGTAGGCGCGCAGCCGGTCCACGATGTCCTCGGCCCGCAGGTCGGTGAAGACCTGGACGGTGGCGAGCGGGTTGGCGGCGCAGAACGGCTGGGTCAGCAGGCCCACCGCCGTGGAGGCCGTGGGTACGGTCCCGATCCGCAGCCGGCCGCTGAGGCCCGCCCGCAGTGCCTGGATCTCGCTCTCCATGGCGTCACGGTCGGCGAGGATCCGCTGCGCCCACAGGACGACCCGCTCGCCCTCCGGGGTCAGCCCGTCGAACCGGCGCCCCCGCCGGACCAGGGGGATGCCGAGTTCCTCCTCCAGCTTCCGGATGCCCTCGGACAGGGCCGGCTGGGAGACGTAGCAGGCCTGCGCCGCCTTGGCGAAGTGGCGGACCCGGGCGAGGGCGACGAGGTACTCGAGTTGACGGAGCAGCACGCCCCAATGATCCACCGCTTCGCGCGAACGGGACAGAAGGCTCCGCCGGTGTGATCGGTACGGCCTATCACGCGATAACAACTACCGCTTTGACCTGGGGCGATGTACTGGCGAAGAGTGAGGGGCGATCGGCTGGGAGAGGGCGTGGTGCTCGGTGCGGGACATCGACGAACCGGATGAGGGCGAGCTGTCGGTGACGGCTCCCAAGACCTGGGCGGCGGGCGTGCCCGGCGTGGCGCACGCCCTGACGTATGCGCTGGGCCAGACCTCGCCCCGGCGCACCGCGCTGACCCTGCTCAACATCAACCAGGCGAAGGGGATCGACTGCCCCGGCTGTGCCTGGCCGGAGCCGGCGCCGGGCGAGCGGCATCTCAACGAGTACTGCGAGAACGGCGCCAAGCACATCAGCGACGAGGCGACCTCGCGGCGGGTGACCGCCGAGTTCTTCCGGACGTACTCCGTCGACGAGCTGAGCCGTAAGTCGGACTACTGGCTCAACCAGCAGGGCCGGCTGACCGAGCCGATGGTGCTGCGGGAGGGCGCGGAGCACTACGAGCCCATCGGCTGGGACGAGGCGCTGGAGCTGCTCGCCGAGGAACTGCGTGCCCTGGACCACCCGGACGAGGCGCTGTTCTACACCTCCGGTCGGCTGGCCAACGAACCGGCGTTCCTGCTCCAGCTGTTCGCGCGGGCCTTCGGCACCAACAACCTCCCCGACTGCTCCAACATGTGCCACGAGTCCAGCGGCTCCGCGCTCGGCGAGACCCTCGGCATCGGCAAGGGCAGCGTCAGCCTCGACGACCTGTACGACGCCGACCTGGTGTTCGTCGTCGGCCAGAACCCCGGCACCAACCATCCGCGGATGCTGTCCGCGCTGGAGGAGACCAAGCGCCGCGGCGGCAGCGTCGTCGCCGTCAATCCGCTGCCCGAGGCCGGGCTGATGCGCTTCAAGAACCCGCAGAAGGCGCGGGGCGTGATCGGCCGGGGCACGGCCCTCGCCGACCAGTTCCTCCAGATCCGGCCCGGCGGCGACCTGGCGCTCTTCCAGGCGCTGAACCTGATGCTGCTGGAGGCCGAGGACAAGGAGCCGGGCACCGTCCTGGACCGGGAGTTCATCGAGGCGCACACCACCGGCTACGAGGCCTTCGCCGAGCAGCTGCGCGCCACCACGTCGTGGGACGAGGTCCTCGAGGCCACGGGGCTGAGCCAGGACGAGATCGAGCGGGTCCACGAGCGGGTCCTGGCCAGCCGCAGTGTCATCGTCTGCTGGGCCATGGGCCTGACCCAGCACAAGCACGGCGTGCCCACCATCCGGGAGGTCGTCAACTTCCTGCTGCTGCGCGGCAACATCGGCCGGTCCGGCGCGGGAGTGTGCCCGGTGCGCGGGCACAGCAACGTCCAGGGTGACCGCACGATGGGCATCTGGGAGCGGATGCCGCAGGCGTTCCTGGACCGGCTGGGGGACGAGTTCCGGTTCACTCCGCCGACAGCGCACGGCCTGGACTCCGTCGACTCGATCCGGGCCATGCTCGCCGGGCGGGCCAAGGTCTTCCTCGGGGTGGCGGGCAACTTCGTGCGGGCCTCGCCCGACAGCGACGTCACCGAGCGCGCCATGCGCAACTGCCGTCTGACGGCGCACATCTCGACGAAGCTGAACCGCTCGCACACGGTGTGCGGCCGCACGGCACTGATCCTGCCCACGCTCGGCCGCAGCGACCGCGACGTCCAGGCGGGCGGGGAGCAGTTCATGACGGTCGAGGACTCCATGAGCGAGGTCCACGCCACCCGCGGCCGGCTCGCCCCCGCGTCCGCGCGGCTGCTGAGCGAGGTCGCCATCATCAGCCGTCTCGCCCGCCGGGTGCTCGGCGGCGAACCGGACATCGCCTGGGCGGACTTCGAGGCCGACTACGACCTGGTGCGCGAGCGGATCGCCCGAGTCGTCGAGGGCTTCGAGGACTTCAACGAGCGGGTACGGCGCCCCGGTGGCTTCCGGCTGCCCAACCCGGTCAACGACCGGGTGTTCCGTACGCCCAGCGGGAAGGCCGTCTTCACCGTCAACGACTTCACCATGCTCCGGGCGCCGAAGGGCCATCTGATCCTTCAGACTCTGCGCTCGCACGACCAGTGGAACACGATCCCCTACGCCATGGACGACCGCTACCGCGGCATCAAGGGCGGCCGCCGCGTCGTCCTGGTGAACTCCGCGGACCTCGCCGACCTCTCGCTTACGGACGGCGGTCTCGTGGATCTGGTCAGCGTCTGGTCCGACGGCTCGGAGCGCCGCGCGGACGCCTTCCGGGTCGTCGCCTACCCCACTCCCCCGGGTTCGGCCGCCGCGTACTACCCGGAGACCAACGTCCTGGTCCCGCTCGACAGCGTCGCGGACATCAGCAACACCCCGACCTCGAAGAGCGTGGTCGTACGGCTGGAGGCGAGGCCGGCGCCGACGTCGTAGCGCCGCCGTCGGGGCCGCGGCCCGGTGCCGGCGCGGCCCCGACCGGCCCGGGGCGGGTCAGCCGACGGGCGCGGTGCGGATCGCCGCGATGTCGAACTGGAGGCGGACCTTCTCGCTCACCATGGCGCCGCCCTCGGCCAGTTTGGAGTTGTAGTTCAGGCCCCACTCCGTGCGGTTGATCGTGGTGGTGCCGTCGAACCCGGCCCGCTGATAGCCGAAGGGGTCGGTGACATGGCCTATGTAGGTCAGTTCCAGCACCACGGGGCGGGTGACGGCCTTGATGGTCAGGTCGCCGGTCATCCGGTAGACATCGTTGCCGGTCATCTCGACGGCGGTGCTCGCGAAGCGCATCCGCGGGTAGTTCCTGGCGTCGAGGAAGTCGCGGCCCACGAGGTGGGCGTCGCGCTGTTCCACACCGGTGTCGACGCTGCCGGTCGACAGCACGATCTCCGCCTGTGAGCGGGAGGGATCGCGGCCATCGAAATACAGACGGCTCTGGTACTCCGCGAAGGAGCCGCGAACCGTGGTCACCATGGCGTGCCGTACGGAAAAGCCGATCCTGCTGTGGGCGGGGTCGATGACCCATTCGCCGGTCAGGGGCGCCAGCGCCGGATCCGGAAGGACCGCGGTGCCGACGGCCGGTGACATCGTGGGGGGCGGGGGCGTGACGGTCCGCTCCGAACGGCGGAGCGAGGTGTCACGGCTGAACAATTTCATGATTCACCTAATTACTGCACGGGAGTTGTTGTCGCAAGCCCTGATCAACAATGGACAAAAACTCCACAAGTCCGCCATGCCATCGCCTAGTCCACTCCGACGAGGGTGCGCACCTCGAAGTCGTCGAAGCTTTCGGACGGATCGGGCCGGCTCAACACCGAACCCAGCCAGCCGAGGAGGAATCCGGCCGGAATGGAGACAATGCCCGGATTCTGCAGGGGAAACAGGGCGAAGTCCGCGGACGGGTAGAGCGAGGCGGGAGTGGAGGAAACCACCGGCGAGAACACCACGAGCAGGACGGAGCTCAGCAGGCCGCCGCAGAGACTGAGCAGAGCGCCCTGTGCGGTGAAGCGCCGCCAGAACAGAGTGTAGACGAGGGTCGGCAGGAGAGCGGAGGCGGCGATCGCGAAGGCGAGGAATGCCAGGGTGGCCGTATTCGCGCCCCAGGAAATCAGGGCGAGCAGCATGCCGAGAACACCGATGACGGCGGCCGCGAGCCGGGCCACGGCCAGTTCCTCGGTCTCCTTCGCCTGCCCCTTGCGGATCACCTCGCCGTAGAGGTCGTGGGCGAGGGAGGAGGCCGCGGCCAGGGTGAGGCCGGCGGCGACGGCGAGGAGCGTGACGAAGGCCAGGCAGGACAGCAGGGCCGTCAGCAGACCGCCGCCGAGGTTCTGGGCGAGCAGCAGGACGGCGGCGTCGCCCTTGCGGTCGGTCTGCGCGATGGTGTCGCGCCCCACGATGGCGGTGGCCCCGAGCCCGAGGATGCCGGCGGCCAGACAGACGAGGCTGACCAGGCCCATCGCCCACACCACCGAGGAACGCAGGACGGCGACCTGCTTCGGGGCGAGGAGCCGCATCATGACGTGCGGGAGCGCGGCGAGGCCGAGCACGATGGCCAACTGGAGGCTGAAGAAGTCCAGTTTGCTGGTGGTGCTGGCGCCGTAGCGCAGTCCGGGTTCCAGGAACCGTTGCCCCTGGCCGCTGTTGTCCGCGGCGGCGGCCAGCAGGGCGTCGAAGTTCCAGTCGAAGCGGTGCAGCACCATCACGGCGGTCACCGTGACCCCGGAGATCAGCATGACGGCCTTGACGACCTGGATGAAGGTGGCGCCGGGCATACCGCCGATGGCCGCGTACACGATGACGATGACACCGATGACGACCACGCACAGGGTGCGGGTGGTGGCGCTCGGCTCACCGGTGAACTGGGTCAACAGCGCGACGCTGCCCACGAGTTGGGCGACCAGATAAAGGGTGGCGATGGCCAGGGTGCACAGGGCCAGGGCGAGGCGGACCGGCCGCTGCAGGCGCGGCAGGCGGTACGCCAGGGTGTCGCCCAGGGTGAACTTGCCCGCGTTGCGCAGGGGTTCGGCGATGATCAGCAGGACCATCATCCAGGCGACGGCGGTGCCGCACAGGTACAGCAGTCCGTCGTAGCCGGTCAGCGCGACCAGGCCGGTGCTGCCCAGCAGGGTCGCGGCCGACAGATAGTCGCCGCACATGGCAAGGCCGTTGCGCAGCGGGGACATCAGGCGGTTGCCGAGGTAGAACTCGCTGATCTCGTCGCCCTGCGGTGCGGTCAGCAGCGCGGTGAAGAGGGTGACGACGACCACCGACAGGAAGAGCACGAGCGTCAGTTGCAGGCTGAAGCGGTCCGCGACCGCGGCGCCGGTCGTCACCATCGGCGAAGGTCCCCCTCACGGGGAGCGGCCGTCGTCCGGGCCCGTCCCACGGCGGCTTCCTGATGTCGGACGAGCCCGCGCAGACTGCGGACCACGGGGGTGACGCGGGTGCGGTGGTGCACGAGGTAGCGCCACACGATGACGCCCATCAGCACGAACTGCCCCAGCCCGAGAGCCAGTCCCAGGGTGAGGTGTCCGCTCACGGAACGGTTCATCACAGTCGGCGCGAAACTCGAGAGCAGGACGTAGAGAAGAAATCCGCCGACGGCGACGGACGTTGCCTTCACGCCGAATTGCCGATGGGTACGACGGAGTGTCCGATATGCGGGATCGTGCGCCACCGGCATATGTTCCGCTGGGCCGTGGGGAGTTTCGGAGTACGGCGGCGGCGCGCCGAACGGCGTGGAGTGCCGTGACACAATGCACCTTCTTCGCTGCTTTGCGCGGAGGCAGGCCAGAGCCAAGCTCTGTGCAGACTTCGTGGGGGATTTGTGAATCAGAAATTCGCGTGATTCGAAAATTTCGCGACGCGGTCGGGACCGGGATTCTCGCAGCGTGCCCGTTGAACTATCAACGGGATGAACGGGGTGGATCCGCGCCGTGACTCATTCGCACGCCAAGGCTTGCGCGCGAGCTCCCCCACAGCCTGCGAAAAGCCCCTTCCCGGGAATAGGTCTGCACCTTCTCCCCCGCCAGGTTGTCTCAAACGCACCGCACAGCCGGGCGAGCGCGGACCGCGTCCCCATCAAGGACGGCCCTGGAGATGACCAAGATCCGCCCAGCAACTCGTCACGTTTCCCCCTCGCTTCACCATGGTTCGGTAACGAGAGGGATCCGCACCGGACTCGGTCATACGTTCGTCTCCGTGAACTCTCAAGACACCCCCGACAGAGCCGGGCGCCGCGCACTCCTGCGCGCCGGGCTCACCGGCGCCGCGGCGATCGGCGCCGGCCTCACCCTCGGCGCCGGCCCCGCCTCCGCGACCCCCCTCGGCAGCCGTCCCCGTCCCGGCACCCCGGGCGAGGCCCTGCGCGAACTGGCGGCGGGCAACCTGCGCTGGCGCACCTACCGCGAGCGTCATCCGGACGAATCACCGGCCGTGCGACAGAGCCTGACGACGGCTCAGCACCCCTTCGCCCTCGTCCTCGGGTGCATCGACTCCCGCGTTCCCCCGGAGCTCGTCTTCGACCAGGGTCTCGGCGACCTGATGACCGTCCGCAGCGGCGGCGAGGTGCTGGACGAGGCCGTGCTCGGCAGCGTCGCCTACGGGGTGCTCGAACTCGACATCCCCCTGGTGCTGGTCCTCGGACACCAGTCCTGCGGTGCCGTGAAGGCCGCCGTCGAGACCGACATCTCCGGTGCGCAACTGCCGGCCCACATCCAGTATCTGGCCGACCAGATACGCCCCAACATCGACCGCACCAAGGACGGCGCCGCCCGCGTCGACGCCACCATCGACGCCAACGTCCGCGCGATCCGCTCCCGCATAGCCGCCGAGCCGGACCTCGCCGCGAAGGTGGCCACCGGTGAACTCGCGGTCGTCGGCGCCCGCTACGAGCTGACCACCCAGCTCGTGCACCGCCTGTCCTGATCCTCGGCCCACAGGCGCCGCCGGTGAACTCACCGGCGGCGCCCGCGCGTTCGCCCGCGCGCACCCCGCACCTCACGTCGATCGCCTTGGCCCTCGCCCCCTTCGCCTGTATAGGCTGACCCCGCAGCTGGTTCGCCCTGCCCGCCAGGCAGGCGCGTCGCAAGAGGGAACCCGGTGGGAATCCGGGACTGCCCCGCAGCGGTGAGCGGGAACGACCGCCGTCATACGCACTGGATCCGGTGAAGCGGGTCCGGGAAGCGACGGCCAGTAGGTGCCTCGTACGTCACGAGGTGTGCCCGCGAGTCCGAAGACCTGCCACTGCCCGCGTACGACGGACTCGTGCGCGGAGATCCCGGTGACCTCGAGGGCGGGTCGGCGAACACTCCAGGCAGGCACGGTTTTCAGTGCACTCGCCCGGGAGTGCCGTTCACCTTCGCGTTCTCCCCTCGCCGGGGTCGTCCGACGAGAACAGCTCGCGAAGGAGAGTTCCGTGACCACCGACTCCACGGCCGTGGCAGCGCGCGCCACCGTCTACGGCTACCCCCGCCAGGGCCCGGACCGGGAACTGAAGAAGGCGATCGAGGGCTACTGGAAGGGCCGCGTCAGCGCCGAAGCCCTCCACCGCACCGCCGCCGATCTACGCCGGTCGAACTGGCGGGAGCTGGCCGAGGCCGGTCTCCACGAGGTGCCGACCGGGGACTTCTCGTACTACGACCACGTCCTGGACACCACCGTCATGGTCGGCGCGGTCCCCGCGCGCCACCGCGCGGCCGTCGAAGCGGACCCGCTGGACGGCTACTTCGCCATGGCCCGCGGCGGTCAGGACGTGGCGCCGCTGGAGATGACGAAGTGGTTCGACACCAACTACCACTATCTGGTCCCCGAGTTGGGCCCCGACACGGTGTTCGCCGCGGACGCCTCGAAGCAGGTCGGTGAGGTACGCGAGGCCCTCGCGCTCGGTCTGGCCGCCCGGCCCGTCCTGGTCGGCCCGGTCACTTACCTGCTGCTGGCCAAGCCCGCGCCCGGTGTCCCCGCCGACTTCGACCCGCTCACCCTCCTCGACCGGCTGCTGCCCGTCTACGCCGACGTCCTCGCCGACCTGCGGGCCGCCGGCGCCGAGTGGGTGCAGCTGGACGAGCCCGCCCTCGTCCAGGACCGGACCCCGGCCGAGCTGAACGCCGCCGCCCGCGCCTACCGTGAACTCGGCGCACCGACCGACCGGCCGAAGCTGCTGGTGGCCTCCTACTTCGACCGGCTCGGGCCGGCCCTGCCCGTCCTGGCCAAGGCACCCGTCGACGGACTCGCCCTGGACTTCACCGGCCCGGCCGCCGCCAACCTCGACGACCTCGCCGCCGTGGGCGGGCTGCCGGGCAAGCGGCTGGTCGCGGGCGTGGTCGACGGACGCAACATCTGGATCAACGACCTCGGGACGTCACTGGCCACGCTGGGCACCCTGCTCGGGCTCGCCGACCGGGTCGACGTGGCTGCCTCCTGCTCCCTGCTGCACGTCCCGCTCGACGTGACGGCCGAGCGCGACATCGCCCCGCAGATCGCCCGCTGGCTCGCCTTCGCCCGCCAGAAGACGTCCGAGACCGTCACCCTGGCGCGCGGCCTGACCCACGGCACCGCCACGATCGCCGCCGAACTCTCCGCGAACCGCGCCGACCTGGCGTCCCGCGCGGCCTCCCCGATCACCCACGACGCGGCCGTGCGCGCCCGGACGGCAGCCGTCACCGAAGCCGACACGCGCCGGCCACAGCCCTACGCCGATCGGGCCCCGGCCCAGCGCGCCCATCTGTCGCTCCCGCCGTTGCCCACCACGACCATCGGATCCTTCCCGCAGACCGGCGAACTGCGCACCGCACGGGCCGACTTGAAGGGCGGCCGGATCGACACGGCGGCCTACGAGGCGCGTATCGAGGCCGAGATCCGCGAGGTGATCTCCTTCCAGGAGAAGACCGGCCTCGACGTCCTCGTGCACGGCGAGCCCGAACGCAACGACATGGTCCAGTACTTCGCCGAGCAGCTCACCGGCTACCTCGCCACCCGGCACGGCTGGGTCCAGTCCTACGGCACCCGTTACGTCCGCCCGCCGATCCTCGCCGGCGACATCTCGCGCCCCGAGGCGATGACGGTCCGCTGGACGACGTACGCCCAGTCCCTCACCGACCGGCCGGTCAAGGGCATGCTCACCGGTCCGGTCACCATGCTCGCCTGGTCCTTCGTCCGTGACGACCAGCCGCTCGCGGAGACCGCCCGCCAGGTCGCCCTCGCCCTGCGCGACGAGGTCGCCGACCTGGAGGCGTCCGGCGCCTCGGTGATCCAGGTCGACGAGCCCGCACTGCGCGAGACCCTGCCGCTGCGGGCCGCCGGCCGCCCCGCGTATCTGGCCTGGGCCACCGAGGCGTTCCGGCTCTGCACGGCGGGCGTACGGCCCGAGACGCAGATCCACACCCACATGTGCTACGCGGAGTTCGGCGACATCGTCGGCGCGATGGACGATCTCGACGCCGACGTGATCAGCCTGGAGGCGGCCCGCTCGCACATGCAGGTGGCCCGTGAACTGGCTGCGCACGGCTATCCGCGCGAGGCGGGGCCGGGCGTGTACGACATCCACTCGCCGCGGGTGCCGGGCGTGGCGGAGGCGGCGGCCCTGCTGCGCGAGGGACTTGAGGCGATCCCGGCGGAGCGGCTGTGGGCGAACCCCGACTGCGGTCTGAAGACCCGGGACTGGCCCGAGGTGCGGGCGTCGCTGGAGAACCTGGTGGCGGCGGCGCACGCGGTGCGGGGCGAGGTGTCCTGAGTCGACCGCGGGTGCGGTCCCGGCCGGTTTCGCCGGGGCCGCACCCGCTTGTTCCCCTAGGTCACGAGGAGAGCCACTCGGTGGCGTTCAGGGCGAGGGCCGCGTTGGTGGCGCCGGTGTCGTTCCAGCCGTCGTACAGGGTGTTGCCGGACTGGCCGGTGCCGTCGTCGATCGGGGAGCTGTCGCCCCAGAACGCGATCTTTCCGCTGCCGAAGGTGCTGGTGGCGAAGAAGGCGCCGGTGTTGCCGGAGTAACCACTGCGGTACAGCAGGCCCTTGACGGCGGAGTTGTCGGCGGGCTTGAGGGTGGCCGTGGTGCCGCTGGCGATGAGGCTCTTGGTGACGGTGCCGAACGAACCGTGCAGGACCGGATCGGTGCTGTCGCTGATCGCCGCCGGGTAGCCGGAGCTGATGCTGAGGGAGTCGATGGAGAAGCCGAACGGGTCGGTGGAGTCGACGCTGTTGTCGGTCATGAGGTCGTTGAGGATCTGGACCGCGTCCTCGCCGTCGTTGTTGCGGTCGGCGCCGGTGTGGTCGGAGATCATGAAGAGGCCGCCGCCGTTCTTCACGAAGTTCATGATCGCCGTCTTCTCGGCCGTCGTGAACAGCGTGTTGGGCTCCGGCAGAACCAACGTGTCGAACTTCGACAGGTCCGTCGCCGAGGAACCGCCGTAGGTGAGGGCGGAGCCCGACGGCAGGGTGTCCAGCGTGTAGTCGCCGGTCTGCTGGAGCGCCACGCCCCAGGAGGACAGCGCGCCCGTCCAGTCCGACTCGTCGGCGGGCGAGGAGTCCTCGCCGGTCGGGTCGGGCTGGCTGGTCGACACGATCCAATCGGCGTTGCCCGCCGTCTCGGCGTGCGCGTTGTCGAACAGGACGCGGTGCGAGGCGGCCGCGACCGCCGGAGCGGCGGTCGACGCCTGGACGGCCGCGCCGGCGGTCAGCAGGCCGAACACGGTGAAAGCGGTGGTGAGTCTGCGGGGGGACGTACCGAGGCCGAGCATGCGGAGAACCTCCGGAAGTGGGGGAAGGGAGGCGGTGCGGGTGCCTGATCTGCGCGCGTAGAACGGCGGTTGGACAACTGCCGCTCGACACACGGCTGGACGCTACACAGAAGATCCAGAACGGCGGCAGGGCCCACTGGGGGTTCACGTAGACCTCTTACCGAGCACAGACCGACGCCGATCTCACTCGATGGTCTCGAGCACCTTCAGATACTCGCCCAGGTCACGGCCGTGGCGATCCGACTCCTCGACGGCGCGCACGAGTTCACGCCGGACCTTCCCGCGGCAGTCGAGCTCCGACTTGCGGAGCTCGGGGAACTCGTACGCGAAGTCGAGCAGGATCCTGGAGGCCTCCGGCGGCGACAGGAGGGCCACGGTGCCCGCCTCCTGGAAGTGCTCCTCCGCCCCTTCGCGATAGGAGACCGCCACGACATAGATCCGTGTCCGCCCTTGCTCCTTTTCGTAGTACAGATCCTTTTCCGGCTCCCCGAGCACGAACCGGACGGCCTCGGACCTGCCCGGCGGGATCTCGAACGACCGGGCCAGCACCTCGCTTCCCTTCTCGGGCAGGCTCACATCAAAGCTGCCGGTCACAGCGACAGGTCCGCCGGTGGGCGGGAGTTTCGTCCGGCACGGATCGGTGGCCCGGGCGACACGCCGCACCGTGAACCGGAAGTCGGTGATCACCGCCGTCAGATCGCCCCGGTTCCGGAGCGTGAGCAGGACCGGAATTCCCAGCGTCGTGGTGTCGCGCGGCGCCTCGCCCTCTCCGGTCTTCACCACGGCGGGAACTCTCGACTCCTCCTCCACGGACAGCGAGAGGGCCTCCAATCCGGGCCTGACCCCGTCATCGCCCGCCCACGGGTTCGGCAGCCAACCGAAGAAGACGCTCGTGAAAGCCAGCGCCACCGCGCTGCCGAACGCCGTGACCCCGGCCAGGAACGGCCGGTTCGATTCCTCTGACCTCGTACCAGATGCCGCCGTATCGTCCGATTCCCCCATGGCTCCGAGTTTTCCAGAGCGGGCCTCGGCACACCACGACAGCGTCGGACCACTGCCGCGCGGTCAGACGGGGCCGCCCCCGAGCCCGATCTCGTTGCCGTCCGGATCGCGGTACGTGATCTTGCGGACGCCGTTGGAGTAGGTCTCGCGTTTCACGGGTTCCACACCCCGGTCGGTGATCGCGGCGACACGGGTGTCGAGGTCGTCGACGAAGAGAGTGTGCAGGGCATGGCCGGCGCGGTCGGGGAGATGCTCGATGTAGACGTAACGGTGTTCCGCCAACTCCCATACGGCTTCGGTGTCGTTCGGGAAGAACGCCGGTGGGACGCCGAAGAGCCGTTCGTACCAGACCTGTGCCGCCTGGTAGTCGCTGACGGGGATGCCTGCGAAGAGCTCTAGGGCCATTGGCCCATGCTAGGCAGCCTTCGCCGTGTGCTCCAGGATCGCGTCGGCGAGCGGTGCGTGCACGGCGGGCGGGAGCGCGTGGCCCATGCCGGGGATCTCGACGAGGTGGGCGCCCCGGATGACCTGGGCCAGGTGATGGGCGTGCGGCGGTGGGGCGACGGGTTCGGCCGGGGCGGAGATGACCAGGACGGGCACGTCGGTGCGGGCGAGTCGAGCGGTGCGGTCCATGCCGGAGGTGTCGGCGCGGGCGTGCGCGGTGTTGGTGGCGTGGTGGCCGGTGTGCTCGATGATCCTCCGCTCCAGAGCGCGGGCGTACCCGGCGTCGAAGGGCAACCGCTCGCCGCCGAGGGCTCGCCAGTGCTCGACCCGGCGTGCCAACTCGGCCTCCAGGCCTCGGTCCTCGACCGGACGGGCCCACATCTCCAGCAGGTGCGGCGCGACGCCGGGAAGTTCCTCGGGCGGGACGCGGGTTCCGTCCGGAGCCGTGTACGGCGCGCTGCTGAGGGCGGCGGTGCCGATCAGGGTGGCGCTGAGCAGCCGGTCGGGGTGGTCGGCGACGAGGAGTTGGGCGAGCATGCCGCCCAGTGACATGCCGACCACATGGGCGCGTTCGATGCCGAGCCCGTCCAGCACCGCCACGACGTCCTCCGCGAGCCGGGTGAGCGGGTAGGGCCGCTCATCGAAGCCCCAGGTGGAACGGCCGGTGTCCCGGTGGTCGTAACGGATGACATGGTGCTGGGCGCCGAGCCTGTCGACCAGTTCGTCGGGCCACCCCAGCCCCGACGCCTGGGCACCCATGATCATCAGCAGCGGAGGGGCCCCGACGGTGCCGCGGTCCTCCACCCACAGGCGCACACCGGGGGCTACGTCGACCATGTGTTCCACGTTCGCTCTCCTCTCACTCCTCAACCAAGACGAGACGTATCGTATCGCGAATCCCCTGATGCGTCCGTCTCTTTTGCCGAGCAACCTGCGCACCACGCGCCCCATGGCCCAAGATGAGCAGGTCATGCACCGGCCCCCCACGCACCGACCCGCGCCCCTGCCCGTCCTGCGGGCGGCGGTGTTCGCCGTGGTCGGCGCGGTGTTGGGGGTGAGCGCCCACCATCTGGCCGCCGAGGGCAGCGTGCCCTGGCGACAGGGCTCGGCGGTGGCCGCCGGACTCTTCGTCCTGGGACTGGTGGGCGTACGCCGCCCCCGGCACGTGGGCACGGTCGTCGCCGCCAGCGTCGTGGGCCAGTCCGGTCTGCACCTGTGGCTGACCCTCGGCGCGCACGCGCGGCCGCCCGCCCACCACCACGGTCGTCATCCGCACGGCAGCACTCCCACGAGCTCCTACGACTCGCTCGCCATGGCGGCGGCCCACGCGCTGGCCGCCGTACTCGTCGCGGTGCTGTTGCATCGCGCGGACACGGCCTGCTGGACCCTCGTGCGCGACCTGGCCGCCACCGCACTCGCCACGGCTCGCGCCCATGTGGCCGCCGCGCGGAGGTTGTTCACGCGGCCCCGGACGACCCTGCGACTCGGGGCAACGCTTCTCGTGCCGGTGCACATCGACTGCACGACGGCCATCGGACCGGTGCTCGCCCATGCGGTGTCACGGCGCGGTCCTCCCCTCTCCAGCCCGGCCCACGTCAACTGACCACGCCGGGAGGCCCGTTGCGGCCGCCCGGGCACCACCCCCCGCCTGGAGACACCCATGTCCCGCACCACCCGCCGCCTCGCCGTCGCCACCGCGGCCGCCGCAACCGCCGTTCTGCTCACCGCCGTTCCGGCCGCCGCCCATGTGGAGGTCGAGGCCGACAAGGCGCAGGCCCTCGCCGAGGACGTCCAGCTCACCTTCACCGCCGAGTCGGAGTCCGCCACCGCCGGCATCACCCAGCTCCGGGTGATCCTGCCCAAGGGCATCGCCCCGTCCGACGTGACGTACAAGGAGGGCCCCGAGGGCTGGAAGTTCGCCACCACGGACGACGGCTACACCGTGAAGGGCCCGGCCCTGAAGACCGGCGGCGACGCCGAGCACTCGGTCGTCGTACGGCAGTTGCCCGACGCGAAGGAGCTGGCGTTCAAGACGCTCCAGACCTACAGCGACGGCGAGGTCGACCGCTGGATCGAACTGGGCGAGTCCGACGACGGCCACGGACACGGTCACGGCAACGAGGCCCCGGTCCTCGAGCTCAAGGCGGCCGCACCGGGCGCGACGACCGTCAGCCCCACCCCCAGCCCGTCCGAGAGCCCGACGCCGACGCCGACCGCCACGCAGAGCGGCGACGACGCCACCCCGCAGGCCGCCGACACGGAGCAGGAGGAGGGCGGCGGTCTGTCGACGGGCGCGTGGATCGGCATCGCGGCTGCGGTGCTGCTCGTCGCCGCTGCGGTCGCCTTCGCCGTACGTCGACGCAGCGCCTCTCAGCAGTAATCCGGCCGCGCTCCCCGCGAGCGCCCGAGCACTTCGGCAGCCACCAACAGCCCCCGCACCGACGGACGTTCGCGGTGCGGGGCCAGCCTCAGAAGTTCCTGACGAGCCAGACGGCCACCCACAGCGCGACCGCCACCGCGGCGAGCACTCCGACCACCTGGACGGCCCGGACGGGAACCCTGCGCATCGCGTCCGTCCTCTCCTCGACTCCTGACGGAGTCCTACCCCGAACACTGGCCAGGGGCACGGATCGCCGCGACGATCCGAGGGAATCCCGACCAATCGGCGGTCAAGGAGAGCCCCTATGAAGGCCATCGTCCAGCACGCCTACGGCTCCACCGACACCCTGCACCTGCGGGAGATCGACCGTCCCGTCCCCCGCGCCGACGAGGTGCTCGTCGAGGTGCGGGCCGCCGGGGTCGACCCGAGCGTGTGGCACCTGATGACCGGGCGGCCCTACATCGCGCGCCTGAGCCCTCAGCTCGGGGTGCGCAGGCCCGCTCACACCGTGCGCGGCTGGGACGCCGCCGGCCGGGTCGAGGCGGTGGGGGCCGAGGTGACCGCCTTCAAGCCCGGCGACGAGGTCTTCGGCCAGTGCGACGGCTCCTTCGCCGAGTACGCGTGCGGCAAGGCCGAGCAGTTGGCCGCCAAGCCCGCGAGCCTCACCTTCGAGCAGGCCGCCGCCCTGCCCGTCTCCGGTGTCACCGCCCTCCAGGGCCTCGACGTGGCACGTCCGCGACCGGGGCAGAAGGTGCTGGTCATCGGCGCTTCGGGAGGCGTCGGGACCTACGCCGTCCAGCTCGCGGCGCACTACGGCGCCGAGGTGACCGGCGTCTGCGGCCCCGGCGCCGCCGAGCTGGTCGCCTCGCTCGGCGCGACCCACGTCATCGACTACACGCGCGAGGACATCACCGCCCGGTCGGTGCGCTACGACTTCGTCCTCGACTCCGCCGGAAACCGCTCCCTCTCCCGACTGCGCCGAGTCCTCGCCCCGCGCGGCACCGTGGTCTTCGTGGGCGGCGAGAACGCGGGTCCCGTGCTCGGCGGCCTGGACCGGTGGGTCCGTGGTCTGGTGCTCTCCGCCTTCGTGGGCCAGCGCTTCCGGCCGCTGTTCGCGGTCACCCGGCAGCAGGACCTCCTCACCCTCAAGGCACTCGTCGAGGCGGGAGCGATCGCTCCCGTCGTCGACCGCGCGTACCCCCTCGCCGAGGCGGCCGACGCCGTACGCCACCTGGAGAAGGGCCATCCGCGAGGCAAACTGGTCGTCACGATCTGAGGTCCGCACACCCGGTAACCGTTTGCGCGATTCTCCTGCTTCCCGCCTCTCACCCAACTGCGGCGATCCACGTTTCACAGCGGTACGACCATTGACCGCGCCAGATCTTCCTCATTAGCGTGGAATACGTTTACTGGTCAGCCGCTCTGCCTCGCCTTTCTCCGCACCGCCGAGAGGACCTTCGTCATGCCCGAATCCCTCCACCGCAGATCCCTCCTCAAACTGGCCGCGGGCACCGCGGCGACCGGATGGCTGTGGCAGGGCGGCACCGCCCGGGCCGCCGACGCCGACGCGGACAGCGGCGAACGGACCGGCGCGGGACCGCTCGACACCCTCGTCGTCGGGGACGCTTCCTCCGAGTCCGCCCACGGCCTGACCGCCACGCTCTCCGACGTGGTCGGCGGCGGCCTCGGCCAGGCGGCGCGGGTGCTCAACGCACCGGAGACCGCCGGCTTCTGGGGCGGCACCCTCTCCGCCACGATGGCCTGCCGCCCCAAGGGCCCCACCTACGTCACCGTCAAACTCTGGGGCTCCGACAGCGGCGCCGATCTCGGCCGTCTCCAGCTCTTCGCCGAGGGCGAGCAGGTCGGCCACTACCACCTGGGTGCCGTCGACCCCCTCGACATCGCCGGCGACGACCCGCGCACCCCGGAACGGTTCTTCTTCCACACCCTCCCGCTCCCCCTCGACCTCACCTCCGGCAAGAAGTCCGTGACCCTGGAGATCCGCTCGATGGGCCGCATAGCCGGCTACGCGGCCACGGCCGAGGCGTACTACAAGGACATGACGGGCCCGAGCCGCACGATCTACCGCCTCTACACCCACGACCAGCCGTACTTCGACCTCGCCGACGGCGATGTCACCGGCACCCTCCCGGCGCCCGCCACCCGCACCTCCCCCGGCACCGAGATCATCGGCACGATCAACGACCGTGTGCTGGCCCGGGCCGCGTCCGAGGCCTCCCGCACCAGTGCCCAACTCGACCTGTGGTACCTGGACTTCCTCGCCCGCGCCTACCGTATGCCCGCGACCGCCGCGTATGACAACGTTGCCGTGCCGCCGCAGATCGCCCGCAGCCTCGACGGCATCTACTGGAAGTACCTCACGGACGCCACCGTGATGACCGGCTCCAGCCAGCAGTGGATGGGCACAGGCCGGGCGGGCCTGGTCCTGCTGGCACTCGCCGACGAGCTGGAGCCGCTCCTGGACGAACCGGTCCTCGGCTCGCCGTACGGACTCCCCAATCCCGGCTTCGAGTTCGGCACCACCGGCTGGAAGTCGACCACCTGGTCCGGCAGCGGCACCGCCTCCCGGGACACCACCGTCCACCGCACCGGCCACGCCTCAGCCAAGGTGACGATCCCCGCCTCCGGCACCGTCGGCTACAGCACCTCCGCCAAGATCCCGGTGGACCAGGGCACTTACACCTACGGCGCCTGGATCAGGACGGACGGCGTCGGCACCGACAGCGCCTACCTCGACATCCTCTTCCACGACGCGAACGGCACCCTCGTCGGCACGGACCACAAGGCCTACGCCTCGGCCGGCACCCACGACTGGGAGCACGTCACCCTCGCCCTCACCACGCCCGCCACGGCCGCCCAGGTCACCGTCGGCGTGCGTCTGTCGGGAGCGGGCACCGCCTGGTTCGACGACCTGTCCATGACCGAACCGGACGGCTCGTCGTACGCACCCGTCGTCCGCCGGGCCGCCTGGACGAAACTGCTGCTGGACAGCCGCGAGTACTGGCGGCAGAACTTCCCGCAGTACACCAACCAGGCGATCATCTGCGCCATCGGCCTCTACCTCGCCGACCGAGGCCTGGCGTATCTCGGCCCCGACCGGGCCTGGGGCGAGAAGAAGGCCCGCGACTACATCTACCAGTCCGTCGGTCTGGTCCCCTGGCTGGGCCCGGAGCGGGCGGACGGCACCCCGACCCGGCCGCTCGGCGGCTCCTACCACCAGGTCACCAGCAAGGGCGTCTCCAAGGAGCTCGGCTACGCGGGCAGTTACGGCGAGCTCCAGGAATGGCTGTCGTTCGTGTACGACGCGGTGACCGGCATCGGTGGCGTCGAGGACGCGACGCTGCGCGACCATCTGGTCAAGATGGCCAAGGCGCGCATGGTCTTCCGGCACCCGGCCGTGGACCGTGACGGCTACCGGGCGATGCGGCTTGAGACCCTCGTGGGCTGGCGGGACACCGAGTACCCGGGCAAGGTGGCCTACGACCAGGACGCCAAGTGGGACGGCCACGCACTGAAGTTGGCCGCCCAGCTCAAGGACCCCGACCTCGTCTCGTACGCGCGCCAGTCGATCTCCGACGGACAGGCGTTCCAGTCCCTCGCCGACTCCCACGCGGCGACGGTCTCCTCCCGCACCAACCTCAACCTGCTCAGCACCGCCGACGACTACGCCTACCTCAGCACCGCCGCCGGCAGCGGGGCGCAGCTGCCCATGACACCCGGGGCGCCGGACCTCGTCTTCACCGACGAGGAGAACGGCCTCGTCGCGATCAAGCACGGTGACGAGATCCTCTATATCTCCCTGTACTGGCGGGCCCGTTGGGGCGTCAACCGGCTCGCCCGCGTCCACCACCTCACGGCCTCGGGAGTCGAGCGCTCGGCCACCGTCTGGCAGGACGTCAAGTACGTCGCGGACGGTCGGACCTTCTCCGAACCCGACTGGGTGAACTTCGAGTTCACGGTGAACGACCTCGCCATCCCGGACGGCGGGTTCATGCCGCCCGGCGACGCACTGCGGCAGGCCTTCGCCGGACAGGTGCTGCCCCTGGCCAAGGCACCGGACGACGTCCCGGAGCAGACGCCGGGCGTGGAGAGCCCGTACGCCGGGCGCGCGTCCTTCTACCGCTGTGTGTACGGCCCGTACCTGATCGCCATGAACTCCGGCGCGGACCGCGCGTACACCTTCACCACGAAGGGCTTCGGTGCCGCGCGGGACCTGGTGACCGGCGCCAGGGTGGGCGGGAACGCCGAGCTGCGGGTGCGGCCCGGTACGACCGTGGTGCTGCGCAGGCGCTGAGGGGACGGCAACGGCCCTGTCCCGGTGGCGTGTTCACCAGGACGGGGCCGTTCGGCTCAGCAGGCGATCAGGACCGCGGACCGCTCGGCGGGCAGGCTCACCCGAAGGGCGCCGGCGCTCTCGTCCCACCGCAGCTCCGCCGGCTCCCCGGCCCCGAAGAGCACCCGTGGCCGCCCGGTGACCGACGGCACCGTCACCGACTCCGGCGCCCCGTCGCGACGCCACAGCGCCAGCAGGGTCGTCCCCTCCTCGGTGTCCAGCGCGAGCGCGAGCCAACCGTCACGCCAGCCCGGCAGCCCCAGCGGCCAGCGGGCGTGGGCGGCGGGCAGGAGATGCCGGTAGGTCTTGTACGTCGCCAACGCCGCGCGCACCAGCGCCATCTGATCCTCGTTCAGGAGGTCGGGGCGGCCGCTGAGATGGACGCGGCCGAGCAGCGCCGACACCAGGACCATGCCTAGTTCGGCGTCGGTGTGCCCGGGCTGCGGGTAGGCCCAGATCGCGCCCTGTTCCGGGGTGACCGCCGTGGGCGCGGCGGCCGCGACGGCCGGGATCAGGCGGAAGTCCTGCTGGTCGGTGACCGAGTGGACGGGCAGCCGGGAGAGCGTCGCGTGGTCGGTGCGGCTGCCGCCGGCGGCGCAGCTCTCCAGCACGAGCCCGGGGTGCCGGTCGAGGACGCCGTCGAGCCAGTCGAGGTAGGCGCGGTTGTGGACGAGGAGGCCGTCGCCGGGGCTGCGGGTGCCGTCCGGGCCGTCGGTGCCCGCGCCGATGTCGATGTTGTAGTCCAGCTTCAGATACCCGACGCCGTAGTCGTGGACCAACCGGTCGACCACCGCGTCGAGATGGGCACGCGCGGCCGGATGGCCCAGGTCGAGCTGATGGCGGCCCCACTCGGCCACCCGGACCCCGTCCCGGCGGAAGAAGGCCTCGTCGGGCAGGGCGGCCGCGACCGGGCTGCGCACACCGACGACCTCGGGCTCCAGCCACAGCCCCGGGGTCATCCCGTGGGCGCGGACCCGGTCGAGCACCTCCGAAAGCCCGCCGGGGAAGCGGGACTTGGCCTCGCGCCACTCCCCCACCGCGTTCCACCAGCCTGGCACCCCGCCCGGTCCGACGGTGCCGGGCGGCTCGTCGTCGAACCAGCCCGCGTCGATGCAGAAGGCCTCGGCCCCCGCCTCCGCGGCGGCGTCGACCAGCGGCAGCAGGGCCTCGGTGCTGGGTTCGCCCATCAGGCTGTTCATGAAGTCGTTGAAGACGACCGGCAGTTGCTCCAGATCGGGGTGGGCGCGGCGGGTGGCCCGGCGGTGCCCGGTCATGGCCCGGACCGCGGCCTCGAAGCCTCCCTCGGTGACGAAGGCCAGCGCGGCCGGGACCGTGCGGAAGGACTCCCCGGGTTGAAGGCGGTGGCGCCACTGGTGTTCGCGGTCGGTCGGGCCGGACAGGGTCAGGTACAAGTCGTCGAAGCGGTCGGCGAGTTCGGCGTGCCAGGAGCCGTTGTGCTCGATCTGCCACAGCAGGGCGCGTCCGGTGCCCGTCTCCTCCAGGCAGCCCGTGGGCAGGTGTTCGGAGGAGGACCAGGAACCGGTGCTGGTCACCGCGAGGCGGTTCTTCGAGCCGGTCTGGCCGTACGCCACCATGCCGACGTCGTACAGCCCGCGTTCGGCGAGCGTGGCCCGCGACCAACGGAACTCGCCGCTCCAGGGGTTCGCCGCGAGCCACAGGGACAGACCGTCCTCCCAGCGCTCACCGGCGGGAAGTCGACGGGCGAGGTTGGCCAGGGCGAAGGAGGACACGTACTCCAGGGACACCGGGGCGCCGCCCGCGTTCTCGACCCGTGCGTCGGCGTGCAGCACGGGGATGCCGTCCCGCAGCCGGTACCGGGCGGTGACGCGCACTCCGGTCGCCTCGTCGGCCATGTGTATCCGCAGCGTCCGTACGCCCGCGGTGTCGTCCTCGTCATGGCCGGTGCAGCTCAGGCCGCGGGAGAGGGCGCCGTCGACATGCCGTTTGCCGGAGGTGCCGAGGCGTCCGCCGTCCGTCGTCTGGATCTCGACCAGGGGCAGCGCCCGTCGGGCGAGCCGGTCGCAGAGGTCGGTGTCGTGCGCGGGGTCGGGCAGGCCGGCCGTCTCGCCTACGGCCAGCAGGCGGGCGGGGCCGGCGGGGTCGAGGCGGATGAGCAGGGACAGCTCGTCGCTGCCCCATCGCAGATGGGTCGGGGTCATGGGGCGGCTCCGGGCGAGGGGAGGGAGTGGGAAGGGCGCGAAGGGGTGCGGCTTGCGCTTGGAAAACGTTTACTGTGTTGGCACGGTAGTTGCCCACCGCCGGATGCCGCAAGGCACTCCGCGTGCAGTAACGTCGAGCCGTGACGGACGAGGCGGACAGGACACACGGCAGGCCCACGACGGAAGGCTCCGGGAAGCGAAAGCGCGCCAAGCGCGCCGCTCAGGACCGGCCCAGCACGATCCGCGACGTCGCGGCCAAGGCGGGCGTCTCCGTGGCAACCGTTTCCCGCACCCTCGCCGGGAACTACCCGGTCTCCGACGAGACACGGACCCGGGTCATGGCGGCGGTCGAGTCACTGCACTACGTGGTCAACGTGCACGCCAAGGCCCTCTCCGGCCGGGTCGCGGGCCCGGTGGCCCTGGTCGTCAAGGACATCACCGGCCCCTCCCTCGCCCATGTCGCCGCCGGCGTGGAGCAGGAGGCGGCCGCGCGAGGGCGGCTGAGTCTGGTGTGCGCCACACACGACGACACGGCCCGGGAGGACGACCTGGTGCAGCTGATGCGTGAGCAGCACGCGGCCGCCGTCCTGCTCGTCGGCGGAGCGACACCGGACGAGGCGTACGCGGCCCGGATGGCGGGCTACGCCAAGGCCCTGGACGCCGCGGGGTCGCGGCTCGTCCTGGTCGGCCGCCCGCCGATCGCGCCCGGGCTGCCCGTGACGGTCGTGGACTACGACAACCGGGGCGGCGCCTTCCAGGCCGCGGCGCATCTGCTGACCGCGGGGCACCGGCGCGTCCTGTTCCTCGGCGGCGAACAGGGGCTGACCAGCTCGGACCAGCGCCGGTCCGGCTACCGGGACGCGCTGCGCGCGCACGGCGCCGAGCACGTCGAGGAGCTCGACACCTCAGGGACGTACACCCGCTCCTCGGGCTATCTGCGCACCCGTGACGCGCTGCGCGCCGGGCAGGCGTTCAGCGCGGTGTTCGCCGCCTCCGACATGGTCGCGCTCGGTGCGCTGGCCGCCCTGCGCGAGGCCGGTCTCGACGTGCCGGGCGACGTGTCGGTGGTGGGTTTCGACGACGTGCCGTTCGCCACAGACCTGACCCCGCCGCTGACCACGGTCCGGGTGCCGTACGAGGAGCTCGGCCGCACCGCGGTGCGGCTGGCCCTGGAGCGGGAGGACCGTATCGCGGGCGACGACCACGTGGTGCTCAGCACACAACTCGTCATCCGTCAGTCGGTGCGCCCGGCCGCCTGACCGCCCGGGGGTTCCACACGGGCCAGCCACGACGTCAGGAGCGTCTCCAGCGTCTCGGCCTCGTTGGGTGTCAGCGCGTCCAGCAGGCGGCGTTCGTTGCGCATGTGGTCGGTGAAGGCCCGGTCGATCAGTTCCCGGCCGGGGCGGGTGAGGGCGACGATCCGGCCGCGCTGGTCGTCGTCGGCGCGGCGGCGGGTGACGAGTCCGGCGCGCTCCAGGCGGTCGATCCGCTTGGTCATCGCGCCGGTGGTGACCATGGTGTGCGCGGCGAGCTCGCCGGGCGCCCGTTCGTAGGGCTCGCCGGCCCGGCGCAGGGCGCACAGGACGTCGAACTCGCCCTCGCTCAGGCCGTGATGGCCGTAGACGAGGCAGAGTTCCTCGGTGAGTCGGTCGGCGAGCCGGTGCAGTCGGCCGATCACTCCCTGCGGGGTGACGTCGAGGTCGGGCCGTTCGCGGCGCCAGTCGGCCTGGATGCGGGCCACGTGGTCGGGGTGTTCCATGGAGTCACAATACCTTCCTGGGAAGCTATATTGCCTTCCATGGAAGGTAATACGCGCTGGGTGGCGCTGACCGCGGTCGCGCCGGTGGCCTGGGGGACGAACTACTTCGTCACGCACGAGTACCTGCCCGCGGACAGCCCGCTGTACGGGGCCGCCCTGCGGGCGCTGCCCGCCGGGCTCGTTCTGCTGGCCCTGTGCCGGAAGCTGCCGCGGGGCGTGTGGTGGGGGCGGTCGGCCGTGCTGGGGCTGCTCAATGTGAGCGTGTTCTTCGTGCTCGTCTACGCCGCTTCCCAGCTGCTGCCGACGAGCGTCGCCTCGACCGTCATGGCCATGTCCCCGCTGACGATGATGCTCATCGCCTGGCCCCTGGTCGCCGAACGCCCCGGCCGCGCCCACCTCGCCGGCGCGGCGGTCGGGCTCGGCGGGGTCTGTCTGATGCTGCTGACCGGGGCGAGCGGCGTGAGCGTGCCGGGGGTGCTCGCCTCGGTGGGGGCGATGCTGGTGTCGGCCTTCGGGCACATCCTGACCAAGCGGTGGAACGCCGGCAGCGACGTGCTCGCCTCGACCGCCTGGCAGCTCACCGCCGGAGCACTGTTCCTGCTCCCGGTCGCCGCGGCCGTGGAGGGCCCGCCGCCCGCGCTGACCGGGCCGTCGCTCCTCGCCTTCGGGTACGTCTCGCTGGTCGCGACCGCGCTGGCCTTCACCGCCTGGTTCGCCGGGCTGCGCCACCTCCCCGCGGCGACCGTGGGTCTGATCGGGCTGCTGAACCCGGTCACCGGTGTGCTGCTCGGCACCGTCGTGGCGGGCGAGGCGATGACGGGCCGGCAACTGTGCGGACTCGCGCTCGTCCTGCTGGGCGTGCTCCTGGGACGACCCGCCCGCCCCTCGGCACCTGCCGTGCGCGAGCAGCCGTACGCCTGCGTTCCCGGGGTGGACCGGTGCAAGGTGGAGGAGTGAGCGAAGGACGCTTCGACGTGTGGGCGGCCGGCGAGGCCTACGAGCGCTACATGGGCCGGTGGAGCCGGCTGGTGGCCGACGGATTCCTGGAGTGGCTGGCGCCCGCCCCCGACGCGCGGTGGCTGGACGTCGGCTGCGGTTCGGGCGCGTTGGCCTCCACAGTGGCCGCCCGCTGCCGTCCGCGCACCCTGCTGGGGCTCGACGGGTCCGCCGGGTTCGTGGCCACAGCCCGTGCCACGGCGTCAGGGCCGGCCCATTTCGCGGTGGCGGACGCGCAGGCCCTGCCGGTGCGCGACGCCGTCTTCGACACGGCCGTCAGCGGGCTGGTCCTCAACTTCCTTCCCACGCCCGGCAGGGCCCCGGCCGAGGCGGCGCGCGTGGTGCGGCCCGGCGGAGTGGTCGCCGCGTATGTGTGGGACTACGCCGAGGGCATGGACCTCCTCCGTCTGTTCTGGGCCGCCGCGACGGACCTCGACCCCTCGGCCGCCGCCCAGGACGAACGCCGCCGTTTCCCGCTCTGCCGGCCCTCCGCGCTACGCCTGCTGTGGACCGAGGCCGGGCTGACGGAGGTGACGGTCGCGCCGATCGACATCACGACCCGTTTCGCCCACTTCGACGACCTGTGGGACCCCTTCCTCTCCGGCCAGGGCCCTGCCCCCGGCTACGTCGCCGCCCTCCCCCCGGCCGCACGGGAACGGCTGCGCGGGACACTGCGCGAGCGGGTACCGGCCGACGCGGACGGGACGATCACCTTGCGGGCCCGGGCCTGGGCCGTACGGGGCCGCACGCGGGGTTAGCGGAGATCGACCGTGGCGCCACGCTGTTCGAGGAGTTGGACGATCTCCTCGAAGTAGGTGAGCCCCTCCTCCGACACGTCGTCCTCGAACGTCCGGCGGGCGATGTGGGAGTCGTGCCAGACCAGGGTGAAGGGCGCGGCGATGCCGAAGCCGCCGCCCAGGCAGTCCCTGAAGGCGTTCCACTCCCGCCCGAAGTAGTTACCGGGCCCCACCAGCGCCTCGGCCAACGCGCAGTACAGGCCGGGGTGGTCGGTGACGAACCTGCCGTCGAGGTGGTGGACGCCGCCGGTGCGGTCTGGGTGCTGCTCGCGCGCGCCGGTGGCGGTGAGTTCGAGCCACTCGTGCCGGGCCTCGGTGGTGAGCGGGGCCCATTGGTTGGGAGCCGTCGGAACTCCCTGGTACCAGGTCTCCCAGACCGGGCGGGCGAGGAGGGGGCGCTGGTCCCCGCCGTCGGTGAGGGTGATGTCCAGGAGGTCGGTTCCGAGGACGGACGGGCGGGCCGTCTCGATCCGCAGGTACACGGAGTGGCGGTACATCACCCGGCCATGGCGGTCCAGCGCCCAGAGCTGCACCCAGTCCCTGTCGTGTCTGCGCCGTCGGCCCAGCAGGGCACGCAACGGCTCGGCGGCCTCACAGCCGACCAGGTGCATCGGGACGGGCGGCGGGCCGTGACGGGGGACGAACAGCCCCTCCACGTCCTGGCACGGCCCGGCGGGGAGGGCGGACGCGGTGGTCCCTGCGAACACCTTGAACGCCGGGACGGTCGGCAGGGTGTGCGCCCACGCGGTCTCGGGCTCCACGCCCGCGCCCAAGACGACGTCCACCAGGGCCGGGTCCTTCCGGTTCGGCCGGTGTGCCAGGACGACGGTGTCGACGAGGGTCCACCACTGGAGCGGCTGTTCCTCGTCCCAGACCTCGACGCACAGGTCCCCGAGCAGCGCGGTGGCCGCGCCGTCCGGCGCCAGGGCGTCCCGCAGCGCGCCTTCGGGGGTACAGCCCCGCAGCGTCAGCACCTCACGCCGGGGCGGCACCTTGTCGACGAACAGGCCCTCGACACCCGCACAGCGCCCCCAGTACTCCTCCACACCGTCCAGGTCCTCCTGAACCAGCAGATACCTGACCGGGACATCCCGCCCCCAGACCGCATGCTCCGCGACCCGCACCCGTCCCCCACACTCCGACCACCGCACCAGACGGACGGAAGCCTCGCACTCCGGCTGGCTTCGCGCCCCTCAATTGTTCACCGGTGCCGGTCCGGGGCCGCCGCCTCCAGTTGCTCGATCGTGCCCGACATGATCGTGCGTACGTGTGCGGTGATGTGTTCCAGCGGCCAGTCCCACCAGGCCACCGCCAGCAGTCGGGCGATGTCCGCGTCGTTGTGGCGGGTGCGGATGAGGCGGGCGGGGTGGCCGCCGACGATGCCGTAGTCGGGGACGTCGGAGGTGACGACGGCGCCGGTGCCGATGATGGCGCCGTGGCCGATCCGGACGCCGGGCAGCACGGTCGTGCCGTGTCCGAACCAGACGTCGTGGCCCACGACCGTGTCGCCTCTGTTGGGCAGTCCGGTGAGCAGGTCGAAGTGGTCGGACCAGGAGCCGCCCATGGTGGGGAAGGGGAACGTCGAAGGGCCGTCCATCCGGTGGTTGGCGCCGTTCATGATGAACCGCACGCCGGTGCCCAGCGCACAGAACCGGCCGATGATCAGCTTCTCCGGCCCGTAGTGGTAGAGCACGTTGCGGGTCTCGAAGGCGGTCGGGTCGTCCGGATCGTCGTAGTACGAGAACTCCCCCACCTCGATGAGCGGGGACTTCACGAGCGGCTTGAGCAGCACCACGCGCGGCTGCTCGGGCATGGGGTGCAGCACCGTAGGGTCGGCGGGCACGGGCATGGTGGGCGGGTCCTCGCTGGTCGGGTGCGGGTGTACGGGGCCACGATCGCAGCACCTCCCGCCCCACGACACCGCATCAGTCGGCGTCGGCCTTGACGACGTAGACCTCCCAGCGCTCCGCACCCGGGCCGTGGACCCAGACCTTGTCCTGGAGGGCGTGGCAGCAGGTGGTGTCGTTCTGGACCTCGGTGGCCAGTCCCGCCTCGCTCAGGCGGGCGGCGTCGGCGCGGACCTCCTCGGAGCTGTCGACCTCGACGCCGAGGTGGTCCATGCGGGTCGCCTCGCCCGCCGTCCCCTCGATCAGGACCAGCTTGAGCGGGGGCTCGGCGAGGGCGAAGTTGGCGTAGCCGTCGCGGAGTTTGGCGGGCTCGGTGCCGAAGAGCTTGCTGTAGAAGGCGATGGACGCCTCGAGATCCGGGACGCGGAGGGCGAGTTGTACGCGGGACATGACCAACCTCCTGGTGTGGATGGGGGTTCAGCAGCCTCGGGACGTGGAGATCTGGAGGGTGGTGGGCGTGGCTGGGGTGGCGCAGCAGCCGCCATCGGACTGTTCCTGCTCGTCGAACAGGCCCGCGCCACCGCATACGCCGGTCTCCGGGAGGGTCAGTTCGACGCGTTCGGCGGCCTCCTGGTCGCCGGCGAGCGCGGCGGTGACGGAGCGGACCTGCTCGTAGCCGGTCAGGGCGAGGAAGGTGGGGGCGCGGCCGTAGGACTTCATGCCGACCAGGTAGACGCCCTGCTCCGGGTGGGAGAGCTCGGTCACGCCGTGCGGGTAGACCGTGCCGCAGGAGTGGACGTTCGGGTCGATCAGCGGGGCGAGGGCGGTCGGGGCCTGGAGGCGGTCGTCGAGGCCGAGACGGAGCTCGGAGAGGAAGGACAGGTCGGGGCGTAGACCGGTCAGGACGATCACCTCGTCGACCGGGTCCGTGCGGCGGCCGTCCTCGGCGACGAGCACGAGCCGGTCGCCGTCGCGCTCCACGGCCCGGGTGCGGAATCCGGTGACCGCGCTCGCGTGCCCGGCCTCCACGGCGGCCCGGGCGCGCAGGCCGAGGGCGCCACGGGCGGGGAGCTGGTCGGCCTCGCCGCCGCCGAAGGTGTTCGCGCCGATGCCGCGGCGCAGCACCCACTCGGCGTGCGTGCCGGGGGCGTCGGCGGCCAGGTCGGCGAGGAGCGCCAGGGCCGTGAAGGCGGAGGCTCCCGAGCCGACGACGGCGGTGCGCCGGCCGGCGTATCGGGCGCGTACGGCCGGGTCGGCGAGGTCGGGGACGCGGTAGGCGACGCGGTAGGCGGCGGCCTTCTCGCCGAGTGCCGGCAGGCCGTCGGCGCCCAGCGGGCTCGGCGTCGACCAGGTGCCGGAAGCGTCGATGACGGCGCGGGCGGTCAGGCGCTCCTCGCGGCCGTCCGAGGTCTCGATGTGCACGGTGAAGGGCTGCTCGTCGCGGTCGGCGTCGACGACACGGTCCCGGCCCGCGCGGGCGACCCCGGTCACCCGGGCGCCGTAACGGACCTTGTCGCCGAGGACATCGGCGAGCGGCTGGAGGTAGTGCTCGGCCCAGTCGCCGCCGGTGGGGTAGGCGGCCGCGTCGGGGCGCGCCCAGCCGGTCGGGGCGAGCAGCTTCTCCGCGGCGGGGTCGACGAGTTCGCCCCAGGTGGAGAACAGGCGGACGTGCGCCCACTCCCGTACGGCGCTGCCCGCGGCCGGGCCGGCCTCCAGGACCAGGGGTTCGAGGCCGCGCTCGACGAGGTGTGCGGCGGCGGCCAGGCCGATGGGGCCGGCACCGATGACCACGACGGGCAGGCGGTCGGTGGAGGAGGCGTTCACGAGCGATCCCCTTTGTTCAACACTTGCTTCGACTTGTTCCACACTTGATTCGACGTTCGTCGATACAGAAGTCAGCTTGGCACCTGATTCGACAAGTGTCAACATAGATGCATGTCGAACTCCGAGACGCTGCCACTGCTCGACCCCGAGGTCTCCGGCACCGCGGCACCGTGCTGCCCGCCCCTGACCGAGCGCCCCCTGACCGCCGACGAGGCCGAGCGGACCGCCACGATGTTCAAGGCGCTCGGCGACCCCGTGCGACTGCGGCTGTTCTCACTGGTCGCCTCCCACGACGGCGGCGAGGCGTGCGTGTGCGACATCTCCGACGTCGGCGTCTCCCAGCCGACCGTCTCCCACCACCTGAAGAAGCTGAAAGAGGCCGGGCTGCTCAGCTCCGAGCGGCGCGGCACCTGGGTGTACTACCGGGTGGAGCCGTCGGTGGTCGCCGCGCTGGGGCGGATGCTCGGCACCCTGGGATGACTACGGGGTGGTCCGTCCGCGTACGAAGACGATCGCCACCAGAGCCAGTCCGACCGTCGCCCCGACGAGCTGGGCGGCGACGAACCCCGGCACCGAGCCCGGCGCTATGCCCGCGAACGTGTCGGTGAAGGCCCGGCCGACCGTCACCGCCGGGTTGGCGAAGGACGTCGACGAGGTGAACCAGTACGCCGAGCCGATGTACGAGGCCACGGCCACCGGCGCGAAGCGGAGGCGGTCCGTGCGGGCGAGGCCGAAGATCAGCAGGATCAGGCCGGCGGTGGCCACCGCCTCGCCCAGCAGCAGATGGCCGGCCGAGCGGTCGTGCGTGGACCATCGCACCAGCGGCTCGCCGAACATGGCGTCCGCCAGGATCGCGCCCGCCGTCGCTCCGGCGGTCTGCGCGGGGACGTACACCGCGACCTCGCGGGCCGTGACCCCGTCGCCGCCGCGTCGGGCCGTCCACCACTCGGCTAGCGTGACCACGGGGTTGAAGTGCGCCCCGGACACCGGGCCGAGCAGCAGGATCAGGACGCCGAGGCCGAAGACGGTGGCGAGGGAGTTGGCGAGGAGCTGGACGCCGACGTCCCGGGTCAGCTCGGTCGCCTGGATGCCGGAGCCGACGACGACCGCGACCAGCGCGGCGGTGCCGAGCAGTTCGGCGGTCGCGCGGGCGACGAGCGGCGCGCGTGGTGGGGCTGCGGTCGGGTCCGTCCGGGCCGCGGCGGCGGCATCGGTGACGGTCAACGGGGCTCCTCGGGAAGGCCGTGGCGGATCAGGGACAGGACCGTTTGACGTGGTTCTCGGCGGTGGCCCGGGCGGTCGCCGCCAGCTCGGTGAACTGGCTCGCGAGGGCGGCGATGACCTCCGGCCTGAGCCGGTAGTAGGTGAAGCGGCCGCACGGTTCGGTCTCCACGACGCCCGCCTCCCTCAGCACCCTCAGATGGTTGGAGAGGTTCGTCTGCCGCGCCCCCGTCTCCTCGATCAGGTGCGTGGTGCAGAGCGTCTCCCGGGCGAGCAGGGTGACGATCCGCAGGCGCAGCGGGTCGGCCAGGACCCGCAACAGATCAGTGTCGACTGACGTCAGCATGGGCTGATACTTTCACATCACTCCGCGCTGATTCCAACCTCGCCCCAAGGAAGCCCTGATGCCCTCCAGCCCGCCCGCCTCCGTGCTGTTCGTCTGTGTCCACAACGCCGGGCGCTCCCAGATGGCCGCCGGTTTCCTGCGCCATCTCGCCGGCGACCGGATCGAGGTGCGCTCCGCCGGTTCCGTGCCGGGCGACCGGGTCAACCCGGCAGCGGTCGAGGCGATGCGTGAGGTCGGTGTCGACATCTCCGCGGCCGAGCCGAAGATCCTCACCACCGAGGCCGTTCAGGCGTCCGACTACGTCATCACCATGGGCTGCGGTGACGCCTGCCCGGTCTTTCCCGGCAAGAAGTACCTCGACTGGGCGCTGGAGGACCCGGCGGGCAAGGGTGTCGAGGCCGTCCGACCGATCCGGGACGCGATCAAGGCCCGTATCGAGGCGCTGATCGCCGAGATCGACGCCCGCCCGGCCGTCGCCCCCTGACGAGTACGGTCCCCCGCCCGCCGTCTCACCTCGCCCAGTGCGGCGTCCAGGTCTCCACGTCACCCGGGCCGAACCGTGCGCCGTCGAGATGGCCGCGCAGGGTCGTGAGGGCGGGGTGGGGGTTGTCGGACCGCCACAGCAGTGAGTGCGGGTAGACCGGCATCGGGTCGCGCAGCGCGATACGGCGCAGGTCCTGGTCGGTGGGCCAGACCATCCGGGTCTCCTCGCCGACCAGGGTGGCCAGGTGCGGTGAGTCGGCGATCGTGTCCAGGAGCGGGTCGGTGCCGAAGTCGGGGCCCGTCGCCTCGATGGTGAGGCCGAAGGCGAGGGCGAGTTCGTCGTAGTACGACGCCCATTCGGTACCGGCGACGAGGCCGGGCATCCAGATGCGGTGCCCGGCGAGCCGTGCCGGGGTGACTTCGCGGACCGTGGCCAGGGCGTGCCGCGGGCCGGTCAGCAACTGGACGGGCTCGTCGTAGACCCGGACCGCCGCGATGCCGTCGGGGAGCTGGCGGGCGGGGACGGTGACGGCGCGGAAGGACGCGTCGATCGTCCCGAAGCGCAGAGCGGTGAGCGCTTCCTCGGCGTCGAACAGGGTCACCACGTCGAGTTCGACCTCGGGATGGGCGCGGTGGAAGCGGCGCAGCAGCGCTGCGGGGCCGAGCCGGCGGCCGATCACGTCGACCCGCAGCGCGCGTGAGCCGGGCCGTACGGAGGCCAGGGCCCGCTCCGCGGCGTCGAGGAGGGCCCGCGCGTGGGGCAGGAACGCCTGTCCGTCGATGGTGAGCCGCACTCCGCGCGCAGTGCGCGTGAACAGCCGTACGGCGAGCTCCTTCTCGAGCGCGGCGACGCGCTTGGAGACCGCCTGCTGGGTGACCGACAGGGTCGTGGCGGCGTCCTGGAGCCGTCCCGTCTCCGCGGCCACCACGAACGTCCGTACGGCGTCGAGGTCCATGCCCGCCATCCTAAAGACACAACCATTGGTTGTGGACGAGCCGCTCGGAGGTTGTTTGATCTGCGGTTCCGTCGCCCGCTTGGATGTCCGGGGATCAAGAGAGAGGCGGCGGCATGGGGCGGTCCTTCGGGTGGTTGTGGGCGGCGTACTCGGTGAGCGCGCTCGGTACCGCGCTGGCCCTCAACGCCTTTCCGCTCATCGCTATCCTGGTCCTGCACGCCGGTCCGGCCCAGGTGTCGGCGCTGGCGGCCGCCGGGCTCGCGGTCGGCGCGGTGGTGGCGGTGCCGCTGGGCCCGTGGGTGGAGTTCCGCCGCAAGCGGCCGGTGATGATGGGGATGGACCTGGCCCGGTTCGCCCTGCTGATCAGCATCCCGGTCGCGTACGCGCTCGACCGGCTGAGCTTCGTACAACTCCTGGTTGTGTCAGTGCTCGTCGCCGCGGCCGACATCACCTTCACCGCCGCCTCCGGCGCCTGCCTCAAGGGACTGCTGCCCCAGCAGGAGCTGCTGGTCGCGAACGGGCGCTTCGAGGCCACGACGTGGACCACGACCATGGTCGGACCACCCCTCGGCGGCGCGGCGATCGGTCTGTTCGGGCCGGTGGTGACCATCGCCGCCGACGCCGTCAGCTATCTGCTGTCGGCGGTCGGGATCCGCGCCATGGGCGACCACAAGGAGCCCCGGCCCCTGCGGCCCGACTCGGGGGCCCGCCTCAACTCCCGTGATCTGCTGGAGGGTTGGCGTTTCATCCTCACCCACCCGGTGCTGCGCCCGCTGTTCCTCAACGCCGTCCTCGTCAACGGCCTGATCATGGTAGGCGCTCCCCTGCTCTCCGTCCTCATGCTCGGCACCCTCGACTTCGCGCCCTGGCAGTTCAGCCTCGCCTTCGCCGTGCCGTGTGTCGGCGGACTGATCGGCTCCCGTCTGTCGCGGCGGCTCGTGGCACGGTTCGGACAGCGCAGGGTCCTGGTCACCGCCGGGACACTGCGCGCGTGCTGGCCGCTCGGCCTGGCCTTCGTCGGCCCCGGCGTCCCCGGTCTGCTGCTCGTCATGGTGGTCGAACTCGGGCTCATCACCTGCATCGGCGTCTTCAACCCGGTGCTGGCCACGTCCCGGTTCGAGCACACCCCGCCCGACCGCGTCGCCCGCACCCTGTCCGCCTGGTCCATCAGCTCCAAACTGACCATCGCCGCCCTGACCGCCCTGTGGGGCCTGCTGGCCACCCTCACCAGCACCCGCACCGCCCTCGCCGCGGCCGGCCTCCTGCTCCTCGCCACCCCGCTCCTGCTCGGCAGACGTGCGCCACAGCCGGCCTGACCGACGGCGGACCCGGGCCGGTCCCTCAGAGTCGTACGACGACCAGGGCCGTGTCGTCCGTGGCCCCCTCCGGTGGGAGCAGTTCCCGCAGGACCGCGTCCGCGAGGGTCTCCGGGTCGGCGGACCGGTGCCGGACCAGGGCGTCCGCCAGGCGTTCGAGGCCGGTGTCGATGTCCTCGCGGCGGCGTTCCACCAGTCCGTCGGTGTAGAGCACCAGCGTGGCACCGTCGGCGAAGGTGGTGGTCGCCTGCGGCCGGGGGACGGGGTCGGGGCTGGCGTCCAGCGGCGGATCGGTCGCCGCGTCGAGGAACTCGACCCTGCCGTCGGCGTGGACGAGCGCCGGCGGGAGGTGGCCGGCGCTGCTGTAGGAGATGGTGCGGGCGGCGAAGTCGACGAAGGTGATGACCACCGTGGCGGACTCCGCGCCGGCCACCACGTGCGCGTACCGGCCCAGCACGTCGAGGGCCTGCGCCGGGCCGTCGGCCACCCGTGAGGCGGCGCTCAGCGCGCTGCGCAGCTGGCCCATCGCGCAGGCGGCCGCCAGTCCGTGGCCGACGACGTCGCCGACCGCGACACCGATGCGGTCGCCGCCGACCAGGTCGACGAGGTCGTACCAGTCGCCGCACACGTTCAGCGCGCCGATCGCGGGCCGGTAGCGGACGGCCACCCGGCCGTCCTTCTTCAGCCGAGGTGTCGGCAGCATCGCCTCCTGGAGCGCCAGCGCCACCTCGCGCTCGCGGGCGTGGGCCCTTCTCAGGCGCTCGTTGACCTCCTGCAACTCCCGTGCGCGGAAGTACAGTTCGGCCTCCAGCGCCCGCGCCCGGGTGTCGGTGGGCCCGCCGCGGTCGCGGATGAACTCGGTGACCTCCTCCACCCGGTGCACCAGCAGCACGACCTCGCCGTCGGGGCCCAGCACGGGGGCGTTGACCGGGCTCCAGTAGCGCTCCTCCCAGCGCCCGGGCTGCTCCATCGACTGGACGTCGTAGCGCTGCATGGCCATGGTGTCGCGCTCGCCGGTGGCCAGGACGCGCCGGAGGGAGGCGGCCAGGTTGCGCATGCCGGAGGCGGCCGGGTCGTCGGGGTTGTCGGGGAAGACGTCGAACAGGTAGTTGCCGACCAGCTGCTGCCGGCTGCGGCCCGACATGCGGACGAACTGCTCGTTGGCGTCCGCGTACACCAGCTCAGGGGTCAGCAGTGCCACCATGCCGGGCAGCGACTGGAACACCGCCGCGTAGTCGATCTCCGCGTCCGCCATGGCTCTGCCGCCTCGCTGCCGATATCGCATCACTTCCCACGATATGAGCCGTGGGCGACCTGTGTGGGTTCCCTCGGGCCGACGGCCCGGAAAATCGGTTGCCCCGCTCCTGTCACCCCGGGCTAGATTCCGCGCATGGCAGACATCCGGGGCTCGTACGACGATCTGTTCACCGCCGTGCCGAACGCGCTGGCCGCTTTCCTGGACGACGGGGACGCCGGTGGTTCGGCCGCTGTGTTCGTGGACGGCAGGCCCGTGGTGGACGTCTGGGGCGGTTTCGCCGACGCCGGCCGCACGGCGCCGTGGGAGCTGGACACGGTCACCAACGTCTGGTCGGTGACCAAGACGATGACGGCGCTGTCCGCCCTGGTGCTGGCGGACCGGGGCGAGCTCGACCTGGACGCGCCGGTCGCGCGGTACTGGCCGGAGTTCGCCGCGGCGGGCAAGGAGAAGGTGCTCGTCCGGCACGTGCTCTCCCACACCGCGGGCCTGCCGGACTACGACGGACCGGTCGAGGAACTGTACGACTGGGAGGCGGTCACGGCCCGGCTGGCCGCGCTGCCCCCGCAGTGGGAGCCGGGCACGGCCGCGGGCTACCACTCGCTGACGCAGGGGTTCCTCGTCGGGGAGGTCCTTCGCCGGATCACGGGCCGGACACCGGGCGCGTTCTTCGCCGAGGAGGTGGCCGGTCCGCTCGGCGCCGACTTCCGTATGGGCCTGCCCGCCGAGCACGACCACCGCGTCGCCCTCGCCGTACCGCCGCACGGGCGGGACGAGGACTACGTCGCCGGGGCGGCCGGCCAGGACCCGGCCCCCTCCACGGCGACCGGGATCCGGCTCCGGGACGGCAACAGCATGTCCTGGCGCCGCGCCCAGATCCCCGCGGCGAGCGGCTTCGGCAACGCCCGTTCGGTCGCCCTCGTCCAGTCGGCGATGGCGTGCGCGGGCACGGTGGGCGACGTACGGCTGCTGTCCCCGGCGGGGTGCGAGCGGGCCTGGGAGGAGCAGTACAGCGGCGAGGACCGCATCCTGGGCATGCCGGTGAGCTGGGGCCTCGGCTACGGCCGCTTCGGCACCACGTACGGCTGGGGCGGCTGGGGCGGCTCCCTGGTCATGATCGACCCGGCCAACCGGATGACGGTGGCCTACGTGACCAACCAGATGCGCGAGCCCGACGCCGACAACCGAGGCCTGGAACTGGTCATGGCCGCCTACGAGGGCCTCCAGGGCCTCAACGCCTGAGCTCCCGGCAGACTCGACGGTCGGGACACAGGCAGCGCGACGGTACAGGGGGCACACACGGGCAGCGCGGCGGGCTTCGACGGCGACAGCCGCGGGTCCCCGGCCGGCAGGGCAGGCACGGGGCACACGCCGCACGGGGCGCTCCCTCACGGCCGGCTCACAGGTGCACGCCGGACTGGCCCACAAGGTCGGCGGCGCCCTCGTCGGCACGGGGCACAAGCCACACAGCACCCTCTCCCACGACCGGCTCGCAGGAGCAACCGGCCGAGCCCCGACCGGCGGGGCCGGCCATGGCACAAGCCGCCTTACAGCGTCGCCCAGTCGCGAGCTGCCCAGGAGCCGGCGGCGAGCCCGGCCGCCAGGACACGCGCACGGCACAGGATCCGGCGTCGGCCACGCGGCGGGTCTCGCCAGGCCGAGCGGCCACGCCCCGGCCCACGGTGACGGGTTCGGGGCACGAGCCGTACGGCCCCTGCCCCGCCACGGGCCTCACCAGGACAGGCGGCCGAGGCCCGGTCCGCATGTCATGCCAGGTCCGCTGCGGTGTGCCGTTCGTCCCGCCACTGACTTCGTCCGTCGTCCCGCCACCGACTTCGTGCGCACCTGCCCCACCCGGATGCGCCGCAGGCCCCTCGTGGCGCATTCTTGCTGTGTCGCCCGTGGGGCGGCCCAGGGACGAGGCAGGCCGATGACTGGGAGCGGCGAGGACACGCACCGGACGCCGGGACGGCTGGCCGCGCTGCTGATCGACGCCTCGACTGAGGCGATCGGCGCGGCCGGAGGTCACGCCGGTGGGGTCTACCTGCGCTCGAGCACGTCCGGGACGCTGCGCCTGGCGGTGCTGGCCGGGCTGCCGGGGCCGCTGTTCCGGCCCTGGTGGCGGCTGCACGTCGATCGCCCGTTCCCGGTCGCCGACGCCTATCGGCTCGGTACGCAGGTGGTCCTGCCGAACGCCACGGAGACCATGCGCTGCTACCCCCAGTTCGCCGCCGGACTGCCCTTCCAGTTCGGGTCGCTGTACGTGCCGGTCGTGGGGACGGACACGACCTTCGGGGTGCTGACCGTGCTGCGCCCCGCCGCCTCCGACGCCGCCGAGGTGCAGATCGAGCAGGAGCGGGTCGCCCGGGTGGCCGACGAGCTGGCCCGGCGCCTGGAGGAGCTGCGGGGCGCGGACCCGCTCGTCTGGGACACCGAGCCGCTGTGCGTACGGCCGCCGACCACCCACCCCTCGGCGGGTCGGCTCGGGCGGTTCGCCTGGGATCCGGCGACCGGCATGGTCACCGCGGACGCGCATCTGCACGCCCTGCTCGGCGTGGCGCCGACGGACTTCGACGGCACCGTCGAGGCGCTGGCCCGGGCCGTCGCCCCGGACGACACCCAGCGGGTGCTGGCCGCGCTGCGGGAGGCGGCCGCGAGCACCCCGTCGCTGCCGCTGTACGTGCGGGTCGCGGACGGCGGTCTGCGGCTCATGGAGTTCTGGACCCCGGACGCCGCCCCGGCCGGGTCGGGCGCGCGGCCGGTCAGGGGCTTCGTCCTCGACCCGGGTCCCGGCTCCGCTGCCGACGCCGCCGCCGACCTGTTGCCGGAGGGCGTGTTCTGTCTGGACCGGCTCGGGCTGGTCGCCTACGCCAATCCGCGCGCCGCCCAGCTCCTGCACCGCCCGCGGGACGTCCTGCTCGGCCGACCGCTGTGGGAGGGCGTGCCGTGGCTGAACCAGCCCGACTTCGAGGACCATCTGCGCAGCGCCCTGCTCTCCCCGGACCCGGTGCATCTGCATGTGCGGCGGCCGCCCGACCTGGACGCCGCCTACGAGGGCGACTGGCTCGCGCTGTCGGTCTATCCCGGCCCGGACGTGCTGACCTGCACGGTGCAGCCGACGAGCCGTATGCCGGACTCCTCGGCCGCCGCCGACGCGGGTACGTCGTCCCTGGCGCCGCTGTACCGTCCGATCGTCCTGGCCATCGCGCTGACCGAGGCGGTCACCGCCCGTCAGGTGTCCGCGGTGGTGATGAAGGAGCTCCTGCCCGTGTTCGGCGGGCGCCGACTGGCGATCTACCTGCTCCAGGACCGCCATCTGTACCTCGCGTGGGAGTCCGGCTTCCCGCCGGGGTTCCTCGCCCCGTTCGACGGCGTGGGGCTGGACGAGAACCTGCCCGGGGTCGAGACCCTCACCACCGGCCGGCCGCTGTTCTTCGACTCGATGCAGCAGCTCACCGCCGCCTACCCGGGCATCCCACTGGACGCCACGGAGGGCGCCCGCGCCTTCCTGCCACTCATCGCCTCCGGTCGCCCGGTCGGCTCCTGCATCCTGGGCTTCGACCGCCCCCGCACCTTCAGCGGCGAGGAGCGCTCGGTGCTGACCGCGCTCGCCGGGCTGATCGCCCACGCCATGGAGAAGGCCCAGCGCTACGAGAGCGAGGCCGCCCTCGCCCGCGGTCTGCAACAGGCGCTGCTGCCCCGGCGTCTGACGGACCATCCGCTGGTGGAGACCGCGGGCCGCTATCTGCCCGGCACCCAGGGCATGGAGGTGGGCGGTGACTGGTACGACGTCGTCGAGGCGGGCGACGGTCTGGCCCTGGTGATCGGCGACGTCCAGGGCCACGGTGTGCAGGCCGCCGCGACGATGGGTCAACTCCGCAGCGCGGTCAGGGCGTTCGCACTGGGCGACCGGCCGCCCGACGAGGTGATGAGCGGCACGAACCATCTCCTCATCGACCTCGACCCCGGCCAGTTCGCCAGTTGCTGCTACATCCGCCTCGACCCGGTCACCGGGCTCGCCCGGGCGGCCCGCGCCGGACACCCGCCGCCCCTGCTGCGCAACCCCGACGGCAGCACCCGCGTCCTGGACCTGGCCGGCGGCGTCGTGCTCGGTGTGGACCCCGGCGCCCGTTACCCGGTCACGGAGTTCCGGATCCAGCCCGGCGCCGTCCTTGCGCTCTACACCGACGGGCTGGTCGAGCGGCCCGGTGTCGACATCGACGACGGCATCGGCGTACTGCGCGTCGCCCTCGCCCGGGCCGGCGCCCCCACCGCACGCCTCGCGGGCGTGGCCGACTGGCTCACCGCGGCGGCCCGGCAGGCCACCGACCGGCCCGACGACATCGCGCTGCTGCTCGCCACGCGCCGCCGACAGCGATGAGACAGGGTAAGAGACGTGTCACGGTGTGTGACGCCTCTCGCCTCACGGGGCCGTGCAGTGTAGACATGGCACATGGCCCGACTCTCGCAGCGTGACGCAGGCCGGTCGCGGCGCGGGCGAGTCGCCGAGGTGCGCTCGACCCTGGGCTGGCGCAGCGTCGCCGGACAGGTGTTCCTCTCGCAGGTCGTGATCGTGCTGCTGCTGGTGGTGGCCGCGGTGGTGGCGCTGGTGCTCCAGGTACGCCACGACAGCACGACCGAGGCCCGCAACCGATCGGTCGCCGTCGCCGAGGCCTTCGCCAACGCCCCGGGCACCGAAGAGGCCCTGAGCGCCCCCGATCCCACAGCGGTCCTGCAACCCAGAGCCGAGGCCGCGCGCAAGGCCACCGGGGTGGACTTCATCGTCGTCCTGAACCCCGACGGGATCCGCTACACGCACCCCAAGCCGGACCGGATCGGGAAGAAGTTCGTCGGCACGCTGGCGCCCGCGCTGGCGGGCCAGGTGGTGACCGAGGAGATCGACGGGACCATCGGCCGGCTGGTGCAGGCCGTCGTCCCCATCAAGGCGCCCGACGGGAAGGTCGTGGGGCTGGTGTCGGCCGGCATCACCACGGAGCACGTGGGCGGTACGGCCGACGAGCAGATGCCGCTCCTGCTGGCCGCCGCGTTCGGCGGACTCGCCCTGGCGACGGCGGGCACGGCACTGGTCAGCAGACGGCTGCGGCGCCAGACACACGGCCTGGGTCCGCACGAGATGACCCGGATGTACGAGCACCACGACGCCGTTCTGCACGCCGTGCGCGAGGGCGTGATCATCGTGAGCGGCGAGGGCCGGCTGCTGCTCGCCAACGACGAGGCGCAGCGGCTGCTCCATCTGCCCGCCGACGCCGAGGGCCGGCACGTCCTGGAGCTCGGCCTGCCGGCTGACACGGCGGACCTGCTGGCCTCCGGGCGGGTGGCCACGGACGAGGTGCACCTGGTCGGCGACCGGCTGCTCGCCGTCAACCAGCGCCTGACGGACCTGGAGGGCGGCCCCGCGGGCAGCGTGGCGACCCTGCGCGACTCCACCGAGCTGCGGGCCCTGTCCGGACGGGCGGAGGCGGCACGGGAGCGCCTGAACATGCTGTACGACGCCGGGGTGGGCATCGGCACCAGCCTGGACGTGACCCGCACCGCCGAGGAGCTCGCGGAACTGGCCGTCCCGCGGTTCGCGGACTTCGTCACCGTGGACCTGTTCGACGCGGTGCTGAGCGGCGGGCAGCCGGATTCGGGCACCGATCTGCGCCGCACGGCATTCAGCGGGATCCGCAAGGACGCGCCGCTGCACTCGGTGGGCGACCGGATGCGCCTGGTCGCGTCCTCCCCGCAGATCCACGCGCTGCGCTCCGGACAGGCGGTCCTCGAAGCGCGGCTGGCCGAGTCCCCCGGCTGGCGCGCCCAGGATCTCGAACGCACCGCGCAGGTCCTTCAGTTCGGCATCCACTCGCTGATCGCGGTCCCGCTGCGCGCGGGCGCCCTGGTCCTGGGCGTGGTCAACTTCTGGCGCTCGGAGAAGCCCGCGCCGTTCGACACCGACGAACTCGCCCTGGCGGAGGAGCTGGTGGCCCGGGCCGCGGTCTCCATCGACAACGCCCGCCGCTACACCCGCGAGCACACCATGGCGGTCACGCTCCAGCGCAGCCTGCTGCCGCGCAACCTGCCCGAGCAGAACGCCCTGGACATCGCCTACCGCTATCTGCCCGCGCAAGCCGGCGTGGGCGGCGACTGGTTCGACGTACTGCCCCTGTCCGGCGCCCGGGTCGCGCTCGTGGTCGGCGATGTCGTCGGCCACGGCCTGTACGCGGCGGCGACCATGGGCCGACTGCGCACCGCGGTCCACAACTTCTCCGCCCTCGACCTCCCGCCCGAAGAACTACTCGCGCTGCTCGACGAGTTGGTCGGCCGCATCGACCAGGACGAGACCGAGGACGGCGACAGCGCCCCGGTCACCGGCGCGACCTGTCTGTACGCCGTGTACGACCCGGTCGCGCGGCGTTGCACCGTCGCCCGCGCCGGGCACCCGCCGCCCGCCCTGATCCACCCCGACGGCACCGTGGAGTTCCCCGACGTGCCCGCCGGTCCCCCGCTGGGGCTCGGCGGCCTGCCGTTCGAGACGGCCGATCTCGAACTGGCCGAGGGCAGCCGCCTCGTGCTCTACACGGACGGGCTGGTCGAGGACCGCGAGCGGGACATCGACGTGGGCCTCGAGCTGCTGCGGGCCGCGCTGGCGCAGGCGGGCGACTCGCCGGAGGACACCTGCCGGGCGGTGCTGGACTCCCGGCTCACCTCCCGGGCCGGCGACGACATCGCCCTGATCGTGGCCCGCACCCGGGCGCTGGGCGCCGACCGGGTCGCCGAGTGGGACGTGCCGTCGGATCCGGCGGCCGTGGCCCGGGTCCGCGCCGACGTCTCCCGGCAGCTGTCCCGATGGGGCCTGGAGGAGCTGGAGTTCACCACCGAGCTGATCCTGAGCGAGCTGGTGACCAACGCGATCCGCTACGGCGGTGAGCCCATCCGCGTCCGGGTGCTGCTCGACCGCAGCCTGATCTGCGAGGTGTTCGACAGCAGCAGCACCTCGCCCCATCTGCGGTATGCGGCGATGACCGACGAGGGCGGCCGCGGCCTGTTCCTCGTCGCCCAGCTCACCGAGCGCTGGGGCACCCGGTACACGCCCGAGGGCAAGGTCATCTGGGCGGAGCAGCCGCTGCCGTAGCCGGCGCCCTGTTCATAGGTACGAACCTTTGACGCGATGGGTGTTCTTCGCGCCCCGCATCTGATAGGAAACCTTCCTATCAGTGCAAGGAACGGCCAACTCCCCACCCCCCACCTCCTTTTGGAGCCGCCGTGAAGCATCCCGTACACCCATCGCGCCGCACCCTCCTCACCCTCGTGGGCGCGTCCCTCGCGACCGTCCCGCTGCTCGCCCCCGCGGCCGCGACGGCCCGCACCAGGGCGATCGGACTCGACGACCCGGCGAAGAAGGAGATCGCCATGCAGCTGGTGTCGAGCGCGGAGAACTCCTCGCTCGACTGGAAGGCCCAGTACAAGTACATCGAGGACATCGGCGACGGCCGCGGCTACACCGCCGGCATCATCGGTTTCTGCTCCGGTACCGGCGACATGCTCGACCTCGTCGAGCTCTACGCCGACCGCCGCCCCGGCAACGTCCTCGCCCCCTACCTCCCCGCCCTGCGCCGGGTCGACGGCACCGACTCACACGCCGGGCTCGACCCGAACTTCCCCCGGGACTGGCGCAAGGCCGCACAGGACGCGGCCTTCCGGCAGGCCCAGAACGACGAGCGGGACCGCGTCTACTTCGACCCGGCCGTGCGCCAGGGCAAGGCCGACGGACTGCGCGTGCTGGGCCAGTTCGCCTACTACGACGCCATCGTCATGCACGGTGACGGCACCGACCCGACCAGCTTCCGCAACATCCGAAAGCGCGCCCTGAACCGGGCCCGGCCCCCGGCCCAGGGCGGCGACGAGGTGACGTACCTCAACGCCTTCCTGGACGCGCGGGTGTGGGCCATGAAGCAGGAGGAGGCCCACAGCGACACCAGCCGGGTCGACACCGCCCAGCGGGTCTTCCTGCGCGCGGGCAACCTCGACCTCAACCCGCCGCTGGACTGGAAGGTGTACGGGGACAGCTACCACATAGGCTGACCGCCCCGGGCACCGCGGTCCCGGTCACGGGCGTTGACCGATACGGTCCACGACACCCAGCTCCTGCCGGGCACGCGTCTCGTGGTACCAGTCGCGGTACTTGAACTTCCCGTCGACCAGGTCCGCGGTGCTCCCCTTCTGACGCAGCCCCAGGTACGTGTAGTCGGTCGCGTCGAAGATGAACGCGAAGTCGTACTTCGGGTAGGAGACGGCCACTCCCTTGCGGCCGAGGCCGTCCACCGCCTCACGATCGATGCGGATGCGGGGGATCCGCGCGACCGCCTCGAACGTGGCCGCCTCCAGCCCGGGAGGCATGATCCGCGGGACCACGAAGAACTGGACGGCGTTCGCGAACGCCATGCTGTCGATGTCCTCCTGACTGAGCGGCGCCGAGTGGGCCTTGTCCGATCCCACCGTCCACCGCGCCGACTTGTCGCCGGCGCTCCAGGCCCCCCGCAGCCTGTCCAGGAGCTTGTCCGGGTCCGTCGGCCACTGCGCCAGCTCGGCGTACTCGGTCGGCGGCCACATCACCTCGTGCTTGCCCAGCGGCGGATCGTGGTGGACCTTGCCGTACTCCTGGCGCCTGGAGGGCTTGGAGCCGTCCACGGACATCCAGCTCTCGTCCGTCCAGGTCCTGCGCTTCCCGTCCTTCACATAGGTCCGGGTGATGTACGTCTTGGTGTACACGTACTGGTCGTCGCGGGGAATCGGCATCCCGGCGCCGACGACACGGGATCGCACCGCGGCCTTCTGAAGCAGCTCGGCCGCGCTCAGCGCCGCCATCCGCGGGGCGTCCGCGCCCCCGCCGCCCTCGTGCCGGCCGGCGACGACCACGCCGCCCGCGACCGCCGCCGTGGCCGTGCCGACCACCGCGGCCCTCAGCATCAGCCGCCGTGACAGCGCGCCCGGGCGCCCCTCCTGGATGATGGCGCGCCGCAGTCGGACGCGGGCGGCGCCACGGGCCTCGTCGGTGAGCGGGGCCACGTCGGCCTCGAACTCGCGTACCACGGTGAGGTCATCCACGATCGGTCTCCTCGGTCTCCTCGTGAAGGGCTGTGGGGTCCGCCCCGCCCAGTGCGTCGCGCAGCCTGGTCCGCGCCCGGTTGAGCCGTGAGCGCACCGTGCCCACGGGGATGCCGAGGGCCTCCGCGGCCTCGGCGTAGTCCAGATCGCCCCAGGCGATCACCAGCAGCACGTCCCGGTAGCGCGCGGGCAACTTGGCCAGGGCGCCTGCCAGTTGGGCACGGGAGTGCTCGGCACCGACCCTCGCCACCACCCGGTCGGCCAGCGCCTCACCGCCGTCGCCGCTCCCCGTCGAGGCGACGCGCGAGAACGCCCTCAACCGCCGCGCCTCGGCGCGTCGGTGCTGGCCGACCAGGTTGGTGACGATCCCGTACAGCCACGGGCGGGCCTGCGGTCGGGACAGGTCGTAGCGGCGGCGCTGCTGGAACGCGACGACGAAGGTCTCGGCCATCAGGTCGTCGGCCGCTTCGGCGCCGAGCCGTCGGGCCACGTAGCGGTGGATGTCGTCGGCGTAGCGCTGGAAGAGGATCTCGAAGGCATCAGGCTCCTCCCAGGACCGCTCGACGACCGAGGCGTCGGAGAGGGCTTCCTCCGGGGAGTCGACCTCCGGACGGTCCCGGACGCGCGGATCGCTTGTCGATTGCATGCGGTTCCCTCGAAGTCATGGGCATGGTCGACAGCTGTTGGCCGATCCCCGCGATCGAGTTCCCGACCGGCATGAGAGAGTGCTCGCACAGCCCGTCCAGGTCATAAAGTAGCCTTATGAGCTCATAGATCGGACCCGCGTACCAGCTTAGGCTTGCCTTAGTTTAGGCTTCCCGACGGAGATCGCTTGTCGCCTCTCGAAGGGAACCTGATCATGCCCCGCCCCCTGCGGGTAGCCATCGTCGGCGCCGGCCCGGCCGGCATCTACGCCGCCGACGCTCTGCTCAAGTCCGACGTGGCCACCGAGCCCGGTGTGTCCATCGACATCTTCGAGCGGATGCCCGCCCCGTTCGGGCTGATCCGGTACGGCGTCGCTCCCGACCACCCCCGCATCAAGGGCATCATCAAGGCCCTCCACCAGGTCCTCGACAAGCCGCAGGTCCGTCTCTTCGGCAACGTCGACTACGGCACCGACATCCACCTGGACGACCTGCGCGCGTTCTACGACGGTGTGATCTTCTCGACGGGCGCCATGGCGGACCGCGAGCTCAAGCTCCCCGGCGTGGAGCTCGACGGATCCTACGGCGCCGCCGACTTCGCCTCCTGGTACGACGGCCACCCGGACGTGCCGCGCACCTGGCCGCTGGAGGCCGAGAAGGTCGCGGTCCTCGGCGTGGGCAACGTGGCGCTCGACATATCCCGCATCCTCGCCAAGACCGCGGACGAGCTGCTGCCCACCGAGATCCCGCCGAACGTCTACGAGGGCCTCAAGGCCAACAAGGCCGTCGAGATCCACGTCTTCGGCCGCCGCGGCCCGGCGCAGGCGAAGTTCAGCCCGATGGAGCTGCGCGAGCTGGACCACTCGCCCACCATCGAGGTCATCGTCAACCCCGAGGACATCGACTACGACGAGGGCTCGATCGCCGAGCGGCGCGGCAACAAGCAGGTCGACATGGTCGCCAAGACCCTGGAGAACTGGGCCATCCGCGACATCGGCGACCGACCGCACAAACTCTTCCTGCACTTCTTCGAGTCGCCGGTCGAGATCCTCGGCGAGGACGGCCAGGTCGTCGGTCTGCGCACCGAGCGCACCGAGCTGGACGGCACCGGCAACGTCAAGGGCACCGGCCAGTTCACCGACTGGGACGTCAACGCGGTCTACCGCGCGGTCGGTTACCTCTCCGACAAGCTCCCCAAGCTGCCCTGGGACATCGGCTCGGGCACCGTCCCGGACGAGGGCGGCAGGGTCATCCAGGAGAGCGGCGAGCACCTCCAGTCCGTGTACGTCACCGGCTGGATCCGGCGCGGCCCGGTGGGCCTCATCGGCCACACCAAGGGCGACGCCAACGAGACCGTGGCGAACCTGCTGGACGACTTCGCCAACAGCCGCCTCCAGACGCCCGCTTCGCCCGAGCCGGAGGCCGTGGAGGCGTTCCTCGCCGAGCGCGAGCTCCGCGTCACCACCTGGGAGGGCTGGTACAAGCTGGACGCCGCCGAGAAGGCGCTGGGCGAGCCGCAGGGCCGCGAGCGCGTCAAGCTCGTCGAGCGCGAGGACATGCTGAAGGCCAGCGGCGCGTAAGCGAGTTGTTCCGTACGACGTGACGGGCCAGGGGTTCGCCCCCGGCCCGTCACGCGTTTCAGTGCTCGACGGTGACGACGATCTTCCCGACCTGCGAGCCCGCCTCCATGTACCGGTGCGCCTCGGCGATCTCCTCCAGGGCGAAGACGCGGTCCACGACCGGTACGAAGGCACCCGTGCGCAGACCGGCGGTGACGAACGCCTCGGCGCGGCGCAGCCGTTCGGGGTCCCGCGTCGTCTCGGGGAGGGTGTACGTGCGCATGTTCAGCGCGGGCATGCCGAGGTCGAACCCGGGGTACGGCGTGGGCTCCCCGCTCAGCGCGCCGTACAGGAACAGCGTGCCGCCGGGGGCGACCACCCGGGCCAGGTCCATCACGCCCGGGCCGGCGACGGCGTCGAAGACGAACTCGGTGCCGCGCCCCGCAGTCAGCTCCCGCACCCGGTCGACCAGGTCCTCCTCTCCGGTCACGATCACCTCGGCCGCGCCCGCCTTCAGCAGCGCCTCCCTCTTGGCTCGGCTGCGGGTGGTGGCGACGGGCACCGCGCCGACGCTGCGCGCGACCTGGATGGCCGCCAGGCCCACGCTGCTGGAGGCGGCCGTCAGGACGACGGTGTCCCCGGCCCGCATCCCGCCGACCTCGACCAGCGCGCCGTAGGCCGTCATGTACGGCATCCACACCGCGGCTCCGGCGATGGCGTCGAGCCCGTCGGGGCGCCGGAGCACCGCCCTGGCGGGGACGACGGCGCGCTCGGCGTAGACCCCGTGGTCATTCATGGAGAACGCCGGTACCACGCTGACCTGTTGACCGATCGCGAACCCCGTCACGCCCGCGCCGACCGCCTCGACGATCCCCGCGGCCTCGATGCCGAGCCGGGCGGGGAGCCGGGCGGGTTCGATGTACCGGCCGCTGCGGAACAGCACTTCGGCCCGGTTGAGACCGATGGCGTCCACGCGGATCAGCAGCTCACCGGCGCCGGGTTCGCCGACCGGCACGTCCTCCAGCTTCAGCACCTCGGGCCCACCGAGCTCATGGAACCGCACGGTCCTGGTCATGACGTATCCCCCTGAGCCTGAAGTTCGACGATGATCGTAGTTCGACAATCATCGTACTTCAATGCCCCCTAGAGACGGTCGAGTTCTCCCGTGGTGCGTCCGAGGCAGGCGACCGTGTCGAACTGCGGCACGGGGATCTCGCGGAAGCCGAGCCGGTCATAGAAGGCCCGGGCCGGGGTGTTGGCGAGTGCCATCACCAGGTGGACGGCCGGGACTCCACGCTCGCCGAGGGCCCGCAGGAAGGTCCGCATCAGCTCGCGTCCGTGACCGCGCCCCTGCCACTCGGGAAGCAGGTCGATATGCAAGTGGGCGGGGTAGGCGGCGAGTTCGGGGACGATCATGCGCTCGGGGTGATGCAGCAGCGGGATCATCGCCTCGTCCGGGGTGGTGGGCGGGCCACTCGGTTCCGGATAGCGGTCGGCGACCAGGGGAAGCCACTTCGCGCGGAAGTCGTCGACGAAGCGAGGCGTGTCGGCGGTGCCGAGGATGTACCCGACCGCCTGCCCATGCCCGTCGTCCAGCACGAATGTGAGCTCCGGCTCCAGCTCGGCGTAGGGAGTCGCGAAGATCACCGGGAGGATCCCCGGGTCCGCGTACACGGGGCGGCTGTCCCGGCCGTTGTGCGCGGTGCGGATGCAGATGTCCTCGAGGGCGGCTCGGTCCTCGGGACGGTACGGGCGGATCACGGATGACGAGGTCACCGCAGCATCCTGCCCCCATGGGAGCGCTCCCTCAAGCCCGTGGACGGAAGATCGCCTGTTAGCGTCCTGCGGTGTTCTCCCTCCATGAGCCTGCCCTCCTCACCCGTCTGCGCACCGCGCGGCGGGTGCTCGTCGCCGGTGCCGGCGGCGGTTTCGACATCTACGCCGGTCTCCCCCTGGCCCTCGCGCTGCGCGCGGCCGGAAAGGAAGTGCACCTGGCCAACCTGTCGTTCGCCGATCTGTACGGCCTCGACGCGGACGTGTGGCTCGACCGGGACGTCGCGGCCGTCCGCCCCGACACCGCCGCCCGCGGCGACTACTTCCCCGAGCTCACCCTCGCCCGCTGGCTGGACGGCCAGGGCCTGCCCGCGACGGTGTACGCCTTCCCGCGCACCGGCGTCCAGCCGTTGCGGGCCGCGTACCGCACGCTCCTGGACCACCTGGGCCCGGTGGACGCGATCGTGCTGGTGGACGGCGGCACCGACATCCTGCTGCGCGGCGACGAGCACGGGCTGGGCACGCCGGAGGAGGACATGGCGAGCCTGGCGGCGGTGGCGGGGCTGGACGGGATACCCGAACGACTCGTGGCCTGCCTCGGGTTCGGGGTGGACGCCTATCACGGCGTCAACCACTCCCTGGTCCTGGAGAACCTGGCCGCGCTGGACCGCGAGGACGGCTATCTGGGCGCGTTCTCGCTGCCCCGGGAGAGCAGGGAGGGCGCCCTCTACCTCGACGCGGTGGCACACGCCCAGGAGTCCACCCCCGACCACCCGAGCATCGTCAACGGCTCCGTCGCGGCGGCCGTACGCGGCGACTTCGGGGACGTCCGTTTCACTCGACGGACCCGGAACAGCGAGCTGTTCATCAACCCGCTCATGGCTCTCTACTTCTGCGTGGACGCCCCCGCGCTCGCCCGCCGCAACCTCTATCTCGACCGGCTGGAGGACACCGTACTGATGCGCCAGATCAGTACGGTCATCGCCGAGTTCCGTGACGAACTGCCACGGCAGCGGCCACCGCGCGCGTATCCGCACTGATGTGGTCACGTTTCGGCCAATCGACCGTGATCGCACAGCAAGGCTGTATACGCTCCAGGTTCTTCTTCACCGATCCTTCACAAGGGGGGCCTTGTCATGCAGATACGCCTTGCCGCCACAGTCGTCGCCGCCACGGGCACACTGGTCGCGCTCACGGCCGTTCCGGCCCAGGCCGCCGAGTACACGTCCGCGCTGAAGATCCGCGGCGTCCAGTACGACGCGCCGGGCAGCGACTCCAACAACTGCGCCACCGGGAACACCGACGAGGAGTACCTGACCATCAAGAACTACTCCTCGACCAGGACCGTGAACCTCAAGGGGTACTCCGTCGAGGACGCCGCCGGGAACTACTTCGAGTTCACCGCGAACCACTACCTCCAGCCCGGCGACTACGTGAAGCTCCGCGGCGGCAACGGCTCCGACTCCGACGCGAAGAACGTCGTCTACCGCGACAACTGCAACTTCATGTGGAACAACGACAAGGACACGATCTACGTGTACAAGCCGTCCGGCAGCCGGGCCGACGTGCACTCCTACACGAAGAGCGGCTCCGACCCGGACCGGAACGGCTACATCAAGTTCCACAGCTGAGGTCGCGCCTGGCCACCACCCCCAGCACGACCACCAGCAGCGCGAGCGCGGCCGCCTGAGCGACCGCGCCGACCAGGAAGACGGCGGGCAGGGGGAAGCCGAGCCACGGAAACAGTGCCGCCACCCGCACCGCGAGGATCAGCAGGCCCAGTACGGCCAGGGCCAGGGCACTGCTTCCGGCTCCGGGTGCCGCGCGACGGGCCCCCAGCAGCAGCCAGCCCAGGACGGCGAGCACGAAGCAGGTCGCGGGCGCCCAGGCGATGTCGGCCATGGCGGGCAGTACGGCGACGGAGGCGCCCGTGACGACGCAGCAGGCCAGGAAGGCGAGGCCGGGGGCGCCGCCGGGCAGCGCGGCCCGCGGGGCGTCCCGGTGGTACGCGGCGCACACGGCGAGGGCCGGCAGCCAGGCGAACAGGGCGTTGGCGGTGGCGAACCACGGGTCGGACGCCGACCAGTCGCTCACCAGCGGCGCGACGAGCGGCCACAGCGAGGGCAGCGCGGCCAGCAAAACGGCGGCCCGGGCGAGGCGCCGACGGTCGTGGACGAGGGCGAAGAACCCGACCGTCCACAGCAACGGCAGCACCCAGCCGGCGATCTCGACGACGCTCGACAGCGGGCCGCGACCGGTGAAGCCCGTGAGGAACAGATCCCATTCACGTGCGCCACGGGTGGCCGACCAGGTCACCCGCAGGATCTCGTCGGAGACGACGGCGGCCGCCTGGAGCAGCACGGCGTACAGCGCGAAGTGCCGGACGGCCGAGCCGAGCAGGGCGTAGCGCCGGGGTGCGCCGACGGTGGCCAGCCTGCTGCGCACGGCGAGGGCGGCGATGCTGGCCACCTCGCCGAGGGTGGGCCTGCTCTGGTCCTGGGTGTCGCGGTCGACGTCCCACAGATAGACCTCGACCATCTCCTCCTCCCGCTCCCGGCGGTAGTAGGCGGGGAGCAGGCGCAGCACGGTGCGGTAGCGCGCTTCGAGCAGGGTCGTCATGCGAGGCCTCCCGCGAGTCCCGGACCGGTGACGGGCGGGGTGCCGGTGGCCTTGCGGCCCTCGGCGATCCGCTGCTTGGCGGCGCTGGCGCCCGCGGCCATCCGCTCCGCCTCCGCGGCGAGCGCTCGCGTGCCCTCGTCGGTGAGGCGGTAGTAGCGCCGGAGCCGGCCGTCGTGGACCTCCTCGCGGTCCAGCACGATCAGAGCGTCCGCGGTGAGCCGGTCGAGCACGCCGTACAGCGTGCCGACCCGTAGCTGGACCGCCCCGTCGGAGAGTTCCTCGACCTCGCGCAGGATGCCGTAGCCGTGCCGCGGCTCGTCCGCCAAGGCGGTGAGGACGAAGAACGCCGCCTGTGTCATGTTCCTCGATGCCATGGAACAGAATATATCGGCTACCGATATATTCCGCGAGCGTGACACGTCATGAGGTCCGGATCAGAGTGTGCGACCCAGGAGCTCCAGCAGTGCCGCCCAATGGCGGTCCGTCGCCTCGGCGCTGTACATCGCCGTGTCGGCCTGGGTGAAGCCGTGGTGGGCACCGACGTAGACCTCGGTGCGGTGGCGGACGCCGGCCGTGGTGAGGGTCTTGTCGAGGCGGGCGATCTGGTCGGCGGGGTTGGTGGCGTCCTGGTCCGCGTGGCCGAAGTAGAGCTCGGCGGTGATGCGGTCGGCGAGGAGGTGGGGGCTGTCGGGGACGTCGGTGGCGAGGAAGGCGCCGTGGAAGCCGGCCGCCGCGGCGACGCGGTCGGGGTGGGTGCCGGCGGTGCGCAGGGCGAGCCCCGCGCCCATGCAGTAGCCGGTGACGCCCACCTTGCCGCCGGTGGCCAGCGGGGACGCGGCGAGCCAGTCGAGATAGCCGGCCGCGTCCCGCATGGCCCGCTCGGGGGTGAGAGCGAGGGCGGCCGGGCGGAGGCTCGCGATGATCTCCGGGCGTTCCGCCGGGTTGATGAAGTCGGGCAGCTCCACCAGGGGTGCCCGCCCCGAGCGGTAGAAGACGTTGGGGACGAGGACGGTGTAGCCCGCCGAGGCGAGCCGGTCGGCCATGCCCTTCAAGTGCGGGCGGAGTCCGAAGGCGTCCATGTAGAGCAGGACGGCGGGGTGCGGGGCGCCGTCGTCCGGATGGGCGAGGTAGGCGTCGGCGGTGCCGTCGGGCGTGCGGATCTCGACCATCGTGCTCATACCGCGACGCTCCCGGCCTCGACCAGCTCCTTCACCCGGGCGGCCGGAACCGGCACCCCCGGGCTCGCGAGGAACCACCGTCGCGCCTCCTCCGGGTCCAGCCCCTCCGGCCGCTCCCCCATGTACGGCTGGACATAGGCCGGGCTGCCGGGCCTGAGGCGCCCGCTGTCGGCCAGGCCGCCGGCGTCCACCGCGTCGTAGCCGAGCGTGTCGAGCAGGGCGACCACCTCCGCCTTGGCCCCGGCATGGTCACCGGCGACGGGCAGGGCACTGCGGTCGGGGGCGCCGGCGGGGCGGGCGAGGGTGACCAGATGGTGGAAGTCGATGGTGGAGAAGGTCTTCACCACCCGGGCGCCGGGCAGGTGCCGCTGCACCAGCACGCTGGAGGCCGACAAACCGGAGTCCAGCTCGGAGAAGGTCCCGTCGCGCTCCGGGAAGTAGTTCATGGCGTCGATGACGATCCGGTCCGCGAGGGCGTCGGACGGAAGCTGCTCGTAGGCCTTCAGCGGCAGGGCGACGACCACCAGGTCTCCGGCCCGGGCCGCCTCGACGGGCGTCGCCGCGCGCGCCTGTCCGCCGAGTTCGGCGACGAGACCGGCGAGGCTCTCGGGGCCGCGGGAGTTGCTCAGGACGACGTCCAGTCCGGCGGCCACGGCGAGCCGGGCGACGGCACCGCCGATCATTCCGCTGCCGATGAGTCCGAGGGTCTGAGGCACGGGGTCACGCTCCACGGTTGTTGATGCTCAGGTTCTTGATGCTCAGGTAGATGTGCAGGTCGATATTCAGATGCTCGATGTCCAATGTGAAACTGAGTGTCACGCTAGCCATCAGGTTTCACTCTTGCAAGTGAGAGTCTGGGGAGCGGTACGATCACGGGGTGACCGGAGCAGCGCGTACGAACACCAGAGACATCGCCCGGGCCGCCGTACGGGCCGAACTGGCCCAGGTGGCCTTCGAGTTGTTCCGTCGCGAGGGGTTCGACAAGGTCACCCTCGACGACCTGGCGGCCGCCGCCGGGGTCTCGCGCAGCACCTTCCTGCGCTACTTCGGCACCAAGGAGGACGCCGTCCTGGGCGCCTTCGAGGGACACGACCGGAGAGTCGCCGACGCCCTGCGGGCCCGCCCGGCGGACGAGGGCGAGTGGACGGCGCTGCGGGCCGCGATGGACGCCGTCATCACGCGGTACCACGAGGACCCGGAGGGGTCCCTGGCGACCACCCGTCTGGTCCGGGAGACCCCGGCCCTGTGCGCCCGCCACCTGGCGAAACAGCACAGCTGGCGTCCGGCCATGGTCGAGGCGCTGGCCGAGCGGTCCGGCACCGCGGGGCACCCGACGCTGACCCAGACGGTGCGGGCGGCCGCCGCGATCGACTGTCTCCAGGTCGCCCTCGACCACTGGACGGCCTCCGACGGCCGGCTCGACCTGGTCACCCTGCTCGACGAGGCCTTCGCCGCACTCGCACCGCGCTGAACGCGCCGCAAGGGGGCATCACCGTCGGGGCAAGCTCACCGGCCGTCCCAGTGGTAGCGCCGCTCGGGCCGCCCCGCGTGCCCGTACCGCAGCGACACCACCGCTCGCCCGGTCACGGCGAGATGCTCCAGGTACCGGCGTGCGCTGACCCGGGAGATGCCGACCCGTTCCGCGCACTCCGCGGCGGACAGGGTGCCCTCGACCGCACGCAGCGCACGCTCGACCAGCTCCGAGGTCTCCACGCTCATGCCCTTCGGCAGCGTGGGTGCCACCGTCGGCGCGGCGACCCGGCCCAGCGCCCGGTCCACCTCGGCCTGTCCGCTGACCGTGCCGACGCACAGGTCGCCGCGCCGGGCGCTGTAGCGCTCCAGCCGGTCCTTGAGCTCCTCGGCGTCGAAGGGTTTCAGCAGGTAGTCGACGACCCCCTGCCGGACGGCACGGCGTACCGCCTCCGCCTCCCGGGCGGCGCTGATCACCATGACGTCGCAGTCGTGACCGGCGGTGCGCAGCCGGGGGACGACATCCAGGCCGAACATGTCGGGCAGATAGAGGTCCAGCAGGATCAGGTCGGGGTCCAGTTCGGCGACGGCGGTGAGCGCCTGTTCCCCGCAGTTCGCCGTCCCGACGACGCGGAAGCCGTCGACGCTGTCGACGAACCCGCGGTGGATGCGCGCCACCATGAAGTCGTCCTCGACCACGAGTACGTCGATCACCGGACCTCCTGCGTCTCCCGGTCGGCCGGCCGGCCCACCGACATCCGTGCCGTGAACACCGCGCCCGAACCGGTGTTGGTCACCCACACCTCGCCGCCCCTGCGGGTGCAGACCAGCCGGGTCAGGGCCAGCCCGATCCCCCGGTCGCCGCCCCGCGCGGCCTTGGTGGTGAAGCCGTGCGCGAAGACCTCCTGGGCGAGCTCGGGAGCCACGCCCGGCCCCGAGTCGCGCACCACGATCTCGACACCGGAGGCGTCCTGGCTCAGCTCGACCTCCACCCAGGCGGCGTCGTCGCGGTCCGAGGCGGCGGCCGCGTCGAGGGCGTTGTCGACGAGGTTGCCGAGCACCGTGGCCACGTCCGCGGAGTCCATCGGCTCCAGCCGGTCCATGCAGGTGCGTTCGGAGATCCGCAACTGGACCCGGCGCTCCGCCGCGAGCGCGGACTTGGCCATCAGCAGGGCGGCGACGGCCCGGTCGTGGACCCGGCTGGAGACGGTCAGATCGAGCGACTCGCGGTGTTTGCGCAGGGCCCGCACATACTCGACGACCTCGTCGTGCTCGCCGATCTGGATGAGCCCGGAGATGGTGTGCAGCTGGTTGGAGAACTCGTGGGCCTGGGCGCGCAGCAGCTCGGTGCTGCTGCGGAAAGAGCCCAACTCCCGTTCCATCCGCGCCAGTTCGGTCCGGTCGCGCAGGGTCGTCACCGAGCCCAGACGGCGGCCGTCCTTGGTGACCTCCATACGGTTCATCACCAGCACCCGGCCCCGGCGCACCACCACCTCGTCGAGCTGCCCGGTGCCCCGGTCACCGCCGGTCCCGGCCAGGACGTCGTACAGCCTGCCCTCGATCCCGAGGTCGGCCAGGCTCATCCCGACGCACTGCTCGGGCAGGTCGAGCAGTCCGCGGCCGACCTCGTTGACGAGCGTGAGCCGTAGCCGGGGGTCGAGGGCGATGACGCCCTCGGCGATCCCGAACAGCATCGCCTCTCTGTGTTCGGCGAGACCGGCGATCTCGCGCGGCTCCAGGCCGAGGGTCTGCCGCTTGATCCGGCGGGCCAGCAGCCAGGACCCGGCCACGCCGAGCACGCTGGCGATGCCGAGGTAGGCGAGCAGATAGGAGGAGGCACCGCTCAGGCGTTGCCAGACCGTCGGGGAGGCGCGGCCGATCATGACCGTGCCGACGTGCTCCCCGACATGGTCGTCGTGCTCGGCGAGCACCGGCGCCTGGGCCACCAGTTCACGGATCCCGGCCACCGGCAGCTCCCCCGACCAGCCCCGCGCCTGCGCCACGCTGGACCCTTCGACCGGCAGCCGGGTGCCGACCAGGGTGGGGTTGGTGGCGGCCACGATCTCACCGTCCGCGTCGGCCACGGTCACGGAGGTGACGTTCGAGCGGGTCCGCGTGGTCTGGAGCAGCGGCGCCAGGACCTCACCCGGCGCGGGCAGCACGAGTTGGGCGCGCAGCAAGGGGTTGCCGGCCATCTCCTCGGCGAGGGCGGTGACCCGGCGGCCCTCGACCCGGTCGAAGGTCGCCTCGGACTGCGCCAGGGAGACGGCGGCCACCGCGACCAGCACGACCACCACGATGGCGAGCTGGAGCACCAGCAGCTCACCGGCGAGCGTGGGGCGGCGGGACGTCACGACCACTATGAACTCAACCTTCAATGGTCACACAACGCAGACGGGCTGTTCGAGAATCCGCACAATCATGGCGCCGGACCAGCCCGAGCGAAAGAGATGAGCCATGAGAACTCGCAGAGCCGCACTTCTCGGCGCTCTTGCCACCGTGTCGATGCTCGCCGCCAGTGCCTGCGGGGCCACCGCGGACAAGGAGGAGACGGGGAGCGGGGGCTCCAGGACCGTCGGCGGACTGCGCCTCATGGTCCCCAACACCCCGGGCAGCGGGTACGACGTCACCGCCCGGACCGTCGCCCAGGTGATGCAGGACTCCAAGGTGGCGTCCGGGGTCCAGGTGTACAACCTGCCCGGCGCGGGCGGCACCGTGGGGCTCCAGCGCCTGGTGAACGAGAAGGGCAACGGCAAGCTGGCCATGCAGATGGGCCTGGGCGTCGTCGGGTCCGCGTACACCTCGAAGTCGAAGGCGACGCTCACCGACACCACCCCGCTCGCCAAGCTGATCGAGGAGGCCGGCGCGATCGTGGTGTCGAAGGACTCCCCGTACAAGACGATCGACGACCTCGTGACGGCGTGGAAGAAGGATCCCAAGAAGGTGGCCGTGGGCGGCGGTTCGTCGCCGGGCGGCCCGGACCATCTGCTGCCGATGCAGCTGGCGAAGGCCATCGGCATCGAGCCGAAGAAGGTCAACTACGTCTCGTACGACGGCGGTGGCGAGCTGCTGCCCGCGATCCTCGGCAACAAGATCGCCTTCGGGGCGAGCGGGTTCGGCGAGTTCCTCGACCAGATCGAGGCCGGGCAGGTGCGGGTCCTGGCGGTCACCAGCGAGGAGCCGATCCCGGCGGTGAAGGACGCGCCCACGCTCAAGGGCTCGGGGATCGACCTGGTCTTCACCAACTGGCGCGGCTTCGTCGCCCCGCCCGGGATCACCGACGCCGAGAAGAAGACCTGGATCGACTCCCTGACCACGATGCACGATTCGAAGGAGTGGAAGGCCGAGCTGACCAAGCGCGGCTGGACCGACGCGTTCGTCACCGGTGACGAGTTCGGCACCTATCTCAAGGACCAGGACACGTCCGTCGCCGACCTGCTGGCAGAGCTCGGTCTGGCATGAGCGCGGACGTGGACGAACGGAGCGCGGAGCGCACCCGTCCGCCCCGGGACGGGGATCGCGCGCAGTACGGCGTGTGCGCCTTCCTCGTCCTGCTGGGCGGCGCGGTGATCGTGGACGGGCTCGGGATCCCGCACATCACCAGCGGCACCGACCCGGTCGGGCCGCGCGCGGTGCCGGTGATCCTCGGTGTGCTGCTCCTGTTGGCCGCGATGGTGTACGCGGTCGACGTGGCCCGCGGCGGGCGCGGTGAGCCGGAGGCCGGCGAGGACGTGGACCTCTCCCAGGGCGCGGACTGGCGCACGGTGCTCCTGCTGATCGCGGCGTTCCTGACGAACGCCGTGCTCATCGAGCGCCTCGGCTGGGTGATCAGCGGCGCCCTGCTGTTCTGGGGCACGGCCTTCGCCCTCGGCAACCGGCACCACGTCCGCAACCTGCTGATCGCGGTGACGCTCTCCCTCACCACGTTCTACGCCTTCGCGATCGGGCTCGGAGTGAACCTCCCGGCCGGTGTGCTGCAAGGGATCCTGTAGATGGACAACCTCGACAACCTGATGCAGGGCTTCGCGGACGTCGTCGCCCCGATGAACCTGCTGCTGGCGCTCATAGGTGTCGTCATCGGCACCGCGGTGGGCGTGCTGCCGGGCATCGGCCCGGCGATGACCGTGGCCCTGCTGCTGCCGGTCACCTACGGGATGGAGCCGGTCCAGGCGTTCATCATGTTCGCCGGCATCTTCTACGGCGGCATGTACGGCGGCTCGACCACCTCCATCCTGCTCAACACCCCAGGGGAGTCGTCCTCGGTGGTGACGGCCATCGAGGGCAACAAGATGGCCAAGTCGGGCCGGGCCGCGCAGGCGCTCGCGACCGCGGCGATCGGTTCGTTCGTGGCGGGCACCATCGGCACCCTGCTGCTGGTCCTGGTGACCCCGTTCGTAGTCGACTTCGCGGTCAGCCTGGGCGCGCCGGACTACTTCGCCCTGATGCTGCTGTCGTTCATCGCGGTCACCTCCGTACTGGGCGCCTCCCGGATCCGCGGGCTGATCTCGCTGCTGCTGGGGCTGACGATCGGCCTGGTCGGCATCGACGCGGTCTCCGGACAGCAGCGGCTGACCCTGGGCGTCCCCCAACTCGCGGACGGCATCGACGTGGTGGTGGTCGCGGTCGGCATCTTCGCCGTCGGCGAGGCGCTGTGGGTGGCCGCGCATCTGCGGCGCAGACCCGCCGAGATCATCCCGGTCGGCACCCCGTGGATGGGCAGGGCCGACTGGAAGCGGTCGTGGAAGCCCTGGCTGCGGGGCACGGCGTACGGCTTCCCGTTCGGCGCGCTGCCGGCCGGCGGGGCGGAGATCCCCACCTTCCTGTCGTACGCGACGGAGAAGCGGCTGACCAAGCACCCCGAGGAGTTCGGCAGGGGCGCGATCGAGGGCGTCGCCGGACCGGAGGCCGCGAACAACGCCTCCGCCGCCGGCACCCTGGTCCCGATGCTGGCCATCGGCCTGCCCACCAACGCCACCGCCGCCGTGATGCTCGCCGCCTTCCAGTCGTACGGCATCCAGCCCGGCCCGCTCCTGTTCGAGCGCGAGGCGAGCCTGGTGTGGGTGCTGATCGCCAGCCTCTTCATCGGCAACCTGCTGCTGCTCGTGCTCAACCTGCCGCTCGCGCCCGCCTGGGCGAAGCTGCTCCAGATCCCGCGCTCATATCTCTACGCGGGCATCCTGTTCTTCGCCTCGATGGGCGCCTACGCCGTCAACGCCCAGCCCCTGGATCTGTTCCTGCTGCTGCTCCTGGGGCTCCTCGGCTTCGGGATGCGGCGGTTCGGGCTGCCGGTGCTGCCGCTCATCGTCGGCGTGATCCTCGGCCCCCGGGCCGAACTCCAGGGACGGCGCTCCCTGCAACTGTCGGGCGGCGAGCTGTCGGGGCTGGTCGGCGGACCGGTGTCCTACGCCGTCTACACCACGATCGTCCTGGTGCTCGTCTGGCCGCTGATCCGGCGGTTCGTGGTCCGTCCCCTGCGTGCGCGAAGTGCCCGAGAGGAAGAACTGACATGACCGTACTGGTCGGATACGTCCCCTCACCCGAGGGTGAGGCCGCTCTACGGACGGGGATCAACGAGGCCCAGCTGCGGGGCGAGAAGCTGCTGGTGGTGAACACCTCGCGCGGGGACGCCTATGTGGACCCGCGGTTCGCGCAGGAGCCGGACCTGGCCCATGTCCGGGAGGATCTCGCCGCGTTGGGCGTCGAGTTCGACGTCCGCCAGGTGCTCGGCGGGGGCGACGCCGCCGAGGAGATCATCGAGCTGGCGGAGCACGCCGACGTGTCCCTGGTGGTGATCGGGCTACGGCGGCGCAGCGCGGTCGGCAAGCTCATCACGGGCTCGGCCGCACAGCAGATCCTGCTGGGCGCGGGTTGTCCGGTGCTCGCGGTGAAGGCGGCGGTGTAGGCCTCGGCCCGGTCCGGGAGAACAGGGCCCGCCCCAATGCGGATGGTGGGCGGACCCTGTTCGTCCGAGTCATTGTGCGGGGTCGATCGGGTCCGGGACATGGGTGAACCGCGGCCACCCGAAGTGGATCGCGCACACCCCGAGTGCGCGGATCACCCGGGACGGACGCGGGTCCCACCCCGCCTGATCCCCGGGGACCTGCCGTGACGATACTGGTGGGTGCACGTTCCCCCCGCCCCACAGATGGACTCATGCAGACCTCCCCCGCCACCCTTCCCCTCACCGTGTGGCCGGCCCGCGGCCGCCACGTCGGATCCGCCGCCGCGGACGTACTGCGCGTCAACCTCCAGCAGCTGAAAGACGGCGCGGTCGTCGACGACTTCCTGGAACTCAAGGAGGAGCAGGCCTTCGAGGCCCGCTGGCGGGTCGACGGCGAGGTGACCGTACGGGCCCGGCTGACGCTTCGGCCCGACGACGAGTGGGTCCTGGTCGCCGAGGCGGAACAGCCGTGGAAGGCGGCGTGGGCCTCTCCCGCCGGGATGTTCTGGCCGCTCGGTCCGGACGCGGACTGGGACCACGACGCCGTCGCCGGTCTGCGGATGCGGGACGCCAACCGGCTCCCCGAGGACGACAAGGAGCTGCGGCGGCTGCTCCGGGACTGTGCGCGCGCCTCCTGGGCGGTGCACCTGATCGTGCACGAGGCCATGACCCCCGACGAGCGCGGCCTGCGGTCACTGACCGAGCACCTGCCGCCGAGCCTGCGGCACCGCGTGGTGGAGCACCGGGCCGCGCCGCACCAGTTCCGGGCCGTCAACTGGGCGCTGAAGGAGTTCGACGTCCAGGTCCCGCGCGGCGGTGCGGTGCTCCTGCCCCCGCTGCCGCCCGGCCGGGACGGCGAGGACTTCGCCGTCCGCAGCGTCTTCCTGGACGGCACGGAGCCCGCCGAACTGATCGATGCCGTGACCCGGTTCGCGAGCCTGCCGAGGCCGCTGCCGGAGGGTGCCGAGGACGCGCTCACCGCACTGCGCGAGCGGTGGCGGCTGACGACGGCCGAGGAGGAGCTCGTCCGGCAGCGCGAGCTCGTCGCCATGTACGCCGAGGCGCTGGACGCGATGACGAAGTCCCGGGATCTGTACCGGGAGGCCGCCGAGCGGGCCAACGAGGCGCTGGCCGCCTACCGCGAGGCGGGCGCCGAACCACCACGCCCGCCCGCGGAACAGCCCGGCTCACCCCTGCAACAGCTGACCCGCACCCTCGAACGCTTCAAGCCCCGCCGGCCCCCACGGGACGAGAACGACGCCGACTGAACGACGGCCGGGCGCCCCGGCGTCGTAGGTGACGCGCGGGGCCCGGCCGGAGGCTACTCGGCAAGCAGCCGGTTCGCCGCGCTTCGCCTCGGTGCGCGCGAGGCCAGCCGGACGACCAGGGCGGTCAGCGCGGTGAGGGCCGCGCAGACGGCGGCGAGCCCCGCGACCCAGGCCGGCGCGAGCGAGAGGTCGAGGGTGCTCGACAACCTGCCCGCATCGAACCGGCTCGCGTACAACTGGGCCGCGGCCAGGCCCGCCGGCAACAGGACGGCACCGACCAGCAACGGCACCGCGGGGCGCACGGCCACCAGCAGTCCGAGCAGCAGACACAGGCCGGACAGGCCCAGCACCATGCCGTAGCGGCGCAGGGACACGCCGTCCTGGTACACCGGGAAGTGGGCGACGGCGCATGCCAGGAGGGCCAGGGCGGTGAGCCGGCCGGGCCAGGTGGGTGTTCTGGCGGACCGGACGCGCACCAGGCCGGGGAGTTCCGTCGGGATCGGGGGCAGCCCCAAGTCCGTGTCGTGCACCGGTGCGGACGGTTCGGCGGCCTGTGGCGGGTGGGAGCCGCGGCGCTCCTCGGCCAGTCGGCCGATCAGCTCCACGAGTTCCTCGACGGACCGGCCGGTGGCGGCCGCCCTGAGCGCCTCCTGCCCGCAGCGCGGCTCCAGCGGCGCCTGTTGCAGCAGGGCCATCAGCCGGGTCACGTCCTCGACCGGGCGGGTCTCGGCGGCGGCTCGGATCGCCTCATCGGCGCTCGCCGCGTCTCTCGGCGGCCGGGTGAGCAGGACGACCAGGCGGGTGACGTCGTCCACGGAACGGTTCACGCCGACGGCGCGGAGCGCGTCCACCGTGGCCCGGGCGTACAGGGGGGACTGTTCGAGAAGTGTGATGAGCTGGGCCACCTCTTCCAGCGGCCGGTCGGCCACGGCGGCACGCACCAGGCCGTCCACCGGATCGCCGTACGCCGAACCGCTTCCGTCCGCGACGACGGGCAGCGGGCTCAGGGAGCCGGTGTTCTCCGTGACGGGTATGGCGGGGTCATTCGACTGCGGGGTTGACGGGCTAGTGGTCATGCGTGGCTCTCCAAGGGATGGGGTGCGGCCGCAGGTGCGCCCCCGACGCGCGACACGCGACCTTACGGTGACCATTACTAGGGGTCCCTGCCGGGCCGTGCCACTCGGGTGCGCCACGGGTATGACGGCCGCTCGACGCCTCCACCCCTTCACTCCCACTGGTGTTCGAGCACACCGGATTCGCCCCGGCGGGCCATAGGGGCGCCCCCAGGGGGAATCCGATTATTCGTACGCGCTTCGCGGCGCCCCGGAGCAAGGAGGGCCGTTGGACATCACCACCCGGTGGATCGCCGTCGCCGCACTCGTCGCGGCTGCCGTCCTGGCCGTCGCCGTCGCGGTGTTCCTACGCCTGGTCAGAGCCCGGCGCGGGCTGCGCCGGGCCGGACTTCCGACCGGCCCGCGCTGGGTCTTCTGGGGTGCCCTCGCGTACTTCTTCCTGCCGACCGACCTGGTGCCCGACCCGGTGTACCTGGACGACATCGGCGTCCTGCTCCTGGCGTTGCGGACCATGCGGAAGAACTCCCGCAGTGAACCTGTCTGAGTTCACCCACGTCTCCCCCGTTGTGCGGGCCGTGAACCGCAAATGACTACGCAGCGTAAGGAAACCAATCACCCGTTCGATTCGTATAAGTCTCAGGAAGCCGACGGAAGTCGGTGGACCGGGCGACGGCGCAAGGTGACCATCGCTGGATCGAAGCAGGACCCACGAGGGAGAGACGATGCAACCGTTCGCGCTCAACTACGCACGTCCGGCAGCGGAGTCGGAGGTCACCGCTCCGTATGTCTACGACTCCGGGCGGCAGTTGAACGTGTTCTCCGACGGGCGGATCGCCGCGCACGACCAGGCGCTGCTGAGAGAACTGGGGACCACGACCTCCACCGCGGGGTCGAAGACGCACTTCGACGACTGAACACGGGCGGGCACACATGACCGTGTTGATCCTGACCTGTGAAGAGGACGTCACCGCCGACATGGTGGTCGTCCATCTCAACGCGACGGGGGTTCCGGTGGTCCGGCTCGACCCGGCCGACCTGACCGAGGGCGTGGCGCTGTCGGGCGAGTACGTGCACGGCTCGTTCCGCGGCCATCTGTCGTCCGGGGGCCGGCTGGTGAGCATCGGCGGGCTGCGGTCCGTGTGGGTGCGCCGGCCGGGCACCGCGGCCACCCGGGCCGCCGTGCCCTCCGGCTGGCTGACCGAGGAGTCGGCGCAGGCGCTGTACGGCATGCTCCGCAGTTCGGGGGCGCGCTGGATGAACCACCCCGACGCCGCTCTGCGGGCCCGGCACAAGCCCTGGCAGCTGCGGCTCGCCCAGCACTGCGGGCTGCCCGTGCCGGCCACCCTGATCACGACCTTTCCGCAGGCCGCGCGGGAGTTCTCCGAGCGCTATCCGGACCTGGTGGTCAAACCGGTCTCCGGGGCGCATCCGCAGGACCCGCCGAGGGCGGTGCCGACCAGCCGGGTCGCGCCGGACACCGACTTCTCGGCCGTCGCGTTCGGTCCCACGCTGCTCCAGCGGCGGGTGGCCAAGCGGGCGGACATCAGGCTCACCGTGGTGGGCGAGCGGATGCTGGCCGCGCGCAAGACGACCGCGGAGGACGACGAGGTGGACGTCCGTTTCGCCTCCCCCGACTCACCGTGGCGGCCCACCGACGTGCCGCCGCGGGTCGCCGACGGGGTGCGCGCGTACATGCGGGACGCCGGGCTGGCCTACGGCGCCTTCGACTTCGCCGAGGACGCCGACGGGACGTGGTGGTTCCTGGAGTGCAACCAGTCGGGGCAGTTCGGTTTCGTGGAGGTGGAGACGGAGCAGCCGATCGCCCGCAGCGTCGCCGAATGGCTGGCCCGTCCCGAGCCGGGCCCTTCGGGACGCGTCAACGGCCGGGACACCGCGGTGTCCTGAACGTCACAGCTGCCCGGGGCCGGGCAGGGCGGCCCGCTGCCACTGCGGAGTGGGCGGGGCGGGCGGCAGTTCGCCCAGGTGGGAGCGGCCCATGGGCTGGAAGGGCTGCATGACGAACTCCAGTTCCCTGCTGACTCGCTCGGCCTCCCTGCGAACCTGAGTGGGTACGTCGCCGCGCTCCGCGATGAGTCGGTCATAGATGGGGGAATCCTGGAACACCCGTCAACGTGCCTTTCGTGTCATGGCCCATATGTATGGGCGCACCTGCCGAGTCTAGGCGCCCCTGCACACTGCGGGGTGAATTCCACCGTTCGGCTTGACTCAGGCACCCGTCGTCGAACCGGGCCGGACGATCATGAGGACGGTGACCGTGGCCCACAGCAGGTTGAAGACGCCGGTGAACATGGCGAGTTGAACGGTGTGGGCCCGCTCGACCGTCTGTCGCGCGCCCAGAGCCTCGAGTAGCTCCTCCTGGCGGGGCAGGACGAAGGCCACCAGGATGCCGGCGGCCACGGCGGTCAGGGTCATGGACGTGATCAGCCAGGCGTCGCCCAGCACGCCCATCGCGGCGCCGGTGGCGAGCCCGAACACGGGCACGGCCAGGCCGAGGCGGGCGTAGATCCGGCAGACGCGGTGCAGCAGGGTGACGGTGCCCACCGCCGTTCCGGAGGGGTCGGTGCGGCGCACCGCGGGCGGGAACATGCTGGCCGCGACGGTCACGGGGCCGATGGCGACGATGGCGGCCAGGACGTGCAGGGACAGCAGGAACTTCGTCATGAAAGGGCGTCCAGGGTCGTACGAAGGGGTCGGCCGCCCACGCTAGGGAGCCGCCCGCGGGCAGGCACAGAGGCTGAAACGACAGGTTGCGACGGATTCCCGCCAACCGCTCCCACCTGGGGACTTCTCAGCAGACCCGCCTGACACAGCTGGCGGGAATCCGCCTATCGTGGCTTTCATGCACACCGTGGCGATCCTGGCTCTCGACCAGGTGGTGCCGTTCGACATGGCGGCGCCGATGCAGGTCTTCGACTGGACGCGGCTGCCCGACGGCCGCAGCCCCTACCGGATCCGACTGTGTGCGGCATCACCCGAGGTACGGGCCGACGGCGGCTTCTCGCTGCGCGTCGAGCGCGGGCTGGAGACGCTGGCGGAGGCGGACACGGTGATCGTGCCGGGCTGCTCCCCGGCGGCCGGACCGACACCCCCGTCCGTACTGGAGGCGCTGCGCCGGGCGGCCGCGGCGGGCACCCGGATCGCCTCGGTGTGCGTGGGCGCCTTCGTGCTGGCCGAGGCCGGGCTGCTGGACGGGCTGCGCGCCACCACCCACTGGGTGGCCGCCAAGGACCTGGCACACCGCTTTCCGGACGTACAGGTCGAACCGGACGTCCTGTACGTCGACAACGGGCAGATCCTCACCTCGGCGGGCGCCGCCGCCGGCCTCGACATGTGTCTGCACATGATCCGCCGCGACTTCGGGTCCGCGGTCGCCGCCGACGCCGCCCGGATGTCCGTCATGCCCCTCGAACGGGAGGGCGGACAGGCCCAGTTCATCGTCCACGACCACCCCCCGGTGCCACGCGGCTCGACGCTCGAACCGGTCCTGGAGTGGATCGAGGACAATCTGGCCCGGGAGATCACCCTGGCCGCCATGGCGTCCCGGTCGGGAATGAGCGAGCGCACCTTCAGCCGCCGGTTCCGCGAACAGACGGGCACCACACCGCTCCAGTGGCTGCTGCGGGCGCGGGTGCGGCGCGCCCAGTACCTGCTGGAGAACACCGACCACCCGATCGAACGCATCGCCCGGCAGGCGGGGTTCGGATCACCGACGGCGTTCCGCGAGCGGTTCCGCCGGGTGGTCGGCACCGGTCCGCAGGCCTACCGCACGGCCTTCCACGGGGAGTCGCGCTCCTCGGCCGCGCGCGGGTGAGCCCACGGAGAACCGGTGCCGACGATGTCTCACACCGTCAACAGACCACTGCGCCCCGCCGGTTCCCGCGCCGTGTCCGCCGCCCGGCCCGCGCCGAGCAGCAGGGCGTCCGCCTTCGCGACGGCGTCGCGGATCGCGGTGGTGCCCATCATCACGCACAGGGTGTAGCTGACGTCCTCCAACTCCCTTGTCGTCACCGGGTTGCCCCGCTCGGCGTCGGCGATCCGCAGCGATGCGTACCGCGTCAGCAGCCCTCTGACGACCTTCGGATCCGGAACGAGCACGAAGAGCCCCTCTCTCGATTTCCGCTGCGTATGCCCGGGCATCGGGAGACCAATCACCTCTCCCGCTCTCCGGCTCGCGATTGACGGAATCCTGTCGCCGTACACCCGACTGACGCTCGAATCCCGCCGGGGCGAAACCCACAGGAGTGACGTTCCGGCAAGTACGGAACCGACCCGCTTCCCCCTGGGCCGCGGACAGTTGAGCAGGGAGCAGCCCCTCAGCACGGACGCCTGAACGCACGAACGGTGTACGCCCATGAACCACCTCCAGCGCCTGCTCGGCGCGCTCTACGTCACCACCAGCGCCGGACTCGCCCTGACCACGGTCCTGGAGTTCCGCCACGGCCCCTGGTGGGCGGCGGGTCTGTTCGCCGTCGCGAGCCTGGTCCCCCTGGTCGCCGCCGTCCGCGAGAGCGAGCCCCGCGCGCCGGCGGCCGGACCACGACTGCGGGGCGTCGGGACCGGCGCCGACGACGACGTCGTACGCGCCGAGCTCGACGCCGCGTGCTGCGAACCCTGGTGGACGAGCTGCGGCACGGAACACGATGTGACGTGTCCGCGCCGCGTACCGCGCAGCAGCGCCGCCTGAGCGGTGCCGTCAGGCGACCTGGCCCGCGTGCAGCGCGGTGTACGCCCCGCCGCGGCGCAGGAGTTCCTCGTGCGTGCCGATCTCCTGGACGCGGCCGTCGCCCATCACCACGATCCGGTCGGCGCCGCGCACGGTGGACAGCCGGTGCGCCACCACGAACGTGGTGCGTCCCGCCAGCAGCCGGGCCAGTGCCTCCTGGACCAGCGCCTCGGAGCGGGTGTCCAGCGCCGAGGTCGCCTCGTCGAGCACGAGCACCTTGGGGTCCCGGATCAGGGCGCGGGCGATGGCGAGGCGCTGGCGCTGGCCGCCGGACAGCCGGGCCCCGCGCTCGCCCACCAGGGTGTCCAGGCCCTGCGGGAGCCGGTCCACGAACTCCAGCGCGTTGGCGTCCCGCAGCGCAGCGCGCACCGTCTCCTCGTCGGCCTCGTCCTCCATGCCGTAGGCGACGTTCTCGCGGATCGTGCCGTCGAAGAGGATCGACTCCTGCGGTACGACCGAGACGAACCGCCGGTAGGTGCGCAGGTCGAGGGCGTTCATGTCGGTGCCGTCGAGCAGCAGCCGGCCCGAGGTCGGGCGGATGAAGCCGATGACGAGGTTGAGGACGGTGGACTTGCCCGCGCCGGACGCGCCGACCAGGGCGATGGTCTCCCCCGGTCGCACGGTGAGCGAGAAGTCGTGCACGGCGGGCCGCTCGCCGGCCCCGTAGACGTGCCCCACCCGTTCGAAGGTGACGGCGCCGCGTACCTCGGCCACCTCCGACTTGCCCTCGTTGTCCTCCAGTTCGGGTTCCTGGAGCACCTCGCCGACCGAACGGACCGACTCCAGGCCCTTGGTGATGACCGGGGCGAGGCCCGCCAGGGTCGTCGTGGAGTTGGTGAGCGTGGTCAGGAAGGCGCTGAGCATCACGACGTCTCCGGCGGTGACACCCCACACGTCGTAGTACGACACCAGCGCCGCGCCGGCGAGGACGAGCACGCCGACGACGTTGAGCACGACCCAGGCCAGCGAGCCGAAGCGGCCGTTGACCAGGTCCAGGCGCATGCCGGAGGTGAGCAGCCGGTGCAGGGTGCCGTCCATGCGGCGCAGCGCCTTGCCCTCCAGGCCGTGGGCGCGGGTGACCGGGATGAGCCGGGTCATCTCGGTCACGCGGGACGACAGGGTCTCCACCTCGTGCCGGAAGTGCTCGTTGTGGGTGCGCAGCCGGGCCCTCAGACGGGCGACGACGAGCGCGGCGGCGGGCACGACGACGAGGAAGACCGGCAGGAACTCCGGGGTGCGGATGCCGATGATGACGAGGCCGCCGATGAGCACGGTGCCCGCGCCGAGCCCGGTCTCGGCGGTCTGCTGCACCATCTGCTCGACGGTCTCCACGTCCCGCACGACCTTGGCCTGGAGCACGCCGGCGCTGACGCGGGAGTGGTAGCCGATGGACAGCTGCTGCATCCGGGTGCACAGCGCGGAGCGCAGGGAGGTGCCCATGCGGCGCACGCTGCCGTACAGCAGGCGTACGTACAGGACGTGCAAGGGGTAGTTGACCAGCAGGATGAACAGGATGATGCCGGTGCTGAGCCAGAGTTCGGTGATCGGCCGGTGCTCGACGACGGTGTCGATGATGGTCGCGGTGATCAGCGGCAGCAGCCAGACCGGGCTGTGCTTGACGGCGAAGATGCCGACCGCCCCGGCGAGGCGCTTGCGGTCGGCGCGGAACAGGTAGGCGAGAGTGCGGACGGGGTGCTCGCCCCGGTAACGGTGGTCGAGCGGTCTCTCCAACGGCGAGGCCATTGGCGGCGGTTCCTTCCGGGGAGCCGGGCGATGGATCTACAGCAAACTGCGCGGCACGCTAGGCAGCAAGCGCTTTCTCCCCGCGTCGCCCGGGGTTACACCGCATCGAGTTCGGCGATCTCCTCGGCGGTGAGGACCAGTTCGGCCGCGGCGATGGAGTCGAGGATCGTCTCCGGGCGGCTGGCACCCGGGATCGGCACCACGACCGGCGACTTGGCCAGCATCCAGGCGAGGCACACCCGCTGCGGGCTCACTCCGTGCGCCTCGGCGATCCGGGCGAACGGCGCGTAGGCGGAGCCCAGTTCACGGGCGCGGGAGATACCGCCGAGGGGACTCCAGGGCAGGAACGCGATGCCGAGTTCGTCGCACAGGCGCAGCTCGGGCTCGCTGGAGCGGAAGGCCGGGGAGAACTGGTTCTGCACGGAGACGAGCCGCCCGCCCAGGATCTCCTGGGCCTGCCGGATCTGTTCCGGGTTCGCGTTGGAGATGCCCGCCATGCGGATCTTCCCCTCGTCCAGCAGGTCCCGTACGGCGCCGACCGAGTCCGCGTACGGCACGCGCGGGTCGGGGCGGTGGAACTGGTACAGCCCGATGGCCTCCACGCCGAGCCGGCCGAGGGACGCCTCGCAGGCCGCCCTGAGGTGTTCCGGGCTGCCGTCGAGGGTCCAGCTCCCGTCCCCGGGGCGGAGATGGCCGCCCTTGGTGGCGACCAGCACCTCGTCGCCCCGGTCGTGGGAGGCGAGGGCCTTGGCGATCAGGGACTCGTTGTGGCCGACCTCGTCGGCGTCCCGGTGGTAGGCGTCCGCGGTGTCGATCAGCGTCACGCCGGCGTCCAGGGCGGCGTGCAGCGTGGCGAGCGAACGCGCCTCGTCCGGCCGCCCCTCGATCGACATGGGCATCCCGCCCAGTCCGATCGCACTGACCTCCACGTCACCGATGCGTCGCGTCTGCATGGGGTCGTGACCTCTTTCCGGGTGCCGTGCGGGTGGGTGCCCGCGTACGGCAAGCGGTTGCACCGCACGGGACGCACACCAGCCTGAACCCGCCGCGGCCCAGAGGTCCAATAGAAGAACGCGAACGCATTCAGCAGCGGGAGGACTGAATCGCGGGAGACGCGCGCCGGGCCTTCGCGGGCCCCCTCCGACTCGCCTCCGGTCCTGATCGGAACCGGACGGTGCACGACGTATCCGGACGCTTGGGTGCAAGGCCCCGGCATGTCATCGACCTGTGCGGGCATTCCGGTTGCGCGGCCGACGGTCGGTGTCGCACGCTCACCCTGAACCTTCGGGGGCACGGAAAGGCGGGGGTATGCGCATCGGACTGCTCGGCACGGGCCCATGGGCCGAGGGGGCGCACGCGCCCGCCCTGAGTGGACACGGCGAGCTGGAGTTCGCCGGGGTGTGGGGCCGCCGTACGGAGGCCGCCAAGGAGTTGGCCGGCCGCTTCGGCACCCGGGCCTACGACGACGTGGACGAACTGTTCGCCGACGTCGACGCGGTCGCGGTGGCGCTGCCGCCCACCGTCCAGGCGGACCTCGCGGTACGGGCGGCGCGAGCCGGTTGCCATCTGCTGCTGGACAAGCCGCTCGCGCCCACGGTCGAGCAGGGGCGGGCCGTCGTGGCGGCGGTCAAGGAGGCCGGTGTCGCCTCGGTCGTCTTCTTCACGACCCGCTTCCAGAGCGTGACCGAGTCATGGATCACCGAACAGGCCGCTGTCGACGGCTGGTTCACCGCGCGGGCCGAGTGGCTCGGCGCGGTGTTCACCACGGACAGCCCGTTCGGGGCCTCGCCGTGGCGGCGGGAGAAGGGCGCGCTGTGGGACGTGGGACCGCATGCCCTGTCGGTGCTGCTTCCGGTCCTCGGCGACGTACGACGAGTGGCGGCGGCCGCGCACGGTCCCGCGGACACCGTGCACCTGGTCCTCGAACACGCCGGCGGCGCGTCCAGCACCCTCACCCTGAGCCTGACCGCTCCGCCCGCGGCGGCCGGGGCCTCCGTCGAACTGCGCGGCGAGGCCGGGGTCACGCTCCTGCCGCCCAGCCCCGACGGGGCGGTCCCCGCCCTGGAGCGCGCCGCGGACGCCCTGCTCGCCGCCGCCCGCACCGGACGCCCGCACCCGTGCGACGCCGCGTTCGGACTGCGCGTCACGGAGATCCTGGCAAAGGCGGAACAGCTGCTGGCCGACGACGGAGACCTCAGTTGAACCAGGTCAGAGGTTGAGGGCCCCTGTCAGACGGGACACCGCAACCGGGCTCCGCCAACGACGCGAGAACCGCAACCGCCCTGCCGCACCCGAACCAGCCGCCCATCCCTGCGACTCACACGCGGACTCCGGTCACGGAGAGCCGGACCACGGCCGAACACCAGCAGGCAGACGACGGCGAAGTCAGCTGAACGCGGTCGGAGGGTGAAGGGCTTCCGGCAGGCGGGAGATCGCCACCGGGACCCTACAACCCTGCCGGCCGACCACAGCAGCCTCGGCCGAACACCGTCACAGGGCGACGGCTTCCGTCAGGCGGGAGATCGCGGTCGGGTCCGGCAGGGTGGCCAGCGTGGCGACCACCTTGCCGCTCGCGAACTCGCGCTGCTCGGCGGTCACGTTCTGGTCGATCGCGCACTCCGCCTGGACGTGCACGAAGTTCAGGTCGGTGGCGAAGAGCATCGAGAACGAGTCGATGCCCCTGATCACCGCGGGGCCGCCGGCGTCACGGTAGGCGCGCATGAGCCGTCGGGCGGACTCGGGCGAGAAGTCGTTCTTGCCGGCCCAGAAGTAGACGGCATGGGCGAGTTCACGGTCGGCCGCGATCGGGCCGGCGTTGTCCCAGTCGACGAGGGTCGGACCGGCCGGACCGACCAGGACGTTCTGCGGCTGCATGTCGAGGTGCGACATCACGACGGCGTCGGGACCGGACCGGGTGACGTGCCGCGCCAGTTCCGGCATCCGGGTGTCGAGGAACCGCCCCAGCTCGTCCGACCAGGGCATCCCGGCCTGCCGGACCTCCTCGCGGAGCCATGTCCAGTCGGATTCCGGCGGGCACTGCTCGTACCAGTCGTTCGGGGCCTCGGTCGTGCCCTGCCCGGCCCGGTGCAGGATGGCCAGCGTTTCGCCGCACCAGCTCAGGAGCGCCGGGTCGGAGGGGTCCGCCTCGGTGCCCTCGACCCAGTCGTAGAGCTTCACATGGGACCCGCCGAGCCGTGAGACGTACGCGCCCTCACGGTTGGGCAGGAGCCGCGGCGCGGAGATGCCCAGCAGCTCCGAGGCGTCGCGCAGTGCGGCCTCGCGCCGGACCTGTTCCTCGTCGCCGCCGAACAGCAGCTCTTTGACGGCCCACGCGGAACCGTCCCGGTCGCCGTTGCCGTTCCCGTTTTCGGACAGCTTCCAGATCTGTCCCAGCGCGCCACGGGCGACGCGTGTCATCGTCCACGGTCCGGTTCCCAGCGCATAGGCGTCGGCGATCAAGTCGCTCCGCATACAAGTCCTTTCGACGATCCCCGCCCTCCCAAGATCGCAGGGAGGGCGGCTACTCGTCGAACGGTTTGTCGCTCCACCGGAACCAGGCCCGGTCACCGTCGATGTGCAGCAGGAACTCCGGGACCGGGCCGTCCGGCGAGGTCAGCGACACGCGTCGGCGCACCTCGTCGTAGGCCCGTTCCCACTCCTCGAACTCCTCCCCGTCCACCAGGGCGAGTTCGCGGACGAACAGCTCCCGCAGGGGCTCGAAGGCGGGCGTGGCGTTGAAGCGGCCCGACAACCAGGGGAAGTCGGCGTCGTCGATCAGGATCTGCCCGATCGGTTCCTCACCGCCGTACAAGCGCCAGACCTGGCCCTCGAACCCGCCCATACCGCCCCCGTCCCCGGTGCCGTCCCCGGTGCCGACTGTCGTGGACACCTTGCCATCCGGCACCGACAACGGGGCGGCCGCGCCTACCGCACGCCCGCGGGGAGGTGGAAGTTGACCCTCTCCCGGGTGACCGGGTAGCCGACCTTGGCGAAGTGCGCGGCCATGGGGAGGTTGCCCTGGTCCGTCGAGGCGACGATGCGGTCGGCGCCCTGAGCGACGAGGAAGTGTGTGCACTCGGTCAGCAGGTCGTAGGCGTATCCGTGGCCGCGCTGTTCGGGCACGACGCCGATGAAGCCGATGATCGGGGCCTGGTGGTTGCGTGCCGGGATGTGGATCCCGACCAGGTCCCCGTCCGGGGTCCGCGCGACCTGCCACCACTCGCGCGGGGACGGACACCAGTGGAAGAAGTCGAGCTCTTCCTGCGCGGCCCGGTCGACTCCGCCCTCGGCGACGGCCTTGAGCGAGTGGGCGTCGAGGGTGACGGAGTGGATGCGGCGCAGCGCGTCCAGGAACACCGCGTCGTCGGGTTCGGGGCCGAAGACCAGGCGTCCGGGCCGCTCGGGGACCCCGCATTCAGGGGTCCAGCGGTAGTTGAAGCGCTCGACCAGGAGCTCGTACCCGGCCGATCGCGCGGCGGCGAAACGAGCTTCGACGGCCTCGCGTGCCGCCGGGTCCGTTCGCCATCCGGCCGGAAGGCTGAAGTCGATGTCGACGTTCCAGGGCGCCGAGCGCAGGAGTTCGGCGGCCGCCTCCGTCTCGCCGTCGGCCATGTCGAGCCGGTCGACGCAGAGCGGCTCGGTGTCGTCGGGGCCGCCCCACCAGGCGGCGCGGGCGACGATCCGGCCGTCGCGCAGCGCCACCCGCTGCCAGTCGGGGCGGTGCCGGGTCAGCGGGTGCGCGGCGCGTACGCCGAGCGGGTCGGGCAGGGAGTCGAACTCGTGGGCGGTGCTGTCGTCGAGCTGGCGGATGACCAGTGCGGTCATGGATTCCTCCGGGATGCGTACTGCGTGGAGCGCTCCCGGGAAGCTCAGAGACGCACGCCGGGCGCGACGGGACGGGAGCGCTGGATGTCGGTGAACTGCACGGCACTCGCCTCCTTCCGTCGGTCTCGGGGCGTGACGTGCACACGCTAGAGGAGCCCGTGGGCGTGCGTCCAGCGCATTTCCTCGGCGTGCGGCGCGCACCGGGTCGGAGGACCGTAGAGGCGTGGGAAAGGCGCAGGTCACACGTGATCGCCGGGACCGGGGCGGCTGGCTGCAGGGGGCGCCGCCACCCGGCTGGGTGCGGGTGCTGCCGCCCGCCCTGCTCGCGGGAGTGTGCGCAGCGACCCTCGCCAGCCCCGATCCCCTCGACATCGGCTTCCTGCTGGGCGCCATCCCGCCGCTGGCCGTGCTGTCCTACGGACCCGGGGCGACCGCACTCCTGGGCGGCCTCGTGGTGACTGTGCTGGTCGTCCCGGCGTTCCGGCTCAACGATCCCGGCACCACCGATCTGCTGACGGTCTCCTTCGTCGCCACGCTGAGCGTGCTGGTGTCCTTCGTACGCAGCCACCGGGACGCCCAGCTGGTCACCGAGCGGGCGGTCGCCGAGGCCGCCCAACGTGCCGTGGTGCCCCCGTTGCCGGCGCGGGTGGGACCGGTGGGCTGCGTGGGCCTGTACCGGGCGGCGCAGCGCGGGACGCTCGTGGGCGGGGACTTCTTCGACGTGCGCCGGGGTCCGTTCGGTGTCCGCGCGGTGATGGGGGACGTACAGGGGCACGGACTGTCGGCCGTCGCGACGGTCGCCTCGCTGCTGGGGGCGTTCCGGGAGGCGGTGCTGGACGAGCCGGACCCGGAGTCGGTGGCGGCGCGGCTCGACCGCAGGCTGGTGGTGGACTCCGCGGACGTGCCGCACGCCGAACTGTTCGCCACGGCCGTGGTCCTGGAGTTCTCCGCCGACGCGCGTGCGGTGCGGATCGTGGTGTGCGGGCATCCGGCGCCGCTGCTGCTGCGCGACGGCCGGGTCAGGGAGCTTGCGGTGACGGCGGGGGTGCCGTTGGGCCTGGGGCTGTCCGGGGCCGGTCCGCCGGAGGGGGTGACGGTGCCGCTGCGGGCGGGTGACCGGCTCTTCCTCGCGTCCGACGGGGTCTCCGAGGCGCGAGGTGCGGACGGTGCCTTCTATCCGCTGCCCGACCGGCTCCCCGGCTTCGCCGACGCCGAGCCGACGGACCTGGTGGAGCGGGTGTGGCGCGACCTGACCGGACACTGCGGGACGGTCCTGGACGATGTCACGATGCTCGTCCTCAGCCCTGTCTGACCCGTTCCCGCTCCCCCTCGGTACTGGCCTGTCCCTGCTCGCCCTCCGCGTCGATGTGCGGCAGGATCCGGTCCAGCCACCTCGGGGTCCACCAGGCGTGCCGGCCCAGCAGGGTCATGACGGCCGGGACCATGAGCAGCCGTACGACGGTCGCGTCGATCAACACGCTCACGGCGAGGCCCAGTCCGAGCATCTTGACCACGATGTTGTCGCTGACGATGAACGCCGCGAAGACGCTCACCATGATCAGCGCCGCGCAGGTGATGACCCGTGCGGTGATCTCCAGCGCGTGGGCGACCGACGCCTTGGCGTCCCCGGTGCGCAACCACGCCTCGTGCACCCGGGACAGCAGGAAGATCTCGTAGTCCATGCTCAGCCCGAAGATGATCGCGAACATCATCATCGGGACGTAGCTCTCGATGGGCACGGTGCCGGAGACCCCGAGCGCGGGACCGCCCCAGCCCCACTGGAAGACGGCGACGACGACCCCGTAGGAGGCGGCGATGGAGAGCACGTTGAGGACGGCCGCCTTGATCGCGACGAGCAGGCCGCGGAAGACGGCGAGGATGATGAGGAAGGCCAGGGCGACCACCACGCCGATGATCAGGGGCAGCCGGCTGGAGACGATGTCGCGGAAGTCGACCTGGGCCGCCGTGGTGCCGGTGACGTAGCCCTGGGCGTCGGTGCCGGAGACCGCGGCGGGCAGGGTGTCGTCCACCAGGCGGTTGGTGAGGTCGGTGGTGTCGGCGCTCTGCGGGGAGGTCTTCGAGTAGACGGTGCCGATGAGGACGTCGCCGTCCTGGGTGGGCGTCAGCGGGGTGACGGCGGCCGCGCCCGAGACGCCTTCGAGGGTCTTCTGGGCCTGTGAGCTGAGGGCGGAGCGCCCGGAGTCCGGTACGGAGGTCTGGTCGATGACGACGGTGAGCGGGCCGTTGGAGCCCGGTCCGAACGCGTCGGTCATCAGGTCGTAGGCGCGCCGGTCGGTGAAGGACGTGGGGTCGGCGCCGTCGCCGATGTGGCCGAGCTGGATGGAGAACACGGGGATGGCGAGGACCGCGACGGTCACGATGCCCGCGGCCAGATAGCGCAGGGGGTGGTGTTCGACGCGCAGCGCGTAGCGGTGCCAGGTGCCGTGCGGCTCCGCTCCCTCCTCGGCGTCGGTCTCGGCGACGGGGCGGCGGACCCGCCAGCGGTCGACACGGGTGCCGATCAGTCCGAGGAGGGCCGGGACCAGGGTGAGGGCGCCGAGTACGGCGGAGACGACCGTCACTGCGGCCGCGAGCCCGAGTTTGCCGATGAAGGACACCCCGGAGGCGGACAGGCCCGCGAGCGCGATGATGACCGTGCAGCCGGAGACCAGTACGGCGCGGCCGCTGGTGGCGGTGGCCCGGCCCGCGGCGGTGACCGGGTCGGCGCCGTTCATGAGGTTCTGCCGGTGCCGGGTGATCAGGAACAGCGCGTAGTCGATACCGACGCCGAGTCCGATCATCGTGGCCAGCGTCGGTGAGACGGTGGCGAAGGTGAACGCGGCGGCGAGCAGTCCGAGGCAGGCGAGCCCACCGATCACACTGATCAACGCGGTCACCAGGGGCAGGCCGGCGGCGATCACGCTGCCGAAGCCGACGAGCAGGACGACGATCGCGACCGCGAATCCGATCAACTCGCTCACCCGGTCGTCGGCGGCGGGCCGCGCCAGCTCACCGAGCGGTCCGCCGTACTCCACGTCCGCGCCGGCCGCCCTGAGCGGCTGGACGGCGTCGTCCACGCCGGGCAGGTAGTCGTCGCCGAGGGTGGAGGGCTGCACATCGAAGCGCACGGTGATGTACGCGGTCTTCGCGTCGGAGGACAACGGACCGACGGCCGACGCGGTGGCGGTCAGGGGGTTCTGGACGGCCAGCACGTGAGGGAGCTTCTGGAGGTCGCCGACCGTCGTCGACATCGGGGAGTCCAGCGAGGTCAGCGCCTTCTGCCCGTCGTGCACGACGATCTGGCTGCTGTAGCCGCCGGCCGCCGGATCGTGCTTCTTCAGCACGTCCAGGCCCTGTTGGGACTGCACGTCCGGCAGGGAGAAGTTGTCCTCGTACTCCCCGCCGACGGACCTGTCCAGCACTTGGAGGGCGACCAGGGCGACGAGCCACGACACGATGACGATCACGAAGTGACGGGCGCACCACTGCCCCAGCCGCCGCAGTGTCCCGGTGGCGGCGGTCCCCCCGTCCCCCGCGGTTCCTCGGGTGGATGACATGGGCCTGGACCTTTGTTCGGTACCCCCATTACACGCCCGGCGGATCACCTCGGCATCCCAGCGGCGGGCTCTCCGGATGCACACGGCGCTCCCGGGGTGAATGGTGATATCGGATCCGCTGAACGAACCGAGGAGCAGAGATCATGCCGACGTCACAGCCCGACGCGTCCGGGCCCGCCGAGGACCGCGCCACCCCGGACGCCCTGCTCCACACCCGCACCGGCACCGAGGTGTCCCCCGAGGACATGGTGCTCGCCGCGGGCAGGGACCTGACCCCCCGCAACCTGGAATGGGCCCGGCGCAAGCTGGCGGCCGAGGGCCCCGCCGCCATGGAGAAGCTGCTGCCCTAGCCCCGCGGAACCCCGGGCCCGGTGCCGGCCGGGCCCGTCGTCCCGGCATGTCGTCGTCGAGGCAGGCGCCCCTGGTGGGTCTGCCGGGCCTGCCACTGCGGGCCCGTCAGGCCGGCGCGTGGCCCCTCACTCCGGCGCGTCCTCCTCCAGGCACAGCACCGGCACCCGTTGGACCAGGTTGACGGCGAAGCCGCCCCGGTTCCAGGGCTGTTGCAGCGGCTGGGTGTGTCCCTCGGCGTCGGTGGCCCGGGCGCTGAGCACATGTTCGCCGGGCGTCGCCGTCCAGGTCAGACGCCACCGGCGCCATGCCCAGCGGTGCCCGCCGTCCGGCTCCAGCGCGGCCTCCTGCCAGGTGCGCCCGCCGTCCGTGCTCACCTCGGCCCGGGTCACCGGCGCCCGCCCGGACCAGGCGCGCCCCTCCAGCCGGACGGGGCCGGGCCGCACGACCCGGGTCCGTGACATGAAGTCCGGGAAGCCCGGCGGCACCAGCAGGGCACGCGGTGCGATGCGGGTGACGGGTTCCCCCGGGTCCTCGGGGCGTTTCCGCAGGCGATAGGCGACGGCTTGCTGGAACCCGGTGAACGGCGCGTCGACGACCGCGATGTCGCGCAGCCACTTCACGTGCGCCATGCCGTACCAGCCGGGCACGACCAGCCGCAGCGGACGGCCGTGCTGCGGCGGCAGCGGGGCGCCGTTCATCGCGTACGCCACCAGCACCTCGGGTTCGTGGCCCGTGGCCGCGTCGACGGACAGGGAGCGCTGGTAGTCCTGTTCCACCCCGCGTTCCACGCCGTGGTCGGCGCCGGTGAAGACGACGTCGACGGCGCCGGGCTCGACTCCGGCCTCCGCGAGGAGCAGCCGCAGCGGTACGCCCGTCCACTCGGCGGTGCCGACCGCCTCGACGAGCCAGGGCTGGCTCACCGGCCGGGGTGTCAGCAGGGCCCGGCCGTTGCCCGCGCACTCCAGCGTCACCCGGGTGGTGACCTGGGGGTACGCCCGCAGGTCGGCCAGGTCCAGACGCAGGGGGCGGCGGACGTGGCCGCCCACCGTGAGCTGCCAGGTCGTGTCGTCGGGAACGTAGGGGATGTCGTAGTGCGTGAGCACGTAGTGCAGGCCCGGCGGGGTGAGGTCGTGGCGCAGGGCCTCCAGCGGCAGACCGTGGTTGCGGGTGGCGAGGGCGAGTTCGTCCGGGCCGATGCCCTCGTCGGGGGCGGCCAGCCGGGCGGGTGCGCTCGCGTCACCGATTCGATGACCCATGGCACCAGTGTCGCGCCGCGAGCCAACCCTTGCACGGTGTCTGCCGGTTCACCCTTTCGAACCGGGCCCTCGGACTGTCAGACTGCGGAGGGTGCCCGACTTCGACATGCTCGTCATCGGATCCGGTCCGGGTGGCCAGAAGGCCGCCATCGCCGCGGCCAAGCTGGGCCGCCGAGCGGCCGTCATCGACCGCCCCGACATGGTCGGCGGGGTCTCCATCCACACCGGCACCATCCCCTCCAAGACCCTGCGCGAGGCGGTGCTGTACCTGACCGGTCTCACCCAGCGCGATCTGTACGGCCAGAGTTACCGGCTCAAGGACGACATCACCGTCGGGGACCTGACCGCCCGCACCCAGCACGTGGTGTCTCGCGAGGTCGACGTCATCCGCAGCCAGCTCTCCCGCAACCACATCGCCCTCTACGCCGGAACCGGCCGCTTCGTCGACCCCCACACCGTCGCCCTGCGCGAGGTGACCGGTCATGAACGGCTGCTCAGCGCCGAGCACATCGTCATCGCCACCGGGACCCGTCCCGCGCGGCCGGACAGTGTGGAGTTCGACCAGCGCACGATCATGGACTCGGACAACGTCCTCGCCCTGGAACGGGTTCCGCGGTCCATGGTCATCGTCGGCGCCGGGGTCATCGGCATGGAGTACGCGTCCATGTTCGCCGCGCTCGGCAGCAAGGTCACCGTGGTGGAGAAGCGGGCCGGGATGCTCGACATGTGCGACATCGAGGTGATCGAGTCGCTCAAGTACCATCTGCGGGATCTCGCCGTGACCTTCCGGTTCGGGGAGACGGTGGCCGCTGTCGAGAGCCACCCCCGGGGCACGCTGACGATCCTGGAGAGCGGCAAGAAGATCCCCGCCGACGCCGTGATGTACTCGGCGGGCCGACAGGGTCTCACCGACGACCTCGACCTCGACAAGGCGGGCCTGTCGGCGGACCGGCGGGGCCGGATCACGGTCGACGAGCACTATCGCACCGAGGTGCCGCACATCTACGCCGTCGGCGACGTCATCGGCTTCCCCGCCCTGGCCGCCACCTCGATGGAACAAGGACGTTCGGCGGCCTACCACGCCTTCGGGGAGCCCGTCGGGCGGATGCACCAGCTCCAGCCGATCGGCATCTACACCATCCCCGAGATCAGCTTCGTGGGGCGGACGGAGGACCAACTCACCGAGGACAGCGTGCCGTTCGAGGTGGGGATCTCCCGTTACCGCGAACTGGCCCGCGGGCAGATCATCGGCGACTCGCACGGCATGCTGAAACTGCTGGTCTCCCCCGCCGACCGCACCCTGCTCGGCGTGCACTGCTTCGGCACCGGCGCCACCGAGCTGATCCACATCGGTCAGTCGGTGATGGGCTGCGGCGGCACGGTCGACTATCTGGTCGACGCGGTCTTCAACTACCCGACGCTCGCGGAGTCCTACAAGGTCGCCGCCCTGGACGCCACGAACAAACTCCGCCAGATCGACCGCATCGGCGACTGAGGAGCCCGGTGCTCAGACGCCCTCGTCGGGCACCTCCTGGGCGAGCCGCTCGTCGAGGCTCTCGCCGTCGTGCTGCTCGGCGGCGGTGGTGCCGTGCTTGGTGACGCCGAGCGGCCGCTCCGGGGGCGAGTAGCCCTTGTCCAGGGTGTCGTCGTAGGTCCGTTCGTCGAGCGCGTTCTCGGGGTCCAGGGGCGCGGCGTCCTCCTGTTCCTCGTTCGTTCCCGTGGGCTGGTAGGCGTCGTCGCCCCACTGGGCTTCCGTTCCCATGGCAGGCCTCCCGTGTCGCTCGGGTTCTCCTCGCTGTCCCGACCCGCGTTTCCCGTCCGACGGCTTTCACTCCCGAAGCCGCGACAAAGCCCCTGACCTGCGGCGGAGTTGGATGCGGGAGATTACCCTCCGGTCAATCTTGAAAGGAGATCCGGTAGGGCTATCATCACTCGCACACACGGTGTGACCGTCTGCCGACTCTTTGCTGAACGGTGTCCGCCGCCCCCCATGTGCCGCCCCTGACCGAGGCCATCCCTCTTCCGTCCGAGGCGGGTCCACCCCCCACCCCCTACGCCGTCAGGAACCTGGTCGTCCTCGCGTCGTGCACGACGGAAAGCAGCTTCAGCATGAGCAACAGCAGGGGCAGAGGGCTGCAAGCCAATGCCCTCGGTACGTTCGACACAGTGGTGATGGCGGTCGCGGGCAGCGCCCCGGCCTACTCGATCGCCGCGACCACCGCCGTCCTGGTCGGCGCGGTGGGCCTCGCCAGCCCGGCCGCGCTCCTGTACTGCGCGATCCCGATGCTGGGGATCGCGCTGGCGTTCAGCTATCTCAGCCGTATCGACGTGAACGCCGGCGCCAGTTACTCGTGGGTGGGGCGCACGCTCCATCCCTTTCTCGGCTTCCTGAGCGGCTGGGCGCTGGTGGTGTCGGCGACCATCTTCATGGTGGCCGGTTCGCTGCCCGCCGGATCGATGACGCTCGCGCTGTTCGACGAGGGCCTCGCCGACGACACCGCGCTGTCCACGCTGGTCGGCGCGGCCTGGTTCGTGATCATGCTGCTGGTGGTGCTCGGCGGCGCCCGGCTCACCGTCCGCGCCCAGCTGCTGATGTCCGGCGTCGAGCTCGCGATATTGGCTCTCTTCGCGGTCCTGGCCTTCTTCCACACCGACAACGCCCGTGCCTTCGACTGGTCCTGGTTCGGTTTCGGCCAGTTCGACGGCATGGCCGGGTTCGCCTCCGGCGCGCTGATCGCCGCGTTCTACTACTGGGGCTGGGACGTGACCAGCAACCTCAGCGAGGAGACCCGCAACAGCCGTCGTACGACCGGACTCGCGGGCCTGATCGGGGTCGGCATCGTCTTCCTGCTGTTCGAGGTGTTCACCATCGCGGTGAACGTCGTGCTCTCCTCGACTCAGGTCCGGGAGAACGAGGCCAACGTCCTTGCGGTGCTGGGCGAGGAGATCTGGCCGGGCTGGGGCGGCAAGCTGCTGATCGTCGCGGTGATGCTGTCCACCATCGCCACCCTGGAGACCACGCTCATCCAGGTCACGCGCTCGCTGTTCGCGATGGGCCGCGACCGTACGATGCCGTCCGCGCTGGGCAAGGTGCACCGTGAGTGGAACACGCCCTGGGTCGCCATCTCCGTGGTCGGCGGCGTGGCGCTGGTGATGTTCGTCGCCTCCAACGCCCTTGGCTCGGTGGGCGACATCCTCTCCGACGCGATCTCGGCGATCGGTCTCCAGATCGCCGTCTACTACGGTCTGGCGGGCCTCGCGGCCGTCGTCGCCTACCGCAAGATGCTGCTGAAGTCGGCGGCCAACTTCGTCTTCGGCGGGCTGTGGCCGCTGCTGGGCTCCCTGTTCATGTTCTGGGTCTTCGTCGAGTCGCTCGGCGAACTCAGCTCCGCGGCGGTCACGATCGGCGTCGGCGGGCTCGCCGTGGGGCTGGTCCCGATGCTCTGGTACTGGCGCAAGGGCAGCGACTACTACCGTCCCGCCAAGCTGGACGCCACCCACACGGTCGAGGCGGACTACGTCCCCGACGGGGCCGTGCCCACACAGTCCCGTGTCCACGAAGGTCTCCCGACCGACTTCTGAGGGGTGTGGCGATGGTGCGGGACCGCTTCGCTCCCGACTTCGACCCCGACTGCGGGGACGTCCCCCTCACCACGGCCCGTCAGGACATCGTCATCGGGCGCTGGCAGGGACTGCGGGAACTGCTGCGGGCGACCGGCCCCGACTGGTCGGTCCGCGGGCACCGGGTCCGGCTGCTCGCTCAGGCCTGCGCGAGCAGTTCGACGGCGGAGTCCTGGCTGGCCGCCGAACCGCACAGTGCCGACGCGCTGGTGCTGCGGGCGGCGACGGAGACGGCCCGGGCGTTCAATCTGGCGATCACCGCGGGCCGCGGGGTGCCGATCGACCCCCACCGCGTCGACACCGCGGTGATGGCGAGCCTCCAGGCCGCCGAGGTCTGCCCGGACGACCCCACGCCGTGGATCTCCCTGATCTCCGTGGCCCGGCTGTACCCGGCGGGCGTACGAAGACAGGAACTGGCGCGCTGGTGGGACGAGTTGCACCAGCGCGACCCGTACAGCGTGGAGGGTCACCTCCAGGTGCTGCACTACTACTCGTCCCGCTGGCACGGCACCCACGGACTGATGTACGACTTCGCCCGCGACGCGGCCGGAGTGGCGCCGCCGGGCTGCGCGCTGCCGGTGCTTGTGCAGTACGCCCGGGTCGAGGAGTACCGGTTCGCGCTGGACGCGGCCCACGGGCGGCAGTCCGCGGTGGGCCTCGCCCAGCACTGGAGCAACGACGGCGCCGCCAGCGACGTACGCCGCACCTGGCAGCGCTGGATCAGCGGCCGTCCCCAGGGCGAGGTCGCCCCGGCCGAGCTGCGCGACCTCAACTACCTGGCGCACGCGGCCTGTCACGCGGGTCTGCCGGACATCGCGGGCCCGCTGTTCCGGATGCTGGGGCGGCGGGCGACGCGGACGCCCTGGTCGTACACCGGGGATCCGGACAAGCAGATCGCCAAGTGGCGCAAGGAGGTGGGGCTGCGCGGCTGACGGCGACCTCACGACGATGTGTGTTCAGCGGCCCGGCGGTCGGTCAGGGCGTGGCGGTCGGGCCGTCCGGGCGGCTGTGGCGCTGCTCCACCATCTCGCGGGTGAGTTCCGCCGTCTCCGCTTCCGGCAGCCGCTCGAAGCCGTCCTCGGTGATGACCGAGACGATCGGGAAGATCCGGCGGTTGATGTCCGGGCCGCCGGTCGCGGAGTCGTCCTCCGCCGCGTCGTACAGGGCCTGGAGCGCGGCGAGCGCGGCGTCGCGCCGGGTCATGCCCCGGTGGAACAGCTTCTTCAACGCGCCCCGGGCATAGGGCGATCCGGAGCCCTCGGCGTGGAAGTCCGTCTTCTCGTACAGGCCGCCGGCGACGTCGAAGCTGAAGATGCGTCCCTGCTCGCCGTCGTCGGCGGTGTGGTCGTAGCCGGTGAGGAGGGGGACGACGGCGAGGCCCTGCATGGCCTGGCCGAGGTTCTGCCGGATCATGCCCGCCAGGCGCCGGGCCTTGGCGTTGAGGGTCATCGGTGTGCCCTCGATCTTCTCGAAGTGCGTGAGCTCGACCTGGTACAGCTTGACCATGTCCAGGGCGAGACCGACGGTGCCCGCGAAGGCGACGGCGGTGTGGTCGTCGGCCGGGTGCACCTTCTCCAGGTCGCGCTGGGCGATGAGGTTGCCCATGGTGGCCCGGCGGTCGCCGGCGATCAGGACGCCGTCGCGGTAGGTGAGGGCCAGCACGGTGGTGCCGTGCGGAAACTGGTCGGGGGCGGCGCGCACACCGTCCGGGAAGGGTCTGCGGGTGGGCAGCAGGGCGGGTCGGTGGGCGGTGAGGAACTCGGTGAAGGACGACGTCCCGGGAGTGAAGAACTCCTCCCCCAGCCGTCCGCCTTGCTCGCTCTCCGTCATGGGCGCTCCCCCTCGTCTCCCCGGGCCGACAACCGAGTCCTACCTGAAGGAGCCGGGCGGGAAACACCCAGCGGCGGCCACAACTCACCTGCCGGGCACACTCGTTGCGCTCACAGCGCCTTGCTTCGGATCAGCACGGTGAGCACCACCAGGCCCGGCACCAGCGGCAGCCACACCGTCAGGAGCCGGTAGCCGAGTACGGCGGAGGCGGCCGCGGCGCCCGGGGCGCCGGAGGCGGTGAGGGCGAGGGCCAGGGCGGCGTCGAGGGAGCCGAGGCCGCCGGGGGTGGGCAGCAGGGCGGCGGCGCTGCTGGCGGCGAGGTAGAGCAGGGCCACCCGGGCCGGCGACAGGGGCAGGGCGACGGCCTGGCCGACGGCGATCAGGACGAGGGCGTGCAGGACGGCGAAGACCAGCGAACCGCCCCACAGGGCGGCGGCCCGGGACGGGTTGGCGTGTACGGCCCTGAAGTCGGCGACCACGGCCGCCAGCGCACGCCGGCACCGCGACCAGGCCGGCACCACGGCCAGGCATACGACGACGACGGCCCCGGCGGCGAGGATCCCGGCGGAGAGCCGCGGGAACCGCAGCACGCCCGGGCAGGCCAACGCGAGCACCACGATCAGGGCGGCCCTGACGACCACGGCGGCGGCGCCCTTGACGGCGAGGGCGCTCGCGGCGCGGCCGGCGGGAAGTCCGCAGCGCATCAGGAAGCGGAGGTTGACCGCGCCCGCGCCGAGTCCGGCGGGCAGCAGATGGTTGGCGGCACAGGCGGCGAACTGCGCGGCCACCAGCCGCCCTTGGGGCAGGCGCCGGACGACCGCGCCCTGCTGGGCCAGGGCCGCGCAGATCCAGGTCGCCGCGGCGGCCGTACCGCCCACCAGCAGCCAGCCCTGGTCGGCGACGGCGAGCCGCACGGCACCGCGCTCGAGCACCGGCCAGTGCCGGTGGGCGAGACAGGCCGCGCCCACCAGGACGACGACGGTGAGCGCGCTGTGCCAGTAGACGTGTCGGCGACCGGGGGCGACCAGGACCTGCTCGGGCGTCATACGCCTCAGCCCTCCCCGGCCGGCCCGATGCGCACGTCCATCCCGTCGCCCACGTCGAGCCGGTACGGCCTCCAGGTGCGCGCGTACCCGGCCGGACGGCCGTCCTCCGCGACGAGGTACGCGACCGGGATCCGGCGGGCGGTCTCCTTGATCTGCGCCGGGGTGGAGTTGGCGTTGGGTCCGTTGACCGCCGCCGAGGAGCAGCCGGCGTAGAAGGCGATGGGGAGCGCCTCGTGCCCGGTGAGCAGACACGGGGCCCGCACGCCCAGGCGGTGCAGTTCGTCGGCGGCGTGCTGCCAGGCGAGCCGGTCGGCGGTACTGCGCGTGACGGTGCGGTCGAGGACGTTGTACTGCACGGCCAGGTGCCCGGCCAGTCCGATCGCGACCAGGGTCGTGGCCAGCGGCCGCCATCCGCCGCCCGGCCGGGTGACCAGGTGGAGCAGCCCGTCGGCGATCGGGATGGCCGCCAGCGCGTAGGCCGGGAGCAGGAAGCGGGGCGCGGCGTAGCCGATGAGGAACAGGTACGGGAAGGCCGCCGAGGCGGCGCAGACCAGCGGGACGACAGTGCGCTCGGCACGCCCGGCGCGGACGGCGACCATGAGGCCGAGGGCGATGAGCAGCGGCAGGAGGTACCACCACGCGGTGATCGCGGGGTTGGGCATCGAGCCGGTGCACGGCCGGCACAGGGTGCGTCCGACGAGGCTGCGCATCTGGTCGTCGACGGCCCAGTTCCAGCCGAGTCCGCCCTGGATCGCGGAGCCGTCGTGCAGCCGCTGGGCCAGACCGCCGTAGTTGACGTACGCCTCGATCACCCACTGGGCGGCGCCGAGGGCGAGTCCCGCGAGGAGGGCGGCGAGCAGGCGCACGCGGCGTGTCGCCAGCGCGAGGACGAGGAGGGGCACCGTCACCCAGACGGCGTCGGTGGGCCGCATCAGCGCCATGAGGGCGGCGCCGGCGACGACGCCCCACGCCCGTTCCTTCAGGAAGCAGGCCACGACGACCAGGGCGCCGATCGCCACCCAGTAGTTGGGCATGGCCTGTGGGCCGTAGTAGAGCGTCACCCACAGTGAGGCGAAGAGCGCTCCGGCGCCCGCGAGGACCCGGGCCGGGAAGAGGCCGCGCCAGATGCGCAGGGCGAGGTAGAGGCCGATGCCCGACAGGACGGCGAGATAGACGCGCAGCAGCGGGGTGGAGGTGGACCAGGAGGCGATGGGCGCCGCCAGGAACGAGATGCCCCGGGCGCGGGGGGCGCTGAAGAAGGAGGCGGGCGCCTGTTCGCCGACCTGGCTGACGTATACGCTCTCGTCCCAGCCGAGGCCCATTCCGGGGCGTACGAGCAGCAGTTGCGCGAGGACGAAGACGCCGGCGACGGCGGCGAGCAGGGCGTCACCGCGCCGGTGCCGCATCGTGCGGGGCACGCTCGCCTTGTCGTGTCGTCGTACTCCGACGAGCAGGGCGTTTGTGCCGTGCGCCATCGTCCACCCCTTACCCCTACGCAGCGCAGGGTTCCTAGGACCCCACGAGCATGAACTGGGGAAACGGATAAAACACGGACAAACTAACCCGCGTTCGATGGTTACGCAGCGCGAAGTTCGGCCAGGTGCCTGATTTTTTTCGTCCGATAATCGGCGCAACCGTGGATCAGTCGTGCGGGAACGAGTGGTGTTCGTGGGCGACGAGCCAGCGGCCGTTCTGTTTGCGCAGGCCGAACGTCAGGCGTAGGCGCAGGTCAGGGTGTTGGGCGAGCTCCTGTGGGGTGGCGCAGCGCAGCAGGGCGTGGGCGTAGGCGACCTCGGAGCCGGCGGTGACGTCGAGGGACTCGATGTCGAAGCAGGCGCCCTGGGCCTGCCAGGCGAAGAACGGCGGCCAGGCGGCGCTGTAGGCGGCCAGTCCGTGGATGCCGTGGTGGGGTGGCGGCACGTCGTACATGACGATGTCCTCGGCGTGGTCGGCGAGTACACCGTCGAGGTCGCCGCGGTGGACGGCGTCGGCCCAGTCGGTGATGAGGGCCCGGATCTGTGTGGCGTCGTCGGGCACGATGGCGGCTCCCTCCTGTGTCCCCTCGCCATCCTCCCCGCCGGTCCGGGTCCCCGCCCGACGACGGGGTGACACACTCTGCGTGTGCCGCTGACACTCGACGACCTGCTCCTGCGCGCCCGGGCCCTGGTCCACGACGACCGCCGCGCGATCCTCGGTATCGCGGGCAGCCCCGGCGCGGGCAAGACGACGCTCGCCGAGGTCCTGGTACGGGAGCTGAACGCGGGCGGGGAGCCCTGGGTCGCGCACGTCCCCATGGACGGCTTCCACCTCGCCGACATGGAACTGGAACGCCTCGGCCTGGGGGACCGCAAGGGCGCGCCCAGCACCTTCGACGCGGCCGGATACGCGGCGCTGCTGCGGCGGTTGCGCGCGGAGGAGGACGACGACATCGTGTACGCGCCCGGCTTCGAGCGGGTGCTGGAGCAGCCGATCGCGGGCGCTCTGCCGGTACCGCCGACGGCCCGGCTGGTGGTGACCGAGGGCAACTACCTGCTGCTGGACACGGGCGCGTGGGCGCGGGTGCGGCGGCAGCTGGACGAGGTGTGGTTCTGCGAGCTGGAGGAGGCCGAGCGGATCCGCCGACTGGTGGCCCGGCACGAGCGGTTCGGCAAGGGGCACGACGAGGCGGTGGCGTGGGTGACGCGCTCGGATCAGCGCAACGCCGCGCTGGTCGCCGCGACCCGGGACCGGGCGGACCTGGTCGTCCCCACCCGGACCCTGGAGCGCCGTCAGACGGCGTCGTAGGCCTGCCTCGCCCGCTCGACCTCGTCGAGGTGGCCGGCGGACCATTCGGCGAGGTGCGCGAAGAGCGGGGCGAGACTGCGGCCCAGCTCGCTGATCTCGTACTCGACCCGGGGCGGGACCTCGGGGTAATACGTGCGCACCACCAGACCGTCACGCTCCAGTTGGCGCAGCCGCTGGGTGAGCACCTTCGGTGTGATCCTCGTGATCCGCCGCTCCAGCTCGACGAACCGCTGCCGGCCGTGGGCGTGCAGGCTCCACAGGATCGGCGTGGTCCACCGGCTGAACACGATGTCCACCACCGGGCCTATGGGACAGGCGAGTTGGGGGTCGGTGGTCGCCGCCTGGGCCTCCATGCGCATCCCTCCGGGATAGCCACTTTCCTCTGGGTACCTACTATATCCACGGTGTTAGCGTCCCTTCGTCGGCAACAAGGCCGGTTTCACAAGGGAGTTACGCATGATCGTGGTGACGGGGGCGACAGGGAACGTCGGCCGGGAGCTCGTTCGCACGCTGGCCGGATCAGGCACCGAGGTGGTCGCGACATCCCGGCAGATCACGTCCGCCGACGTGCCGGAGGGGGTACGACACCGACCGGCGGACCTGGTCGACGCGGAGAGCCTGCGGACCGTGTTCGACGGCGCGGACGCACTGTTCCTTCAGAACGGCGGTCCCAGCGCCCATCTGCTCGACGTCCCGCACCTCTTGGACGTCGCCAAGGCCGGCGGGATCGAGCAGGTCGTCCTGCTGTCGTCACAGGGGGTCGCGACCCGCCCGGACTCGGTCTCGCACGGCGTCGTCGGCCACACCATCGAGGAGGCCGTACGGCGGTCGGGCCTGGACTGGACGCTCCTGCGGCCGGGCGGCTTCCACTCCAACGCCTTCGCCTGGGCCGGGTCCGTCCGCGAACGACGCACCGTCGCCGCGCCGTTCGGGGATGTCGGACTGCCCACGGTCGACCCGGCCGACATCGCGGCGGTGGCCGCGGTGACCCTGCGCTCACGCGAACACACCGGACAGATCTACGAGTTGACCGGCCCCGCCCGCGTCACGCCCCGTCAGCAGTCGGCGGACCTCGCCGAGGCTCTGGGCGAGCCGATCGAGTTCGTCGAGTGGAGCCGGGACGAGGCCCGTGCGCAGATGCTGGCGTTCATGCCCGAGCCCGTGGTGGACACCACCCTCGCCATCCTGGGCTCCCCCACCCCCGCCGAACAGCGCGTCAGCCCCGACGTCGAGCGCGTCACCGGCCGGCCGGCGGGCACGTTCGCCGGATGGGCGGCACGGCACGCGGAGCTGTTCCGGTAAGAAGGACCGCATGGGGTTGGACATCACCGTGCTCGCCGTCGACTGGGAGCGGCTGGCGGCGACGCCGTTCGACGAGCGGCTGGGGCTGCTCGAGGACGCGTCGCTGCCCGAGGAGGAACTGGACCGGGACGCGGAACCCCGCTGCGGCTGGGTGTTCCCGGCGGCGGCGAACGTGCCGTGGTGCGGGCGGTACGAGTTCCACAGCACCACCGGCTCGTACAAGCCGCACTTCTGGGCGGGGCAGGCCTGGGAGGACGTACGGGACCACGCCGATCCGGTGCTGCGGGAGCACCTGGACGGGTTTCTCGGCCCGCTGCTCCAGGACGAGGACGCCACGGGCCTCTTCCCGGCCGACCCCGACCCCTGGCGCCCGAAGCTGCTCCTGGTCTGTCCCCCGCCGGCCGTGTCCGCGCTGGCTCGGCGCTGGGCGCGCGCCGAACCGCTGCTGGAGAGCCTGCGCGAGCCGTACGCCGTGCACGCCGCGTGTCCTGGGCGGTGGATCGAGGACTTCGACGAGTTCTCGGTGCTGCTGCGCGAATGGGCGGTGGTGGTGGGCGAGGCCGAGCGGCGCGGGTGGGGGCTGCTCGGCCTGCCCCTGTGACTCAGGCGTGCAGCGTCAGCTCCGGTTCGCCGTGAGCGTCCCCCGCCACGTCACCGATCACGGCGGTGAACGCCTCGGTGCGGACGGTCAGGCCCTCGGGCCCGTCCGCGAAGTCCGCCGTGAGCGCGTCGCCGGAGCCGTAACGCACCGCGAAGACATGCAGCCCCTCGGGGGCGTCCGGTACCGGGTCGGCCTTCAGGGCCGTCGAGGAGACCAGGTGGCGCCAGCCCAGGTCGGGGTTGCCGTAGCCGCGGGGGTCCTCGGCGAGGGCGAAGGCGGCCTGCTCCTGGGTGGCCTCGGAGCGGGCGTCGAAGTGGTCGACGCCCTCCGCCTGCGGATGGGTCAGCCGGAGTCGGCCGACGGAGCCGACCTCGGCGTGCGAGGTCCGCAGCACCCGGTCGCCGTCGTCGGTGGCGTACGGCATCCCGGCGAGCAGGTACGGCGTGCCGGGGAGGCGTTCCACGGCGACCGTCACCCACAGGCTCGTGCCGTCGGTGACGTAGAGGGACCGTACGTGCCGCAGGACGTGGTCGCGGCCGACCACGGGCTTGGTGACGAGTTTGGCCGTCAGTCCGTCCGCGCGGACGTCACGGACGCGGACCTCGCCCATCGGACGGCAGAACAGGAAGCCGTCGACGACCGGGCCGTGGCCGTGCTGGCGGTCGACGGCGGCGGGCAGATAGTAGGTGCCGCCCGCCTCGACCACCGCCGGGGTCATATGGCCGTCGAAGGCCACCGACACGGTCCCGGAACGGAGTTGGTGACGGACAGGTGCGTCTGAGGGCGTCCGGTGCCAGCGCGTCGGGTCCTGGATCTGCCAGACCAGCATCCACGCGAAGTGCCCGTCGACCCCGCCGTCCTCCTTCACCGCGTGCCGGGCCCACCGGCTGTCGCCGCGGTAGCGGCCCAGGTCGGAGCCGATACGGGCGCCGAAGTAGCGCAGGCCCAGGACCGACTCGAAGGCGGAGTGCTGCTCGCTGTAGCGGGGGCCGCCATTGTCGAAGCCGCCGTTCGTCAGCCGGGCGTCGATGTAGCGGGCCAGCGCCTCGCCGTCCTCGGCGAAGACCTCCTCGCCGCTGACCCGGTGGGCCTGGGCGAGGAAGGACAGAGAGATCGGGCCGTAGTTGTTGTCGTAGGCGCCGCCGTGCTCGGGCGGCAGCAGGGCGCCCCGGTCGTGGACCCGGTGGGCGCGGATCTCGTCGGCGTACAGCTCCAGCGCGCGGCCGCGGACCGACTCCCGTTCGGGAGAGGGCAGATGGCTCGCCAGCATCAGCCCGCCCACGACACAGCCGATCGCCTGGTTGCCCGCCTCCTGCGGGTTGAAGAACGTCGCCTCGGTCAGCCAGCGCCAGTACCCGCGCGCCACCTCGATCAGCTCGACGCGCTGCCGGTCGTCGACCAGCCCGTCCGCCGCGTCCAGCACGTTGACCGCCTGGAGCAGCGCCCACACCGTGCTGGGCCAGTCCCCGATGGGGTGCGCACCCGCCGCCAGGGTGTAACGGGCGTACGGCAGACCGGAGTTGCGTACCCGCAGGTTGGGGTAGCCGGGGTTGTCCTCGACGTACACCCGCTCGCCCAGATGGAAGGCGAGGCTGCGCCGGACCGCGTCGGGGAGCCTCGGGTCCTTGGTGCGCTGCCAGGCGAGGGCGAGGAGCGAGGTGATGCCGAGCGAGGTGTCGCCGATGTCGTCGACGCAGTCGGGGTGTTCGAGGTTGCCCTCGGGCGTGAGGCGTGCGAGGGCCTGCTCGACGACGTCGGCGAGGACGGCGTCGTAGGCCTCCGGGGTGTCCGGCAGGTCGTGCAGCGGCCCGAGCTGGCGTGGGAGGTGCAAGGAAGATCAGCCCTTCATGCCTGAGAGGTGGCGCGCAGTGTGAGGGTCAGGGCCTGCGGTCCGTGCCCACCGAGGTAGACACGGTCACCGGTCGTCGCGTCGGTGCCGCCGGCCACGGTGTAGTCCTGACCCGGGTCGTAGCGCAGTACGTCGCTCCGGTCCGGTCCGGCGAGCGGTTCGCCCGTCTCGACGGCGGCCTCGACCCGGATCTCGTCGGCGCCGACGCGGTAGGTCAACGGCTCGGTCGTCAGGCACCAGCGTCCGTCGCCGAGCGGTACGGCGCCCATCGGCTCGCCGCCCGGGCGGAAGGTCAGTTCGAGCGCCCAGGGCACCCTTGGTCCGCTGATGTCGATCCGCAGGTCGGCGCCGTCGTCCCTGAGGTCCACCTCGACGCGGGTCGTGTGCGAGACGTCGTCGCGAGGCCGGTCCGGGAAGGCCATCGCGGCCGAGAAGCGGCCCTCGTCCGTCAGCCGGTAGGCGCCGTCGTCCCGTCGCCGGTCCGGCGGGAGCGGCTGGTAGTAGGCGGCCGTGAGGGTCTGGGTGAGTTCGTACCGGCCGTCGGCGAGCCGTCGCATGTCGGCTGCGCGGAACGGGCCCAGGTCGAAGAACCCCCGTGAGAGACGGACCGCGTCGAGCACGGCCTCGCCGGCGAACAGGCGCAGGAAGGTGGGGTTGCAGGCGAGGCCCGAGCGGATGCGCCGGTGTTCGGGCACGTCGGAGCCGCCGTACACCACGGTGTGCGCGGTGGCGGAGACGTGTGCGGCGAGACGCGCGGTGGAGAGGTACCGGTCGCGCGGGAGCTTCTGCGTGTCCGGGGCCGGAAGAGCGCGGCACAGTTCCGGGGTGAGGAGGGTCTCGGCGAGCAGGTCGGGGTCGTCGATGCCGTCGGCGGCCGCCAGGCGGGCAGCGCGGGCGAAGTCGCCCCGGCCGGTACGGATCGCGAGCAGCCGGTAGTGCGGCAGGTAGGGCGCCAGCGGGAACCGGTGGTTCTGGTCCTGGCGTCGCGAGTGGACGGTCTCCACCGTGCCGTCCGGCCTGATGAGGTCCAGGGTGGTGGCGAGATTGCGTTCGACGGCGTCCCGCAGGTCGGCGCGGCCGAGGACATCGGCGAGCAGGAGCAACGAGGGGTTGGAGACATGGGACGCGTAGACGGCGCTGCGTTCCGAGTACAGGCCCGCCGCGTCGATGTCGACGCCCTCCGAGAGCCACTCCTCGACGCGGTCGAGCAGCCGCTTGTCGGGGAACGACCGGTGCAGGCGGGCCAGCGCCGCGGCCAGCTCCCAGCGGTGGTTGGGGGTGTGCGCCCCGCCGGTCAGGAGCGCCCCGGTGGCGGCTTGCGCGATCTCGGCGAGTGCCGCCGTGACCTCGTGCAGTTCCGGCCCCCCGCCCGCCGCGAGGACGTGCGCGTCGCACACGTCGTTGACGGTGAACGCGGAGTCCGGCGGCGACTGGACGTTGTCGCCGCCGGCGAAGAGACCGGTGTCGGTCTGCACGGCACGCAGGGCGCGCAGGTGGGTCGTCGCGGCGGCCACGGCCTGCTTGCTGCCGTGCAGTTCCGAGTCCGGACAGCGATATGCAGCGACCAGGGTCTTCACCCGCCGCGCCAGACCACGGTGCGGCACACCGGCGGGTTCACCGTCGGGGTCGGCCGCGAGGGGGGCGGCCGACCGGTCGGCGGCGCGCGCCGCCGACCGTACGAACTCGTGGTCGAGCGCGGAGGGCAAGGTCAGTCCTTCAGTCCGGCGTTGATGTCGGCGTTCATGACGTACTTCTGGAAGACCAGGAAGATGACGATCAACGGGATCATGGAAATGACCGATCCACCGAGCAGCACCGACCAGTTGATGTTCTGCGCGCCGACGAGGCTCTGGATGCCGATCTGCACCGTGAACTTGTCCGGGTCGTTCAGCATCAGCAGCGGCCAGATGTAGTCGTTCCACCTCCACTGGAACGACAGGATGGCGAGCGTCAGCATGATGGGCCGGGAGAGCGGCACCATGATCCGCAGGAAGATCGACAGCTCTTTCGCGCCGTCGATGCGGGCGGCCTCGATGAGTTCGTCGGGGACCGTCAGGAAGAACTGGCGGAACATGAAGCAGCCGGTCGCGGTGAGCAGGGCCGGGAGGATGATGCCGGAGAGCGAGTTGTAGAAGCCGAGGTCGCGGACCACGAGGAACAGCGGCGCGAGCATGACCTCGGCGGGCAGCATCGTGGTGGCCAGGATGCAGAGGAAGAAGGCCTTGAGCCACTTGTTGTCGTACTTGGCCAGCGCGTAGCCGGTGCAGCAGCTGACACCCACCGTGAGGATCGTCGCGACCAGACACACGATGGCCGTGTTGACGAAGTACCCGGAGAAGTTGGCGCTCGCCCACGCTTCCTTGTAACCCGAGACGGTCGGGTTCTCGGGGAACACCGTCAGCGGAAGGGAGAACAGGTCTCCCGCCGGTTTGAAGGAGCTGAGGACGAACCACAGCACCGGCACTCCGTAGAGGCCCGCGAGGACCCACAGCAGTGTCGTCGGGGCGATCGCGCGCCGAAGCCCTCCGGTGGCCGAGCCGCGGGACCGCTTCTTGCGGACAGGTCGTCCGGGCCCGGCGTCGACCTTGCGTGGCATGTCTGTGGTTGTCATCGGTTCTCCACCCGCCGGTTGACCATCATCTGGATCATCGCGACGACCATCAGGATGAGCATGAGCACGAACGACGCGGCGCTCGCGTAGCCGATCTGGCCCGACTTGAAGCCCGTCTGGTAGATGTACTGGACCAGCAGGTTGTTCGACGTTCCGGGGCCACCGTTGTTGAGGGAGGCGAACACCGCGTATTCCTTCATCGCGTGGATCGTGTTGAGCAGGATGACGATGAAGGACGTGGGGGCGATGCTCGGCAGGGTGATGCTGAAGAACTGGCGCCAGGGACCTGCGCCGTCGAGCGCGGCCGCCTCGTAGTACGACGTCGGGACGTTCTTGATCGCCGCGATGAACAGCAGCATGGAGAAGCCCGTCCAGGCCCAGGCCGCCGCCACGACGACCACGATCAGTGACAGGTCCGCGTTCGACTGCCAGGGAACGGCGCTTCCGCCGAACTTCTCGATGAAGTAGTTGACCAGTCCGAAGTTCTCACCGAACAGCCACCGCCACAGGACACCCACGATGATGGGCGACAACAGCCACGGGATGAAGAAGAAGATGCGCGCGACCGACGCGCCCTTGGCGTGCTTGCTCACCAGCACGTTGGCGATGAGCAGCGACAGCACGAAGTTCAGCGGAACGAAGAGCACGGTGTACAGCAGCGTGCGGGTCGTCGCGTCGTAGAACGTCGAGTCCCCGAGCAGCTTCTGGTAGTTGTCCAGTCCGACGAACTGGAACGACCCCACACCCGTGTAGTTCGTGAAGGAGTAGACGAGCCCGATCACCGCCGGCCAGACGAAGAACAGCGCGAAGAGCACGACGTTGCCCGAGATGAGGACGAGCGGGGCGAGGGTGTACTTGCTTCGTCTCCTGGGCGGGCTCACGGACACGTCCGAAGCGTCCGGGGCGCGTTTGGTCATCTTCCTGACTCCGTGCTGGTGGATTGGGTTCCTGGAGGCTCAGGCCATGAGCCCGGCATCACGTGGGGTGGGGGCCCGGGCGGCGGGGTCGGGACTCCGCCGCCCGGGACTGCCGGCCTACGCTCAGCCGCCGACCTGCTGGTTGTAGCCGTCGACGATGTTCTGCAGGGCCTTGTCGGACGACTGCTCGCCGTTGATCGCCTTGCCGAGCTCCGCCTTGGTCGGGTCGTCGGCGAGGCTCTTGCCCTTCAGCACCCAGTTGGTCTGCGCGCTGTTGAAGTAGCCGGAGATCGGGTCGTAGAGCGGGATGGACTCGTTGTAGAGCTTGAACGCCGCCTGCGCCGCCTCGGACTTGAAGGGGTACTTCGGGTTCAGACCGCTCTCGACCGGCAGGAAGCCGGACGTCTCGCACAGCGTCTTGTAGTGGTCGGGCTCGTACAGCCAGGACAGGAACTTCTTCGCGGCGCCGGCCGCGTCGGCGTTGTTGTTGAAGCCGACCGTCATGCCACCGCTGTTGACGTCACTGGCCTGCACGGGCTGGGCGGGGGTCGGGACGCTCGCCCACTCGAACTTCGTGATGCTCTCCGAGTAGGCGGCGACCTGCCACACACCGGACCAGTAGGCGACGACGTCACCGCTCTGGAACATGGCGGACGGGTCGGCGCCGCTGGTCCACACCGACTTCGGCATGGTCTTGTCGTCGTTCCAGCCGACGAAGGTCTTCACGGCCTTCTTGGTCGCGTCGTCCACCGAGAACTTGCCGGAGTCGTCGGCGTGGACGTACTTGCCGCCCTTCTCGTAGACCATGGCGCGCAGCCGGGACGGCGACTGGTCGAAGGTCAGGGAGTACTTGGCGTCGGTCTTCTCGCGGACCTCGTCCGCCGCCTTGATGAACTCGTCCCAGGTCCAGGTCTTGTCGGGCGAGGTCGGGTAGTCGACGCCGGCCTTCTCGAACAGCGACTTGTTGATGAACATGCCGGACGCGGTGACGTCCGAGGGGATGGACAGCACCTTCCCGGAGGAGTCCTTGGCGACGAAGTTGGCGTTGATCTTGTTCGTCTTGTTGTTGGCGATCTCGCTGAGGTCGATCAGCTTGTTCGACCAGATCGGGTCGAGCGCCGGCACGGCCGCCACGTCGGGCAGCGAGTTGGCCTGCGCGGAGTTGCGCAGCTTCGTCGCGTAGCCGTCGTAGGGGATGTTGACCAGCTTGACCTTGACGCCGGTCTCCTTCTCGTACTGCGCCACCATCTTCTTCCAGCCCGCGTCCTGGCCCGGAACCGTGGAGATCCAGAACGTCAGCGACTTGGACGTACCGCCCGAGTCGGAGCCGCCTCCACAGGCGGTCAGCAGCAGGGCACCTGCCGAGGCCACGGCAGCGAGGGGAACCAGGCGGCGCACACCGCCGCGGCCGAGTCGGCGAGAGCGCCGCACACCCACAGTGGTCATCTTCGATCCCATTTCGTCGTAGGAGACGGAGCACGGCGCCGATCAAGGCGGCACTGGTGCATTTTGCAGGAGAATGTGCTTTCCGAGGGCGCGGCCTCGCCCGGCCGCGTCATCCTGACGAGCGAGGGTCCCCGGCCGCTGTGGCCGTCGCCGCACGATCACGCCCTGGTGCGGTTGCCGTACGTCGAGTACGGGCGGGACGCTCACCCAAGCCGGCGTCCCGGCCGACTTAGAAAGCGCTTGTCCGGACATTGGCAGACCGAGTCCGAAACCGTCAATCCTTCATCCGCGCCACCTCGGTCACGGTTTGGACTCCTCGGGCGACGGCCAGGCGCGCGGCGCCCACGACGGTGCCGAGATCGCCCACCTGGCTGCTGACCACCTCGGTGGGCCAGCTGAGCCGCTCCAGCTCGGCCCGCACACCGGGCAGGAGCTGCGGAAACGCACCCGTACTGCCGCCCAGCACGAGCAGCCCCGGGTCCAGTACGGCGGTCACGGCGGCGGCCAGCCGGCCCACGTCCACGGCATGCCGGTCGACCACCGCGCAGGCGGTCGCGCTGCCCTGTCCGGCCAGGGCGAAGAGCCGCTCGGCGGTGCGCGGACGGGCGCCCTCGGAATCCGGCCAGGCCTCACCGGCCCGGCGCAGCAGGGAGCGGGCCCCGATGTACTCCTCCAGGGCCTCGTGCCGCGGCTCCAGGTCGTCGTCCCACGGGTAGGGCAGCCGGGCCAGCTCTCCGGCCGCTCCGTTGGCGCCGGCCAGCACCTGTCCGCCCACGACGATGCCGAGACCGATACCGACGCCGATCCGCAGGTAGCCGAAGGTGTGCCGGCCGCGGGCGGCGCCCTCGTGCAGTTCGGCGAGAGCGGCGCAGTTGACGTTGTTCTCCAGGTGGACGGGGACCCCGGGCGGCAGCGCGACCGCCACCGCGTCGAAGACGGGACCGGCCTTGGCGGTGGCGGGGCGCACCCGCTGCGGCGCGGTGACGTCACCGACGGCCACCACGATCGTGCGCAGCGGCGCGTCCACGGGCAGCGCGGAGAGCGCTTCCCGCACGACGTCGGCGGCGTCCTCCCGGGGGCCGGTCGCCTCGGCCAGCAGCGTGCCGTCCAGGGCGCACCCGCGCACCCGGGTCAGGGCCGGGCCGAGGTCGACGGCGAGCACGGCGCCCGCGGCCGGGCCGAGTCTGTACACGGCGGCGCTACGTCCCGTGGCGCCGGAGGAGGTGCCGGAGTGCGCGGCGAGCCGCACACCCTCCAGCTCGGCGACGGCGGAGGAGACCGTCGGCTTCGACAGCCGCGCCAGACTCGCCAACTGCGGCCGAGTCGCGGTGCCGGCCTGGGCGAGCACGGTGAACACGGCGCTGGCGCTTTCGGTCAGACGGGGGGCTCTTACCACGTCATCTTCCACACTTCCCCCAGGTCACAGGCCACTCTCCGGAGCCGATCGGCTCGGCTGGAGGCGGCGATGGGTTGCCCTGGCGTCACGCGTTCCCGACCCGGACGAAAGGCCGGGGAAGCCGAGTGCTCGACGCCTATTGACACGCACTGTACTTCGTTAGTTAACTTCCTAACGAACGTCACGGTACTCGCCTGCCGTGGTCCGTCAGAGGCCTGTCCCGAGGCTTCCCTAGTTCATCAACTGGCCTGCCTCCAGGCACGGTTCGCCCACCGTCGCAGCATTTCAGCGCACCGACGAAAGAGGTTCCGTGCAGGACACCCCTGTGCCCGGCCCGCTCGTGGTCGGGATCGACGTGGGCGGTACCAAGGCGCAGCTCCGCGCGTTCGCGGGCGACACCCTGATCGCCGATCACGTCCGGTCCAGCAGCGGCTGGCGGCCGCACGACCCCGTGGCCGCCGCCGGATGGCTGGCCGCACTGGCCGCCGCCGCGCTTCCGGCGGGCGCCCGCCCCTCGGCCCTCGCCGTCGGTGGGCACGCCTGCGAGACCCCGCGTCAGTGCGCACAGATCCGCACCGCTCTCCAACTGCACTTCGACGCGCCCGCGCTGGTCGTGGGCGACGCCGAACTGCTGGTCCCGGCCGCGGGCCTGGACAAGGGGGTCGGGCTGGTCGCCGGCACCGGCTCGGTCGCGGTGGGCCGTTTCGCCGACGGCACCACCGTCCAGGTCGGCGGCTGGGGCGCGCTCCTCGGCGACGAGGGCGGCGCCGCCGGTCTCGTCCGCGAGGCCGTCCGTGCCGTATGGGCGGCGCACGACCGCGGAGCGGAGCCCGACGCGCTGACACACGCCCTGCTGGCCGGGTTCGAGGTGTCCGAAGTGCCCGCGCTCGGCGCCGCGCTGGAACACGTCACCGCCGCCTCGGCCGAATGGGGCCGGCACGCACCCGCCGTCTTCGCCGCCGCCGAGGCCGGATCCGCGCCCGCCCGCACCGTGATCGCCGAAGCGGGCCGTGCCCTGGCCGCGCTCGTCGAACGGCTCGCCGCCCGCGGGGTGGTGGTCGACGACGTCGTGGTCGCGGGCAGTACCGTCCTCGCCCAGCCGTCGCTGTACGACGCCTTCGTGTCGGCGCTGGCGGCCGGGGTGCCCTCGGCCCGGCCGACGCCGCTGCGCGCGCCGCCGGTCGACGGGGCGGTGGCGCTGGCGCGTTCACTTCTGTGACACCTGTCGGACGCCGGGCCCACCCCGTTCCGACACGACTCGCCCGTAGATCTTCGCTCGTAAGCCCCATGGGGTATCTCGCGGCTCGATCGCCTTCCCGCGCCCCACGGGCTGTCATCGCAACGCTTCCCCGGCCGCACGGCCGAAGAACTCGAGAGAGGCAGCAGCATGCCGTCATCCGCCGGGCCCCGTTCCACCACGCAGGTCAGTGAACTCGCCGTGAACAGAAGGGGGTTCCTGCGGACCTCCCTCGGTGTCTCGGCCGGTGTGCTGGCCGCGCCCACCCTCGCCTCGTGGCTCGGGGCCGCGGACGCGAAGGCCGCGACGAGTGCTCTCGCGTTCGTCGACGACTACAAGACCAACATCGTCGCGAACCAGACCGCCGAGACCAACGCGGTGATCCGGGCCCTCGGCGGCTTCGCCGAGATATGGAAGACGGGCGGCGCCTGGAACACCGGCACGCCCCTGCTCCCCGAGATCCTGCGCGCCAACATGCGCTACTGCGCCCGCCTCACCGGTGCGCGCACGGACGCTCAGGCGAAGGAATCGTTCATCTACGACCGCCAGCACCAGAGTTACGCGATGATCGGCGCGCTCGGTCCGCTCGCCGACCTGTACCGCTCGGGTGCCAAGGCGGTCACTTCGATCACCTCCGCTCCCGACGGCACCCCCGCCGGGAAGATCAACGACGCGGTGCCCGCCGACGCCCCGGCCGGCTCCGCGCTCGGCGCCGGCTCCTACGACTCGTCGCTCGGCCAGGTCGCCCGGCTCGTCGACGCGGTGCGCGGCCCGTTCGCCTCCGGCAACCCGGCCAAGTTCGCCTTCCAGTACCCGCGTCCCTGGCGGATGAACGAGGACAGCGAGGTCGTCGACACCGGCAGGACCGACTCCCTCGGCTTCCCCGTCTACGACTCGGACGTCATCGTCGCCCCGCAGCTGCTCCAGCAGCGCGGCACGACCGCGGCGGAGGACGGCGGCTTCCCCAGCGGACACACCAACGCCTTCCACCTGGCGGCCCTGGCGTTCGCGTACGCCGTGCCCGAGCGCTTCCAGGAGCTGGTGACCCGCGCCTTCGAGCTCAGCCACACCCGGATCATGTCCGGCATGCACTCCACCGTCGACGTCCTCGGCGGCCGTGTGATGGCCACCGCCCTGGCCGCCGCGGCGCTCGCCGACCCGGCGAACGCCGACCTCAAGGCCGCCGCGCGCGCCCAGGCCCTCGCCTACTTCGAGGCGCAGACCGGCACCACGGCCGACACCCTCTACGCCTACGCCCACGCGGACGCCTCAGACGCCTACGCCGACCGCGAGGCGAACGCCTGCCTGGTCGAGCCCAAGCTGACCTACGTCCTGACCCGGCACGGCCGCAGCAAGCCGCTGACCGTGCCGAAGGGCGCCGAGGTGCTCCTGGAGACCCGGCAGCCCTACCTCACCGCCGAGCAGCGGCGCGAGGTGCTGCGCACGACCGCGCTGCCCTCCGGGTACGTCCTGCTGGACGGCTGGGAGCAGTGGGGGCGGCTCAACCTGTTCGCCGCGGCGGACGGTTACGGCTCCTTCGACTCCGACGTGACGGTCACCCTCGACGCCGCGGCCGGCGGCTTCGGTGCCTCCGACGCCTGGCGCAACGACATCGAGGGCGGCGGCTCCCTGACCAAGCGCGGCACCGGCACCCTCACCCTGACCGGCCACAACCGCTACACCGGCGGCACCGTGGTCCGCGAGGGCGTGCTGTCCGCCGCCTCGGCCCACGCCCTCGGCCACGGCGAGGTCCGGGTCTCCGGCGGCGCCCTGCGGATCGCGACGAGCAAGTCGGTCCAGATCCACGGCACCTACGCCCAGGAGTCCTCGACGCTCGACGTCACGCTGCGCTCGGGTCGCGGGCCCGCGCTCGAGGTGACGCGGCGCGCGGTCCTGGGCTCGGGCAGCGTCCTGTCGCTGCGCCTCGACGCCGAGAAGCCGCCGGTGGCCGGCAGTGTGGTGCGGGTGATCGGCGCCGCGGGACTGCGCGGCCGGTTCGACCGGGTGGAGCTGAACTCCGACACGCTGCGGGCCGTACCCGTCTACACGGCGGAAGGTCTGTCGGTACGACTCCTGAAGCGGTGACGCCCACGGGGGCGGGAGCTGATGCACAGTAGGCGCATGAGGCGTCTCGGCACTGCTCCCGCTCCCGCTCGGTCCGCGTCGCCGCGGGGCGGATGATGGCACGCGAACTGCACCCGGTCCTGGCCCCGGAGGCTCCCCCCGAGACACCCGCCCCACCGTCGGCGGGACGGCCCAGCCGGCCATGGCTCGTCCCGCTCCTCGTCGTCGTCCTGCTGACCCAGATGGCCGTGGCGATGGTGACCACCGCCCTGCAGCAGACCCCCACCATCGACGAGCCCGTGTACGTGGCCACGGCCACCGACTACCTGCACGAGCACGAGATCCGGTACAACCCCGAGCATCCGCCCCTGGGCAAGCTGGTCATCGGCGTCGGGATGGCGCTCGCCGACCCGGACTACGACCCCTCCTTCAGCGGCGACCAGGGACAGGTCGGCCGGCATCTGCTGTACGAGTCCGGCAACGACCCCTGGCGGGTGATGCTGTGGGCCCGGCTGCCGGTCGTCGCGCTGACGCTGGCGTTCGCGCTGGTCGTCTTCGCCTTCGCCCGGGAACTCGCCGGCCCGGCGGGCGGCCTGGTCGCCCTCGCCCTGTACACCTTCTCCCCCGACGTGATCGCGCACGGCTCCCTGGCCACCCTCGACGTACCCACGGCCGGCTTCCTGCTGACGTCGGTGTGGCTGCTGTGGCGGGCACGGCAACGGCCGTACCCGTATGTGCCGCTCGCCGGGGTCGCCGCGGGGGCGGCGCTGGCGACGAAGATGAGCGCGCTGCCGGCCGTTCCGGTGCTGCTGGCGCTCGCGGCCTGGTCGCTGTGGCGCCACAACCCGACGGCCCGCCGCAAGGCCCTGCTGGGGGCGGGTGTCGTGGCGGTGGTGGCGGTCGCCGTCGTATGGCTGTCGTATCTCGTGGTGGATCCGCGGTTGCGCTGGTCTCCGCAGCAGCATGTGCCCGTCGTGCACGGGCTGCGGGCCCTGATGGTCGATCTGATGCCGTTCCCGGAGGCCTACCGGGACGGCATGCGGGTGCAGTTCGGCTTCGAGAACCATCCGTGGCAGGGGTTCCTGTTCGGGCGGCTCTACACCGGTTCTCTCTGGTACTACCTGCCCGCCGCCCTGCTGGTGAAGACACCGCTCGGCATGCTCGCGCTGTGGGCCGCCGGTGCCGTCGCGGTCGTGACGGTACGGCAACTGCGCCCCGCGGCGCCCTATCTGCTGGTCCCCACCGCCGTGCTGCTCGGCGCGGCCATGACCGGCTCCCGGGACTTCGGCACCCGCTACGCCGTGTTCGTGCCGATGTTCCTGGCGGTGGCGGCGGCCGGGGTGCTCAGGCTGCGATGGCGGTGGGCCGGTGCCGTGGCGGGGGCGCTCGTACTGTTCGTCGCGGTCAGCTCGGCGCGCACGTTCCCCCTCTATCTGCCGTACTCCAACGAGGCGTTCGGCGGGCCCGCCGAGACGCATCTGCGGTTGCACGACTCCAACGTGGACTGGGGCCAGGACCTCGGGCGCCTCGCCGACCGGCTGCGCGAGCGGTATCCGGGCGAGCGGATCTGGCTCGTGTACAAGGGCAGTGGTGTGCCGTCGTACTACGGCATCGAGGCGTCCGATCCGCGCCGGGTACCCGTGGCCGAAGTGCGGGGGCTGATGGTGGTGTCGGACTCCTCGGTCGCCAAGGCGACAGGCCGGCTGGCCGAGTTGATCGACAGCAGCCGTCCGATCGATCAAGTCGGTCATTCGATCACGATCTATCGACGGTGACCGCACAACCGCTGGTCACAACAGTGTGTGGGCTATGTTGAGGCACTGTGGAAGACAAAGGAGGCGCACCCGTGCCATCGCCGCAGCAGGCACGCGCGCAGGCATCCGCGATCACCTCGGGCAAATCGGTTCCGGAGGCCGAGGTCTCACCGACCTCCCAGCTCAGGGCCCTCTTCGACCGGCCGCGACTCTCCCCAGGACAGCGCCGCATCGCCCAGTACCTGATCGAGCACATCACCGAGGCGGCCTTCCTTTCGATCACCGATCTCGCCGAGCGCGTCGGCGTCAGCCAGCCTTCGGTGACCCGGTTCGCGGCGGCGGTGGGCTTCAGCGGCTACCCCGCGCTCAGGGAGAAGCTCCAGTCGATCGCGCTCGGCACCCTGGCGGGCGGACCCGCGGCGGCCGAGGACAACAGCGGCAACGAACTGCAGGCCGCGGTCGACGCCGAGATCGAGAACCTGGAGAACCTGCGGCGCGACTTCGCCGACCCCGACCAGGTCATCGCCATCGGCCGCAAGTTGTCGGAGTCGACCCCGCTGACGGTGCTCGGGCTGCGCATCTCGGTGTCGTTGGCGGAGTACTTCGCGTACGCCGCGCGCCGGGTCCACCCCGACGTACGGCTGGTGACGCTGGGCGGCAGCGTCGCCTACGACGCGCTCCTGCAGTCGCGTGAGGCGGGGGGCACCTGGGTGCTGGCGTTCTCGATGCCCCGGCACGCGCAGGAGACCCTCACCGCGGTACGGGTCGCACGCAGCGCGGGTCTGCGCGTCGCGCTCATCACCGACCTGGCGCTCGGCCCGGTCGCCGACGAGGCGGACGTCGTCTTCGCCACCGGCACCGGCTCCCGCCTGGTCTTCGACTCCTACGCCGCCCCCGGCGTGATGGCCGCCGCGCTGCTCCAGGCCATGACCGACGCCGACCCCGAGCGGACCCAGGCCCGGCTCGAGGACTACGAGCAGATCTCCGACCAGCACCAGTTCTTCCTGCGCGACTGACACCGCACCACCTCAGGCCCACTCCGGCCACACCCGACGAACCACATCACAAAGGGATCAATCCGCTCATATCCCGCATGAATGTTTTCATACGTCTTGCAAACCGGTCGGCATATATAAATACTGCTCACGGATCGCCCCGGGCCGCCCCCGGGACTGGTTCCGCACCCCCGTCCCCTCCCCTCGCAATCGCCCGCAGAAAGCCGACGGTCCGCCCATGCGCACGCTGCACCACTCGCCGCGCGGGCACCGTCTGCCGTCCCGGGCCCCTGCGCGAACACCCGAAGCCGCCGTCACCTACCCGCGTCGGCCCTTCGGATGTTCGATCGGGCGTCGCCTCGGCGAGCGCCCGTGGCGGCCCCGGTCATCCCCTAGACCGGGGCCGCCCACAACCGTCGGACCAACCCCTCCTGACGCCGCACACCCGGAAGAGATGTCCATGACTCTGACGACCACGCGCATCAGCCCGGACTGGCCCTGCCAGGTCAAGACGCCCGGCAGCTACGACTGGGAGCGCTCGGCCGCCAAGTGGCTGCGCGAACTGGTGCCGGCCCGCTACGCCAGCTACCCGGCGCTGATCCGCCACCCCGTGCTGCTGGCCCGGCACGCGCACATCCAGGTCCAGCAGGAGATCCGGATCGCCCGCACCGCCCTCCAGACGGCGCGCGCCGACCTGCCGGGGCTCGGACTGCCGGAGTCGGTCATCGAACACACCATCAAGCTGTACGCGGCGGAGGTCCTTCAGCTCCAGCACATCGCGCGCAGCGTACGGGCGGTCTCCCAGGCCCTCGTCGATCACCACGCCGGGCGCTGACCACCGCGCGCTTTCGAGTGAAACCGGTCCTGACAAGGCTGAGATCGAGGCGCTCCCGGTGTGCGATGCTCGTCCCGTGACGAGCGAGCCCGCCAGCCCAGGGGATCCCGGTGCCCCCGACACGGTCGCACTGGCCAAGATCGTCGCCCGCCAGCGCGCCGAGCTGGACCGGCTGCGCGACCAGGCAGCGACCTCGGCCGTCGTGGAGCGGGCCAAGGGCGCCGTGATGGCACTGACCGGATGCTCCCCGGACGCCGCCGGGGAGGAACTGCTCCAGCGCGCCAAGGCGGCGCACCACACGCTGCTGGAGGAGTGCTGGATCACCCTGGGCGGCCTGGTACCGCCCCTCCAGCACGCCGGACAGCACGCCCCCGACCGGAGCACGACCACACCCTCCGCGCGGGACACCGCCGAGCAGCGGCCCCCCGGCCTGGGCCGCCTCGGCAAGGCCCTGGTCCGCGTCGGCACACCCCAGGACCTCGCCCGGTGTCTGCTGGAGCACCTGTCGCCGGGGGCGGGCGTCGACGCCGTCATGATCTTCGCAAGGCTGCCCGCCGGGGGCCTCGAACTCATCGGGCACGCGGGCATCGACGACACCCTGGCCGCCCAGTGGCGCCAGGTGCCACCGCTGAGCGGGATCGCCGCGATGGAGTCGCTCCGGACCCTGGAACCGCGCTGGCTGGAGGACGTCGAGGCGGACCGCAAGCGGTACCTGCTGATCGGGGATCCCCCCGAGCGCTGGCTGTCCCGCGCCTGGCTGCCCGTCGTCGTCCAGGACTCGGCCGACGTCTGCATCGGCGTGCTGCGCACCGAGGCCGGGCCGTTCACCCCACGCACCCGCGAACATCTGCTGGCCGTCGCCCAGCTCTGCGCCGGCCGGCTGCGCGCCTTCGACCCGCCGCGCGAACCGGACGCCGACGACGCCGCGGCCGCCGTACAGCAGGTGCTGGACACGCTGCCGGGCGCGACGGTGCTGCTCAGCCCGCTGCGCACGCCCACCGGAGACATCGAGGACTACCGCGTCTGCGCCGCCACCGAGGAGGCCTTCGACCTGCTCGGCCGCACCGGCCGTGACCTCGTCGGGCTGCGGCTTCTGGAGTGCTTCCCGACGCTCTCGGACGAGCAGCCCCTGTGGCAGGGCTGCCTGCGCACCCTGACCACCGGGGAGCTCTACGAGGGCGAACCCTTCGCGCAGCAGGCGATGGTGGCGGGCGTCGCCGAACTGTCCATGTACTCCGTACGAGTGGCGAGACTGGGCGGCCGGCTCGCGCTCAGCTGGATCCGGCACGACCCCTCGGACCGGCAGGAACAGCGACTCGCGGACGTCCAGCGGCTGGGCAACCTCGGCTGGGCGAACTGGAACCTCATCACCCACGAGGTCACCTGGTCGTCCCAGGTCTACGCCGTCCTCGGCCGGGATCCTGCCGACGGCCCGGTCCGGATCACCGCCCTGCCGGACCTCACCCTGCCCGAGGACCTGCCCGCCCTGACCCGGGCGGTCGGGGACCTCGCGCGTCGCGGACGGCCCTGCGCCCTGCCGTTCCGGGTCAGGGCGGCGGACGGGGTCCGTCATCTGCGGTTCGTCGCCGAGGCGGTCACGGACATCCACGGCACGCCCGTCGAGGTGCACGGCTTCCTCCAGGACCTGACCGCGCAGCGCAGCGCCGAACTCGCCCTCGTCGAGAGCGAACAGGCGATCGTGACCCAGCACGACATCCTGCGCGCAGAGCGGACACTGGCCGCGCGGCTCCAGCACGCGCTGCTGCCCCTGCCCACCAAGCCCCAGCGGCTGGCCGGGCTACAGGTCGGGATCACCTATCTGCCCGCGCAGTCCGGGATCCACGTCGGCGGCGACTGGTTCAGCGCCATCGAACTGCCCGACGGCGACGCCCTGTTCGTGGTCGGCGATGTCGCCGGGCACGGCATCGACGCCGTCGCCACCATGGCCCAGCTCCGCTTCACCGCCAAGGGCATGGTCATCACGGGCTCCTCGCTGACCGGCGCGCTGGCCAGGCTGAACACGCTGCTGCTGCACTCCCGTGACTCGCACGGCACGGCCACCATGGTCCTGGCCCGCTACGACCAGGACGAGCACCGCCTGGTGTGGGCGCAGGCCGGACATCCACCGCCGCTGCTGCTGCGCGACGGTGAGGCTCGCTACCTGGACCGGCCGAGCGGCATGCTGCTCGGCGCGAGTGCCTCGCCCCACTTCACCGAGGCGGAGTGCCGTCTGGAGCCCGGCGATCGGCTTCTGCTGTACACGGACGGGCTGGTCGAGCGGCCGACGGAGGGCATCGACCGGGGCCTTACGCGACTGGCCGAGGCCGCGCTGAGCCATCGCTCCGACGAGCCCGGCGCGCTGGGCCCGATGCTTGCGGACCTGCTCGACGGAGAACGGCGGGACGACGTGTGCGTCGTCGACATCCGCGTGCCGATCGAGGAGTTCCCGGACGCCCCCTGACCCCGGTCAGCCCGTGCGGGACTCCAGGTCGGCGCGGGTGTCGTCGCCGTAGACGCCGGTCTCGTCGCCCCGGATGCCGTACCAGAGCTGGAACCGGGCCACCGCCTCGGTGAGTACGGCGTCGTAGGTGCCGCCGGTGGAGCCGTTGTCGTAGACGTCGGGGATGCGCAGCAGGCGTTGCTGGAGGTCGGTCACCTCGGGGCCGCTGTCCCCTTCGCGCAGGGTGCCGGGGCCGTCGGGGTCGGCGGCCGAGGGGGTCGCCGTGGGGGTGGGGCTGGCGGATGGAGCGGGCGGGGACGCGGCGGTGGCGTCGCCGCGGCCGGGGAGCAGGAGGGCGCAGCCGAAGCCGACGAGCGCCGCCGCGCTCACGCCGACCACGACGGCGGCCCGGCGCAGACCGGAGCCGAACCCGAAGGGGCTGCGGCCGTAGTGGGCGGGGACGGGCGGCAGTTCCTGGGTCTCGTCCTCGTCGGACAGCCGTCGTGGCATCACCACGGACTCGTACCCGCGGCTGTCCTGCGGCGGCTCCCTGAAGAGTTCCGCCAGCGCGTCGGTCCGGCGGGGCCGCAGGACCCGGATCGGTTCCAGCGGCAGCGGATCCTGCCGCTGCCCGCGCTCGGGCGGCCCTATCGGCATCTCGCTCTCCTTCCGTCCCATGGGCGAGAGGCGGTCCCGCCCCCTCGCGGAGTGATACGCGGCCATGGCCCGGTGAGTTCAGCGCATCCGCTCCACGTCAAACGATCGATATGCTCACTTTGGGATGTCCTATTGAGCGTTTGATCGATGACGTGCTAGAAACCGCCGTCATGACGACTCGTTGGTCACGCCGCGGCTTTCTGGCCGCAAGCACCAGTACCGCCGCAGCTGTCGGTCTCCCCGCGCGGTCGAGTGCCGCCCCGCTGTCCGCCCTCCAGTCCGTGCGGGCCGTCCAGGCTGTCCAGGCCTCGGAGGCCGACGAGTTCACGACGCTGCGGGCGAGGTGGCGCACCCTGATCCTCGGTGAGGGCTTCAGCCCCACCGCCGAACCGTTCAAGAGCCGGCTCACCGAACTCGGCACCACCGCGGCCCAGTTGCGGTCCTCCATGGCACCGGCCTCCGGTTCGCTCTGGCCGGATCTGGTGTACGCGGATCCGGAGCCCGACACCGACCAGGAGTCGTACGGCTACTCGGGCAACATGAACGCGAGCTACAACCGGCTGAGCACCCTCGCCCAGGCGTACTGCCGGCAGGGCACGGGGCTGACCGGCGACGCGGGTCTGCGGACCGCGATCCTCACCGGCCTCGGCCACCTGCACACCGAGGTCTACAACGCCGCCCAGCCGCGCTACGGCAACTGGTACAGCTGGCAGATCGGCGCCCCGCAGGCCCTGTTGGACGTGTGCGTGCTGATGTACGACCAGTTGTCGGCGGCCCAGCTCGCCGACCAGGTCGCCGCCGTGGACCACTTCGTGCCGGACTCGGCCGTCGCGAACTACTCCGGCACCAGCACCGGCGCGAACCGGGTCGACCTGTGCCGGGTCCTGGCGCTGCGCGGGATCGTCGGCGGTTCGTCCGCGAAGGTCGCGCTGGCCAGGGACGCCCTCTCCCCCGTCTTCCCGTATGTGAGCGGCGGCGACGGTCTCTACTCCGACGGGTCGTTCATCCAGCACACGACCGTGCCGTACACGGGCTCCTACGGTTCGGTCATGCTCGGCGGGCTGGGCATGCTGTTCGCGCTGCTCGCCGGGTCGAGCTGGGCGGTCACCGACCCGAACCGGCAGATCGTGTTCGACGCCGTGGAGAACGCGTGGGCGCCGTTCCTGTTCAACGGGCTCGTGATGGACGGGGTGTCCGGCCGCGCGATCAGCCGGGGCCTGTCCGCGACCGACCCCAAGCAGCTCCAGCAGGACGACCATCTGCGTGGTCATGCGATCCTCGCCTCGATCGTGCTGCTCGGTCAGGGCGCGAGCGCGACGGAGAACGCCCGCTGGCGCGGACTGGTGAAGGGCTGGGCCCAACGGGACTACTACAGCCCGCCGTTGACCGACCCGGTTCTCGGCCTGACGAGTCTGGCCCGCCTCAAGAGCGTCCTGGACGACACGACCGTGACCGCCATCCCCGAGCCGACCGGCCACCGCCTCTTCACCAACATGGCGCGGGCCACCCACCGACGGCCCGGCTGGGCGGCGTCGATCAGCATGGCGGACCGGCGGATCACGTACTACGAGACCGGCAACGGCGAGAACCTGCGCGGCTGGCACACGGGTTCCGGAATGCTCTACTGGTGGGGCGACACCTACGCCAACGGCCAGTACAGCGACGCCTTCTGGCCCACCGTCGACCCGTACCGGCTGCCCGGCACCACCGTCTCGCGCAAGGTGCTGGCGGACGCGGCGGGCGGTGACTGGGGTGCCTCCCTGCCGGACGTGAACTGGGTGGGCGGGGCCACGGACGGCCGGCGGGCCGCGATCGGCCAGTACCTCAAGGGCCTTCAGTCCACGCTGCTGGCGAAGAAGTCGTGGTTCTGTCTGGACGACTCGATCGTCTGCCTCGGCGCCGGCATCAAATGCACCGACGGCACGACCGTGGAGTCGACGATCGAGAACCGCAACCTCGGCCCCACCGGCGGCCACTCCTTCACCGTCGACGGCACCACCAAGCCGACCACCTACCCCTGGTCCGAGACGCTCACCGGCGCGAGCTGGGCGCACATCGGCGGCATGGGCGGCTACGTCTTCCCCGGCGGCGCGACCGTGAAGGCCCTGCGCGACTCGCGCGACGGCACCTGGAGCGCCATCAACAAGGGCGGCTCCAGCACCGTCCTCAATCGCAAGTACCTGACGATGTACGTCGACCACGGCACCGATCCGACGAACGGCACCTACGCCTGTCTGCTCCTGCCGGGCGCCACGGCCGCGCAGACCCAGGCGCGGGCCGCCGCCACGACCTGGCTGACCGTCCTCGCCAACACCGACGACCAACAGGGTGTGTCCGTGCCCTCGTTGGGCTTCACCGGCGTCAACTTCTGGTTCGGGGGCACGGTCGGGAGCCTCGTCGCGAGCGATCCCTGTTCCGTGACGATCAGCGAGAGCAGCGACGGGACGGCGGCGATCTGCGTCAGCGACCCCAAGCGGATGAACACCGGCCTCACCCTCACCTGGAACCGGGCGGTGTCCTCGGTGGTGTCGAAGCCGTCCACGGTGACCTCGACGAGCACGGGCTCCGCGCTTCGGCTGACCTTCGGCGACCTGACCGCGACGGCGGGCGCCACGCAGAAGATCACCGTCAGGCTGGGATGAGGTCCAGGAACCGGTGCAGGGACGCCTTCATCGCCACGACGAAGGCGTCCCTGCCCTCCTCGCCCAGCGCGTCCAGGGACAGATACGGGTTCAGGTCCTCCAGCTCGACGAGCAGCAGTTCGCCGTCGGGCGCACGGCAGGCGTCGACGCGCTGGATGCCGTGGTCGATGGTGTTCCAGTCGACGAACCGACGGGCGAACTCGAGGTCGGCGTCGGTGGGTTCGTACGGTTCCAGCTGCCAGCGCCGGTCAGGGTGCGGTGCGTACAGGGCGTACCGGAAGTCGTGGTCGACGAAGTAGAAGGACACCTCGTAGGCGAAGTCGACGCACGGCTGGACGAGGACGTCCTCGGCCACGAGGTCGCGCACCCGGTCCCCGGTCACGATCTCCAGCCCCATCGAGTCGGCGCCGAGCTTCGGCTTGACGACATACCGGTCCGTCTCGGGCAGCCGGTGCAGGTCGTCGACGTTGTCGACCGTGGGGATCACGGGGTACCCCGCCGCGCTCAGGTCGAGCAGATACTGCTTGCCCGCCATGTCACCCCTGCCGGACAGCGGGTTGTAGACGCGCGCGCCCGTCGAGATCGCCCGCTCGCGGAAGTCGTCATAGGCGTCCTGGTAGGTCAGGACAGGCCCGCTGTTGCGGACGACGACAGCGTCGAAGGCGTCCATCAACGCCGCCGCGTTCCGCGGGCCGCACAGGGCCAGGTCGAAGTCCTCGCGCAGCCGTGAGGTGAGGAAGATGTCCTCGTCGCAGTACCGGCGCCCGCGTGCCTGGTAGGCCAGGTCGGTGACGTACAGGATGCGGGGCATGCGGAACTCCTCGGCGGCGGGGAGCAGCGATCGTATGCGGCAGGTGTTTCCTCGAACAAAATGCCGATCTACGGTGTCACAGTCCCGCCGCCCAAAGCTCCCGGAGGTCGATTCCCTTCAGGTCGGGGCGCACGGTCCGGCACGGCGCGGGTTCGACGGGCGCGTACGAGGGGACGGCGAGCACCCGGCAGCCCGCCGCCTCGGCGGCTCTGACGCCGACGGGTGAGTCCTCCACCGCGAGACAGGCCCCCGGGTCGACGCCGAGCGCGCGGGCCGCCGCGAGGTAGGGATCCGAGGCGGGCTTGGTGCGGGGTGTCTCGCCTTCGGCGACCGTCGTACGGAAGCGGTGGGCGCCCAGTACGCCGAGGACCGCGTCCACGACGGGGCGCGAGGAGGCGGAGACCAGGGCCGCGGGGATGCCGGACTCCGCGAGGAGGTCCAGCAGGTCGAGCGCGCCCGGCAAGGGGACGGCCTCCTGCTGTACGGCGGCGAGGAAGCGCGCCTCCAGTTCGGCGGCGAGTGCCCGCGGGTCGGCGTCGGTGCGTGTGCGCAGGTGCGCGGTCGTGTCGGCGACCGAGCGCCCGAGGACATGGGAGACGTCGACGTCGGGAACGGTCTCACGAACCGTGCGCAGCCACAGCGACTCGGTGTCGACGAGGGTGCCGTCCATGTCGAGGAGCACGGCGTGCGGGCGGGCGGCGAAGGGGCGGCCGTCCAGCGACCAGTGCCGGTCGGGATGGCGCCCCGCGGAGACGAGCGCCTGGGCGGCGATGTCGACGTGGCGGACCACGGGCGGGGCCGTCCCGATGCCCGGACCGGCCGCGGTCAGCCACGCCGTGCGCTCCTCGGCCGTACGGCCGCCGTGGCCGCCCCCGTCGGCATGACCGTGGTCCGTGACGACGAGCACGGTCCAGCGCTCATCGGCGTACGAGGGCCGGGAACGCACCGCCGCCAGCAGTGTGCCGAGGCGGGCGTCGGCCCGGTGGATCGAGGTGGCGTACTCCTCGCCGCAGCCCAGGAAGTGCGCCGTCTCGTCGGGTGCGCCGAGGTAGACGAACGACGCCTCGGCGTCCTCCTCGGCGAGGATGCGCGCGGACTCCGTGGTGATCTGCTCGTCGCACTCCTCCCAGGCCTCGGGCGTGTCCTCGGTGGGCGCGATGTAGAGGGACCGGGACGGGGCGCGGAAGAGGGGGCCGCCGTTGCGGACCTGCATGAGGGGTGACCAGCCTGCGGCGACGAAGGTGCGGCGGCCGTCCTTCTCGGCGAGGCGGGTGGCGAAGTCGGGGAAGACATCGAGCCGGTGGCCGGTGAAGTTGTTGCTCCACACCCCGTGCTTGGTCACCGACACCCCGGTGACGATGGTCGCCCAGCACGGGCCCGACATGGTCGGGGTGCCCGCGTCCACCTCGACGGGGGTGAGGAAACCGTCGGCGGCCAGGGCGTCGAGGTGCGGCGTGGGCAGGCGGCGCAGTACGTCGAGGCGTACGCCGTCGATGCCGACGACGAGGACACGATCCTGCACTGGATCTCCTTTCGGCCGGGCGGTGTTCAGGCCGAGCGCGACAGTTCCTCGGACCCGACCTGGTGGGCGAACGGCAAGCCTTGCGCGTACCGGGCGACCTCGTCGACGGCCCAATCGGTCATCCGGTGCAGCTCGTTGCCGAGGGAACCGGCGATGTGCGGGGTGAGCAGCACGTTGGCCAGCGTGTAGAGCGGCGAGTCGGCGGGCGGCAGGTCCGGTTCCGTGACGTCGAGAACGGCGTGGATCCGGCCCCTGACCAGGTGTTCGGTGAGGGCGTCGGTGTCGACCAGGGAGCCGCGCGCGGTGTTGATCAGCGTGGCGCCGTCCTTGAGGCGGGCGATACGGCGGGCGTCGAACATGTGGCGGGTCTCGGGGAGTTGGGGGGCGTGGACGGAGACCACGTCGCTGCGGCGGGCGAGTTCGTCGAGGCCGACCGGTTCCGCGCCGAGGGCTCTGGCCTGAGATGCGTCGACGTACGGGTCGTACAGGAGGACGTCCAGGTCGTGCGGGCGGAGCAGGTCGAGGACGCGGCGGCCGATGCGGGAGGCGCCGACGACACCGACCGTACGACGGTAGTTGCCGTGGCCGCTGTAGTAGGGGAGCAGGTCGGGTCGGGTGCGGGTGGTGGCGTAGAGACGGGCGACGTCGAGGACGCGTTTGTTCGCGAACAGGATGGCGGCCAGGGTGAATTCGGCGACCGGCACGGCGTTGGCGGCGGCAGCTGAGGAGACCGCGATGCCGCGCCGCCAGACCGCGTCGGTGACATGGTGCTTGACGGAGCCGGCCGCGTGGACGACCGCGCGGAGGCGGGGCAGCCGGTGCAGGGTCTCCTCGGTGAGTTCCGGTGCGCCCCAGTGGGTGAAGAGGATCTCGGTCTCGGCGAGTTGGCGGGCGTCGGCGGTCGTGAGGTCGGTGACGGCGGTGGCCGTGTCGACGCGGGCGACGGAGTGCAGCCGCTCGAGGGCGCCCTCGGCCAGGAGGCGCCGGTGGATGCCGGCGCCCATGACGAGGAGGGTCGACGGCGTGTGGATGCTGTTCAGGGGGGTGCCTTCCGGGGCGGGCGGCGTCACTTGACGGCGCCGGCGGTCAGGCCGGAGCGCCAGAAGCGCTGGAGGCAGACGAACGCGACGATCAGCGGGACGACGGCGACGAGAGAGCCCGTGATGACGAGCGAGTAGAACTCGGGCTGCTGTGCGGTGTTGCTGTTCCACATGAACAGCCCCAGGTTGACCGGGTAGAGCCGGTCGTCGTTGAGCATGACGAGGGCGCCGAAGAAGTTGTTCCAGCTCGCGGTGAACGAGAACAGGAAGATCGTCATGAAGCCAGGGGCCAGCATGGGCAGCGCGATCCGGGCGAACATGCCCAGTTCACCGGCCCCGTCGACACGGGCCGCCTCCAGCACCTCGTTCGGCACGTAGCCCTCAGAGAAGACGCGGGCGAGGTAGACGCCGAAGGGGTTGACGAGGGCGGGCAGCAGCAGCGCCCAGTAGGTGTTGACGACCCCCGCCTTGGTGGCGAGGAGGTACATCGGCAGCTGGATGACCGTGGTGGGGACGAGGACGCCGCCGAGCACCAGGCCGAAGAGCTTCTCCTTTCCCCTGAAGTCGTACTTGTCGAAGGCGTAACCGGTGGCGACGCACAGGAGCGTGGAGGCGGCGGAGCCGACGACGGAGTACAGGACGCTGTTGCCGAACCAGCGCAGATAGATGCCGTCGTTGAAGGTGAGGACGGCCCGGAGGTTCGCGAAGAGGTTGAAGTCGCCGAAGGCGAACCCGGAGGTGGCGAAGAGGTCGCGGTGGTTCTTGGTGGCGGCGAACAGCAGCCAGCTGACCGGCATGAGGGTGTAGAACGCGGCGACGAGGAGGAGACCGTTGACGGCACCCTTGGACAGCAGGGTGCCCGCCGAGCTGCGGCGATAGGCGCGCTCGGTGGCGCCGGGGTCCGTCTCGTGGCGGGCGGCGGGGGCGGTGTCGTGGGTGAGGGTGCTCATGACGTGGCCGCCTTCCACCGGTTGCCGAGCCGGGTGACGAGATAGGAGAGAGCCACGCCGAGCGCGGCGAGCAGCAGGGACGCGGCGGCGGCCAGACCGTAGTCGTGCTGCACGAAACCGGCCTTCCAGATGAACAGGGTGGGCGACCACTCGGTGTCGATGGAGGGCGCGCCCCGCTGGTTGAGGAGCTTCGGCTCGGTGAAGATCTGGATCGCGCCGACGCAGGTGAACAACACGGTCATGACGACCGCGGAGGCGATCATCGGCACCTTGATCTGCAAGGCCGTACGGAAGGCTCCGGCACCGTCCACGACGGCCGCCTCGATCACTTCACGGGGCACGGCCTGGAGGGCGGCGTAGAAGATGACCATGTTGTAGCCCATCCACTGCCAGGCGCACAGGTTGACCATCGACGCGAGCACATGGTCGTCGCGGTAGAAGTTCCAGGAGCCGCCGAGCGCGCCGATCCAGTCGATCACCGGGCTCAGGCCCGGGGTGTAGAGGTAGATCCAGATGATCGAGGCGATCAGTCCGGGGATCGCGTGCGGCAGGAACAGGGCGAGCTGGAAGAAGCGCTTGGCGCGGGCGAGCGTGGAGTCGACGAGGAGCGCGAGGGCGAGCGAGCCGCCGATCATCACCGGGATGTAGAGGGCGCAGTAGAGCGCGATGTGCGCGAAGGAGCTGCGGAACCCGGCGTCGCCCAGGGCGTTGGCGTAGTTGCCGAAACCCGCGAAGACACGTTCGGTGCCGCCGAAGCCGAGTCCCGAGGACTTCTCCTGGAACAGGCTCATCCACACCGCGTAGCCGATGGGCGCCGCCATGACCGCGGCGAACAGGACGAAGAACGGAACGATGAGGACCGCCGCGGTACGACGCCGGCTGCGCCGGAGCCTGGAGACGCCGGGCGACCGGTCCGGGGGCCGGGGCGCGGCGGGTCGGCTCGCGGGTCGGCCCGTGCTGCGGCCGGCGGTACGGGCGACGGTTCGGGCAGTGGTTCGGGCGGAGGAGAGTGCCACAGGGGCTCCTTGGCGGGCGGCGGTGGGAGGGCGGGCGAGGGCACGCCGTGCACCGGGCTGGCGGGGGTGCCGGGGTGCGGGGCCGTGTCGACGGTGGGACACGGCCCCGTGCGGCACGCGGTCGGAGTGGCGGTGCGGAGCGGCGCTGCGGTACCTCGGCGCTACTTCGCGAGCTTCAGGCCGCGTTCCGTGATGCCGGACTCCGCCTTCTCCTGTCCCGCGTCGACGCCCGATGTGAAGCCGGACTTGGCGGTGGCGTCCTGGACGGCGGTGTAGACGTCCATCTGGTTCGGGCCCCAGGTCCAGCCGGGCACGATCGTGTCGACCTGCTCGGAGGCGAGCGCGTAGAGGTCCTGGCCGTTCAGGTACGCGGTGTCGAACCTGGCGGCCGCCACCTCGCGCATCTGGGGGTTGGCGGGCAGGGCACTGCTGGGCGACTCCAGGTCGGCGAGCCGGGCCTCGACTCCGGCCTTGTCCGTCGTGAGCCAGGTGATGAACTCGGCGGCGGCCTCGGCGTGGTCGCTGCCCTTGAGGACGCCGTAGGAGGTGCCGCCGTAGTTGCCGCTCGCGGCGGTGCCCCAGTTGGGCATGGGAGCGGCGGCCCACTTGCCGGAGAGGTCGGGCATGGAGGTCTTCATGCCGCCCGCGGACCAGGAGGCGCCGAGGAAGGAGAGCGTCTTGCCGGAGGCGCGGGCCTTGGTCTCCTCGGGACTCCACCCGGTGAAGGTCTGGACGAGGTCGTCCTTGATCAGGCCGTCCCAGTAGGCGGCGACCTTCTTGGTCTCGGCGTCGTTCACGCCGGGCTTCCACGCGTCGCCCTCGGTGGCGAACCAGGTTCCGCCGGCCTGCCAGGACAGCGCGGCCAGCAGCGCCGGGTCGCTCTTGGGCATCGAGGCCAGTCGGACGTCGTCGTCCTCCTTCCTGACCTTCTCGGCGACGGTCCTGAACTCGTCCCAGGTCCTGGGGACTTCGATGCCGTACTTCTTGAACAGGTCGGTGCGGTAGTAGTACAGCTGCGGCGCGACATCGTACGGAACCGTCCACGTCTTGCCGCCGAAGGTCACGAGGCTCTGGATGGACTCCGGGAACTTCGACTTGACCGTTTCACCGGCGTACTCGCTCAGATCGATCAGGTTTCCCTGGCTCGCGAACTCGGGGACCATCTGGTACTCGATCGTGGCCACGTCGGGCGCGTTGCCGGCCTTCACCGCGTTGGCGAGCTTGCTGTAGCCCTCGGTGCCGCTCGGTATCTCGGTGAACTCGACCTTGATGTCCTTGTGCGTTCTGTTGAACGCCTCGACGGTCGACTTCGCGCCGAGTGTCCAGGTCCAGTACTTCAGCGTGACCGGCTTGCCGTCGGACGCGGAGCCGGACGTGTCGCCGTCGCCGCCACAGGCGGTGGCGAACAGACCCAGCGCTGCGACGGCGGCTACGGCTGCGGTGCGGAACGAACGTGAAGTGCGCGTCATGTACGGCTCCTACGAGACCTCGTACGGGCAGAGGCGGTCGGAGGACATCTTTTGCGCGCACACGATCGGAGTCAAGAGCGTTCGCGCAAGACAATCAAAACGATCGTTCAACGCTCATGAATCGATCGTTCAGTTATCGGTTCGCCGACGCGGCGCCTCCGCAGGACGAGCGGATCATCAACTCGGGCAGCAGGTCGAGGTGTTGACGCGGTTCCGACCGCCGCCCGGCCTTGCGCTCCGCGACTCTTTCCAGCAGCAGCCTGGCGGCCTGCTCCCCGACCGCTCGCATCGGCGGCGCCACGGCGGTGAGCGGGACGTCGGCGAGGCCGGCGACCTGGTCCTCATAGGCGATGAGCGCCAGGTCGTCCGGCACCCGGATGCCACGGGCCTGGAGGCGGGGCACCAGGACGATCGCGTCCTCGTCGCTGTGCACCAGCGCCGCCGTGACGCCGCGCTCGCGCACCGCCTCGACCAGATAGTCGACGCTCGCCTCGTAGTCGCCGTGCTCACGCACGTTGGGGGCGGTCGTGTCGACGTCGAGCCCCAGGGCCTGCACGGCCGCCTGGAACCCGGCGGCGATCTGCGTCGCGTGCGGCCCCTCCTGCATCACAGCGGTGACCTTGCGGTGGCCGAGCGAGGCGAAGTGGCCGACGGCGACGGCGGCACCGTGCGCGCGGTCGGTCCGCACCCGGTCCAGGCCGGCCGCGGGGTTGCCGGGGGGCGCCGAGCGTTCGACCAGGACGGCGGGCACATCGTGCTCGAACAGCCACTTCTCCTGGCCGTCCGCGGGGACGCCGCCGAACCAGCTGGGCGCGACGAGCAGCCCCTCCGCCCCACCCGCGACCAGGTGCTCGGCCTGCACCGCATCCTCGGCGTCCACATATCCGGTGACTCCGAGGACGAGACGGCCCCCCTGCGCCGCGACCGCTTCGCGAGCCGCTCGCACGACGTCGACGAAGATGTAGTTCGTGGTCGGCACGATCATTCCGATCACCACCCCCTCGGCGGAGTCCGGCCGCTCCCGCACCTCGGCCTGCTCCTCCCCCGGCCACACCACCGCACCGTGCAGTCGCTGCACCCGGCCCTGCGCCGCCAGCGCCTCCACGTCGCGCCGCAGGGTGACCGCGGAGACCCCGAGTTCGGCGGCGAGTTCGGCGACCCGGAGGCTGCCCCGCTCCCGCACTAGTTCGAGCACCCGCTCATGACGCTGGTCGACATGGAGCCGCATGGAATCCCCCTGGGGCGAGGTCCGGACGAACGATCTGCGGGCCGACGCGGAGCGTGATCCCGAATCGCTCACTCTACGCCCACAATCGTATCGATCACTTACGATCAATACGATCGCAGCGGCTGCCGTCGACCGCTCCCGGACCAGCGGCAGCACTCAGTCCCCCACAAGAACGCACTGAGTGCCATCCGCGCCGCTCCGGTGCTACGTTCCCGTCCATGAGCTCCAGCAGTGCGGCCCCCCGCCGCGGTGAGAAGACGGAAGCGGCGTCCGCCAAGCCGCCCATGCGGGACGCCCTGGTCGCGGCCGCTTTCCAGCTATTCACGGAGCGGGGGTACGAGCAGACCACGGTCGACGACATCGTGGCCCTCGCCGGGGTCGGGCGCCGGTCGTTCTTCCGCTACTTCCCCTCCAAGGAGGACGTGGTCTTCCCCGACCACGAGGGCTGCCTGGCCGACGTGACGGCGTTCCTCGCCGCCGGGGACGACACGGACGAGCCGGTGCAGCGGGTCTGTGACGCGGTCCGGCTGGTGCTGCGGATGTACACCGAGAACCCGGCCTTCTCGGTGCAGCGCTATCGGCTCACCAAGCAGGTCCCGGGGCTGCGCGCCTACGAGCTGTCGGTGGTGTGGCGGTACGAGCGCGCGTTCGTCGAGTACCTCCGCGGGCGGCTCGCGGGGCGGCGCGACGGCTCGCTGCGGGCCGACGTGGTCGCGGCGGCCGTCGCGGCCGCCCACAACAACGCGCTGCGGTCCTGGCTGCGGTCGGACGGCGAGGGTGACGTGGGCACGGAGATGGACCACGCGCTGGGCTATGTCCGGTCCGCGTTCGGCGCGCCTTCCGAGCGCCCCGAGGACGTCGTGGTGGTCGTGTCCCGGCGCGGGGCACCGATGTGGCGGGTCGTCCAGGAGATCGAGGCCACGCTCGGCGAGGACGGGTCGAGGAACTGAAATTCAGGGTACGCAGTACCTTTACGCATGGCACTGAGTGTCATACATTGAGGGCGTGCACGGTGGCACAGCGAACCGCGCATGAGGGATTCCGGCCAAGCGCAGGGAGTTGACCAGCGTGTACCACCACTCGACAAGCGTTGCCCGTCAGGGATTCGGCTCGGCGGCGGGCCTCCTCGAACCCTCGGCCCCGGGCTCCGATGCCATGCACTTCCAGCGCTGCACCTGGTGCGGCACCGCGATGTACCAGCGGCTGCTGTGTCCGGTCTGTCAGGGCAGCGACCTGCGCACCGAGCGCAGCGAGGGCGTGGGAATCGTCCGGCACTCCACGGTCGTGCACCGCAACACCCCCGCCGCGCGCAATGTGTCGATGATCGAGATGGCCGAGGGATTCGTCGTGCGCGGCCGGGTGATGGGTCCGCTCATCAGCATCCACAGCGGGGGCCGGGTCCGGCTGTCCGCGGCCAAGGACCCGGTGCGCGGCGAGCCCGTCTTCCAGCTTCTCGACGAGCCCTGCCGCGCCTGGAGCTGACGAACGCCGCGGCGCCTGGAGCTGACGGGGCGACCGCCCCACCGTCTCCTCACCCCACCCCCTCCCCCGCCGCACCGTCCCTTCAGTCCCACACCCCGCTGATCAGCGCCCGCACGGCCACGGGCCGCCCCGTCTCGAAGCACCGGTTGGCGGCGAGCCCCACGCCCAGCGCGAGGGCGCCGTCCCGCTCGGTGGCCGTGGGCCGCGCCGCCGGACCGGCCGTCGCACCCGCGTCCACCGGACCGAAGAGCGCGTCCAGCATCCGGGGATCCCCACCGCCGTGCGCCTCGTGGGCGGTGACGAGCGGAACCTCCACCGGCGGCTTCCACAGCGGCCGCAGGACGAGCCGCGCTCCCCCGGCGTGCTCGGCGGCCGTGTCCCCGTGCAGCGCTCCGGTACCGGAGGTGATCCGCGTCGCCGGCCGCTGCCAGCGGCTCTCCTCCACCTCGAGTTCGAGCCGCCCGGCGCTGCCGTTGAACATGACCCGGTAGCCCTCCCACGGGGAGTAGGCCGTGAGGTGGTACGTCATCGTCGTGCCCCGCGCGTAGCGCACCAGGACCGCCATGTCGTCCTCGATGGTCACGGGCTCTCCGAAGACGTTGCGGTCGCGGACGTAGCCGTCGTCCCGCTCGGCGTCCAGATAGAGAGCGCGCAAGGTGTCGTCGGCCGCCAGGTCGAGGGCGAAGGGGTCGTCCGCGGCCGGCTCGGCGCCGTGGGCCCGCTCGTAGTCGCGGCGCAGCCCGTGGCGCTCGCCCGCCTCACGGCCGTAGAAGGCGAGTCGGCCGTAGCCGAAGACCTCGTGCGGCAGGTCGGCGAGCCACCAGTTGACCAGGTCGAAGTGGTGGCTCGACTTGTGCACCATGAGGCCGCCGCTGCTGAGCTTGTCCCGGTGCCAGCGGCGGAAGTAGTCGGCACCGTGGCGGACGTCGAGGAGCCATTCGAAGTGGACGGAGACGACCTCGCCGATCGCGCCCTCGGCGAGCAGGGCGCGCACCTTCTCGTGCACGGGGTTGAAGCGGTAGTTGAAGGCGACGCTCAGGGTGTTGCCGGTCTCGCGGACCGTGTCCAGGATGCGCGCGCAGCGTTCCGCGTCGATGGTCATCGGTTTCTCGGTGACCACGCGGCAGCCCGCCTCGAGGGCGGGGACGATGTAGTGATCGTGGGCCGCGTCGACAGTGGTGACGACGACCTCGTCGATGTCCTCCTTGATCAGCAGGTCGGCGAAGCGGTCGGGTTCCCATTGGGAGGCGGTGGGCTCGCCTGCCTCGGCCAGCAGCCGGTTGTGGAAGGCCATCCGGGTCGGGTTGGGGTCGCACAGGGCGGCGACCCGGTGGTCCGAGCGTGCGGCGAGGGCCCGGGTGAACAACTGGGCGCGGTGCCCGGTGCCCACGACGACCGCGCGGTGACGGGGGGTTCGGCTCATTGTGGGGGCCTTTCCCGTCGTAGGGGCCACCAGTCCTGTGCGGGCTCCGCTGGCTTGATCGCATCGCTCGGGCGCCACTGGTCGTTCCGCACAGACAACCCACAGACGTCTCTCACCCGTCCTCTGTGACGCGAGAGGCTCCCGGGACCGACGGGACGCCTGCGCTCTGGGTTTTGAGGAGAGAACCTTGATCCGTGCCCGGCGAATAGTTATCGAGGGAGGGGGCACGGACCGACCGGTCCGTGCCCCCTCGTTCAGTTCGCGCGCAGGGTGACGCGGATGCCGACGGTGCCGTCCAGGCCGCGTCGCAACCGGCTGCCGAGGAGGGAGAGGCGGCCGGTCAGGCCGTACTTGCGGGCGAGGAGGCGCCGGTAGTGGGCGGTGGTCTCCCCGTCGCAGATCTCCGCGGTCGCCGGGACCGGGTCGCCGGTGGGGTTGCCGCGCAGGTCGCAGGGGCCGACGAGGACGTCGGCGCGGGCCCGGATCCGCTTGACCTTCCAGGAGTCGGCGACCGTCCACACCCCGAGGGTGTCCCCGTCGCGGACCACCCACACCGGGGTGGGAACGGGGCTGCCGTTCTTGCGATAGCTGGTGATCAGCAGGTACTTCCCGGCACCGAGCCGGTCCAGCGGCGTGTCGCTCATGGCGGGGAGTCTAGGCAGGGATCATCGGGCCGGTGCTTCCAGGGGCGCGAACAATTCGATTCACCTCCGGTTCCGCCCGGGGGATGCTGGTGGTGACGCACCGGACAGGGGGCTTGTGAGTGACCTGGAATCCTGAGAACGGCGTGCGGGCTCCGCTGGAGGTCGTCTGCGACGAGTCGGGGTCGGACGGGGAGAACCTCACCGGCGGCAACACCGACGTGTTCGCGCACGGCAGTGTGTCCATGCCGATGGAGGTGGCCGCCGCCTACGTCCAGGAGGTTCGGGACCGGATCCGTTCACCCGCCACCGAGTACAAGGCGAACCACCTGCTGCGCGAGAAGCACCGGGACGTCCTGGAGTGGCTGCTCTCGCCCTCGGGCCCGATCGACGGACACGCCCATGTCCATCTCACCGAGAAGGCGTACTTCGTCGTGGACCGGGCCGTGGATCTGCTGCTCGGCGAGGGGACCGAGGCGCTCACGCTGTACCGGCAGGGGCGGCGGACGTTCGGCGAGGAGCGCTGGCGGGACTTCCTGGACGCGGCCAACCGGCTGTTGCGGGTACGGGTCGAGGCGGCGGCGGACGGTCCCGTCGACGGGTTCTTCCGTACGGTGGACGAGCTGCGGCGCGCGCATCCCGGCATGGAGCTCCTGGCGCGGCTCGCGGCGGCCCGGCCCCGCGCCGACGCCTACCGGGCGCGGCTGCTCGAAGGTCCGCCCCTGATCCCCGTACTCAATCCGCTGCTGCCCGCCATCGTGCACACGGTCGCGCACTGGAGTGCGGGCGGGCGGGTCGTGCGGGTGGTGCACGACCGGCAGAACATGCTCACGGACGCGCGTATCGCGTGGATCGCGGAGCAGTCGGTGCGGGCCGGGGTCGGGTTCGCCGGTCTGGAGCTGGTGCAGGCTCGCTGGGACCCGCGGATCCTGCTGGCCGACTTCCTCGCCGGGATCGCCCGCAAGCTGGCCTCCGACGAGCTCAACGGGCGGGCGGACCCGGAGCTCGTCGCGCTGCTGCGGCCGTTCGTGGGGCCGACCTCGGTGTGGGGCGACGAACGCAGCCGGGTCTCTCTGACGGAAGTTGCGTCCGCCCTCTCAACAAACATCAACTCCGCCGTCTAGATTGCCGGTTGACGTCGCACTTCCCGTATCGCACCAGGCAATTCCAGGAGACCCGAACCCCGTGACGGACGCCGAGGACCGCGCCGCTTCACTGCGCCGGCGGATCAACACCCTGCAGCCGCACACGGCGCGGATCTGGAACTACTGGCTGGGCGGCGGGGACTACTACGAGGTCGATCGCGCGGCGGGCGACCGGATCCGTGAACTGCACCCGGGCATCGGCGAGTACGCGCGCGCCGACCGGCTGTTCCTGGGCCGGGCGGTGCGGCATCTCGTCACGCGGGCCGGGATCCGCCAGTTCCTCGACATCGGCACCGGGCTGCCCACCGCGGACAACACCCACGAGGTCGCCCAGCGTCTCGCCCCGGAGGCGCGGATCGTCTACGTGGACAACGACCCGCTGGTCCTGGCCCATGCCCGCGCCCTGCTGACCAGTACGCCCGAGGGTGCGACCGACCACCTCGACGAGGATCTGCGCAACGTGGAGCGGATCCTTCAACGGGCCGCCGCCACCCTGGACTTCACGCGGCCCATCGCCCTGCTGCTGCTCGGCGTGGTCATCTTCGTCGGCGACGAGGAGGACCCGTACGGCATCGTGCGGCGGCTCATGGACGCGCTGCCCGCCGGCAGCCATCTCGTGCTGTCGCACACGATCGTCCACCCGTCGATGCCGGACGTCGACGAGGCCGTGCGGTTCTGGAACGCGCACGGCACGCCCCGGCTGACCCAGCGCACGCCCGAGGCGGTGGCCCGATTCTTCGACGGACTCGATCTCCTGGAGCCGGGGGTGGTGTCGTGTTCGCGCTGGCGTCCGGAGTGCGGAAGCGGCGCCGAGCCGCAGCAGGTGGCCCTCTACGGCGGTGTGGGGCGCAAGAGGTGAACAAAGGCGCGCCTGGCCCCGTATGACAGGGGGGTGCTCGACTACGGGAGTGCCACGCGGTGTTGACGCCGTGCTGTTCGGGGTTCGGGAGCCATGCATGAGGCACGCACGACGACGGGTGGTCCGGCGAGTGACACGGCTGGCCGCGGTCGGCGGACTCCTTCTGGGCGGGACGATGGTCACGCGTGCCGTGGCGAGCGAACCCGCGACTCCCTCGGCCCTGCCGCGTACGACCGCGCAGTCGACGGCCTCGGACCCCGGCTCCGACCTGGTGTCACAGCTGGGCTCGTCCCGTACGGCGGGCTCCTGGATCGACTCGGCCGGGCGGCCGGTCGTCGCGGTCACGGACGAGAAGGCGGCCGCCGAGGTGCGCCGGGCGGGGGCCACCGCGAAGGTGGTCCAGCACAGCATGAAGGAGCTCAAGTCGGCGGCGGGGACGCTGCGTTCGGCGCCGCGGGTGGCCGGCACGTCCTGGGCCATGGACTACCGGACCAACGAGGTGGTGGTGCGGGCGGACAGCACCGTGTCGGCCGCCGACTGGTCCCGGCTGACCGAACTGGCCGACGGCATCGGCGGTTTCGTCCGCATGGAGCGCACCGAGGGCACCTTCACGACCCGGATCAACGGGGCGGAGCCGATCCTGTCGACGGGCGGGCGCTGCTCGGCGGGGTTCAACGTGACCAACGGGCAGAGCGACTTCATCCTCACCGCCGGGCACTGCGGTCCCACGGGTTCGGTCTGGTTCGCGGACAACCGGGGCCGCACGCAGGTCGGCAAGACGATCGAGCAGAACTTCCCCGGCGCCGACTTCTCCCTCGTCCAGTACGACGGCGGGCGGGCCGGTGACGGGGCCGACGTGGTGGCCATCGGCGACGGCAAGGGTGTACGGATCACGGGCGTCGCCGATCCGACCGTGGGGCAGCGGGTGTTCCGCAGCGGTAGTACGAGCGGGCTGCGCGACGGTACGGTCACGGCGCTCAACGCCACGGTGAACTATCCCGAGGGGACGGTCACCGGGCTGATCGAGACGAATGTGTGCGCGGAGCCGGGGGACAGCGGTGGGCCGATGTTCTCCGAGGGGATCGCGCTCGGAGTGACCTCCGGCGGCAGCGGTGACTGCAAGACGGGCGGGACGACGTTCTTCCAGCCGGTGACGAAGGCGATGACGCAGCTCGGCGTCCAGATGATCGTCTCGCAGCAGCAGGCGGGGGCCGGTCAGCAGGGCGCCTCGGCGGCGCCGTCCGCGTCGGCCACACAGGGCGCCGGCGCCCCGGGCGCGGCCTCGCCGGGCTCCTCCGCTCCGGCGACGAGTGTCGGCACGACCGCGCAGACGCTGCTGACCCGGCTCACGGACACCCGGAACATCGGGCCGGGGCTGCTGGTGATCGGGGGCAGTCTGATCGCGCTGGTGGCGACGCGGTACATCCGTGCGGAGCAGGACCGCAAGGCGTATCAGCGGTACTACTCGGCCACCTGGGGGTGAGGGAGGCCGAGGGAGGCCGAGGGAGGCCGGGGCATGAAAAAGGCACCCGTAGGAGCGGGTGCCGTCGGTGGAGCTTCGAGGTGAGGGGCGTCAGGCTTCCTGCGGGGCCGCGGCGGCCCACTCCAGGACGAGCCGCTGGTACTCCTCGCGCTGCTCGACGCTCAGTGTCCCGCCCGACCGGAACCACAGGGCCCGGATCTCATCGTTGACCTCGTCAGCCGTCCTATCGAAGGCGGTTTCAACAGTGGTGGACATGGTGTGAAGCATATGACGACAGAGGTGAAGGCAGCGTGAGTAAGTACGAGTAATTCGGGCATTTCGGACCGTGTTACTGATCACGTCCATCTGTCAAGGCAGGTCGGGCAGTTCGGGCACCCCGACCGTGGCGTAACTCACGCTTCCGCTGTGCCCAGCACCAGCACCTGGATCGCCAGGACGGCCGCTCCACGGGCCCAGTCGTGAAAGTCGGACACCTTGGTCTCCAGGTCGACGGGGGCGGCCAGCGGGTGCCTCCCGGCCCGGACGGTCTCGGCCACGGTCTCTCCGGCGACGTCCATCAGACCGACGCCTTCACCGGCGAGCAGGATCTTCTGCGGCATCACGAAGTTGGAGATCTGGGCGACCAGGGTGCCCAGAGCGCGCGCGGCCTCGTCGACGACCCGGGCGGACATCGGCTCGCCCGCGGCGGCCAGCGCGAGGATCTCCTCGTAGCCGTGGTCGCGGCCACTGGCGGCGTTCACCTGGTAGCGGATGTTGGGGATGGTCAGGAACGAGACGGCGCTGCCACGTTCTCCCTCGGGGGTGAGCGGGCCGTTGGGATCGACGATCCAGTGCCGGCCGAAGCCGCGGTCCTCCTCGGCGCAGGACACCCGGTGCCCGCCCAGCACCAGGCCGTAGCCCAGGCCCGCGCCGATGGTGAGGACGACGAAGCGGTCGAGTCCGCGACCGGCGCCGAACCAGGTCTCGGCCTCGACGAGTGCGGCCACGTCGTTCTCCAGGACGACCGGCAACCCCGTGCGCTCCTCGACCAGTTCGGCCAGCGGGACGTCCTTCCAGTGCAGGAACGGGGACTCCCCCACCACGGCCCGCCCCCGGACCAGGCCGCCCACCCCGATGCCGATACCGGCCAGCCGTGAGCCGTGGGCCCGGGCGAGTTCGGCCGCCATCTCCGCGAGCAGGTCGGCGACCTCGGCCGGGTCATGGGTGGTCAGAGGGCGGTCGTGGCGGGCGACGATGTCGCTCCTGAGGGTGGTGACGACGCCGTAGACCATGTCGTCGGTGATCTTGAAGCCGATGAAGGAGCGGGACTCGGCGACGACGTCGAGGGGCTGTGAGGGGCGGCCGGTGCGCACCTCGGCGGGGGCGCCCGCCTCGGGGACCTCGATCAGCAGGCCCGACTCGATGAGCGGTTTCGTCAGCCGGGTGAGGCTGCCCGCGGACAGATCCAGCCGGCGGGCGAGTTCGGTGCGCGAGAGCGGTCCGTTGACGAGCACCTCGATCGCCACCGAACGCTCACCGGGGCTCAGTGGGTGCCAGCTGGCGGCTACTGCGGTCATGCAGGTCAGTCTCCCCCATCAGGTTTCTTTCGCGATGAAAGCAACATGACCATCCTAAGGCGGTGGAGGTGGCCTGGAAAAGATGTTTACCCACCCCTTGACGTCTGGATTCTTTCGCCGCAAAAGTAAGTGGCTCGAGGACGAGCCGCCGCAGACGAGGGAGTCTCCCGATGACCATCGCCTCCAGCAGCCCTCCGTCGCGTCTGCCCCTGGGCGGCGCCGCGGGGGCCGCGACGAAACCCAGGACGCGGAAGGCGCGGACCCGCGAGAGCGGCGGCGACGGGAAACTCGCCGCGGTGTTCATCGCACCGGCCCTGCTGGGCTTCCTGGTCTTCCTGCTCTGGCCGACGCTGCGGGGCATCTATCTGAGCTTCACCCGCTTCAATCTGCTGACGCCGGCGGAGTGGGTGGGCCTCGACAACTACACGCGGATGGTCCACGACCCCATCTTCTGGGACTCGCTGAAGGTGACCGTCGAGTACGTGTTCATCAACATCGGCATCCAGACGGTCTCGGCGCTCGCGATAGCCGTCCTGCTGCAACGGCTGACGCAGTCGGCGGTGCTGCGCGGGATCGTGCTCACGCCGTATCTGATGTCCAACGTCGTCGCGGGCATCGTCTGGCTGTGGATCCTGGACACCCAGCTCGGCATCGGCAACGAGATCATCGCGGGGCTCGGTCTCGACCGCATCCCGTTCCTGGCCGACGAGACCTGGGCCATCCCCACGATCGCCCTGATCAATGTGTGGCGGCACGTCGGATACACCGCGCTGCTGCTGTTCGCGGGGCTCCAGGCCATTCCGAACGACATGTACGAGGCCGCGAAGGTGGACGGCGCGAGCGAGTGGCGGATGTTCTGGCGGATCACCATGCCGCTGCTGCGGCCGGTCCTGGCGGTCGTCCTGATCATGACGGTGATCGGTTCGTTCCAGGTGTTCGACACGGTCGCCGTGACGACCAACGGCGGTCCGGCGAACGCGACCAACGTGCTCCAGTTCTACATCTACGGCGCCGCGTTCGGCCGTTTCCAGTTCGGTTACGCCTCCGCGATGTCGGTGGCCCTGCTGATCGTCCTGAGCGCGATCACCTTCCTGCAGTACCGGCTCACCCGGGCCGGCCAGACGGATCTCGGCTGAGGAGAGGGGAGACACCGACATGACTGACATGGCTGTGGTGACCGCGCCCACCGCGCCCGCGGCGCCCCGGGTACGTCCGGTCCGACGCCGCCCGTCCCTCGGGCGGGTCGTGGCCTGGGTGGTGATGGCCGCGATCATGCTCGTCACCCTGTTGCCGTTCTACTGGATCCTGCGCACCGCGCTGTCCTCGAACGCCGCCCTCGCGGCCCATCCGGGCGACCCGCTGCCGGTGGACTTCACCACCGGCGGCTTCGAGCGGGCGCTGGGCCTCCAGTCGGCCGAGGAGGCGATCGCCCAGGGCGGTTCCGGCGGCGGACTGAAGTTCTGGCGCTATCTGATCAACTCGGTCGTCGTCTCGACCCTGATCACCGTCTGCCAGATCTTCTTCTCCGCCATGGCCGCCTACGCCTTCGCCCGGCTGCGGTGGCGCGGACGGGACAAGGTGTTCGGGCTGTTCCTGGCGGGCCTGATGGTCCCGGCCATCTTCACCCTGCTGCCGAACTTCGTGCTCATCAAGCAACTCGGCCTGGTCGACAACCTGTTGGGCATCGCACTGCCGACGATGTTCATGACGCCGTTCGCGGTGTTCTTCCTGCGCCAGTTCTTCATGAACGTGCCCCGGGAGGTCGAGGAGGCCGCCCTGCTCGACGGCGCCGGCAAGATCAGGATCTTCTTCCGGGTGATGCTGCCGATGGCGTCCACCCCGATCCTCACCCTCGGGGTGCTGACGTACATCACCTCCTGGAACGACTACTTCTGGCCGCTGATGGTGTCCTACAGCGACAGCTCACGCGTGCTCACCGTGGCGCTCGCCATCTTCCGGGCGCAGACCCCGCAGACCGGCTACGACTGGTCCGGCCTGATGGCGGCCACGCTCATCGCGGCCCTCCCGATGCTGGTCCTCTTCGGTGCCTTCGCGCGCCGCATCGTCAGCACCATCAGCTTCACCGGCGTCAAGTAAGGGGACCGGAATGCGAATTCGTACCGTAGTGGCGGCGACCGGAGCCCTGGCCCTGTCCCTGGTGTCCGGGTGCGCGCAGGGCGGCGCCGCCGGGTCGGGCGCGAACACGGTGACGTACTGGCTGTGGGACGCCAACCAGCTGCCCGCCTACCAGGCCTGCGCGAAGGGCTTCGAGAAGGAGAACCCGGGCCTGAACGTCAAGATCACGCAGATGGGCTGGGCCGACTACTGGACCAAGCTCACCGCGAGCTTCATCGCCGGCACCGAGCCGGACGTGTTCACCGACCACATCCAGAAGTTCGGCCAGTTCGCCGACCTCAAGGTGCTCGAACCGCTGGACGACCTCGGCATCGACGACTCCGCCTACCAGGCGGGACTGGGCGCCAACTGGAAGGGCCAGGACGGCCATCGCTACGGCGCCCCCAAGGACTGGGACACCGTGGCGCTCTTCTACAACCAGAAGATGGTCGAGGACGCCGGGCTCACGGCCGACGAACTCAACACCCTCGCCTGGAACCCGCGGGACGGCGGCACCTTCGAGAAGACCATCGCGCATCTGACCGTCGACAAGAACGGCAAGCGCGGCGACGAACCCGGCTTCGACAAGAACAACGTCAAGGTGTACGGCCTCGCCACCGGCGGCGCGGGCGACGGCGACGGGCAGACCACCTGGAGCCCGTTCGTGGAGTCGGCGGGCTGGCACTACACCGACAAGGCGCGCTGGGGCAGCAGGTACCAGTACGACAGCAAGACCTTCCAGTCGGTGATCGACTGGTACTTCGGCCTGGCGAAGAAGGGCTACCTCGCCCCCTTCACCGACTACACCGACGGCGCCAACCCGGCCAACGCCCAGGTCGCCTCGGGCAAGGCTGCGGCCTCCTTCGACGGGGCCTGGATGATCTCGACGTACTACGGCACCAAGGGCCTGAAGGTCGGCACCGCCCCCACGCCCACCGGCCCGAGCGGCAAGCGGGCCACGATGATGAACGGCCTCGCCGACTCGGTCACCAAGAACGCCCGCAACAAGGAGGGCGCGATGAAGTGGGTGAAGTACCTGGCCTCCGATGACTGCCAGAAGACCGTCGGCGGCTACGGAATCGTCTTCCCGGCCACTCCGTCGGGCACCGAGGCCGCCGTGGCCGCGTACGCGAAGAAGGGCATCGACGTGTCCGCCTTCACCGAACCGGTCACCGACAAGAAGGACTCCGCGACCTTCTCCTTCCCCATCACCGACTACGCGGCGGACGTCTACGCCCTCATGCGCCCGGCCATGCAGGACGTCTTCGCCAATGGGGCCCCCGTGAGCGGCCTGACCGAAACCAACGACCAGATCAACTACATCCTCGGCCAGTGAAAGGCACTTACTCCATGACGTTCTCCCTCGGCATCGTCGGCGCCGGGCAGTTCTCGGGACAGTTCGCGAAACTGTTCCTGGCCCATCCCGGCGTCAGCGACGTCTACGTCACCGATCTCCTCCCGGAAAGGGCCGAACAACTCTCCGCCGCCGAAGGCCTGTCGGGCACCTTCCCCTCCTACGAGGCGATGCTGGAGTCGAAGGCGGTCGACGCCGTCGCGATCTTCACCCAGCGCTGGACCCACGGCCCGCTCGTGGTCCAGGGCCTGAACGCCGGCAAGCACGTGTACTCCGCCGTCCCCATGGCGATCACCACCGAGGAGATCGCGGCGATCATCGACGCGGTCCGGGCGACCGGACTGACGTACATGATGGGCGAGACCAGCCAGTACAACCCGGCCACCGTGCACGCCCGCAACCAGATCGCGGAGGGGTCCTTCGGGCGGCTCTTCTACGCCGAGGGCGACTACGTCCACGACATGGACCTGGGGTTCTACGAGGCGTACCAGTACAGCGGCGGCGACAACTGGAAGGCGACCGCCAGCTATCCCCCGCTGCTCTACCCGACGCACTCGGTGGGCGGGGTGCTCGGCGCCTGGCAGACGCACGCGGTGAGCGTGTCGGCGATCGGTGTCGTGGACGACCGCGGCGACGGGGTCTTCGACAAGGAGGTCAGCCAGTTCGGCAACGACATCTCCAACGCCACCGCGCTGTTCGAGGTGGCGGGCGGCGGCTCGTTCCGTACCAACGAGTTCCGGCGGGTCGGTTACCCCTCCCACATCCGTGAGTCCCGTTTCCGGTTCTTCGGCACGGAGGGCAGCATGGAGCAGCTCGCCACCTTCGCGCTGTGGCAGGACAAGAACGGCGTGAAGGACATCAGCGAACTGCTGGAGCCCAAGCCCACCCTGTCCCCCGACGACCCGTCGCTCCGGCACATCGCGCCGGACCTGAGGGCCGCGTTCACCTCGGGCTCGGCCCCGGTGCACGACCGCTCGCGTCTGCCGCGGGAGTTCGACAACCTGCACAACGGGCACGAGGGCAGCCACCACTTCCTGGTGGACGACTTCGTCACCGCGGTCAACACGCGGTCGCTGCCCTCGGTGAACGCGTGGGTGGCCGCCCGGTACACCCTGCCGGGCATCGTCGCGCACGACTCCGCGCGGCAGGGCGGGGCGCGGCTGGAGATCCCGGACTTCGGGGACGCGCCGCAGGCGTGATCCGGAAGGGGTTCCGTCAGCCGGGCGGGGACGGTGGTCCGCCGATGCCCGCGTCGCGGGCCCGGGCCACCGCCGCCGCCCGGTCGGAGACATGGAGTTTGTCGAGGATGGCCGACACATGGTTGCGGACCGTCTTCTCGGCGAGGACCAGCCGGCCGGCGATCTGGTGGTTGCCCAGTCCGAGGGCCACCAGGTCCAGCACCTCCCGTTCCCGCGCGGTCAGTTGGGGGAAGACCTGTGCGGCGTAGTCCCGGTGGGCGCCGGTGAAGAAGTCGACGATCCGGCGCGCCACCGCCCCGCCGTACACCGCGTCCCCCGCGGCGACGGTGAGGACGGCGCGGACGATCTCCGTGGCGTCGGCGTCCTTCAGCAGATATCCGCGCGCCCCCGCGCGCAGCGCCCCGAACAGCGCCTGGTCGTCCTCGTGCATGGTCAGCACCAGCACGCCGAGCTCCGGGTGACGGGCCAGCAGGGCGCGGGTGGCCGTGGTGCCGTCGAGGCCGGGCATGGCCAGGTCGGTGACCACGACGTCGGGTGCGGTGCGGTCTACGGCCGCCAGCAGGTCGTCGCCGTTCGCGGCCTCGGCGACCACGTCGACGTGTCCGCTGGAACCCAGCATCGCGGCGAGGCCGTAGCGGTACATGGGGTGGTCGTCGGCGATGACGACCCGGGTGGTGGGGCTCATCGGTCCTCCCCCGGCTCACGCAGTGTCCCGGTCCGGGCGACCGAGCCTCCCGGACTCTTCGGGACCCTCGCCTCAGGACGGCAATTGGGTTCAGGGCGAGCATGGCGCCTACTCCGCACCTGGCCCAGTGCCCGAACCGAGGGAGCACCATGTCGACGAACCCGGCACCAGCCGCGGCCGCCCCAGGCTTCTCGACCGTTCTGCAGGCGGTCCCTCCCGTCCTGTCGGCCTTGATCTCGCTTCTCCTGCACACCGGCAACGCCGATCTGATCGCCCAGGTCGCCGCGTTCGTCGCGACCCTCGTCGCGTTCGGCTGGCCGTTCCTGCAGCGCTCGACCAGCGCCGACTGCCGGCGCGCCGCCGGTCCGCCCGGCCCTCCCGGCCAGGTGACGCGGCTGACAGGTCCCCGGCCCAGGGTCGAACCGAGCACCACCACCGTCGTGCTGACCGTGGCTCTGGGTGTCGCGGTGTTCTGGCTGCTCGACCTGCTCACCACCTGGATGGGCCTGGGCAGCCTGGGCTATTGGAGCGGCGAGTACCCGGACGACCCGTCGGAGATCTACCGGGCCGTGGTGCTGCGCAGCCTTCTGGTCCTGCTGCCCGGCATCCTCGTCGTCGCGGTCGCCATGGCGCACCGTCTGCACTCGGCCGCGGGGTCCGCGCTGTTCGTGACGTGCGTCCTCTACACCGTCGCGGTCCTGGCCACGAACCTGGTCCTGGTGCGGCACTGGGACGCCGAGCCGATGGCCGAGGACGTCTATGTGCCGCTCCTGCTCGGCGGGTCGGCCTGGCTGGTGTGTCTGATCGCCCGCCGGTTCGCGGCGCGTACGCAGGAGGTGTTCGATCTGACGCAGGCGGTGAAGCTGGAGATGCGCAGGGGCGCCCCGAGCGCGCGCTCGGAGGCCGGGACGGTCTGAACGCTGCGGATCGCGAGGGGTCTCCCGCACCGGTGGCGGGTGCGGGAGACCCCTCGCGGCGTGCTTCACGGCTTTCCGGTCCGGTTCCTGGTCCGCCCCACGAAGGCCAGCGCTTCGTCGGCGCGTACCAGGCCGTAGCCGGTGGAGTCGTCCCGTCCCTTCACCGCCAGGCCGCCCGTGACCGGGTTGCTCTTGCCCAGGTCCACGTCCAGAGCGCTGTTCTCCAGGGCGGAACGTACCTCCTGGGGTGTGAGGGAGGGATAGGCCTCCAGCAACAGGGCGCACACGCCGGCCACTTGGGGGGCGGCCGCCGAGGTGCCACTGGCGACGACCCAGCCGTCGTCGGGCCCGGTGCGGTCCATCGGCGCACGCCGCCTGTCGATGGCGGAGCCGGGCGGGGCGGGCAGCACGATGTAGGACGCGTTGGGTCGCATGCCCACCAGGCCGGACACGTCGGGGACGACGCGGTCGGGGTAGATGGCGCTGACGAAGCCACTGGCGTAGTCGGAGGCGCGCGCGTCCCCGTACTTGTCGATGTAGACGCCTCCCACCGAGATCACGTCGGGATGCTGGCCCGGGAACGCGTGGTGGCCGTTGCCCGCGGCGCACACGACCACGATGCCGCGTGCGACCGCGAGGGACACCGACACGGCCAGGACCTTGTCGGCGGCGGCGAGCGGCGGGTACTTGGCCTGATAGCCCAGGCTCATGCTGATGACGTGGGGCGGTTCCGCTCGGGCGACCGCCGCGTCGAAGGCGCCGAGCAGGTTGGTGAGGTTGGCCTTCACCATGGTGAACTCGATGCCGGGCGCCACCACGATCGCGTTCGCCGACTCGCAGGTGCCGTGTCCGTCCTCGTCGAGCTCCGGGTGGGCGGCGTCGGGTCCCAGTACGACGGTGACGTCCCGGTCGCCGAAGTACGGATGCCGTTGCCATCCGGTGTCGATCATGGTGAGCCGGACTCCGGAGCCGGTGAGCCCTTCCGTGTGCACGGCCCGCGCGCCCAGGCGTTCGGCGACCTCGTCGAGGGTCAGGTGCCAGTACTTCGGGTCGGGCGGATCTTCGGGGAGGGCCATCGTGGTGGCGGGCTGTTCGAGCGCCACGCCTTCCAGGTACGCGGCCGCCTCGCTGTCCTGGGTCGGAACGAGCCCGGGGAGGTCGGTGTCGACGCTGTCCAGGAAGGTCCGGGTGGTCCGCAGGTCCACCGCGCCCGGTTGGATGACCTCCCGTTCCTCCGTGACCAGGGTGGTCCGGAAGTACTCCTCGTAGAGTGCGGGCGGGCCGGCGATGTTGATGGTCGACGGCGAGCGTCCGAGGACGGTGAACCCGGCTTGCCGCAGCAGTTCTTCCGCCTGCTCGGCCGCCGTCTCCTGGGACACGAACTGTGCGGCGTTCTCCACCGTGATCCTGTCCGCCTCGAACAGGGACACGGATCCCACCGAGCGGGGTGACGCGTGGGCGTACACCAGGCCGGGCAGGCGATCGTCGATTGAGTAGGCCATGGGCTTCAACCCCCGATGAGTCGAGGCCGGACCGCGGGCACGGCCAGTGCCACGGTCAGCGGACCGTCCCGGAACACGAGACCGGCCTCAGCGAATTCCTTCAGGACACGCTCCACCTCTTCGACCGAGCCGCCGAGACCCGTTCGCTCGCTGAGGGCGGCCGTCGTGACGGGACGCTCGCAGCAGGCGAGATAGAGGTCGGCCGCCAGATCCTCCAAGAGGTAGGTGCCTTCTCTCCCCTTCCGTCGGCTGTCGTGGATCTGCACGTAGTGCGGCGCCTGCCAGTACTCGAGTACGGGCGGGCCCGCCGCGTCCCGCCAGGCGCCCTGCCAGTCCGCGACCGCCGCGCGCAGGGACGTGTACGCACTGTCCGGGAGCGCCCCTTCGATGTCGCAGCGGAAGAAGTAGGCGACGCGGTCGAGGTCCATGGCGGCGGGATAGATCTGCGCGTAACTGGGGTCGGGGCGCAGATCGCGCAGGATCCGCTCCCGGTCGTCGAAGAGCGGGCTGAAGCGTTCCATGGTGATCCGGCTCGCGCTGCCAGGTGGCTGGAGGTGCTCCAACTGCCACAGAATGCCCGCCTGGTCGGCGCAGTCCGCAGGAATCTCACCGGGAAATCCCCACAGGAGATTCCAGGACACCCGTATTCCGTAGTGCTGGGCCCAGCGCAGCAGGTTGACGTTCTGTGCGGCGGTGACGCCTTTCCGCATGAGCCGCAGCACGCGGGAGTTCAGGCTCTCTATTCCGGGCTGGATCTGCTGGACCCCGGCGTCGGCGAGAAGGCGGATCTGCTGCCTGGTGAGGTTCGCCTTGACCTCGTAGAAGATTTCGTAGCGTGCGCCGCTGTCCACCAGGGCCGGGAACAGGGTCTTGAAATAGCGCATGTCGAGGATGTTGTCGACCGCCTCGAAGCGGAAGCTGCGGTATCGGCGGGCCTGGTGGGCCAACTCGTCCAGGACCCGCCGCGCGGACTTGGAACGGAAGGACATCGTCTCGCCGTTGAGACCGCAGAAGGTGCAGTGGTGTTTCGTTCCCCACCAGCAGCCGCGGGCCGTCTCCAGGGGGATGTCCACCTGGCGGGGTGCGGTGCCGGGCAGCAGGCCGAGGCTCTCGGCACGGTGGAAGTACTCGTCGTAGTCCGGCATCGGGAGGTCGTCCAGGTCCTGGACGAGCGGTGTCCCGGGCCCGGTCACCACGCGTCCGTCCACCCTGCGCGCCAGCCCTGGGACGGTGCCGAGGTCACGGCCGTCGGCCAGGGCCGCCAGCAGCAGCGGGAACGCCGTGTCCGCCTCCCCGATGACCGCCGCGTCGACGCACTCGACGGTACGCACGAGTTCGGTACCCATGACGGAGTCGAAGTTGGCGCCGCCGAACAGGGTGAAGAGGTCCGGGTGCCGAGCCTTCAGCCGCCGTGCCAGGGCGATGGACGCCGTGTTCTGCTGGAACGTGGAGGTGAATCCGACGAGCCCGAACCGGTGCCACGGGTACGCCTCGACGAGCGCGTCCAGATAGGCGGGCACCTCGTGATGCCTGAGCTGAAGCAGGCTGTCCCGCAACGGCCCCGGGGCGGTGTCCTGAGCCCGCGCGATCTCCTCCAGGTACAGGTCGAGGAAGCGGTCGTCCGGGTCGGGCGCGGCGGCACCGAACGCCTCCAGGGAGAACAGCCAGTCACCGATCTGCCGGCCGCATCCGTCGGCCAGGAGGCGGTAGCGGTCCACGCCGATGCCCGCGGCGAAGTCCAGGTTGGCGTGGAGCGTCCGTGCCGGGAATCCTTGCGCCTCCGCGATCGCCCGCAGGAGCCCGATCTGGAGAGAGGGCCGACTGTCGTCCATGAACGGCATGCACACCAGGACGACGGGCCGGACGTCGCGCCGCGGTTCGCGTGCGCTCGGCATGGCGGGTCCCGGTCACTCCTTGGAGGACTTGAGATCGGGTGGCTCCGACTTCTTCGGCTCGCCCTTTTCAGGAAGCTCTGGATCCACTGGGAAAAGGCCCTCGATCTTGAAGGCTTCGCGATCCCTCTTTTTGCTCTTCCCCGGGACGAATTTCGCGTCGAACGGCAGGACGCCACTGTGAGGGGCGAGTTGATTCCCAGCCGCGTCGAACACCAGCGCCAACGCCGTCTTTTCCTCGTCGGTGAAGCTGGGACCCATCTTTCCCAGCTTCTTCCCGAGTCCCACGATCACTTGCCAGCGAACTTCACTCCCGCTCACGACGCCCCCCGACGCTCGATTGGAATGCGGCGGAGTCTGACGACACCCCCCGCTCTCGTCAAGTCGCCCCGTTTTCCTGAGGATTGGACTCCGCATCGGTGTCGAGCCGAGCCCGTACCTCGGCTGCCTTGCGGTGACCCAGGCCCTCGAGCAACACCACCGCACGCCGCCACGCCTCGCGTGCCGAACCGGCGTCGCCCGCGGCCAGGTGCAGGTCGCCCAGGGAGGAGAGGGTGTCGGCCTCGTTGTAGCGGTCGCCGATCTCCCGGTAGATCGACAAGGCCCGCCGGTAGCAGGCCATCGCCTGTTCGTGCTGGTCCAGACGGTGGTGCACCTGGCCCAGGCTGTCCCAGGTGTCGGCCTGGGCGAATCGGTCCTCCGCCTCCTGGTGCATCCGCAGGGCCCGCTCGCAGTGGACGAGAGCCTCCTGGTGGCGGCCCAGTCGGAAACAGAACCACCCGACCGCGTTGAGCGCCCGGGCCTGCCCGGTCCGGTGTCCCGCCTCCTCGAAGAAGGCGAGCGCCGCACGGGAGTGGTCAAGAGCCTCGCCGTACCGCTCTTTCTGGTCCCCCAGCCACGCCAACGTCCGATGGGCATGCGCCTGGCCGAGCGGGTCGTCGAGCGCCTTGTACAGGTCGAGTGCCTGCCGCATGTGGGTGTCGACGTCCTCATACCTGCTGAGCCGCATGTACGCATAGGCCAGGCAGCCGTGGCTCACCGCCTGGCCGTGGGTACTGGACTCGCGCCGAGCGGACTCCAGTGCCCGCCGGTACACGGTCACGGCGCTCCGCCAGTGGCCGCCACGGTCCAGGTAGGGGCGCAGGGCCCAGGCCAACTGCCAGGTGTGGGTGTCCAGTTCGCTGCCACGGGCCAGTTCCTGCACGGCGACGAGCACGGCGTGTTCCGTGCGGAACCAGGACAGCGCCGCGTCGTGGTCACCGAACTCCTCACCGGCGAACGGCACTCGCGCGGGTGCGAGGTCGATGGGATCGTCGCGGTTCGGGTTCAGGCACAGGCTCGCCCGGAAGGCGCTGTGCAGGTAGTGGTCGAGCAGTCCGCGCACGACGGCCTGCCGGTCGGCGGGCGGGTCGTGGATGAGGGCGAGTTCGGCGGCGTAGGCGCGCAGCAGGTCGTGGAACTCGTAGCGTTCCGGCTGGTGTCGGGTCAGCAGGTGGCTGTCCGTCAGCTCGGCCAGCAGCGGCCGGACCCGGCCCGGCGGCAGGCCGGTGAGCCCGGCGACGGCGGCGGTGCTGATGTCGGGACCGGGGTGCAGCCCGAGCATGCGGAACAGCCACGCGGCCGGCCGGGTCAGTCGGCGGTAGGACCAGGAGAAGACCTTACGGACGTCGGTCGCCGCGTCTCCCCCGTCGAGCAGGTCCAACGCGCCGCCGGAGGCGTGCAGTTCCTTGGCCACCGCGTCGAGCGGGAGTTGTGGGTGGGTGGCGGCGTACGCGGCCACGATGGCCAGGGCGAGCGGCAGGCGGGCGCAGGAGGAGATGATGGCGTGCAGCGCGTCGGGGGCGGCGGCGACGCGGTCCGCTCCGATGCGGCGTCCGAGCACGCCCTCTGCCTCGGTGCCGGACATCAGCCCGAGCCCCAGCGGCTGCGCCCCTTCCGTCACCATCAGGGCAGTGAGCTGGTTGCGGCTGGTGACGACGGTGAAGCAGTCCGGGGAGCCGGGGAGCAGGGGGCGTACCTGGTCGGCGCTCTGGGCGTTGTCGAGCACCAGCAGCATCCGTCGGTGGGCCAACAGACTGCGGTAGAGGCTCATTTGGCCGTCCAGGTCGACCGGGATGCGTCGGGGCGGTACGCCGAGGGCGTCCAGGAAGCCGCGGATCGCCTCGGCCGGGCGCATGGCGGGGCCGCTCGGGTCGAAGCCGCGCAGGTTGACGTAGAGCTGGCCGTCGGGGAAGCGGGCGCGGACGCGGTGGGCCCAGTGCACGGCGAGGGTGGTCTTGCCCACGCCGGCCGTGCCGCCGATGGCGGTGATGACGACGGTGCCGCCGTCGCCGTCCGTCCCGTCGTCGGAGAGGAGGGAGTCGAGCCGGGCCAGCGCCTCCTTGCGGCCGACGAAACCGTTGACGGGGTGGGGCAGTTGGGCCGGTGTGACGATCACCGGCGAGCCGGTGGCCGCTGGTGCGGCCCGGCCCGCCGTGGTCGGCGGGGGACGGTCCGGGCGGGCGTCGAGTCCGGGGTCGGCGGCCAGGATCCTCGCGTGCAGTCCGCGCAGCCGCTGCCCCGGCTCCACGCCGAGTTCGTCGCGGAGCAGACGGCGGGCCCGGTCGTAGGCGGTCAGGGCCTCCGCCTGGCGCCCGGTGCGGTGCAGGGCCAGCATGAGCAGGCCGTGGAGCCCTTCGCGCAGGGGGTGTTCGACGGTGAGCCGGCGTATCTCGCCCACGAGGTCGAAGTCGTCGCCGAGGGACAGGTCGACCTCGATGCGTTCCTCGAGCACGCTCAGGCGGCGTTCGGCGAGCCGGTCGCGTTCCGTGTCGAGCAGCGGGGAGGTCATGCCCTCGCAGAGACGGCCGTGCCAGAGGTCGAGTGCGGCGTGCAGGCCCCGCGCGGTGGCGGGCAGGTCGCCTTCGGCGCGCGCCGTGTGCGCCTCGTCGATGAGCCGCTCGAAGGTCCGCACATCGAGCTCCGCCGCCCCCGGCGTCAGCAGATAGCCCGCCTCGGTCCAGGCGAGCAGTCCGGACGGGGCCCGGGGCGGGCGTTCGGGTTCGAGGACCCGGCGGAGTCCGGAGGCGTGCCGTTGCAGGAGGTTGGCCGCGCGGGTCGGCACAGCTGGGCCCCATACGGCGTCCACGAGCTGGTCCCGGCTCATGGGGGCGTCGGCGTGCAGGAGCAGGACGGCGAGCACCACGCGTCGCTGCATCTGTCCCAGGTCCAGTTCGGTCGCGCCCCGCCATGCCCTGAGCGGTCCGAGCAGTTGGAAACGCAGTCCGGTGTACGGCTCCGGCCCAGTCATCACGGGCTCCCACCTCAAGCAGCGCCTGCCGTCCACGCTAGCGCCGAACCGGCCCGAGCTGCCCCCGTCCGGAGTGCAGCGGCTGGTGCAGCGGGGGCTGCAACCCCGGCCGACAGCATGGCCTCGGGCCGGGCGGGAGGTGATCCGCCCCTCCTCTCCGGCCCTTCCACTCGACGAACCCGGGGGAAGACCATGACCGACCCGACCATGACCGACCTGACGAGGACCCGTCCGACCCCGACCGGCGCGACGCCCGCCGATCCGCTCACCGCCGCCCGCGCCGAGGCACTGTTCAGCAGTGACCTGCTCACGGGTTCCGAACCGACCCGGGCGGAGATGGCCGCCGCGATCCGCCAGGCCATCCTGCGCGACGGCGGCAGTCGCGGCTGTGCCTGCGTCCTCGCCCGCGCCTACGGTGAGCGCCCGGAGACCGCCGTGCCTCGGATGCGCTGGGCGCTGCGCCTGGTGCTGACCGCCTATCCGCGGACGGTTCCGCACGGGACGCGGACGGTTCCGCACGGGACGGGCACGGTTCCGCACGGGACGCGGACGTACCCGGCGTGAGGGCGAAGGCTCCGGTGGCTGTCGTCGTACAGGTGTCGCTGGCGCTTCCGCTCGCCCTCGCCGGTCTCTTCCTGGAGCAGGTCCACTTGGCGCTCACCGGCTCAGGTATCGGCGCGCTGTCGGCCGTGCTCACCGCGGTGGCCCGCCCCTCGAAGCCGTCGGCCGACACGAGTGTCGAGCGGGCCGTCGACGTCGAACGGAACCGGCTGCGGCACGACCTCCACGACGGACTGGGCCCGCTGCTCTCCGGCATCGGTCTGTGTGCCCTGGCCCTGTCCGAACTGCTCGACGAGCGGGGCCTGGACCGGGAGCACGCGCTCCTCGACCGGATCAGGACCGAGGTGTCGCACGCGACGACGGAGGTGCGCCGTCTGATCGACGCGCTGCCGCCCGGCGCGGTCGCCGCGCTCGGGCTCGTCGGGGCGTTGCGGGATCACGCCCGGTTCGTTCCGCCGCCGACGGCCGTCGAGATCGTGGCGTGCGCGCTGCCCGTGCTGCCCCCGGCGGTGGAGGCGGCGGTGTACCGGATCGTGATGGAGGCGATGACCAATGTGGTGCGACACGCGGACGCCCGGCACGTCCGGGTGACCCTGGCCGGGGGGCGCCGCTCGCTGCTGGTCAGCGTCGCCGACGACGGGCGCGGGATCGTCCGCGCGCCGGCCGGGGTGGGGCTGACGTCGATACGGAACCGGGCCGAGGCCGCGGGCGGGACGCTGCGGGTGCGCACGGCTCCGGGTCGCGGTACCGAGGTGCGCGTACGACTCCCGTTGTCCCGCACGGCCTGACCGTATCGGCCCGACCGCGTCGGCCTGACCGTGTCCCGGGTCCTCCGGGACAGGTGCCCGTCGCGGTCAGGACTCCCGCCTCTGCTCGGGGCGAGCCGGGCGCCGCACCGTGGGAGGCGTCCTACACCGGCCGGTTCCGCACCGGCCAGTTCCCGACAAGGAGTCATCCCATGGCCTCTGGCACCTTCCAGTCCCTCCCGGTACCGACGACGGCACTCGACGGCCGTATCAGCGCCATCCTCCTGGACCCCGACGGCAACCCGGCCGACGTAGTCAACAAGGGCACGGCGGTCACCGTCCGGGTCGACTGGAACCTCACCGGCTTCCTCGTGCCGCTGCTCGCGGGCACCTGGAACCTGCACGTCAACGTCGACGAAATCGGTGGCACGCACGACTTCAAGGAGCCCCCGACGCCCGTCTCCGTCGCACTGAGCGGAGACCCCGACTACCGGCGCGACATCGTCCTGAGCTCACTTCAGGCCGGGCGCACCTACTCGCTCGTGGCCTCGCTGGCCTATCGCAATCCGGCCGGCGGCCCGGCGCCGCTCGGCGGCTATGTGAACGTCGGCACGGTGAACGTGCTGCTCTGACCACCTTCCCGGGGGAGTCCGCGTCCCGCCCTGCCACAACGGCCGGGCGGGACGCGGGCGTTCGGCTCAGGTGCCGGGCTTGCGGCCGTACACGTAGACGTCGTCGCCCTTCTTCAGCAGCGACCAGTACTTCTTGGCGTCCTTGGTGGTCATGTTGGTGCAGCCGTGCGAGCCGGGCGGGTTCCACATGCTGAGGTTGACCGAGTGGAAGGCCTGGCCGCCGTCGAAGAACTGGCTGTAGGGCATGGGGACGTCGTAGATGGACGACACGTGGTCGATGTCGCGCCAGTAGATCTTCTTCAGACCGGTGCGGGTCTCGTAGCCGTCGCGGCCGGTGCGGACCGGCACCGGGCCGTACACGAGGGTGTTGCCGTCCTGGATCCAGCTCAGCTGGAGGGTGAGGTTGACGCAGGCGATCCGGCCCTTGTTCGTCGGGCACTTGCCGTCCTTGTTCGGGTTGTTCCCGACGGCCTTCTGCTTGTTCATCAGGTCCATCACGCCCCAGGTGACGGCGCCCGCGTAGCCGGCGTTCGGCTTGATGCCGTGCTTGGTCTGGAAGGCCTGGATGGCCTTGCAGTCGGCGCTGGACTGCTTGCCGTCGACCGGGCGGCCGAGGAACTTCTCGACCTTCTTCTGGTACGGCCCGGTCTGCGTGGTGCAGGCGGTGGCCGCCTGAGCCGGCGCGGTGCCCAGGGCGAGCGTGAGCGGTGCGATCAGTCCGGTGATTCCGAGGGCGACGACCCCTCGTCTGCGTATGTCCCCCATGGCTGGCCCTTCCCCTGCGCGTGTCGTGTCCTGCGATCGGCTCCTGCGATCTGCCTGGCTAGACCGGTGCGCGGGGGCGTCGGTTGTATGCCGGATCAGGCTGTGACGAAACGGTGAACTTCCTGCTCGGCGGAGCGCCTCAGCAGCCCCACCGCACGGGTCAGTACGTCCGGTGTCGCCGTGAACGGAAGCCGCAGACGGTGGGTGAGCGTGGTGCGGTCGGCGGCGAAGTGCGGGCCGGGTGTCACCGCCAGGCCGAGGCGGGCGGCCCGGGCCGCGAGGTCCGTCGCCGAGGTGTCCGCGCCCAGGTGCGGCCACAGCGACAGACCGCCGTCCGGGATCGTGTACGTCCATCCGGTGCCCTCCAGGAGCCCTGCGAGGTGGTCGCGCTGGGCGCGCAGCCTCGTCCGGCGGTCCGCGAGCACCGCCTCCAGTCCGTCGCCGAGCAGTTCGACTGCGATGAGCTGTTCCAGGGGCGGTGGCGACAGTTGCGCCTGGAGGGGGCTCTGGCGCAGTCGTCGTACGAGATCGGCGGTGGCGCGGATCCAGCCGACCCGCAGTCCGCTCCACACGGTCTTGCTCGCCGAGCCGATCTGGATCACCCGGGGTCCGGACAGATGGGGCTCGGCGGTGGGCGGCGTTCTGAGGTCGAGGTCGCGCATCGTCTCATCGGCGATGACGGTGATCGCGAGGCGGGCGATCTCCGCGCGCACCGCCGGGGTCATGTGGGCGCCCGTGGGGTTGTGGAAGTCCGGGACGAGATAGGCGAGTTGTGGGGTACGGGTGCGTACGGCGGTCGCGAGGTGGTCGGTGTCCCAGCCGGCGTCGGAGGTCACGGGGACGGGCAGCAGCCGGGCTCGGCGAGCGCGCAGGACCGCCAGGGCGCCCGGGTAGCAGGGGCTCTCCACCGCGACCGGGCGCCCGCGGTCCGTGTGCAGGTGGTCGAGGAGCAGGGTGAGGGCGGCCTGGGCGCCGGAGGTGACGAGGATCTGTTCCGGGCGGGTCGCGAGGCCCGCGCGGGTGTACCGGTCGGCGAGGAGCTCCCGCAGCCGCGGCAGGCCGGCCGTGGCGATGCCGGAGTCGACGAGGAGGGCGGCGCTGCGTTCGGCGGCCCGGGCGAGGGCGGCGAGGTAGGCCTCGTGGGGTGCGGCCGTGAGGGCGAGGGTGAGGTCGAGGTCGGCGTCGCCCGCGCCGCCGCGGTCCAGGGACCAGGGCGTGGTGCGTTCGGTGAGGCGGGCGGGGAGGCGCACGAGGCTGCCGCTGCCGTGCCGGGTGTGCAGCCAGCCGTCGTCCCGCAGCAGGGTCAGGGCGGCGACGACGGTGCCGCGGCTGATGCCCAGGACGCGGGCGAGCTCCCGCTCGGAGGGCAGTCTGGTCCCGGCGGGCAGCCGGCCGTCGACGACCGCCTCGCGCACGGCCGCGGCCAGCGTCCGTGACAGGGGGCCGCGCTGCTCGCGCCAGGCGCCGAGGGCGGTGGCGAATCCCATGCTCATCGGTCCAGTTTGGCCCAAGTGGACCACGCCGTGACGGGCGGCCCTCTCCTACGCTGCGGCGCATGCACCGTACTCTCGCCGACGATCTCTCCCGGCTCCCCGACCTGCTCCAGTCCGCGCGCGATCTGGCCGCCCGTGAGCTGGCCGGGCTGTCCGAGCGGCCGGCCGTCCACCTCGACAAGGCACCCGACCGTGAAGAGCTGCCGGGTGCGGGCGCCGGGGCACAGGGTGCGCTGGCACGGTTCGCCGAGCGGTGGGCGCCCGGCTTCTCCGGCTCGGCCGGCCCCCGCTACCTCGGCTTCGTGACGGGCGGCGCGACGCCCGCCTCCGTCGCCGGGGACTGGCTGACCAGCGTCTACGACCAGAACGGCTCGGGTGCGGTGGGGTCCTGGGCGACCGCGCTGGAGCGGGAGACGGTGGGCTGGCTGCGCGAGCTGTTCGGGCTGGGCGAGGCGCACAGCGGGGCGTTCGTCACCGGGGCGACCGCGTCCAACACCGTGGGGCTCGCCGTCGCCCGCGAGTGGCTGGGCGAGCGGCTCGGTGTGTCGGTGTCGCGGGACGGGGCCGCGGCGCTCGGCGAGGTCCACGTGCTCTCCGGCAGCCCGCACTCCAGCATCGGCAAGGCCCTGTCGGTGCTCGGCGTCGGCCGGGACCGGCTGCGGTCGGTGCCGGTGCTGCCGGGCAACCGGGAGGCCGTGGACGTCGCCGCGCTCGACCGCGCGCTGTCGGCGCTGGGCGGCCGGCCGGCGATCGTGGTGGCGAACGCCGGCACCGTGAACACGGTCGACTTCGACGATCTGCGGGCGATCGCGGCGCTCCGGGAGCGGCACGACTTCTGGTTGCACGTGGACGCCGCGTTCGGCGGCTTCGCCGCGCTCTCCCCGTCGTACGCCGAACTCGTCGACGGTCTCGACGCCGCCGACTCCGTCTGTGTCGATCTGCACAAGTGGCTCAACGTGCCCTATGACGCGGCCGTCCAGTTCACCCGCCGCCGGGATCTTCAGGTGGCGGTGTTCCACAACGCCTCGCCGTATCTCGGACTGCCCGCCGGCGAGCCGGACTTCGTGCATCTGACACCGGAGAACTCCCGGCGGCTGCGCGCCCTCCCGGCGTGGTTCTCCCTCATGGCGTACGGCCGGGACGGGCATCGCGAGATCGTCGAACGGAACGTCGCGCTGGCCCGGGAGCTCGGCGAGCGCGTCGCCGCGACGGCCGGCCTGCGCCTGCTCGCCCCGGTCCGGCTGAACGTCGTCTGCTTCACCCTGGCCGACGAGCCGACGCAGGAGCGGGTCGACGCGCTGGCACGGGCGGTGGCGGCCACCGGCGAGACGTTTCTGACGCCGACCGTGTACGACGGGACGCCCGGGCTGCGGGCGGCGTTCAGCAACTGGCGTACGTCCGCGGCCGATGTGAAGCGGATCAGCGGGGCTGTGGCGCGGGCGCTGTGACCGGGGCGTGTTGCGGGAGTTCGCGTCGGGTGCGGACCGGGGAGAGGTAGACCGGCAGGAAGGCGGTCGTCATCAGCACTCCGCCGACCCACAACGTGGCGCGTACGCCGACCAGTTCGCCGAGCAGTCCGGCGACCGCGGCGCCGACGGCGAGCGCTCCGGTCAGGACGAAGCGGTAGGTGGCGTTCATGCGGCCCAGGAGGTCGTCCGAGGTCATGCGCTGTCGCAGGCTGACGCCGAGGACGTTGTCGGTGCCGGTCTTGAACAGGACCAGGATCCAGCCGGCGCCGGCGATCCACAGCCACGGTCCGCGGTCGATGAGGGGTACGAGGAGACCGGCGGGTGCCAGGACCGCGCCCGCGAGTCCGAGGGTACGGCCGTGGCCGAGGCGGGCGGCGAGGGGGCGTGCGCAGCGGGCGCCGAGCAGCAGGCCCAGACCGCCGGCCGCCCAGAACAGGCCCAACGCGCTTGCGGGCAGGTCGAGTTCGCGTACGAACAGGAGGGGCAGCATGGTGTTCACCGTCTGCATGCCCAGGTTGACCAGGGCGGCCGTGAGGGCGAGGGCTCGCAGTTCCGGATTGCCGAAGACGTGCCGGAGGCCTTCGGCGATCTCTGCCTTGAGCGAGGCCCGCCGCTTCCGGCCCGCGGGGGCCTCCTTGCCTCGGATCGCGATGAGCTGGAGGCCGGAGGCCAGGTAGGTCACCGCCGCGCACAGCAGGGCCACGGGGGCGGTGAGGAACTGGACCAGGGCGCCGCCCGCGCCACGTCCGGCGACGTTGCCGACCGCCTGGAGGCCGACCAGGGCGGCGTTCGCCGGGACCAGGGCATCGCGGCCGACCAGACGGGGCAGGGTGCTCTGGGAGGCGACGTCGAAGAACACGGTCGCGGCGCCGTTGAACAGGACGACGGCGTAGAGCTGGCCGAGGGTGAGGGTGTCCGTCCACCAGGCGAGCGGGACCGAGACGTACAGGGCCGCGCGGGCGAGGTCCGCCACGATCAGGACCCGGCGGTGCCGCATCCGGTCCACCCAGGCACCGGCGGGCAGCCCGATGAGCAGGAACGCCAGGGTGCTCAGGGTGGCGAGCGCGCCGACCTGTCCGGGACCGGCGTCCAGCGCGGTGACGGCGAGGAGGGGTACGGCGACGTAACTGACGTTCGTGCCGAGCTGGCTGAGGGTGCTCGCGGCGAACAGGACGCGGAAGTCGGCGGTACGCCAAGGGGATTCGGGCAACACAGGAGAACGCTGCCCGACGCCCTCGTCGCAGGACAAGTGAAAAGATCTACAGCGACTCTTAAGACTTGCTACGTCGATACTCCTGGAAGCCGGAGTTGACCGCGGTGATCCCGCCGTCGACGACGAGGGTCGTGCCCGTGATCCAGGACGCGTCCCGGGAGGCGAGGAACGTGATCGCCGCGGCGATGTCCTCGGGCTCGCCCACCCGGCCCAGCGGATAGAGGTCGCGCATGCTGTCGAGCTGTTCCTCGCGGCCCTCCCAGGCGGCGGTGCGGACGGTGCCGGGGACGACGAGGTTGACGCGGACGCCCCGGGCGGCGGCGTGTCCGGCGAGGGTGCGCGTCAGGGAGCCCAGGCCCGCCTTGGCGGCGCTGTAGGCGTGGTTGCCGAAGTCCGTCAGGCCGTTCACGGAACCGACGTTGACGACGGCACCGCGACCGGATTCGGCCAGGTGCGGGAGAGCGGCCCGGGCGCACCGGAAGGCGCCGGTCAGGGTGATGTCGAGGTCGGCGGCCCACTCGTCGTCCGTCTCGTCCTCGAAGAGCGGGGCGTCCGGGGTGCAGTGGCAGGCGTTGTTGACGAGGACGTCCAGCGAGCCGAACGCGTCGACGGCCCGCTGGACGGCTGCCGCCACGGAGGCCCGGTCCCCGACATCACACCCGAACGCCTCTGCCGTCAGGCCCAGTTCACGCAGACCGGCAGCCGCCTCCTCCGCCGCCGGCACGTCCACATCGGTCACCAGCACCCGCGCCCCCTCCTCGGCGAACCTCCGCGCGGTGGCGGCGCCGATGCCGCGGGCGGCGCCGGTGATGAGAACTCCGTACCCTGCGAAGCGTGTTGTGTCCGTCATGGGGACGCACGGTAGTGCCGGAGGGATCAACCAGGCAGATACCGTGCGCCCATGTCGGCTTTCATGCAGCAACTGCCCGCGCTGATCGGTGTCGTGATCGGCGCGCTCGGTTCGTACCTGGCGGTCGTCCGCAGCGACGGTGCCCGCTTCCGCCGTGAGCAGTCGGCACGTTGGGAGGAGCGGCGGCTCGCGGTGTACGCCGACTACGCGAGCACGCTGAAGAAGACCGTCACGCTGGCCTGCCGAGCGGCGTCCCACCTCGGCATCGACCCTCATCCGCATCCCCTCTCCGCCGAGGAGGCCGCACCTTTGCTGGCCGGGGCCACGCTCGCCCGGGACCCGGCCGGGGAGTCGCTGCTCATGCTGGGGAGCCCGGAGGTGGTGCACAAGGCGCGAGCCTGGGTCACCGTGGTGCTGGAGATGGAGCAGTTCCTGCGCGACGGGACGCGCGATGCGGCGGCATGGCGGGAGCTGGTGGAGCGGCATCGCCTCGGACGTGACGCCTACTACGCCGCCGTACGCGACGATCTGGCACTGCCACCGGGCCTCGTGGTGCGATGGCAGTTCCCGTCGGTGAACCAGCCCTGATCTCAGCGGTAACCGGTCGTGTCCGCCGGCTTCCCCGCGTCCTGTACCTCCACGATGTACCGCCACGCATCCGGGCGGCTGCCGTCCAGGTCGGTGAAGCCGTAGACCTGGGCGAGGCCGCCGCTGGAGAGGGACGTGCTGTTGAAGCGGGCCACCTCGGGGTCGGCGGCGAGGGCGGTGACGGCGCGGCCGACGTAGCGCGGGGTCTCGGAGATGGCGAAGTGGGGGACGCGGTCGAGGGCGTCGCGCCAGTTGTCCTCGCGCACTCCGTAGTGCTCCAGCATCATCTCCGACCGCAGCCAGCCCGGGGTGAGCGTGACGGCGGTGGCTCCGCGGGGGCCGAGTTCATGGCCGAGGGCGAAGCCCATGCGCAGGACGGACGTCTTGGCGAGGTCGTAGAAGAAGGTGTTGCGGTAGGTGGCGCCGTTGTACTCGGCGGTGCCGTCCGTCATCTCCACCACCAGTCCCCCGGGGTGACGCAGCAGCAGGGGCAGGGCGTGGTGGCTGGTGATGACATGGGTCTCGACCGCGAGCCGCAGCAGCCGCAGGCCGTTGTCGAGGTCGTGCTCCCAGACGGGGCTCTCCCACTCGAAGAGTTTCTCGCCGCCCCAGATGTTGTTGACGAGGACGTCGAGGCGGCCCTGTTCGTCCGCGATCCGGTCGACCAGCGCGCGGACCTGGGCGGGTTCGAGGTGGTCGGTGGGTACGGCGATGCCCTCGCCGCCGGCCTGGGTCACCAGGTCGGCGGTGTCCTCGATGGTCTCGGGGCGGTCGTACTCCGAGCGCCGGTCCCGGGTGCTGCGGCCCGTCGCGTAGACGGTGGCGCCGGCCGCCCCGAGTTCGACGGCGACCCCCCGTCCGGCTCCCCGGGTCGCCCCGGCGACCAGTGCGACCTTGCCCTTGAGCGGTTGTGACATGTGTCCGGCCTCCCGTGTCTTCGTGGTCGATTCCACGGTGCCGGGTAAGCCGGACATCTCCTGTCACCTTTTTCGAGGAGTCACCGGTTTTTCGAGGAGTCACCGGGTTCTCCTCCGATGTCACCCGGCCGCGCGGAGCCGGTCCTCCAGGGCGTCGAGGTCCGCGAGGATCCAGATGTGGCCGCCCTGGTTGGTCTCGTGGACGAAGTCGCGCAGCGCGTCGCTGCCGTCCAGGTGCCGGGACACGTCTCCTACGACGGCCAGGCGCACCCGGTAGTTCACGAACTTCTGCATGACCGCCCCGGCCACCCCCGACCGCAGCCGGAAGAACTCGGCGTCGACCCGTTCGGCGGGCACCGCGACGAGTTCCGCGCCGAGCCCCATGGCGTCGCCGATGAGGTCCAGCGCGGCGCGCTCGCCGTCCAGCGGCGGGCCGTCGGGAGCGCAGCGCAGCACGTTCACCCCGTGCAGCTTCACGATCTCGTCAGTGGCCACGCGCGATCCATTCCTGAAGGTGCGGGGCCTCGGCGCCGATGGTCGTGCTGTCGCCGTGGCCGGTGAGCACCTTGGTCTCGGGCGGCAGAGCGAGCAGCCGGTCGCGGATCGAGTCGACGATCGTCGGGAAGTGGGAGAAGGAGCGGCCGGTGGCGCCGGGGCCGCCCTGGAAGAGGGTGTCGCCGGTGAACACCGTGGCGAGGGCGGGGTCGTAGAGGCAGACCGCGCCGGGCGCGTGGCCGGGGGTGTGCAGCACCCGCAGGTCGGCGCCGGCCGCCTCGATCACCTGGCCGTCCTGGAGGTGGGCGTCGGGGTCGCGGTCGGGGTGGGTCTGCTTCCACAGGGGTAGGTCGTCCGGGTGCAGCCAGATCGTGGCGCCCGTGAGGTCGGCGAGTGCCGGGGCGGCGTCGATGTGGTCGTTGTGGGCGTGGGTGCACACGATCGCGGTCAGGCGCCGGTCGCCGACGGCTTCGGCGATCGCCGCGGCGTCGTGCGCCGCGTCGATGACGATCACCTCGTGGTCGTCGCCGACGATCCACACGTTGTTGTCGACGTCCCAGGTGCCGCCGTCGAGGCTGAACTGCCCGGACGTGACGAGGCGTTCGATGCGGGCGGTCATCAGAACACCACCACCGAACGGAGCACGTCGCCGCCGTGCATGCGCTCGAAGGCCTTCTCGACCTCGTCGAGTTGGATGGTCTCGGTCACGAACGCTCCCAGGTCCAGGCGGCCTTGCAGATGCAGGTCGATGAGCATCGGGAAGTCCCGGGAGGGCAGACAGTCGCCGTACCAGGAGGACTTGAGGGAGCCACCGCGACCGAAGACGTCCAGCAGGGGCAGTTCCAGCTTCATGTCCGGGGTGGGCACCCCGACCAGGACGACCGTGCCGGCCAGGTCACGGGCGTAGAAGGCCTGCTTGTACGTCTCCGGGCGGCCCACCGCCTCGATGACCACGTCCGCGCCGTGGCCGCCGGTCAGCTCACGGATCGCCTCCACCGGGTCGGTGTTCCTGGAGTTCACGGTGTGGGTGGCGCCCATCGAGCGGGCCTTGTCCAGCTTGCGGTCGTCGATGTCGACGGCGATGATCCGTGCCGCGCCCGCCAGGTTCGCCCCGGCGACGGCCGCGTCCCCGACCCCGCCGCAGCCGATGACGGCGACCGTGTCACCCCGGCCGACGTTGCCGGTGTTGATGGCCGCGCCGATACCGGCCATCACCCCGCAGCCCAGCAGCCCGGCCACCTGAGGCGCGACCGACGGGTCCACCTTGGTGCACTGCCCGGCGGCGACCAGCGTCTTCTCCGCGAACGCCCCGATCCCGAGGGCGGGCGAGAGCTCCTGGCCGGTCGCGGCGAGGGTCATCTTCTGCGAGGCGTTGTGGGTGTTGAAGCAGTACCAGGGCCGGCCCCGCAGACAGGCCCGGCAATTTCCGCACACCGCACGCCAGTTGAGGATCACGAAGTCACCGGGGGCGACGTCGGTGACGCCCTCGCCCACCGCCTCCACGATCCCCGCCGCCTCGTGCCCGAGCAGGAAGGGGAAGTCGTCCGAGATCCCGCCCTGCTTGTAGTGCAGATCGGTGTGGCACACCCCGCACGCCTGCACCTGTACGACCGCCTCGCCCGGGCCGGGGTCGGGCACCAGGATGGTCTCCACCCGGACCGGCTCGTCCTTGCCCGGTGCGATCACGCCGCGAACTTCCTGCGCCATGGTGGTGAGCCTTTCCTTCCGGCGGTGTCCGTCCCCTCGACCCTACGCGGAACTGATCAGTAACGGCACGGGAGCGGATCCGTCACCGCAGGAAGCCCCGGACGGCCCGGCCCAGCGCCTCCTCGTCCCGGACGTCCGTGCCGCCCAGGGCCAGCAGCCGGTGCGGCACATGGACCAGCGTCCGCGCGATCTGCGGGGCCGAGGTCCCCGGCAGGCCCGGCTCGACCAGCACCAGGTCCGCCTGGTCGGCGGCGAGGGCGGCCGTGCGCAGACCGACCTCGTCGAAGGGCCGGATGGTGGCCGCGTAGAGCACGGTCAGGTCCAGTCCCTCGGTGGCGCGCAGGATTGGGTCGAGGGTGGCGCCGACCGCGAGCACCACGCCGTCCAGGCCCTCCCGGACGAGCGCGAACCCTTCCGTGCCTCCATGCGGCTCGGCGTTGGAATCGGCGGAGACATGGACGTACGCCCGTTCGCCGCTCGCCACCGCGGCCAGGACGATGCCGCGCACTTCGACGGGGTGGCCGGGGGCATGTACCGTCCAGCCGGGCGTGGCGGCGAACCTGGTCAGTTCTTCGACGGCTCCGTAGCCGACGAGGACGGTTCCGCCCGACGTGGACCGCGGAGCCCCGGAGCACGGAGTCATGGACTGCGGAAGGGACTCGGCGGCCGCGATCAGCATGTCGGATTGCACGGAATGACCTCCTGGTGAGGATTCTCTTCGGACGCGTCAAGAAAACGTTGGGAAACAAACTCGACGGCCTCTCATACGACCCTGGATTCCCCGCACTTGAGCCCCTCACCCCAGGAAATTGAACCTTTAACAGGCACACAGGAATGTGGACGTCTCTTTGCCCGCTCCAGATACCCGCCTGGTTCTTCACGGCGGTGCGCCGCGTTTACCTTGTCATTCATCTCACCCTGAAGATGAAGCGGAAGGGGACATCCCGCCATGGCCCAGAGCGAAACGCGTCCGGCGTCCGGCCCGTTGGTCCATCTCATCGCCGGGCCGACCGGGGTCGGAAAGAGCGCGGCGGCCACGCGGCTGGCCCGGGCGACCGGCGCCCCGATCGTGGTCGCCGACCGTCTCCAGTGCTTCACCGACCTCGCCACCACGAGCGCCCGCGCGGGTGCCGACGTACCCGGGGTGTGCCGGCACTGGCTCGGGGACCGCACCTTCGCCGACGGCGACCTGTGCGCGGCGAAGGCGACGGATGCCCTGGTCGCGCTGGTGGAGCGACTGGGCGCCGGGCACCGGTTCGTGATCGTCGAAGGCGGCTCGATCTCCCTGTTGCGGGAGCTGATGGCCCGGCGGTCCGAACTGTCCTGGCACCTGACAGTCCGCCTCCTGCCCCCGCCCGGCCGGGACGAGTACGTCGCGGCCCTGGACCGCCGGGCCCGCGGGATGCTCGCCCCGGAGGCACCCGGTGGACACAGCCTCCTGGCGGAACTCGCCGCGCTCTGGCGCGACCCCCGCCGCCGGTTGCTCGCGGCCTCCGTCAACGGCTTCGAAGCCGTCCTCGAATGCTGCGCCAAGTACACGCTGGAGGTGGAGTCGGTCGACACCCAGCCCCTTTCCGAGCACGTTCTGGAACGGATGGCCGCGCTGATCGCCGAACGCCACGCGGAACACGGATTTCTCCAGCATCGCGTGTTCTCCGAAATTTTCGACAGTCGAATTTCCGAGCCCGGATTCGACACCGACCTCCTGGAGCGTGTGGCGTGAATGCGACCCGGCAGGATCCGGCCCTCGCCTCGCACGATTTCGGCCACCTCGTGGAATCCCGCCCCCTCGGTTTCCTCACGGCGCACTCCTGTGCCGAGGTCCGCGAACTCGTCTCCTGCGCCGGGCCGCGCGGAATCCCGGTGTCGGCCCGTGGCTGCGGGCACGCCCCGTACGGACAGGGTCAGGCGCACGGCGGATACGTCGTCGACATGGGCGCGCTCGACGAGGTGCGCTGTGTGCCGGGCGACCGGACGCTGGTCGCCGGGGCCGGTACGACGTGGGGCGCGGTGGTGCGGGCCGCGCTCGCCGAGGGGCTGGTGCCGCCGGTGCTCCCCGACCATCTGGGGGCCAGTGTCGGCGGGGTGCTGAGCACCGGCGGATTCGGCGGGTCGAGCCATCGGCGCGGACTGGTCGCCGACTGGGTGCGGGAGCTGGAGGTGGTCACCGGCACCGGCGAGCAACTGGTGTGCTCGCCCGAGCGGCATCCGGAGCTCTTCCGGGCGGTCCTGGCGGGCCTCGGCCAGTGCGCTCTGATCGTCCGCGCCACCCTCGGGCTGGTGCCCGCCCCACGGCGCGTCCGCCGCTACCGCCTCTACCACGAGGGACCCGCCACCTTCTTCGCGGACCAACGCAGGCTGGCCCGCGACGCCCGCTTCAGCCATGTCGCGGGCCAGGCCCGCCCGGCCCTCGGCGGCACCTGGCGCTACATGATCGAGGCGGTGACCCCGTACGACGGTCAACTCCCCTGCTTCGACGACGTGTTGACCGACGACCTGTTGATCGGGGACCTGGACCACGACCGGGAGACCGAGGAGATCGAGGACCTGTCGTACGCGGAGTATCTGCACCGGCCGGCCCGCGACGAACGGCTGCTGCGCGCCACCGGTGAGTGGGAGCGTCCGCACCCCTGGCTGACCCTGCTGCTCCCGGAGGAGGTGGCCGAGGCCTTCGTCCCGGCCGTGCTGGCCGAGGCCGAACAGCAGGACCTGCGGTTCTGCGGCGAGGTGCGGCTGCGGCCGCTGTCGGCCCGGGCCCTGCGGGCGCCGCTGCTGCGCAGGCCGCACGGTGAACTCCTGTGCCTGCTCTCCCTGATGCGCACCGCACCGCCCACCGATCCGGTCACCGCCCGCCGCATGGTCGACGCCAACCGCGCCCTGTACGAACGGGCCAGGGCCGTCGGCGGGGTCCTGTACCCGGTGAGCGCGCTGCCGATGACGCCGGAGGACTGGCGGGCCCACTTCGGTCCCGCCTGGACCGCTCTGGCGCGCGCCAAGGACCACTACGACCCGCGGCACATCCTGACCAGGGGGTACGGACTGTGGGCGTGAGCGCCGTCACCGTCTTCTGCGGCGCGTCCGCCGGGCACCGCCCCGGCCCGCTGCACGCCGCCACCGACCTGGGCCGCGCCCTGGCCGGCGCCGGGATACGCCTGGTCTACGGCGGCGCCCGCACCGGTCTGATGGGCGCCGTCGCGGACGGGGCGCTGACTGCCGGGGGCTCGGTGACCGGGGTCGTGCCGCGCGCGATGCTGCCGTACGAGATCACCCACACCGGGCTCACCGAACTCGAGGTGGTCGCCGATCTGCACGAGCGCAAGGCGCGGATGGCCGAGGCGGGTGAGGCGTTCGTGGCGCTGCCGGGCGGTCTGGGCACCGCGGAGGAGCTGCTGGAGGCGCTCACCTGGGCCCAGTTGGGCCTGCACCGCAAACCGTGTCTGCTGCTCGACCCGGCCGGCTTCTACCGTCCGCTGCTGTCCTTCCTGGAACACGCCCGCGACGAGGGCTTCCTGCATCCCGGGGACCTGGAGCGGATCGTGGTGTGCCGGTCGGCCGAGGAGGTCCTCGCCCGGCTGGCGGACCCACCGGCCGCCGAGGCTCCGGTGCGGGTGCCGAGGGGCCGGACCGCGTTCCTGTTCTCGGCGGCCGGTTCGCAGCAGCCGGGGATGGGGCGCGAACTCCACGCCACGTCACCGGTGTTCGCCGACACCCTCGACGAGGTGTGCGAGCTGCTCGCGCCCTACCTGGACCTGCCGCTGCGGGACGTGATGTTCGCCCCGGCCGGTTCGCGCACGGCGGTGCTGCTCGACCGGGTCGCCTACGGATTTCCGGCGATCTTCGCGCTCCAGGTGGCCCAGTACCGGCTGCTGGAGAGCCAGGGGCTGCGTCCCGACGTGCTGTTCGGCTACTCGGCCGGGCACATGGCGGCGGCGCACGCGGCGGGGGTGTTCTCGCTGCCCGACGCCTGTCGTGCGGTGGGCACGCTGTCACGGCTTATGCGGAACCTGCCGGCCGGTGGGTGCATGGCCGCGGTCGAGGCGGGGCCTCAGGAACTGCGTCTGGGGGCGGGCGCCGTGGTGGCGGCGGTCAACGGGCCCCGGTCCGTCGTCGTGTCCGGCGACCGTGAGGCGGTGACCGCGGTGTGCGCCGAGTGGGCGGCCCGCGGGCGCCGCACCCATGTGCTGCGCGTGGACGCGGCTCCCCACTCGCCGCGCTTCGAGCCCCTTCTAGCCGACTACCACCGGGTGCTGCGCACGATGGAGCTCCACGTCCCCCGTGTCCCGCTGCTGTGCGACACCACGGCCGAACCGGTCACCAAGGCGGCCACCGAACCCGGCCACTGGGTGAACGCCCTGCGCCGGCCCGTCCGTTTCGCGGACGCGGTCGCCCGGCTGCACGCCGAGGGCACGACCACCTACCTGGAGCTCGGCCCGGGCGAGGTCCTGACCGGCATCCTCGACGCCTGTCTCCCCCACGGTCCCGACCGGCCCCTGGTCCTGTCGGTGACACGGAACTGGCGAGCCCTGCGCAAGGCGGCGGACGTAGCCTGAAAGCTCCGCCCGACCGCGAGGAGCGCCGTGAGCATCGCCGCGACGGAGCAGGCCCCGCCCACCTGGCGCCTGCTCCTCGGATACGTCCGACCCCACCGCTGGGCCCTGCTCGTGGGCGCCCTGCTCTCCCTGGTCACGGGTGCCACGGGACTGCTGCTGCCGCTGGTGGCACGGGAGTTGATCGACGACCTCTCCCACGACCGCACCATCACGGGCGCGTTGCTCGTCATGTCGGGCCTGGTGGTGGCCAACGCGGCGCTGGGCGCGCTGGGTTCGTACGTGCTGCGGCGCACCGCCGAGTCGGTCGTGCTCGGCGCGCGGCGCTCACTGTCGTCGTATCTGCTGCGGCTGCGCATCACGGCCGTGGACCGCACCGAGCCGGGCGATCTGATGGCCCGCATCACCTCCGACACCACCCTGCTGCGCGAGGTCACCACCGACTCCCTCGTCGGCCTCGGCACCGGCGGGCTCACGCTGGTGGCGACGGTGGTCATGATGGGCCTGGTCGACCCGGTGCTGCTGGGCGTCACCCTGGCCGTCATCCTGGGCGCGGGCACGATCCTCGGTGTGATCGTGCCGCGTATCAACAAGGCCAGTCGGCAGGCGCAGGACGCGGTCGGTGTGATGGGGGCCTCGCTGGAGCGGACCCTCGGCGCGCTGCGCACGGTGAAGGCCTCGGGCGCGGAGCACCGGGAGGAGCGGGCGCTGCACGAGGCCGCCGAGGAGTCGTGGCGGCAGAGCGTGCGGGCCGCCAAGTGGACGGCGGCCGCGGGCAACACGGCCGGACTGGCGATGCAGATCGCCTTCATCACGGTCCTCGCGGTGGGCGGGGCGCGGGTGGCGACCGGGTCGATCGACGTGGGTACGCTGGTGGCGTTCCTGCTGTACGTCTTCTATCTGATGTCGCCGATCCAGCAGGTCGTCGGCGCGATCACCCAGTACCAGACGGGCTCGGCGGCCCTGGCCCGGATCCAGGAGGCCCTGCGGCTGCCCGCCGAACCGGCCGGTGCGCCCGCCCCGTTGCCCACGGCCGGCGCCGAACCCGCGACCCTCGCCTTCACCGACGTACGCTTCCGCTACGCCGACGACCTCCCCTACGTCCACCACGGCGTGACGTTCGCGGTGCCCGCCCAGGGCATGACGGCGTTCGTCGGGCCCTCCGGCGCGGGCAAGACCACCGTGTTCTCGCTCATCGAGCGCTTCTACGACCCCGAGTCCGGCACCATCAGCCTCGACGGACGCGACCTCGCCGACTGGGAGTTGCCCCGGCTGCGTTCGGCGATCGGCTACGTCGAGCAGGACGCCCCGGTGCTGTCGGGCTCGCTGCGCGACAACCTGCTCCTGGGCAACCCGGACGCGGACGACGCGGCGCTGGCGCGGGTCCTGAAGACGACCCGCCTGGACGGACTGGTCGCCCGGCTGCCCGGCGGCGTCGACACCCTCGTGGGCCATCGCGGCACCAAGCTCTCCGGCGGCGAACGCCAACGCGTCGCCATCGCCCGCGCCCTGCTGCGCCGCCCCCGTCTGCTCCTCCTCGACGAGGCCACCTCCCAGCTGGACGCGGTGAACGAGGCCGCGCTGCGCGACACGGTCGCCGACGTCGCGCGCACAACGACGGTCCTGGTCGTCGCGCACCGGCTGTCGACGGTGACCATGGCCGACCGGATCGTGGTCATGGACGCGGGGCGGGTACGGGCGGTGGGCACCCACCGGGAACTGGTGGCCGCGGATCCGCTGTACGCGGAGCTGGCGGCGACCCAGTTCCTGGCGACGGCGGAGTAAGGGTGCAGCGCGGTCTGGCAGGATCCCCGCATGATCAGGCGCCGTCCCACCCATCTCCTGTTCGACTTCTTCGGCACACTCGTCGACTACTCGCCCAGCCGCACGGAACAGGGCTACCGGCGTTCCCACGCCCTACTGCGCGATTTCGGGGGGCAGTTGGGATACGAGCGGTTCCTGGACGTCTGGTCCGCGACCTCCGCCCGCTTCGACCGGGCGAGCGCGCTCGACGACCGTGAGTTCTCCATGGCGGACGTCACGACCGAGTTCCTGGGCGCGGTGCTGCCCCGGCCCGCGACGCCGGAACAGGTGGACGCCTTCGTGGCGGCCTATCTCGCGGAGTGGAGCGCCGCCGTGCGCCACCCGGCCGGGATCGACGTCCTGCTCAAGGGGTTGGGCTCGGAGTTCCGGCTGGCGGTGGTGTCGAACACGCACAGTCCGACCATGGTGCCGGAGCAGCTCGCCGCGATGGGGGTGCTCGACGTCATGGACGCGGTCGTGCTCTCCGTGGAGGTGGGCAGGCGCAAGCCCCACGCGGACATCTACCGGGCGGCGCTCGACCGACTCGGGGTCCCGGCGCGGGACGTGTGGTTCATCGGCGACTCCTACGAAGCCGACTACACGGGCCCGCGCAGGTTGGGCATGGAGGCACTCCTGATCGATCCCCAAGGCACGGCCGACGTCCCGCCGCACGATCGGCTGGACTCGGTGTTCGATCTGCCGCATCGCCTGAACGCGGTGCGTCCGGGCCCGACGGCGTGAGGACGGCCCTTGCCCGGCGCGGGCCCGCCTGCGAAGATCACCTCATGATCAGACGAAAGGACACCCGGGCCGTCGTCCGGTGACCCGCTCCCATCTCCCCGAGCAGACGCCCCGGCCGAGCCGCCGCGCCAACGGGTCGAAGACCGCCGCGGCGCGTATCACCGCCGCCGCCACGCGTCTCACGAGTTCCACCGCCACGCTGCCTCCCCCGGTGCTTTCTGTCCTGGACAGACAGCTTCGGCGCATCGAGTGGCGTGACCACCAACGAGCCCTGGAATCGAGCCTCCAGGAACGAGCCCTACCGGCTGCCCGCGCACGCGAGTTGGGCCGGTGGTTCGCCCTGCGCGGTGAACACCCGAACGCGATCCGGTTCGGTCTCCTGCTGCTCTCCCTGGCCGGGACCGACGCGGACAGGGACCTCCTGACGAGCCTGGGCACGGCCTCGGCGTACTCGTCCGAGGCCTGTGCCGCCCTGGCGCGCTCCCAGTCCGACCCGTGCCGGGCCCTGTTCGAACTGGCCCGGCGGGCGGACGGCTGGGCTCGGGTCGACGCCGTCAAGCACCTCGCGGAAACGTCCGATCCCGACATCCGGGAGTGGTTGATCCGCGAGTCGTGCACGGGAGACGTACTGGACAGCTACTTCGCGCTGACCGCCGCGCGCGCCGGCGGCCTCGCCGAGGTCGTCTCCAGGCGATCACTGGACGACGAGATGCTGGACGGCGTCGGCAGGCTCCTCGAAGCGCTCACCGATGTCGACGGTCCCGGGGCGGCCCTGGGCTCCTACGCCGACGCGGTGGACGCGCTGACCGGCTACCTACGGCACGCCACAGCGGGAGGCGCCACGCTGCCACGGCTCTGGACCCTCCTGACGATCGACCGCTTCCTCGGCGACCCCCGGGCGAGCGCCCTGTGCGCGGAACACGAGGAGTGGCGGCGCGTCCGGGACCGGTTCAGGCAATCCGTCGCCGATCCGGCAGCCCGGCGTGTCGTACTCGCGGGCCTCGCCGACGAGGATCCGGCGACGCTCCGCCTCGCGGCGTGGGCGGCGACCCGGATGGCCATCCCGGTGCGTCCGACGCTGCTGCGGAGGGTGGAGTCTCACCCCTACGACAAGGCCGTCTGGTTCCTGCTCGTCGACGACTGTCCGAGCGACGAGATCGCGGCGGTCGTCGAGGCGGCTCGGCGCGTCCTCCCGCTCCAGGACCTGCGCACCGGTCCGACCACCGAACTGGGCCTCGGCAGGGAGTACGAGGTCGACGGCGTCCTCGACATCATCGTGAGCCGGCTGGACGCCCACCCCGGCCACGGCTGGGAGCTGGTGGAGACCGCCCTGCACAACCGGACGAGCAGAAACCGCCGAATGGCGCTCCGGGCGATCAGGACCTGGCCGGCCGAGGCCGTCCCGGCCGCGGCACGCCGGATCCTCCTCGACGCCGCGGCGCGCGAGCCCGTGCCCGAACTGCGCGCGGAGCTGGCACGGGCCGCCGGGCGGCTATGAGGTCTCCAGCCTCCGCAGCCGTTCCGCGTCACACGTGCGCGGGCAGGTGGAGCAGGCCTCCGCCGGGCGGATGGCGTAGAACATGCAGCAGCCGGTGCGGGTCCGGGTGGCGTGGCGGCTCCCGTCGTCGCCCACCAGGTAGCGGAAGTCGGCGCCGCTGGGGTACGGCGGCACGGGGATCGGCAGCACCTCGGTCGCGGCCCTGATCGCGGCGCCCTCCTCGCCCAGCATCCGGCCGAGGTACCAGAGTGCGGAGACCAGGTCGTCGGAGACCATGCCCCACAGGGCACGCGACCGGCGGCGCGCGACGGGGCCGATCGCGGCCAGCAGCGGGCGCATGTGCTCGGCGAGCGACATTCGCAACCGCGCGCGCAGCTGGTCCTCCTGAGGGAGCGTCAGCACTCCGGGAAGGGCGGCCACCGAGTCGCCGGGGAGGCAGGCGAGTTCGGTGCCGGGTGTGATTTCGAACGCCCCCGAGGCGAGGTCGAGGCGCAGGTCCTCGGGGCGGATGCGGGGCACCCGGCGTTCGAGGTACCAGGCGCCGCCCATCAGCACGCCGACGGACCAGGCGTAGTCGTGCAGGGCGCGGGAGGCGGCGACGTCCGGGCGTACGGCGACTCCGTAACGGCCCTGGATGCGGGCCGACTCGGCTTCGACGAAGGCGTCCAGCAGGTTCCGGTCGGACGCCAACTCGGCGGCCGTCACGCCGACTTGGCCGGTCGGCGCGACCCGCACGTCCAGCGCTTCACAGATGCCGGCCAGCCGCCGATAGACGTCACCGAGGGCTCGCGAGACGGCGCCGTCCGGTGTGGTCTTCAGGGCCAGGGACATCGGCGTGCTCCAGAGGGCAGACATTTTCAGCGGACACACAAGCAAGGTTCAATAGGCAAGCCTTACCTTAGCTTGATCAAGGGAGTCCCATGTCAACGCACCTCAAAGGAATCCCACAGTCAGTTGAAAAGTAAAGCAAGCCTCACCTAAGCTCACGCCTCGTGACTGCGACCCATCGGGGCGCACCCCCCACAGGTGTGCCCTTTCGTGCCTTCAGGCACATACCGCTCTTCCTGACCGGCCTCGCGGCCCTGACCCTCTGCACCGCCCTGAGCCTCGCCCTCGGCGCCCGCTCGGTACCCCTGTCCACCGTGGCCGACGCCCTGTTCGGCGACGCCCACGGCCGCGACGCCCTCGTCGTGACCGGACTGCGGCTGCCGCGCACCGTCATCGGCCTCGCCGTCGGCGCCGCGCTCGGCGTCGCCGGAGCCGTCGCCCAGGGCATCACCCGCAACCCGCTGGCGTCCCCCACGACGCTCGGCATCAACGCGGGCGCCGGTTTCGCGGTCGTCGTCGCGATCTTCGCGCTCAAGCTCAACGACCCTGTCGAGTACGTGTGGTTCGCGTTCGCCGGAGCCGCGGTCGCCGCCCTGTTCGCCCAGGCCCTGTCCCGTCGCGGCGGGGACATCGACCCCGTACGGCTCGCCCTCGGCGGCACCGTGCTCCAACTCGTGCTGCTGTCCTGGACGTCCGCGGTGATGCTGCTGAACCAGCGCACCCTCGACGAGGCCCGCTTCTGGCTCGCCGGCTCGCTGTCCGGACGCCCCCTAGACACGCTGTGGCCGGTCCTGCCGACCCTGCTGCTCGGCCTCGTGGTCGCCCTCGCCGTCTCCCCGGCGCTCAACGCCCTCGCCCTGGGCGACGATTCGGCGCAGGCCCTCGGTGTCCCGGTGGGCCGCATCCGGCTCGCCGGCGGCATCGCGGTCGTCCTGCTCGCCGGGTCGGCGGTCGCGGTCGCCGGCCCGATCGCCTTCATCGGCCTCGCCGCACCCCACCTCGTACGTCCGCTGCTCGGCGGCGACCACCGGCTGCTGGTGCCCGGCTGTCTCATCGCCGGCCCGCTGCTGCTGCTCTCGGCCGATGTGCTCGGCCGGCTGGTGCTGCGCCCCTCGGAACTGGAGGTCGGCATCGTGACGGCGTTCCTGGGCGCGCCCCTGCTCGCGCTGCTCGCCCGGAAGGTGGCGACCCGATGAACCGGGCCAAGACCCGTACCCGCGTCCTGCTCTTCGCCGCCGTCGCCCTCGCCGCACTGTTCGTGCTGCTCACCGTCTCCCTGACGACCGGCGAGATGCGGATCCCCGCGCCCACGGCACTGCGCGCCCTGGTCGGACTCGGCGACTCCGGTGACGTCCTGGTGGTGCAGCAGTTCCGGGCGCCCCGCTCGGTCGCGGCGATCGTCGGCGGTGCCGGGCTCGGCGTGGCGGGCTGTGTCCTCCAGCGGCTGTTCCGCAATCCCCTGGCGTCCCCCGACGTCATGGGCATCACCGGCGGCGCCTCGCTCGGCGCGGTCGCGCTGATCGCCGTCGGCGCCTCCCAGACGCTGGTTCCGCTCGGCGCGCTCGGCGGCGGACTCCTCGCGGCCCTGCTGCTGGGCGTGTTCGCCTGGGGCTCCGGGCTCGCCGTCACCCGGCTGGTGCTGACCGGGCTCGCCGTGCAGGCGGGACTCGCCGCCGCCGTCAACCTGATGATCGTGCGCTTCCCGGCCGAGCTGGCCGGATCGGCGCTCCAGTGGACCACGGGCTCGGTGTACGGGCGGACCTGGACGGAGGTGTGGGGAGCGGGCGGCGCCATGGTGCTCGCGCTCACCGCCGCCTTCGTACTGCACCGCCGGCTCGCCGTGCTCGACCTCGGCGACGACTCCGCGGGCGCCCTCGGTCTCAACACCGCCGCGACCCGCCTCCAACTCCTCGTCCTCGCCGTCGTCCTGGCCTCGCTGGCCGCCGCGCTCGCCGGTCCCGTGACGTTCGTGGCGCTCGCCGTTCCGCATGTCGTCCGGTTCCTCACCGGGCCGCCGACCGCCGCCTCGCTGGCGCTGGCCGGACTCACCGGGGCGGTCCTGCTGCTCGCCTCCGACCTGGTGGTGCAGCACCTGCTGCCGATCGAGGGGCTGCCGGTGGGCGCGGTCACCGCCACGCTCGGCGCGCCCTGGCTGCTGGTGCTGATGTTCCGGCAGAGCTCGCCCGTGCAGAGGAGCCACGCATGACCACCCGACCGGAGACCCGGATGAACACCCCCAACCAGCTCGCCACCGAGGGCCTCGACCTGCGCTACGGCGACCGTCTCGTCGTCGGCGGCCTCGACCTCACCCTCCCCGGCGGCGCCGTCACCGCGATCGTCGGCCCCAACGCCTGCGGCAAGTCGACGCTGCTGCGCGGCCTGAGCCGGCTCCTCGCCCCGGCCGCGGGCACCGTCACCCTGGACGGCTCCGACATCCACCGACTGCCGGCGAAGGCCCTCGCCCTGCGCATGGGGCTGCTGCCGCAGCAGCCGGTCACCCCGGAGGCAATCACCGTCGAGGCGCTCGTACGGCTGGGCCGCTACCCGCACCAGCGGCTGCTGAGCCCCTGGTCGGCCGCCGACCAGAAGGCGGTGGACGAGGCCCTGGAGCGCACCGGCACCACCGCCCTGCGCGACCAGCCGGTGGACCGGCTCTCCGGCGGTCAGCGCCAACGCGCCTGGATCGCGCTGGCCTTGGCCCAGGACACCGAGCTGCTCCTGCTCGACGAGCCCACCACCTTCCTCGATCTGCGCCACCAGCTCGACGTACTCGACCTGGTGGCCGCCCTGCACGCCGAGGCGGGCCGCACCGTGGTGATGGTGCTGCACGACCTCGGACAGGCCGCCCGCTACGCGGACCACATGGTGGTCCTCAAGGACGGCCGGCTCGCCGCCGCCGGAGCCCCGGCGGACGTCCTCGACGCGGAGCTGGTCAAGTCCGTGTTCGACGTGGACTGCCGAGTCATCCCCGACCCGGAGACCGGCACCCCGCTGGTCGTCCCACTGCGCAGGCGGGGCGCGTCGGTGTCGAGAGTCCGAGCGCGCGGAGGCCCGAAGGGCTGAGCACGGTCGGACTCTCGACACCGACACAGAGCGCCCCGTCTGCGCAGAGTCAGAGGGGCGCAGCGCTGTCCGGCATTCCGCCGCGACCGCCTGATCACCACCCGACGGAAAGAAAGAACCAACCCCCCATGCTCAAGCGATTCGCCATGCCCGGAATCGGGAAGATTCTGGCCTCCCTGCTCGCCGTGATCCTCGGAACGGCCGCCCTGACCGCCTGCGGCAGCGACTCCTCGTCCGAGGAGTCCACCGCGGCGAAGCCCGCCACCGACTCCGGCGCCTTCCCGCGCACCCTCAAGACCGCCATGGGCGATGTGAAGATCCCGTCCCAGCCGAAGCGGGTCGTCGTCCTCGACACCGGTGAGCTGGACGACGTGACGCTGCTCGGCATCGACCCGGTCGGCGCGGTCGCCCCGCACTTCAAGACCGAGGGCGGCTTCCCGACCTACCTCAAGGGCGAGTTGAAGGACACGGCCGACGTCGGCCCGCTCCTGGAACCCAACCTGGAGAAGATCGCCTCGCTGAAGCCCGATCTGATCCTGTCCTCCAAGGTCCGGCACGAGAAGGTCTACGACAAGCTCAGCGCCATCGCCCCGACCGTCTTCACGGAGACCACCGGCGGTGTCTGGAAGGAGAACCTGAAGGTCCACGCCGAGGCGCTGGGCCTGGAGAAGGAGGCCGCGGCCAAGCTGAACGAGTACGAGACGCAGGCCAAGGCCCTGGGTGAGGCCATCAAGAAGAAGGACGGCAACGCCATGCCGACCGCGTCCGTGGTCCGCTTCATCGCCGGTCCGACCCGTCTGTACCAGTCGAACTCCTACAGCGGTGTGGTCCTGAACGACATCGGCTTCAAGCGGCCCGCCTCGCAGGTCTCCGACGACCCCGAGGTCACGATGAAGGACGTCAGCCCGGAGCAGATCGACCAGGCCGACGCCGACCTGATCTTCGTCACCTCCGCGGACGTGGACGACAAGACGCAGAAGAAGCAGGTCACCTCGAACCCGGTGTGGAAGTCCCTGTCGGCCGTCAAGGACGGCAAGGTCTTCGAGGTTCCGGACGAGACGTGGATGTCCGGCATCGGTGTCCAGGCCGCCGAGCAGATGCTCGCGGACGTGGCGAAGGCCACCGGCGTACCGCTGCCCGCCAAGTAACTCCCGCTGAATCGGGGCGGGCCGCGACCACGGCCAAGGCCCGCCCCTTCAACCCCCCACCCGCTAGCGGAAGTTCTGCCTTTTCATGCGTCTGTACCTGCTCGCCCTGAACCCGACCGACTCCGTCACCGAGGGCTTCCTGCCCGCCGCCGCCCGGCTGGGTCTGGACGTCACCGTCCTGACCGACCAGCCCGACGCCCACCGCGCCGCATATCCGGACCTCGAGGTCCTGGAGTGCGACGTCCGTGACTTCCGGGCCGTCGTCACCCGCATCTCCACGCACCACCGGCCCGACGCGGTCTTCACCAACAGCGACCACCTCCAGACCCAGGCCGCCCTGGCCGCCGCCTACTTCGGGCTCCCCGGCAAGGACTGGCGGGCCACCCTGCGCTGCAAGGACAAGGCCGAGATGCGCCGCCGGCTCGCCGCGGCGGACGTCGACACGGTGTGGTCGACCGAGCTCACGGAACCGGCCGCGCTCGACGCGCCGTACCCGTGTGTGATCAAGCCGCGCGAAGGGGTGGCCAGCGAGGACGTCGTCCTCGTGGACAACGCCGAGGATCTGGTGACCCGCTCCAAGGAGATCTTCGAGCGGCGCCCCGGCACCGTCCTGGTCGTCGAGGAGTACCTCCCCGGCGAGCTGTACACCCTGGAGACCCTCGGCGACGGACGGACCCGTCATGTCCTGGGCGGCTTCCACACCGAGCTGTCGCCGCCGCCGTACTTCATCGAGGAGACCCTCACCTTCGTCCCGGCCCACCCCGAGCCGGTCGTCGAGCAGGTCCTCGCCCAACTGGACGCGCTCGGCGTCGGGTTCGGGGCCTGTCACACCGAGTTCGTGGTGCACGAGGGCCGGGCGCGGATCATCGAGGTCAACTACCGGGCCATCGGCGACCAGTGCGACCTGCTGCTGGCCCGGCTGCTGAAGATCCCGCTCTTCGAGCACATCCTGCGCACCCACCTCGGCGAGCCGCTCCCGGCCGACCTGGGCGCCCGCCAGGACGGCGCCGCCCGTCTGGAGTACCCGTGCGCCGAGCGCCCCGGCATCCTCACCGAGGCCCCGGCCGCGACGGAACTGAGCGTCGACGGCGTCCACCTGACGTACCGTCCGCTGCGCGCGGTCGGTGAGCGGCACGAGCTGTACGGCACCAACCGCGACTACCTCGGCGTGCTGCGCGCCACCGGCACCGACCAGCCGACGGTGGACCGGGTGTCGGCCGACTTCCTGGCCGGCCTGCGCTGGGAGATCCAGCCGTGACGGCCGCGACATCCCCGCAGGCCCCGACGACCGACACGTGCGCGCGGGAACTGCTCACCCGTGTCCTGAGCGCCTTCCTCCGCGAGGACGTGGTCGGACTGCGCACCGGCAGCACGCTCGTGCACCGCCCGGACGGCCCTTGGATGCGCCTGCCCACCGGGGACGACGCGCTGCTGCTGCCGGTCGCCGAGGACGGCTTCCAGTGCGAGTACACCGCCCGGCTGCCGCTGCTCGTCCGCGAGTCGGACGGCGCCGAGCTGACCTCCTACGACACCGTGCTCGCCGAACTGCGGGCGCTCGCCGACCCCGTGGACCGCGGCGGCTACGACGCCTTCGCCGAGGAGTGCCGGCAGACGCTGGCCACCGTGCGGCTGCACGCGGCCACCCGCACCGACGTCATGAGCCGGCTCGGCGAGGACCCGGCCCACTGGCCCGCGCTGGCGTACGACACCCTCGCCGCCCGGCTGGACCATCCCGTGTATCCGACCGCGCGCGGCCGCTCAGGGCTGAGCGAGCTGCAACTCCAGGCGTACGCACCCGAGTTCCACCCCCGGTTCGCGTTGCGTTGGATCGCCCTGCGCCGCGAGAGCGTCACCCTGGCCGGCACGCTCCCCGCGTTCTGGCCGACGCCGGAACAGCTCGGTCTGGGCGAGGTGGCGGGCACCCATGTGGCGCTGCCGGTGCACCCGTTGACCGTCTACGCGCTGCGGGACGGCGGCCTGCCGGACGGGGCGGTGTTCGCGGACCGGGCGTACCTGGACGTCGTACCGACACTATCGATGCGCACCGTGGCCGTGGACGCGTCGACGCATCTCAAAGTCCCTCTGGCCACCGCGACGTTGGGCCTGCGCAACAAGCGCACCGTCAAGCCCGGCACCCTCGTGGACGGGGCGGCGGGGCAGCGACTGCTGGAGGCGGTGATCGCCCGTGAGCCGCGGTTCCGGGACACGATCCTGCACGCCGACGAGACCACGTACGCCCACGCCGGGCACGAGCTGCTGGCCGTCCTGTGCCGGCGCTTCCCGGCCGCCCTGGACGGCGCCGAGGTCGTACCGCTGGCCGCCCTGCTCGCCGAGGCGCCGGACGGGCGGCTGGTCCTCGACCAGCTGGCCGACCGCTATTACGGCGGCGAGCCGCTCGCCCTGCTGGACGCCTTCCTGACCCTGCTGTTCGACTGGCAGACCACCCTGTTCGGGTACGGCATCGCGCTGGAGTCGCATCAGCAGAACGTCTCGCTGGTGCTGCGACCCGGCAGCCTGCGACTGCTGTTCAAGGACAACGACGGGCCGCGTGTCAACGCCGAGCGGCTCGGCGCAGTGCTGCCCGGCCCATGGGGCTTCGATGACGCCCGGACCTATGTATCCGGTGACGGTCCGGTCGCCGACCTGTTCACCACCATCACCGTCCATCTGTGCGCGGGCGCCTACGCGTTCGGCCTCCCCCGACACCGCCGGGCCGTGCTCGACCTCGTACGGGAAAGGTTGGGCGAGGCGGTGGACCGGCTCGGCGGCGACGCGGCCGCCGTGCTGCGCGAGCGGGTGCTGGACGCGCCGCGGCTTCCGGTGAAGGCGATGGTCACGGCCGGCTCGCTGCTGTCCAAGGAGCGCTCCGGCGCGGCCGATGTCAACAAGCACTACACCACTGGCCCCAACTACCTGCTGCGGCAAGGGGGTTCGGCATGAGCGCCGGGGCACTGCGGATACCGCGGTCCGCGTTCGGTCGGGGTCATGTGCAGGCGGTCGCGGGCTGCTACTTCGTGGCGTCCTTCGCGGCCCTGGGGCTGCCGCCGTATCTCACCGAGATCCTGCCGGGGCTGGGCGACCGCGACGCCAGCTGGGCGGGGGTGCTCTATGTCGTCCCGACCGTGTTCGGTGGCATCGCGGCGCCTGTGTGGGGGCGGCTCGCCGACCGCTACGGCCGCAAACGGCTGCTGCTGCGCGCTCAGTTGGGGCTCGCGGTGGCCTTCGTGCTCGCCGGGTGGGCCGACTCGCTCGCCGGCTTCACCCTCGCGCTCGTCCTCCAGGGCATCCTCGGCGGCACCTTCGCCGCCTCCAACGGCTACCTGGGCGCGGCCCTTGAGGGCCCGGCCCTGTCCAAGGCGCTCACGCTGATGCAGGGCAGCGCCCGGGCCGCGCTGGTCTTCGCGCCGATCGTGGTCGGCGCCCTGTCCGGCTGGCTGTCGCCGCACCGCCAGTACGCGCTGCTCGCCGTCCTCCCGCTCACGGCCGCGCTGCTCCTCGCGGCGCTGCCCGAACCGGGCCCCACTCCGCGCAGCACGGCCGAGGCCGCCGTCACCGTGGCCGACACGCCCCCGGTGATGTCCCTCAGGGCGCTCTACGCGCTGGAGTTCGCCTTCGTCTTCTCCACCGTCATCTCCTTCCCCTATCTCATCGCCCTCGTCGACGACCGGCTGCCGGGCACCTCACCGACGCTGTCCGGGGTGCTCTTCGCCCTGCCCCACCTGTGCTATCTGGTGGCGGCGCTGGCCGTGCACTCCGCGTTCCGGGAGCGCCCCAGGACCGGGATGGTGCTCGGCTTCGTCCTCATCGCGCTCGGTCTCGCCGGGCACGGCCTGGTCGACTCGCTGCCCGCGCTGATCGCCGTGCGACTGCTGCTCGGCGCCGGTCTCACGCTCGGCCTGGTGTGTCTTCAGGTGCTGGCCGCGGACTGCGCCAAGGGCCGGGCGCCCGGCGGGCTGTTCGGTTCGCTGGAGTTCTTCTCCAAGGCCGGCGCGGTCGCCGCCGGTCTCGCGGCGGCCGCGGGCAGCGTCCGCTTCGGGCCCGCCGCCCCCGTGCTGACCGGTGCCGCCGCTGCCGCCGTCACCGCCGTGGCGACCCTCCTCCCCTCCATGACCCCCCGCTGGAGCCGCTGATGCCCTCGCTCGCCCTGCCCCAGACGCCGCCCGGGCGCACCGAACTGCCCACCGCCGACGAGGTGGTGGCCCACACCCTCCTCAACTGCCTGCTGCGCGAGGTGTCCGGCCCCGAGCACCAGAGCGTCGTCACCGACGGCCGGCTCCTGCTGCGCCTGCCCCGGCGCGGAGTACTGCTCCGCGTCGATCTGCGCCGGACCTCACTGCTCGGCGCCCACCGGTTCACCGGCCCGGTGTCCGAACAGCGCGGCGGCGAGTGGACGGAGCTGCACTGGCGCCGCCTCGCCGAGTACACGCACGACGAGCTGTCGCTGCGGACCGGGGTGCGCAACGAGGAGTTCCTGGAGCAGATCGCCTCCAGCCACGAGGCCGTGACGACCGCGCTCAGCGCCCCTCGCACCGAGCAGGCCGACCCCTACCTCGCCTCCGAGCAGTCCCTGCTGTTCGGCCACCGCTTCCACCCCACCCCCAAGGCCCGCACCGGTGACCCGCGCGCCTGGTCGGCGTACGCGCCGGAGGTGGGGGCCGCCTTCCCGCTGCGGCATCTCGCGGTCCGCGAGCACCTGATCGCCGAGGAGTGCGCCGAGCCGTCGACCGTCGCCGCCCTGGACCGGCTGCGGGCCGACGTCCCGGCCGGCTACCGCCTGCTGCCCGCCCACCCATGGCAGTACGACACGCTCCGCGAGCACCCCGCGCTGAGCACGGCGCTGGCGAACGGCGACGTGCTGGACCTCGGTCCGGGCGGCCGGCCCTTCGCCGCGACCGCGTCCGTGCGCACGCTGTACGACGGGGAGACCTTCCTGAAGTTCAGCCTGAACGTGCGGATCACCAACTGCCTGCGCAAGAACAGCAGTTACGAGCTGTCGGGCGCGGTCGCCCTGACCCGGGTGCTGGCCCCGGCGCTGGCCGATCTCGCCGAGCGCTTCCCCGGCAGCGCCGTGCTCCGCGAGCCCGCCTACCGCACCCTCGCCCTGCCGGGCCCCGACGGAACCCCGGACCAGGCGCTGTTCGAGGGCTTCGGCGTGATCGTCCGCGAGGGCCTGCCCCAGCGGCTCGCCCCCGGCACCACTCCCCTGCTGGCGGCCGCCGTCGCCGACGAGTACCCGAGCAGCGGCGCGCACATCTCCCGGCTGCTCGACGGGGCCGACGCCCGCGCGGCCCTCGACTGGTGGTCGGCCTACCTCGATCTGCTCGTCCCGCCGGTCCTGGCCGCCTACTTCGACCACGGCCTCGTCCTCGAACCACACCTCCAGAACGTCCTGGTCTGCGTGGACGACGACGGCATGCCCGCGCAGGTCCTCTTCCGCGACCTGGAGGGCACCAAGCTCGTCCCCGAGCACCACGCCCACACCCTCGCCGCGCTGCCGCCCGAGGTCGCGGGCCCGATGACGTACGACGCCCAGCGGGGCTGGGACCGGGTCGTCTACTGCCTGCTGGTCAACCACATCGCCGAGCTGCTCGCCGCCCTCGCCGATCTGCACCCGGAGACGGAGGCCGAGCTGTGGGGCCGGGTACGCGCGACGCTCCAGTCGTACGCCGACCGGCTCGGCTGCCCGCCCCGGCTCTCCGCCCTCCTCGCCGGCGTGCCGCTGCCCGCGAAGGCGAACCTGCTCACCCGCTGGGAGCGCAAGGCCGACCGCGAGGCCGGTTACGTCCGTCTGTCGTCCCCGCTCGCCGAGGACATCCTGACCGGGAGCACCCGATGACCCCCGCCGTCCACGCCCGCGCCCTGGCCCTCACGTCGGGCGAACTGCCCGCCTACCTCTACGACTTGACGGCACTGCGCGCCCACGCCGCCACCGTACGGGCCGCTTTGCCCGAGCGGGTCGAGCTGTACTACGCGGCCAAGGCGAACCCCGAGGCGGAGATCCTCGCCGCGCTCGGTCCCTACGTCGACGGATACGAGGTCTCCTCGGGCGGTGAACTCACCCATGGGGCCAAGGCGGTTCCGGGGCGCCCGATGGCCTTCGGCGGTCCCGGCAAGACGCCGGACGAGGTGAGCGCCGCGCTGGAGGCGGGGGTCGAGCGCTTCCATGTCGAGAGCGGGTACGAGCTGCGGATGCTGGCCGAGCTGGCGCGGCGGGCGGGGCGGCGGGTGGCGGTGCTGCCGCGCGTCAACCTGCCGCTGTCCGACGGTTCGCTGGCGGGCAGTTCGCTGGCGATGGGCGGGCGTCCGACGCCCTTCGGCATGGACCCCGCCGAGGCTGCCGAGGTCGTCCGAGCGCTCACGGACGGCACATATCCGCATCTCGAACTGCGGGGTGTGCACGCCCACTTGGCCAGTGGCCTGGAGGCTCCGGAGCAGCTCGCCGTGGCCGGGGCGATGGTGGACTGGGCCGCCGGACTCGGGGTGCCGCTCGCGGAGGTCAACGTCGGCGGCGGCATGCACGTCGACTACGCGGACCCCGAGCGCCGCTTCGACTGGGCCGCGTTCGGCGAGGGGCTCGACCGACTCGTGGCGGCGCACCCGGGGTTGACGCTGCGGATCGAGCCGGGGCGGGCACTGACGGCGTACTGCGGCTGGTACGCCACCGAGGTGCTGGACGTGAAGCACAGCCACGGCGAGGAGTTCGGCGTGGTCCGGGGCGGCACCCACCATCTGCGGACCCCGGCGACGAAGGGCCACGACCAGCCCTGCGTCGTACTGCGGGTGGCCGACTGGCCGCACCCGTGGCCGCGGCCGGCCGCCGAGGGCGAACACGTCACGCTGGCCGGGCAGTTGTGCACCCCGAAGGACGTCCTCGCCCGGCGGGTGGCCGCGCCCGGGCTGCGGGCCGGTGACCGGGTGGTGTTCGCGCTGGCGGGTGCCTACGCGTGGAACATCTCCCACCACGACTTCCTGATGCACCCCCGGCCCGGCTTCCACTTCCTGGACGCCGGACCGGAGGGGAGCTTCTAGGAGGGGTTCCCTAGAACGGGTAGTGCGCCTGCTGGGTGGCGATGGTCACCCAGCGGGTGTTGGAGAAGGCCTCCAGGCCCCAGCGTCCGCCGAAGCGGCCGTACCCGGAGGCCTTGAACCCGCCGAAGGGGGCCTGCGGTTCGTCGGCCACCGACTGATCGTTGATGTGCACGATGCCGGTGCGGATCCGGCGGGCGACGGCCAGGCCATGCGTGGCGTTCTCGGTGATGATGCCGCAGGTCAGACCGTTCTCGGTGTCGTTGGCGACGGCCACCGCGGTGTCGTCGTCGGAGAACGTCTCGACCACGCAGACCGGTCCGAACGCCTCGGCGTGGTACAACTCGGCGTCCTTCGGCACCTCGGTGAGGACGGTCGCCGGGTGCACCGCGCCGTCGGGCGTCCCGCCGCCGGTGAGGACCTTCGCGCCCTTGGCGACCGCGTCCTCGACCAGCCCGGCCACGCGCTGCGCTGCGGAGGCGGCGACCAGCGGCCCGACCACGGTGTGCGGGTCGTTCGGGTCGCCGGCCTGCAACGAGGCCGTCTTGGCGGTGAACTTCCGGGTGAACTCCTCGGCCAGCGACTCGTGGACGAGTATCCGGTCGCCGGACATGCAGATCTGCCCGGCGTTCATGAAGACGCTGAAGGTGACGGCGTCCACGGCGTAGTCGACGTCCGCGTCGGCCAGCACGATGACGGAGTTCTTGCCGCCCAACTCCAGCACGGCGGGCTTGAGATGGCGGGCCGCGTGCTCGCCGATGATCCGTCCCACGCCGGTGGAGCCGGTGAAGTTCACCGCCCGCACCCGCTCGTCGGCGATGAGCGCCTCGGCGATCTCGGCGGCGTCCTCGCGGGCGTTGGTGACGACGTTGAGCACGCCGTCGGGCAGTCCGGCCTCGCGCAGCACGTCGGCCACGAAGAGCGCGCAGGCGATCGGCGCGTCCTCGCTCGCCTTGACGACGACGGTGTTGCCGGCGGCGAGCGGCGCGGCGACCGCCCGTACGCCGAGGATGACCGGAGCGTTCCACGGCGCGAACGCCGCGACCACGCCGACCGGTTCACGGACCGCGAGGCCGAGCGCGCCCTGCTCCTGTGCGGTGAGGACCTCACCGCGCGGCGCCGTCACGGCGGCGGCCGCCTCCCGCAGCATGTTCGCCGCGAGGTAGACGTTGAAGTGCGCCCAGGGCCGGGTACCGCCGGCCTCGTGGGCCATCAGTTCGGCGACCTGGTCGCCCTTGCCGTCGAGCAGGTCGGCGGCCTTCAGCAGGATCGCGCGACGGGCGAACGGGGCCAGCTCGGCCCACGCGGGGAACGCCGCCTCGGCCGCGTCCACGGCCCGCGTCACGTCCTTCGGCCCCGCGGCCGCGACGGTCGCGTACACCTCGCCCGTGTAGGGGTTGACGTCCTCCGCCGTGCGGCCGGAGTCGGCGGGCACGTCCTTGCCGCCGATGAACAGTTCGCGGGTGATGGGCATGATGCGGACCTCTTTGTTCGCCACGTGAACCATGATTCATTTCTTGTCCGCATGCTCTGTTTACCGGACAACAATGTCAAGGGCCGCCCGGCTGTGCTTGGTTTTCGGCCGGGCGGCCCTCGGGGTGAACGTGACGCGGGTGGATCAGTACTGGATCCCCGGCAGCAGCTGGGTGACGGGGGCGGCCAGGTCGGTGACCTGGCTCAGCTGGTTGAGGTCGTTCAGCCGGTTGAGCTGCGCCAGCTGCGCGGAGGGGCGCGGAAGCTCGCCCTTGTACTCCGCCGGCATGTCCGTGACGGACAGCGAGTCGAGCGTGGCGATCGGGCTCAGCGCGGTCGTGTCGAGGCCGTCCAGCGGAGCCGCGCTCGCCATCGGGGCGGCGAGGCCGGTGACACCGGCGGCGAGGCCGACGACAGCGGCGATACGTCGAGTGGAGATCATGTTTCAGCAACGCCGACGGACCCTCCACGGACACGGGCAGCGGGCTCCGCTCACCCGTCAGGCTCAGTGCCGGTTGCGCTTGCCGAGCCCGGCGGGGCGGAGGAGTCTCTTAGAAGAGGCCCACGCAGCCCACTCCCCTCGGCCGCGGGCCTCGTCGGAGGTCATCATGGGCACCGCTTTCAACACCGAGACCCTGCGCCGCAGCATCGAGGGAAACACGGCGGCGAATCTGCTGTCGCTCTACGCGGACGACGCGGAACTGCGCGTCGTGGACCACAACACACAGCCCAGCAGCCCGAGGGTCCTGCACGGCCGGGACGAGATCGGCGCGCTCCTGGAGGACGTCTACAGCCGCGACATGACGCACAAGCTCGAACGCTGTGTCGTGGACGGCGACAACGCCGCGTTCAGCGAGAGCTGTCTGTACTCGGACGGGGTGCGGGTGCTCTCCGAGTCGATGATCACGCTGCGCGACGGGAAGATCGCCGAGCAGGTCATGATCCAGGCATGGGACGAATAGGGAGGCTGCTGCCGAAGGTCCAGATCACGTCCCGGTTGAGCTGGACCTTCTCGGTGCGGTCGGCACCGGTCCCGACTCCGCGGCCACGACCAGTTTCCGCAACAGGTCGGCCAGCGTCCGTTGCTCTGCTGCGGTCAGTACTGCGAGGAGCGCGACCTCGCCCGCTTCCTCCGACGCCGCGTGCTGTTCGAACGCGGCGTATCCGGCGTCGGTGAGCCGGACCCGTACCCGGCGGCGGTCGGCGCTCTCGTGGGTGCGGCCGATGAGGCCGGCCTCCTCCAGCGGCCCGAGGCGGGCGGAGAGCGCGCCCCGGGTCAGGCCCATCAGGTCGGCGAGGTGCGAGGGGCTCGTGGTGTACGGCGGACCGAGCCGGCGCAGGGTCAGCAGCACTTTGTACTGCCAGTGCGGCAGCCCGTCGGAGTCGAGGGTGTCGCGGCGGGCCTGCGAGGCGTGCCGGGCCAGGATGGCCAGCCGCGCGTAGACGGCCTCCTTGACCGGGTCCATCCAGTCGAGTTCCTTCGACCACACCTCGACGTGCCGGTCGACCGAGTCCTCCATTACCTGCCTCCCGCAATGGTTTTCTTGTGGATAGTTTTTCGCCTGACTACCTTCCCCGGTCATGACGACCACCACGAGCACAACCGTCGATTTCCCCGAACTCCTCGCGGCCGCCCGCGAGTTGTCGCTGGCGGGACGGTGGGACCGGGCGCTGCGCCTGCTGGACGCGACGACCCCGGCCACCTCCGAGGACCACGCACTCCACCGTCTCGCGGCGGCCGAAGCCGCCCTCCAGAGCGACTGGTTCGGCGGTACGGACCTGGCGGCCGAGCGCATCGCGGCCGTGCCCCGGGATTCCGGCTGGGACCTCGGCTTCCTGCGGCTGCGGCACGACTACTTCCGGCTGCTGCGCACCGACGGCACGTTCCGGCCCGGCCCCGCGGGCAAGGACCCCGAAGCCCTCGCGCGGATCCGGCGCGACGCGCTCGACCTGCGCGAAGGCGCCCCCGACAAGGTGCGCCGGGGCTGGGCCGCCATGTATCTCGGGCTGATCGCCGACAACCTCTTCGCCGAACGCACCGCGGCGCCCGCCCACTACGAGGCCGCCCTGCACGCCGGCGAGTCGGGCGGCGACGATCTGCTGGTCCGCGAGGCGCTGCGGCACCTCGGCGACCACGACCACGACGGCGGCGACCACGACAGCGCCCGGGCGCGCTGGCAGCGGGCCACGGCGCTCGGGGCGCGGGCGGGCATGGTCCCCGGCATGCTCACCCAGCTGATGCTGCTGGCGGTGCTCGCGAGGGACACGGGCGACGAGGCGGGGGCTCGGGCGCTGGCGACGGAGATCGCCCGCTGGGCCGGGGCGATCGGCGCAGGCCCCGTGCACGAGCAGGCGGCCGGCTTCCTGGCCGGGGCCGATCCGACGGCGCCTCCCTCGGAGGGTTAGGCTGTCGGCGGGCCGTGACTGGCGCTGAGGTGGAGCACCACCGGGGAGCGGCTCGCAGGATCCCGATGCCGTGCGCCTGGGCGAACCGACTACCAGCCCAGGAGTGGATCATGTCTCAGGCTCGTCTCATGGACGGCACCGCGCTCGCCGCGCGGATCGTGGCGGAGACCGGCAATCGCGCCGCCGACCTCACCGAACGCACCGGCACCACCCCGTGTCTCGCGACCGTACTGGTCGGCGCGGACCCCGCGTCCGTGACGTACGTCCGGATGAAGCAGAACCGCTGCCGCAAGGCCGGCATCGCCTCCCGGCACGTGGAGCTGCCCGCGGCGACGACCACCGAGGAACTGGTGGGCACGCTCAGAGCGCTCTCCGCCGACCCCGCCGTGCACGGCATTCTGCTCCAGCACCCGATGGGCGAACACATCGACGAGCGGGCCGCGTTCGAGGCGATCGCACCGGAGAAGGACGTCGACGGCGTCACCTTCGCCTCGTTCGCGACGATGAGCTTCGGCCTGCCGGGCTTCGTGTCCTGCACGCCCGGCGGCATCATGCGGCTGCTCGACGAGTACGACGTCGACCCGTCCGGCAAGCGGGCGGTGGTCGTCGGCCGCAGCGCGATCCTCGGCAAGCCGGCCGGCATGCTGCTGCTCGCCCGCGACGCCACGGTGACGTACTGCCACTCGCGTACGGCGGACCTGTCCGCGGCCGTCCGTGAGGCGGACATCGTGGTCGCCGCCGTGGGCCGGGCGCGGCTCATCAAGGGCCAGGACATCAAGCCCGGCGCCGTCGTGCTCGACGCCGGGTACAACGAGGGGAACGTCGGTGACGTCGACTTCGACTCCGCGGTGGAGCGGGCCTCGCTGATCACCCCGGTGCCGGGCGGCGTGGGTCCGATGACGATCGCCACACTGCTGGAGCAGACGGTGGACGCCGCCGCCCGGCAGCTCGGAGTCTGAGTCAGCGCGTCCAGGCCCGGTAGTCCATCACGTCACCGGCTTTGACGCCGTACTCGGGATCCGCCTCGGTGAAGGTGGTCTCCAGACCGAGTACGGCGCCGCCGGCCGGGTCCATGATCAGCATCCGGCGGGTGGCCGCCTGCTGGTACACATACGCCTGGCCGCGCCGCCCGAGCCGGTCGGTGACCTGTCCGACGGGCTTCAGCCCTTCGGCGTCGGCCAGCATCTCGGCCACCGTCGCGGACTCACGGGCGCCGAGGGTCCAGGTGTCGAGGAGGACCGCGACGCCGTCGAGAAGCCCGCCGGTGTCCAGCGCGGTGTCGGTGTGCGTGGCCTCCTGGAGGTAGGCGCGCAGCCGGGCGACGTCGTGCGGGGGCGGCGACTGCGGCGGGGCGTCGCTCCAACTCGGCGGATAGGTCCGTGTGGTGCGGTCGTGGCCGTCGTCGACGGTCACCGTGTGGCTGTCGTCGGCGTTCCACCGCACGACACGCTCCTCCGGGAACGTGATCGGCGGCTCGTCCTCGCTCATGCCGAGGCTCCACGACTTCACATGGGTGCCTTTGCGCAGCTCGAGCGAGCTGTCGACCGCTCGGGCCCGCTTCGCCAGGGTCGCCAGGGACACGGGGGTGGAGTCGGCGCGTACGACGAGCGGGCGGGGGGCGGCGGCCGCCGGCGTGGTGGTCTGGTCGGTGAGCAGCAGCGCCGCCACCAGCGCACCGACGACGGCCGTGGCCGCCAGCCCCCAGAGAAGTCGGGGGCGGCGGGATGTCCGTTGCCGCATCAGCCGGCTCAGCCGTCGCTCGGCGTGGTGGTCCAGGGGTCCGTCGCCGAAGTGCGGGCCGTCGGTGGGGACCGGGTTGGCTCGGCGCAGGAGTTCGAGTTCGTCAGCCATGGCCGTTCTCCTTCAGGGCGGCGGCGGTCTTGGGGCCCATGCGGTCGATCTCGGATCTCAGCCGGCGCCGCGCCCGGTGCAGCCGCATCGACGCGGCGCGGGTGCCGCAGCCGAGGGCGACCGCCACCTCCTCGACGCCGAGTTCCTCCCAGGCTGTCAGCCGCAGCACCTCCTGGTCGGCCGGGGAGAGCCGGGCCAGCGCCTCGTGCACCCAGGCCCCGGGGGCCTCCGTGTCGGGGCCCGCCTCGATGTGCCGCCCGTGGGCCGTGTCGTCGTTGCCCAGCCGGTCCACCAGCCGCCGCCGGCGCCCCTGTCCGCGTACCGCGTTGGCCAGGCATTTCCGTGCCACCCCGTACAGCCAGGGCAGCGGGGACTGCGGGAGGTCGGCCCGGCGGCGCCAGGCGACGGTGAACGCCTCCGCCACCACTTCCTCGACCTCGTTCATACGCCCGTCCAGTCGCCGCGCGACATAGCGGCTGACCGCCCAGTAGTGCTCGCGATAGGCAGCGGCGAAGTTGTCGTCGTCGCTCATGTTCCGTTCTTGTCCGGCACCCCGGGGATCGTCACACCCTCTTCCGTGATTCTCGTCGCGCCCCTGAAGTGTGACGTCCCGGGCGGGCGCGGACACAGGCGGGGCATGAGGCACCTCAAGTGGCTGACGACCACGGATCACAAGACGATCGGAACGCTGTATCTGGTCACGTCGTTCACGTTCTTCTGCATCGGTGGTCTGCTGGCGCTGTTCATGCGCGCCGAGCTGGCCCGGCCGGGTCTGCAGATCATGTCGAACGAGCAGTTCAACCAGGCGTTCACGATGCACGGCACGATCATGCTGCTGATGTTCGCGACGCCGCTGTTCGCCGGCTTCGCGAACTGGATCATGCCGCTCCAGATCGGCGCGCCGGACGTGGCCTTCCCGCGGCTGAACATGTTCGCCTACTGGCTGTACCTGTTCGGCTCGCTCATCGCGGTCGGTGGCTTCCTCACCCCGCAGGGCGCCGCCGACTTCGGCTGGTTCGCCTACAGCCCGCTCTCCGACGCGGTCCGCTCGCCCGGTATCGGCGCCGACCTGTGGATCATGGGTCTGGCCTTCTCCGGCTTCGGCACCATCCTCGGCTCGGTCAACTTCATCACCACCATCATCTGCATGCGCGCCCCCGGCATGACGATGTTCCGCATGCCGATCTTCGTGTGGAACGTGCTGCTGACCGCGGTGCTGGTGCTGCTCGCCTTCCCGGTCCTCGCGGCCGCGCTGTTCGCCCTGGAGGCGGACCGC